>CAZVJF010000006.1:74703-255056 GCA_964627445.1 uncultured Flavobacteriales bacterium | reverse complement strand
ATAGTTTTATACAACTTATAATCCTCAGCTAGTGCAAACCAAGCCTTTTCTTTACAGTATAGCTTTTGTTTTTCTGCTTACTACACTCTCATTCCGTGCTTATAGCCAAACTACTTTTGGCCCCAAACTACTCAATACCAACATCGAAGGTGAAACGGGCTTGGGATTGGGCGTAGAAGCCAATCTGTTTCCTCTAACCAGCCCAAAAAGCGGTAAATTAAAAGGGGTTTTCACGGTAAGTCTTCAATACTTTTTCCCAATGAAAGATGAGATTAGGAATAGTATTCCTAGTGCCTCTGGGAACGGTTCTGCTGAGATGGTGATTCGCCAAAGTCAGTCTAACTTGCAGCTAAATGCAACCGCTAAGATTTATATAGCGGGCACCTATGTCTCTAAGTTTGGATGGTTTTTTAACCTTGGAGCGGGCTATTCTTACATGCCCTACAGTGCAAAATATTCTATTACCGAAAAAGACAACGACTTTCCATTGCCCGATGATGAGAAATACCACGGTAAAGGCATGATGTATATTGTGGGCACTGGACTAGAGTACCGGGTAAATAACCTCACATTTATCCTAGACGGAGGCCTATACCTCCCCCCCACCGCAGTAACCGAAGAAAACAGTGTAACGGGTGAAACCGAAGTTATTGCTACGCTAGAACCTGAAATTTCTAACGCCGCTACCCTAGGACTAGGCGTTCGTTTCACACTGGGTTCGGGTGGCGGTGTACGCGATACCCGCGCTGGATCTGGCGGTGGTAAAAGCGTTAAACGTGCACGGTCGATTCGCAAAAACCGCAAGTCATACTTTTTCTAGCACCCGCGATAGCAGAAAACAAAAAAATGTACTTTTCTCGGCACCAAACGCGTGCTATGAAATACCTACTTCCTGTATTTATGCTAGTCCTATGGGCTTCGTGCAACACAACCCAGGGCCCAAGAACCAGCAGCACTACTCCCGTAGCGCCACCACAAAGGCTGGAATACGACTCCACCCATGCCGCTTCGCTCGGAGCCGATGACTATGGAATGAAATCCTACATTATGGCCTTTTTGTACCGAGGATCCAACACCATTACCGATACGGCAGTGACCAACAAATTGCAACGCGCGCATTTAGACAACATTCAACGTATGGCCAAAGCAGGCGATCTGGTGTTAGCAGGCCCTTTCCTGGACAATGCCCCACTACGTGGTATATACATCTTTAACACCCAGTCCTTAGATACCGCCAAAGCCTGGACGGAGAGCGATCCTGCCATCCAGCAAAATTGGCTACGCATGGAGCTCAAACCCTGGTACGGCTCGGCTGCGCTCATGGAGCTCAACGATAGGCATAAATTGGTGGCCAAAAAAGGGATTTAGTCCCTAACTTTGTCGCTTCCTCCAAACTCGATGATCACACGCCCATGCTCAACATAACTACCGCGCAAATACAAGCGGCCTTTTACTTCCCGTTTCAAAAAGAAAACCCACAAAGCCTCGACCTTGGCGGGCCCGTAGACCTCTCGGAATACGACCACGAAGAAGTGCTCAAAAACATCTTTTTAAAGCCGTTTACCCAATGCTTTGAAACCTACGACTTTTGGCACCCGGTAGATATCAATCATAACATGCTGCATACCTACAGCCAGGATATGCGAGAGAAAAGCTGTTTGGATGCCAATACGGCATTGGATATAGCGGCCCACCTTATGGACGTATCCCTCCACCCCAACATAAAAGATGGTGATGTATTTATTTTGGATGGATTGGATGTGCTGTTCAAGGCCAACCCCGTGCGCGCTCTGGCCATTTGCAAGGTAGAGAACAAGGCCACCTTTATTGATACCCAAGAAAACGGAGACATCGGCTTTAAAAAAGGCATCGGACAGCAAAAGCTGGATAAAGCCTGCTTGGTTTTGTTTACCGACCCCACACCTACCCTATTGCTGATAGACAATGCGGGCAAAGAAACCGAGTACTGGAAAAACGACTTTGTAAAGGTGAAACTGAAAAACGATGAGGTAAACAGTACCAACCAAGCCATAAGCATGGCAAAAACCTTTATTTCGCAGCAAATTCCACACGAGTACGAAGTAGAAAAGTCAGACCAAATCGACTTGCTCAATAAGTCATCAGAGTATTTTAAGAGCAACGACACCTACAAACAAGCCGAGTTTGAGTCGGCCGTATTTGGTGGCGATGAAGCCGTAACGGAGTCCTACCGTAATTACAGCGCAGCTTGCGCACAGGAGATGGAGATACAACCCCTGGAGGAGTTTGAAATCTCCAAAAAGGCGGTGCAAAAGCACGGCAAAGTGTTCAAAAGCGTACTCAAGTTGGATAAGAACTTCCACATTTACATCCATGGCGACAAATCGCTTATACGCAAAGGCGTGGATGATGAAGGTCGCAAATACTACCAAGTATTTTACGAGGAGGAGAGTTAGGAAACAAAAAAGCCGCACTGCGATACAGCACGGCTCTGGGTACGGTATAAATACTCCTGCGCTATTCGATTACTAGGGCCTGGCTAAAGTTGCCTTGGGCACTGTATCCAACCAACACATAACTCCCCGGCGCTAAGTCGGTGACATCTAGGCTGTTGTTGTTACTAAGGGAGAATTGTTTTACCAATTGCCCTTGTATCCCATATAACTCAATGGTTCCAGTAAAATTAGCGGTTAGCTGCACCGTTTGCGTTGCAGGATTGGGGAAAATCTTGATATCCAGCTTAACGTTTAGCTCACGGGTAGAAAGGATTACACAATCGGGTTGGCTGCGAGTCCATTCGCAAGACCATTGTTCTCCAAACGGTTCAAAAGCACCTTGATAAGTTACTGGCTCAAACCACTCGATTTCAGATGGCACACCATTATTGGCCGTACCAGCTGGTGGCACTGGGTAATTTTTAAAAATAAAAACCGCTTCAATTGCATTATTGTGTTCATTGAAGTGGTCTGTAATTACGGTACCACTCCCTGGTTGAAAGGATTTCGTAGTAATAACCCCTGCTGGCGTACCATCAGCAACATCATCAAAGATGGTGTTTTCAACGCGAAAGGTTGCTTTTGTAGAAACGCCACGCATGTAATTATAGGCGTCATCATTGAGAATAAATCCTTCTTCTGTAAAGCCCTTAACAACAGAATTACCCACAATCAATCCGTAATCAACATCGAAGGCTTGGTTGGCCATGCTACCCGTATCCATTACTGTAAAGTTGTAGAAAACGGGCTGTCCTTCTACCTCTTCACCCTCGCCACCATCGGCTTCAATAGCAGCATCTCCCGTTTGAGCTACGTAAATAAACTGCATGTATCCTAAATAGCCCTGGTCATAATCTACGGCATCATCCCCTATTTCGTCTAAAATCGCGTGTTTGATATTCACATTACCCCCGTAGATATCCAGGCCATCATCCATCCCAGCATACACCTCTACGTGATCAATCTCGGTAAGTTCGCCTACTGCCCCTAGGGTTAACGAACCTATTTCGTTTCCTGCTCCAACATTTGCACCTCCGTGGCGTATAGAAACATAGCGCAAAACGCCTGAACTTTCTTCGTTGGTATCACCCCCGTAGTATGCCAGGTTCTCTGTTGCAGGAAAACCTTCAAGAACGGTTTCATTTTGTGCTTGTGGAAAAGAGCCTTGCGCATTTCCCAGTATTACCACACCGCCCCAAAACCCTTGCTCAGATGGCCCCATGTTATTGGTTCCTACATGCCGCATAACCGTTGCATCAAAATAGATATCATCGGCTATGGAAGTAAAGATGATAGGAAACTCACGCGTTCCTTCAGCTATAATTTGGCTGTTTCTTGCAATGATCAGCATACTGGCAGAAGCCCCCTCCCCTGCCTTACCTTTAATTACGGTGCCCGAGTCTATGGTTAACACCGCGCTATTGGCAACATAAATGCGTCCATCCAGCACATAGGTGGTATCGTGACTCCAATGGGTGTCACTCGTAATGTTCTCTGAAATCACTTTACTTTTTTCCTGCCCGAATACCGAATAACTAACGACAAGCAGCAAACACCATAAGTTTCTCATGAATATATTGAAATTTATAGTCGCAAATATATATCATTACTTCGCTCGAAGTCACAAAAAAACCGCTGGAATGCAGCGGTTTTTTAATTGGATTTACTGATTGTCTTTTAGAAAATCTTGTAGCTAATTCCTACGCTAATGGTACGCATAGGTAGCAGTCTGGTAAAGAACTGATCTTCTGCCTGGAAGCTAGAGAATACTTGCTCTCTGGCATCATTAAGTAAGTTGGTTACTTTCAAAGAAGCTTTCCAGCGGTTGTCTTCTCCAAACTTGTGCGATCCTTTGATATTTAATGAGTGGAAAGGCACAGAGAATACATCGGTTTGGTTCCCGAAACCTACAAACTGTAGTGTTCTACCTTGCACGTTGTAGCTAATACCTATATCGGTTGCTCTATCTTTGGTAGCATACAATAACGAAGTGTTAATTAAGTATGGTGCCTGTCCTGCCATAGCACGGGTATCTTCTACCTCTTCGCCCTCTCTTGCAGACAATTGACGTGAACGCAATTCGGAGGTAGACATATCAATGGAAGAACGCGTTAGGGTTAGATTACCTACTAAAGAGAACTGCTCCAGTTTAGGGCTAATTAGTGCGAGTGACTGACGTACTTCAATTTCAGTACCGAGTACGGTAGCATCCCCTACGTTTCTTGCCTGGAAAGAACCTGGATCGGAAAGGAACTGCACCATTTCAATAGGCTTACTAAATCCTTTGTAGAAAGCACTCACCGACACCGATTGGCCAATACCGTTAAACAATTCCCAGCGTACATCTATGTTGTTGATGCGTGTAGATTGTAGTTTACCATCCCACAAGGCCTGGGTCTCTCCTCCAACTGTAGCTACTTCGGTAAATAAACCACCTACAAAAGTTCTACCCGTAATGGGGTCTAAGATCTCTGCATAAGAAAGCTCCTTAAAGGAAGGACGCGCAATAGTTCTAGAGAATGAGAAGCGTAAGTTTTGATTCTCCTGAACGTTGTAGATCAAGTTTAAGGTTGGGAATAGATCCAAGTCATCCAAAAGCAGTTCGTTGTCTAGAACTATACTTCCAGTCTGATTGGTACCGGTATAGTACTGCTGGTACAATTCTGCGCGAAGCCCTACAATAGCTTTCAGCAATGGTGTGGGTTGAAATTCTAACGACCCATAAGCACCTACATTAACTGCTTTGGAGTTAAACTGGTTGGGGTTAATGGGCACAAACTGTGGATTAACGCGAACGCCCTGAGGGTTCTCTGAGTCATAGAGGTTTTCCTCAACAAAGATATCGTTGGGGCTAGGGTTGGATCCAAAAGTTGTGTTTCCTGGGATTACCTGGAAATTGTAAATATTGAAATCGCGCTCTTTATACACGGTTGAAGCTCCAAACTTCAATTTGGCATCGCGCTGTGAAATCGTTAGATCACGAACCACATCAAACTTCGCGGGTAAGTTGTACTCTTCAAGCTCTCTCCAGATGCGCTCAGGCAGACCAACTTCTGTTGAAAATGGCGTGCCACCTCCTGTTCTCACACGAGAAAAACGAATGTCTGGATCATTCAATACCGAGCGGGTAGGTGCAAATTTCCAGGTATAGTTCCACTCATTATTGGCACCTGCCACCGTATTACCAGAAAGCAGTAAGTTAGTTAAGCTACGTTCGCTGTATTCTATATTGAATTGCTTTGCAGTAAACACCGTACCGCGGTTGTTTGCCGTAAAATCGAACTCACCGGTTTTTGACTCTCCATTTTGCAAATGCAGCAGGTTCAAACGATACTTGGACTTGTCGTCCTTAAGCGAAACCCCTGCCATGGCCGATACCAAGGTGTTTTGTGTTGCAAAGTCGCCTACCTGCTCTTCAAAAAGCTCTAGTTCGGTTTCTGAGGGATCTGTTGGTTTTCCGTACAAATTATATTGTGCATCTTGAAAGTACTGCAGCTCGTTGCGGTAACCCAATGAAAAGCTATACCCCAGGGTACGCTCACCCAACGCTCTTTGGTTGGATACCGCAAAAGAAAGTCCTGTGTTCAATAAATTTCCAGCACGGGTTCCCGCCATTTGCGTATTAAAATCTCTTAAAGCAGCCTCAAAGCGCTGAGCGTCCTCCCCTGTAGGGTTTCCAATGGCATCATTAATGGTAGGAAAAGACTTAGAATCATCGAACGGTAAATCTCTTAATCCTCCGTCAAAACCTAAAAAGTCAGTACTACTTGTGCGCTGGGTCAATGCATCGCTTTGAAAGTGCATATTAGGATTGTATCCTAAGCTCACCCCAACATCCATGGTTTTACGATCGGGAAAATCCTTAAGAGCAATATCTACTGCCCCCCCGGTAAAATCGGCTGGCAAATCCGCAGTAAAGGACTTGCTTACCACAATATTATCGATTACGTTGGTTGGAAAAATATCCAATTGCACCGAGTTACGGTCGGGGTCTAAGCCTGGAATTTCCATTCCATTTACTGTAGTCTTGGTGTAACGGTCTCCCAAACCTCTCACAAAAACGTACTTCCCGCCTTCTATCGAAACTCCGGTAACACGACTCATGGCACTCGCTGCATCCGAATCACCAATCTTCTTAAAGCTTGCTGCTGAAATACCATCGATAACGTTGGCCGACTTGCGCTTCATCGTAACTAGGGCAGCCTCGGTATTTTGCACCGCCTTAGCTGTAACCACCACTTCCTTTAACTGCTCGGTATTGGCACCCATACGAATGGTTCCGAGTGCCGTAACTTCACCTTCTTTCACCTCAACGCCTTCGATTTTTATAGGAGAATACGAGATAAAAGTAGATACTACATTATACGTTCCAGGCGCTACTTTAATTTCGAACTTACCATCCAGGTCTGTTGAAGCACCTGTAGTGGTTCCTTCAATAACTACGGCTGCACCAATAATGGTTTCACCGGAAGCGTCATCTATTACCTGTCCGCGAATAGCAGCGTACTGCGCAGTGGCCGCCATAGACACACCGACAAAAAGAGTAACTAGAAGAACTTGAAAAATGCGTTTCATTCGTACACGGTTAAATTCGGTGCAAAAGTCTGGATATACTGCTAATGAATCCGTGCTCGTATGTTACCTCAGTGTTAATAATACAACCCTATTTAATCTACCGATCATACCAGCCCGAACAATGTTAAGGCAATATGAACATGAGAATACTAAACAAAAAAACCCCGCTCTCGCGGGGTTTTAGTAAATACTGTATCGATTCGTTCTTAGAACTGACCCTGGCTAGCAGTATAAGTCCAAGATAAAACTGAAGTATTTGCACCTACAGTTGGAGTTTCTACATTGCTTGCGTGCTGTGCAGTGTTGTTCTTAAATACGTCAGACAACTGGATAGTAAGACCATCAGGCAAAGTAGTCTCTAAGTCAGAGAAGCTAAGTACACCAGAAACAAAGTTTGCTTCGGTAGCAGGATCGTCATCAAAAGAGAAATCACCACGCTCATCCTCAGTATTCGGGTTAGGGAAGTTGAAGAAGTACAGGTTGTTGAAGTTACCTTGCGCACCATCGCGGAAGTTAGCTAGCTCAGAATTTACATCTCCTTTAACTGTACCGTTAGTAAGTGTGTGTGCACCGTTAGCGCTACCTTCAGGACCATCAATTTCTAAACCGTGATCTGTATCAGTACCACAAACAACTACGAAGTTGTTGAGTGTACCAGACCAAGCTTGATCGGTATCGATAGCGTCATCACCAGCATTCCAAACTACAGCGTTAGAAACGTTTACAGTACCACCGAAAAACTCGATACCATCATCCTGGTTAGCAACAACCTCAACGTGCTCGATAGTAGTTCCAGAACCAACACCACCTAAAGTGATACCGTTGATTTCGTTTCCTTCACCGATGTTAGCACCACCGTGACGTACAGAAACGTAACGAAGTGTACCTGAGTTATGGGTAGCGTCAGAACCACCGTAAAGACCTAGAGGCTCTGATGGTGGAATACCTTCGATTTGTACTTCCTGAACATCACCTTTAAAAGAACCAGGAGCATTTCCTAAGATAATAAGACCACCCCATAGACCAGAAAAGTCTGGGCTTAGTGAGCTTTCAGTCTCTCCTACTTCGATCTCATCTGCAGCAGAGGTAAAGATGATAGGACTTTCAGCAGTACCCTGTGCATCTATTTTACCATCTCTAGCAACAATAAGTGCACTTGCGTTTGCACCTGTACCAGCAGCAGCTTTAATGATAGCACCTGGCTCGATAGTAAGTGTAGCTCCGTTAGTAACGAAAACACGACCGTTCAACTCGTGTACTTCATCTGCAGCCCAAGTGGTGTTCGATGTGATGTTGTTAGAAGGAGTAACAGGAACTTCTTCCGTAGGATCATCATCATCACAAGAAACGAATGCGAAACTTGCCATCATTAAGGCAAGAACCATTTTAGTAACCTTTTTCATTTTAATTAAGTTTTGGTTTTGTAAGATGGCGCAAAGATGATAGTGAATCACGGATTGCCAGCACTGTTAAATGTTATGGAATCGTGAAAAAACTTTCATTCAGGTTAACTCAATGTTAATTGCAACACCAAGAAAACCAAAGCTCCTTTCGTGCAACTTTTTTGTGTTAACTAAATATTAAGGCACAAAAAAACCGCCTTTTTCAGGGCGGTTTTCAAATATTTTATAACCAGTAAAAGTGGCTTAGGCCAGTACCTCGGCTACTTTGTCTGCAGCTTCTTTTAGCAATACTACCGAGTGCACATCCAAACCAGAATCGTCAATAAGCTTCTTGGCTTCTTCGGCATTGGTTCCTTGCAAACGCACAATTAACGGCACGGGAAAATCCCCATAGCTCTTATACGCATCTACTACACCTTGCGCTACGCGGTCGCAACGTACAATTCCACCAAAGATGTTAATTAAGATGGCTTTTACGTTCTTGTCTTTCAGGATAATGTTAAAGGCTTTCTCCACGCGCTCTGCATTTGCAGTACCTCCTACATCTAAGAAGTTGGCCGGATCTCCACCCGACATTTTAATAATATCCATGGTAGCCATAGCAAGGCCAGCTCCGTTTACCATACAACCAACGTTTCCGTCTAGCTTTACGAAGTTGAGACCAGCTTCACCGGCTTCTACTTCGGTAGGATCTTCCTCGGTTATATCGCGCATTTCTGCGTAGTTCGGGTGACGGAACAAAGCATTGTCATCTAAGGTAACCTTAGCATCAACAGCAATAATTTTATCGTCCGATGTTTTCAATACGGGGTTAATCTCAAAAAGACTGGCATCGCATCCTTCGTATGCTTTGTATAAAGAGGATACAAACTTCACCATTTGTTTAAACGCCTGTCCGCTAAGTCCTAAGTTAAAGGCAATCTTACGTGCCTGGAAACCTTGTAAACCTACAGAAGGATCTACCTCTTCTTTAAAAATAAGGTGTGGTGTTTTTTCGGCTACTTCTTCAATATCCATTCCACCCTCGGTAGAGTAGATAATGGTATTGCGCCCTTTTTCGCGGTCTAGTAGTACCGACATATAGATTTCGCTGGTTTCACTAGGACCTGGATAGTATACATCCTGCCCAACTAAAACCTTGTGCACACGCTTTCCTTGTGGGGGCGTTTGTGGCGTTACGAGATCCATTCCGATGATTTCACCCGCTATGTTTTTAACATCGTCTAGCGATTTGGCCAGTTTTACACCTCCGCCTTTTCCGCGGCCACCTGCGTGTATCTGAGCTTTGATCACCCACCAGTCGGTTCCGGTTTGCTCGTTTAACTTGCGGGCTGCTTCTACCGCTTCATCGGCTGTGTGTGCCACAATACCTTCTTGTATGGCAACGCCAAAGCTTTTAAGAATCGATTTTCCTTGATATTCGTGTAAGTTCATGTCAACTGGGCTAAAATGCACGCCAAAAGTACGCGTTCCCTGTAAAAATCAAAACGCTTGGGCGTACCATTTCTGAGCTTTGGTTAGATTCGTTTCCAAAAAGCTATGCCACCGGTTATTCGCGCTGAAAATATTTCCAAGAAATACGGAGACAATGAAGTACTTCATCCCCTCTCCTTTTCCATTGATTCGGGCGAATTGGTTTCTATTGTAGGCCCTTCTGGAGCGGGCAAAACCACCTTATTGCAAATTTTGGGCACCCTGGAGCAGCCCACACAAGGATCCGTGTACATCAACGACACCAACCCGCTTTTGCTAAAAGAGAAAAAAATGGCCGCCTTTAGGAGCAAGCACATTGGTTTTGTGTTTCAGTTCCACCAATTATTGCCGGAGTTTACGGCCATTGAAAATGTGGCCCTTCCTGCCCTTATTGCAGGAAAATCGAAGACCGAGTGTTACCCCAGAGCACAAGAACTCATGGAAATGCTAGGCATTGCAAGCCAGGCCGAGCAGAAGCCCAGCACCATGTCGGGTGGAGAAAAACAACGCGCTGCGGTAGCACGAGCCCTTATTAACAACCCCGATGTGGTTTTTGCCGATGAGCCTTCGGGCAATTTGGACACGGAAAACGCAGAAAAACTGCACCACATCTTTAAGGAGCTGCAAAACAAAACGCACCAAACTTTTGTAGTGGTAACCCACAACGAGAAACTAGCCGATATTGCCGATCGCGTTTTGGTACTGCGCGATGGCCACTTGCAGCATGAGTCCCAAGGAGCTTAAAGATTTTTTAGACGAAAAGGCTGAGCAGTACAGCCAGCCCGGTTTTTTTATTGAAACCGATCCCATTCAGGTGCCGCATGCTTTTTCCAGCCCTAAGGACCAGGAAGTTGCGGGTTTTTTAACCGCACTCATTAGTTGGGGACAACGCAAAACCATTATTACCAATGCCCAATTATGGCTGGAATTGATGGATAATGCGCCTTACGAGTTTTTAATGGAGGCCCAACCCAGCGATTTTAATCGCTTCGCCCGCATTACGCACCGCACCTTAAACGGAGAAGATGCCATGTACATAACCGAGCGGCTTTCGCGACTCATAAAGCTGCACGGCAGTATCAATCGCTTTTTGGCCGATTTTGAAGGAGGATGCATGGACAAACTGCAGGCCTTGCACTACTTTTTTGTCATTGCCAAAACACCACAGCGCACCGCCAAACACATTGCCAACCCTAAAAAGGGATCGGCAGCCAAGCGTCTTTGCATGTATTTCCGTTGGATGACCCGAAAACCAGAGGCCCTGGGTGTAGACTTTGGTATATGGGACTGCCTGCATCCAGCCGACTTAAAACTGCCCTTGGATGTGCACACCTCCAATGTGGGCCGCCAATTGGGACTGCTGCACCGCAAACAAAACGACTGGAAAGCGGTGGAAGAGATTTCGGAAGCGCTTAAAAAACTAGACCCCGAAGACCCCGTGAAATACGATTATGCCCTATTTGGATTGGGCGCATTTGAGAAATTTTAGAGTAAAGTTTCCCTTGAGCAACGAATTTTTCTTAAATCCCCACGTTTAGCGCGGCATTATTATAATTTTGTTTCCCGATGTATTTCGCCTCCTCGCCATTTCTTTATGCACTAGGGCTGCTCGCCATCCCTATCCTCATACACCTGTTTAGCTTCTACGTTTCCAAAACGGTGCTGTTTACGAACGTGAAATTGTTGCGCAATATTCAAGAGCAGCAAAAGCGAGTTTCTCAAATAAAAAGCTGGATCTTGCTGCTTCTTCGATGTTTAGCGCTAGCTGCCATTGTGCTAGCGTTTGCCGAACCCACACTGCCTCGGGGTGCATCCAATACGGAAGGATCCTTGCTCGGAATCTATCTAGACAACAGTCCTTCCATGGTTACAGGAAGCGTGGGCAACAGCAACTTTTACAGTGCCAAAGCACAAGCTAAAAACTGGGTAAATCAGTTTCCTGCCGACAAACAATTTCTGTTTGCTAACAACCTCCAAAAACCACAACGTACACTTTCTAAAACAGAAGCGCTTCAAGCGATAAATGAAACCCAACCCAGCAAAAATGAAGGGGGTTGGGATGGCGTTCTAAGCATGCAGCGCAAGGGGAAATCCGTTGACCCCATTGTGGTATTGAGTGATTTTCAGAAAAACAACTTTAACCAAAACCTGCCGCTTCCAGACAGTGCCGCTTTGCTACTAACCCAACTCACTGGACAAAACACTGGCAACATTAGCATCGACTCCGTTGCTATGGGAGCCCCCTTTCTACGAAAAGGCCAAAGCACAGAACTACGCGTTTGGCTTACCAATTATAGCGATCAGTCTTACGAGGACTTCCCTATTAACCTGGAATTAAACGGGGTGCAAAAAGCTCCGGTATCGGTTGCTTTACCGGCCAACGGTACCGCAGAAGCAAGCTTCCCCATTTTAGTAAAGCAGTCTGGCTGGGTCAAAGGACTGGTATCTATTGTAGACAACCCCATCGGTTTTGATAACACCTTATACTTTGCTTTTAAAGTTACCGAGCAAGTACCGGTAATACAGATCGGCACCCGTCCCAACGGAGCTGTAAAGAAGTTATTTGCTCAAGACCCCGATTTTGATTTCACCTATATGCCCGTGTCGCAGTTTGATTTTGCAGCCTTGCAAACAGCGGGTAGCACGGTCATTTTATCCGATTTACCAAACATAGGCTCTGGGCTTCGCAATGCGCTGGTCAACTTTACCCAACGCGGAGGTAACTTGGTGGTTGTACTCAATGAAGGGATCAACCCTAAAGATTATGCCGCGTTATTGCAAGCGATGAACGCACCCTATCCGGGCAAGTTGTACGAAGAAGGGGCAGAAATATCTTTCGTTGCAGACCAAGCGCCATTTTTCAAACCCGTATTTGCAGAGAAACCCGCTAAACTAACCGCACCAACAACCAACTACTCCTGGCGCTTACAAAATACCAGCGAAGCAAATACCCTACTGGGTTTTAATGAAGAACAAGCCTTTTTAAGCCAGCGCAATGTGGCAAATGGTCAGGTTTTTGTTTTTGCTTCTGGCTTCGATGCAGCGCAAAATAGATTCACACAAAACGGCTTGTTTGCTCCTACCTTGTTGCGTATCACAGAGTATTCGGGACAGAACAACACCTTGTACTACACCCTCGGAACCTCGCAGCGGGTAAGCATACCGATAGACGAGAAGACCGACCTTGGCACGCTGCGGTTGGAAAAAGAGGGCGTTCGGCTTTTGCCTACGTGCCAACGGCAAGGGAGTAGTGCACTTTGCTATTTGCAAAACCTACCTTTGGAGGATGGCTGGTATACCATACAAAGCAACGAAAACGCTCTAGGTTTTCTTTCGGTAAACAGCAGCCGGGTGGAATCGGATATGACTTTCTTAAACCCTAAGGAAATAGAAACATTACTGCCGAAAGACCAATACAACTATCGCTTTATTTCCAACATAGGGAACAACACCAACGAGCGTCAAGCTGGTATATCCGACATAGCGCTATGGCCCTACTGTATTGGACTGGCGCTATTATTTTTAACCCTGGAAATGATTTGGCTACAATGGAAAGTGCAAAAAACATCCTGATACAAGGCGCAACGCTGCTTCAACCCAAGCACGCACTGCATGGGCAACCCGTAGATGCTATTATCGAAAACGGGCGCTGGAAATCCATTGAAAAACCCAGAAAGGACCCCCATATTCCCAAAAGCCAGCATACAATCAATGCACAGGGTCAATTCCTTTCGGTAGGATTTGTGGATATGTTGGCAGATTTTGCAGACCCAGGGTTTGAGCACAAAGAAGACTTAATAAGCGGTAGCTCCGCTGCAGCAGCGGCCGGGTTTACCCATATGGGCTTGTCGCCATTTACCGATCCGGTGCGCGACAACAAAACCGGTATACAATACGTGCTTAAGAATAGCGATCTACTTCCGGTAAACCTGTTGCCCTTAGGTACCTTAAGCGTTTCAGGCGCCAACGAACAGCTCCCAGAAATGTTTGACATGGCTTCGGCTGGTGCCGTTGGTTTTTACAGTGGTAAAAAACAGGTACACGAAAAACTACTCGTAAACGCCTTACGCTATTCTCAAAATGTAGCGCGCCCTTTATTTCTTTTTCCTCAGCTAGATAACCTAAGCCAAGGAGGACAGGTGAACGAAAGCGTGAATTCCAGCAAAACAGGACTCAACACCATTCCCCACATAGCCGAAACCCTTGCGCTTAAAAATATAGTTGCTCTAATGGAGTACTGCGGGGGTCGTGTACACATTACCCACATTTCAACGGCAGAGGGACTCCGTATTGTTGAAGCAGCGAAAAAATCGGGCTTAGAAATCACCTGTGGCACGCCAGCTCACCAATTGGCCTTTACCGATGCAGCAACGTTAGATTTTGATACCCGAAACAAAGTACTTCCTCCCTACCGCAACGAATCTGATCGACAAGCTTTAATTGAAGCCTGCCAAAACGGGGTTATTGATGTGCTGTTTTCAGACCACGAACCCGTAGCAGTTGAAAATAAAAAAATAGAATTCGACCTGGCAGATTTTGGTATTTCCAACCTACAAACCGCAATTCCGGTGGCCTATGAAGTATTGAAAGACCTCATGGAACTTAGCGCATTTTTAGCGCTTTTCACTGAAAATCCAGCGCGTATCTTGGGATTATCTAACCACGAAATCAAAGAAGGAAATACCGCGAATGCTTCGCTTTTCAGTATAGATTCCAGGTATGAATACACCAAGGAACTGCACTTATCCAAAAGTGAAAATTCCCCGTTTTTTGGAAATCAATTTCACTGGAAAGTACAACACCAAATTTGCCAAGGCACTCTAAGCAAACCTTACCAGGTAATGGTTAATCCATCGTAGGCTAGGGTGATGTTGTCGGGTAGCTGCTGATTTATTTCTTGATGCAACCCCAGTTGGTGGCTAATGTGTGTAAAGTAAACCTGTTTCGCCTGGCTTTTTTCTGCGACCGCAATGGCTTGCTGTAAATTATAATGCGAATGATGTGTTTCTATGCGTAGGGCATTGAGTATTAGGATATCAATACCTATTAACTGCTCCCAACTTTCTTCGGGTATTACATTGGCATCGGTAATGTAGGCCACCGAGCCGCATTTAAAGCCTACTATGGGCATCTTTCCATGCATAATACGCAAAGGGGTAAACTCCATACTCCCTACGGAAAAAGGGCTGTTGGGTGCTATTTTTCTAATTTGGAATTGGGGGGAACCTGGGTACGGATTATCCTGAAAAGCGTAGTAAAAATCTCTACGGATGGCCTTTTCCACCGGCTCTTCACAGAAAATAGGCATGGGATTTCCAGTCCAAAAAAGGTAGGGACGCGTATCGTCTAATCCGGCAATATGGTCCCGATGCTCGTGGGTAAAGAGCACTGCGTCTAAATGGTCTACATTGTGTTGTAGCATTTGAGCTCTAAAATCTGGACCGGTATCCACGATCGCGGTATGGTGGTCGTCTTGAAACAGCACGGAGCTTCGCAAGCGTGTATCTTTAGGGTTATCGGATTGGCATATTTCACAGTTGCATCCAATAAGGGGAATTCCTGCTGAAGTACCGGTACCTAAAAAAGTAAGTTGCATACTAGGGCCACTTTTTCGTAATTGTGAAATAATTGTAGAAGTGTTACTCCGTTACTGCAAACAAAGTAAATTTGTTCAGCGCTAACTAAAAAAAGTCGCATGGCATCGAACCGGGTTATCCTAACATCCAAACAAAAAGCTCTGAAAATAAATCTGGACCCCGACATATATGGGACGTTCGCAGAAATAGGTGCCGGGCAAGAAGTTGTTCGGCATTTTTTTAGGGCTGGCGCAGCATCGGGCACCATTGCAAAGGCCATGTCTGCCTACGATAAAGATTTTTCCGATGCCATTTACGGAGCCGAGCCCTACTCGCGCTACGTATGCGAAAGTAGGCTGCGCAAGATGCTCTCGCACGAGTACAATCTGATTGCCGAGCGCTTAGATAGAGCCAAGCACCCCAACCGCAAGTTTTTTGCCTTTGCCGACACCATTACCACGATTGATTACCGCAAGACGGCAAAAGGTCATGGTTGGATGGGTATGCGTTTTCAGCGTCACCCCGATGAAGCGCCCAACGACATTATCCTCCACATACGCCTACACGACAACGATTCGGCCATACAGCAGGAGAAAATTGGAGATATTGGCGTAAACCTGCTTTACGGTTGCTTTTACTATCACGAAAATCCCAGAGAACTCCTAAAATCGCTATACGATAACCTTGCCCGAGATCATATTGAAATCGATATGATAAACATGGAGGGACCTGCATTTAAAAATGTAGACAACCGCTTGTTGAGCTTGCAGCTGGTGAAAAATGGCATGACTGAGGCTGTAATGTTCGGCCCGGACGGAAAAAACCTACAACCCTCAGACGCCCTCTATAAGAAGAACATCCTTACGATACGTGGTAGCTTTAGACCCGTAACCAACGTGAACATTGATATGATCATGAACGGCTACAGCCAGTTCATAGCTGATGATAAGGTGGATAAGGAGCGCCTGATGGTCTTGTTTGAAATTACCCTAAACAATCTGCGTAGCGAAGGTGAAATCGATGAAAAAGACTTTTTAGACCGTGCCGATATTCTATGCTCGCTTGGACAAACGGTTTTAATATCCAATTACCAGGAGTATTACAAGCTTATTCACTACTTCTCCAACTTCACCCAGCGCAGAATGGGACTTATTATGGGAGTCGCTAACCTGCTAGAATTGTTCAAGGAACGCTATTATCGCAATCTAAGCGGAGGAATTCTAGAAGCGTTTGGAATTCTATTTATGCGGGACTTAAAAATATACATGTACCCGCAGATTGATGAGGAAAACGACACGCTCTTAACCTCGGAAAATTGTCCCATTCACAAACGTCATAAACCCCTTTACGATTACCTCGTAAACAACAAGAGAATTATTGATTTAGAGGACTATGACCCCTCTGTACTCCACATATTCTCTAGAAAAGTACTCTCCATGATCAAAAATGGAGAAGACGGTTGGGAAGAGATGGTACCGGGTTATGTAGATAACATTATTAAGGAGAATCAACTGTTTGGTTACGAGACAAAAGAGCAAACCGTAGACAACAACAGCGATACGTAGTTTTAGGAAAAGGGATTCCAATAATCAAACAAACAATTCCTAACATCAAGGTATGATATGATGGAGGGAAATTTAAGTTTGTTATGAACCCACTACCTAAACCTCGTATGAAAAACCACTCCCTACTCCTTCTATTTGCTGCGTTTATTTTACTCAGTACCGCAAGCTGTAAAAAAAACGAACTTACCGTAACTCCAGCTCCCAGCCCCACCCAAGAAACCAAGATGGTGAGCGAGCTTAGCCTAGTTAGCTTTTACAACATGGCTCCAGGCGTAGATGCCGAAGGCAACAACGGCTATGTCGTACAGGACTCCTCTAGCCTTGCCCTTATTGATCTTGCAGGTGGCAACGTTTTAGCACTACACTCTTTTTACGGAAACGGCTCTTCACCGGCAGTAACCATTGAAGGGGAGTACATTTATGATGGCGATGGCTGGATTCGCGAAGTTTATGATCCCGCTACAGCGCTTACGGTAATCACAACAGAAAAAAATGGCAACAACCGTAAGCTGGTAGACCACAGAAACGATTTTGAAGCAAATTTCCCAGAACCTCAAGATAGCAAGGTTCCGTACTACACTAGCGAGGTGAAACGCGATACTTTGGATACGGCTCAACCCAACCGAAAAAAGGTAGTTGTAACATCAGATTCTGTAGAGTATCGGTACAACGGTCAGGAATTATCGAGTTTTGATGTGTATGAGTTTGTTTCCGATTCCTTTCAGGTCATCCTTGGAGATGAAAATACAGGTGGCATACGTAGAAAAACAGAGGCCGAATATTGGAATCACTTTTTAGATGGTAAGCAGCAGCAACCACGCCGGAGAACTGGGCTAAAAAACGGAGCTGCACTGATGCAAAGCGTATCTTTTGCTCCTGCAGATAAGCAACCACAAAATCCGCTCTTTGGAATTTTAGCACCACTCAATTTCCGGGTTATGGAAGTTCCTTTCGTACACTCTAAATTTTTGCCGGGATCCGCCACTATTAAAGATGCAAATCAACCGGCCGTTATCAAACGATACGAGTACGAAATTGATGAAAAAGGCCGCACAACAGAAATGCGCGAGTATGAACTCAATGCTGGCAACCAAAAAGAACTGAAACGTATTATTACCTTTCGCTATTAATGCATTTCAATTTCTTACTTTTGCACTGCCAATAAAGCAATAGTTCATGAAATTACGCCCCTATTTGTCTTTGCTCATACCAGCAGTGCTGTTTTTTTCATCGTGCGGAAACAAAACGAAACCCACCGAATTACCTTTTGAGTTTGAAACCTCCGCAATTACAGTAAGCAAGGTTCCCGCTCCCTTAGCCGAAGACAGTACGGTGACTCGATTTAATATAGAATCTGATCAGCTAACGCGAATAGACGTTAGCTACTTTGATGATGCCGGTGCGTTGGAAATGGAGGGCACCCGTGCTTTTAACTATACCGAAACCAAGCAATTATCGACCATACAATACGATGGAGATACCATCACTACCGTAAAATTTCAGTACCAAAATAACGACCGGAGAGTATCGGTTAGCTATCAAGGCAATACCAACTACCAGTGGGACGATTCTACCGTAGTGTACTTTTTACCCGAAAGCGGTAGCCAACAGCCCCGATCTGCAACCATAGCTCGTTTTCTGGTAGATGGCGAAAATAGAATTGTATATCGCGAACAGTTTGAAGCCGATTTCACCTACAACGGAGAAGTGCTACAAACCATAGACATTGATGTTATTGGTATTACCGACTCCATTTTTGTTCCAGAACTTACAGAGGACAACACCAATTTCGACACCTCGCGAGAGCTCATTTTCGCATCGGATACTGTACCCACACGTGTTTTGCGCTACATATACCAATACGATGCCAACTCCAACAGCCTGGCAGAATTTACACCGCTGTTCTTTGACGGATTCGACAGCTTTATGATTACCAGCAAAAACTTCCCAGAAAGTATACGCATAGAAACGTACGCGGGAGAAGACAATCCACTGAGCTCCAACCTTAAGTTCTTTGATTACATAAACGATGTAGCTACCGGTGAGCTTGTTGCGATAAATGAGCATTTCCCTGTAGTGGGACAGCCCACACAAAGCAACCTGATCAATACCTACTTCTACAACAAGGAAGAGCGCGAAACTCCACAGCAGTAATACATTGAATACAAAACATTGCAGAAAAGGCGAGGACATCCTCGCTTTTTTTTGTGCGCTAAAGTTTTATTCCCCCCAGTACATTTTACACTGTGGTAACCCAGCTCATGCCGAAATCCCTTTCTTTTACAGCAAACTTCAGTAGGTATGAGAATCGTTTTACTGCTATGCTTTTTGGCAGCATCCTGTGTTGCAACCGCACAGCGCAATAAGGACTATACCATCGCTTTTTACAACGTAGAGAATCTCTTTGATACCATAAACCAGCCAGAGGTTCGCGATACCGGGTTTACCCCAAATAGCGACAAGCAATGGAATACCAAACGCTATACCGATAAACTCACCAAACTGAGCCGTACCATTGCAAACATCGGTGACGGAAAAGCACCAACCATTCTAGGCTTATGCGAAGTAGAAAACAAAGGGGTTATTGAGGATCTGCTGCGCCAACCCGCTCTAAAGGGCCACTCCTACCGCATTGTACACCAAGACTCACCCGACAAACGAGGGATTGATGTTGCATTATTGTATCAACCTCGAGCCTTCAAGTTGGAAAGTTATGAGACCTACCGCGTTTTACCACCGGGCAAAACCGACTACTACACCCGCGAAATTCTGCGAGTTACCGGTTGGATGGATGGACAACGCCTACATTTTTTTGTAAACCACTGGCCTAGCCGTAGAGGTGGTGCAGAAAAAAGTGCTCCCCTGCGCCAGGCAGCTGCCGCAACCTGCAAAAACATTATAGACTCTATAACCATAGCTTCGCCAAATCATGGCATTGTGGTACTGGGCGATTTTAATGACGACCCTACCGATGCCAGCATATCGCAAGTATTGCAAGCAAAACCTATGCAGGCAAAAGCTTCACTGATTAACCCTTGGGTTGCTATACACAACAGCGGACAAGGATCTTTGGCTTATCGTGGAAATTGGAATCTTTTCGATCAGATTCTACTCAGCCCACATTTCTTCCAACCCAAATCCAAGCTGCAATTTTCACAAGCAGCGGTGCATCTAGAACCCGAGCTTTTACAACAAACCGGAAATTACGTAGGTTACCCCAACCGCACTTTTGCAGGGAGCAAGTATTTGGGTGGATACAGCGACCACCTGCCTGTAAAAGTTATTCTTACGAAATACTAATATTTTAGATCCACAGCAGAAATCAGCGTTAATAATTTAATCTCCTTTACTTTATCGAAACATTGCGGTAAATTGAGGTAGCTATTTTGCATTTCCAAAACCCGCTACCATGCAAAAAACGATACTCCTTTTTTGCGCACTTTTTTCCGCTACCCTCTCCCATGCGCAGCTTAGCATTGCAGAAAATGCTACCCCCTATGTCATAGATTTTGACGCAACCGTTTCGGGGGTAAACAACGGAACGTACGCGGGTACAGGATTTGCAGACAGCCCCAGCGCTGGACAATTGGATGGAAATGCATGGGAAGTTACCGACCTAAGCGATGACACCCACACCTTTGATGAAGATGGCAACACTTCTGGTGATTTTGCCCGCGGAACCTCAACAGGCGGCGCAGGCACGGGAGGATTGTACGCTTTTGAAGTGAGCGCAGGAAACTACGCCTTTGGTTTCCAGCCCAATGGGAGCGACCTTACTCCTGGCAGCATCCGATTGAAACTTGCCAATGCAACCGGCTCGGTTATCGGTAAGTTGGTCGTGAGCTACACCGTGTATGTTTATAACGACCAAGACAGAGCCAACGAAATACGCTTTGAGCACGATGCCAATAACGCCAACTATCTCGCCCTCAGTGGAAATACCATAACATCCACAGAAACTGCCGATGTAAGCCCTGCTTGGGTAGCCCACCCACAAAGTGTTACGCTAGATGGACTCAACATTAGCAATGGTGGCAACTACTACATTAGCTGGGCTACCGATGACGTTTCGGGCTCGGGTACTCGCGATGAATTTGCCATTGACGATATCCGCATAACTGCCTACACCCTATTTGCCTACCAGGGGTTTGAAAGCTCCATAGACGATAACTGGAACATAACCTATGGCAGCGACAAAATCTCTAGTGCCGATGGCAGTGGAGACACCCCATCCGATAACCGCATTTTTGCAGGTAGCAACTCATGGCAAGTCCATGGAACGGGTGGCGCGCACGACACTCTTATTCTCGATGCTTTTAGTACGGTTGGATACAAGGATGTGGAGATGGTATTTCGCCTTTCCTCCACTTCGGGCAATGCCTCCAACGGTGCCGATGGAGCCGATATTGTAAAAGTTTTTGGCGCCTACAACGGCAATGACTTTTCTAGTGACCCTGAAATATCAATTACCGGAGATAACAATGCGCGCTGGAGCTTCTTGGGCGAGCAACAGTTGCAATTAAGCACCGCTGAAAACAACGTTGGTTCGGCAGAAATAAGCTTTGCCCCATCGGGCGGAGGCGATCGCGATGATGATGGTGATGGATACGCCTACCTAAAGTTGAATTTGGCCGATGGCTACGAAAGCTTTAGCCTTAAAATAGATGCCGAAAACAATGCGGACAACGAGCGCTGGAACATAGACCACGTGTATTTGGTAGGTGACCACTGCGACTACGGAACTACCCAAGCCAGTGGGGCTAGTGCAACCAACATTACAGGAAATACAGCAGATATTTCATTTACCCCGGGCACCGGAGATAGCACGCTGGTTTTAATTCGAGAGGCGCAGAATGTAAACACCTTCCCCATTTGCGGTACAGACTACAGTGCAAGTACAAGCTTTGGCTCGGGGGACGAGCTTATTACTAGCTCAGGGAATTACGTGGTGTACTATGGAGCAGGAAGCAGCTTTTCAGTTTCCAGTTTATCTGCCAATACTACCTACTATCTGTCTTTTTTCGATGCCGACAATTTAGAATACAACACCCCGGGTTACGATTTTAGTTTTACTACCTGCGATAGCGAAGGCATTGGCGTTAACGAAGCCTTTGATGGAGGAACTACTGCTCCTTCCAACTGGACCTTTACCAACATAGGCGGCACGTATACATCGGTAGGAAATTTTGGTGACGCCACACCGAGTTTGCAACTGGATGCTACGGGCGACACCTTAATAACCCCAGTCATTTGCAACACCCCCACCGTCTTGTCTTTCTGGATTAAAGGACAAAGCACGGATGCGACTTCCACCTTAAAAATCGAAGGATCGGCAGATGGAATAAACTGGACGCAAATAGATGAAATCAACAACCTTCCTACCTCCGAATCCGATGGATTTACCCAGGTATACGGAGAAGACGCCATTAGTAGCTTCAATCAGTTTCGCTTCAGCTATATCAAAAGCGCTGGTAACCTAGCCTTGGATGATGTGGTGATTCTAAGTGGTGAAACAGGAGGCCAAAGCTACACATGGGACGGTGGTGGAGTAGACAATGCCTTGCTCACCGATGCCAACTGGAATCCAAGCCGATCGGCATACGCAGTAGATGATGAACTGCTTTTTAGTGACGGTGGTAGCAGCACGGTTAGCGATATAGACCAGCTTTTTATAGAGAAACTACAATTGACCAATGGCTCTCAAGTAACCCTTTCAGCAGTTTCTGGAGGTGGAGATATCTACATCAATGGTGCCGTTACCGATGACGATAACCTAGCCGTATGCGCCACCTGCACCCTAACCCTTTCTGGAACCGAACCGCTTCGCTTGCATTTACTCAACGACAGGAGCAGCAACATAGCAGGAACCATCGTTTTCACCGGATCACAAGCGCACCAAATCTTGACAAGTGGGAGTAACGACCTCAGCTTTGATAATGGAAGCACCTTTTACAACAGCGCCACGGATAATTCCAACGGCACCTTAAGTCCCTTTGGAGGAAGTAATCCGTATGAAAATACCGTAGTCTTTACTGATGGATCATCGTATTACTCCAATGGAACTGCTGTGGCAAGCCCTTTTGGTCTGGAAGCTCCCGATGCTGTAGTCACCTTTAATTCGGGGGCTACCTTTTACTTTGAAAATAGCGGTGCCCAACCCGACCTGGACAACCGCAACTACGCCAATTTTTATTATAACCGCAGCGCTACGGTTACCGTAACCACAGGCAGCAACGGTTTTACAGTAGACTCTTTGCTGGTTCTAGATGGCCAGTTTAAAATAAACTCCAACTACAATACCACGGTAAACGGCAACCTTGGCGTGCGTGGAGGCGACAGCTTGGTATTTGATCCTTCATCCAGCCAAAACCTCACTTTAAACGCCAGCAACGGCCTGTTGGTTAACACAAGCGGTGGTTTGCGCTTTGGCAGCCAATTGGAGCTTGATATCGCCAGCGGAAGCTACACCACAGAAGGTTCCTTTGAAGTAGATGGCGACTTCACCATGGATGGCACCTCCTTTACCATTTCCGAGGAAGACAGTATCCAGGTAGAAGGAACACTATCCAACAGTGGTAATTTTGTTTTAGAGAACAGCGCCTCCCTAATTCAAACCACAGGCTCCTCGCTTAGCAATACGGGCAGTTTTGAAGCTACTCGAGATATTCCTGCCGGTGGAAGTACAGACTATTACTATTTCTGGAGCAGCCCTATGACGGGAGGAAGTGGTGCAGAAGTTGGACCGACAGGAGCGCTTTCGGGAGCGCGGATTTTTAAATTCACCCCAGGAGGTAACGAATCTTCCGACTACATTTCTATTTCAGCCGATGAAGCCATGGTCCCTGGCCAGGGATATGCCGTACGCGGCCTCAGTTCGTTAACCACCACAGGAACGGTTAACAATGGCGACATTGATATTAGCATTACCGAAACCGCAGATGCCGGCTCCTACACTATGGTAGGCAATCCCTATCCTAGCGCTATTAATGCGTCCGAATTTATCAGCGCAAACAGCAATATAGAAGGCACCGTGTACTTGTGGAGTTACGACAATACCGAAGCCTACACCTCCTCGGCCCAGTTTATTGCAATAAATGCCGCAGGAAGCAGCGCAGCTACCGACAGAGACCAAACCTCGGCCACTACCCATATTGCCTCTTGCCAGGGCTTTTTTGTAAACGCCAATGACGCGCTTGCTGATGGAGACTATACCCTAACGTTTACCAATGCCATGCGCAATGGCACCAACAATCACTTTAAGAGCAATGCAGGCGTTCCCACTTTAGAAAAAAACTGGATCTACGTGAGTCACGGCATAGACACCGCAGCCATGATGTACACCCTTATTGAAGATGCCACCTGGAAATTCGATCACCATTACGATGCCCGTTCGTTTAGCGCAGATACCCGCATAGCAGCGGTTTGGGAGGATCATTTGCAGAGCATTTTCGCCATTCCACGGATCAAAAAAACCACTGTAATCCCCTTACAATTGGATATATCATCTAGCGGCACCTATACCCTGGGCATGATTCCTGGGTTGCAATTGGACGACCATTTCACCCCCCGACTACTAGACACCGAGAGCAACGCGCTAGCAAACCTTGCCGCGGGAGAAACGCTGCAGACTACCTTGTCTCCCAATAGCTATCAAAACCGGTTTTATCTCATCCTTTCGCGCACCGGAGAAACCACGGCTTTGGAAGAAATCGCAAATCGAAAAACGACCCTGGTGCTTCGTGAAAATTCGGTTTCCATCATGGCAGCTGTCCCTATCCATGGACAATTGCAGGTACTAGACCTTAAGGGCAGTATTTTATTTCAAACCCGAGCCCAGGCCAATACCACAATAGCACTCCCCCATCTTCAAACGGGTTTGTATTTGGTTACGTGGACCGATGCTACAGGAAACAGAATCACAATGCGTTGGAATCCATCATAATCCAATAAACATCGGCAAATAGAAGTAGTCTTGTTTCAGCACCCGGAGATCTAATTACAAAAACCACACAAACAGACTACGTACTCCATAGCCAATATCCACTTCGCTAACACGCATCAAGTTATAGTCTATTTTTTAATCCTTCAACTCCTATTTTTTAGACTGATCACTTTATCAGCTTTCCAATAATAAAATGTGGTATTTCGATTTATTTTCGATGAGTAGCGGGTTTAATCTGATTAATGAGCCGACTAAGGTTAGTTTTTAAAACTCAAGGTTGAAAAATATCCCATTTAGAATATCAAGATATAATCTTGGTTATTCCAGTTTACGTCTCGATATTCACTAAGAATTTGACCTTTATGAAAACACCTTTACCCGCCTTAACCTTTTTCATACCGACATTCCTTTTAATTTTTTCCGCTAGTGCGCAGTACAGTGTCACTGAAGCGAACGCGACCATCACCGAAGACTTCAATGGCTTAAATGCAGCCGACCTGTCTGGCCTTGCCGATGGTTGGCTAATTGAAAATAATGGCGTTGCGGTAAGCGCTGCTACAGTAGACAACGGAAGTTCCACCACAGCCGGTGTGTTTAGCTACGGATCCACGGCCGCTGCAGACCGTGCACTTGGATTTTTAGATGACGGCAGCACCAGTTTTGAAGCCGGTTGGGAGCTTACCAACAACACGGGCCAAACCATCACTCATCTTGCGGTAAATTTCAATGGAGAGCAATGGCGTATTAGTGATGTGGAACGCGTTGGCAACCAAACAACCCAGTTCAGCTACAAAATCGGTTCGGGGTTATCGGGCGGTACCTTTACCGATGTAAATGCTTTGAATTACACTACGGTAGACTGCAACCTGTTCTTTGGAAATTGCAACAATGGAGGAGCTGCTAATGGAAATGGTAACCAAGAAAGCAATACGGCTGTAATTGATCTAGGGGCTGGACTTGCCGATGGAGAAACCATTGTATTAAAATGGGAACTCCCCAATCCAGACGATGCCGATGATTCGCACGGAACGGGAATCGATGATGTAAGCGTTACATTCTTAGTGGTGGAAGCAGGTGTGTGGTATTTGGAACCTGTGAATGCAGACGATGCCGAAACTCCAGCTAGTTGGACGCAATATGCCAACGGAACTTCCTCCGCCACAATACCCGTAGCAGATGCAGACGATATTTTCACAGAAGACAACCAAACCTTTATTATCAACTCGGATGTTACGGTGAGCACCTTCACGGGATTTGGAGTTGGAGGAGCGAACAGTAAAATCGTAATTGCAGAGAACGCTAACGTAACCTTTGAGCTGGCCGGCAATGACGACCACGGATACAACATTGAATTAGAGGACAATGCGACCCTAACCTTTGTTTTTGCTGGAAACCCCAATATGGACGGTTACACGGGGGCATTTGATGGAAATACGGCACCCGCGGTAAATATTGCTGCTAGTGGCGTAGGTAGCAACGTAATTTATACCGAGGATGAAGACGGAACTGGAGCCACCGGTACTATTTGTGGTGGCACCTACTACAACCTTACCTTGACCGAGGCTGATGACTTTTTTGATGATGAATATGTTTTTAGCACGGATATTACAGTTACCAATGCTTTTACCTACGACTACCCCTACGATGCAACCACTCTATCGGGTAATCCTACCGTAACCTTTGACAACGGTGGCACTACCTTGATAAACTGTGCGGGGTACTCGGGTGCAGGTGGAATTCCACACCTTACGGTTGCAGATGGCACCACCTTGCAATTGGGCACTGTAAATGCCAACAGCATCACCTTAAGCCATGGGGGTGAAATAGAAGGTAATCTAGACCTTGCCAGCGGAGAAAGCTTGGTAGTAGCCAATTCCACCCTAACCAATGCAGCTACAGGTAATATAACCCTCCCCGAAAACACAAGCATAAGCTGCACCGGAACAGGTTCCTTAGTAAACAATGGTGCTTTAACCCTAGAATCGGACGCCTCGATTTCTCTAGCAACCGGGGACTTAACCAACAGCGGCACCCTCACCCTAGAAGAAACTGGAAGCATTACCTCAACCTCGGGCGACCTGTCAAATTCAGGTACCCTAGATATTCAGGCCAATGGCACCGTAACGCTCACATCAGGAGACCTCACTAATGACGGAACGTTTCATGTAGGTAGCAACGGTTTTGTTACTGTAACGGCAGGTGTCCTCACTAACACCAGCACTTTTAACATTGCAGACGATGGTTCTCTAGTTCAAGGAACGGGATCTACGGTTTCAAACAGCGGTACATTTAATGTCACCCGTAACAAACCCGATGGCCAAGCGGCCGGACTTTACAATTTTTGGTCTACACCTGTGCGGAGCACGTACATGAGCGAGTTTAATGCGGGTCGCAGATACCAATTAAATGCACCAGGTACTAGCTTTTCAGACTGGACAGTTGTAGACAATGGGAGCGAGCTCACTGTTGGTAGAGGTTACGCACTTACTGGAGTAGAATCTACAACATTCACAGGGACTCCAAACAACGGGAATGTTAGCTACGAGGCAACCCATGATGGCACTGCGAACGATAATTATAATGTACTTGGGAATCCATACCCTTCTGCAATTAATGCTGAAGATTTTCTAACCTCCAATAGCACAGTGCTTGGAGGTTCTATTTTACTATTTAATCATAATACCAATACAGAATACACAGCTGTCAACCAACAGATTGCGATTAACAATCTAGGCGCCTCCGTTGCCGGAGACACTAACATAGCGCAGACCCTAGCCAATACTTTTATTGCCTCCGGACAGGGTTTTTATGTACCCATCATAAACAATGCAGGAGGTACCGTAACCTTTACTAACGCAATGCGCGGGGGCAATAACAGTGATTTTAAAAGTGCCCAAGATCAAATTAAAGGTAAGTTCTTTTTGCAGCTTGTAGATGAAGGTAAACGCTTCACTACACTATTTGGGGTTGTGGAAGGGACAACCTTTAAAGAAGATTGGGGATGGGATACTCGAACAGGATCTGGCGGAAGCTTTGTGATTAACTCGCTAGACATCTCTGGTCAAAATTACATCATACAAAGCATACCTGAACTTGATAAAACAACTTCAATACCGCTGCATGTTGCCGTGCCTAGAAAAGGCACTTATGAAATACATTTGGAAGGCAGTGAATACATGGATTTTGGCCAGGTAAAGCCCATGCTTTTGGATGTGGAAGAGGGAACTTTAGTGGAAGCCTTGAACGAAGACCTTACGTTTACAGCCCACGATGCGGGAGAGTTAGCCAACCGCTTCTTCCTAGTTTTTGGAAAAACCTCCTTTACTACAGACATTTCTGAGTTAGTAGCGGACCAAGCAACTAGTTGGTATTCCGTAAACCAAGGGGAGCCCACCTTGTACACCAACATGCCGAAAGCCATTGAAGCAGTGAGACTTTTTGATGTAAGCGGTAAGCAATTAATGGAAATGAATACCATAGAACCCAGTATGCCACTAACCGCATTGAAGGAAAAGCATGGAGTGTATATTGCAGTGGTATCTTATGGTAATGGTAACACAGAGCAGATAAAGATTTCATTCTAGCCCGCTATATCCACCCGACAATACACCTTAACCTTACCGATACCACTTTCCATGAAAAGACGCTTTTTACCGAGTCTTTTTCTAGTAGTCTTTTGTAGTCTCGCACAGTTGCAGTTTGCCGCTCTTTCTGATCCGTTTCAGCGAAATCAAAGTTCGGCTTCCGATCCGTTTCAAGAAGTGGAGCAAGAGGAGCCCATGAAGCCTGTAGATGACTCCCCCATTATTGATTACAGAACACGGCATCTAAAATTAGATTTGGATAAATCCGTGTTTGATCGTCCGAAGAAAAATAATGGTCGAGACGGTGAAAAGAATGACGCTGCTCCACCGCCAATCCCTATTGACGACCACCTGCACTGGCTGGCACTAGGAGGTATACTCCTATTTTCGATCGCATTAAAAAAGGGTTGGTTTCGGTAAAACCAACCCTTTTTTGAATCTCCATCGTTCCTCTACCGCAGCACCTTTACATCGCCATGCATACGATGCTCACCAATTTCATTGACATAGCGGTATTTTAACACGTAAGCATAAATGCCAGGTTGCACCAGCGCACCTTCCAAATATCCGTCCCAACGTTCGCTAGCAGATTGGGACTCAAATACAACTTGCCCCCAACGATCAAATACTTGTAGCTCGTAAAAATCGAACTTACCATCCGTCTCCGGGCCCCACGTTTCGTTTAGCACATTGGCGTCTGGAGTAAACGCATTGGGAATATAAATAGGTGCTCCTGTTGCCGTGGTTATGGGTTTGCAAAGCGTATCTGCACATACCAAAGCATTATTTGGTTGGAGAATAGCTTCTAAGCAAACTATAGCCGTATCGCCTTGAAATTCTGTAAAGTCATACACTAAGTTATAAGAGTCGCTTACCGCTTCTCCAGCTACAAACCAAGTAAAATCTGTTCCTCCCATACTGGTGTTTTCCACTATGCGGTTTGTAGCTTCTTGAAACGAAACTTCGGGTTGTAACTCAAAATCGCTGATGGGGTTTTCTTGCACACAAAATAAATCCTCCCAAGTTAAGGTGTCTGTGCTGCAACCTCGAGCAATATCGGTAGCAAAAACCTGGGCACTGTAGCATCCTGGCGCTGCGTTTGGAAGCGTAATAATATCAGACTGAGTAAGCACGTACTCCTGTCCATCCAACCAAACTACGGTTTCCATACCGGGTTCCAGGTTGCTCACCGTAAAACTGAGCGCACTGCCCTCGCACACTTCAGTATCCATAGCCATAAGCGATGGTGTATTGTAGTCGGTTTTTGAAACGTTTATCTGTGGATTGCTGTTGGCCTGACAATGGGCATCCGATACATTTAAAAGTCTTACCACCCCTGGCTGCGATACCAAAATGGAGTCTGAAGTTTCCCCAATGGTTCTGGTCTGTTGCGTTGCTCCAGGAACATCCCAGATAAAAGAAAAGTTAGGATCGCCCGTAAAGATTGCCACTACATAGGTTTCTTGCAAACACGGGTCCTCATTTAGGGAAAGCGTTGCTTGTGGGGCTTCAAAGCGGTTCAGGCTTAAAGTGACCACGCCTTCTTGCGCTGCGTTGCAGAAAGCGTCTGCTTTTAAGCGCAATTTATAAGACCCGTTGGGTACATTGAGGCTTACGGTTGTTTCCGTACTACTGGCGCTATAGTTGGTAGTGTTTTGGTTGGATGTGTTCACCACCTCAAAATCGAAATTGGGTTGTCCCGTGCATGTGACGTCAATTTCAAAAGCATCTCCAGGACAGGCACTCTGGACGCTTGCATTTATCGTAGGCAAGGCATTTACGACAACCTGCAAAGTGTCGGAGAAATCGCTCTGGCAACCGTTCTGGGTTTGTGCAGCAAAATAATGTAAGGTATCGGCCTCAGTGGTGCTGGGCGTGGGTGTATTGGGTAGCGCTTGCTTATTTACATTGTACCACCTTAGGGTATTTCCAGCAGCAGCCGTTGCCGTTAATGGCGCTGCACTTTCACCAACACAATAACGCAAATTGGCTACCTGGGGCGCCATGGGTTTGGGTTTGATGCTTACCGACACCAGCGTTGCATCTGAGGTGCAGCCGTTTTCTGTCAAGGTAACTTGGTATTGAAGGCTGCCTGAAATATCTGTAGCTGGTGTTGCTGTGTTGCCTTGGTGGATATACTGGTTACTTCCATTGTCGAACAAAAACCAGGTATATCCTACTCCGTTGGGTTGTAAGGGAGTCGCCACATCCTCCTGGCAATAAGGACCTGTATTTGAGGCAACAGGAGCTTGGGGTTTTTCTTTTACAACCACCACCACGCTATCGCTTAGGCTTTCGCAACCGTTTTCGGTGACACTAACATAAAATGTACTGGTATCTACTGCACCTGTACTGGGTGTGTACGAGTTTCCTAAGTAGGTTCCACTTTCATTATACCAATTGTGGTTGCCCAACCTTGGAGTTAACGGGCTTGCCGCATCTTGCTGGCAGTAAAAAAGGGTATCCGTTCCTGTTGCCGGTGTATTTGGCCTGGCAATAACCTCCACCATAAACGCGCTTTCTTCACTCGTGCAACCCGCAAATTCTTTGGTAGCAAAATAGCGAGTAACTCCAGGAACATCCGTAGTTGGAATGGGGTTTTCGCTACCCAGCGCATTTCCGTTTTCATCAAACCAATTGGGTGTGCCCTGGCCCGGGTCTATAGCTTCCGGAGTTTCAAACTGGCAATAGCGCGTGGTATATCCATCAAAAGGTGGTATTTCATCCGCCACACGAACCACAACACCAGCTAAATCCGATTCACACCCATTAGCTGTTTCACTGTAAAAGAACTGCTGTTCGCCTTCGTTGGTTGTATTGGGTGTAGGAGCTTGAGATAAATCGTTCTGATTGGCATCGTACCATTGGTAGTTCGCAGTGTTGGGTTGCAGTTGAGACGCGCTGGCCTCAAAACAGTAATCAATGGTTTGCTCCTGTGGTTTGGCAGGTTTGGGGTTTACCGTGTAGGTAAAATCTGTAGCATCGCTAAAACAGCCATCCAGTTCTCGTCTAAATGTAAACTGCCTTACTCCCGCTACATCCGTGTTTGGTGTAGGAGCATTAGCCAATGCATTACCGTTACTATCATACCAGACAAAATCGGATCCGCTGGGTTCTAATTGCGCTGGCGTATCAAATTGACAGTCGATGCGAGACTGTGCCAAAAACGCGTTGGGCTTGGGTTTAATAGTGACTTCATACCTTGCTAGCGGACTAAAGCACCCGTTATTCTCTTGCTGAAAAAAATATTGAACCGATCCAACCACACTGGAGTCGGGCTTGGGTGCTTCTGGAAGTGGGTCTATATTCTCATCATACCAAACATAATCTGCGGTATTCGGCTGGAGTCGCCCGATACGATCAAACTGGCAAAAGAAGTCGCTTTGCTCTTGCGGTTTAGGTGGAACGGGTTTTACGTTTACACTTACCGAAGCCTGAGCACTGCACCCATTTCCATCGGTTCCCGTAACGGTATAGATGGTGGTATTGGATGGAGTTACCGTTCTAGGATTGTTCGTGCTATTGTTATCTTCCCATACATACCCCGCTGCTCCCGTTGCTTGCAAGGTGCTGCTTTCGCCTTCGCAAACTGCGGTTGGGTTGGCGGTTACCGATACATTGGGCAATGGATTTACGATAATGGTAATTTCACTGGTATTTTCGCAGCCATTGGCGTCTGTACCTGTTACACTATAGGTAGTGGTGCTTGTGGGCAATATCGTGCGCGGGTTGGCCGCACTTCCATCTTCCCATTCATAAGTATCTGCTCCACTGGCTGTTAATTGTGTTGATTCACCCACACAAACTTCTCCATCTTCGGCAGCAATGCTTACCGTAGGCAGTGGATTTACGGTAACCGAAATGTCAGCTGTGTTCTTGCAACCATTCGCATCGGTGCCCCTAACACTGTACGTTGTAGTGCTTGTTGGACTTACCTCGCGTGGATTGGTCGTGCTTCCATCCTCCCAAACATAAGCATTGGCTCCGCTGGCGGTTAAAGTGGCTGTTTCACCTTCGCATATACTTTCATCATTAGCAAAAATACTTACCGTAGGAAGTGGGTTTACGGTAACCGTTATGTCGTCCGAGTTCCGGCAGCCGTTGGCATCGGTGCCCGTTACGCTGTAGGTTGTGGTGTTGGTAGGCGATACCGCGCGAGGATTGGCCGTACTTCCATCCTCCCAAACATAAGCATCGGCTCCGTTTGCCGTTAATTCTGTTGATTCCCCTTCGCAGAGGTCGGCATCATCGGCAGCTATGCTTACCGTAGGTAGTGGATTTACGGTAACCGTTATATCGTCAGTATTCTCGCAACCGTTCGCATCGGTACCAATAACGCTGTAAGTTGTGGTGCTCGCAGGCGATACCGTGCGTGGGTTACTCGTGCTTCCATCCTCCCATTGATAACTATTTGCTCCGCTGGCATTAAGAGAGCTGCTTTCCCCTACACAAAGGGTAGCTGGCAATGCTATTGCCGAAACATTGGGCAATGGATTTACCGTAATAGTGATGTCATCCGTATGCTCGCAACCATTGGCATCGGTACCTGTAACGCTGTACGTTGTGGTGCTGGTAGGCGATACTGTGCGTGGATTGATCGTACTTCCATTCTCCCATTGATAACTATCCGCTCCACTGGCGGTTAACGTGGTCGTTTCACCTTCGCAAAGCTCTGCATCATCGGTAGCGATGCTTACCGCAGGAAGCGGGTTTACGGTAACCGTAATGGCGTCCGTATTCTCGCAGCCGTTGGCATCAGTAGCCGTAACGCTGTAGGTTGTGGTGCTGGTAGGCGATACTGTGCGTGGATTGCTAGTGCTTCCATCCTCCCAAACATAGCTATCGGCTCCACTGGCCGTCAATTGTGTTGATTCCCCTTCGCAGAGGTCGGCATCATCGGCAGCTATACTTACCGCAGGAAGTGGATTTACGGTAATCAAAATGTCAGCTGTATTCTCGCAGCCGTTGGCACCGGTACCGGTTACGCTGTAGGTGGTAGTGCTTGTAGGCAACACCGCTCGTGGATTGGTTGTGCTTCCATCCTCCCAAACATAGCTATCGGCTCCGTTGGCGGTTAAGGTCGTTGTTTCACCTTCGCACAGGTCGGCATCATCGGCAGCTATACTTACCGTTGGAAGTGGATTTACGGTAACCGTTATATCGTCAGTATTCTCGCAACCGTTAGCATCGGTACCGGTTACGCTGTAGGTTGTGGTACTTGTTGGACTTACCTCGCGTGGATTGGTCGTGATTCCATCCTCCCAAACATAACTATCGGCTCCACTGGCACTGAGAGAACTGCTTTCTCCTAAGCAAAGGGTAGCAGGCAATGCTACTGCCGAAACATTGGGCAGTGGGTTAACGGTAATGGTAATATTATCGGTATTCTCGCAGCCATTAGCATCAGTACCGGTTACGCTGTAGGTAGTAGTGCTGGTAGGCGCTACCGTACGCGGATTAATCGTGCTTCCATCCTCCCATTCATAACTATTGGCTCCGCTGGCGGTTAAAGTTGCTGTTTCACCTTCGCAGATACTTTCATCATTGGCAGCAATGCCTACAGTGGGTAACGGGTTTACCCTAATGGTATACGTATCACTATTGGCGCAAGCGTTGGCATCATTGAGTGTTGCGGTGTAGGTTTCGCCATCACTCGGCTGGATAATAGTCCGTCGATTGGTGCTGGTGTTGTCGTCATCCCAGGTGAAGCTACCGCTGGCAAAGGACACGGTAAGGGTAACGTTTTCGCCATCGCATAAGGGTTCTTTATTCGGAGCTATGGATATTCCCTGTGCGTTATTTACGGTTACCGTTACGGTAGCTTCCGGACTGGCACAGTTGCCGCTAGGGTCTACTTCGCGCACGTAATAGGTGGTAGTACCTGCCGTACTGGTGTTGGGCGTTGGTGCTTCGGGCAGTAGGTTCATGCCCGCATCAAACCACTGGAAATTATTTCCATTGGGGGTTAATTGCGATGCAAAATCGTTTAAGCAGTACGATACGTTTTGATCGGCCGGGGCCGCTGGCACCGGAGTTACTTGTATTGCGATACTTGCGGTGTTTTCACAGCCATTTCCATTTACTGCTGTTACTGAAAAACTCTGGTTATTGGTGGGATTGATTATCGTTCTGGGATTGGTATTGCTGTTGTCATCATCCCAGGTAAAACTAGCGCCCGAACTAAGGGTAACTTGTAAGGTAGCGTCCTCCCCTTCGCAAACGGGATTGGGAGTCTGGTTTATGGTTACGGTTGGAAGTGGATTTACGGTAATGGTAATATCATCGGTGTTCTCACAACCATTGGCATCGGTACCCGTAACGCTGTACGTTGAGGTACTGGTAGGCGCTACCGTACGCGGATTCGCTGTACTTCCATCCTCCCAAACATAGCTATCCGCTCCGCTGGCGGTTAATTCCGTGGTTTCACCTTCGCACAAGGCCGCATCATCGGCAGCTATGCTTACTGCAGGTAGTGGATTTACTGTAACGTCTACCGCATCGCTACCCTGGCAGCCGTTGGCATCGGTTACGGTTACGGTGTAGGTTCCTGATGTTGAAACGTCTATAGTTTGACTGGTTTCTCCATTGGGGCTCCAATTGTAGCTTGCATAACTTCCAGCATCTAGGGTTACCGGAGTTGCATCGGCACATACCTCAACGTCATCACCTAAATCTGGAGTTGGAAGTGGGTTTACGGTAATGGTAATGTCATCGGTATTCTCACAACCATTGGCATCGGTACCCGTAACGCTATAGGTGGTGGTGCTGGAAGGCGCTACCGCGCGAGAATTGGCTGTACTTCCATCCTCCCAAACATAGCTATCGGCTCCGCTGGCGGTTAATTCTGTGGTTTCGCCCTCGCACAAGGCCGCATCATCGGCAGCTATGTTTACTGTGGGCAGTGGATTTACCGTTACATCCACCGCATCGCTACCCTGGCAGCCGTTGGCATCGGTTACGGTTACGGTGTAGGTTCCTGATGTTGAAACGTCTATAGTTTGACTGGTTTCGCTATTGGGGCTCCAGCTGTAGCTTGCATAACTTCCAGCATCCAGAGTTATTGGAGTTGCATCGGCACATACCACAACGTCAGCACCTAAATCTGGCGTTGGAAGCGGGTTTACGGTAATGGTAATATCCTCGGTATTCTCGCAGCCGTTGGCATCGGTACCTGTAACGCTGTAGGTGGTGGTGCTCGTAGGCGCTACCGTGCGCGGATTGGCCGTGCTTCCATCCTCCCAAACATAACTACCCGCTCCGCTGGCGGTTAATTCTGTGGTTTCGCCTTCGCACAAGGCCGCGTCATCGGCAGCTATGTTTACTGTGGGCAGTGGATTTACGGTTACATCCACCGCATCGCTACCCTGGCAGCCGTTGGCATCGGTTACGGTTACGGTATAGGTTCCTGATGTTGAAACGTCTATGGTTTGGCTGGTTTCGCCATTGGGGCTCCAGCTGTAGCTTGTATAACTTCCGGCATCCAGGGTTACTGGAGTTGCATCGGCACATACCGCAACGTCAGCACCTAAATCTGGTGTTGGGTTTTCATTTACTTGTATGGTTATGCTCTCGCTCTGCTCGCAACCGCTGTTGTCGGTTGCCGTGATGGTGTAAGTAGTAGTTGTAGCTGGTGAGACGATTCGCGGATTTCCAGCCGTAGCATCGTCAGTCCACTCGTAATCGTAGGCGTCAAAAAGGGTTTGACTGTCCGAAGCTTCAAGCTCTACATCCTCTCCTTCACATATGGCGGTACTTGGGTCGGCAGACAAGGTAAAATCTGGAGCTGGATTCACCGTTACGTCAACTGATTCCTGATCATCCGGACATCCTGCAACGGATCCCGTAACCGTGTAAGTGGTATTCGCATTGGGCGAAACGGTTTTTGAAGCACCAGCACCCAAGCCATTATCCCAACTGTAAGAACCTGCACCTGAAGCGGTTAAAGTAACATCCTCTCCTTCACATATTTCTGCAGGGTTTGGATTGATAGACACTGAAGGGGGTTCGTTGATGGTAATGTTGACGGTAGTTACTTCATTACTGCATTCATTGGAAGCATTTACCTGCAACCGGTAGGTACCCGTACCGGTCCAGTCCACGCTAACTGACGCCCCTGTATTTCCACCAGCAAAAGTACCTCCACCATCTGGCAAGGACCAGGTATAAGCAATGGGGCCAGATCCTGATGTAACGCTAGCAGAATAAGTTTGTGTCGCAGGAGGGGCACACAACAAGGTATTACCAGTTATTGTTAAATCTGATAATTCTTCACAGCATCCCGTTCCGTTCTCTACACGAATATTATCCCAATAAATATTTTCACTATTGGCTTTTGCTCCTGCCAAAAAGCGAATTTGTAGAGTATTGCCATTAAGATTGTCTTGGGTAATAGTTGCACTGGTCCAATCATCAGACAACGCCCCATTATTTTCAAACAGTTGCCAGGCGCCACCATCAATTCTGTAGTAAGAGTACAATCTATCGGATGAGTTATCACAGCCTGGTGAAAAGGCCTCATGACTGCCAGTTTCTCTAGCTGAAAGAGAAATACGAACATTACAATAGGTGGAAATATCTATAAACTCTGTAATAAATTCATTGTCGGTAGAGCCTCCGCGTTGAGTGCCAGAGCCACAACATGTTAAGCCCTCAACATCATTGCATCTAAATTCCCCATTAAAAATACCCCAGTAGTCACTTCCGCTCCAAGTAGTACGTGTGTCGTTTTGAGCTCCCCCACCATCGCAATCCTGGGCCGTACTGGTCCAATCTACCGCAGGGTTTGCGGTGTTTTTATTCATCCCAACCGTGGCTAGGTTGGAATAACCTGAAAAATCTTCTTCCCAAATTACTTGGCCTTTTACGCTAAATACAAGCAAATTGGCAAACCCAAAAAGTATAAATACAACTACCTTTCCCATGTAAAATCTTCCCATAAAAGTCTACTTATGCCAAGATGGGCAAAGCTACTGGGGTCATATTACCTTGGGATTAATTGAACCTCTTAATGACTGATAAACAACAAACTACCACAATCTCCCACTAACACAACCATACAGAGCTTTATTCCAAGTGCGGCCTCCTGGCAGATGGTAGCGGTGGCCAATACCTGTATTATCAAATGCATACAGTAGGGTTACGATTGGGTTAATTCCCACAGTTTATTAAAGTAGCTGGGGGTGGTAGCTTGTTGTTTTTTGACTTTCCGTCTAAAAAAGCGGTGGCCAGAAAAAATATTGGTGTAGGGCCATTATATTTGGCCAGAAAATAAGAACTTGCCCTAAACCTCTATTCATGCGCATATCCTTACTTGCCCTTATAATTTCACTATTCGCAATCACCGCTCATGCTCAGGAAAAAGGACAACTTCTTTTAGGAGGCGGACTGCTTTACAACAGTACCTTTGAAGGCGATAGTCTCACCGAGACTTCTCAATACAACTTGGCAGCAGGTCCCTTTGCAGGGCTTATGGTTACCCAGCGCATTGCAGTAGGCTTCCAGTCAGTTTTTAGGCTGGATTATGAAAAGACGATAGACAAGGAGAATGATTTTTCTACAACCAGAAACATCCAAGCCATGACGGTCGGTGTTTTTGGACGTTACCACGGAAATTTTACCGACAAATTGCTGTACATCGGTCAGGTGAATTTCTCGAAAGACTTTAGACTCAACGGCAACACGCCCCACCCGCAGATTTACCGCCTAAATGCTACGGCCGGACTGCTCTACTTTGTTGCCGAGCGCGTTAGCTTAGGCATCAATGTAGCCTCCCTCAACTTTATGAGCGAAACCCAAAGCAACATCGACTACAAGCGCAGAGATTTTAATCTGGATTACAACATCCTAAACCCGCAACTGGAGGTTGTTTTTTACCTCTAAGCTAAAAGCGCTCTACGTGAGTTTCTAAAAGGATTGCTGCTCGTAGGCGGCATCCCAATCTTTCCAAACGGGTTCGTAGCCGTTTTCTTTAATGAGGTTGGATATAATTTCTGGAGAGCGCTCATCCGAAATTTCGAATTGCTCCAGAGATTGCGGCTCTACAGAATACCCACCCGGATTGGTTTTGGAACCGGCACTCATGGTGGTGATACCCAATTTGATAACATGGTTTCTAAAGTGCTCGGATTCCCGTGTAGACAAAGACAATTCCACCTCGGGATTAAACACGCGATACGCACAAATCAACTGCACCAATTGCTTGTCATTCATGGCTACCTTGGGTTCCAATCCACCCGAAAAAGGACGCAAACGTGGAAAAGAAAGGGTGTACTTGGTTTGCCAATACTTGCGCTCTAAATACTGCAAGTGCAAGGCTGTAAAAAAAGCATCTACACGCCAATCTTCCAGGCCTATTAAAGTGCCTAAACCTATTTTATGAATACCGGCTTTCCCCAAGCGATCGGGCGTATCCAATCGGTAATGGAAATTGGATTTTTTACCCTTGGGGTGGTGTTTTTTATAATCCTCTTGGTGATAGGTTTCCTGGTACACCAAAACCGCATGCAATCCACTCGGCTTTAGGCGTGCATACTCATCCTGGTCTAAGGGCTGCACCTCCATGCTTACCTGATCGAAATGCGGACGAATTTGCTGTATAGCGCGCTCCAGGTAATCGACACCCACAGTACGGTTGGCCTCGCCAGTAACTAGCAAAACATGCTTAAACCCGAGCTTTTTTAGGGCCGCAATTTCTTCATCTATTTCTTTGGGCGACAGCGTTTTCCTGCGAATTTTATTATCCAGGCTAAACCCGCAATACGTGCAAATATTCTGGCATTCGTTGGAGAGGTAAAAGGGCGCAAACAACTGTATGGTATTGCCAAAACGTTTGAGGGTTAGCGCCCGACTTTTCTGTGCTAAAGGTTCCAAAAGCCTTTCAGCTGCCGGTGAAACCAAGGCCTTAAAATCCTCTATGGTGGCCTTGTTGCGCGTTAAAGCACGCCGTACATCAGCCTCGGTTTTGCTGTAAATTTCTTCTTTTACCGTGTCCCAGGAATACTGCTCAAAAAGTGTTCTAAAGCTCATGGTCTAAAAATGTCGTTAGCGGTGAGCTGGCTTCGGCATGTTGGGTTGCTTTGGCACCCAGTTTGGCTTCATACCCTTGGCGTCCGCATGCCACCGCGTTTTTAAATGCTAGGGCCATTTGCTGTGGATTTCCCGCTACGGCAATGGCTGTGTTCACCAATACAGCATCTACGCCCAGCTCCATAGCCAATACGGCATCGCTGGGCGCGCCTATGCCCGCGTCCACAATAACAGGCACATTGCTTTGATCTACAATGATCTCTATAAACTCTTTGGTGGTCAACCCCCAGTTGGTGCCAATGGGTGCGCCCAGCGGCATTACAGCCGTGGTACCCGCATCTTCTAGCCGTTTACATAAAACCGGATCTGCGTGGATGTAGGGCAGAATTTTAAAACCCTTTTTCGCTAATTCCTCCGTCGCTTTTAAGGTTTCTACCGCATCGGGCAACAGGTACTTGGGATCGGGGTGGATTTCTAGCTTTAACCAGTCGGTTTCTAGTGCTTCGCGCGCCAGCTCAGCTGCAAACACCGCTTCTTTGGCATTGCGCACTCCACTAGTATTGGGCAAAATAGTAGCTCCAGATTGCCTAATGTGGCGCAGCAAATCATCTTGCTGGTCTTGCACATCTACCCGTTTTAAGGCTACGGTAACCAACGCAGGCTCGGCCGCTTCTATAGCCGCCAGCATGGTTGGGTTGTCACTAAACTTGCCGGTTCCTAAAAGAAGTCGCGATTTAAATTCGGTATCGCCTAATGTAAATGCCATGTTATTTCCAGACTTTTTCTAGTTGTTGAATCATTTTTTTTGGGGTCTTGTGCTGTAGCAGCGCTCCAGAAAAAGCAATGCCTTGTGCTCCACAGCCTTTTATGGTTGCTGCATCTGTTGCCTGTATTCCACCCACCACCACTACGGGTGTTTTGTAACCTTCTTTGCGCAAGGCCGCTATTCTGCGCTGTACTTCCTCGCTACCCAAAACAGGGCGCAACTTAGACTTGGTTTGCGTATATCGGTAGGGACCCAAACCAATGTAGTCGGCACCCGCTTTGGCTACGGCCATCATTTCTTCTACCGTATGTGCTGTACCTCCTACTATTTGGTGCGGCTTTAAGATGCGTTTTGCCTCAGTAATGCTAATATCCTCTAGACCTAGATGCAAACCCGCGGTTTGGAATTCGGAGGCCACCTCCAGGTGATCGTTGATAATCAATTGAGCTCCATAATTGGCACACATTACCTGCACCAGCGTGGCACAGTTGCGTATCCATTCAATATCATCGCTTTTTACGCGCAATTGAATCCATTTGCAACCGGCTTCTAACGCCAGTTTTGCAGAATCCAGGTGACTCACATCCTCCCGTTCTTGGGTAATGAATTGTATGGGGTGGATGATTTTATGCATGGACTAGAGAAGTATGGTAGTTGATAAACAGTTGCTCTAAATCGGTACTGGCTTGCTGTATGCTTTGTTCTAGGGTATTTCCTTGCACCAGATAGCCCACAATGTGAGCCGTATAGGTGCATCCAGAACCGTGAAAATCTACGCCCGCCACTAAAGAATGGGTGAAATGTTGCGTACCCTGGGGCGTGTACAAGGTATCCGTAACCTGCGTTTCTTTTTTAGTTTGACTGGTGCACAAAACCACACTTTTTACTCCGGTATGCTGCCACGTCTCACAAGCCAATTGTTGTAAAAGCAATTGCGATTCTTGGTAGTTGGGTGTAATAAGGAAACACCCATTCAACCATTTCTCTAAATCCTGTGGAGCCTTATCGAGCGATAAAAAGCGGCTACCGTGTGAGGCTTTGAGTACGGGATCCCACACGATGTTTATGGTTGGATATGCGGCCAACACCTCAAACGCAACGGCCAGCAACTCCCAATTGGGGAAGGCGCCCAGTTTTACCCAAGCAATCTCATATCCATCCAACAAACACTGCAACTGGTTTTTAAAAACCGTTGGCTGGGCAGGATGCACTTCCAAACACGCCTCGTGGTTTTGCACGGTTTGGCAAGTAGGCACCGCCATAGCGTGCAAGCCCATGGCCTCCCAAGCCCGAACATCGGCCAAAATACCTGCGCCACCACAAGGATCCATGCCCCCTATGCTGAGTACGCTTGTTTTACGGTGTTGTAAATTTCTTTCCATGTTGCTATGCGTTTCTCCACGCTTTCCTGCTGCCATAGTGCACCCAAACACGCTACGCCATCAAAGCCCAAGGCCATGGCTTGTTTTGCGTTGTTGGCATCTATTCCTCCAAGCGCAATAATCTTGGCCTTTCCGTTGTATGCGACCAGCTTTGGGGCCAGGTCATCTGCGGTAAATCCAGCCGAATAATTTTGCTTGGAAATGCTTTTAAAGATGGGCGACAAAAACAAGTAATCGCAATGGTTTTGGTGTTGTAATACCTCCGGCCAGCTGTGCACCGATTTGCTGATTGGTTTGAGCGGAAAGCCCGCTTCCACCACTTCCTGATGCCCTTTAAAATGCATTCCCACCCTCCATTTCTGGGCTAGGGTGCTATAACCGTGCACAGAAACCCGATTTCTGAATTTCGCGGGCAGTTGCAAAAGGTATGCTTCTATTTGTTGTGCATTCCATTGCGGCTTTCGCACATGCAAACGTTCCAAACCGGCCTCTAGCAAACCCAAGAGCGTTTCTTGCTCTTGGGGTAGGGATTGCTCGGGTGTAATTACAACAACCAATTATTGCTCTACATATAAATTGGCACCGCTTTCTTTAAATTCCTTTGCTTTTTCTTTCATGCCTTTTTCTAAGGCTTCGGTTTCTTCCATCTCATTTTCTGCCGCAAATTCCCGTACGTCTTGCGTGATTTTCATAGAACAGAAATTGGGTCCGCACATACTGCAGAAGTGGGCCACTTTAGCGCCTTCGGCAGGTAGGGTTTCATCGTGAAACTCTCTGGCTGTATCGGGATCCAAAGCCAGGTTGAACTGATCTTCCCAACGGAAGTCGAAGCGAGCTTTGCTGAGTGCATTGTCGCGGTACTGCGCACCCGGATGTCCCTTAGCCAAATCGGCCGCATGGGCTGCAATTTTATAGGTAATTACCCCATCTTTTACGTCCTTTTTGTTGGGAAGCCCCAGGTGCTCTTTTGGAGTTACGTAGCACAACATGGCGCATCCAAACCAGCCTATCATAGCCGCTCCAATACCCGAGGTAATGTGGTCGTAACCCGGAGCGATATCGGTGGTTAATGGCCCTAAAGTGTAAAATGGTGCTTCATGGCACTCTTTGAGCTGCTTGTCCATGTTTTCCTTAATCATGTGCATGGGCACGTGACCGGGGCCTTCTATCATGGTTTGCACATCGTGCTTCCAGGCAATTTTGGTCAGCTCTCCTAAAGTTTCCAACTCCGCAAACTGTGCAGCATCGTTGGCATCGGCAAGCGACCCTGGGCGTAGCCCGTCTCCTAGAGAAAAAGCCACATCATAGGCTTTCATAATCTCGCAAATCTCCTCAAAGTGAGTATACAAGAAGCTCTCTTTATGATGCGCCAAGCACCACTTGGCCATAATAGATCCCCCGCGCGAAACAATTCCGGTTACGCGTTTTGCAGTTAGTGGTACATATTTTAATCGTACCCCAGCGTGGATGGTAAAGTAGTCTACTCCTTGCTCGGCTTGCTCAATGAGCGTGTCTTTAAAAATCTCCCAGGTGAGGTCTTCTGCTTTACCATTTACTTTTTCCAGGGCTTGGTAAATGGGCACAGTACCAATGGGTACGGGCGAGTTTCTTAAAATCCACTCGCGGGTTTCGTGGATGTTTTTACCCGTGGATAAATCCATAATGGTATCGGCACCCCAACGGCATGCCCACACCGCTTTTTCCACTTCTTCCTCTATGCTAGAGGTAACAGCAGAATTCCCAATATTGGCATTGATTTTCACCAAGAAGTTCCGACCAATAATCATGGGCTCGGTTTCGGGGTGGTTTATGTTGGATGGAATAATGGCTCTTCCTGCCGCTACTTCATCGCGAACAAACTCGGGAGTGATGTGGCCTTTCGGAGTATTAGCACCAAAGCTTTCGCCTGGGTGTTGTTTGGCCCACTCGTTCTGTAAATCTATTTGCTGGTTTTCGCGGATGGCGATGTACTCCATTTCTGGGGTAATAATCCCTTGCTTGGCATAGTGCATCTGCGATACATTCTTTCCGACCTTCGCTTTTCTTGGGTTGCTGAGGCGGGCAAAACGCAATTCGTTGAGCTTTTCATCGGCCAGGCGCTCTTTGCCATAATCCGAAGTAATTCCATCCAATTGCTCAGTATCTCCGCGCTGGGTAATCCATGCTTCGCGCAATTTGGGTAAGCCGTTGCGCACATCAATATCCACGTTGGGATCTGTGTACGGCCCTGAGGTATCGTAAACGGTAACAGGGTCGTTTTTCTCAACGCCAGCCGAGGGGTTAAACTTCAGTTTGGTATCGTTGAGCGTAATCTTACGCATGGCCACTTGGATGTCGTGCAATTTTCCAGGCACATAAATTTTTTCTGATGCTGGAAAAGGATCGCGCGTAATGGCTTCGGGTCTGGGTGTTTGTTCTTTCATAGTATAGCATTTATCCGCCCTGGGTTGCGGTTATCACAAGAATTTTATCGTTAGCATTTAGCAATTTCTCTGACCAAAGATTTTTTGGAACCACTGCATCGTTTACAGCCACAGCAACACCTTGCGTGGCTATTTGTTGCGCCTCTAATACCTCTTTGAGTAGGGTATGACTATTGATCTCCACGGGGTTTCCGTTAAGGGTACACTGCATACAAATAAGTTTACGGGAGATCCTACTACGAGCTGATACGTACTTTTTCCCTTCGTCCGTATTAACGGCATCAGGTTCCAAGGGTATGATCTCAGTCCGGTAGGACACCCCTAAAAGCTAGACCGAATGTAGTATTTATTTTCCGGAAAACCTTAGCGTTTCCAAACGAGCCGATATGCTACTTTTGCGGCATGATGCGCATGCTAAAATCCATTTTAGAACAGCAGGCTTACACCCTGCTTTTTATCCTCATTGGCATAGGATACCTTTTTAATCTGAGCATAGATGTTATGGATGTAGACGCATCGCAGTATGCCTCTATCGCCCGAGAAATGTGGGAAAGCAAAAGCTTTTTGCAAGTGTACCACAGAGGCAACGACTACTTGGATAAACCCCCGTTGCTCTTTTGGCTTTCATCCCTTTCCATGGGTGTTTTTGGGTTTAACAACGTAGCGTACAAATTGCCTGCGGTACTGGTTTTGGTCTTGGGTATTTACTCCACCTACCGTTTCACGCTACTATATTTCCCCAAAAGAACCGCCTTAAATGCCGCCCTATTGGTGGCTTGCAGCAATGCCTTTATTCTTATTAGCAATGACATACGCACCGATGGCATGCTCTCGGGCTTCCTTATTTTTGCCGTTTGGCAACTGGCGGCTTTCCTGCAAACCAAGCACAACAAAAACTTTATTTGGTCTGCGGTGGGATTGGGTTTAGCCATGCTCACGAAAGGGCCTGTAGCCTTGGGCATATTTGGCTTGGGCCTGGGTAGCGATCTCCTACTGCGCAAACAGTGGAAAGAAATTTTCCATCTACGCTGGTTGTTGTTCTTGGTTATTGTACTGCTCATCCTCTCGCCCATGCTGTATGGTTTGTACCAGCAGTTTGATCTCCACCCCGAAAAAGAAGCGTACGGATTGCAAGGCCCCTCGGGCATTCTCTTTTATTTCTACACTCAAAGTTTTGGGCGACTTACAGGCGACATTTACTGGGACAACAACACAGGCCCTCTTTTCTTCCTAGGATCCATGATGTGGGATTACCAGCCGATAGCCATCTTGTTTATTGTAGCCTTTTTTGCAGGCTTGTGGAAATGGTTTCGCGGAGAGCAACCCAAAACCTTTACCCCCTACTTTGGCTTTTTGCTGCCCTTTATTGCGCTATCGATGAGCAACTATAAATTGCCCCATTACATCTTCCCACTCCTACCCTTTGCAGCGGTTATTGTATGTGGTTGGATGGAGCAGCAGCTCCAGCGCAAACAACCCAACCTGGCCTTTAAAGCGCAGCAAGCTCTTCTTTGCCTTTTCCCGCTCCTTGCCATAGCCAGCTTTGTGTGGTTTTTCACCCCTAAATCAGGGTTTACCCTTTTGGCCACCCTTCCTTTGATTTTAGCGTTTTATTATTTCCGTAAAAAGCAATATTGGGCGCACAGTTTGGCTGGATTCAGCACCTTCCTACTGCTCATAACTAGCACCTATTTCTATCCCAGTTTAGAGCGCTACCAAAGTACCTCGCACGCTGGAAGAGCCATGCGAGACAGCGAAGCTAATTACACCGCCTTTCTCAATGTGCACGGACATGCCTTAGATTTCTACAGCGAACAAATTTTGCCGGGATATCAAAAAGGGAATGTGGGGCTACCTGCGCTTATTTATACAGACACTGCAGGTGTGGAACAGCTTAAGGCAGACTTTCCTCAGGCCGAGATTACGCAGCAGTATCCGCACTTCCATATTACCACTTTAAGACTTCCTTTTTTATTGCGGGCGCAACGAGCCACCGTCACAACGCCAAGGGTATTAGTAAAAATTCCAAAACCATAGTACCTCGATTTTATTCTGGTATCTGCACCTTTTACGGAAAAAAGTAAATGCGAATACCTGTGCCACATAACACGGTAAAATTTATTTTTACCTTGCTAGAAAATTCGCTCTGCCTTGCTATCCAAGAAAACGAAGTACGCTTTTCAAGCCCTGATCTATCTAAAAAACAAGCAGACAGAACAGCCCACCCTTATTGCGGACATTGCTAGCGATACTGGAATCTCTAAAAAGTTCTTAGAGAACATCTTATTAGACCTTCGAAAGGCGGGGTTCCTCGCCAGTAAAATGGGAAAAGGAGGAGGCTATTACCTCAATAAAAACCCAGAAGACATTCCCATGGCGTCCATCATACGCTTGTTTTCGGGCCCCATAGCTTTGGTTCCTTGCGTTAGCTTAAACTACTACGAGGCCTGTACCGACTGTAAAGATGAGGCGACCTGCAAACTCAGAAATGCCATGCTTTTGGTTAGAGATGAGTCGTTGAAGATACTGGAAGGTAAAACCTTAGCCGATCTGTAAGACTACCCTACACGATTGATGTTAAAACCAACATGCCTCGCACTTATTCACCACCCGTAAACACGATAGGGTACGCTACCCACTTGCTGTCTGTCGTACGTATTCTAAGAATGTAGTACCCAATTTCTCCGGGTTGCATTGCTTGTTGTTCTCGAGGCCCGAGCGTACCACTTAAAACCACCTGTCCAGACAAGGTTTGTAAAATCCAATCCACCATTTGGGTCGACTTCATGTAACAGGTACCCCGTGCTGGGTTGGGATAAATTTGCACACCCAGATGTTCTAAGTATTCCGATACCCGTGTAGGGTGAATAAAATCTACCGAATCCGCGGTATCGGAAATACAAAGGTTTTGGTTTACTGCAACCACTGTGTAGCTACCCGAGCTCTCGGGAAATAAAAATGGCTCTTGCGTTTGGATTAGAAAATCGCCATTGAGAAACCAGCGAAACGCGTCGGCAGCAACACCCGCGAACAAGGTATCATTTCGATCGGTAATTACTGGTTTGGATGGCACGGAGTAACGAAACAACTCCACAGGAGGTGAAGTACTCTCGCAACCATTCTCGGCAGCTATAGCAACTTGTACAAAACCCGCATTGGTAAAACTTTGGGTTTGCCCCTCAGCCCCGGCAATTGGCACTCCGTTTCGTATCCACTGATACGCCAATCCGGGCAAATCATTGGCAGCTAGTTCAACTCGCTCTCCCACACAAAACTCGTGCGTTGTAACGGTATCAATAAGCGCTTGTGGAAACAAGGTGAAATCAATCTTCTCAGAGATCGCCTTGCACGCCCCAGGTGACAGCGCTTCTAGCCAATACTCGCCTGCATCTTGTATGGAAATTTGCTCTTCATCAGATATGCGGACGCCATCGCGAAACCACCGAAAACTAGCTACGTTGTTTTGTTGGATTAACCGCAGGCTATTGTTGGAGCTGCCACAAATAAAGGTACCTCCTTCTACTAAAATAGCGACATCGGGCAGGGGGTTTTGGTTTACGGTGAAACTTAAGGGCTCTCCCTCGCAACCCTTTTCGGAGATATAATGCAAGGAATACGAACCCGGGCGATTGATCACAAAAACCGAAGTATCAGTTGCCTGGGTAAGCCCTGTTCGTTTCCAAAAAATACGATGGTCTTCTGTTTGTGTCGCATTCAACACCAAACTATCTCCAGCACAAAATCCGTAAGGGCCATCTTGAAAAAGATTGGGCTCTGGTAACGGGTATTCCTCTATGGCTAAGGTATTGGAGACACCCACACAACCTACCGATGTCGTCTCTCGTATGGTATAGTTACCTGGTTGCCGTACATAAGTCTGCGATATGTCAGCAAATACGGGACTACCATTAAGCAACCACTCGTTGGTACTGCCATTGATTGCCGTAGTACTCAACAGCACAGAATCACCATCACAAAAGCCTGGAGCGTTACTTTGTAGTTGCGGTTGCGGTAATGCGTTTGAATGGATAAGAACCACATTCGTTTCCCGTGTACACCCGGCATCAGTTACCCTGCAGATAATTCGCTGCGCTGTTTTGGTAGTTGGGAATCTAAAAACGGTGTCTGAACTCAGCTGCAACAACACCCCATCTCGATAAAAGCCGTACTGCAGTCCGCCCGAATTTACCGCCACTGCAGCGGTATCTCCCACGCAGGTAGTGGCTTCAATTTGTTGTAAGGTAAAAGCCGTATCTAGAGACCGCAATGCAAAGGCTGCTGGTTCTTTTTCAATGTGCACAGAACCGTTCTCGCCCGGTTCCGCAGGCGTTATTCCGCCCATTCCCGCAGCTCCTCCATTTACCTGTGTGCTGCCGTTAAACGAATAAGATTCCCCGTAAAACAGCTTCACCCTGCCTCCACCGGCTCCTCCACCCGCATAGTAAATTGCCGTACTGTTTCCTCCACGACCTCCGTTGGCAGCAATAATACCGGTTCCCTGGATGTACTCTGCCACTATTAGAACACCGCCTCCGGCTCCACCACCTGGGCTGTAGAGTATTTGCGTATCCTGGCCCTGGAGCCCGTTGGATGAGAGCACTCCATTAACCGTTAAGTCCTGACAAAAAAGCCGCATAGGCATGCCTCCTGCCGCTCCCGGGTTACTTACGCCTACGAGGCCCGCTGCCCCTCCTGCTGATCCTGCAAAAACGTCTTTGCCCGCCACAGTGCCATAAGGGTTCCCCCCTTGACCAGCCGAACTGGGCGTGGTACCGAAGCTACCGTTTCCACCCGCACCACCATAGGCTCCTCCACCGCCACCCGTTATTTCTTGGGTGCCTCCGCCTGGGCCTGCGCCATCATCATTCATGGCACCTTGAAATCCAAGACCATCGCCTTTGAGGGCACCATCTATTACAATTTTATCGGCTTGCAAGCGCAGCTGCCATGGTGTAGGTAAATTGGGATCGAATTTCACGATGGCGCCTTCGCTGATTTCTATGTAATTGTACTCCCAAACCGAGTCGGTTTGTAGGTTGTTTATCGTATCGTTTGTGGTAAGAACAAGCTGTTCTGGAAAAGTAGCTTCAAAATTCGAAGTGTTCTGCGCATTGGGATTATCGTAAAAAACATAAAGATCCTGGACAGTACCTCCGGGTAAAGCAGGAATGAGACACCAAATTTTAGTGGTCGCTGTGCCCACACCGCCTTCGATAAAATGTGGCAGTACGGTATTGCCATCGCAGTCTTGGGCGATACGAATATCGGCACCATCTGACGCCATCAGGTTTGCTGCCACTAGCGCTTCGGTATCTATTACCAGCAGATAGCTGAAATTAATTTTATCTACCGTGGTCTTATTCTCCAACTGGAACACGCGTTTACCCTGCCACTGGGTTAGCTGCGCAAACAGCCCTACGGACAAACACCAAAAACAAAAAAGCAAAAGAGAAGTGCGTAGCACGTAAGCGTTAGTTTTAACTATTTAAACCAATCTACATGGATTTTTAGATTTCCAGCCCATAGATTCGATAAGATAATGTCTTCGCAAGATAAGCCTACAGTCCTTGATTAACATAGGTTTGAAGCTTTCTAAATAAAGGGAAAAACTTGTATTTTTATTATAAGCCAGTGTTTTTTTTTGAATCTTAGAGCACCGCATGCAAGCGAATGCCTTTTCCATATTCGATAACCTCATAGAAGGAGTTCAGGTTCTTGACCGACAGTATAATTACGTTTACGTAAACGAAGCGGTAGCAAAACACGCTAAAGAAAAGATAGCCACACTGCAGGGGCAAAATATGTTGGAGAAGTATCCGGGCATTGAGCAGACCCCCATGTTTGCACAATTGAAGGCATGCATGGAAAAAGGCACCTACCAGCAGATGGAAAATGAATTTGACTTCCCAGATGGCAGTAAGGGTTACTTTGAACTTCGCATGCAAAAAATACCCGAAGGCGTGCTGATGATGTCTTTTGACATTACGGAAGTGGTACGGGCAAAAAAAGTATTGGAAGACAGGCAAATTTCCTTAGAGCTAGACGCCATTGAAAAACACCAACAAATTGAGGAGCAGCGGGAGTTAATTAAATCACAAATGGAAGCGCTTAAAGATGCAAGCGCTACCAAAGACCGTTTCATGGGCATAATAGCGCACGATTTACGAAGCCCTCTAAACAACCTATTTGGCTTTGCGGAATTGCTAATTCAAGGTGTAGGCGGTATGAGCTCTGACGATTTAAAGCAATTGGGAAAAGAACTTAAAATTGCGGTAAACAGCAGCATAAAACTGTTAGACAATCTATTTGTGTGGGCCCAAGTGCAAATGGGAAAAATTACCGCAGAACAGGAAGAAACCGCCCTCGCACCCGCTATAAAAGCCGTTGTAGACTTATACCAGAATGCCGCCAACCTAAAGAAAATTGAAATACAGGTTGCTGTACCCAATGCTCTTGTAGCCTGGGTAGACCACGACCAACTAGCTTTTATCGTACGCAACTTGGTCAATAACGCCATTAAGTTCACTCCCAACCAAGGCAGTGTTTGTATTAAAGCCTACGAGGTAAGCGACACCAACCAGGTTGCCATAGAAGTATCGGATACGGGCAGCGGACTAAACCCAAAAGAACTGCAAGATATTTTCCATTCGAAACAGCGGAAATCGAAATACGGCACCAATGGAGAAACCGGAACCGGATTGGGGCTAATTTTGGTGCAGGAGTTTGTAGCGCTCAACAAGGGCGAACTCTCGGTAGAAAAGCTCCCAGAAAAAGGGAGTTGCTTTAAAATATTGCTACCCAGCGCAGTAGCCGAGTAAGACCTTTTTAACCTCATTTTTAGTTTTCCACAATGGGTTTTTCCGTATCTTTTGTCCCATTTTTACGAGGTATGGAGCGGGCGATATTACACTTAGATTTAGATACTTTTTTTGTTTCGTGCGAGCGCAATTTAGATGCAAAGCTCAAAAACAGGCCCGTACTTATAGGCGGCACCAGCGACCGCGGTGTGGTGGCTAGCTGCAGCTATGAAACTCGCAAATTTGGGGTACACTCGGGCATGCCCATGCGCATGGCCAAACAGCTTTGCCCCGAAGCCATCATTATTCGCGGCAACAGCGGCACCTACAGCAAATTCTCGGATATGGTTACCGAGATTATCCAGGAAAACTCTCCCCTGTACGAGAAATCGTCTATTGATGAGTTTTACATTGATTTTACCGGGATGGACAAATTCTTTGGCACCTACAAATGGGGCCAGGAACTGCGCGAGAAAATTATTAGAGAAACACATCTGCCCCTCTCCTTTGCACTGTCTATAAACAAAACGGTTTCTAAAGTAGGTACCGGAGAAGCCAAACCCAACAACCACCAGCAAATAAACAACGGACACGAAAAAGCTTTTCTCGCTCCCCTATCGGTAAAAAAAATACCCATGGTGGGCGATAAAACCTACAAGATGCTGCGCAACATGGGCGTAGAAAAAATACGCACCGTGCAAGAGATGCACCCCGATTTACTGCAACAGGTAATGGGCAAAAACGGTGTAGCCCTGTGGAAAAAAGCCCAAGGTATAGACAACAGCCCTGTAATTCCCTACCACGAGCGCAAATCCATATCCATAGAACGCACTTTTGAAAAGGACACCACCGATGTTGTAAAACTACGCAGCATTATAACGGCCATGGCAGAGAACCTGGCCTATCAACTGCGCAATGGCAACAAGTTGGCCGCTTGCGTTACGGTACGCATACGCTACTCCGATTTCCAAACGTATAGCAAACAAATGCGCATTCCCTACACCTCGCTAGACGATACGCTGATAAAAACTACCATGGAATTGTTTGACGCCCTTTACAACCGTAGAGTATTGGTGCGTTTGGTAGGTGTGCGCTTTAGCCATTTGGTACAAGGCAATTACCAGATGGATTTGTTCCAGGATTCGCCCAAAATGCTGTCGTTGTACAAAGCCATGGACCGCATTCGCAACCGCTACGGGCAAGATGCCGTAAAACGCGCGGTAGCCATGGGCTCTAAAGGCATAGGACGGAGAAATCCATTTAACGGGCAGCCTCCTGTAATTCCTGCACACCGCAGGGGGTAGAAGATTTTACAACCCTTCACGGCTTTGTTTTCACCAAATGCATCACAAAACAGCCCCTTTCCTGAAGCCGAAGGGATGAATGAAAATAATTAAGGCATAGGATGAGTACCAAACACCAACCCCATAATCAAAGTGAAGTTCTCCTCTACGTCTCGCAAAGTGGAGATGTAAAGGTTGATGTGCTATTGCAGGATGAGACCGTATGGCTTACTCAAAAAGCTATGCAAGAACTATTTGAAAGGGATAAGCGCACGATAAGTGAACATATAATAAATGTTTATGAAGAAGGGGAACTAGATCGTGGAGCAACTGTCCGGAAATTCCGGACAGTTCAAACGGAAGGCAAACGCGAGGTAACCAGGGAATTAGATTATTACAACCTGAATGTCATTATTTCAGTCGGCTACCGGGTGAAGTCTCAAAGAGGTACGCAATTTCGTATCTGGGCTAACAAGGTAGATCGAATCCCTCTAACCAGTTAGAGAAACCTTGGCTTCCCTTCATTTTTTACTCACGTCAATTAAATTACTGTTGGAATTCATGAACCTTCGGTTTCATTGCCAAAAAACGAAGCAAAACCCAGACCCAGACAGCTATCGGGTCTAGGGCTGTGCATTCTTTCGTTGGCCTCGTTTTGGAAGATTCTTCAAAGTGCCGGAGACACTGCCAGTCCCTGTGGAATTTCCAATCTACCCCCTATTCAAAAAGCAAGAAATCCACAACGGCATCTCTCAGAGCTGTTTACCACGATCTCCCCAAATAGATTACGGTACTGGTAGCTACAATTGCCCAAACAATAAAAAACCCCAAGGGGTTTGTTAACTTACTCCAGTGCTTCTTAATTGCCACACATATTACAGCTTGGGCTACGGTACCCTGAGCGTACCGCACCTTTTAGAACAGTTGCAAACGGCAGGATATACCCAAGCCGTACTTGCCGATATCAACAATACCTCGGCTTGTTTGGAGGCGCTACGCATGGCGCCCAATTACAACCTCAACCTGCAACTGGGCATCGATTTTAGAAACCACACCCAGCAACAGTTTATCGCCATTGCGCAAAACAACGCTGGGTTTCACGAACTCAATGCCTACCTCAGCAACATGCTTGCGCAAAAAAAGACCTTTCCCAAACGCGCTCCCGAGTTTAAGAACAGCCTGGTGGTGTATCCATTAAATAATGCCCCCGCGATGCCCTTGGCCACCCATGAATACATTGGCGTAAGTCCACAAGACCTGGCCAACCTACAATGGCGCAAAAGCCCCTATCCACCCCAAAAACTAGTAGCGCTGCAAACCGTAAGTTTTACCACCAAGCGCGGGTTTAACACCCACCGGTTGCTCCGGGCTATACACGACAATACGCTGCTGAGCAAACTTCCACCCCAACACCAAGCCCCACTAACCGAAAACCTACCGAGCCAGGAAGCCCTTGCTAATGTATACCAGCATGCACCGCACGTCTTGCGCAACACGGCACAGTTGTTTGACCAATGCGACATAGCATTTGAGTTTGGAGTAAGCCAAAACAAAAAGCACTTTACTGGCGATGCGCAAAGCGATATTGAACTGTTGGAACGCGAGGTAGAAAAAGGCCTGCAGTACCGGTTTACCAACCCCACTCCCGAAATTTATGCGCGCATAGCCCACGAACTCGATATCTTAAAACAAAAAGAGTTTGCATCCTATTTCCTTATCAACTGGGATATGGTGCAATATGCCCTGCACAAAGGCTTTCCTTATGTCGGTCGCGGCAGTGGCGCCAACAGCCTGGTGGCTTATTTACTGCGTATTACCGATGTAGAACCGCTGGAGCTCGACCTCTACTTTGAGCGTTTTATTAACCCCCATCGCGATGTCCCCCCCGATTTTGACATTGATTTTTCCTGGACCGACCGCGATGAGGTAACCCAATATCTCTTTAACAAACACGGGTACGAGCACACTGCGCTTCTGGGCTCCTACATTACCTTTAAACACAAATCGGTATTTAGAGAGCTGGGTAAAGTTTTTGGATTGCCCGCAGATGAAATAGAAAAGCTGCAACGCAACCCCAATCCCCAACAAGATGAATACGCCAAGTGGATTATTAATTACAGCCAGCACATTGCCGGTTTCCCCAGTCATTTGAGCGTGCATGCTTGCGGTATTGTCATAGCAGAAAAGCCTATACACCACTTTTGCGGCACCTTTATTCCACCCAAAAACTTCCCCACTACCCAGTTTGATATGGAAGTGGCCGAAGATGCAGGCCTTTACAAGTTTGATGTGCTGAGCCAGCGCGGGTTGGGTAAAATTTATGACTCGGCCGCTATGGTAAAAGAGCGCCACGGGGTAGATATTGATGTACACAACACCCAACTCTTTCGCAGTGATAAAAAGGTAAAAACCATGCTACGCGAAGGCAATACGGTAGGATGTTTTTATGTGGAATCGCCCGCCATGCGTTCGCTACTTACCAAACTTAAAGCCGATGACTACTTGCGCCTGGTAGCAGCCAGCTCCATCATACGCCCCGGGGTAGCCAAAAGCGGCATGATGCGCGAATATATTTTGCGCTTTAGAGAGCCCGAACGCAGAGAAAAAGCCCGACAAGAGTTGCCCGAACTCTATGCTATTTTGGAGGAAACCTACGGAGTTATGGTGTACCAGGAAGATGTGATGAAGGTGGCCAGCCGATTTGCCGACCTTACCATGGCCGAAGCCGATATTCTGCGCAGAGGGATGTCGTGGAATTTTAAAAAGCGTACCGAGTTTGTAGCTGTAAAAGACAAGTTTTTTGCTAACTGCCAAAGAAAAGGCTACAGCCAAACCGTAATTAGCGACATCTGGCGACAAATAGAAACCTTTGCCAGCTTTGCTTTTTCCAAGGGCCACTCGGCCAGCTATGCGGTAGAGAGCTACCAGGCCATGTATCTAAAAGCGCATTATCCACTTGAATACATGGTGGCCTGTATTAACAACGGAGGCGGTTTTTATTCCAGAGAACTCTATCTGCACGAGGCCAAACGCTATGGTGCGGTTGTGGAGGTTCCTTGCATAAACACCAGTGTGGCCGGATGCAATGTAAAGGGCAACCGCATTTTTATTGGATTGGGCATGGTAAATGGCCTGGAAACCAAATTGGTTGCTCGAATATTGGCCGAACGCGAAAAGTACGGTGATTATACAAGCATAGAAGATTTTGTAGACCGCGTACCCGTAGATTTGGAACAGCTATGCATTCTGGTACGATTGGGTGCCTTTAGAACCCACGAGCCCGACAAGAAAAAGTTGCTATGGCGCGCGCATACCTTGCTTTCCTCGGAACCCGTAGCCAAAGAAAAAACGCAACGCCTGTTTGCCCAGCCCACAAAAAACTATGATCTACCCCAACTCTGGCACCACGAATTGCAGGATGTATTTGATGAGATAGAATTGCTGGGCTTTACCGTAAAAAATACCTGGGATTTGCTAAAAAACCCGCCACAGGAAACATTAGCGGCTACAGATTTACCTGCTTTGGTAGGGCAAGAGGTTACCCTGGTGGCCTACCTGGTTCATGTAAAGCGCACTACTACCAGCAATGGCAAAAAAATGAATTTTGGCACCTGGCTAGATATTCATGGTAATTGGGTGGATACAGTTCACTTCCCCCCTGTGGCAGCACAGTACCCCTTTCGCGGCAAGGGCCATTACCGCATTACGGGCACAGTGCAAAATGAGTATGATTTTATTACCGTAGAGGTAAAACACCAAGAATTACTGGCCATACAAAACCTGGAGGAAGTTTAATAACCGCGGCAAAATGCGTAGCTTAACCCTCCTCCCAAAAAAGGATATGTATGCAACCCACCAGTGCGCTTCAAAAAGTTTTTCGAATCATCTTAGGCGGTTTTATGGTGTTTGCGGGCATTGGTCATTTAACTTTTGACCGCGATACCTTTTTAGCACAAGTCCCGCATTGGCTACCCAGCAACCCCGGATTTATGGATTTTGTCGTGGTTTCTTCTGGCGTAGTTGAAATTATTCTGGGGCTTATGATGATCTTTTTATGGAAGTATCAAGCACGGGTAGGCATCATCCTGGCGATCTTCTTTGTGCTTATTTTCCCAGGAAATATTTCGCAGTACACCCAGGGCATTGATGCGTTTGGATTGGATACCGATAGAAAGCGTCTCATCCGATTGTTTTTCCAGCCTGTGCTCATACTCTGGGCACTTTGGGCAACGGGCGCTTTAAAGCGTTGGACCAAAAGACAAGCCCAATAATTTGAGAAGTGGAATCTGTAAAACCATTAGGAATTGGTACTTTACCTTTCAAAAAAGGCTAGAAAATGGAAAATGAAAGCATCGCATCGATATCGGAAAATCCAGAGAAACCCAGCTTAGTCATTGACGGTATTGGAGTATCCTACCTTATAGAAACTGCAAAATGGGGGCGTTTTTTGGCCATTATGGGTTTTATTGCTCTGGGAATGCTCGTTATCGCCTCATTTTTTATGGGTACCTTGTTCTCATTGATGCCCAGGCAACAAGGTGTTCCCATGCCTCATGGAGCGGGTTTCTTCATAACCTTTACGTATTTAATTATAGCAGTACTCTATTTCTTTCCAACCTGGTACCTCTACAAATATTCTAAGCAGTTAAAGCTGGCCTTGCAGCAAGGAGACCGAGATACGTTGAACGAAGCTTTCAAGAATCAAAAATCCTTGTATCGTTTTTTTGGCATCTTATCCATTATCGTTTTGGTATTGTATGCTCTGGGCTTTATCATGGGGGCAGTAGGTGCGTTGCTTGTTTAATCTTTAAAATGAAATTATATGCTTTTAGGTGTCTCAGAATGGCTTTCTCAAAAACTAGGATGGAATGTACTGTACATCCGCATTGCTTTTGTTGTAGCCGTGCTCTTTTATGGAACCGGGCTGGGCCTTTACCTTATTCTTTGGGTGATTAAAATGTTTAGCAAATAACGCATGGTACACTGGCAGGAATAGCTGTAGCACAGCTTTATAGATAAAAAAAAGGGGTGGTTTCTGAGAAACCACCCCTTTTTTATTGCTACTCGTGTAGGATAAGTGTATCCACTCTTATCGTTGTTTTAGATCGACTTAGTCGTCATCATCGTCATCGTCATCGTCATCGTCATCATCATTCTCACCTCGGCAGTCTGCCAAATCTTTGGTGTTACCACCATGTGCTTTCACATCCCGCTGAACCAAGCCCTCGAAAATGCGCATGGTACCACCGCTTGCTGTTGAGAAATGTACCTCCGTGCTTGCAGGTATATTAAAGGTACCTGATTCCAACCCACTCACTATACTCCATGTAATGGTAACTGGTGTTCCACGCTCGTTGCGTATTCTCCAACGCTTTTTGTTGCCGCTTCCGCTTTCTTGGTAGGTACCCATGGCCGTCAGGCGTATTTTATCTTTTATAGCACCACCGTAAGCAACAAAAGCGGTTTCGTTGGTACAGTAAGGATCTAAGGCTGGTTCTGGAGATTCCTTCCGCAATATTTTAATTCCCGACAAGCCATCGGCTACAAAAATGAGCTCATTGTTACTGGCTACAAAGTTGGCGGAACCCTCTAACGTGATTTTAGCTGCCTCTAACCATCCCGGTGTATTTTCAAGCAATATCAAACCATCCGAGCCATGGGCTACATATACAAAGTCATCGTCTACATCAGTTGCAATGGACAAACCGGTGGGGTTCTCCAACTGGTACTCTTCAACCACTTCACCACTGTTTTTATCTACAGCAACCAATCCAAAGCGACCTAAAGAAGCATAAATGATATTTTGGTGAAGTACCACCATATTTTTACCCACTTCGGTAATTCCTTTGCCCAAATCATACTCCTGAAAACCTGCGTTGGGGTTGGCCTGATAGAAAACACTAGCCTGATTGCTTTGACCCGCCAGCACCACCGTTTCGCTACCCTTAACCGCAACATACTTAGCTCCTTCAATAGCCGTACCGCTAGTGAAATCTAAATCTTGAGAACGCAAGTAATACAAGCCACCCCCTTCAGAACCGGTAACGTTTAATAGGTCGTTTCCAGATTTTACGATGGCATTGTTTGAAAAGCTGGGTAAAGGTTGTTCAATATAGCTGAGTGAGAGCTGGTTACCGTTGAGCTCCATCTTTTGCGCTATAGCTCCTTTCGTAAACTCAGTATCGTAGCCCGAGGCATCGGTACTACGCGCTCCTGCAATAAACAAATTTTGTCCCTGGACAAAGCCGTTGTGCACATCGGTATCATCGAAAGAAATTTGCGAGATCAGCTGTGGCGATGCTTCGTCCGAGATATCAAAAACCTCAATAGATCCTGCATACGGTTCATCTACCGCATGGTAGGTTACAAACACAAGATTGGCATGAAAAGCAATATGGGTTGCCGCCAAAGGAATTTCGTTTACCACAGGAGCGCTTACTTCGGCTATGATGCTAAGATCTACCGTAGCGTTTTTATACAGATCAACGGCTTTGTTGGTATAGGTAACGCGTTGTTGTAAATCGCCTGGGTTATTGTTGAGTGTGGCTCGCCCATCGGTCTGTGGATCCTGTGTTGGGCTGCTGGTATCCTTGGCACAGCGAACGGTAATCAGCGCAATTGCCGTTAGCAGGATTATTTTTACAACGTTTTTCATGTGTGGGTAGATATCCACGCAAAACTACGCTCACTTTACGATGGCCACACCCTATTCTCGTCAATCCAACGACTGATATCGATAAACGGTTTTTCCTGAAAATTTTCAGTGGAGCTGCAAGCTTAAACCTATGCGGGAATTGATTCTACCGGTGGACAGTTGATAGAGAGCCAATATTGCCCCAACTCTTTTACTACGGCATCAATTTGTCCGGCTCCGCTCGGTTTTACGATATAGCTACTCGCCCCATGTTCGTAAGCTTGTTCCAAGTCTTTTGGTTCTTTAGAAGAACTAACTATAACTGTGGGTATAAGGCGTGTATGCAGTTGGGCACGTATCTCTTTTAATACTTGCAAGCCATTGAGTTTTGGAAGTTTTAGATCGAGCATAATGATACGCGGCTGAATACGAATATCTCTCCCTTTGTAAACTCCGGTACCCAACAAAAAGTCCAGCGCCTCTTCTCCGTCTTCCACCCACTTTACAGTACCCAACAGTTTGTTCTTTTTTAAACTCCGTAGTGTAAGAAAAGCATCTTCCTCTAAATCTTCTACCAATAACAAATCTAAACTCGCTTCTTCTCTCATGCCGTTTCTGTGTGTTTTTTAGCTGGAGCCGGAGGTGGTGCTAAGGTGAAATAAAAGGTACTCCCCTCGTCCATAACGCTTTCGGCCCATATAGTACCTCCATGTTGTAGGGTTAACCGGTGTGCTATAGCGAGGCCCACTCCTGTGCCTTCAAAATCTCTTTCTTTATGAAGCCGTTGAAAAACTCCAAACAGTTTGTCATAGTACCGCATATCAAAACCAACTCCATTGTCCTGAACCGCGTAGGTATATCCTTTATCTGTTTGCATACCGCGAACACTTATTATGCTCTTGTCTTTGGTTCGGGTGTATTTTAAAGCATTGCTCACCAGGTTGGTTAACAATTGCTTTATCATTACGGTATCTCCTATTGCAGGATCCAGATCACCAACGGTAAAGTGTACCTCTCGATTGGAGTCTTCGATAGCCATCAACTCTTTAAAAGTAGCTTCGAACATGAGCTTCATATCTAGCTTCTGTTTCGTTACTGCCCTCCTACCAATGCGTGAATACTCTAAAATGTCGTCTATTAAGTTGGACATTTTGTTTGCATTGCGCATGATGGTTTTGATTACCTTCTTGCCCTCTTCGTCTAGGTTTTGGTAATAATCCTCCATCAGCACTTCGGAAAAACCATTAATGGCCCGCAGTGGAGCCCTTAAATCATGAGAAACAGAATAGCTGAAGGCTTCTAACTCTTTGTTCGATCTTCTGATTTCTTCAACCTGTATTTCCAAATCCTTTTGCACGGCCTCCAACTCTTTATTCACTCGTATTATATGCGCTTTTTCTACTGCGTAATCCTCCAGAATATTTACTACTGCTTTTTCTGTATTCTCTAGTTTCTCCTTCTCATCTATAGAATCCTCCAATAGGTTTACCATAGCGCGCTCGGTGTTGCGCATGTTTTGTTTGTCCTGCTCGCTATCATCCAAAATATTTAGCATGGCCTTCATGGTGTCCTCCAACAGCTGTTTTTCTTTATTAAAATCTTCCAGAATATTTAATAAAGCCGCTGCTTTAACACCTTCGGTAAGGCTTTGATTTGGATTAAAATCTGATAGTTCCAACTTACATATTCATTTCTGGGCCCATATCGGTACCCGGGTCCACGCCTAGGGTTGATAGTCGTTTTTTTAGCGCTTCTATTTCTTGTTTCAACTCTATCATTTTAAGCTCACGGCCCACGGTTAGTTTTTGGAAGCGCTCCAACTCCGCTAAGCGTATTAATTTGGATTCTTTCTCTGCCGCCTCTTTCTCTGCAATGCGCTGGGCAGTAATATCACGCGCTGCAGCGAATACTCCCAGTACTTCGCCTTTAGTATCACGATACACTGATGCATTATACAGCACCTCAATCAATTTGCCCGATTTATGGCGTATGGTAAGTGGATAATCCGTTACCAAACCTTTTTCAAAAACCTGTTGGTATCCCTTCTGGGCTTTATCAGGTTCGGTAAAATACATGGAGAAGTCCGTTCCAATAAGGTCTTCTCGGGTAAGACCGGTGGCCTCGGCCGTAGCCTGGTTTACATCGGTAATTTTACCCTCGGCACTAATGGTTACCAAGGGGTCTACCGAGGCTTCAATAAGGCTTCGAGCATACTGAGAGGATTCTTTCTGGGCAGTAATGTCGCGTGCTGCGGCAAACACACCCAGTACTTTCCCCTGCGAGTCGCGATACACAGAAGCATTGTAAAGTACATCCATCAACTTGCCATTCTTGTGCTTTATGGTAAGTGGATAATCTGTTACAAAACCTTTCTCAAATACCTGTTGGTATCCCTCGCGAGCTTTTTCGGGTTCGGTGAAATAGTCAGAGAAATCGGTACCAATCAGTTTTTCGCGAACAAAACCAGTTGCCTTAATGGTAGCCTCGTTTACATCGGTAATTTTTCCCTCGGGGCTAATAGTTACCAGTGGATCTAAAGAAGCCTCAATTAAGCTTCGTGCATACTCCGAAGCTTGTTTTTGTGCGGTAACATCACGGGCAGCTGCAAATACACCCAATACATTGCCTTGTACATCACGATATACCGTAGCGTTGTACAGTACATCCATGAGCTTACCATTTTTGTGCTTTATGGTGAGCGGATAATCTTTTACAAATCCCTTTTCAAAAACTTGTTGGTAACCTTCGCGTGCTTTTTCGGGCTCGGTAAAGTAATCGGAGAAGTCCGTGCCAATTAAACTTTCCCGCTCCATCCCCGTAGCGCGCACGGTGGCATCATTAACATCGGTAATAATACCCTCGGCACTAATGGTTACGAGCGGGTCTAAAGAAGCTTCAATTAAACTGCGCGCGTACTCTGAGGCTTGCCGCTGGGCGGTGACATCACGTGCCGCTGCAAAAACACCCAGCACTTTGCCCTGTGCATCGCGGTAAACCGAAGCATTGTAGAGTACGTCCATCAACTTACCATCTTTATTCTTAATGGTAAGTGGATAGTCGGTTACGAAACCTTTTTCAAACACCTGCTGATAGCCATCCCGAGCTTTTTCGGGTTCGGTGAAGTAATCGGAAAAGTCGGTTCCAATAAGTTTTTCACGTTCTAAACCTGTGGCACTCACGGTAGCCTCGTTTACATCGGTAATTTTACCTTCTGGGCTAATGGTCACCAGTGGGTCTACAGAAGCTTCAATTAAGCTCCGAGCATATTGCGAGTACTGTTCGCGTCCAGTAATATCTCGGGCTACTATACTGTATGCGCTTGCCTTTTTCTTGCCCTGATACACAGGAGCAATAGAAAGAGAAACCTCTATGGGGCGTCCGTCTTTCCGTATGCGTTTGGCCTCAAAATGGTCGGTACCCGATTTTTGCTTGTACACCTCGGAGAGCGTAGCAAAATTGCTCTCCCCTTTAGGATTTAGTGTATCTACATGTTCCCCCAGTATATCCGCCTCAGGGTAACCAAACACCTGTCCAGCAGCATCATTCCAATACATAACCAATCCTTCTGGATTTACCAGAATAAAGGCATCCTTGGCATCGCCAATGGCCGCAAGAAGCAACTCAGTTGCTGCAGTTGGTATTTCTGTTTTTGTACTCATAGGGGAATGTATTGGCGTTAAACGTTACTTTTCTTTTTGACCAATCCAGGTTTTATGTTAGCGAAAGCTCAATTAGTTAATTTCCAACTAATTAATTCATGTCAAGAACAATACCTGGTAGTGATCTTTATCACAAACTCAGCGGTTATGGCAGTCTGTGCAACTGCCTAATAAACTTTAAGCGATGTGCTACAGGATTATGCTTGCTATTGCTTCAACAGCACTCCTTCACACAGTTCCTCAAGGGCTTAATATGGATAAGTTTGAGGGGCTAAGGGATAGCAATTCGACCAAGCCAGCGTTAATCGCGGTGAACGGCTCACGAATTAGATAAAACTGAACACCAAAGACATGAAAGGCTAAAATCTAGAAGAGTTACCCTGGTGATCCAATGAAAACACAGTACGTATTACTTACTCCTCCAAAGGCTTCTGCTTGGGATTGTACATAATGATGATTTGGATAATCACCGCGAGAAACACCAGAATATAAATTTCTATTTGGGTATATAGCTCCACCATATCGATGGCTTTTTTAGAAATGGAAAGCTGCCGTTCGCCTTCGCTGAGCTGTATACTGGACAATTTATCTAGCGTTTGCTTGATGCGATCGATTTGCTTGAAAACCGCAGTTTTCTCCGAAAAACCAGAAGCGACAACCTCGGTTTCGAGGGGATACAAATCGTTGATCAACCGTTGTAATTGATCGTAGGCTTGTTGCTCTTTATATACCAATTTCGTGCGTCCAAAGGAGGCTACATGATCTTGGATTTCCTGATTTATACTGCCATTTTCTTGCGTATAAAAATCGGCATCCTCCCCCACTACTGCCAACTCTTTTTTATGAACCGCTTTTGTGATTTCAATGATGAGATTCTTAGCAATTAGTCGGTCTTCATAAATGGAGATCACGGAGTCGCGTACCCGTAAGAAATTGTTTCTGTCGATAAGATTGGTGGCGCCAATAAGCACAAAGACCAATAAAAAACCCAACACCCATTTTACTTTGTTATAGAAGCGCATAGCCTAACCAGAATTTGGGCAGTAAGATACATAAAGCTCGGTATTGGAATGGGATCCTTGCCCATGGAAAAAAGTGGCCCTGCTAGGAATCGAACCTAGATCAAAAGTTTAGGAAACTTCTATTCTATCCATTGAACTACAGGGCCGGCAGGCAAAGATAACTATCGTAAATAAAGAGCTTGATCCACGATCGGTTTGGGTCATTTGTTAAATCTAACAAAAACCTTTCTTGATAACCCGCTGATTTTCAATAATATAAAAACAAACATCAAATTTTATTTGTATGTTCCTATGGTCGCTATGAAAAACTTAATTCACATTATCTGGATTTCCTGGCTCGGGATATCCTGCCAAACCAACAACACCAAGAATTACTCAGAAAACCTTGCATCAGGGACAAGCTCATCGAATACCGTGGATATGGTGAAGCGGGATTTAGACGCGATCAAAGAACGAGACACCCTGGTAGCACTCACGGGCTACAACAGTGTAAGTTATTTTGTTTACCGCGGAGAGCCCATGGGCTATGATTACGAACTCCTACAGCGCTTGAGTGAACATCTTGGAGTTAACCTTAAAATACAGGTAGTTCAAGACATCACCCAAGCAGAAAACCTTTTAGCTACTGGACAGGGCGATATCCTAGCTCACAACTTGACCATCACAGGCAAACGACTAGAAAAACTGGCCTTTACTGAAGCTATGAATACGACACAGCAAGTGCTCGTGCAGCGCAAGCCCAAAAATTGGGAGCGCCTAAAAAAGCACCAAATTGACAGAGCAGTTTTACGAACTCCCCAAGATTTAGTGAACAAGACTTTGCACGTTCGCGAAAAGTCTTCCTACGCCAGCCGATTGAAGAACCTACGCGAGGAAACAGGACTCAATTTCACCATAACTACCGCCCCTGGTTCTACCAGTACCGAATATCTTATAAAACAAGTAGCACTGGGCGAAATCGACTATACGGTAGCCGATCAAAATATTGCATCCATCAGCCAGGCATTTTTTCCAATCTTGGATATAAAAACGCCCATAAGCCTGCAACAAGAGGTGGCTTGGGCCATGCGTCCCAATGCCCCTAAGCTGGAGGAAGCCGTGAATGAATGGCTCACAAAAATGCAGGGGGGCAGCGATTATTACGTGATTTACAACCGCTACTTTAAGCACAAACGTAGCCTGGTGCGCAAAGTAGAAAGCGAACTGTACGCTAGAAATTCCGGTGTGATCTCGGAATACGATCCGCTCATTAAGAAGTACTCCAACAATTTGGGCTGGGATTGGCGCTTGGTGGCGGCATTGATCTATCAGGAATCTAAGTTTGACCCAGCCGCAAAAAGTTGGGCCGGGGCTAAAGGCCTTATGCAAATGATGCCCGCTACAGCCAAAAAATTTCGAGTACAAAATTTGTACGCACCTGCAGCCAATATTAAGGCAGGAACGGCCTACTTAGCAGAATTAGAAGATTTCTGGGAGGATCGTATTCCGAACAAAAAAGAACGCAAACACTTCGTAATGGCATCGTACAACGTAGGCCCAGGCCATGTTTTGGATGCGCAGCGCTTGGCCGAAAAAAATGACAAAGATCCTTCCCTTTGGTACAAAAATGTAGCCCACTACCTGCGTAAAAAATCGAAGCCCAAGTATTTTAATGACCCTGTGGTACGCCATGGATATTGCCGAGGCGAAGAGCCCTATCGCTACGTAAAGCAAATCCTTAACCGCTACGAACATTACAAGAAGTTTACCGATCCCATCGCAGACGCTTCCAGTGTGGCCATGCTATAAAAACCGTGCAGGTTGATGCTCTTGAAATCAGTAACTGTAGAAGAGTAATGAGCTTTTGTAGGGCTTACACCTAAGCTTTATTCCCCGACAAGTCAACCAAAATAGAACACCAAAACGGGGTAATCTGAATCCAAATTCAACTTGAAAGCATTCTTTCCTCCAGATGGCCAGCCCACTTTCGGCCAAATAACAGATTAAAAAAACTATACGCATATATTACCAAATAATTACCGACTCGCAGTAGATTTCGCATAGAATTGCTAAACTAATCTATGTAGCTTATTTTTGCATCGTATTTCAATAGCCCTGTGATAGATTCATTGGCAACATCATTTAAGGTTGGAACGATCTGTTAAAAAATTGAGGAGTCAAAACAACCGGAGTGCCCTGCTTGGGTTACTTCGGATATCCGCACAAGAAGTTAGCCTAAGTCTGACGTTCTTCCTTTTCTTAGGTTATTTTCTTTTTCCTGCCACCTTACAAGGACAGATCTTCAACAATGATCACCAGTGCATTACCCTAAGTGATGAGTTGGATCGCGTGGAGGTTGGTGACGTGAACAATTTTAGAACCCAAAATTTCACCATCGAGTGTTGGGCGAGCTCTTTGGCAAAGGTAACTTCTGGCTTGGGGTATACCGCATACAACTTACTCGGGCGAAGCGAAAGTATAGATCCCAGTGGCAATACGCCTGGCGAACGCGGGTATGGTCTTTATATCATTGACGGGACCACGGCAGCAGAGGACCTCAGCGTTTTTTTCGCTTTTATCATTAGTGACGGAAACGAGTCTGTAGTTCTAAAATATCCCATTGGAGCTACCGATACCGACTGGTACCACGTAGCGGGGGTGCGCGAAGGCAGAAAAGTTACGCTATACATTAATGGAGAGCCCGTGGCATCAGAAACGAGCAGAAATATCATTAACGTAAATAGCGATCAGGAACTTACCATAGGAGGCGAAACCGATGTAGCCCCCAATCAAAGCAACAGCTCTTTTGTACGCTTCATAGACGAAGTAAGACTATGGAATAAAGCCCGATCAGCAAAGGAAATCAATGAAACACTGTCCTGTGCAGTAATTCAGCCACGTCTTAACTTAGTTGGCTCTTATAATTTCGACAACGCATTTATTGCTTTATCGCAAGCCCAAGACATTAGTTGCTACGGTAACAATGGTACCATAATCGGTGCTGCTCGAGTAAATTCGCCCGTAGCCAACGCTTTCTGCTCTCCCGAAAGAATCACTGAGGTTCGATGCGGCTCACTGTATTGGCCGCCATCAGGCCGCACCTATCATTCTTCCGGAGTGTATGGCGAGCGTGATTTTAATGACAATGGATGTGAAGTGGGTATTCTTCTCGATTTCACGAACAACGGAACTCCCAACAACACGCGAACCGAAATTCTCTGCAACAATGAAACCTTTACCTGGTCGGAAAACGGTGTTACCTACGATCGGTTTGATGCAGGAACGTACTCCGTGTCTTATGTAAACAGCAGAGGCTGTACCTATTTTCGCTACCTCAAGATCATTGATGGCGCAACACCGAATACTACAGACAGAGTCAACACCCTCCACAACTCCTACCGATGGCCTGTAAATAACCAATGTTATTATCAAAGCGGCACCTATAAGATAACGGCCACCAACGAATTCGGATGTCCGTACGAAGCGACCCTAGCACTTAATTTAAACCCCATTCCGGCCGATAACGTAACCTTATGTGACGAACCCTCTTACACCTGGCCAGAGAATAATGTTACATACACTGCTTCTGGCACCTATAGAGCAAGATACACCTCCTTTAAAACCGGCTGCGATTCAGTACATACACTGAATCTGGTCTTGGGCCATAGTGATGCAGTTGAAAAAAACGTTACCGCGTGCGACCGGTACTTCTGGCCTAGTTCTGGCAGAAACTACAACAATAGCGGAACCTATACTGCCTCTTTTCTAAATCGATTTGGGTGTGATAGCACTGAAACGCTTAACTTAACCATTAATAAGAGTCAATTCGTAAACATAACAGAAGCTGCCTGTAACGAATACCGTTGGTCGGCAAATAACCAATTGTACACCGAATCGGGATTTTATACCACCACCATACCCAGCTCTCAAAATTGCGATAGCACCATAAGACTATCCCTTTTCATTTACAGAGACAAAACCTACACCGATGACATCCATTTATGCGACCAAACGGAGTATACATGGCCTGTAAATGGTATCACCTACTACCAAAACACGGTAGTAGAAGAGCACTTTACCAGTCAGTTTGGATGTGATTCGATCCATAGGCTGGAACTTGATTTCAATTTTAGTAATACTGGGGTTGAGGAAGTTGTGGCTTGTGATCGCTACTATTGGAAAACAACACGCAGAGTTTACACAGAGTCTGGGATATACACAGGGGTTCTCACGAATAAAGACAACTGCGACAGCGTGGTGACCCTGAATCTCGTCATAAACCCGGTTCACGAGCAAAACCAGACTGTTTTTGCGTGTGAGGATAGTTATTATTGGAGCGCTAACGGCCAAACCTATACCGAAGACGGTACATATACCGCTACGCTACAAAATCAATTCGGTTGTGATAGCATCATCCGAATGGAGCTTACCTTTAAAGAACCCGATAACTTAGAGCAAGAAGTTACCGCATGTGGCAGCTATTATTGGGACAGCACAGAAGAAACCTACGAAACTTCGGGTAGCTACAAAGCTACTTTTACCAATCAATTTGGTTGCGACAGCACCATAACACTTCGCTTAACCATTAACCCTATTCACCGAAATACGCAAACTATTACTGGATGCGATCAATATCTTTGGCCGGAAACGGGAGAAACTTACCTCGAAAGCGGTACCTACCAAAAAGTGTATACCAGTCGCTTGGGTTGTGACTCCATCTTGGAGTTAGTCCTGACCGTAGAACCCACCCAAGAATTGGTAAACACCATAGTTGAATGTGGCCCAAGTTATTTCTGGGATGAGACGGGTATAACCTATTCTCAGAGCGGTAACTACTCCAAGGTATATCAGTCTGCTACAGGATGTGACTCCGTAAGGACCCTGGTATTAACGGTAGATGCAACCCAACGCATTACAGAGCAGATTGCACAATGCACGCCTTACCTCTGGGATGAAACTAATGAAACCTACAATCGCACAGGGAAATACGAAAAAGCGTACCCCGGTAGCAATGGATGCGACTCTATACGGATTCTTGATTTAACCATTTTATCAGATAGTGTTCCGTTTACGGTTTCAGCCTGTAACCAATACTTCTGGGAAGAAACCGGATTAACATACACAAACAGCGGTCAATACTTCCAAACCTACACCAATCGATTCAATTGCGACAGTGTGCATGTATTAAACTTAACCATAAACGCGTCTCCTCGAGATACGACCGTTGTATCCGCATGCGATCAATACTTCTGGCCACAAAGCCAACAAACCTATACCACTACTGGATTGTACCGAGATACTACCAGCAACGCTGCTGGATGTTACACTGTGCACCTGCTAGATTTACAAATACGCAATAGCGATAGGGTTACCGAAGAAATAGTCGCCTGCGATTTCTACACCTGGCCAGTAACGGGAATACGCTATGAAAATTCTGGTAGATACACTGGCACGTTAACCAACAGAGCAGGTTGCGACTCGGTAATCATCATAGATTTGACCCTGCTAAATTCTGATCGCTACACTGTTTTTGAAACCGCATGCGATTCTTTTTATTGGGACGCAACAGAAACATGGTTATCCCAGTCGGGCCAGTATTCTGCAACACTTCAAAATAATGTAGGCTGCGATAGCATTATCGATCTCGACCTTTCCTTGCGATATAGCAACAACATTCCTACTCAGGTCACCTCTTGCGATCGCTATTTTTGGACAGAAACAGGCAGCTTTTATTACGAGTCTGGCGAGTATACATCCACTTACACCAATGCCCTGGGTTGCGATTCTGTGCATACCCTAGAGCTAACAATTCTACCTGTATTCAAACAAACAGAGCCTGTGGTTGCTTGCGAGACTTACACCTGGAGCCAGAATGGGACAACCTATACAAAAAGCACCCTTGATTCTGTAGTTTACACCAGAGCCAATGGATGTGACTCTATTTACATCCTCGATCTTACCATAAACCAACCCTACTTTGAGGAAATAGAAAGAACGTACTGCAACACATACACCTGGCCCGCAACGGGAAACACCTACACGCAAAGTGGTATTTACACCGCTGATCTTTCAACCCAATCGGGTTGTGATAGTACACTAACTTTAGACCTAACGATACTTCCTACTACATACGGACAAGAACAGCGTACGGAATGTGGAGAATCCTATTACTGGCCGGAAGGATTTAAAACCCTAACATCCTCCGGATCCTACAGTGCGGTAATCGCAGGAGAAAACGGCTGTGACTCCGTAGTTACTCTAGATTTAACCTTGATTCAGCTAGACACTGAGGTAACGGAAACCAATGACGAAATTACCATAGCCCAAGGCAACGATACATACCAGTGGTATTACTATGAATACGTATACAGCCCCGGAATCTTTTTGAGTACCGAACGTTCCGTTACCCCGGAAAAGAACGGGTTGTATCGCGCTATAATTACAAAAGACATTTGCACAGACACCCTGGATATACAGCACGAATTTCACACTTGTGAACAACCTTTTTTCATCCCGAACTCCTTTTCACCCAATGGAGATTCATACAACGAACGGTTCGAAATTACATCCCAAAATTGTACGGTGAGCGATTTCAGTATCAAAATATTCAATCGCTGGGGCAATATGGTTTTTAGCGCTACAGAACCAGATTTCTCATGGGATGGAAGATTCAAAAACACCTTGCTCAATCCGGGGGTTTATGCTTATACCATTCAGTTTACAACCCAAGATTACCAAGAGAAATATGGTGAGCAGATTACGGGTACCATTAGGCTTTTGAAATAGCGGTAACGGCAGTCCACTTTTCCTGGATCTCCTGCAAACACAAATTCCCCACAGACCCCTGGTGGGTATGGTGTACCTGCTTGTTCGGCTGAAAATGTCCCGCTGCAATTTCCTGCCCTAAGTTTTTGTACGCATCGCGAAACGAGGCTCCATTGAGCACCTGGGCATTAACTGCTTCCACGCTGTACATGTATTGGTAGATATCATTGTCCAAGATCTTTGTATTCACCTCAACATGTTGCAGCATAAAGGTAGCTGCCTTTAGGTTTTCCTTCATCTGCAGTATGGCGGGAAGTAGCGTTTCTTTTAGCAGCTGGAAATCGCGGTGGTAACCCGTTGCCAGGTTGGTAGTTAATAGGGCTATTTCGCTAGGAAGCTGTTGTGCCTTGTTGCAGTGGGCACGCATAAGCTCCCACACATCGGGGTTTTGCTTGTGGGGCATAATGCTAGACCCCGTACACAACTCTTTTGGAAAACCTACAAATCCAAAATTCTGATTCACAAACAAGCACATGTCGTTGGCCAGCTTATTTAAGGTGCCCCCTATGCTGCTCAGCGTAAAGGCCATACTTTTTTCTAGGCGACCCCGATTGTACTGGCAGGCAATGGCGTTGTACTTCATCCAAGCAAAATCTAATGCTTCTGTAGTACTTGCTCTGTTTATTGGAAAAGAAGAACCATATCCAGCGGCAGAACCCAGCGGATTTTGATCGGCAATTTGGTAGGACGCGTTCAGCTGCACCACATCATCGATTAATGTTTCTGCAATGGCAGAGAACCACAAGCCGAAACTCGATGGCATGGCCACTTGCAAGTGCGTATAGCCGGGCATGGCTACCGATTGGTGCTTATCGGCCAATTCCATTAATGTCGTAAACAGGTCATGGATCAGCGTCTTCAGTTCCTTTAACTCGGCCTTGCAAAACAGGTGCAACGCCACCAAAACCTGGTCGTTTCTAGAGCGTGCGCTGTGAATTTTTTTTCCCGCCTCTCCTACTTTTTGGGTTAGCACTGCTTCTAGTTTAGAGTGCACATCCTCATACTCCGTTTCTATTTCAAAGTGCCCTGCATCTATATCTTGCATTACCTCGTCTAAGGCATCACTTAGTTGCTTCACTTCTTTTTCGCTGAGCAAACCCACCTCGCCCAACATGGCTGCATGCGCCTTGCTGGCTTGTACGTCATACCGTGCTAGATAAAGATCTAGCTCTCGGTCTTTGCCCACCGTATAGCGCTGTACCAAATTGTTTATCGTGTATCCTTTATCCCAGAGTTTCATAAAATATGTGTTAGCAGTTTGTGGTATTGTTTTAGGCCTAAAGTCAGTTCGTGTAATGTTATGAACTCATCGGCCGTATGGGAGCGCTGACTTACTCCAGGTCCCATTTTTATGCTGGGAAACGGCATCAACGCTTGGTCTGATATGGTTGGCGATCCATAACGTGTTATGCCCAGTTCTTGTGCCGCCAACACCAAATCGTGGTCGCTAGCAATCCCCGAAGAATTCAACCGAAAAGAGCGGGCCTTCAAACTACTGTGCAAATGGCGCTGTAAAATCTCAAAAACCTCTTTGTTCGTGTACTTTTCGTTGGTACGAACATCAATAACAAAATGGCACTCGCCCGGAACTACATTGTGCTGCGTTCCTGCCTGGATTTGGGTAACAGTTGTTTTTACAGGTCCCAAAAGCTCCGAGACGTCTTCAAAATAATTCTGCTGCAACCAACGAATATCTCGCACAGCCACTTCAATGGCATTTTCATTATCGTAGTGCGCAGCATGCCCCGGTTTTCCTTTTGCGTAGGCATCAATAACCAGTAAGCCCTTCTCGGCAACGGCCATGTGCATTTGAGTGGGTTCACCTACAATGGCGGCATCTATTTCACCCAGTTGTGGGAGAATACGTGCAATGCCATCCTTACCCGATATTTCTTCTTCGGTAGTTGCCGCAAAAATGAGGTTGTATTTGAGTTCGGCCTGTTCATAGAAATGCAGAAAATTGGCTAGCAGGCAAATGAGTGCCCCACCAGCATCGTTGCTCCCCAAACCGTACAGTTTATCATCCACTACACAGGCATCGTGGGGGTCGCGGGTATAGTTCGCATTGGGTTTTACGGTATCGTGATGCGAATTGAGTAACAACGTAGGTTTTCCAGCATCAAAATGTTTGTTTTTCGCCCACACATTGTTTTTATCACGCAGTACGGGTATGCCATGGTTGGATAGTATTTTTGCTATAAAATCGGCAGTATCCTGCTCTTCTTTAGAAAATGAAGGAATAGCCACTAACTGTTGCACATGCTGGGTAACCCAAGATAGGTCTAGCGTGCTTATGGTCTTTGTATCCATGCTATTCTTCTATTGTGTTGCATACCGCTTGTGTTTCGGCAACGGCCGTCAATTGTTTTGCTAAAACGGCCTGTGCCGCATAAATACGATTTTCGGCTTGCTGTAACACCAAACTTTTTGGACCGTCTAAAACCGCATCGTGCACCACCACATTTCTGCGCACGGGCAAGCAGTGCATAAAGTAGGCCTGGTTGGTTAAAGCCATTTTTTGGCTGGATATGCTCCAGTCTTTTTCTACCGGGATTTTTTGTCCGTACGGAGCCACGGCAGACCAGTTTTTAGCATACACAAAATCGGCATTTTGAAGTGCTTCTTCCTGGTTGTGCAGCACTGGTATACCCGGGATAAATTTAGGATCGAGATCGTAGCCTTTTGGGTTGGCAATGCAAAAATCTACATCGGCATGGCGCATCCACCCTGCAAAAGAATTGGCCACCGCTTGTGGCAACACTTTGGGATGCGGAGCCCATGTTAACACCACCTTAGGTTTGCTTGTTTTTTGGTGTTCCGTTATGGTAATCCAATCGGCCAAAGACTGCAAAGGGTGCTCTGTTGCGCTTTCTAAACTGAGGACAGGAACCGAAGCATGTTTTACAAAGGCACTAAGAATTTTTTCTTGGTAGTCGTCTTGGTAGGATTTTAGCCCTGGAAACGTGCGAATACCAATAATATCGCAATACTGAGAAATAACGCCAGCGGCCTCTTTAATGTGCTCCTGACTGCCTTGGTCCATAATAACCCCATCTTCAGTCTCCAACTGCCAGCCTTCGCTATTCAGGTTGACTACCATGGTTTGCAAACCCAAATTTTGTGCGGCTTTCTGTGTACTCAATCGCGTACGTAAGCTAGGATTTAAAAAGATGAGCCCCAGGGTTTTACCCTGCCCCAAATGACGGTGAGCCAGCGGACTTTGTTTGTGCTGCAAAGCCTCCTGCAAAAAATTTTGAGGCTCTGAAATATTAAATATAGATGTGAAATTCATGCTTTTTGTTTTTAATGGATTGGCATTTTTTGGTGGACTTTTCCAACCGATGATCATTAAAAACTAGGGCCTTCGCTGGTTTATGGATTGCATTACCGAAATAGCGTTTCCGTAAATTTTGGTAAAGCCTTTTACGTCCTCGCCTGTCCAGGCTTTATTCATTTCACCATAGGCACCAAAATCGGCTTGCATCAAATCGTTTTCCGATGTTACGCCTACCATCTCAAAACGGTACGGGTGCAACTGCACTTCTACCGTGCCGGTAACCTGGTTTTGTGTGTCTTGCAAAAACCCTTCAATGTTGCGCATTACGGGCTCTTGGAAAAGTGCTTCGTGCAAAAACATGCCATACCACTCGGCCAACTGTTTTTTCCAATGCTGCTGCCACTTACTGAGGCAGTGCTTCTCTAGCAACTGATGCGCTTTGATAAGCACCACGGCCGCTGGCGCTTCAAAACCCACGCGACCTTTAATGCCAATAATGGTGTCTCCCACGTGAATATCGCGACCAATAGCATAGCTACCTGCCAGGGCATTTATTTTCTCAATACATGCCACAGGAGCCATAGCCACACCATTTACGGCCACCGGTTCTCCTTGATCAAACTGGATTTTTAAAGTTTCACAGCCTTGTTGCGTGCATGGGGTTGGATAAGCCGAATCCGGTAAGTTTTGGTGGGATGTAAGGGTCTCCGCACCGCCCACACTCGTTCCCCAAAGCCCTTTATTGATGGAGTACTTGCTTTTTTCAAAAGACATCTCCACACCATGCTCTTGCAGAAACGCTATTTCTGCTTCGCGCGAGAGCTGCATATCGCGAATGGGGGTAATGATTTCTAGTTCGGGCGCCTGGGTTTGAAAAACCATATCAAACCGTACCTGATCGTTTCCTGCACCTGTACTCCCGTGGGCAATGGCTTGCACACCCAATGTTTTGGCGTACTGCACCAATGCATTGGCCTGGTGGTTGCGCTCTGCACTTACCGACAAGGGATAGGTATCGCCTTTTAACACATTACCAAACAGCAGAAACTTGACTACTTCCTGGTAGTAATTTTCGGTCTCTTCCAGTACGGTAAACGAGGCTGCACCCAAAGCTTTTGCACGACTTTCAATGGCTGGATATTCGCTAGAATCGCATCCACCCGTATTTACCAAAGCCGCATGTACCTCCCAGCCTTGGGCTTTTAAATGCACTACGCAAAAAGAAGTATCTAGCCCGCCACTGTATGCGAGCAGTATTTTTTTAGTCATTTTAAAATAGGTTTATTGTGATTTTTCCAAATTTCTCTTTGAAGCGGGCCCTACGCTTTTTTAAAAATTCCTGAAAGCTGGTCCAGGCTTTTTTCTTGTCCTTGGGACTTTGATCTTGCGGTGTTGCCACCATGGCTGTGCACAAGCACATTTTACGCTCGGTACGTTGGAGTATGTCGTAATTCACACAAGTGGCACAGCCTTTCCAGAAAGCATCGTCTTGCGTTATTTCCGAAAAGGTAGCTGGGCGATATCCCAGCTCTGTATTGATTTTCATTACGGCCATACTGGTGGTTATGCCAAACATTTTGGCGTCTGGAAATAACTTGCGAGACAGTTTAAATGCCTCGGCTTTAATGGCTTTGGCCAATCCGGTACTGCGGTAATCGGGGTGCACAATGAGTCCCGAGTTGGCCACGTACTTTTTATCCTCCCAAGATTCGATATAGCAAAAACCTACAGGGTGCTGCTGCTCGTTGAGTGCAAGGACTGCCTGGCCCGCGGACATTTTCGATTGCAAATACTCAGGTTTTCGCTTGGCGATGCCCGTGCCGCGTACTTTAGCGGCATCTTCCATTAGTTTACAAATGGATAATGCATGCTGGTGATGTGCTGCAGTAGCAACACAAACCACAACGCTCATAGAAGTGTTGAATTTTAAGTGTATTAAATAAGAAAGAAACCGAGTGGAAAAATGATGAGCACGTAGCCCATTCTTAACGATATGTACAACCCCTTAGGGTCTTCGTACAACAACAGCCAATGCTCTGTACCTACATGTGTAGGTAGCCAAAAAGCAAGAATACGTATGTACGAGGCGTTGTATCACGGCACGAAAGTAACAATATTTTTCAAAAGAGAATACCGTGATAAATACCGTCAATAAAATCCATTATCACCATATATTATTTGGATACCACGTAGACACAAGAACAGACGTTATTGATTAACATTGCATTAAAGTTATCTTTACACTTCCATAACCTAATACAACATGCACAAACAGCTACTCGCCTTACTATCCCTACTTCTTTTATTTTGTAACACCTACGGACAGCGCGCCCAGCGTTTTTACGACAAGGTATTCCCAGAAAACAGCATCACCAAAGACAGCAATTTAGTTTATGGTAGCAACTACGTGTACAACATCTTGGAAGGCGAAGTGGGCCTTACAGAAGAAGATGTTTTCATTGATATCTATTACCCCCCCTTAACCGACACGCTAAGAGAACGTCCGCTTATTATTTGGGCCCACGGTGGCTCTTTTTTAGGCGGGACTAAAGAAGATGCAGATATCGTATACTTCTGTAAAGAATTTGCCGAACGTGGTTTTGTTACCGCTTCCATAAGTTACCGCTTGGGTTATGAAGCTCCGGTAGATTCCATTGCCGCAGTGCGTACCGTTTATCGTGCCCTACAAGACGGAAGGGCTGCCGTACGCTACATGCGTTCTAAGGCTGCAGACTACAACATAGATACCAACCGCATTTATTTTGGAGGAACCTCGGCCGGAGCGTTTATCGCCACCAACATGGTGTATTTAAACCTTCCCGAAGAAGTGCCTACCTACGTAGACACCTCAGAACGACTAGCAGTTAACGAAGATCCACGCTTTGGATTGGATGGCATTGAGGGCACCACAAACGATTTAAGCAACTCCTCGGAAATCCATGGTGTTATAAACTTTTGTGGAGCCACAAAAGAGTTGGACTGGATAGACGATAGCTATTCGCGCAACGTACCTTTTATCTCTATGCACGGAACCGAAGATGGAACCGTACCCTATGGTACGCGAGTAATTAATTTAAACGACCTCACCCCTCTTCCTCCCGAGCCGGGGTTACCCATTATTGAGGTTAAAGGTAGCTACGATATGGACCGGTACTCGGACGAGCAAGGCTATACGCACAAATTTTACACGTGGTATGGTGCCGACCATGTACCCTACATTAACTTTCAGAACAGCGATACCGCTGCCCTGTACATGGACACACTGATGCAGTTTACGGTAAAGCATGTCTACGAAGATTTTCTTGGACTGGGTGAAGTAGATGGCATCGATGAAAATGAGCCGCCCTGCGACTTTAACAACGGGGTGGTGGTGCCTTGCTCACAGACTTCGATTACCGAAAAAAGTGCGCTAACCTGGCCCACTTTAGCAAGCCCCAATCCAGCACAAGCCCGCATTACTATCCAAGTGCCCGAGCAAACAGACGCCCTTGTAACCATTATGGATGTGAGTGGAAAGTCGGTTTTTCGGAAAACGCTACGCACCACTGAAACCTTTGATGTAGCTGACTGGAAACGCGGCCTCTATTTTGTGCAAGCCCAATCTTCTAACGGTGAAAGCCACGTGCAGAAACTGATATTGGAGTAGGCATACTAGCACAACCAACGCTTCACGCTTTTGATGAATACTGTAGCACGCCAAGGCGCAAAGACGCGAAGATGGATTATGGGAATACCTACAGTCGGTTTACGAAGATCCATGCAAAAAAAACAAGAGTTAAACCTAAACACCCACGGAGTCTTGACGCTACGGTTAATTTAAAAAACGAAACACTCCCTTTGCGACTTTGCGGCTTTGCGTGAATAAAAAACAGCGCCAGGAAGCAAAGGCGGAAAGAAGGATCCTAAGGATAACTAGGGGCACTTATTAAGGTTGCTATGCATGAGAACGAAATAGCTAAAACAGTAGTTGACGCCTGCTTTCAAATTCATCGTCAATTAGGACCAGGGCTATTTGAATCCGTTTATGAGGAAGTGCTCTGCTATGAACTAGAAGATTTGGGACTTTCGATATCCCGCCAAAAGAGTATTCCTGTTTTTTGGAAAGACCTAAAATTGGATCAAGGATTCAGGGCAGATATTGTGGTTAATGATAAGGTCATCATTGAAATCAAGGCAATAGAACTTCTAAAACGCGTTCACTACAAGCAATTAATGACTTACCTAAAGCTCACAGACCTAAAATTAGGCCTGCTCATTAATTTCAATGAAGCACTAATTAAGAACGGCATCCATCGTATTGTCAACGACCTTTGACATAAATAAACCTCTTCTCTGCGACTTCACGCCTCGGATGAATACTTTGGCACGCTAAGGCGCAAAGACGCAAAGAAGGTTGTGGGAATACCTAATGGCAGTTTATAAAAAATCCGTGCAAAAAAATTGTACAGCTGAAACTTTAGCACCCAGTGAGCCTTGGCGATACAATTAAGTAAAAACAAAAAACACTCCCTTTGCGCCTTCGCGCCTTTGCGTGAATAAAAATCAGCAAGAAAGTAATGACGCACAGAAGTGCTGGTAAGGATAACTTATCTCTGTTTACGAAGATCCATGCAAAAAAAGCAAGAGTTAAACCTAAACACCCACGGAGTCTTGACGCTACGGTTAATTTAAAAAACGAAACACTCCCTTTGCGACTTTGCGCCTTTGCGTGAATAATAAACAGCGCCAAGAGGAAGCTACTCCTTGTTGGTAAGTGTACGATAACAATCGCATAAGCCCTGCCGTGTTTTAAAGAAGATGCCTACTTTTAAACATGGATTTTATTTTCCTGCGGCATGGGCACTATCACCAACCTAAAAATGTGCCCTCTGCCCTGCTTCCACATCCGCTTACCGATGAAGGCATGCAGCAATGCCAGACCGGTGCAGAAAAACTGTGGTCTATCCTAAAAACACACAAACTGGCTTTGCCTCCTGCCCTAGAGAGCTCCTCGGCATTGCGGGCTTTTCAAACCGCTTCCATCCTCGCAGCGCAGCTAGCGCAAAACGCGGGTCTACAGCTTCCCATATTGGAAACCGACCAGCTTACCGAACGCAGTATGGGCGCCATGGCCAACCTAAGCGTCTCTGAAATTGAAGCCATATTGGATAAGGATCCGCGCTATGCGCTTCCGCCCCAAGGATGGAAATCCAGCCGAAACTACAAACTGCCCTACCCGGGCGCAGAATCGTTGGCCGAAGCGGGAAAACGCGTAGCCGAACACATTGTAAAACCCACGCGTTTCTTAGGGCAGTATCCTTCACTGCAGCAGCAGGTTCGCATTTTGGTAGGACACGGGGCTTCCTTTCGCCATGCATGCGTGGAGCTGGGTATCTTGAGCGAACAAGAGGTAAAAAAATACAGTATGTACCATGCCGAGCCGCTGTATTTTAAACACGAGAACAACGGCTGGAAACTAATAAGCGGCGCCTGGAAAATTCGCCAGCAGCAAGACCAGCCCGATTAACACCAAGCATTATGTGGCCCAAACTAGACGAAGAAAAAGCTTTTACCATACAAACCCATCCCTGGCGCACCAAACGCATGGAACCGTGGCCCCCAAAGCACAAACTAAAGGTGGGCAATCAGAGCTTTCATCACGATGAAATGCGGAAGACCATCAAGAATTATGTGAAAAAGAAAAACTGGGTCTTTCCAAAACAACCCGTCCATTTTATTACCGATTTGCATGCCGATGCCGATGCGCTCTACAAATCGCTGATTGGCGCAGGCATGCTGCAGAAAACAGGCCCAAAGGACAAGGATTTTAAACTCACCAAAAAAGGAAAAACCGAGACCGTTATCATAGGAGGCGATTGCTTTGACAAAGGTCCCAGCAACTTGCGTTTATTGGATGCGCTAAAGCTGATGAAAGAGGCAGGCATGCCACTCGTGGTGCTTGCTGGCAATCACGATATACGCACCTATGCCGGACTCGCCATTGGTGAAAACCGCCCCGTAGAAGCCGAACACATGTTTGTACGCATGGGGCGCAAAACCATTCCGCTTTTTAAAGAAATCTACTTTAAATATTTGCATGGCAATGTGGACGAGAGTAAGCTTCTAAGCAAAGCAGAGGTTGAACGCAGACTCTTTCCATCCGAAGATTGGTTTAATACCTACGCCCAGCGGATGGATGGACTTATTCCACCCCTAAAAATTGCCAAAGAAGCCAACCGCATCAAAGAGAAAATCCAAGAGGTGCGCACCTATCTCAAGCGTACAGGATTTAGTCACGGTATGCTCTACGCCACCGTAGAAAAAGCCTACGAATTACTGGTAAACCCAAAAGGAGAATACGGCTGGTTTTTCAACGAAATAAAAATTGCCCACCAAGAAGGTTCTTTTTTGTTTGTTCATGCCGGGCTAGACGATTTTAGTGCCGATTGGATAAATCAGGTTGGTCTAGAAGGCCTCAATGAAAAATTTCGCAAGTTGATGCAAGAAGATCCTTTTGAGCTGTACCACGGCCATATTGGCAATGTGTTTCGCACCAAATACCGCGATACTGACTTCCCCTATTCCGAGCGCAGCTCCAAAAAGCTCAACAGCATTGGGATCCACGCTTTTGTGCACGGCCACCGTAACACAGTAAACGGCCATAAAATGATTTTACGTAAAGGCATGCTCAACATCGAATGCGATACCTCGCTCGACCGAAAAACCCGCAGAGTAGAAGGCATGTGCGGTTTTGGCGCTAGCTGGCTTACCCTCTACCCCAATGGAACGGCTGAGGCCTACAGTACCGACTACCCGGCCACCAAGTGGTTTGATGTGCAAGAACTGGGTGGAAATACCAAAAACAAGCTTCCTAAAAAAGCCAAGAAAAAAACAACACAAGAAGAGCTGGTCCTGGAGCCGAGCAAGATTAATATTTCGGTAGAGCACTCGCCCGCCATGGTAAAATCTATTCTGGAAGCCTTGGTAGCCGACCTCGACAAGCAAAACCTGCACATAAAAGGCAACGATAAAGAACTTCACGCCAAACTTCCCGATACGGTGCGCATGGAAATTCACGGAGCGCAAAAAGAAAAAGGCGGAGAACTGCACCTGAGTTTAAAGTGGGAGGAGTGAAATTTTACAGTTTTAGAGCCCTATAATCTGTCAATACTCCCAACGTCTGTAAAATGGAAATTATCGGAGAGGCCATAGCTGAGTTTGTTCTTCAAATACTGAATATTGGCGCTATGGTCCGTTGGTGTTTTCTTCGGAAAAAATACAGCTACAAGGAAATAGCAGAACAAAAATGGACTCGGATCATCAACGTCATCGCACTGCTTGTTTTTATCGCTGCGATCCTCGTTATCGCTTATTGGCCTTAGCGATTAAGAATACAACTAGGTGCCAGAAATATTTGTAAACGACACGGATGAGTTGTCCTGATATTTCTTGCAGAAACTTATTCGGTATTTTTTAACAGCAAGATTCCTTAAGCCTTGCTGTTGAGGCTTTTTCTGTACATTACACGGGGTAAAAACAAAAGGGTGTATCACACCATGTGTTGATACACAAACGTTGGGCTTAATGTGAAAAAATGAAAATTCCGACAATCATAGGAACAATAGACAGACGAATTTTAATCAACTATCAAGTTGACAAAGACGTGCTGACTAAATATTTGCCTGACCCATTTCGACCTAAACTCGTAAACGACAAAGGAGTTGTTGGAATTTGTCTAATAAGACTTAAAAACATCCGACCAAAAGGACTTCCGAAAACTGTTGGGATATCATCTGAAAATGGTGCTCATCGAATTGCAGTTGAATGGACAGAAGACGGAGAAACTAAAGAAGGAGTTTTCATTCCAAGACGAGACACTTCGTCAAAACTGAACTCATTAGCAGGGGGACGAATTTTCCCGGGTGTTCATCACCTTGCTGACTTCTCAGTTGACGAAAAAGAAGGAACCTATTCTGTAGAGTTCAAAAGTGACGATGAGACTTTCCTATCGATAAAAGCCAAAGAGACAACTGATTGGAACAATGACAGCATTTTCGACAGTTTGGACTGCGCTTCGGACTTTTTTGAGAAAGGTGCAGTAGGTTATTCGCCAGACAGAATTGGAGAGACTTTTGACGGACTCGAATTGAAAACTTATGAATGGAAAGTGAAGCCATTAACAGTTTTGGAAGTAAGGTCGAGTTTCTTTGAAAACGAGACCATTTTTCCGAAAGGGACAGTCAAATTTGACAACGCTCTACTGATGAAAAGCATTGAACACGAGTGGAAAAGTTTAAAAGAAATAAAGAAACACTAAGCCCAACACCGGCTATAGCAAATACGGACTGACTGCTTAAAAATGAAGATTTTACAACTAAATAAATTTACGGTAGGCGGACAAGAATTCGGTTTCAAAATCCCACACTTGCCATAGCCAGGGCCGTTGGCTGCAAACTAAAAAACCATGACCACAAAAGAGTTGCAAGAGAAGCTTGAAAAAGAAAATAAGTTCGATAAGGTCTGGAACTATTTTATCTGTGTTTTTGTCATTATCGGGGGGCCCTACTTCCTAATTAGGATTATAACTCTTGACAATTGGGAACAATCGCCACTAGAATTTAAAATTTTCTTTTTTATGCTTGTCGCCTTTTTTGTGGGGCTAGGTGTATTTGGTTTTTGGAGAATTCCACTTGCCTATAAGTTAATCGAAATTAAGACCGAACTGAACCAGAAACAAAACTCCGAGATAATTACGAAACTCCCCAATACTCTGAGAATGAAATTAAAAGAGTCTGAAAATAACTACAGCAAATATTTATTTCAAGATAGATTTTGGGATAAGAAAACGGTACACCTGCTAGCGGAAAACGACAAAATACTCATCAATGTGCAAACTCGTGACTACGATGGTGGCGGAGGGTTTCTGGATTTTGGTCGAGCCAAGAGGGGTGTCCGAATAATTAGCAACGAAATTAAAAAAGCAGCACACAACAATGATCTGAGCTAAAATCCAAGCTTTGAACTCATTTTTAATATTTCATAGATAGTACTTTTCTGGGGACGTAATTCGGGTCGTACATCTTGCCGCTTCGGGCTATGGCAAAAGCCTGTTTTAGGAGCTTGTTGCAGACCGCAATTAAGGCTAGTTTTTTACTTTTTCCTTTGGCAGGGTGTTTTTGGCTATGGCCAGGGCACAGGATTGCAAATCTTTCTTTCAGGAAACCAACCCCAAAGCCATCCCTCCTTTTCCCAGAACTTTTGACAGCAAAAAACCCCGAAAGTTTCGGGGCTTTGCTTTTCCATTCATGGTTGTAAACGAACTGCAGCTTGGTTTTAACGCGGGGTTTCTAACCCCATAAATCCTACTGAGATCTCTTCTCTTGTGCAATTAATTCGAGCACGTGTGTTTTGGCCTGCTGCGGATCTACAGCAATATGGGGCGTTACCCCTACGCGGTCTATTTTGGTCCCATCGGCCGTGTAGTAGTCGGCAATGGGTACAAACACCTTCCAGTTTTCATTGATATCAAAAAACCGCCCGCTAAGCATGCCTCCGTACGATGTTTCTCCTACCAACGTAGCCAAGTTCTTTTTCTTCAATAAATCAATCAGCGGCTCGCATGCACTGGCGGTCCAATGGTCGATAAGCACATATACCTTGCCTTGAAATACGGGTCTGTTGTGCCCCGGAATCACGGTTCTAAAAGCCGCTTCCTCGTCATACATCTTGGTGATACCCGCGAAGGTAAAATCCTGTAAAAAGGGCATTTCATTCACCTGGTTGGCTGTGGGAAGCTTTTCGTTGCTTTCAAACCATTTGCGCGTGAGGTAGTACCCGCCATCAATGGTTTCTTGTGTTAAAAATTGTCCCAAAACCACAGGACCATCAATAGCACCGCCTCCGTTGTTTCGCAAATCGATGATTAAGTTTTCATACCGGTCTACCCCAATCTCCAATACGGCTTTAATAACGGGGTCGGCAGCAATTTCAAAGGTTCTAATTTTTAAATACGCGGTTTTCTCATTCACGGCTTCCCACCATACGGCAGGATTTTTGGTTTCGCTGGCTTCACTCTTTTCAGAGGAATTCTCCGAGGTGGATTTTGGCACAATTTCAAAATGCGAAAAAGGCAACTTCCTTCTCCCCTCATTAAAGGTGTGGTAGAAATTGCTCCCGCTTAGGGACATGACGGAGTCTGAATACATCCGTTCTTTAAAGTCTAGGAAAGATTCCTCCTCGAGCCAGCGCACATCGGCTATGTTATTCTCTAGGGTAGTAAATACCTGATCTAAAAATTGTACTCTGCGTGCCTTTTTTTCATCGCTGGGATTCTGGAAAAAAGCGAATCCTACCAATACAAATGCCAATACAGTCTTCATGATTTTTGTGTTTTTTGATTGTTGCTGAAGACAAATGAAGCGCGGCTACGGCAGCGCTGAAAATTTTAGTGATGGCGCTGAAGCTTTTGTCACCAATACGAAGCCGTAGGGATAAAAATGAAGTTTAGGGACGAGATTGAAGCAGGTTTTTTACTGCGCTGAAGTGCTTTGGGGATATTGGAATATCCTCATCAATATGGGCTACACGCACTGTGCCCTTACGCGTGTTTCCAGAAATGGAGTGGATGTGAGCTGGATTGACCAAAAAGGAACGATGAATTTGCAAGGCAGAAGGAATGCACTCAATCAGCCCCGATATAGTAAAGCGAATCATTTCCTTTTTTACCTCATTATCATCCCACCAATACACATCGACATAGTTGGCCTGCGCCTGCGCCAATAAAAATTTTTGCTCTTGAAACTGAAGCACCTGTTGCTTGCCTACTTCTATGGAAATGGTTGCAGCTGGTTTTTCCGTTTTCGGTGCAATGGTTACTGTGCTAAAGCGATACCGCAAATAGGCCCACAGCGGAATAAAAATAGGGACAAAGGGCAAGCCAAAATCTACGGCCCATCCTACCATATAGTTGTACTGTAGCTCCATATTGTTTACAACCAGAGAATTGTAAAAGAAGGAGGCGGTACTGATGAGCACAAAACCAATCGATAGGATAATAAGCTCCTGATACAGAAACCAACGCGAATGATTTTTCTTAAACCAAAATTCCTCCAAACCATGCAAGAGCATTATAGGCAGGATGATGCAGGCGCTGTAGCCAAACAGCTTCAAATTCTTGAAAGGCATGGCCGCCTGGTACGTATCAAAGGGCTGCAGGAAAATAAGAACAAACACCAGGAATAAGGCCAGCAGACCAGCCAACACTAGGGTATGGAGCCAATTGGAAGTATACGCTATGGATCTTTTCAAACCACTGTCTTGCCACAGGTTAGCATGGGCAGGCTTTGCACGGAGCGCATCGTATTGCGACACCCCCATCGCATAACACTACCACACCACGACCACCGCATAACCTGAAAGGTTTATCGGCTTAAAAGTACCCAAATATCTCAAAGGAGAAGGGTGTACAAAGAAGGGCGCAACACTGCAACCCACATGGTGCGTTTGGGATTTTTATTTGGAACTGCTGCCACCTAAAACCGATGGCTAGTACCCATATTTCTTGCAAAAAACTTTTACGGTATTTTTTAACACCATTACTCTTAAAGCTTTGCTGTTGGGGCTTTTTCTGTACATTACACGGGGTAAAAACAAAAGGGTGTATCACACCATGTGTTGATACACAAACGTTGGCAACAATTAAAAACAACGTAACTACCAAATGACAGAAGAAGACTATAAATATCGAAAATCGTACACATTAATTCCTACGATTTTCTTTTTGCTTCTTGGAGTTTGGTTAATTTATGACAGCTCTAAAACTATCGAATCAGTTGAGAAATTGACAGGAATAGTAACTGACAAGAATGTTATAAAAGAGCGCTATAAAGGGAATAATTATAGATACACATTCGCTTTCAAAACAGACCAAACCGACCAGAGTTTGGGTATATTTCTTGGTTCGGGAGAGAGGGCAATTAAAAAAGGAAATGAATATTATTCTCTGTTTCAAATCGGACAGCCTATTACTGTTTATTATGACAATAACCTACTGACCGAAGCTGAAGGAATAACTCGATTTATTTATAAAATTGAATATCAAGGTGAAACTATGCTTGTGAGAAATCAATCTCCAAGAAAAATTATTGGAATCGTGTCCTTAGCGGTAGGAGTTGTATTTATACTACTGAGAATTTGGCTGAATAGAAAATACGATAGAGGATTAAATGAAAAATAACTGTTACCAACAATGATCTGAGCTAAAACCCAAGCTTTAAACTCATTTTCAATAGTCCATAGATAGCACTTTTTTGAGTACATAATTTGGGTCGTACATCATACCACTTTGCGCTATGGCAAAAGCCTGTTTCAGGAGCTTGTTGCAGACCGCCATTAAGGCTAGTTTTTTACTCTTTCCTTTGGCAGGGTGTTTATAGGTATGGCCCTGGCGCAGGATTGTAAATTCTGGAAAGCAGAAATACACCCCTTGTTTTTCGTCAAAAAATTAAAACTAGCGCCCTACCTTTTTGAAAGATAATATCAATCAGAACCCCTCAAAACACCAAATACAGCCTATTTTGTGCTACATTCCTGGCTTTTTTTTGCGGGGACTCCCGTTGGCAACAAGCAAAAAACAGCTCCAAATCTAAGCCAATTACGTGTAATTTCATTATTTTTACACGTAACACCTATTGGTATGGACAAAAAACTCACATTAAGCCTTGATAATTCCATAATTGAAAGAGCAAAAGCATACGCTAAAGCCAATAACATCAGTGTTTCTAAACTCATCGAAGCATACCTTAAAAGCCTAACGACTGAAAAAAAGGGTGAGATGGAAATAACTCCTTTGGTTGAGAGCCTTTCGGGCGTGATTAGCATTGATGAAGAGTTCGATTTAAAAAAGGACTACACCAACTTCTTAATGGAGAAGTACAAATGAATAAGCTTTTAATAGACACCAATGTGGTTATCGATTTATTGGCTAAAAGAGAAGAATTCTATTCCGAAGCTGCCACATTATTCTCATTAGCCGATAGAAAAGAAGTTACTCTTACCATATCTTCTCTCACTTTTGCAAATACCAACTACGTTCTTTCAAAGCTAGCCACGACAAAGGAAGCCAGAGAGATACTGAGAAAATTTAAAGTATTAGTAGAAATACTAAGTCTGGACGATAGGATAATTGAACTTGCCCTTAGTGATCAAAAATTTCAGGACTTCGAGGATGGCCTTCAATACTATTCCGCTCTTGAGAACTCCGTTGATGTCATTGTTACGAGAAACAAAAAAGACTTTAAAAAATCGAAATTACCTGTCTTGACAGCAAAGGAATATCTTGCACAATTGAAGAAATAATGCCAGTTACCAACAATGATCTGAGCTGAAACCCAAGCTTTAATATCATTTTAATATTTCATAGATAGTACTTTTCTAGGCACGTAATTCGGGTCGTACAACATGCCGCTTTGGGCTATGGCAAAAGCCTGTTTTAAGAGTTTGTTGCAGACGAAAATTAGCGCCAGTATTTGAGCCTTGGCGCAGGATTGCAAATCCTGGGCAGCAGTATCTTTCAAAAGCACCGCTTTCTCGGGGTGAATCCGTTACCTTTCTTATTTCAACCCACCACAAACGCTCAGAGAAGCTCAAGCTACTCCCCTCCAAGCAACCCCAAAACCAATTCTACCCCGTTTTTGGCATCCATTTTTCCAGCCAGGCGGTAAACGGGTAAGTCGGTAAGGAATTTTTGGTAGGCAGTATCGCTATCGTTTTTGCGCTCTTCGTGGAGCTGGGGTGTCATTACCGAGGGGGCCTTGGTAATGGCGGGCATCAATTGTGGGAAATCTTGGAGCGTAATGCGCTCCAAGTGCAAAGGAAGGCCTTCATCCTCCCAATCTATAATCACCAAGGCTTTGGCATCGGCAGCGAGCTGAAATCGATTGGGACCGTACAAATCGGGAATTACGGCATCGTACTTCTCTTCCACCTCCCACAAGGCCGCTTTGCTCATGCCCGCAAAGCGCTCCGGATTTTTGAGTAGTGGTCTTAAGGTAGGGTTGTTTAATAAGGTTCCTGGGTTTACGCGTGGATGCTTGGGCACACCCACCATAGTGTATCCACCCGTAGTTTTTTGCAATACAATTCTATCGTTGCTCACCAATGAGGTTCCGGCATTCATTAAATGCATGGCTGTGGTACTTTTGCCTTTGCCCGATGGCGCTGCCAGCACCACGCCTTTTCCGTCCACTGCCACCCCGGCCGCGTGAAACAAAAAGGCGTTTTCCTGCATTTCCAACTCCATAAACAGCGCGTTGGCAAAGTTGATGAGTTGGTTGCTGTACTGCTTTACGGGACCAAAAGCCAGATGCGCTCCCCCGCTGGAATACGCAAAATGCACCCCGGTTTTTACTTTGTGTATGATGCGAAAACCCGGTACATCCAAGTACTTTTCTTTGATGCGCTTTTTTCCCGTCTCACGGTACTCATTAAAAGCGATATCCCAGGCGGGAATGGGGGTATCTACCGCTTTGATGTGTACGGTAGGATTTTCAACTTCCTCCACCTTCCACTCGCTAAAATAGCGGTCCAAATCTTGCTGAACGGCTTTATCATTCATAGAAAAGGTAAACGCATGTTGCTTAAAACGAAAGTGCGACTGGTAAGGCGCTTCAATAGCTTGATAGGGCTGTAAAATATGTTGCAAAATCTAGGATCTTAAGTCTGTAATGATTTGCTGGCTCAACGCAGCGGCAGTATCTATACCCGCGCCTTTCAGTAGGCCGCTAAAGCCACCAAAAGCACTCACTTCAAATACAATGTGGCCTTTGGGGGTCTCGGCTACATCTACACAGCAAAAATCTAAGTTAAAGGCATCGCGGGCCTTTTGCGCCAGGGCAAGTACCGCTTCACTGGGTTCAAAAGCCCCGTAATGGCCTCCGTCTTTGGTGGTGGTATTCCAACTGTCTTTAGCCGCCACCCGTGCATACGTACCCAGGTATTTTTTTCCCAAAAACACCACGCCCAAATCTTTGCCCGGCAGCTCCATTTTTTCTTGCAAATACAACACCCCAAACTGCTTTTTTAATGCTTCCAGGTGTGCCGTGGACACCTCATCTTTTTTCAACACCTCCATGCCTCGGGCTTTGGTGCTAAAGTTGGGTTTAAACACCACGGTCTGTTGTTCGGCTATCCATGCTTGGGCCTCCTTTACATCCTCGGTAATACAGGTTTTGGGCATGGCTACTTGGCTAGCGGCCAAGCCTAAGGTGCAGCCCACGCGGCTTATCATTTTTCTCAATTTGGCGGGATGCGAGTAAAAAGGAACCTTAGGCGCTATGTTGCTCAGCACATCCAACCAGTCTAATATTTTGGGTTCATAAGCCCCCAGCTTTTTTATAACAACCGCACTGTAGCTACTGAGGGCGCGCTGTTGATAGTACACCTCGTTTTCTGCAACCCGGTACTCCAATGCATCTACAGAAATTACAGTGGCAAGCACATTGGGGTGTTGTTCTAGAGATTGCTTTAGATGCTCGGACGACCAAGCTCCCGGAACCCCAATAATGGCAATATCTAATGCACTCATTTCTTTAGCAGTATTTGGAGGTTAAATTGGTATTGTTTCAGATTGTCCTGGTCTGCCTCTAAAGACTGCAACACCCGCCACGCCCACATGCGCAGCTGGTGGTACCACACATCGTCTTGTAAAAATCGGGTGGATGTAACCAAGGAACGAAACAAACCAAAAGCCAAGCGCGCCTGGAAAAAGGGGTCTTTATGCTGCTGCGCAAAATCGCTTCCCAACTGGTACATACGCGCTATGAGCAGGGCCGTTTTCTCTTTTACTTGCTTGTCCTCGGACTGTATGCGCAGCATAGACACCATAAAAACCGAAAGCTCCTGGGCGTAGTCGCCATAGCCGCTGCGGTGCACATCGATAAAGCGAACGCGCTCTTTCTTGGGATTGTAAATAATGTTGTCCAGATTAAAATCGCCATGGCACCAAACACTAAAGGGGGCATGCACCTTTTTCTCTAGCTTCTTGGCGCGCTTCAGCGCTTTGGCAAAATCTATTTTTTCTTTGCCATCTTCCGACTTAAATGCTTCGAAGAAATCTTCGTGCACGTGCTCTATGGCGCGCTTGCGCTTGTTTATTTGATTTACAAAATCCGATGCCGATTTCCGCTGCTGTTTTTCGGCACTCCAAATGTTTTCAATGCGCTGTGCGAGTACATCGGCTGCTTTTTCAACCTCTGCAGTACTTCCTTTTTCCAGTACAAAATTAAGCAGGTTAGCCCCTTCTAAGTAGTTCACCACCAAAGTACTGCCGCCTGGGCTGTGCGACTCCCATTTTATCTGAGGCACACTTTTGGGGAACTTTTTGTGCCACTTTTTTAGTGCAGCAATTTCTCCCTTAATCTTGGCACTATCGCCCTGCTTGTAAAACAGGCGCATGTTTTTGGCATGGCCGTTTTGTTCGGTAATATCCAGCCGCCCCACCTTACAACCCGATCGCGAAAAAAGAAACGGCTTAAAATCGTAATCTACTTGGGTGGATTTCCCGGTAAGATCGGCCACTACAGCCTCTATGTTTTTGTAGTGTTTGATGTTGAGTGCATCGCCCACAGAAATGTTTAAAATGCCCTCTCCTATTTTCAGGAAACAATCGCCTATGCGCTCTAAATAGCGAATAATAAAGAGCAGCGTAAGCATGTCGGCACTCTTTGATTTCTTCTGCAATTGATCTTGCAGGACATTAAAATAATCGAGATAGTGGTTATCTAAGACTTGCTCGCTATCGCAAATTTGCTCTGCCAGCGTTGAGTCTACTTCTGTAAACGCAGTGTGGATGTTTTCTAGGGCCTCTTCAATACAAGTAAAAAAGGCAGTGAGCGGAAAATCGGAAAAACTCTCTGGGTTTTGAACGTAGGCCACTTGCCGCGAAGCTTGCACAAAGTAGTCTGTAATTACCTTAAGGTTAACACTTACGCGTATGAGCGCACGGTAGGTAAGAATAAGCTCCTTGTCTTTTGCGCGTAGGTTAAAAATAGCCTCGTAGCTTAAGGTTTCTATGCGACTCCGCAAGTTGTACACGTAAGTAGCATAGCGCTCTACGGCTTCAATACCGTCTGGATTTAGATCCAACAAAACCCTTTTAGCTAAATCGCACACCCGTTTCACCTCTAACACCTGAAAATGCAGGTCGTTGGTAAGGTCGGTATCTATGGTTTGGGTGTTTTTTAACGGTTTGTTTGCCATGGCTTTGCTCCCGCAAGTAGGCGATTTTTGGTTGAACCTATAATATTCATTAGAAGTTTTGAGAAAAACCAACAAAATCTTCTACTGAATATTGAGGAAAAACGCTTCCGAGAAGGCGTTTTTGTCTGGGTTAACCCAGACGAAGCACAGCTTTCATCTGCCTACTGGCAAATAATGCTCTATTGCATAATTTGGGTTGAACTGCCGTCACCTCAGTGCTAAATCAATCGGTGTAAGGGAGAAACAAGCTCATTTCCACGCGAAAAAGCCACCAAAAATCAAGCTGTAAAACTGGCACCAAACAATTCTGTGGTGTGTTGCGTACATTGGGGCATGAAAACACGCGTTTTTCTTTTCTTTCTCGCAGTTTGTTCGGCATATACCCCGGCAAGCGCACAAGATGGTGAACAGCCCCTATCCACCCGAATATTACTGGATATGGGACTCGGTCCTACCTTTCTGAACCGGTATAATGAGCTAACTCCAGAAGATTACTTTGCGCTAGAGAACAAACTCTCTCAGGTATACGGATTACGCGTACAGCAAGATATCCACGAACGAAAAAAGAGTATGCTGTACCTGGAAAGTGGCATTAACCTTACGGAGTTCCAGGCAACGCTGCGCGCCACCAGCATACAAACGCGGACTACCAAGTTCCTAAACCTGCAAATTCCGCTAATGCTTGGATTTCGTTACAAATCCTCCCGCAACTTCCAGTATTACACCAATTTGGGAGTTAGTTACAGCACACCACTATTGCAATACAGCATCATAGACCAACAAAGCGCCTTTGGCAACAGTACCATCAAGCAAGAGCTCAACCAACAAACTTTTGGATGGCTCGTGAGCGGAGGCCTACTCTTTGATTTGGGCGAAGGTTTTTACTACGGTTTGGGCACCAGCTTTTACAGCGACATTACCCAGGATATAGGGCATGGAGCGTTGTGGTTTAACCACCAACTAGTTTTTACGCTCTAAGCACTTTATTGATAGCTGAAGCTCCGCCAGCCGCACCTCCCGCTCCAAGCTATGAAGAAGCATTACTCTCAGAAATACGAGACTTGCTGAAACAGCAAAATGAATTAAAAACAAAAGACCGTTTAGTTACTTTCTAAACGGCCTCTTTTCTAATTATTTCATGTAAGCCACTTCTTGGACGGTAAGGCTTAGCTCGGACTCTAAATCGACTCGAATCCAACCGTATTTCATAACCTCTCCTTCTAAATATCTAAATCCAATATAGCCGCTTCCAAAAGTATCTTCCGCGTGTAAACCTCGCCAACGGCGGCATCTCCAGAAAACCATTCCCTCCTCTGTGGCCACGCTGTTGTTTATCCCCACTGGAATATCAACAAACCACATTCTGGAAGGTGAGTAAAACCAGTCAGGACTGTAATTGATACCCGACATCGTGTTCACGTTCATGGTATCCCTGGCATCTAAACCATACCACCCTGTTTCCTTATTACTTCCAACGCAAATATCCTTGTCCAATTGTTTGAAATAAATACCCTGACTCTTGTATCGCTCCGTACTATCAGCATTAAAACTATATCCTTTACAAACCATCAGCTGAACTCTTGGCACGCCATGAACGGTCACATTAAATACCGCAGTGTCCTGATCAGAGTCTGATGCAGTCAAATCCAAACGATGATTATAGGTCTTAAGAATAGCCCCTTTTGCATCTCCTACCACCATGTAATCTGTATCGATCACCTTAGTCATCGTATCGGGATCTTGCGCTACTACATTTATATTCGAGCTTGAGTAATCCTTTTCCTTCTGGCACGCAAAACATGCCAATATTAAAAACACCGACAAAAGATAAACTAAACGAAATTGAGCCATTACCAATAATTTAAATATCGCCTCAAGTTATAAAAAACAAACTTAAACTCATTTATTTTTCATTTCATCTTTTGTAACTAGGCTTATTATACGCCTCACGTTGTGGTTTAACCACCAACTGGTTTTTACGCTCTAAGCACCTTATTGGTAACTGAAGCTTTTAAAGGCCTTTACCTGTTGTTCGCTCGGTTTTGCTAGCGGTTTTACCACGTAGCGTTTGTAAAAAGTTCTGTCCTCGGCCTTTATGGATATATGGTGTATTGCTTCGTTGCGCTCTACCAGTAAGTCCATGCTTTCGTCCTTAAAGTAACCAAACCATTGGGCTATATCCTCTTTAGCTGGAATGTCGTTTACCATCACTAGCATATCCCCCACGTAGATCCCTGCCAATTCTGCGGGGCTTCCTGGATAAATACCTACTATTTCCCACGTTCGGCTTCCTTTTTGCAACATTCGCATACCAAGATGTGCTTCATGGAAATCTTCGGATGGTTTTATCTCATATTGCAAGCCCAGGTGTTCAAACGCGGTATCTAGCGGGCTATGGTAATCTTCTGTACCATCTACATGGGCCTCGTAAAGCGCGGCAATGCGTTTTCCTCCAAACTGCTCCAACACCTGCCAGTATTCAGTTTCACTCACCCCACGGTCTTTTTTGTAAAAATCGTGATACAAGGTGTGCATGGCATCGTGTATGGAGTGTTTACCTCCACTCTCCTCGCGGATAATGCAATCGGCAAAAAAGGCAATGAGCGCCCCCTCATTATAAATAGAAACCTTGCGGTTGGGAATGCCGCGCTCGTATCCATCCAGCCACGTATCATAAGAGCTCTCGGCTACTGAGAGGTTTAGCCTCCCAAAATTGTTGAAATGGCGGTCTAGAAATTTCTCTATCTCGGTAACAAAGGTTTTAAAATTCCACACCCCACTTTGGTAGAGCAAGAGCTCGCCCATGTAGGTGGTGACACCCTCTGCGAGGTAGCCCATTCTGGAGTAGCTCTCTTCATTGTAGCGGTAGGGCCACCAGTCGGCAGGGCGAATGGACTTTACATTCCACGCATGGTAGAGTTCGTGGCAGCTAATGCTTAGAAACTCGTTGTAATTTTCGGTTAAGATGCTGTGGCCGGGCCCAAGTGCAATAACCGTGCTACTTAGGTGCTCTACTCCGTGGTAAAAACGTTGCGGAAAGCCAAAAAACAGAAAGTGGTATTCGGTGTACGGAAATGCTCCAAAACGGTCGTGAATAAACGTGGTGAACTTTTTAAAATCGTGCAACACCTTGGCCATATCGCCTTTGTAGTAGCCTAAAAAATGAAGGTTGTGCGTAACGCCCGCTACCTCATACTGCTCGGTTTTTACATCGGCCGAGCAGAAAAAGGGCGTATCGGCCAAGTGGTGGAAGTCGGTAAACTGGTAAAATCCATTGGCTTGTTCGGGCAGCGCGCCATATACTTCCAGCTGGGGTTCTATATTCAGCTTTAATGTGCACGCCTCCATTTCCCGGTCCGCAGCATACAAGCAGAGGTTTACCGGGTTTACGTAAAGCAAACCTTTGTCCACATAGGTTGAGCCCGCGTTTAAGTCCGATGCATAAAAAGTATAAGTTACCCGTATCGATGCCGCCCCTTTCGTTTCCACATTCCAGCTGTGGCTATCGGTTTTTTGGAAAGCTAACTTTTCTCCCGCCTCGTTAAAAATGTGAAACTCCTGAATATTTTTAGCGAAACTCCCTTTTTCGTAGCGCCCCGGCCGCCAAAAAGGCAAACGCAGCAGCTGGTTTTCAGCATCCGGTTTTTCCAGGACAAATTCTACGTGAATAAAGTGTTTCGAAGGGGTTTCGTAACTCAGGGTATACTGCATCAATACTAAGTCTGTTAAGGATTTCGATAAAAATTTCTAAAATAGATTTTATTACTTTCGCCCCAAAATTCTGCTTATTCTTATTTGACATATGAACTACGATGTTATTGTATTAGGAAGCGGTCCTGGAGGCTATGTTGCAGCCATCCGTTCTGCACAATTGGGATTAAAAACTGCGGTTGTAGAGCGCGAATCTTTAGGTGGCATTTGCCTAAACTGGGGATGTATACCCACCAAAGCCTTATTAAAAAGCGCTTCGGTTTTTGACTACATCAACCATGCAGAAGACTTTGGTATTCAAGTAAGCGACCACAAGGCCGATTTTGGTGCTATGGTAAAACGCAGCCGCGGTGTTGCCGATGGCATGAGCAAAGGAATCCAGTTCTTGATGAAAAAGAACAAGATCGATGTGATTATGGGTACCGGTAAGCTGAAAAAAGGCAAGCAGCTAGAAGTTACCGATGACAACGGTAAAACAGAAACCTACAGCGCAAAACACATCATTATCGCAACGGGAGCCCGCTCGCGCGAGCTTCCCAACTTAAAGCAGGATGGCAAGCACATTTTTGGCTACCGCGAGGCCATGACCTTGCCTAAGCAACCCAAGAAGTTGGTGGTCGTAGGTTCGGGCGCTATTGGGGTAGAATTTGCTTACTTCTACAACAGCATTGGCACCGAAGTAACCATTGTAGAGTACTTACCCAACATAGTGCCGGTTGAAGATAAAGAGGTGAGCAAGCAGTTGGAGCGCAACTTTAAAAAGGCTGGCGTTAAAATAATGACCAACAGCAGCGTAGAAAACGTGACTACCAAAGGCGACACGTGCACCGTAACGGTAAAAACCAAAAAGGGCGAAGAAACCCTAGAGGCCGATGCCGTACTTTCTGCGGTAGGAGTTACCGCAAACATTGAGAATATTGGTTTGGAAGATGTGGGTATTGCTACCGACAAAGGCAAAATCTTAACCAACGACTTTTACGAAACCAACATACCTGGCTACTACGCTATTGGCGACTGTGTACCCGGGCCCGCTTTAGCACACGTTGCCTCTGCCGAGGGTATTACATGCGTGGAAAAAATTGCCGGCATGAGCCCCGAGAAAATAGACTACAACAACATTCCTGGTTGTACCTATTGCATTCCAGAGGTGGCCTCGGTAGGATATACCGAAGACGCTGCCAAAGAAGCAGGTTACGATATCAAAGTGGGTAAATTCCCGTTTTCTGCTTCGGGTAAAGCCAGTGCGGCAGGACACAAAGACGGTTTTGTAAAACTGATTTTTGACGCCAAGTACGGTGAACTTCTTGGCGGACACATGATCGGCTACAACGTAACAGAAATGATTGCCGAAGTAGTGGCGGTAAGAAAACTAGAAACCACAGGACACGAGTTGATAAAAACCGTGCATCCTCACCCCACCATGTCTGAGGCCGTTATGGAAGCAGCCGCAGCCGCTTACGATGAGGTGATACACATTTAAGAATAGCATCTGGTTTTTAATGAGCCAGAGCACAGACACCATAAGCCGCAAGAAACTCCGTGTTTCTTGCGGCTTTTTTTGTTTGCATCGGTCCGCTAATGACCACAAATACAATAACACATTCCTAATTCACATTGCACGCTTATCCATAGGAATCCCCGCTTCTCACTACTCTATTCAAAGGTACGGAACTAAAATTTATATCTTGCCGCGCTTTAGAAATGATCGGCATATGAAATGGAATTTCTTTTTGGGAATTGCGCTACTGGCCAGTAGCGTTGTAGCGACTGCTCAAGAAAAACTAACCCTACAAGACATTTGGGCTTCAGGAAAGTTTCAATCGCAAGGAATTTATGGTATCCGCCCTGCCAATAACGGCAACAACTACACCGCCATCACTTTTGGCGATGAAGGCCCAGAAATAGCCGAGTTTGCGTATAAAAACCAAAAAAAGGTAGCTACCATCGTTACCAAAACACAGGCCAAATACCAAGACAAAAACTTAAGTCTTCGCGGCCATACCTTTTCTGCCGATGAAAGCAAACTCATTCTTAGCCTGGATGAGGAATCCATTTACCGCAGAAGCTCCAAAGGCTACTATTTTGTGTTCAACCGTGAAGATGGCAGCATTACCCCCATTTCCGATCCCGAGGGCGCTAAAATCTCGCATCCTACCTTTTCGCCTAGCGCTTCCAAAGTGGCCTACGTAAAAGAGAACAACCTCTACATAAAAGATTTAGCCAACGATAAACTCACGCAAGTAACAGGCGATGGCAAAATGAATGAGATTATCAACGGAATGTGCGACTGGGTTTATGAGGAAGAATTCTCCTTTACCAAAGCCTTTTTCTGGTCGCCCGATGAGCAATACATCGCTTACTACCGCTTTGATGAGCGCCAGGTTCCCTCCTTTACCATGAGCTACTACAACGACTTATATCCAGACTTATACACCTTTAAATACCCCAAGGCTGGAGAGAAAAACTCCGTAGTAAGCATTCACGTGTATGATGTAGCAGCCGGCAAAACTACCTCAGCAGATATAGGCAACGAAACCGACCAGTACATACCCCGCTTAAAGTGGATTCCTGGCAAAAACACCCTGTGTGCATACCGCATGAACCGCCTGCAAAACAACTTAGAGTTTTTAGACATCGATCCTGCCTCTGGAAAAAGCAAGGTGTTTTACACCGAAAGCAGCGACACGTATGTGGAAATTACTGACAACCTTTTCTTTAACGAGGAAGGCACCGAGTTTTACATTACCAGCGAAGCCGAGGGCTTTAACCAAATTTACAGCTACAACACCAACGGCAAGCGCCTTAGGAAAGTAACTCCCGGAAAATGGGATGTAACTGAGGTATACGGTGTGGATAAACGCGGCTATATCTATTTTCAGGCGGCCTCAAAAACCCCGTACCAACGCGAGGTATACCGCATTCGCTTAAGAAACATGGAAATTGACCTCTTAACCGAAGAAAAAGGGATGAACAGTGCCGACTTCTCATCGGACCTTTCGCTGTTTATACACCACTACCGCAGCGCAAACATGCCCGAGAAAGTGTTCCTAAAAAACAACAAGGGAAAAACACTAGAAACCCTAGAAGACAACGCTGCCTTGCGCGAAACCTTGGCGCAGTACAACCTTCCAGACAAAGAATTTTTCTCTTTTACCACCGAGCGCAAGGACAAACTATATGGGTACATGATAAAGCCCGCAGACTTTGACGAGAACAAAAAGTACCCCGTTTACATGACCTGCTACAATGGGCCGGGCATAAACCGTGTAAACGATGCCTGGGAAGGCGCCAACCAATTGTGGTTGCAATACTTAGCACAAGAAGGCTTTTTGGTGGTTTGCGTGGATGGAAGAGGTACGGGCTACCGCGGTGCCGAGTTCAAAAAGTGCACGTACAAGCAACTGGGCAAACTAGAGACCGAAGACCAAATTTCTGCGGCCAAATACGTGGCCAAGCTTCCCTACGCCAATGCCGCTAAAATTTCCATGCAAGGCTGGTCGTACGGAGGATATATGACGTTATTGTGCCTTACCAAGGGTGCCGATGTTTTTGCAGCTGGAATTTCTGTGGCTCCAGTAACCAATTGGCGCTTTTACGATACTATTTACACCGAACGCTACATGGCCCTACCCCAAAACAATGGCGATGGCTACGATGACAACAGCCCACTGAGCCATGCAGAGAAATTAGAAGACCCCTTGTTGTTAGTACACGGGTCTGGCGATGACAACGTACACATGCAAAACTCCATGGAAATGGCCGAAGCCTTGGTGCAAGCCAACAAAGACTTCGATATGTTTATGTACCCCAACAAGAACCATGGTATTTACGGAGGCTACACCCGACTGCACCTGTTCTCTAAAATGGAGAAATTCTTGAAAGAAAACCTATAATCATCAATCCCTACATAACCTAAACAACTCTTATGGCAGCAAATAGCCCTAGCGCATCGAGCGAACTTTTTGGCCACCCCAAAGGCCTGTTTATCTTGTTTTTTACCGAAATGTGGGAGCGCTTTTCCTACTACGGTATGCGCGCCATTTTAACCCTCTATTTGGTAGCAGAAACCACCTCAGACAATCCCGGATTGGGCTGGTCCTCCCAAGAAGCATTGGCCCTTTACGGCTGGTACACCATGTTGGTTTACGTAGCTTCTATACCGGGTGGAATTATTGCCGATAAAATACTGGGTCAAAAGAAATCGGTACTCTACGGTGGTTTGCTCTTGGTGGCAGGACACGGAGTACTCTCGATTGAACAGCCGTGGGCCTTTTATACTGGTTTAGGCCTTATTGTAGCTGGTGTGGGCTTATTAAAGCCAAACATTTCTACCATGGTGGGTGGCCTGTACAAGCAGGGCGATGAAAGACGCGACAAAGGCTTCTCTATCTTCTACATTGGTATTAACGTGGGTGCTGCCGTAGCCAGTATTGTCGTGGGTATTATTGCCCAAGAATACGGCTGGCACTATGGTTTTGGTTTGGCTGCCATTGGTATGGTACTAGGCCAGGTAGTATATATGGCTGGACAAAAACACCTGGAAGAAGTTGGCAACAAACCGGTAAAGTTATCGCCAGAAGACAGCAAGCAAGAAGTAACCATTGCCAAGCTCTTTAAAAACTGCTTTAGCCACAATGTATCACGCATTGTTACGCTATTGCTGCTTATTGGCTCTACGTACTATTTAATTTTTCACGATCTGCCCTATGGCCTTCTATTTATTTTCCTCTCGCTAGTAGTGGGAATGATGATGGCCGTGTTCAACGACCTGGACAACAACGTGGACAAAGACCGCTTTGTGGTTTTGCTGCTTTCCTTCCTTATCGTTATTGTGTTTTGGGGCGCTTTTGAGCAAGCCGGTGGATTAATGAATATCTATACCGAAGAAAAAACCAATCGCTTTGTTTTCGGCTGGGAGCTTCCAGCTGCGGTGATGCAATCGTTTAACCCCATTTACATTATTATTTTCGGGGTTCCCGTGGCCAGTTTCTGGGCTTGGATACGCAGAAAAGGAAAAGAATCATCCTCCCTTTTTAAAATGGGTACGGGTGTTATCATCATGGGGCTTGGTTTTGTTTTTATGGTATTTGCCTCCAGACAATACGAAGCACTGGGAGAGTCTGCGCTATACTGGTTGGCTCTGGCTTACCTATTCCATACGCTAGGAGAGCTTTGTGCCTCACCCGTAGCATTGAGTTTTATTACCAAACTCGCTCCGGTACGTTATGGCGCCCTGATGATGGGAGTGTATTTTGCCGCTACTGGTTTAGGAAATAAAGTAGCCGGTTTGGTAGGTGAGTCTGCTTCCGAAGCGGGAGAGCTATCGGTATTTACCTCCATCACTATTTTCTGTGTTTTATTTGGACTGCTCGTTATTGCTTTGTTAAAGCCTTTAAAGCGCCTTACCCATGGTGCCGAAGATTTGCATCCAAAGGCAGCTGTGGCAGAGCATGGCGAAGTACTAGACGAATAAATCATCCACCCTACCTTACCCAAATAAGTAGCTATGAGTAATACCCTACGCTTTGGTGGTTCCGATGTCAACCAAAAATTGGTTCTCGGCCACCCTTCTGGTCTCTTTGTGCTCTTTTTTACCGAAATGTGGGAACGCTTTTCCTACTACGGTATGCGCGCCTTATTCGTACTCTTTCTGACCTCCTCGTTGATGGATGGCGGTTGGGGCTGGCCTCGCGAACATGCACTGGCGCTGTACGGCACCTACACCTCTTTGGTGTACCTTACTCCTATTTTAGGTGGTTTTTTAGCCGACCGTTTTACCGGGTATCGCTGGGCGGTTATTGCCGGTGCTATTATTATGACGGCTGGACACGCATCTATGGCCATAGAGGTGCATCCCTTCTTTTTGTATTTCGGTTTGTTTTTGTTGGTGGCTGGAAACGGTTTTTTCAAACCCAACCTCACCTCCATTATCTCTGAAATGTACAAAGGGCATGAGGACAAAAAAGACGGGGCCTTTACCATTTACTATATGGGTGTAAATGCTGGAGCCTTCCTGGGCATTATGCTCTGTGGATACATTGGAGAAAAAGTAGGTTGGAGCTACGGCTTTGGTTTGGCTGGAATTTTTATGCTCTTTGGCATGATACAGTTTTACCTGGCCCAAGGTATTTACGGTGATATTGGCACCAAACCTACCGCAGAAAAAAAGGCCAAACCCGAAGTACCCGAAGGCGATAAACTCAATCCCTTTACTACAATAGACAAAGTAATCATTGCCATCTGTGCCGCAATCGGATTGGTTTGGGTTATTGATGATCCTATTTCTACCATATCTGGATTGACCGTTTTTAATTTTTCGGTGGGAGAATACAGTGGTGCTACCTTCTCTATCTTATTGGCTGTTGTCCTGTTTTTTGTTTTGGTCATCAGCCGTATCCCAAGATACACGCGTATCGTGCGCGATCGCATGATAGCCGTAGCCATCTTTGCCTTTTTTACCGTATTCTTTTGGGCTGCCTTTGAGCAGGCTGGTGGTTCCATGACCATTTTTGCTCGCGACTACACCGACAGGCTACTAACCGGAAACGGAGCCTTGCTTTTTGATATTTTCAATACCCTGCTAACGGTGGTTCCACTCGCGATAATCACCTGGGTTATTGCTAAGTTGTTTCAGCAAACCTATAGCAGCTACAAGTGGTCTAGCATTGCATTGGGTAGCAGCTTTATTATTATTTGGGGTATCGTTATTTGGATGCTCGTTCGCGAGTACTCCAACCCAGAAACTGAGGTGGCTGCATCGTGGTTTGGTATTCTAAACTCCTTTTTCATTATCTCTTTTGCCCCCCTATTCTCTAAAATTTGGGAAAGCAAATACAACCCGAGCGCCTCGGTAAAATATGCGCTAGGCCTAATTTTACTTGGTGTTGGATTTGGCGCGCTGGCTTGGGGAGCTTCGAATATTCCTTCAGGTGCACAAACGGCTGCAGTCAGTATGGTGTGGCTTATCTTAGCGTACCTATTCCACACCCTCGGAGAGCTCTGCTTATCTCCCGTAGGTCTATCATACCTGAGTAAGCTGGTACCCGGTAGGATGATCGGTTTGATGTTTGGTGTATTCTACCTGGCCATAGCCATTGGTAATAAAGTAGCAGGAACGGTAGGATCTAAGATTGACACCTTAACCGAGCAGTATTCGCTGAGTTACTTTTTTCTACTCTTCTTTATTGTTCCTGCTGTTGGTGGAGTTATCCTCATAGCTATAAATCCTTTAATGAAACGCATAATGCATGGCGTGCATTAGGTGTTAAATGCAGTTAAGCCAAGAACCGTATAACCTCCATTAACAAATAACCCACGTATTTTTGTTTCAAATAGAATTGCATGTTACGTAACCTTTTACCCTTTGCCATTTTGTTAATCACAGCAACTACTGCTAGCGCACAATTACAACAAGCAGAAATTGACTGGATAGAGATAAAAGACCTGGAAGCCGAGCAAAAGAAAGACCCTAAAAAGGTAATGGTGGATGTGTACACCAAATGGTGTGGCCCGTGTAAAATGATGATGAAGAACACCTTTCACAACCCCGAAGTTGTAGAATACATCAACAAGAACTACCATGCTGTGAAATTTAATGCTGAAGGCCCCGATGCCTTTACCTTTAAAGGGCATGAATGGAAAAATGAAGGCTACGATCCCAACCGTAGAGGTAGAAATTCCACACACGACCTCACGCTTGCCATTGCATCTAGCCAAGGCAGAATCGCTTATCCTACCATAGTATACATGGACGAAGACCTCAACATAATTTTCCCGGTTCAAGGGTACTACCAACCCGAGCGCATTATGCCCTTACTTTCATATGTGGCATCGGATTCGTACAAGGAAAAAACCTACGAAGAATATCAAGCAGCAGTTACGGAAGAGTAAAAGCTGTATTTAACATTATATAAGGCGTACAAGAGGAAATAGGCACAGGCTTATTTCCTCTTTTCTTTTATATATTTACGCGACTTTTATTCAACCTACAAGGCAGATAACAGAAATGAGCGAAACAGCTAAGATTCAATTAGGAGGAACAGATTACGAACTACCCGTAATTACCGGAACAGAAAACGAGAAAGCAGTTGATATTTCTAAGCTTCGAGGACAATCAGGTTACATTACCATTGATCCCGGTTACAAAAACACAGGAGCTACCGAAAGTGCAATTACGTTTTTAGATGGTGAAAAAGGAATTTTACGTTACCGCGGGTACCCTATTGAACAGCTGGCTGAGCAATCGAACTTTATCGAGGTAAGTTACTTGTTAATTCACGGTAAACTACCCAACAGAACAGAGCTAGAGCAATTTGAGAATAACTTACGCAACCACTCTTTGGTACACGAAAACATGCGTACCATGTTGCGTTCTTTCCCACAGCATGCACACCCTATGGGTATGCTTTCTGCTTTGATGGGATCTTTGAGTACTTTCTACCCAGAGTCTCAAAACCCCAACCGCGCACCCGAAATGGTAAACCTTACCATTATTCGTTTGCTAGCTAAGTTGCCTACGCTGGCGGCTATGGCGCACAGAAACACCAACGGAAGCCCCTTGATGTACCCACAGAACAAGTTGGGTTACGTGGAGAACTTCTTATACATGATGTTTGGTATGCCTACCGAAGAGTTTGAGGCAGACCCCGTTATTGTAAAAGCACTAGACAAGCTTCTTATCCTGCACGCAGACCACGAGCAAAACTGCTCTACTTCTACCGTGCGTATCGTAGGGTCATCACAAGCCAACCTGTACTCTTCTATATCTGCCGGAGTTTCTGCCCTTTGGGGACCACTTCACGGTGGTGCTAACCAAGCCGTAATTGAGATGTTGGAAAACATTAAGAAAGATGGCGGTAGCACAGAGAAATGGATAGACAAAGCAAAAGACAAAAACGACCCATTCCGTCTTATGGGCTTCGGTCACCGCGTTTACAAGAACTTTGATCCAAGAGCGAAGATCATTAAGAAAGCAGCGGATGACGTATTGAACAAATTGGGCGTGAACGATCCCGTATTAGATATTGCGAAGAAATTAGAAGAAGTAGCGCTTAAAGATGAGTACTTTGTAAAGCGTAACTTGTATCCAAACGTAGATTTCTATTCGGGTATCATTTACCGTGCATTGGGTATTCCTACCGAGATGTTTACGGTAATGTTTGCTATGGGTAGACTTCCAGGTTGGATAGCACAGTGGAAAGAAATGACCGAGCGCAAAGAGCCTATTGGTCGTCCACGTCAGGTGTATGTTGGCGAAAACATGCGCGACTATGTTTCATTAACAGACCGTTAATACATACCTCTCAATACTGAAAAAAGCCACCTTGCTCTTGTAAGGTGGCTTTTTTATTGGATAACAATTGGTTCTGCCTTAATCTATAGTACTATTTCAGAGGGAAATAGATATCGGTAATTAATGCCTCCGGAGCGGTGTCGCTGGGGTTGTTCTGGTAAATCTCAAAAGGATCTATCTTTTTGTTGTGCTTAAATTCTTTGTTGCGATGCATGGAATAGAGCGTGCTCCACGCATTGCCCAAATGCTGATAAGCTCCTATATGGCGCAAAACAAAGGCCTCTGTTGCCGGTATGGCTCCAGAAACAAAGCCTTGAGGCAACGGATTGGGAAGTTCTTTTACAGGTATCGCTGCCGTATACGAAACCGTATTTTTTACCACATCCCACTTGTGGTATATCGTCATGCCTTTACCAGCCACCAACGCTTCATTTTCGGCCGCCCAAGCCCAAATTTTACCAAAATCTTTGGGCATCTCCTGTTCTGTAGCAGGTATAGCACAAGTTGTATTTACACCCATCCAGGTACAGCCCTCAAAGTGTTTCTTTCCTGGCCACTCCAGTTTACTGGGAATATGCCCCTTTTCGGTTAAAGCCTTCAGCATATCCAAACCACGCTCGTAGTCTGCACCAATAAAGGCTTCCATGCTCTTTTTCATCCAAAACATAAACAAGGGCAAGCTGCTATCCATGGTCCAGGTTACTTGGGTATGGCCGTTTTGCTCCTTTAAATACAGGCTTGTTTTATTGGCTGATTTCCAGGGTTTGGTAAAGTTGAGATCAAAATGAATTTCTTCGCTTCCTTTTTCACTGCGAATCTGCATGTTGCCTGCACCTACCCGTTTTCCTTCCCAGGTATAGGACCGGTTGTCCTCTGCATAATTCAGCTTGGCATCAGGCTCCATACGCAACCAAGGCGACCAATGCACCCAATTGCGGAAGTTATTTATTTGTGGAAGAATTTCTTCGGCTGGCTTAGCAATGGAAATGCTACGAGAAACAAAAACTTTAGGCATATCAGCGGATTATGTAGGGTTTTGCTTCCAAAATGTAGCGATAAAATGCCTGCCCTTACTCCTACTGGGTTAATTTTTCGTTATCGCTGAATTTGAAATCGAACCTTTCCCTGGCCAGAAGAGGAATTAAATAAAAGCACATAGTTTCCGCTGGCTATACCGTCTAATGCTACACCGATTTCCTGGCCTGCTAGCCAATACTTGGGTAAAATCGTTCTTCCAGCTGCATCTACTATGGCTACGCTATGGATCTCGGTGGGCTTTTCAAAAACCACATTGAGTTGTTGCTGAGCTGGGTTGGGATAAATGACCACCCGTCCCATGTCTTTGGTTACAATACTTACGTTGTTATCTATGGTAATTTGCCGGTGTATGGAATCGGTGCAGTGGCTGTCTGCTACCACCAGTAATACGCTGGCCTCACCTTCGTCTTCAAAGGCTAACGTAACGGTATCACCCAAAAACTCTTGGGTATCGATGATCCATCTGTGTGAACCGGCACTGGGATATTTGCTCTGGAACGATGCCGGTTCATTTTCTACTATCGGATTGGGATTTACCGTAAAATCCACGTCTGGTTTTTCATAGGCATTGGCGAGTTGGAAGAGCGTATCCCCTACCACACATCCTTCTACAAAAGCCTGCATTCGGTAAACCCCGGCAGTAAGGCCATTAAAATATCCAGATACAGAGGATAAGCTATCGTTGAGCACGTACTGGTAATTTCCTTGTTCTTGTAAAACCAGCTGGGCTATACCCACTCCCTGGGAACAGGTGTCTGGCAATGTGGCTAAAATAACGGGTATGCTGTCTGTAGGTTTATCTTGTACGGTTATGGTGAGTACGCTATCGCACGTACCACTTTGTACTTTCAGGGTGTAGATTCCTGCGGCCACATGGCTCAGGGTATCGTTCGCTTCTTTTTCATCCCCCCAAAAAAAGATGGCGTTGTTATCTCCCGGAATGCTTGCTGTGAGGACTCCGTTGGAGTCCAAACAATCGGGCTGCCGCACGCCTATTGATATATCCAGTGGAACTTCTTTATCTGCTACAACAATGGAATCCTGAAACACCGGACAGCCTTCCTCTAAGACCTCCAGGTACTGCATTCCCGGTTTTACTCCAAACAGGGTGTCGTTCAAAGTGGTATCGTTCCACAGGAAGCTATATTCACCCGGCTCTTCCATGTAACCCCACGCCATACCGGTGGGAGCACCACAGGTACTGGGAGTCATCAGAGTAACCCCCTCTTTTTTGGCAGGAAAACGATCAAAGCTGAAGGTTTCTGTATACTGGCAGGTTCCGTTAAAAACACGGGCTACATATTGCCCTGGTCCTAATTCACCAAGAGTGTTTGAATTGGTATTAAACCCTTCCCAGCGATATTGCATGGAAGATTGCCCGTTATGTGTCAACGTGATACTACCATCATTTTCATCGCAAAAGGGTGGATTTACTGTTGCCGTAATATTGGGTGGCTCATATCCTAATAGACTGTCTTTGAGAGAAATGGTATCGCCACAGACGCCATAGAGCGTTACTTCAAATGGAATGTAATTATCCGCACTAAATGTCACAAAGGGCTTATCCTGGCTGGATGTATCGGGTGTTGCTCCATTACCAAAATCCCAGGCATAAGCTTTTACATTGTGATCGTTTAAAACTTCGAAAGTTTGAACCGTATCTAAACACTGAACAAAGTACGATGACCCGTTAATCCGGAGCGGATTATCGTCTGGAACGGGCAGCACACGAGACTCTGGCACAATGGATAGTGCCATACTCATAGGTACCCCAATGGGTGCCCATGCATCCGATTTGGCATACAGTGAATTGTACAAGTTGTTGCGAATGGGGGTGGCTAAAACTTGAATCCAATCTGCTGTGTTTTCAAATTCAAATCCTACAAAAAACGTGTCTGCGAGCGTTATTAGGGTATCCAGATTAAAGGTATCTCTGGAAAACGGTGTACATGAAATAGCGGGTATATCTTTACTTACCAGCACATCACCGGGCAGTCCATTTTTTGTGTTATAGACCTTTAGCGTAAAGTTAGTAGAGTCTACCAGTTGCACGGTATCTAGATCCAAAATAACCGAGCCAAACGTCACTGCACCCGGAATAGTAAAGCGTTCTGCAAAACCGTGAAAAGTACCCTGATGCACTGCGGGTACTGGCTGTTCTTCATAGCCCCATAAATGCGTTTTGAAATCTTCCTTTTCAAAGAAACTGTAATTGCGAAATTCGGTGCAGCGATCCCCTTGGGTAGTCCGAGGCGATCGGGTTTTACTCACAAAAATGTAGCTCTGCCTTATTTTTGTGGAGGAGCTAACCGCGTTAAAAACGGTAAGCGTAACGGTGTAAATTCCTTCTTCCTCGTACCGATGTTTGGGGTTTTGCTTACTCGATGTTGTACCGTCACCAAAATCCCATTGCCAGGTCGTAATGCCTGGAGACGCGAGAGAAGAATCGGAAAACGTGATAAACTCGTTTTCCAGTACGTAATTCCGATCTGCTGTAAAATCTGCTCTAATGATGTCTACCGAGCATTCTCCTGTTGCTGAAATGGCCAATCTCCCCCTAGAAAAACCTTCTAAAACCGCACGCATCCTAATTTTCTGACCCTCTGTAAAAGAACCGTAGCAAGCTTCGTCCGTGTAATCCATATAGTTATCTACATGCTGTGTACCATTGCAAGCCGGTTCATCGCAGTTAGTATTTAAGGTAGTAGGTGGCGTATCGCAAACAAAATCACCTTCGATGGTACAATCTACCTCCTCACAGCTTTGGCCTTTAAAGGTATGTTGGAGGTTGAAGTGATGCCCCATCTCATGGGTGAGTGTTCTACTATACCGGTACAGCGTATTCCAGTTTTCACTGCCATCGGGGTCATTTCCCAAGGCAAAATTCACAACAACAATGCCATCACCTGGATTTAATGCCGGGTTTCTTCCTGGATCTAATTCTGGTTGGGGAGATACGGTATATGCATACCCTAGAACACCACCAGTCCAGGTGGTGTAGTCTCCTTGGTTATCAATTTCGCGAACCACCCACACATTCACGTAGTCCTCCGTAGGCCAACGCGATAAACTTTTTAAGTCTTCTCCATTCTGGCCTTCCATAATGCCAACGGTATTGTAACCCCATAGATTTTCAACAGCCACTCTGTTGATTCCGTTGGTTCGGTTCCCCTCAGGATCAATGGTTGCCAAGCAAAATTCAATTTCTACATCTGTCCCGTTGGCACCTTGAGCAATACCATCGTCTGCTGCCAGTCTTCTAAAATCACGATTTAAGGCTTCCACCGCAGAGGTAATTTGATCGGTTGGAATATTGCTTCCCACCCCCACAGGCTCGCCTAAATGAAGCACATGAAATACTAGCGGAATGGTAATTAGCGGTGCTTTTTCATTGGATCGCCCGTTTTTTATGGCTTGCGATCGCTTTCTGATCTCAGCCTCATAGCGTTGCATGAAAGCACGATAAGTCGGGTCCTGCATGCGCTGCTGGAGAAGCACATCGTATTTACAGGGCTCCTTGCCATTCACAACAAAAGAATCATACTTATTTCGATCCTTTTTTTCACCATTAACCTCCTCTACACCGGACGCACCAGAAGAAGACTGAGCGCTTAATTCAAGACTAATAAAGACACTTACAACAACAAAAACGAAGCTCTTGGGTAAAAAACAGATCATTCAGGATAATAATTACCCTAAAATATTAATTCCAGATCAGAGTTCTAAAAAATAACCTCATTACTTTTACGTAATTATATTCTAATAATAGAAAAGCTAGCGTATTAACACCCAACAAAAAAGCCGCTCTCCTAAGGAAAGCGGCTTTTTGAGTTTAAAGTATTAACGGATCTAGTGCTTTACCACAAACCGGGCCGTGGCGCTGCCTTGCTGGGTAACTACAACAAACTGGTAGTGGCCTGCGGCTAGCTCTGTAACATCCAAAGCAATAGACTCCGGTGCTATTTGCGTTGGTACAACTACCATTCTGCCAACAACATCAGTAACGAATACCTGCTCAACGGTTACCGTACTTCCAAAGACCACATTTAATTGGTCGTTAACCGGGTTGGGATGCAAGCTAACAGGTACAGATGCCCATTCTGCAATAGACACATTGTTATCCACCTCAACTTCAGTAAACAAGGTATCGGCACAGTAACTCGAAGCTTGTAGCTGTAAGTCATAAACACCTTCATCTGTAAAAGTTACCGTTACTGTATCGCCTTGTAGGTGTATTCCTCCAGGTTCAAAGTGCCAATAGTGTTCTGCCAATCCAGCCTCGTTGGCATAGAAAGTTACAGGCTCATTTTCTACGATAGGATTGGGACTAAAAGTAAATCCTGCAGTCGGCATAAAGGTGGTGTCTGCTAAAACGGTGTCTATTGCCGCAACCAGGCAACCATTCAGGAAAATATCAATGCTATAATCTCCTTCTGCCAGATTAAAACGCATGCTATCTTTTGATGCAGGTTCTTCATTCCAGAAGAAATCGTAATCTACGTTTTGACCCTGCTCCATGTCAATTCTTATAGAACCCGAAGCTCGTTCGCATGTAGGATGTGACACAACCAAACTATACGCTACTGGATCTGTAGCGCCAGCAACCACAAAGCTATCTACAAAGGTACAAGCGCCATTGCTCACTTCCAGTGTGTACGTTCCAGCAGGTACGCCATCTAAAGTATCTGTGGTATTGTTTTGACCTACCCAATTGTAGGTTACGGGGTCTTCACTGTCGACTGTTGCTACCAGTTTACCATTGGCTTCGTTGCAGTCGGCATCGGTCACCTCCACGCTAACCTGGGGGATCTCACCTTCGTTAACCAAGAGTGTATCGCCACTAAAAATTACACAGCCATCCTCGCGTACCACAACAGACTGCAGTTCTGCCTTTCTGTTAAACAAGGTGTCTGCATTGCTCGTATCTGCACCATTCCAGAAATACTCGAAGCTCCCCTGACGGTCTAAGGTTATAGCAACCACTCCATTGGAGTCTGCACAGGTAGGATGTTCCACATAAAAGCTGCCGGTGGCAGGAATAGCAGGTTCCGCTAAAACAATGGATATTGTAGAATCGCAAGTGCCGTTGCTTAACACTAGCTCGTAGCTTCCTGCAGGTAGTGCTGCAAGTGTGTCATTGCTACTCCCTTGCCCAGTCCAACTGAGGGTAACATCGGCACTGCCATTGTTTACAATTACAATTTGTCCATCGGAGTTGCCACAGGTAGGATGGGTAAGTACCGTATCAAAATCAAACGGAACCGCTACATCTTGGATGTTGGTATCCCCCACAAAAACTACACAACCATTTTCGCGCACGGTTACGGCATAATTTGCTGCCAGTTGCTCGGTAAGCGTATCGTTTTCTGGAGTAGCCGCGCCATTCCAGAAGTACTCATAGTTGCCTGCTTGCGCCATAGTAATGGCCACAGTACCGTTGGGTTTACCACATGTAGCGTCTTCCACGTAAAATTCACCTGCAACTTCTGGGGTATTCTCACCCACGTTAAAGGTCTGTTCTTCTACGCATGCTCCATTAGTTAACGTAACCGTATAGCTACCCGAAGCCACATTGCTTAAAGTATTGGTGGTGTTGTTTTGACCGTTCCAGCTGTAAGTAAGATCGGGGTTACCGTTGTTGGTTAGCACAACGGAACCGTTTTCCAATCCGCAGTCTGCTTTGGTAATATCTGCTGTAATATCAAAGGCCTCGGTTTCGCTAGCCACCGTTACTTCACCAGTAAATACTACGCAATTGTTTTCAACAACCTCCAGCGTATATAAACCACTTTCAACATCGTAGAGCGTATCGTTTTGCGGAGTTGCCGATTGATTCCAGAAAAACTCAAAAGAACCCGCACGGCTCATCGTTACCGCGACCAATCCGTTGGACTTTCCACACACCTCTGCTTCGGTGTAAAAAGTACCCGTAGCTGGGTTGGGTGGATTTTCACCGACCGTGTACTCAAACTCGTTGACGCAAGTACCATTTTGAACTTCTAAAATGTAAGTGCCCGGAGCCAAGTCCGAAATTTGGTTGGTGGTGTTGTTTTGCCCATCCCAATTGTAGGTTACATCGGGGCTGCCGTTGTTGGTTACCGTGATGGAACCGTTGTTTTGGCCGCAATCTGAATCGGTAATCTGGGGTGTAAGATCAAAACTTTCCACCTCATCTTCTACCGTTGCGCTACCGGTATAAACCGTACAACCATTTTCTTTTACAATGACCTCATAGGTACCGGCCACAATATCATCCAGGCTATTTCCGGTAGCGGTATTGCTGCCATCCCAAAAATATTCAAAGGTTCCTGAGCGACTCATTGCAACTTCGATACTTCCATTGTTTTTACCGCAAGTTGCGTCTTCTACCGTAAAGGTTCCTGTAGCAGGCGCAGGCGCATTTTCTCCAACCGTGTAGGTCTCGGTAAAACTGCATGGGCCATTGGTAACCTCAACTTGATAATCACCCGGAGCCACATTGCTAAGGGTATTGGTGGTATTGCTTTGTCCCACCCAGTTGTACGACATGGTTTCGTTTCCGGCATGCGTTAACACTACGCTACCATTGCTTTGCTCGCAGTCGGCATCGGTAATTTGGGCACTGATATCCGGGGCTTCGTAACCAAAGGCCGTTATTTGATCTGTGGCACTAGCTCCGCAAGCACCAGTAACATTTACCGAAATCGATTTCTGTCCCTGACTTGCAAAGGTAACGGTAGGATTGGCTGCGGTACTGGTAGATGGCGTTGCATCGGGGCCAAAGTTCCAGCTGTAGTCGGTAACGTTTGCCGCATTGGCCAATTCAAAGGTTAAGCTTCCATCCAAACAAAAATCTAAGCTAGTGTTGTTGCTCTCAATAATGTCTGCTTCAATACCGGTTGAAGGCACCACCTGAATAGCAGAAGAAAGACCTGCATTGTAGGGAAACCAGCCCGTGGTTCTACCATAGAGCGAACTGTAGCCAGAACCTCCATTTCGGAGCTCGGTAGCATAAATCCGAAAGAAATCTGACGTATTGGTGTATTCCCAGCCCACAAAAAAGTCGCCATTTACGGTTACCGGACTATCGAAAGACACCGTATTTTCTTGTCCTGCCGTAAAATCTGCTATGGCTACCGTTTTTGTTGCCAATACAGCGCCCGGGTTATTTCCTGCTAGGCCGTACACTTTAAATTCAAAGGTGGTTGGCGCTCCTGCGTCATTAGCAGACTCTACATCCAATATCACATCCTGAAAAGTAAAGGAGCCCGTATTTTGAAAGCGCTCTGCGAACCCAGTATTGGAGCTACCTCCTACTCCTGGAATTGGATCTGAGGTCCCTTGAGCCACGTAGGTTCCAAAGTTCTCAGCTTCGGCATAAGTAAAGTTTCTCAGGTTAGAGCAGGGGCCTCCTATGGTGCCTGTTGCCACATTAGCCACATCTACATAAATATAATCCGTGCGAATTTTGGTATCGGTTTGGTTGCCATTATCTACCGTCAAGCGCACTTCATAAACCCCCTCAGTGTTGTAAGTGTGGCTTGGGTTTTCTTGCGTAGATGTGCCGCCATCGCCAAAGTCCCAATTCCAAGAGGTTATGGCAGGATTACCAATAGATTCATCTGTAAAGTTTACTGTTTCTCCTTCTAAAATTGTGTCTTGATCAACTATGAAATCCGCTTCCACGAAGCCGACCGCACAACCCACGGAGGTAGTTAAAGAGTTTCTAGAAAAGCCTTCCAATACGGCACGCATTCTCGTTTTTTGTCCTGCGCTAAACATGTCCGCACAGGCCTCGCCTGTATAATCCATGTAGTTTCCTACTTGTTGGGTTCCTCCACAGGCTGGCGTATTGCAGTTGGTTTGTTGAGGAGTAGGCGGTGTATCGCACACAAAATCTCCTTCTGTGGTACAGTCTGACTCGTTGCAGGTACCTCCCTTAAAGGTGTGTTGTAAATTAAGGTGGTGCCCCATTTCGTGGGTCATGGTGCGGTTGAGATCTAAAAAGGGGTAGATGTTCCAGTTTTCAGATCCATCGGGGTCATTACCTAAAGAGAAATTCACCACTACAATTCCGTCTCCTGGATTGAAGGAAGGATTTGCATTCGGATTTTCATTGGGCGATGTAGAAACGGGGTAAGCATATCCCAATACACCACCATTCCATTCTCCAAACTCGCCCTGGTTATTAATTTCGCGTACTACCCAAACGTTTACATAGTCGGCCGTTGGCCACTTGCTCAGCGCTTTTAGTTGCGAACCGTTGACATCTTCATCGATACCTACATTTTGGTAGTTCGCAACTCCATTGGCATTTACTCGGTTAATCCCGTTGGTTGGGTTACCATCGGGATCTACTGTCGCAAGGCAAAACTCTACCTCAACATCCACCGAACCCACACCTTGCGCAACTCCCCCATCGGTTGCCAAGCGTCTAAAATCTCGGTTCATCCCCGTTATTGAAGAACGGATCTGATCTTCGGGAATATTATGCCCGCTACCAACGGGTTCGCCTACATGCAGTACATGAAAGACTACAGGTATGGTATATACCTCAGCTTTTTGACCCGGTCGGGTATTTCTACGTATTTCTTCTGATCGTCTCCGAATCTCTTCCTCAAAGCGCGCCATCATTTCGCGGTATGCGGGATCCTCCATGCGCTTCTCCAGCAACTGATCGTACATACAAGGCTCTTTGTCATTCTCGTACACGTTGAAGCGCCTTTCTCGCCCTTGTTTTCTTGGATTCACATTTTCATCGGGCTCTGGAACGGTTACTTGCTGAGCAAACGTATCCAAAGAAAAAAACAAAACTATAAAGGCGAATATCGCCCCAAAAAGTTTACGCATGTCTATAAATTTAGTTACTGGACGAGCAAAATAAGAAATTGAGGCCCCAAAACTTGCAACTCATCTAAAAAAAAGCTGGCCGTTTAAAATAGCTTTGCAAGCCTAGCTTTTAAAAAAACAAGGGTAGATAAAAGCATGGGATTCAACAATGGGACGTAACCAAGTGTCTAGGGTTGTGCCATGAGCGCATTATATTGAAATGCACACCATAAAAAAAAAAGCCACTCTACAGAGCGGCTTTCATCATTATCGTGCTTAAAGGGACTACAAAGTCTCGTGGTCGGCCTTCATTTTCTTGTGGTCTTCCATCATGGCCGCGTGCTCCTTAGCCAGTTTACTGTGGTCTTCTTCAAGCGACTGGTGCTCGGCCTTCATTTTATCATGGTCGGCTTTTACTTCTTCATCGCTTACATCTCCAGATTCATGCCTTGCTTCCAATTCGCTGTGCTTTTTGAGTAGATCATTGTGCTTTGCAATGATCTCTTCGTGGTTCGCTAAAATGGCTTCGTGCTCGGCCTCCATAGCCATGTGCAAGGAATCGTTTTCATCGGCCATGCTCTCGTGCGCCATGACCATCTCCGCGTGCGCTTCTTCCATTTCTTGATGCTCTTGCTCCATTTTAGCATGCGCATCCTCAAAAGCTTTGTGCTCTTTTACCATTTCCTCGTGCATGGCACTGCTTCCTCCACATGCGGTTACCGCAAGAGCTATTACCAATATTCCTAGTTTCTGTAAAAATTTCATACCCCGTTATTTTTTTTTGATTTACCTAAAGATATCATAATACGGCTTACACCCAAACAATATTAAAGTCCATCTCATGTTACCAGAGAGCCACACCATCCTGAAGTGACGCTATCTAGATCACGTTAGGAAAAATGGATTTAGTGGTCATCGATCTTTCCAATAATTTGCGTTAGCTCCTGGCGCACTTGGGTTTCTTCAAATACACCACCGTAGGCCATACTGGTGGTAAAACTGTCCTGGTCTTTAATACCGCGCGAAGAAACACAGAGGTGTTTTGCCTGGATAACCACCATTACGTCTTGTGTTTGCAGCGTTTCTTGCAAATCCTGCATAATCTGCAAGCTCAGGCACTCCTGCACCTGAGGCCGGTGGGCATAGTAGCTCACCAAGCGGTTAATTTTAGATAGACCAATAACCTGATCTTTGGGAATGTAAGCCACCTGTGCTTTGCCGGTAATGGGCAAAAAATGATGCTCGCAAGATGAGTTAAGGTTAATGTTTTGCTCCACCCACATTTTACTGTAACCATACTTGTTTTCAAAGGTGGATGTTTTGGGACGAGCCTCGGGGTTTAAACCGTGGAACAACTCCTTGACGTGCATCTTAGCCACACGATACGGAGTTCCAGATAAGCTGTCATCCGTTAAATCTAAGCCCAGGGTTTCCATGATCTGGGTAAAATGGTGCTGGATGGTTGTTATTTTTTCTTCGTCAGTTTTTTCAAAAGCATCGGGACGTAGCGGGGTATCGACACTGGTACCCACATGGGCATCACCCAGAACTTCAAACTGGTCTTTTATAGGTTCTTTCATGCAATGAACTATGAGCTACAATGCGCATTGCAGCGACATTGTCTTTGATTGTAAATATGCAGCACAAACAAAACGGTAGCAGGCAGGTAAAGCCAGTGCTCCGAAATGGTCACTACATGGGCGTAATTATTGGCCATTAATGCGGCCAGAAAAAGCCAAGCAATAAGCATAGCGCTCTTAATCCACAAGTTTTTGCAACGCAGTGTCATATTTAGAGCTTTTATTGCTCTTAAAAATTCATTTAAAACCGCCTTCCTTATTTGTATATTTTCCTAAAAAAAGTGGTGCGGTGATACCTACTTAGATCATTTACACGCGTTTTAATTCTCACAAAGCCTTAGGATAAAAGTGGGATTAGCACCAGCAAAACAGAACTACTGTCCATAGAATACACTCCAGAAAACAAAAAGAGAAGAGGCCTATAGAAGAAAAATCGAAGCCCAAGGTATTCGCGATGCCAACCGAATTATCAGCGAAGGACTGACCTACGAGATTATACGCTGTAACACCATGGAAACCTATCGAGAACTATCCAAATCACCGTACAACAATGTAGTTGTTGGATGTGGCGAACAAGCAATAAAAACACAGCTGTAAGTCATTTTAAGCCGCAGCTGCAAAGTATCTGCACAAATAAAATTTGGTATTGGTTGGAAAAAACAGAGACACAACCGCTATTACACTCATTATTCAATATCATTATATTTTATTGAATATCAGCAACTTAGGTAACAACACCGAAAGCTTGACCTATTAATTTCCTAAGGATTTGTATTTATTTTCGAGGAATGGTTTGCAATCTTGGACGAGCCAATTCAAACCTAACCTACATGAAAACAATTACCTTAAAAGCCTTAACTGCGCTCCTAATTTTCACGCTTGCCGGAATGGCGGCCTTCAGCCAAACCGAAGAGCAAAGGCAAGCCATTACCCAACAGTACAACATCAATAAACTCCAAAAACTCAGCGAAGCTTTCGAGGTAAAGGCTACTATTAAAAAACAAGCTGCTCTTGCCAAAGCAGCAGAGGAAGACTGGGAAACATTTATTACCAATCCCGATGGCTCTATTGACGAACTCATGGAGATTTCTCCGGATGGTCAGCCTATCTACTACTCTGTATCCAATACAGACGCCGCAAGATCCACCCGAACCAACCATGTAAATATTGGAGGTTCATTAGGTCTTAATCTCGATGGACAAAACTTGACCGCCCATGTTTGGGATGGTGGTGCAACCCGCATTACACACCAAGAATTTGACGGTCCGGGAGGAAACAATCGCGTAACTATACTCGATGGGGCTACTAGCACCAATAGTAACAGCTTTCACGCACAGCACGTAACAGGAACCATCATGGCTTCTGGTGTTGTAGCTGCCGCGAAAGGAATGGCGCCTCAAGCGAAAGCTAGAACAGCAGATTGGACCAACGACCTAGCTGAAGCTACCACTGAAGCCGCAAATGGAATGTTATTATCCAACCACTCGTATGGATATCGTGCAGCTACTATTCCTGATTACTATTTTGGAGCATACATCCAAGAATCGAGAGACTGGGATGAGCTAATGCACAATTCACCGTTCTACTTAATGGTTGTTGCAGCAGGAAACGATGGTACGGATGGAACCTCCAACTTATCACCTCTTGAGGGCAACTCTTCTTACGATAAGCTATCAGGTCACGCCACAGCCAAAAACAACATGGTAGTTGCGAACGCTCAAGATGCGGACGTAAATAACGATGGATCTTTAAACTCAGTAGTTATCAATAGCAGCAGTAGCGAAGGTCCAACCGATGATTTGCGCATCAAGCCAGATATCACGGGTAACGGAACTACGCTTTACTCTACCGATGCCGATAACAACAGCGATTATGCTACCTTAACCGGTACTTCCATGGCATCTCCAAACGTAACGGGTTCTTTATTACTGTTACAACAACACTTTAACAACCTTACTGGTGCCTTTATGCGTGCAGCAACACTAAAAGGTCTTGCGCTTCACACTGCCGATGATGCGGGTCCTACCGGTCCAGACGCGGTGTACGGATGGGGGCTTTTGAACACCAAAGCAGCCGCAGAAGCTATTTCGGCCAGAAATAACGGAGCAATTGTAGATGAACTTACACTAACATCTGGACAGACCTACACTATTTCAGTCGATGCAATTGGGAATGAACCACTATTGGCCTCCATCTCATGGACAGACCTACCTGGAACTGCAAACACAGGATCAACCAATGATCCAACCCCAGTTTTAGTAAACGATTTGGATATCCGTGTTTCTAAAAACAACACCACTTATTTCCCATATAAACTTAGCAGTGTGAACTCAAACACTCAGGGAGACAACAATGTAGATCCTTTCGAAAGAATTACAGTAAACAATGCTGTTGGTGCTTACACCATCACGATTACTCATAAAGGCTCGCTTTCGGGCGGAAGTCAGGATTTCTCGTTAATCGTTACCGGAATATCTAGCGAACCTATCGTTTGCAATGCAGATGTTCCTTCCAATTTAGCTGTTGGTGCTTTAGATGCAACATCAGCAAACCTAACCTGGGATGCCGTTCCTGGAGCTACATACGACCTCCGTTATCGAGAGGCAGGGGCCTCTTGGACAGTAGTTTCTGTAAACGGCAATTCTTTTAGCATTACGGGTTTAAATCCTGAGACGAATTACGAAGCTCAGGTTCGCAGTAAATGCGATGATGGCGCGTTATCAGCTTACTCCCCAACCACCGCGTTTACTACACCAGAGGTTCAGTTGAACTACTGTGCTTCTCAAGGTAACAACTCGAGTGACGAGTTTATTCAGTCCGTAGAACTTGGAGCATTCAGTAACGTTTCTGGAAACAATGGAGGATATCATGACTACACGTCATCCACAATCCACGTAACCAAAGAACAAGCAACAAGCTTCACACTTACTCCTGGCTTTAGCGGTACAGCATACAATGAAACATGGAAATTATTTGCCGATTTAAACAAGGATGGAGATTTCACAGATGCTGGAGAAACGCTATTCACCTCTGCCAACACCAGTAGCGTAATCAATGGATCTATTACGATTCCCGCCACCGCTATCACAGGAAATACACGCCTGCGAGTGAGCATGAAATACAATGGAGCTTCGAACCCTTGTGAATCTTTCAGCTACGGTGAGGTAGAAGATTATACGTTAAATCTAATCGAGGCTGGACCACAACCTTGTGACATACCGACTGGACTCGCGGTAGGAAACACTACCACTTCTTCTGTATCCCTTTCATGGAGTGCCGTTGGTGCCGCCAATAGCTACCTATTACAACACCGAGTTTCTGGAGGTTCATGGTCAACACAAACCGTTTCTGGTACCAGTGCCACGGTAAGCGGGCTATCTGCTGGTACTCTTTACGATTTCAGAGTTGCTTCTGATTGTGATAATGAAACCAGCGCTTATTCTGATGCCGTTTCCGCTACTACCGATGATCCAGCTCCACCCGCTTATTGTAATTCGAGTGGATCTGCAGGAAGTGAGTGGATACAACAAGTGATCCTAGGAAACGTAAACAACACATCCAACTCAGATAACGGTTATGGAAATTACACCTCGCAAACAATCAATGCAACTCAAGGTGAATCCTTCAATTTTACTTTAAATCCAGGGTTTACAAGCTCTATTTTCTTTGGAGAGAATACACAACCCGAGTACTGGAGAATATACATCGACTACAATGGCGATAAGGATTTTGACGATGCTGGAGAACTAGCATTCGATGCTGGTGGAACAAGTACTGGAAATGTTTCTGGAAGCATCACAGTTCCTGCCAATGCAGTATTGGGCACAACCCGAGTACGCGTAAGCATGAAACGTTCTTCAGGTGCAGCCGCTTGCGGAAATATCGGTAATGGAGAAGTAGAAGACTACAGCATTACCATCAACGAAGCTGCAAGTCCAACTTGTGACGCCCCTTCTGGTGTAAATACAAGCGGGGTTACCGCAAGCGCGTTTACCGTGAACTGGTCCGCCTTTGCCAATGCGGATAGTTACGAAGTGGCTATGCGTCCTGTAGGGGGAACCTTTACTACCGTTAATACTACTGCAACATCCTATACTTTCTCAGGTTTAACTTCTTCTACCTCATACGAGTACAAAGTAGCTAGCATCTGTTCTTTTGGAACCAGTGCTTACTCTGCTACAGGAACGGTAACCACCTTATCTGACGACCCTACTCCGGTGGAATACTGTAATTCTCAAGGAGGAACTGCAGATGAGTGGATAGCTAGTTTAACTATTGCCGGAGTAACCAACAACAGTGGCGATAACAATGGATATGGAGATTTCACCAATATCACAATGTCTGCGAATCAAGGAGAGTCAATTTCATTAACACTGAACCCCGGATTTAATAGTGGCTTTTTCGGACCAACAACCTACCCCGAATACTGGAGAATCTGGATAGACTACAACCAGGATGGCGATTTTAATGACGCAGGTGAGCTAGCATTCGATGCGGGTGGAACCAGCACCACTACGGTTACCGGTTCAATTACTATTCCATCGAATGCGAATAGTGGAAATACCCGCATGCGCGTTTCTATGAAGTATAACGCTGCACCCGGCCCATGTGAGAACTTTAGTTTTGGTGAAGTAGAAGATTACACCATCAACATAGGCATGGGAAGTCAGAGTTTTGCTACGACTTCGACTGGAAATAATCCAACGGATTCATTCTTTAGTGAAATATCCATGTCTGTTGCTCCCAACCCGACAGCAGACTATGCAAATCTTAGCCTAGATTTAGGTTCAGACCAGGAGGAGCTTACCGTGTCTGTTATGACGCTTTCAGGAAAAGTTATACACTCTGAACAGCTAAATAACACCGTTACAGAACCACTACAAAGACTTACTATTGATCTAACTAACCAGGCAAGTGGAACGTATATAATCATGGCTCGCACGGCTTCTGGCAACAGCAAGACCATACGTGTAGTGAAGCGCTAAATGAACAACCAAACCAATTACAAAAGGCTGGGGAAAAATCCCCAGCCTTTTTTTTATGCCTTAAAAAACATGGTCAACTCAAACCGAAGAACCCTACTACCGCCACTAATTTAGAGCTGTATGCCTCAAGAAAAAAACGTAATGCCGCTATTCACGCATCCCTATCTCCTACTTAAGTACCAAATCTGAGCACTTAGCGGAAACCCAAGCCACCAAATCCACATCATGGAATATTCTGTTTTCATAAGGATCTGCTCGCATTCGAACTAGCAATTCTTTAAGATCCTTAAATACCATTGCCTGCTCATATTTATCATGGGTTGCCAATACCTTATTGATACTCTGAATAATAGCTTGCTGCAATCCTACCGGATGCTTAGCTTGTTTATGATAATAAGTTGCCGATTTAAAAAGGCTGGGTAAAATGTCGTGGTTACCCAACTCGAAATGGATGATTAGATCTAGCGTGCGCAAGTCGTAAAATATATCCTCCCTAAACTGGGAGTTTGTATTGCGGACTTTATTGGTCCACTTTAAAGCTTCTCGATACGCCTTGGCTCCAAAGTAGAGGCAAGCAATATTAAAGTGCATGCTGAGCACAAAGGCAGGATTCAGGTAAGGAGCATATGCCACTAGCGCCTTTTTAATGTCCGAGATTTCACTGTCGATGATGCGATAATCTTTTCTCTCCAGCCATAAATCAGTTATAGAGGTAACGTAGTATTCTACACACCGGGCTTGCTCATTTTTAGTAACCTTTTCATCTACATATTTCTCTAGGTACCGTAGCTTTTTTAGTTGATCGAAAGCCTCTTTAGTATTCTGGTAATACCGTCCCACAACAAAGATGTACAGGGTGTACGTATAAAGCTCTACGTATTCGCCTGCAATCTGCTTGCGATTCGCCTCCATTTTTTGAATGAGACTTTTTGCAATGACCGTACCCTCTGTCTTATTGCGAATTATTCGGCAAAACTCAAGCCTCGAAACGAGGTAATAAATTTCGATACCAAAGGAAGGAAAGCTTTCCGGGATGGGCGCATCGAGATATGGGTAGGCAGCGATAATATAGTTGAGTGTACTTTTATTGCCCGCAATCCCATACAACCTTCGATGCAGCAATAATCTCTCAAAGGCCTGTTGGTAGTGTTGCTTTTCCAACAACTGTTGCAAAGAAGACTGCTCCTCCGAATGAAAAAGGCTCAGGGTCTCCCCCGACACCGCTTCACTTCCAAAATCGTGCATTTTTAGCAGGTAATTGATCGAGCCAATATTTTCTTGCCTGTCGTGTAGCTCTGACATTTTCTTAGCTTTCCTCAGGATTACGGCAGCTTGAGCATCGAGCTTTTTCTCTAACAATATCCGGCCTGTATTTATCATTTTAGAAATCTGTCGATCTATGGAAGTCTCTCTATGGTAAATATCGAGGCAGTCTAGCAGTAGATTGTACAGGTAGTTTTTCTCTGCGCTTAAGTATTTCACAAAAGCAGCTTTATTTAGGGCATTCGCAAGGATCTTTTCATCATAAGTTTTCACCTTCTCAAAAACCGTAAAAAGCTTTACGTACTTATTCTCTCCCTTTATGGCATGACGAGAGGCATACAGCTTAAAAAACCGCTTTTCGTTGGTGGTAAGCGAGTGGATGAGTTGATGAAGCGATTTGTTTTTGCTCATGAAAAGGCGCGGCTAGTAGTATAGTGGGTAAACGTAGTTTTGGGAGGATGGGTGGCTCCGAGTTGAAATAAAAAAGTACTGCAACGAAAAAAGGGAAGGCTACAACCCGAAAATAAAGGAACTGAATCGTTTAAAACGAAAAAAGGGAAGCGTTTGCTTCCCTTTCTTGCGGTCTGGACGAGACTCGAACTCGCGACCCCCTGCGTGACAGGCAGGTATTCTAACCAACTGAACTACCAGACCGTAGTTTCTATTTTTTGTCTTCGGTTAGAATCTCTTCTCAGGTATTCTAACCATCCCGATAACTATCGGGAGAACTACCAGACCGTAGTTTCTTTGTTGCAAATATACACGAAAATCCGTGTTATGCTTACTCTAAACGGCTCTTCAAATAACCAAACCAAAACCCTCTTGCGTTTAGAGTGGCGCAAATGTACAACTAATTTCCACTCCTCCAAACGTTACCTTCTTTTTTGCAGCATTTTTTTTCTGCGAGCCAGGAAAAAACGCATCATGGCATCAAAAGGCTGGGCAATATCCAGGGCACAAAAATCCATTTTCATTTGCAACAGCTCTCGTTCTACCGCTGTAAATTGCTCTTGTATCCGCTCGCTGTACAATGCCTTTAGCCCTTCTGGGTTCAGCTTAACCACATCTCCGGTTTCTGCATCTACAAACTTTACCTGGCGTTTACCAAAATCTAAATTGAGCTCTGTTTTGCTATCGTACACGTGAAAAATCACCACATCATGCTTTTTATACGTAAGGTGGCGAAAAGCATCCCACAGTGCTTCATTGGGCTCATCGCGCGATAAGAAGTCCGTAAAAAGAACTACCATGGAGCGCTGTGGCAGGGTCTCCGCTTTTTGATGCAGCACGGGAACCAAATTGGTGTTTCCTGTTTTTTTCGCTGGCTGAATGATCAAGCTACTCAGCTTATCGTAAACAAACTCTTGGTGTTGTGCCGTAGATTTCATTTCGGTTTCTAGGAGCAACTCCTCATCAAAAGCACTGAGTGAAAAAGCATCGCGCTGGCGCTGGAGCAGCTCTACGAGTACCGCAATGCCATACGCTGCGTACTCTAACTTAGACAGCTGTTCTCCCTCTCGGGGATAATACATGGATGGCGATACGTCCAACAAAAAATTGCAACGCAAATTGGTTTCTTCTTCGTATTGCTTAACAAAGAGCCGTTCGGTGCGCCCAAAAAGCTTCCAATCGATATGGCGGGTAGACTCCCCCGTATTATACTGGCGGTGCTCTGCAAACTCTACTGAAAAACCATGAAAAGGCGATTTGTGCAATCCGGTAATAAAGCCCTGAACAATTTCTTTAGCCAGAAGCTCTAGGCTACTAAAACTGGCAATTACCGATCGATCTAAAATGGTTGGCATGGGGTGAAAATAAAAAATCCCCCGCTAGGCGGAGGATTTACAATGCTATTCGCTTCTTAAATTAAGCCAATTGTGCGTCTAGTTTTTCTGCTAAGGCTGCTTTAGGAACGGCTCCAACAGACTTATCTACAACCTCTCCTCCTTTAATGTAAAGGATGGTAGGAATAGATCGGATGCCGAATTTGGCTGAGATGTTGGGATTTTCATCCACGTTTACTTTACCAATTTTTGCTTTTCCCTCGTATTCCTTTGCGAGCTCTTCTACCACGGGTCCAACCATTTTACATGGTCCACACCATTCCGCCCAAAAATCTACTAAAACGGGTTGGTCGGAGTTCATTACCTCATTATCGAAGTTGCTCTCTGTAAATTCTAGTGCCATAATAATCTTCGTTAGTTCGCCTCAAAATTAAGCATTCAAATTCAAATGGTTTGTTACAAGAATACAAGCGCTGTTAATATATGTTACCCCTAAGAGTTAATACCCTGTTGGCTTTCACCCATTTCAGCCCCTTGGTAAAACTTTAATTAAACGCCTTTTCGGCCTCAAAAAAAAGACTGAGGACAAACAATAGCACCCAGCGCAACTCCCTACCCGTAAACGCGTTATCGATTAGTGAAACCGCTCGCGAACACTTTAGCGTAACTTAGGTTTATAAAGTACCGCACAAAACGTATCCGACATGATAAAAGAATCGCGCCTCGAAGCCCTTTTGGCTCAGCAAAAAGCAAGAACGGAAGTTTTACAGGAAGCGCAAACCGCTGTGGAAACAGCTCGTTTGCAAGATGAAGATATGGAGCAAAAGTTCCGAACCTCTTCTGGCCTCGCAGAATTGGATGCCAGTACACTACCAGAGGAAAAAATGTATAGCATACAGAGCATTAAGCAAGTGGCCATAGAACAGCGACTACGCTTTTTACCCATTCGCTATTTTAAACAAGATATTCCGCGCTTTGCCTTTAACCGAGTGAAAGCGCTAAAACTGAATCAAGAACAGGTAGAAGATAGCTTGTACATCTTAGCACCCTCCAAACTTTTTGCCTTAGAGGACTGCAACGATGACCCTCTGTTATTTGCGCAAGCCAACGATGGTCGTTACTACCTGATAGCCTCTTGGGGTGGAGATTTAGCCGCTTGGAGAAAATGGCTATCCATACCGCTTCGTAACATCAACTACGCCATCGCTTCCATAGTAGTGCTGGGTGCCTTAGTGGGACTTAGCATTCCCTCGGAGCTGCTTTTTGATACCACAGACTCCTCGACTATTGTGCCGATAAAACTGCTGAGTGCGGTGTATGGAATACTCACCGTGGCAGCCGTATTTAGCTTCTTGTTTTTCAGCCGATCTTCCGGTTTTTCCAACAGAAACTGGAACTCGAAAAACTTCAATTTCTAAAGACGAATTCTGACTTAGCCAAAAGCCTCAGCAAACTTTACAGTGCTGGGGCTTTTTTTATGGGTTTTAGTTTGGAATAGTTTTTGGTAACTTTCAGCAAAAAGCAAGTTATGAAGAACGTATGGATTACCCTCATTGCCGTAGCTCTTGGATGCAGCGCAGCAGCACAAGACAATGCAGCCGCAGTTACCATAGAAAAGCGCGCTAGCATTGCCACCGAAAAAATAGCCGAAAAGCTAGGGCTCAACCAAAGCCAAAAAGAAAAACTACGGGCCATTCACCTGCAAGAAATGGAAGCCAAAGAGGCCTTGCGCGAAGAAATACGCAAGGAAATGGAAGCCCAGCGCGAAGAAATGAAAGCGCAACGCGAAGCCCTTAAAAACGATGAAGCAGCTCAACAGGCGCACCGCAAAGAGCTAGCCGAAAAACGCGCGGCCCTCAATGCCAGAAAAAACGACATTGAAGCACAGTACCGCAGTCAGGTAAAAGCAGTTTTAAGCGAAGCACAGTACGAAGAATACCTACTGATGAAAGGGCGTATGCAGGGCAGCGCTAAAGCGCGTGGCGTACGCAAAGCTCCCATGGCCAGACCCATGGCACAACCCACCCCACAGAAGTAACATCCGCTGATTTACTTTTCCAAAGCCACTTATGTATCTTTACCCTATGCAAGTAAGGATGGATAAGTGGCTTTGGTGTGTGCGGCTGTTTAAAACGCGCTCCAAGGCTACCGATGCAATACGCGGAGGGAAGATTAAATTGAATGGCGAGGTGATCAAACCTTCACGAGAGGCCAAAGTGGGCGACATCATAACTTTTAGGCGTGGTGTAATGCACCGCAAAGTAGAAGTGAAAGCATTACTAGATAAGCGCGTGGGCGCGAAGCTGGTAGACGACTATGTAATAGACCATACACCCAAAGCCGAGTTTGAAAAAGCACGCATGCAGCGCCAAGTGGTTTTTGCTAGGCGCGATCGCGGTAGTGGGCGTCCTACCAAAAAAGATAGGCGCGATTTGGAAAAATGGGGCGAGTGGGAATAATTGCTGAAAACAAAAAACCCCGTACCTGAGGTACGGGGTTTCGCTTTATGGTGGACTGGATGTGGTATTACATCCAACCGTCTTTAGTTACTACAACTAAGTATTTTGAGTTTTCCCAGAACAACTCAGGGTTGGTAATTTGTATCCAGGCAACCTGGTTGTCTTCCATTACCACCTCGTAGGAGTTTTCATCGTGGGGAGTAACAATCTCCGCGTTTTTCTTGTACACTGGGATGCGCTTTAAAAAGCGGATGTCAATTTCGGTAAACTGGTCCGTATTGGCTTTGGGATTCAACTCTTTAGAAGCTGCAATCCCCAGGATTCCACCGTCTTTATTTACCACGGCTTTCTCTTTCAACTCTTTAAATTCGCCTACCGTGTAGTATGCGCGGTGCATTTTCATGTCCATTTCCGCCAAGGCTTGCTCCTGGTTGGCCACTACCTCGTTGGTTTCTTGTAAGTCTACCTGCAGTTTGGTGTTTTCTGCTGTTTTCTGCTCCAGGTTGCTCGCCAGTTGCTTGTTTATTTCCTCCATCTGCGCCAAGTTATCCTTGTAAGTCTCCAAGCGCGTTTTTAACTGGCCATTTTCTCTTTTGTATGCGGTAAGACGACTGTCTTTTGCATCTACCTTTTGGTTGAGTTCCGCAATTATCTTGTTGTTCTCTGCCATTAAGGTTTCTATGGCTTTTATTTCTGCCTGGATGCGTTCTTGCGGGTCTTCTACCCCTTCTAGGTTGGCCGTTTCGCGAATATTGCCTTCGTGCATAGAAATGTTAGCGAGGTTGTTTTCTATTTCGCGGTAGGCCTCCAGCTGTTCTCTAGCAGTTACATTGCCAATGGCTTGTACTTCGGCCAGTTTCGCTTCCAGTTCGGTGTTTTGCTTGTATTGCACCACGGCAAAGGTGGTGGCTGCTAAAAACAAGGCTAGCAGTACGCCCAAGCTGGCATTCTTAAAGTTTTGTGTTCTTTTTTCTTTGTTGGTATTCATGGCTATTCGATTTTTTATGGTTTGTATTTAGGGATTTGCTGTTGGTTTATTGCTGTATCAAAGCTGCATTGAGATTGTCCGTTTCGGTTAATTTCCACAGACGATCCAAGCGTGGAGCCAATACAATTTCGGTTCTGCGGTTGGCTTGTCGCCCGGCCTCGGTTTCGTTGCTGGCAATGGGCGCAAACTCGCCTCTTCCCGATGAGATCACGCGCTGCGGGTCGATGTTGGCATCGGTCATTAAGCGCGTTACTGCGTTGGCGCGGGCTACGCTAAGCGCCCAGTTGTCTTCGTACAGACGGGTATGGATGGGCACGTCATCGGTATGACCCTCTACCATGATTTCTAAATCGCTGTTTTTCAGCACTTCAGATAACATGTTTACTGCCTCTTTTCCGCGTTGGTTTACGTTAGCACTTCCAGATGGAAAAAGCAAATTTTCGCTCATAGAAACGTACAGCTTACCATCGCGAACGTCTACCTTTAACTCTTCTGGGGTAAAGCATTTCAAAGCGCTACACACTTCTTGATGCAAGGCTTGCACGGCCATTTTTTGCTCATTTACAAGTGCTTCTAGTTGCTGCAGCTTGGCTTCGCGCTCGGCCAATTCACGCTCTTTTTTGGTGATTAGGCTCTGGTCTTCTGCTTCCTTGCCGCGTAGCGTTTCTATGGTGTTTTTTGCTCTGTCGAGGTCGGCACGTAGGCGCAAATTTTCTGCGCTCATATCTTGCTCTCGGTTTATGGCTTCCTCGTATTTACGGGTACTAACACAAGACGAGAAAAAACTTACAGCCAGTACGCTGGCTAGCAGTGGGATATATATTCTTTTTATGGTTTTCATGGTTTTCTGTTTTTGAGTGGATTTACAAACTGGCGTAGTAGCGCTTGATGTGGCTAATGGATTGCTCGTAGTTGGCAAACAAGCACACCCCTCCATCCTTTAAAAACGTGTACTGCTTGCGCTTAAATGCGCGCTTAAAGAATGAGGGTTGGTTGCGATGTTTTATGGCCTGTGGCATGGGTTATTGTTTTGCAAACCCACATAGCAAAAGCATGCCAAAAACACCAAAACCCTGATTATCAACAATTAAGCAAAAACCAAAAAGTGAAAACCTTTTTCATTTTGAAAAAGATTTTCATTTTGGAAAAAGCGAATGGTTAAAAACTAGTGCTACTATTGAGTTTTAGCAGCTCCAAAAAAATCTAAGAAAAATACTTTACTTAGCAACAAAGTCAACCCTCATGAAGCTTCATAAGATTCTAGAGAACCTAAATTCGTTCGAAAAAAACAGCTTTCTCAAAATCGTGGGAGATATAATCTCTAATGAACCAAAAAATCAAAAAGCAATTGAAAGCCTGCTGGCTGATGCTCCTAAGGATCTGAAAGCGGCTGACAACAAAAACATCTCAGAAGTTTTTAAGCTCGTACAAAACGAATTTGAGGATGTTGTTCGGGCAGAATTCAAGAACTCCACATCTCAATTTGACATTCTTATCGATATAATAATTCGAGATGGAAATTGCATCATGAAACAAGATTGGTTCTCAAGACTTTATGATGCAGAAATAAATCACATCGAGAAGAAAAAGAAGGAGTTAGCTGCGGCTTTAAAATCTGACAAATCAGACATAGAACCAGAAAGAAAGAAGGATTACGAAGTATACCAAGCGTGCTTAAAAACCGCGTACACCAATGATGACTTGAATAACCATGAGAGAAAGGTCACTTCAGACGAGCAATCAATACTAAATACCCTTTCCAAAAAACTGGGCTTATCACAAGAAGAAATTAAATTGATCAACTACCTTATCGTACCTATTGAAAAAAAGCCCGTAGATGATCTTATAAATGACCTGAAAAACATCGGGGTTATTTTCTACTCTAAGAAGCAAAGCACAATTTACGTAGCCGATGAGGTAATTCGCGTACTTCGCAGAATTAGAGGAAAGGATGTTGCCGACAAGTATTTTAGGCGTGTATTGCGATCCTTACGAGAGCCTCAGATCAATGTTATTTGTAAAAAGCATGGTATCGACCGGAAGCAATCTTTTGAAGAGAAGATTAAGGAAATTATAAATGAAGGTGTAGATTTCTCTGACACCCTTTCCGAAGACCTGTACAAACCGGAGACAACGCTGACGGAGAAGAAAAAATTTCTAAACGAATTAGCCGAAAAAGCACTAGGCTTGGAGAACCTAAAAGGCTCTACAGTTGAGGATAAAATCGATTTTCTTATTAAGTATTTTGAGTCTGTTGAAAACGATGATAAAATAGGAATCTCCATGGACGGTTATGATACAATGGTAAAAGACATAGCCGAAATTATACCCAACTCAAGTGATTTAATAAAACAAGAATTCGAGCTGCAAGACGAAAAAGTTATGGTAGCCGAGACACTTTTAGACTACAATATAAAACCAAGGGACATATTAGAGATTTTGCCGAATAGCAGCATAGAGGCATTGTGCAAAGCACGAGACATTTCTACTAGAGGCAAAGAAATCCTCAACATATTAGAGGCTTACAAAGACAGTGAAAACCTATTACTCGAAAACTACGAAAACCTGGCATTCAGAGACTTCGGTGCTTTAAAAGACAACGGCATACGAATTAAAGAAGCTGAAATCGGCAATAAGTTTGAGGAGCTAACTAAGGATATTTTTCAACAACTTGGTTTTCACGTCAACGAAACGCTTCGCAAGAAATTAAACACTTCAAAAGACAAAATTGACATACTAGTTTCCTTGGACAATAATGAAGTCATTCTAATTGAATGCAAAACCAACAAGGAAAGTGGGTACAATAAGTTTAGCTCAGTCTCCAGACAGCTAAAATCATACGCTAAGCTTTTAGAGAAAAATGACTATTCGGTAGCGAAGTCATTATTAATAGCGCCAGAATTCACCGATGATTTTGTTGGAGATTGCGAACTCGAATACGACCTCAACCTGTCTTTAATTAGCGCAAAAACATTGCTCTCAATATTGGAAGGACTAAAATCCTCAAAGCACAGCACTCTTCCTCCCAAACTTCTCTATCGTGATGTTTTAATTCAGGAAAATAGAGTTCTGAAAGCTTTAAGCAAATAGGCACTACTTCAACCGCCCTAAATGGGTGGACTTAAAATCATCGAGGTACTTGAGACCGTAGCCAAAAACGCGGTCCATGCAACTGTGTGCAAAAAACAGGGCCCCCGCGGCCAGCAGCGCCTCTCCTGGCAGGTACCACCCTAGAATCCATAAGGCTATGGCTACCGCTTTGTGGTGGAAAAGGTTGTAGCTCCAAGCTCCTATTTTGGGGTTTACCAGGTAGCCCAAAGCGCCTAAATCTGGCGCCAATAAAAAGGCCCAGAAATACCAAAACGGTAGCTCTAGCTGGTAAAAAGCCCACATACCCAGGACAAAGCCTGCGGCCTCCTCTATTTTTAAAAGGGTTTTCATACCATCTCCTTCATCATGCGGTACACCGTAGTTTGCCCGATATCTAAATGCTGGGCTGTTTTTTTGGTATCCCCATCAAACTGGTTTAGAAAATGCTGCACAATAGCAACCTCATACTGGCGCAGCGTTTTGTGTTGCTGGAGCTGATCTTCTAAAAAATCGCTGTGTTTTAGGTGGATATCGTTTTCACCAATCTCATTTCCACCCGACAAAACTACCGCCAACTCTACCACTGCTTTAAGCTCTCTAATGTTGCCTGGCCACTGATATTGCTGCATTTTTTGCTGGGCTTCCTTGGAAAACTTTACCGCTTGCAATCCTTGGTCTTTTACGGCCTGGGCTGCGAAAAAGTCGGCTAAAAGAAACAGATCCTTGCCGCGATCGCGCAGGGGTGGTAGGTCTATGGATATCCCAAAAAAGCGGAAATATAAATCCTCCCGAAAGCGCTTTTCCTTAACCTCGATTTTTAGGTCCTTGTGCGAAGCGGTGATTATACGGCAGTCAAAGGAAATTTCCTTGGTGCTTCCCAGGCGCACAATCTTGCGCTCTTGGATGGCCCGCAGCAGTTTGGATTGCATGGGCAAGCCCAACTCGGCTATTTCATCCAAAAACAAAGTACCGCCATGCGCTTCTTCAAACTTGCCCGCTTTGGCAGTATCGGCACCCGTAAAGGCACCTTTATCGTAACCAAACAACTCGCTTTCCATCAGTTGCTCCGGAATAGAAGCCATATTGATAGCCACAAAGGGTTTATGGGCTCGATTAGAATTCGCATGAATAAACTTAGCCAGCACTTCTTTCCCTGTACCCGTTTCACCCGTAATGGTAACCGTAATGTGCGATTGTGCCGCTTTGTGCGCCAAATCTTTAACCGGCTGCAGCGTTTTGCTTTCGCCTACAAAGGGCACCGCCTGGTTGCTTTGGGCTTGCAGCATTTGTTCCAAATCCTTAACCCGAGACTCCAGCTCAAACTGTTTTTTTAATCGACTTAGGTTTTGCAAGAGTCGGTTGCGCAGCTCATCATCTTTTACAATGTAGTCGTACGCTCCGGCATGCAGCAGATCAATGGCTGTAGCCACATCTTGCTGCTCCGAAATCATAATAACCTCAACGCTTGGGTAGTTTTTCTGCAGGAAATCCAGCAACTCCTTACCCGTAGCATCGGGCAAGCGAAAATCTAATGTTATAAGGTGCGGCACTGTTTTACCCAGCGCTTTGCGCAGGGCGGCAGCATTTTCAAAACCTTGCACCTCAAAATCGGCATCTAAGGAAAGTGCGTGCACTACCAGTTTACGGTAAAATGGATCGTCTTCCACAGCAAAAGCAGTAAAACTAGGCTTCATGGGTCTGGCGTAAGCTTTCAATGGCGGCTTCTACATCTCCACGCACCTTAATAACCCGTTGTTTTAACTCACCCAATGCTTTTTGGTAGTCGGCCTTGGTCCATTGGTTTTCCGCTGCCGCTTCCAGTTTTTTGAGCAGTTGGTAGCAAGCGTTAAAACCCAAATGCTTACAAGATGGGGCCATTTGGTGCGCAGTTTCTGCAATGATATCCCATTGCTGGGAATTGAGAGCCGAAACCATGGTTTTGATATGCTTTTTCGAGGAACTGTTGAACTCTTCTAACAGCTCCGCAATGAACCCAGCGTTGGGCGATACCTTTTGTTGGATACGTGCCATATCCAGCGTATCGCTAGCGGTGGTTTCCTGTGCCTTGTTATTGGTATAGGTAATGTTTAAATAATTACGCAATGCATCAATTAAAGCTTGCTCTTGCACAGGTTTGTCTATTTGTTGGATGGGTTTAAAGGCTTCTGGCACCTGACTCTGATCGATAACATCTTCCATGGCAGAAACAATGAACACGGGCGTATTCGCATACTGTGGGTAGCCCTGTCGCAACTCACGCATCACATCGAAACCGCTTTTATGCGGCATACGGTAGTCCAATAAAAAGGCATCAAAATGTGCTTGTTGGGCTAGCGCCAAGGCCTCATCGCCATTGCTGGCTATCTCAAAGCTTATGTTATACTTGTCGAGTATAGCAGTGAGTAGTTTGCGGTTGTACGGTTCATCATCGGCAATCAGCAACCGCGGCACGGCTGGTGTATTTCGCTGCACTACAGGCACTTGCTCCTCTAAAAAATCCAATACGATTTTAATGGAGGTACCCTGGTCTACTGTAGAATCTACTTTCAAAGATCCTCCCATTAAAGAAACCAACCGCTTGGTAATAGGCAGCCCCAGTCCGGTACCACCCAAGCTTCGCTCATGGTCTTCCAATTGCTCGAACTCATTGAAAATGCGTTCTAAGTCGGCTTGCTCTATGCCTATCCCGGTGTCGGTCACGGTAAACTGCAAGCGATGTTTCTGGCCTTTCTGTCCCAAGTACTGTACCGAAAGGGTTACTCCACCCGCTTCGGTAAATTTTATGGCGTTGCCAGCCAAATTCAACAAACACTGGCGTACGCGATACACATCGCCCCGAAGCTGCACAGGCAAAGCAGGATCGAGCTCTGTATTGAAATACAAATTCTTCTTGGCTGCCAAACGTTCCATTACCGAATGGATATCGCCACAAACCTCTTTTACGTGAAAATTCACCGGTTTGATACGTATGGTATTGGAATTCAGCTTGGTATAATCGAGTACTTCATTGACCACTTCCAGCAGGTGCTTGGAGGCGTTTTCTATGATGTGAATTTGCTCTTTCTCTTTTTCGGGCAAGCCCTGCGACAATTGCAATTGCTCGGTAAAACCCAAAATAGCGTTTAGGGGAGTACGCAGTTCATGGCTCATATTGGCCAAAAAGCGCGATTTGGTTTGAGCCAACTCCTCCGCTTCTGAGGCTGTTTTCTGCAGTGCTGCTTGATACTTTCGGTTTTGTAGAACACTACGATACACAATATAACCTGCGGTAAATATGAGTGTGGCTATAAAAACAAGGATGAATGCGATGTATCGGTTCGTAGTATTGATTTCTTGAGCCGCAAATTGCGTTTCCGCAGCTACCCGTTGATTTTGCGCTGCTTCCAAGTCGTTGCGGATCGCGAGCAAAGCAGACATCAGTTGCTTTTCTTGATCGGTTAACTCTTGCAGTTTGGTTTTGGTTTGCTGAAACTCCGCACGTTTGGCTTTTTCAAGGGCATTAATTTGCTCCGAAAGCGCCTCTAGAAGTCTCTCGGGCTGCTGAGCAACCGATTTCAAAGTTACTTTCTGTACCGTATCCACGGCTACCGAGTCGGAAGCATTTTTTCCGCCAAAAACCTTACCAAAAAGGCGCTTTACGAAACCTTTTTCCTTTTCTTTCTCGGCCATAATCACTGAATCTGAATAAATGGTGTCAGTTCGTATGGATTGCGTGGCAACTTGTGTATTTACCTTAGATTCTAACTCCTTCAAGGCTTCTGCCACCCTATCGTCTTCAGGAGAAAGGTACCTTTTGGTGTAAATGTCTAACAGGGCATTGACCACCGAGTCTAACCGAGCAATGTATGCTTCTTCTACTGCACTGCGCTTGGCATGTGCTGCAAGGTTTTCAATTCCATTTTCAATTTGCTTTTCGTTCTCGGCAAAGGCCTGCAAGTGACCTTTTTCGCCATTCAAGTAAAAACTCTGCAGATTTCCTTCGGCCGTAAGCACTGCGTTGTTGATCCGCTCAAACTCCAATAAACTGTAGTCGGGTGCCGCAGCTTCGGAAACACGCTCTAAAACACCCGTGTACCTGTCATACACATATCGCCCCGTAAAGAACAAGGCCAGCGTTGCCATCACCAAAATTGCGATAAGCGAAATGCGGAAGGTATTGGACGATCTAGGCATAAGGCACTTAGCAATTTAAAAAGTTATCCCAACACCTCGTTGAGTTCGATAACTTTACCACAAGACGGGACATTTCTTAAAAGGTCATCGATTTAACACATTTTTAATATGTATCTTCCTTGAAAACCTACCTATGAAATACACCTACTTTTTAGGGCTACTGCTATTGCCAACGTTAGCCTTTAGCCAAAATTCCAAACCCGTAGTAAGCAATGTAAATGCAAGTGCCACTACACTGGGATATGACATTACCTACGACTTAAGCGATGCGGAAAATGAAAACTGCTCCGTGACCCTGCGCGCTAGTATGGATGGCGGAAAAACCTATACCATACAACCGGTGGTTGTTACCGGTGATGTTGGCGAGGGCATAACACCCGGAACAGGAAAAACCATTAACTGGACCCCAAGCTTTTTTGCCATCCCTGGCACCGCAGAGCGACTGCGATTTAAGGTAATTGCAGACGATGGCCACACGGTAACCGTAGATGAAATTGCCGCCCGGTTTGATAGCACCCGAATCCTGCAAAATTTTGAACAGGTATACGGCAACAACAGCCCTGTGGATAGTGTGCATTATTTCCAAACCAGAGACCGCATATTCAACCATTATCAAGGGTTAGGAATACAAGCTACCCGAGACACCTTTTTTACCGAAGTGCCCGAGGAAATTTTCCCCGTGCGCGAGGGAGTCAATATTTATGGAACCATCCCTGGGCTTATTCGCGAAGACTCCACGGTGCTGGTTACCGGACACTACGACACGGTAGAAGACACGCCTGGAGCCGATGATAACGCCATGTCTGTAGCTGTATGCATGGAAGCAGCCCGCGTTATGAAAGACTTTGAGTTTAAAAACTCCATCCGTTTTGCCAATTGGGATTTGGAAGAAATAGGGCTCCTGGGAGCTTACTACTACGCGCTTTCTCCTCAAAGTATTGGCACCAAATCGGTGATCAATTTTGATGGAATTACCATTTACAAAACCGAGCCCAACACGCAGCGCGTACCCACAGGATTTGAATTGCTCTTCCCCGAAGCCTACAATAAAGCAGAGGCCGACAGCTTTCGCGGCAATTTTATAACCATGATTACCGATGTAAAATCGGCACGTTTGGGGCAAGCAGCTACTACCCTTTCTGAGCAAGTTACGCCTGGATTGCGTTACATTGATCTCACCTGCCCAGACCCCAACTGCCTCGTAGCAACCGATTTAAGACGCAGTGACCATTCTCCTTTTTGGGACCGCGCCATACCCGCTATTTTCTTTACCTGTTCTACCGAGTTTAGAACCGACTGCTACCACACACCCTGCGACACCACCATCGCCCTAGATTTTAGTACGCAAGTAATCAAAATGGCATCGGCCCTGGTAGCCGAAGAGGCTGGCATTATGCATGCAGGTACAGGCGAATCGCAGGATATTGTCCTGTCTGTAAATCCAGCCATAGAAAAAGCGGCAACCTTGGCAGCACCTTATCCCAACCCAGTGCGGCACTCGGCATTTTTCCCCATTAGCCTACATACAAAAGCTACGGTAACGCTTTCGGTGTACAACATGGCCGGACAATTGGTTAACGAGCCCGAGCCGCGAACTTTTGCTGCCGGTAAGCACACTTTTGCCTGGGTGGCCGACCGCGACTTGCCCACCGGGAAATATATTGCGGTAGTGGATGTAGACGGGGCAAAAAAGTCTTTTTCACTGCAAATAGATATCGACCCCGAAGCCATGCACCTGCATTCGGCTTCGCACGAAAGACATTAACCTATAACAGCAAAAGCCCCGTTCCAATTGGAACGGGGCTTTTTTATTGCCAAAATACAGTGCTTACGAGTCGGGCTGCATTACCTTGCTTTGGCACACGTAATCGGTTTTTGGGATGGATGTGTTTTTGGCAATGGCTCCAAAGCCTCCTTCCACCTCCTTAAAATTGCGTACACCACGCGATTGCAAAATAGACGCAGCGATCATGCTTCTAAAACCACCCGCACAATGCAAGTAAAAGGTTTTGTTGGCATCCAGGCTGTTGCTCCACTCGTTGATGCGGTGTAGGGGTTTGTTCTCGGCTTCCTCTACATGTTCGGCACGGAACTCGGTTTCCTTACGCACATCAATAACCCAACTGCTTTCTTTATCGTATTCCGCTTCAAATTGCGCAGTAGTAATGCGGTTTACGCTGTCGCTTTCCAGGCCTGCTTCTATCCAGGCGGTTACACCACCTTCCAGGTAGCCAATAATGTTGTCGAAACCTACGCGAGACAAGCGGGTAATGCTCTCCTCCAATTGATCGGCATCGGTTACCAAGGCTATGGGTTGCTGTACATCTTTAATGAGTTCGCCTACCCAAGGCGCAAAGCTACCATCCAACCCTATGTTAATGGAGTTGGGAACAAAAGCCTTTGCGAAATCTTTGCTAGATCGGGTATCCAAGACCAAAGCACCTGCAATTTCTACAGCATCTTCAAAATGCTCGGGTTTAATGGGGTGCATGCCTTTGTTTTTTACCTCTTCAAAGCTGGAATAGCCTTTTTTATTCATGGCCACATTCATGGGAAAGTAACCTGGAGGCGGCATTAAACCATCCGTTACCGCGGCTACAAAAGCTTCTTTAGAAGGTTGGTTGAGCGCGTAGTTCATCTTTTTTTGGTTGCCCAGCGTGTCTACGGTTTCCTTCATCATGTTCTTACCGCAAGCACTTCCGGCTCCGTGCGCGGGATACACGGTAATGTCATCGCTTAGCGGCAAAATTTTGTTGTACAGACTATCGTACAAGTGGCCCGCTAATTCTTCTTGGGTCATATTGGCGGCTTTTTGGGCCAAATCGGGGCGACCTACATCGCCTAAGAACAAGGTGTCGCCACTAAACAAAGCGTGGTCCTTTCCGTCCTCATCGCGTAATAAAAAGCAGGTGCTTTCCATGGTATGCCCCGGAGTGTGCAGTACCTTAAAGGTTACATCTCCTAAGGTAAATTCTTGTCCATCTGTTGCTTCTATGTAGTCAAACTCGGGTTTGGCAGTAGGGCCGTACACTACAGGGGCACCGGTTTTTTTACTTAAATCCAGGTGACCGCTTACAAAGTCGGCATGAAAGTGTGTTTCAAAGATGTACTTCAGTGTTACGCCATCTTTTTCCAGCCTGTCTAAATACGGTTGGGTTTCGCGCAGCGGATCTATGATTGCGGCTTCGCCATTGGATACAATATAGTAAGCGCCTTGCGCTAAACATCCGGTATAAATTTGTTCTATGTTCATGTTTTGCGTTGTTTTCATGGTGCTAAATTAGAGTAGGATAAGCGGGATGTATGTGATGACCATCACATAAGACACCTTCCCCTAAACACTGATTTACAATTAGTTAACTAAGAATGCTTGCGCCCAAAGTAATAGTCTACAATGAGGTTAAACTGTAGCATGTTGGCTTGGTTAATGAGGAACGATGGATCGCGTTGTCCTGCCACATCTTTTTTAAGAAGGGCCAGGGCAATAATCTCAAAACCCTCAAACACTCCCTTAGGATGGTAATTCGTTCGGGCTACAAAGTGCAGGTAGTCGTCTAAGCCAAATTTATTGAGCCTCAGATCGCTAGATGCAGGCATGCTATACCACCCGGCACTGACTTCAAAATTAAAGGTGGCGCTGGTGTTTTTTAGGTAGTTGGCGCTGATGGCATGCACGTTTCCGTTGCCCTCGTTCCGCTCGCGGGATAGATAGGTATAAAAAGGCTCCGTGCCCCATTCTCTGGGAAAGAGAAAACGCCCGGAGCTGGTAATGCGCGTGTAATTCAATTGCAGGGTGGTTTTTTCCCCGTGCCATGCCAGTCGGGCACTCACGGCCTCAGCGCGATCGCTTTCCATATACCGCAAAGCCGGATTGCTATTTCCCCCGTTGCCCACACGGTGTTGATACGTGAGCTGCGCAGCGGCACTAAACCGTTGTAATCCCAGTTTGAAGTATTGCTGGTGTTCTAAAAACAAAGTGTGGCTTACGTTTTCGATGTACGTTGCCCAAAAGCCTCCGCGGTAGCTTTGTTTTTGCTTCCAGTCTAATCCTAACAAACCAATACCCTTGCTGGTGGTATTGAATCGATAGTTGCCTGGCTCGCCTTCCAGCGTTCTTCCTTGTCCATACAGTCCTATGGATTGTCCTTCGGGATACCACAATATGGTGGAACGGGGCGACATGGCCCACAACCAAGCCGATGTAAATCTAAGGTGCTCGCTAACGGCATCGGTAAGCACTAGCCCTTCTTCCAAGCTGGGACGCATGCGGCTATTTTGCGGATTGATAAACGGAGTCGTAATATCCACCCGACCCAAATGCACCTCCAATTGCTTTTTCTTGTAGTAGAGGTAAGCCTCTTCCAGGCGGTCAAGGTCCTCGCCATTTTCGGGATGCGTTACATCCAGCAACTGCAACTCGTAGCGACTTCTTTTTCCGGTGGCAGGATCGGCTTCTGCCAAAGGGCTGGATGCCACCCGAAAAATAAAAAAGCCGTTGAGCGCAAACCCAAAACCTTTGTACGAAGGACTCTCGTAGCCAATGCCCGCGCCCGTTGTTAAGGCGTAGAAATCGGTTAAACTGCCCTCGTTGAGGGTGTGCATGTAATAGCTGCGCGTGTGGGCGGTAAAATGCCCGTGTTGGAAGTACTCGTTTAGGCTGGAAAAGTGCTGCTCTTCATTTTTTGTTGCGTGGGGTTCATCGGTTTGTGCAAAGGCAAAAACCGGAAGTATAATAATGGCTGTAGCGTAGAGAATTCGAAGCATCAGCATCAATTTTAATGCGGTAATTTTTCTCTAAACTTTCCGTAGACCCACGTACCTGCAATGGCACTCAGCAGCACTACGGAAACCGCCAAAGCCCCCGTGCCTATTTGGGCAAACAGTGGGCCGGGACAAGCCCCCGTCATGGCCCAGCCCAAGCCAAAGAGCGTACCGCCAATAATTTGCCCTTTGTTGAATTTCTTATCGTTAAAATGAATTTCCTCTCCGTGTATGGTTCTTATTTTAAAGCGTTTGATGAGGTACACAAACAAAATTCCCAACAGCACTCCGGTGCCAATAACACCATACATGTGGAAGGATTGAAAACGAAACATTTCCTGGATGCGAAACCAGCTAATGATTTCTGCCTTCACAAAAGCAATTCCAAAAAACACGCCCACTACGGCATATTTAAGATTGTACCACCACGGGTGGTTGTTGATGTCCGATTCGTTGACGCACTGGGTATCTAAACTGCGTGCTTCGTACTCTTTTTGGTTGGGGTGGATGTATAAATCTCTTTCCATGATTATTTCGGTTGGATGCGGGTTATAGGGATAAAATAAAGGGCAGGATAAACCAGGTCATGAGTATGCCTCCTACCATAAAGCAACAGGTGGCTACCAAGGATGGCCATTGCAGGTTGGATAAGCCCATAATGGCGTGGCCGCTGGTGCAACCGCCTGCATAGCGTGCACCAAATCCTACCATAAAACCTCCACCTACCATCATAATAAGACCGCGGAGCGAGAACAAACTCTCCCAAGAGAATAAAGCCTCTGGAACCATGCCCTGGGTGTTGTCTATACCGTAGGTGGTGAGATCTGATGTGAGCTCAGGAGCTAGTTGTATGGGCGTTCCATCTTGCAAAAAGTACGCTGCAATAAAGGCTCCCAGTACCGTTCCGCCTGCAAAAAAGAAGTTCCAGTACTCCTTTTTCCACTCGTATTTAAAGAAGGGTATGTTGGCTGGAAGACAGGCAGCGCAGGCATGCCTTAAGTTGGCCGAAAAACCAAAGTGTTTGTTTCCTAAAATAAGCAGGGCCGGCACAGTGAGGCCTATTACAATTCCTGCTGCCCACCAAGGCCATGGGCCTTTGATGGCTTCTACGATGTGTGTCATGATGTATGTATTTGTGTTGGTTGGATGTGAAATTGAAATGCGAGAGAAAAGCACTAAAAGAGCAGCTCAGCAGAGAGCACGTAAACGCCCATTACCAGGACAAACCAGCCAAAAGCAGGTTTAAGTTTTTCTCCGCTAATGCGTTTGGATAACAAGGTACCCAGGACAATACCGCCTACGGCTATGGCAGAAAAAAGCAGCAAAAAGCTCCAGTCTATGTTGGTATCGCCACCCAAATCGCCTGTAAAACCCAGTAACGATTTGGCAGCGATAATCACCAAAGAGGTACCTACCGCTTGTTTCATGGGCAGCTTGGCAAGCAATACCAAAGCAGGGATAATAAGGAAACCGCCTCCCGCTCCTACCAAACCGGTAATCATGCCTACAAAGAGCCCTTCTGCCAAAATAAGGAGGTAGCGTTTGGCACCTTGTGGAGCGACAACCTCTGTAGGTTCTCCTTTTTTCTTGCGTATCATGCTAATGGCAGAGACGATCATGAGCACCGCAAAAAGCAGCAGCATGGCCAGGGGTTTGGTGAGCTCAAAACTGCCCAGATTTGTAATGGTATCGGGTATGGCCGGCACAATTACTGCACGCGTAAAATACACACTGGCAATAGAGGGAATGCCAAAGAGTATGGCCGTATCCCACTTTACATTGCCCAAACGCACGTGGCTAAGGCCGCCAATTAAACTGGCTAGGCCAACGATAAACAAAGAGTACGCGGTAGCCTGCACGGGCTCCACAGCAAACAGATACACTAAAATGGGCACGGTTAAAATAGAGCCTCCGCCCCCAATTAAACCCAAAGAAAGCCCCATAACAATGGCTCCTATAAATCCAAAAATTTCCACGGTGGTTGGTTTTTCTAATTCTTATAGTGCAAAGGTCTGGGCTTGCTTGGCTGAAATGTGTGACAAGGGTTACTTAACACCGCTGCGCTACAGCAACAGCGGGCCAAAATCCTCCCCTTTATACCCACAGTACATATGGACGGGTAATCCATTACAAGAATTTAACGCGGTTGGGGAAGTGTAAATTTTTGAACTCGCCAGTTCCTCACTACTTTGATGCCCACACGAAAAATTGATCCTATGCATAGCTTATCGAATAAAAACTTTCTGGTTACAGGTGGATCTTCGGGACTGGGAGAAGCCATGGCCAAACAACTCATCGCAGCAGGTGCCAAAGTGGCCATTACCGGCCGCGATGCGCAAAAACTAAAACAGGTAGCAGACCAAATCGGTGCTGTAGCCATCCATGCGGATGTGAGCAATCCCAAAGAAGTACGGGAGACCTTTCAGGTGTTTACCGAGAAATTGGGAACCTTAGATGGACTCATTAACAATGCTGGGATAGGTGGACACCGGGCTGAGCTTACCGAACTGGATCTGGAACAGATGCGCGGCATTTTTGATGTGAATGTATTTGGCGCTACCCAAATGGCCCAAGCCGCAGCGGTAATTTTCAAAGCGCAAAACCACGGAGAAATTGTCAATATAGCCTCTACGGCTGCCTCTAAGGGCTACCCCACGGGGTCGGCTTACGTAGCCTCTAAATTTGCTTTGCGTGGATTAACCCAGTGCTGGCAGCAAGAATTAAGACGCTACAACGTGCGGGTAATGCTCATAAACCCCAGCGAGGTGCCCACGGCCTTTGGCCAGCCCGACCGAAAACCCCGCGAAAACGAGCCCAACAAACTCCACAGCGAAGACATTGCACACGCAGTGGTTTCTGCCTTAACCATGGATCGCAGAGGATACATACCCGAGCTTACAGTGCATGCTACCAATCCGTTTTAAATGCAAAAGGCCCAGCGGAAAGCTGGGCCTTTTTATTGGGTAGGTGGACAGGATACAGACGAAGCAAAGCTTGACAGAGACTTGCTTTAAAAGGCTTTAATCTAACCGATTTGCTCTTTCTGCCTGATACATTTCTTCCCAGTAAACAAGTATGTTTTCTGGGTTTAAAGAATCTAAAAGCAGTCTAAAGGTTTTGCCTCTGCAGAAATTTCTATCCTCGCACCAACTTGCAAAACTCCAACTGACTCTAGCATCTTCACTGTATTCAACCCCATTATACGTATAAACAAAGTCTACACACTTGCCATTATTGTAACAACCACTGAAACCTTTAATTGTAGCATAGGTCTCCACCATATTAGCTAATACGGATTGCTTATCTCTCTCAGCTTTCAGCCAAATTAAAACCATGACTAGACCGAGTACCGTGAGAAAAGCTACGTTTTCTGGTCTTTTTAGCTCGGCAATTGTACGGTATATTGGTTTCAAAACGGTTTTCATGAAAACCTAAAGCAAATTAGGCTACTTAAGTAAAAGCACCATACCAATAACAAAAGTAGATGCTCCAAAAATTAAAAACGAATACATTCTAACCTTGTACATGAAAATATCTGGTGATCCATGAGGTTCTCGTTTGATTAAATGGTAATGCATATAACTGACGACTAAGCTGGTCGCTGCTCCTAAGAATAAATAGGCCATTACGTGTAAACCTACAAATAAAAGACATAAAAAAAGGCCTAGGGAAACCCAGACCTTTCGCTTTGTAGTCGGGATGACAGGATACGGACGAAGCAGAGCTTGTCTGTATCTTTCACTAAACCTCCTAGGTCATAAAAAAAGGGCTTAGTGTTACCTAAACCCTTCGCTTCGTAGTCGGGATGACAGGACTTGAACCTGCGACCACACGCCCCCCAGACGTGTACTCTACCAGCTGAGCTACATCCCGATATGTCTTGTAACCCTTGTTTTAACTAGGGAATGTGTACTCACCATCCCGATAGTCATCGGGAGAGCTACATCCCGATGTGTTTTGATGCTTTTGTGCGGTTCTATCTGAACCGTATCTTCTCCAGGAGCACCGTGTCCCGAGAAAAGTGGTGCGAAAGTAGCTAATATTTTTGAAGTGCGAAAAACCTATCTTCGAAGCTTTTTATAGCACCTCTAATTCAACCGTTTACATGCAAATCCAACCGTTTCATTTGGCCATTCCCGTAACCGATTTAGACCAAACCCGCAACTTCTACCGCGATATCATGGGCTTTGAAGAAGGCCGTAGCGATGTACGCTGGGTAGATTTTAATTGTTTTGGACACCAGTTGGTCATCCATAAAGTAGATGAACCGGTACCCTTGGCATACAACCCCGTAGATGGTCATGGCGTACCCGTTCCGCATTTTGGGGTGGTGCTTCAAATGGAGCAATGGGAAAACTTAGCGGAGCGACTGCGCAAACACGGCATCGATTTTATTATCGAACCCTACGTCCGCTTTAAAGGTGAACCCGGTGAGCAAGCCACCATGTTTTTTAAAGACCCCAGCGGAAATGCGTTGGAGTTTAAGGCTTTTATAGATTTAAGTGGATTGTTCGCCAAGTAGAATTTACTCCTCCGAAGCCATCTCTCCCATCAAGCCCCCGGTAAGTCGAAGCAATTCTAAAGCCGCCAAGCTGGCATTGTATTGTACGTTGTTGTAGTTGTTGGCAGCCAACAAAAGGTTTACCTGCGCTTCGCGAAATTGCAGTCCGGTTAACTGGCCTTGCTCAAATTGCTGCTGGCTGTAGTCAAAATTTAACTGGGCGGTTTCCAGGTTGCTTTCCTCAATCTCCAGGATCTCCAGGCTGTTGGTATACTCGCGGTAGGCTGCTTTTAAATCGGTATACAAGCGCCACTCGGTTTGCTGTGCGCTGAGTTGCGCATTTTGGTATTCCAGCCGTGCATTTTGGGTCTGGATATTCCGCTTTCCACCCTGGTATAAAGGAATGGCTAGGGTAATACCTGTGGTGTAGCCCGTAGTTTGGTTGGATAAGAGAAAGCTCCCCTCCTGCTCGTTGCGGTTGTATGCATACGAGCCGGTTAACTTCAACTGTGGGTAGTAAGCCGACTTGCTAATTTTATAATCCAACAACGAAGCTTGCTCTGCATAGCGCGCTTGCAACATTTGCGCGTTTTGAGCCAACAACTGCTCCTGCAAAACGGTTAGCTGAGGCACACCCGCGATGGCAATTTCCTGGGTATCAGGTTGCAGCTGTGTGGGCTCTCCTTTATTAATCAATAGGTACAGTTGGTCTAACGCATCTTGGTAAGCGCGCTGCGCATCCAAGTAGGCCACTTTGTCTTTGTTGTAGTCTACCTCCGCATTCAGTGCATTCAACCGCGTTCCTCCACTGAGCTCTTGCTTGGCTTTGCTACGTTTCCACCGGTCTTCCGAGGCGCGCAAGCTCTCTGATAACGCTTGTTGGTTGCGATAACTGCGCGCCACGTTGTAGTAGGCTGAGGCCACTTGCAGCACCATATTCTCTACTTCCAGGCGGGTAGCACTTTCGCTTAAATCGGCTTGTACGCGAAGGCGTTTGAGGTTGTTTTGCCCCACAAAACCGGCAAACAGCGTGTATTCCACATTTACCGATGCAGAAATATTGGTAGCACCCGCGCCATTGGCAATAATGGGTTCGGGTTGGTTGGCCACCTCCACGCGCGAGTCGTTTTCTCCGGTGTTGTAACTCCCGTTGGCGCTTACCGTAGGCAGTAGTCCTGCCTGCCCCAACGTAGCCTGGTTTTCGGCTTGTGTGGCTTGGTTATACGCCACTTTCACATTGGGGTTTTGCTCCAATGCCATGCCTATGGCATCGCTTAGCGACAGCATGGGCTGGGCCATGGTTAGGTAGCCGCCAAGAACAAGCAATACACTAAGCGTTGTCTTTAACATCTTCATACTGCATTTCTAAATATGCGGGTTCTACTTCTTTGGCTAGCTTTTTCTCATCGTTCCAAAACCAGTGACCAAAACGCCTCATCTTATTGATAGAGAGCAAGAAAACCGGTAATAAAATCAAGATGATGAAGGTGCCCACTCCCAAACCATAGGCGATGGCTGCCGCCATGGGTATTAAAAATTGAGCCTGGAAGGATGTTTCTAAAATAAGCGGTGCCAAGCCTGCTATGGTGGTAATAGAGGTAAGCAATATGGGGCGGAAACGCGACAAAGCAGCTTCCACCAAAGATTCCCTAAAACTCAATCCATCCTTAATATTGGTATTAAAGGCACTTACAAAAACCAGAGAGTCGTTCACCACAATACCGATTAGCGCAATAACCCCCAAAAAGGTAAAGAGGCTAATGGGCAAACCATGAATCCAGTGCCCCCAAGCCACACCTATGAATGCAAAGGGAATAAGCAGCAATACCGCCAAGGTTTGTGGCACCGAGCGAAAGGTGAGCACAATAATGGCCAGCATAAGCAGCAACACCACGGGAAACACCTTCATCCCCGATCCAGCCGAACGCTGTTGCTCACGTACCTGCCCTTCCATGCTGTATCGAATGTCTGGATATTTTGCCAGGATGCCAGGTAAGATATTTTCCTCCACATTGGCTATCATATCCGTTACCGAAACATCGGCTGCGGCTACATCGGCTTCTACACGTATTTCGCGCTTGCCATCGGTGTGGTTAATGGCCACCACGCCTCGCTTAATTTCAAAGTAGGCAATTTCACTCAAGGGATAGGAAGCATTCCCAGCCCGGATGCGCATATCTTCCAGGTTGCCGATGCTAGCCCGTGCATCGCGCTCGTAACGTACCCAAACGCGTACTTCATCCAACCCGCGTTGTATGCGCTGCACCTCGGCCCCAAAATAGCCTTGCCGTATCTGACCAATGACTTGCTGCAAATTCAATCCCAGCAAATACGCTTTGTCTTTGAGGGTAATTATCACCTCGCGACTTCCTTCCAGGTCGTTGTCTTTTACATCCTTTAGGTCGGATAGGTTGCGAAGCTCCGCTTTCAAGTCCTCGGCCGCGGCACGGACCTGCTGCAAATCGCTACTTTTTAGGGCCACAGAAACCGGCAATCCAAATGCCGATCCAGTTCCAAAGCTCAGTTCTTCTATGCCCGGCAACACGCCTAAATTGTCTCGAATTACATTGTTAATGTACAGCACCGACATTTGCCGGTCTTCGTTGTTCAGCAGCTTAATATTGAGCGTGGCTTCGTTGGTTTTCGTGGGGCCCATGCGTTTGTCGATAGACAATACGACTTCCCTACCGTCTGCACGCTCGTTCTGTATTTGGCGGTTGGCAGCCCAGGTAGCTTCCTCTACGCGCTGCGCCATTTCGTTGGTAACAGCCTCGGGCGTACCCGAGGGCATTTTTAAGGTAACCGTAACCTGCTCTCGCTCTATAAATGGAAAGAAGGTGGTTTTTATAATCCCACCACTAATGGCGCCCATGGTAATGATGAGGATGGCTACGGGAATAGCCACTGTTAAAAAGCGGTTGTTTAAACAATACATCAAAACAGGCTTGTACATATTGTCTCGCAAGTAGGCCAGTGTACGCTTGGTAAAGGCTACAAACTTCCCTTGGTCTTTGCCACGGTTTAGCGCCTTAGAGTGTGCTACGTGGGCCGGAAGAATTAGCGCACCCTCCACCAAAGAAAAAATGAGCGTGGCGATCACTATAAAAGCCATTTCGCTAAAGAAATCGCCCAGGCGGCCCTGAATAAAAAAGAATGTACTGAAAGCCACAATGGTGGTTAAAATAGCTGAGACCACGGCTGGAATGACCTCCATAGTTCCACGAATGGCGGCTTGCATGCGTGTGGCCCCACGCTCGTAGTGGCGGTAGATATTTTCGCAAATTACCACCCCGTCATCCACCAGAATACCGATTACCGTAATCATACCAAACAAGGAGATTACATTGATGGTGACACCAAAAAAATTGGCGAGAATAAACATCCCACAGAAGCTGATGGGTATAGCCAGAGCCACCCAAAAAGCCAGGCGCCAGTGTAAGAAAAACGCCAGGATTACAAACACGAGGATAAACCCAATGATGCCATTTTTTAGCAGCAGATTGATACGCGCCCTTACGTTTACTGAGGCATCGTTGGTAATATCGGCTTGAATGAGATCTTGCTTGCCGTTGTAGTCTTCCACAAACTCACGAACAAAAGAGGTAATGGCAATGAGGTCTTCATCGTTGGTATTAAAGACATCTATGGTCACCGAAGGCTCTCCGTTGTAATAATTTCGGTTGGGCGTTTCGGCCCAGGCATCTTCAATTTCAGCTACATCTCTAAGGCGTACCAATCGGCCATCGGCTGTGGCTTTTACCACCACATCGTGCAACTCCGTGCCACTGTACTGCTTGTTGCGAACCCGTATTTTCAATTCCTCATTGGTGCCTTTAATGGTTCCTCCCGTAACATCGATATTGCTGGCCGCTACAGCGCGCATTACGGCATCGAAGGTGAGGCCGTAGGCACGCAGTTGATTTTCATTGACCTGGATGGCGATTTCTTCTTCTGGAAAACCGCTGAGCTCTACCTTAGAAATGCCCTCGTATTCCAGAAAATCGCGCTCTATAGTGCGTGCTGCTTTTTTGAGTGCCTTTAAATCTACTTTGCCGTGTAGCGCAATGGTGGCGGCATTGTTTCGCGGTTCGTCCTCAAAAATATTGATCGTCTCTAACCCTACCGGAAAGGAAGTGATTTGATCCACCCGGTTTTTTACATCTTGCAACACATCCTCCACCTCGGCATTGTACTTGGTTTCCACCCGAATTACAGCCGCATTCTCATTGGTGGTTGAGGTTACGCGCTCTATGCCGGTAACACCTTTGAGGTTGTCTTCTATTTTTAGGACTACCGATTCTTCAATTTCCTCGGGCGAAGCACCTGGAAAAGCCAGTTGTATGGTTAAAGACCGGCTGGGTGCTTGCGGAAAAAAGGTGCTGCGCATGTTGAGCACCCCAATGAGCCCAAAAATAAAAATGAGGGCCATGAGCACGTTCCCCGAGATGTCGTAGCGAATGAAATACTGTATAAACTGTCGCATGCTATTTCACCGCTTTTACGGGCATGCCATCGGCAGCACCGGGAATGATCTGTTGGGCTAACAAAGTGCCATTGGTAAGCCCTGCAATAACCACCTCGTCTTGGTTTTCGTGCAGTTTTGTTATCGCCTGCCGCTTTAATTTGCCTTGCTTCACCGTATACACGTAGCGGTTATCTACCACCAAATGCCTTGGTATGCGCACTGCTTGTTGCAGGGCATTGCCCGCTACGGTTCCCGATAAATACATGCCTTCGTACAGGTCATCGCCTTGCACGCTTACGTACACTTTTACCGTTTGGGTTGTAGCATCTACGCTTTTACCAACGCGCAATATTTTGCCTTGCCACTCCCCTTCCACGTCATTGGAGCGCAACGTTACCGGCTGGCCTACTTGTAGTTTATTTGTGTGGATTAGCGGCACACCGGCTTCCAACTCATAGGCGTTGGGATTTAGGAAAACACCGATACTTTGGCCTGCACGCACCACCGTATTTGCGTTGATACTGGCATTGCTTAGCACCCCAGAAAAGGGCGCAATCAACTGGTACTTATCCAGCTGTGCCTCCAGGGCTTTAATGCTAAAGTATTGGTTGGATATGCCTTTTGCTGCTAAAAAACGCTTGAGTTGCAGGTCGCTTGTTTCTGGAAGTTCGGGTAATGCTTCCGTAGGACTAATTTTTGCGGCATAGCGTTCCCAAGCATCAAATGCGCTGGGGTAGTCTATTTTAATATCGGCCAAAGCAGCAGTAAGCGCGCTGATAAAATTACTGCGAGACGCATTCAGATTCATACGAAAATCCGTATCGTCTATTTGCAGCAACACTTCACCTTTACGGTAAAACGTACCGTCTTTAAAGGGCTTTTTGCTAGAAAGCATCTTGCCGGTAACCTCAGGGAACACCTCAATTTTTTCAGATGCATTCAAACGGCCACTCAGCGAAATTTGTGCGCTTACCGCAGTATTCGCCACCGTACTCACCTTAACACTGGGTACGTTTTTTTGGTCTTCATTTCTGGCAGGTGGTGTTTTTAGGCTGGATAGCCACATGTTGATCCCCACACCAGCTGCGAGTATTGCGATACCCACGATAACGGAATACCTCCTTAGCACTACATTTTGCATCGCTCTAATTTTCTGTGTACTGCTGCGCGGGCAATAAACAGCCCATACTTGCTGGCTAACAGTGCTCGCACAACGTTAAAGCTGCGAATTTAGCGGATAGCAGGAAGTAACTACCAAATCCATCTCAGGTAAAACCTAAAGACTGTTAACACCCGCTTTAAAGCTTAATATTTTGAAACTGCTGAAAAAATAAGCCCCCCAGATGCAGACTGCATCTGGGGGGCTTACTACTATGTGTCATTGTCTAATCCTGAAGTACCGTTACTGGCTCCAGATTTTGTAATTCCGCTGCAGTAAACAATCTAGATTTTACTACAAAACGCTTTCCGTGTGGTATTTCTAGTGAAAAGCTAGATCCTCGTCCATCCACCACATCTATGGTTAATTGGGTGTGTTTCCAGTATTCAAACTGGTCGGCACTCATCCAAAAAGGTATGCCCAACAGGGTACCCAAACATACATCGCTGTGGCCCATTTTAAACTCGTTAGCAGGAAAACACATGGGCTGCGAACCATCGCAACAGCCTCCACTCTGGTGAAAAAGTAAAGCTCCATGCTCCGCTTCCAACAAACGAATGAGCCATTCTGTAGCTTGGGTTGCTAATACTCTGGGTGTCATAGCAGTAATTTTTAAAGGGTATAAGGAGCTGCAACGCAGGGTTACAACTCCTTACCCTAAACGATATGGTTTTGATTCTAAAAGAATCCGAGTTTGTTCTTATCGTATGAGATAAGCATGTTCTTGGTCTGGCGGTAGTGATTTAGCATCATCTTGTGCGTTTCTCTACCGAAACCAGATTTTTTGTACCCTCCAAAAGGCGCATGGGCTGGATACGCATGGTAGCAGTTTACCCAAACACGGCCGGCTTTAATGGCTCTCGGCACCTGATATATTTCGTGGGCATCGCGGGTCCATACGCCTGCGCCCAATCCGTACAAGGTATCATTGGCTATTTCAATAGCCTCTTCGGTAGTTTTAAACGTCGTTACCGAAGTTACGGGACCAAAAATTTCCTCCTGGAAAATGCGCATTTTGTTATGCCCTCTAAAAATGGTGGGCTCTATGTAATAGCCATTTTCTAAACCACTGTTTAAGTGGAACTTACCGCCTCCACATAGCACTTGAGCTCCCTCCTCACGACCAATATGCATGTAATTCATAATCTTCTCATACTGGTCGTTTGAGGCTTGCGCACCCATCATGGTATTGGGATCGAGTGGATTGCCCATTTTTATTGCTTTTGTACGTGCTACCACGCGTTCCATAAAGCGGTCATACACTTTCTCGTGCACCAAAATGCGCGATGGACAGGTACACACTTCTCCTTGGTTTAATGCAAACATTACCGCACCTTCTACGGCCTTGTCAAAGAAAGCATCGTCTGCTTCGGCAATGGATTCGAAGAATATATTGGGAGATTTTCCACCCAACTCCATAGTAACGGGAATTAGGTTTTCGGATGCGTATTGCATAATCAAGCGACCCGTGGTGGTCTCCCCGGTAAAGGCCACTTTAGCAATTCTCGAAGAAGTAGCTAGCGGCTTTCCTGCCTCTACTCCAAAACCCGTTACGATGTTTAATACGCCAGGGGGAAGCACATCGGCTATTAACTCCATCAGGCACATAATACTGGTAGGCGTTTGCTCTGCGGGTTTCACCACTACACAATTTCCAGCAGCTAATGCGGGTGCAATTTTCCAGGCAGCCATAAGTAGTGGGAAATTCCACGGAATAATTTGACCCACCACGCCTAGCGGCTCTTGCAGGTTAATGCTCACGGTATTTTCATCGTGCTCAGACATGGTAGATTCATCGGCACGAATAACGCCTGCGAAATAGCGGAAGTGATCTATAGACAGGGGCAAATCGGCCGCCATGGTTTCGCGAATAGCCTTGCCGTTGTCCACGGTTTCCACGGTAGCCAGATACTCGAGATTATCTTCCATAATCTGCGCAATTTTCAGTAGCACATTGGAGCGAGCTGCTGCCGATGTAGCACTCCACTTAGGGAAAGCTTTATGCGCTGCATCTAGTGCCAGCTCAATATCCTCTTTAGTAGAGCGTGCTGCCTGGGTAAAAGGCTGACCATTAATGGGCGAAATATTTTCGAAATATTCGCCATGCACTGGGGCTGTAAACTCCCCGCCAATAAAGTTGTCGTAACGCGTTTTAAAGGTTACTTCCCTTCCAACAAAAGGAAGGCCGGTTGCTATAGTTTCCATACTGTTTAGGTTTTTGTTTCCCACAATTTTCATCATTAAAAACCCAAGCTTGATGGAGAAAAATTTCAACTACTAGCATTATCTTCCCACATGACTAAAGTCCTTTTTTCCAAACTACTGTAGAACCTACCTTGTAGGAATTAAACAATTGAGTCTTGGAATTAATTACCCCGTACCAGCTAACACCTAAAGATTCCCTCTCTTCTTTGGTGGAACACAGAACAAAATTTAACCTGGATGTTTGCGAGCTCAACATTTTTGAGACGCACCAGAAGGCCTCTGATTTTAACCTTCGCTTTGGTGGTTTTACCATTACTTCTATGCTGCGTGGTAAAAAAATTATGCACCTGGATGGATTTGAAGATTTTGAGTACCTCCCCGGACAAACGGTGTTGGCCCCCAGTGATACCCTAATGCGCATCGATTTTCCAGAAGCAGAAGAAAACAACCCCACGCGGTGCACGGCTTTAGTAATTGATGAGGGATTTATTAGTAGTCAGCTCGAACTGATTAACTCCAAACAAAACCGAGAGCTCGTCACGTTCAGCGAATGGCGCTTAGATTTTTCGGATGCTACCTTGCAAAACAATAAGGACCTCGCCTTTATAAGCAATAACATCCTCCATGTGCTCACTAGCGATGACCCCCTTAAAGACTACCAGGCCGATTTAATGTTGCGAAAACTGGTGGTATGCTTGCTGAAATTGCAAAACCTAAATGGACTGCAAAAATACAGTACCAAAAACAGCACCCAATCGCCTTTCCACGCGGTTTTACATCACATTTCCACCCAACTCAGTCAAGACATTCGCATAGCCGATTTGTGCAAGATCGCTGGCATGAGCAAATCGGCTTTGTACCGAGCTTTTACCGAACAATATGGCATTACTCCGGTGCAGTTAATTTTGGAGGAGCGCATCAAATACGCAAAAAACCTCCTCGAAAACCCAGATCTGAGTGTGAAAGAAATTGCGTTTTCGTGTGGATTTAACGACCCCAACTACTTTAGCCGTATGTTTAAACAAGTAGCTGGGGTAAGACCCTCGGAATACCGATTGGGCTTAGGCGCTGCCTTGGACATGGCTTAAATTGATCTTAATATGCCAGAGGCAAAAATGAAACTCCTTTAGCTTCTTGCCACATTAAGCCGGGTAAGGGCACCTTAATAAAATCGAGCAAGCGCAACCACTTTTGCAATTTGGGTTTATGGGGCGCTAATCCTTCCCAGTTAAAATCAATGGCCAAATACAATTGACGCGCTCTAAAGGTTGGTGGTATCGCTAACCCTGCTGCGTTAACGGCAGGATTATCGCTTCCTCCATACATTCCCGTTGCTCCATATCCAACCGAAATTCCCACAAAATGAAACCATCGGTCGCGTTTTCTTTGCCACAGGCTTAACCAGTAGGTTTGCCCGTTATAATCCTTAAAAGCACGTTCCAATGCTGTTTTCCCTAAAACTTCGGGTCGTAATGCGGGAAAATCGGTTGGTCTGTACGAAAACTTTAATGAAAAACGCTGTTGATAACGACTGGGCAAACTTGCAAGACCAATGCCCAGGCCGTTCGCAGCAAAGTCACTCCAGGAAAAACCATAGGTCGTTGAAAAGCCATCCAGTACCTCAACACCGGTGTAAAAAATGGCTGTAGATAAAACACTCCAACGCTTTGCTTTACCTGCTTCCATCCCCGCCAGTTCGCAAAGCACACGGTTGCTGCGCGCTACCTGAAAGGCAGACATGGCATGCCCCAGCTTATCCATGCCGCGCCACTGGTGCAAATCGTCTCTGAAGGTAAACGCACCAAATTCATCATACCAAACAAAAGAAAGGCCCACTTGCGATGCTGCAAGCAGGCCAATTTCTACCGGTACAATGGGAAACTTTTTCTGTATGGAATCGGTGCTGTGCTGTGCCGATAGGCCAACACTACAACCCAACAAAAAAAGCGCTATGCAACGGGTTTTAATCAAGTATTTCTTGCTTGCAGTCGTCCAAAATGGCCGATGCTTTTTCTAAGGTTTCGGCCTCCGCATAGGTACGAAGTACGGGCTCGGTACCCGATGGGCGAATCATAACCCACTCGTCTTTATTAAAAAAGTACTTAAAGCCGTCTACCGTTTGGCGTTCTTCTACTTTGCGATCTCCAAAAGCCGCAAACTCATCGTTTTTGCATCGCTCTATAATGGCCTGCTTCACACTTTCGGTGAGGTGTAAATCGTTGCGCTGAAAAGCAAACTTCCCTACGATATCGTACACCTCGTTTATGAGTTGCTCTAGGCTTTTGCCCGATTTGGCCATAAATTCCCAAATCACTAAGCCCATCCAGATACCATCACGTTCGGGTACGTGACCTTTAATAGCAATTCCACCCGATTCTTCACCACCTAGCAGTACGTCTTCGGTAATCATGTGCTTGCAGATGTACTTAAAGCCAATTTTCACGGTCTCATGTTCTAGGCCAAAGTGCTCGCAAAGCTGCTTTACTTTTACCGATGCAGAGAACGCAGTAACCACTTTTCCACTGAGTTTTTTCTCCTCTACCAAGTATTTAATTAGCAGGAGGATGATGTGGTGGGAATCGATGAACTCGCCCTTGGAATTGTACAGACCGATGCGGTCTGCATCGCCATCTGTAGCGAGGCCCGAAGCAATACCACCGTGATTTTTAATGAGCTCTGAAAACTCTAATAAATTCTTGTGAATGGGCTCTGGAGCTTGTCCTTTAAAACCCGGGTTTTGGTCGCAGTGCAATAAAACGGCATCGGGTAAAATCTTGCGAATTACATCTTGACCTGCACCATACATGGCATCGTATGCAAAGGTTAAGCCCGAGTTGCGAATGGCATCCAAATCAAAGTTTTCCTCCACCGACTTGATGTACATCGTTTCCAAGTCGATATCCACAATTTTCCCATCGGATACCAATTGGTCAAACACCTCCTGATCTAGGACGAAATCGCTAGTATCTGGAATACGGTCTTCTATTTCCTGTACTTTTTCGGGTAGCAATGGTCCTCCGTAGGCCGCTTTAATTTTATAGCCGTTGTATTCGGGTGGATTGTGACTAGCCGTAAGCACTATACCCAAATCGGCACCCATATTTTGTGTACCCAAAGAAACCATAGGTGTAGAAACAAAGCCTTTGGCTAGGTGTACCTCTATGCCGGCTTGTGCAAAAACTACGGCTGCGGTTTTCGCAAACATTTCGCCTCCAAAGCGGCAATCGTGGCCAATAACTACCTTGTTGGTTGTTTTTTCTTGCTGCTTCAGCCAAGCTACGGTAGCCTCGGTTACGCGGGCCACGTTGCTTACTGTAAATTCCTTAGCTATGATGGCTCTCCAGCCATCGGTTCCAAACTTAATTTGGGTCATTATAGAAAAAGTTTGCGGCTAAAATAGCCAGTTTAATCTAGTGGGGTTTACCTCTGGGTTAAATCACTCACCAACGGCCGCTTTAGCGATATATTTTGCGCTTGTTTAACTCGCGTTGATACCTGCGTGCATTTTGTAAATGTGCGCTGTACGTTTTTGCAAAGGCATGGTAGCCCGAGAAATCTTCTTTAGCACAGAAGTACAGGTAATTGTGTTTCTCTGCATTGAGCACTGCCTTTATCGCAGTAATTTCTGGAACGCATATAGGCCCAGGTGGCAGTCCATAAACCTTGTAGGTGTTGTAAGGCGAATCAATTTTCTTATCGGCATTGACTACCCTGCGAATGGGGTTGTTTTCTTTACTCAACAGATACACCAAGGTGGGATCGGCTTGGAGGCGCATGCCTTTTTCCAGCCTATTTAAATATACCCCCGCCACACGTGGCATCTCATCTTTTTTTGCAGTTTCTTTTTGCACGATAGAAGCCAGGGTCACTACTTCGCACGCAGTAAGGCCCGTGTTGGCCAAACGCTTGCTTCCCAACTCCTCCCAAAAGCGCGCACGTTCCTTTTCTAAACGCTGCACCAAATCTTGAGGTGAAACCGTCCAATACATTTCATAGGAATTGGGAATCCATTGGCAAGGATAGGCCACCTCGTCTATCTTACGCTCCCTGGCTTTAGCAAGAAATGCTTGTACAATAGCACCAGAATCCACCGCTAGTTGTTGCGCTACCACTGCCGCTACTGAGGGAATGTCGCGCTTAGAAGGCACCACCACCAAAAGCGGGTCTTGATTGCCCGCTCTAAGCTTTGCAATAAGGGATTTATTGTTGGTATGCGCAGCTAGCTTGTAGCGCCCTGGTTTCACCAGACTGGGGTAACCATAAAGCCAGGAAGCCAACTTAAATGTAAATGCAGACTGCAAGCCCTGCGCTTGCATACTATCCACTACCTCTTGAAAGCTTGCATTGGGATACACCTTTAGCACAATATCTCGATTGATGTTACCCCGGTACATTAATCCGTACACCAGAAGTGCAGCCAGTAAGGCAGAGAATAGCAACCCGAAAAGCGTTTTACGCATACCTAAAGCGATTTTTGTAACAGAAGTACATCATGCCAGGTATCCGCGTTTTGGCGCTGCCATTGTGGTAATGTGCCTACCTGTTCATACCCGGCACCTTTAAATAAAGCCACACTCGCTTCGTTGTGGCAGGGTACTTCGGCCAGTAGCTTATTTATGCCGATAGTATTCGAAACGTAAGACGTTAACCACTGCAGACAGTAAGAAGCTATACCTTTTCCGCGGTGCTCTGGCTCAATTAAAATGGCCACATATCCGCGCAAATGATAAAAATCTAGGTTGTACAAATCCACGCAGCCCTTGCAGGCACCATCTTCGCAAACCATGAGCCGTAGTCTTCTGCTCTCGTAAATGTCGTTGCCCTGGTCAATCCAATTCACCAAGGTTTGCTTTGCTATGGGTTGGTTGGTATCGCCAAAACTCCAGTTTTCGGGATTGTTTTCTAAAGCATGGATGTAATCGATGTCCGCTGCCTCAACAGCTCGTAGTTCAATCATGCCAGCGGTATTTCTCCTTCAAATACTTCATTGGCTGCTCCGGTAAGCCAATATTTGTTGGGGTTCTTATCCTTGGCTACCCGCAAAACACCACCTTGAGACTGTACCTCAACTTCCTCTAGAGCAGAATCCTGACTAAACACCGAAATAGCAACCGCTGTAACCCCCGTACCACACGATAAGGTTTCACCCTCCACCCCTTTCTCAAAGGTGCGTATGGCCACTTGGTTTTCTGCTAGCTTCTCGAAAAAATTGACATTGGTACCGACCGGTTGGTACGCTTCATGCCAACGGATTTCTTTAGCGCTTTCAGCAATCGCCATGTTTTTTAAGCCTTCGGTAGGAACACATACATGCGGAGCTCCAGTATTAATAACAAAACCGTGCTGGTTTTTTGCCACAGACTGAGACACATTCAGATCAATGGTAACCGTGTTTTCATCAATAAGCCGAGCACTATGCAATCCATCAAAACCGGTAAAGGTGCAGTCGCTTTTGTTTTCCTTCTTTAAAAAATAACGCACCGCACACCGGCTTCCATTTCCGCAAAAGCTTTCAGAACCATCGGGATTGTAAAACACCAGATTAAAGTTGGCTGTATCGTCTTTGGATAACACCAAAGCACCATCGGCACCAACACCAAAATGTCGGTCGCATAACTGCTGTATTTGTTTGGGAGAAATTGGAAAGGTTTTCTCCAATTGGTCGATCACGATAAAGTCGTTACCCGTTCCCTGATATTTAAAAAAGCGAAGAATTTGCCCTTGCATAAAGCTTAACAATAATTAACCACAGCCCAAAAACTACGGTACTTCCGTGGTCGTTTTCTTTGCGAAATAACCAAAACAATCTGACCCCATGAAAAAAATATTGTCGAGTTTATTTTTTGGCCTTGTGGGTGGATTGGTTGCATTTGTATCCATCCAACACTTTACGCCGCAGCCCGCAGATTCTGAAAATACTAAGGAAACCCCTCCAGCGCAGTTCATAAACATGCCTTCTGTAGCCACAGATGGAGGCGAAATAGTAAATTTTGAGTACGCTGCAGACCAAGCCGTGCATGCCGTAGTACACGTGTGGACAGAACGTGTAGGACAAAGCTACGACCCATGGGCATATTTTTTTGGAAGACCTGCGCAACCTCGTGTATCACTGAGTAGTGGCTCGGGTGTTATCGTTTCGGGAGATGGTTTTGTGGTAACCAACAACCACGTTATCGAAGGCGCCCAAAACATCCGGGTAAAACTAAATAATGGGGAGACCAAGGAGGCAGAACTTATTGGAAGAGATCCCTCTACCGACCTAGCCCTTTTGAAGTTGGAAGGAAACGAAAAGTACCCCTATCTACCTTATGGAGATAGCGATCAGATCAAGGTAGGCCAATGGGTACTAGCAGTGGGAAACCCCTTCAATCTGTCTTCTACCGTTACGGCCGGAATTGTAAGCGCAAAAGCAAGAAACATTAATCTTTTAGAACAAGGTGCAGATCGCCAGTTTCCGTTAGAATCATTCATTCAAACCGATGCTGCGGTAAATCCCGGCAACTCGGGTGGTGCTTTAGTAGGCGTAAATGGAGAATTACTGGGCATTAATACGGCTATCGCTTCCAATACCGGATCCTATGCCGGATACTCCTTTGCCGTACCTGTAAACCTGGTTAAAAAAGTGGTTTCAGATTTATACGAATTTGGAACGGTACAGCGCGCTTTTATAGGTGTGAACATAAGAGATTTAAACCAAGAGTTGGTAGACGACCTGGAGCTGACGGACTACGATGGCGTGTACGTAGCCGATGTAACTGAAAACGGAGCGGCTAAAGATGCTGGTATTAATGCGGGAGATGTTATACGCACAGTAAATGATGTGCCCGTCAAAAATGTTACCGAACTGCAGGAGCAAATTGGAAAGTACAGACCTGGCGACAAGGTAAACCTAACCTTACTGCGAGATGGAAAACAGCTAGCAAAACGGGTGACCCTGAGAAACCAAGCTGGAGGTACCGAACTAAAGGCGGTGCCTCTGCCAGGAGATATTAAAAGAGTATTGGGAGCAGACCTACGGGCCGCTTCACCGGAAGAGCTCAACAAATTGAAACTGAAAAACGGTGTAGTGGTGGAATCGCTAGAAGGCAGCATGCTAGGCCGTAGTGGAATGAAAACAGGTTTTATGATTACCAAGATCGATAAAAAGCCAGTGCTTTCCCCCAACGATGTTCAGGAAGCTTTGAGTAGTAAAAAGTCGGGAGCGCTGATTGAAGGGTACTACCCCAATGGTTACAAAGCATATTATGGTTTTGGGATGTAGTGCATGAGTTAGACGATGAGAAAACCCCAGATTTACAGTCTGGGGTTTTTTATTGCTATACATCCAACCAGTAACATTCACTTAACATTGGCCGGAAGTCAGTTGAGAAAATATTACCTTTGCAGCCCTAATTTCAACTCAATCAAATAGGTATGGCAGTAGATACCAAGGAGCTATATTCCAAAGATTTCGAAGCACATTTACAAAACGAGCGTTCGGCAGTAGACCTTATCAGCTACATCGGCAAGCTTTTGTACGACAAAAACGTAGAGCTGGTGTTGTTTAGAAACCACCTGGTAAACTTGGGAGTACCCGAGGTATTAAACCTGCACCGATACGCTAACGAAATTGTACACAAAACCATTTCTATAGAGACTACTACGGAAATCGCACGATTGCTGTTGGAAAAAGACTTAAGCCCTGCTAAAATCGATATCGGTTTGTTGGCATCTCAGTGGCTAGATAAAGAAGGCAGCAATGGCAGCAGTCTCAGCGACTTTTTGGATAGTACCCTAAATCATATGATCCAGGCAGGTTCACCAGACATCCAGCCTAAAGACGTGGTGCTGTTTGGATTTGGTCGCATCGGAAGACTTGCCGCAAGAGAATTGATTAAGCAAGCCGGAAAAGGACAACAATTGCGCTTACGTGCCATAGTTACTCGTGGCGATGATGAGAAGCAGTTGGTGAAGCGGGCTGCTCTTTTGCGCAACGATTCGGTACACGGCCTTTTTGACGGAACTGTATCGCTAGATATAGAGAACAAGCAAATGATCATCAATGGGCAGCGCGTGCACATGATTTCTGCACAAAGCCCCGAGGATGTAGACTACACGGAATACGGAATCGAGGATGCTCTACTAATTGACAATACGGGAGTATTCAAGGATCGTGAAGCGTTAGGACGCCACCTAAAGGCCAAAGGAGTTAGCAAGGTGATTTTGACTGCTCCAGGTAAAGAGGTGCCAAACATCGTATACGGTGTGAATCACAAAGGCCTAGACCTTGAAAGCGAAAACATATACTCTGCAGCCAGTTGCACCACCAACGCCATTGTACCGGTACTAAAAGTTATCAATGATAATTTAGGCGTAGTAAAAGGCCACATAGAAACCGTTCACGCATACACCAATGACCAAAACTTATTGGACAACATGCACGGTAAAGCACGTAGAGGTCGCTCGGCTGCCATCAACATGGTAATTACCGAGACGGGTGCTGGAAAAGCAGTAACTAAGTGTATACCCGACCTACAAGACAAGCTTACTGCAAATGCGGTGCGCGTTCCAACTCCTAATGGGTCTCTGGCTATCTTAAGCCTTACGGTAGACAAAGAAACTTCAGTAGATGCTATCAATGAGCTTTTAAAAAGTGCTGCACTGCAAGGTGATTTGGTAAATCAAATTAACTACGCCATAGAGCCTGAGTTGGTATCTTCTGATATCATTGGAAACTCTTGTTGCTCTGTGTTCGATAGCAACGCAACCATCGTTTCTCCAGATAAAAAGAACATCGTACTCTACGTTTGGTACGATAACGAGTTTGGATATACCAAACAGGTTATTCGCCTTGCGAAATACATTGCAAAAGTTCGTAGATTGATTTATTACTAGGATTCTTTCAAAGTACTTATTAAAGCCCTGGCAAGTGTCAGGGCTTTTTTTGTGCTATGTATTTTAACCCGTGTTCTCCTAATTAGGAATGCCTTCGCAACTTCCTTTAAAAAGAAAGCGGCTTGCATCAATGGATGCAAGCCGCTTTCTTTATGTCTAAATGTATTTATTTCCGAGCCTAGAAAGAGAAGAATCGTGAGCGTCTGCTTCTGCTGCCACCACTTCTACGATACCCGTTGTGGAATCCTTTTTTGAATTTACCACCCTTACCTTTAAACACATAGGAGAAATTTAACGTGGCAAATACATACGAGTCATCATAATTGGGGTTCCCTCGAGGCTCTCTAGATTCATTTGGGTATTCCCGACCCTCATCCAGTTCATCTTGCCTCCATGCCAATGCCTTTGCCAGTTCCCCTTCTGGTGTGGAGGGAAAAGTACGTGGATCTTTGTATTCGGTACTGATGTCATCCAAATAATCCGTTTGCGTAGTACGCACACCGAGCCTTGCTCCAATTCGGTAATTTCTATCTATGGTCCAGTGCACTCCAAAACCAAGATTTAAAGCCAATCCAGACAATTCGTAGGCAACTCCCTCCGTTTGTAGCGGAGCCAGATCTACCACTCCTGTAAATGTCTGGCCGTTAATCGTTTCTCTAATTTCCGTGGTTGGATTGTGCGTAAAGAAACCAACACCTATGAAAGCAAAAGATGCAAAATCTACACGATATCTACGATTGCGTCCCACATTGTAATTTTCATAAAACTCAAACTCTGCCGTTGCTCCTGCCTCGAATATGTTGTTTTGAAAGCTCAGGTTTCTTCTATTCCGCCCCGGGTTGGTGCTCAGACTATCTCCGCCACCGATACGTCCCCACTGATAATGGCCGCTAACATTAATGCGTGGCGTAATTGCATAGCGTACAAAAATACCCGCAGAAGGGCCTGTTGCACGTAGCTTCATGTCTGCTACAAAATCGCGTCTCGGTAGGAATTTACCTCCAATATCTCCAAGATAATTGGCACCTCCCAAACGCAAACCCGCCTCTAATCTGTAGTTTTGAGCCTGGGTCTGGCTAGGAACAATAATCAAGAAGCTGAAGGCACATAAGGCTAGATAAAGTAACTTTTCTTTCATTCCGGTAGCTTTGGGGCTTTTAGGTTACAAACACAAACATAAGTCTTTTTGACTTTGGGGTTAATTTAACTGATTAAATTAATGGACACAAAATATAATGCGGTGACTGGTACGAAATATCCGATAATCCAAGCTGGGATGGTTTGGACTTCGGGTTGGAAATTGGCCAGTGCAGTTTCAAATAACGGTGGTTTGGGTGTAGTTGGCGGTGGAAGCATGCAAGCTAACCTGCTAAACGAGCATCTAGTACAACTCAAAAAAAGTCTCCAAAAACCCGATTTACCTTTTGCCGTAAACCTCCCTTTATTGTACAAACACGTTGAAGATCAGCTCCGTATACTTGATGAGAATCAGGTTCCTGTGGTTATTACATCGGCAGGAAATCCTAAAACTTACACAAAACTTTTACAAAAAAACGGAGCGCGTGTTTTCCATGTTGTGAGTAGCTTAAAATTTGCCCTAAAAGCACAAGAAGCTGGTGTGGATGCTGTCATAGCGGAGGGTTTTGAGGCTGGTGGACACAACGGCAGGGAAGAAACGACCACCTTGGTACTGCTACAAGAATTGAGAAATCAACTAAAAATACCTGTAATTGCCGCGGGTGGAATTGGTAGCGGTGCCGCCATGGCCGCAGCTTTTGCTCTGGGAGCCAGTGCAGTGCAAGTGGGTTCGCTCTTCGTACCGACTGAGGAGTCTTCTGTACATATTAACTACAAGCAGGCCCTTATTGAAGCAGGTTCGGGGAGTACCGAGCTCTGCATGAAAGCATTAAATCCAGTCCGGCTCTTGAAAAACAATTTCTACCAAGACATTAAACGGTTGGAAATAAAGGGGGCTTCGCCAGAAACGTTGAAAAATGCACTGGGAAAAGGTCGCGCCAAATTGGGCATGTTGGAAGGTAACCTACAGGATGGAGAATTAGAAATTGGACAAATTATATCTACCGTAAACACGCTGAAGCCCGCAAAGCAAGTGCTGGAGGATTTAATGGAAGATTACCACAGCGTAAAGGCCTCTGTGAATAACTGGCCTTAAGTTGCTACATCATAAGCTCATTCACGATGCGCTCTATACTATAGCCATCCGCTTCGGCTTTGTAGTTCAGGATAATTCGGTGACGTAGCACTGGAAGCGCTACCGCCTGCACATCTTCGATATCGGGTGCAAACTTTCCGTTAATCATGGCATGGGCTTTTGCTCCTAGCACCAAATACTGCGATGCTCTGGGCCCTGCACCCCATGACAAGTACTTCTTAGCCAGCTCACTACCGTAATCTACCAAACGGGTATTTGCCGCAAGCTCTACGGCATACTGCATGACCGTATCTGTAACCGGTATTTTACGCACCAACTCCTGGGCTTCCAAAATCTCCTGCTCGTTTAATACGGGGTTAATTTTGGTCTGGGTGGCTCCAGTAGTACGCTTTACAATTTCTAACTCTTCCGATATGGAAGGATAGTCCACCCAAATGTTAAACATAAAGCGGTCTAACTGCGCCTCAGGCAACGGATAAGTACCTTCCTGCTCTATAGGGTTTTGTGTAGCGAGCACAAAAAATGGATTCGGCAAGTTGAGGCTTTTCCCTCCATAAGTAACCCGCTTTTCTTGCATGGCCTCTAGGAGTGCACTCTGTGTTTTCGGGGGCGTTCGGTTTATTTCATCCGCTAAAACCACGTTGGCAAAAATGGGTCCCTCGATAAACTTGAACTGCTTATTTTCATCTAAAATCTCGGATCCCGTAATGTCTGAAGGCATTAAATCGGGAGTAAATTGAATCCGGTTAAAGCTTAGTCCAAGTGCCTCCGAAATACTGTTTACCAGCAAAGTCTTGGCCAAACCTGGCACCCCCACTAACAAGCAGTGTCCTTTGCTAAAAATGGATATCAACACTTGCTGTATCACATCGTCCTGCCCTACAATAACCTTGGCTAACTCCTGCTTTAACGCATGCGTTTTTTCCAGGAAATAGTGTACTTGTTCTTTTGGGTCTGTTGTAGCTGAGGACGCTGCCATAATTATTTGTCTTTTAACCAGTTGTAATTAAAGTCGCAATTCTGATACTCTGGATTGATTCTTACAAATGTGGTTGCTATTTTACGTTTGATGTAGTCTTCTAGTGCATTGGCCCTTAAATCCGCTGATGCCGCCTCTTGCAGGGTTTGGTAATCGTCTTTTAAATTGGCCTTATGGGGAGCCGAACGCTCCAGCAGCTTTACAATACGATATCCTTCTTTACCCTGGTTTGTGGTGTACATCGATGGTTCGGAGATATCTCCTTTTTCCAAGTTATCTACTACGTAAAACAGTTGGCCATCGATTTCTCCCATATCCAAACGAGGCGTACCGGTGTTGCGATTTAATAGAATTCCACCCGAATTTTTTGTTTCCTCGTCTTGTGAATACTCCAAAACTAACTCGGTAAAGCGGTCGGGTTCATCCTGTAACACATTGTACAGCGAATCGATGAGATCCTTTGCTTTTTTACGGTCGAATGAAGAAATTTTGGGCTTTACCAAAATGTGTCTTGCCCTATACTTTTCGCCCCTACGCTCTAGCATTTGCATGAGGTGAAAACCAAATTGAGACTCGAAAATGGTGGAGAGTTCACCATCCTGTAAAGAGAGTGCCACGGCATCAAACTCGGGCACAAACTGTCCTTTGTCCACCATGCCTAAATCCCCACCTTTGGCCGCAGATCCAGGATCATCGGAGTACAAAACGGCTTGGGTTGCAAAATCTTTTCCTTCTTTAATTTCTTTTCGGATGTCTTCTAGTTTTTTACGCGCTCTCCTACGTTCGCTATTGCTAACCTCTGGAAGGATAACCAACTGCGCCACTTCTATTTGTGAGTTCACTAGCGGTAGGCTGTCCTTGGGTATGTTTTCGTAAAACTCCTTTACCTCGGCAGGAGTTATGCTAAACTCACTACTCACTTGTTGTTGCAGCGATTGAATAAGCAGTTGTTCGCGAATCAGTTCTCGGAATTCTTTCTTTAACTGTACGATGGACTTTCCATAGAACTCTTCCAGTTTTTTTTCACTTCCAATCTGCTGGATAAAGTAGCGCATTCTACGATCCATCTCCGATTCTACCTGATCGCCAGACACCTCTACACTGTCTATTTTGGCATTGTGGAGAAACAGTTTTTGGTTGAGTAGTTGCTCAAAAACAACACAGTCCTTAGCTGGAATGCCGTACTGCTCGGAGTACTGCACCTTTTGGTCTTTTAATTCGGAGGCTATAATTACCTCTCCGCCTACCACAGCAATTATCTCATCGAGAATTTGGTACTGTGCGCTATCTTCATCTTGCGAGAAAAGCGGGGTTGCTACGGCCAAAAAAAGGATAAGAAGAAGGCTATAGCTACTAATAAATTTCTGCATCTTTATTGTTGAGAGCCTCATTGAAGAGGTCGTTTCGCATTTTGTTGATTAACTTAAACTTGCGATCGTTTATTATCTTGGATCGGATTTCGTTTTCTACCAAACTCAGCGGAGCAATCTCGCCAACCTCTTTTTTGTCCAAGATATAGAGGTATTGCACGGCATTATCATCCTTTAGAACTTTTAACGGGTTGTTGCTATCCAGTATAGCATCCTCAATACGTGTTCCTACGGTTTGTATTAGGCTAGATTTTGTGAGCCAACTTTCATCTTCAAAGTAAAAAGTAGCTCCATACCCTAATCCGTAGGCCTTTAGCTCTTCAATTTTTACTGGGTCCTTACTTTCTAGCGCTTTCCTCACCTTATATGCATCGTGCTGTGCCGATGGAAAGTATATGTAGTAAAACCGGTATGCTGGCTCTTGCAAGATAAAGGCGGTTTGATGCTCGTTGTGGTAGGCCGCAATGTTTTCTGCGCTAACTCCTGTATCCAGTCGTGACTGCACCAGAGCACGCTCATATTCAAAAACCAGCAGAGAATTACGATAGGCCTGGATTCTATCTTCTAGGTCTTCCTCGTCTACGCTAAGGTTTTGTTCCGCCTTCTGCACCAATACCCGCTCCTTTACCCAACCTTCTATGTACGATTTCACTACGCGAGCACTGTCATCGCGGGTTAGTCCTACTGTAATGGATGTGGGTACATCGCCTTGGTAAAGAATGTGCTCGTTTACCCTAGCAACTACTGCACCCTTATCTGCGGTATTGGTAAATATACAAGAGGAAAAAACCAGTGTGGCACATGTAAAAGCAAGCAGCTGTCTCATTATTGCAAGCTGTACAGCACTTCTTTATTTACTTCTATGCTGTATTTCTTTTTTAATTCGTTAAGCCACTCTTTCTCCAAGTGATTTTGATATGCCGCAATGGCTGCACCCCGCGCTTCATCGAGGGTTTTGGGACCAGCCGGAAGAATTTTTTTGATGTGCACCAATGTGTTTCTGTCATTGTGCACTTTCACCTCTGAAACACCGGTCTTCCAAGGAAATAAGTCTAAAATTTCGCTTTCACCCTTTTCTTCCAAAATGCTTTCGGTAGTTATTAAGAGCTTGTCATCTTCGGTGTATTCCGCCAAAATTTCTGCCTCCGAATTCCCTTTACGCAGTTTCTTACCCACCTTTTTTAGGAGCTTTGCATCTTCGCTTTTGTAGATAACCGCCTCCGCTCGCTCTTTCCACATAAACTGATCTTGGTTTTCGGTAAAAAACTGCTTGAGTCCAGAGGTGTCTTTAATGGCCTTGTTCCACACTTTTTCGTTCATCAAATCGAACAACAAAATTCCATCACGATACTCCTGCATCAAGGCTTTGAATTCCGGGTATTTCTCTTCCAACCGCTCGTTCTCGAACGCTATTAGATGTCCGCCGGCAAACTTATTGAGGATAACATCTACAAAATAGGTTATATCCTCTTTTTCAGCCTCACGCTGTAGTTTAAAAATGTGCTCGGCAAATTGTTTTTGCGTAATACCCGTATCCGCCCAAGTGGCTACGTACTTATCGCTAACTTTTGCTGGAACCTCCCAGGTGCCTTTAAATACACGATCGTCTACCCACTTGTAAAACGGCTTTACGTTTTTGTCTATGCGCTTGAAATCGTATTCCTCTTTCAGCGTTTTAATAAAAGAATTCCGTGCTATTTGAGACCGGTCGTCTTTTTTGATACGCTTCAGTATGGCAGGCTTTACTTGTTCGAAGTCTGGCACGCCTTTCTTTTCCAGAAGCTTTATGATATGGTACCCGTACGAAGATTGAACCGGCTTGCTTACATCGCCTTCGCTTTCCAATGCGAACGCTGCCTGCTCGTATTCTTTAACCATTTTACCTACACCAAACTCTGGAAGTACTCCCCCTTTTTTTGCAGACCCTTTGTCATCGGAGTATTTTTTGGCTAGTTCCTCAAACGACTCCCCTTGTTGGATACGTTGGTACACCTCATCGGCTTTCTGGGCAGCTAGCGCGGAGTCTACGTTTTCTGTTTTGATGAGAATATGTGCTGTTTTTCTTTTTCCGCGCGAAGGTCTTTTGTCGTTTACCTTAATCAGGTGATAACCAAAGCTTGTTTTGATAGGACCGCTTACCGCACCTTCCTCGCTCTCAAACACGGCCTTTTCAAATGGCCATACCATTTGCATTCCAGAGAAATACCCGAGCTCTCCGCCATTTGATTTTGCACTGGGATCCTGGGAGTACTTTTTGGCCATGGATTCAAAATCAGCACCGTCTGCCAATTTCTTTTTGATCTCCATAATGCGCTTGTACGCTTCTAGGGTGTCGGTTCCTGTTGTTTTAATTAGAATGTGTGATGCATTGGCTTCTTGTTTTAGGTGCTCATAAGCCTGCTTCACCAATTTATCTAATGCATCTTCGTCAGTAAGATATGGAGCGGCAAGTTGCGTACGGTATCCTGCCAATTCTTTTTTAAAGCTTGATAAGGTATCCATGCCCAAAGCTTCTGCCTCGGTAACCTTCAGCTTGTACTTGATGAACAAATCCATGTACTCATCCAAGCCTTCTGGAGAAGTATCTGGATCGTTATTGTTCTTTTTAAAAACGTTTTCGAACTCCCGTAAACTAATGTCTTTATTGTTTACGGTAAGTACAGTTTGCTCCTTTTGCTGTGCCGCAATGGATAAGGATAAGCACAGGAATGTAATAAAGGAAAGCGCTTTCATTTTCATAAACGTTGTAGGGTATTAAATAGAACTGTAGTTGGGTGCTTCTCTGGTTATAGCAATATCGTGCGGATGGCTCTCTTTAACCCCCGCAGCAGTGATTTTAATGAATTGTGCCGACTTCAGTCGATTGATGGTATCTGAACCGGTGTACCCCATTCCTGCACGCATTCCTCCGGCAATTTGATGGAGAACCTCGGCCAAGCTTCCTTTATAAGGGACACGGCCCGTAATCCCTTCTGGAACGAGCTTTTTAATGTCGTCTTCGGCATCTTGAAAGTAGCGGTCTTTAGAGCCTTTCTGCATGGCTTCTACTGAACCCATACCTCTATAGGACTTAAATTTGCGGCCTTCGTAGATGATGGTTTCGCCTGGAGATTCTTCAACTCCAGCCAATAGTGATCCTACCATAACACAATCGCCTCCGGCGGCTATTGCTTTAACGATATCGCCCGTATAGCGAATTCCACCATCCGCAATTAATGGAACTCCCGTTCCTTGCAGTGCTTCTGCCACTGCCATTACAGCCGAAAGTTGAGGAACGCCTACCCCAGCAATAACACGCGTTGTGCATATAGAACCGGGACCGATACCTACTTTAACCCCATCGGCTCCAGCCTCTACCAACATTTTAGCAGCATCGGCTGTTGCGATATTTCCAACCACAACATCCAAATCGGGGTATTCTTTTTTCACTTTAGCCAGGGCATCGAGCACCCCTTTACTATGGCCATGTGCGGTATCAATAACAATGGCGTCTACACCGGCTTGAGTTAACAAGGCCACACGGTCTAAAACGTCACCGGTAACACCAACCGCAGCTGCAACGCGCAAACGACCATATTCATCTTTGCAACTGTTCGGGTGCTCTTTGACCTTTATAATATCTCTGAAGGTAATTAAGCCTACCAGCTTGTTATTTTCATCCGTTACCGGAAGCTTTTCTATTTTATGATTTTGCAAAATTTGCTCGGCCTCGGTAAGGTCTACTGCTTTCTTGGCAGTTACCAAGTTTTCTGAAGTCATTACCTCTGCAACCGGACGATCTGGGGCCTTTTCAAAACGCAAATCTCTGTTGGTAATAATTCCTACCAGCGTTTTATCATCGGCCACCACAGGAATTCCACCAATTTTATTTTCGGCCATTATTTGCAGCGCATCCTTTACGGTAGCATCTACAGGTAAAGTAATGGGATCTTGAATCATACCCGATTCAGAGCGCTTCACTTTGCGCACTTCTTGTGCTTGGCGCTCTATGGTCATGTTTTTATGGATAACCCCAATACCGCCTTGTTGCGCAATGGCTATTGCTAAGGCCGATTCGGTTACGGTATCCATAGCAGCCGATACTACAGGCATTTGGAGCTCTATATTCCTAGAAAACTTTGACTTTAAGGTCACCTCGCGAGGCAACACTTCGGAATACGCAGGAACTAACAATACATCATCGTAGGTAAGCCCCTCTGTGATGAACTTATGGTGTGAATTTACGCTCATACGCGGATATTTATGGCCGTTGTAAATTCGGGCAAAAATACCACTTTATATTTAACCTGTATAACTAAGAAGACTCAGGTTTTTCGTTTTTGCTATTACTCCGCATGAGGCCCTACACGCTAGTCGATTTTCCAGGGTATTTGTTTTGTCTAGCAAATTATTTTTCCCGTTAATAGTGAAACAAAAAAAAGAGGCTACCGGAAAGGTAACCTCTTTTTCTCTGGGTGGAAGATGGGATGCTGACGAAGCAAAGCTTGTCAGCACCATGACAAGCAAAGCTTCGTCATGGTTCGAACCTACGGAGTAGCGCTGTACCTTCCGCAGTTAAACCCGAAGCATATTTCAGCATCAAAGCTTGTAAACGAGAACGACTCAAGTTTTTCAGTTTCTGCTCCAAAGCCACCGAAGCTGCGCGGCTCTCCTTTCTGGTAAACCAACACAGTGTCCATGGAACTCCTTTACGAGTAAATTTTTCGTAACCCGAGTTGTGGCGATTTAGACGGTCTTCCATATTGGAAGTTTGACCTACATAGAAACGATCCAACCCAGATAAATACAGTATGTAAGTGAAATAAGACACAAAAAAAAGGCTACCGGAAAGGTAACCTCTTTTTCTCTGGGTGGAAGATGGGATGCTGACGAAGCAAAGCTTGTCAGCACCATGACAAGCAAAGCTTCGTCATGGTTCGAACCTACGGAGTAGCGCTGTACCTTCCGCAGTTAAACCCGAAGCATATTTCAGCATCAAAGCTTGTAAACGAGAACGACTCAAGTTTTTCAGTTTCTGCTCCAAAGCCACCGAAGCTGCGCGGCTCTCCTTTCTGGTAAACCAACACAGTGTCCATGGAACTCCTTTACGAGTAAATTTTTCGTAACCCGAGTTGTGGCGATTTAGACGGTCTTCCATATTGGAAGTTTGACCTACATAGAAACGATCCAACCGGGATGAATACAGTATGTAAATGAAATAAGACACAAAAAAAGAGGCTACCGAAAGGTAACCTCTTTTTCTCTGGGTGGAAGATGGGATTCGAACCCACGACCTCTTGAACCACAATCAAGCGTTCTAACCAACTGAACTACAACCACCATGTTTTGGTGTTCTAACCATCCCGATAACTATCGGGAGAACTACAACCACCGTTTTAGGGTCGGCAAATTTAAGGATTTCCAGTTAAACCAAAAACATAAAATGCAATATACCGCAGATCACTGGAAGCAAGACCCATAACCAATTGGTTTTCAACACCTTAAAAATACTGCAGCCCGAAAGTTTTTGCGCAAAATAAAAGCCAACTCCGTTTGAGAGAAAGCTACCCAAGCCCAATGCTACCACCGCAGTATGTATTTCCGGATGGAGCATGACCACCAGCGCCAGCGGCAACAAACGCAACACTACACACCAAATACTGTAATAAAACCCTTGCTGCTGGCGGTTTTTTAGCTCAAAGAGGTGCGTTAACGGTAACACCATAAAATTAAGCCACAACGCAGGTAACAAAAGCATTACCATGGCTACGGCTAATTCCCACTCGGCACCAATAACCCAGATACCAACTGGCTTGGCTATAAAAAAGGCAAGTGAAACCACCACACCGGTTAACCGAAAGTTTTTTTGAAGAAAGGCAGCCGTAATGGCGGCTACCTTTTCTGGCTCCTTTTTACAATCGGCAAAGTAGACTTGTCCAAAAGCTGTAGCCAACAGAAAAATTGGAATCGTTCCCAAGCGCAGCGCCATACTGTATTGTCCCACATATTCCTCGGCAAAAAAATGCGCTAAGATAATTAAGGGTAAAAAGTTAGCCGCAGACAACAACAGCGACCCTGGCAATCCGAATATCAAATACGACCGAAACGAAACTGCTGCATCTCGGAGACTTTTCCAGCCTGCAAAATTTCCAGGTTTAAAAGCTCTGCCAAACACTAGGATTTGCGTAACCAGGGCCAGGAGATAGCTCCAAATCAATCCACCCGAAAACCAATTGCCAGCACCCAAAGTGTAGCGATACGTGGATTGACTGACCGCCAATGCCGATTTTGAAGTGGCGAAGCGTTGAAAAACTCCGCCCTGCAATATCCAATGTTGCATGATTTGGATGTATGCCGTAAGCACCAACCCCACAGGCAACACCCAAGGCCACAGGGCCAAATATCCCTCTGGGTCTAATAGGTCGGCAAACGCGGGAACAAAAAACCAGCATAAGGAGACGATACCAATTACCACGACTGCCAACACAAAGCACAGTTGGGTTAGCGCCTGGATGCTTCTTCTATTTTGGGGCACCGGTATCGCCTGCTGGTAATGCAGACTTACAAACGGAAGAATGAGGCTTAATATATTGGTGTAGAGCCCAAACTGAGCAAAATCGGACACCGAATACAGTCTCGAAAAAATGGGCAATAATAAAGTGGGCAAGGCCAGCACCAGAAGATTGGCGCCAGACAACTGCAGTAGCGACTTATTTTTAGACCAAAGCTTTTGCAAGCTACAGGAGGTCGCTTAATGTTTGTACGCCTGGACTTCGCGAGGTGGTAAAGCCCTCTCCGTACTCGCAACCAATTTCGCGACCAAACTCCAAACCGCGTGCTTTTACAAACTGCAAAAAGCTCTTCGTAGATATAGGGGTTTCGGGTTCGGTAGATTCAGGATCAAAAAACTGTGATTTATACGCCTGGATGGCTTCCATCTTCTTTTCGATCGTATCGGTAACATCTACCACCACATCGGGTTTTATATAGCGATCTTGTATGAAGCGGTACACCACTTTGGGTCGCCAGGCGTCCTGCCAGGTACCACGCAAGCTGGTTTCTACTTTGGGTAATCCACTTAGGAAACAAGCGCGTTCTACCAGGTCGCCTGCTCTTCCGTGGTCTGGGTGGCGGTCGCTTTTGGCATTGGTAAGCACCATCTCGGGCATATACTTCCGTATTACCTCTACCACCTTCATGAGGTTTTCAAAGGAAATAGAGAACAGGCCATCGGCCATTTGGAGGTTCTCGCGGATGTTAATTCCCATGATGCGCGCTGCTTTATCGGCTTCCTCGTCTCGCAATTCTGGGGTACCACGTGTTCCGAGCTCGCCTCTTGTAAGATCTACAATACCCACTTTTTTTCCTTGCTGCATTTCCTTAAGTAAGGTTCCAGAGCAAGCCAGTTCTACATCATCGGGGTGCGCTGCAATCGCTAACACGTGCAATTTAAACTCCATAAACTACCTTTGAAGCCGAAAAATACAATTTCCATTGGTGTGGCAGAAGGGAAGGATGGAGAATATTTGCAGAACACCCGAGCTATTTAATTAAAAACACTACCTTTGCCGACCAATTTTAAGCTGCCATAGCCGCTTTATTAACTAAACAAACATGCCAGTAAAAATCAGATTACAAAGACACGGTAGAAAAGGCCGTCCGTTTTTCCACATTGTAGCAGCGGATTCTCGCGCTCCCAGAGATGGAAAATTCATTGAGAGATTAGGTGATTACAACCCCATTACCGACCCCGCAACGATCAACTTAGATGTAGATAAAGCGGTAAAGTGGTTGCAGAATGGTGCACAACCTACCGACACTGCACGTGCTATCCTTTCTTACAAGGGAGCCATGTACAAAAAGCACTTGCTTGGAGGAGTTGCCAAAGGTGCTTTTGATGAAGCAGAAGCCGAGAAAAGATTTGAAGCTTGGGTTGCAGACAAAGAAGCTAAAATCCAAGGTAAAGTTGATACGCTAGCCTCTGCGAAAGCGGCAGAAGAGAAAAAACGTTTAGAGGCGGAAGCCGCAGTGCGTAAAGAGCGCGAAGCAGCTATTGCAGCTAAAAACGCTCCTGAAGAGGTAGAAGCGGAAGCTACGGAAGAAGCTGCTGAAGGTGAAGAGGCAACTGCTGAAGCTCCTGCTACCGAGGAAACCAAAGCAGAAGAAGCTCCTGCTAAGGAAGAAGGCGAAACCAAAGAATAATTAACCTACCAGGATGAACAGGGAAGACTGTTACATTCTTGGTAAAGTTACCAAACCGCAAGGGTATCAAGGGAAAGTACATTGCTTTCTCGATACGGATCAACCCGAGCGATACTCGAAACTGGAATCAGTTCTGCTTGAAATACAGCATGAACTGGTTCCTTTTTTTGTGGAAAGTATTACCATCAAACTCAACAAGGCTGTTGTAAAGTTTGAAGGGGTAGATACCGAAGAGGATGCCAGAGCATTGGTAAACGCACAAATTTTCCTGCCGCTCGATTTACTTCCTCCCTTGTCGGGTAAGCAGTTTTATTTTCATGAAATTCTGGGCTACCAGGTACAAGACCAAGACAACAACCCGGTGGGTACCGTGCAGCAAGTTTTAGACGGAAACCAAAACGCCTTACTGGAAATAGCTGTGAAAGAACAAACGGTGTTGGTGCCCATCAACGACTCCTTTATACGATCGGTAGACCGCGAGCAAAAAATTCTTTCCATCAACTTTCCCCCCGACTACCTTGAAACCTTTTTAAGTTAGTGTTGGAGCCTTTCCAGTTCAAAGGGTTTCAAGTGGCGCAAGGCGCGGTAGGTCTTAAAGTAAACTCCGATGCCATTCTGCTAGGAGCCCACGTATTCCAACACATTCAAACACCCACAAGGCTCATGGATGTGGGCAGCGGCACAGGTGTTATTAGCGCTATGTTGGCCACGCACCCTCAGATTCCGAAAGTTACGGCAGTGGAAATTGATGCAACCGCAGCGGGCGTTTGCCAAAAAACTATGGCTATGCACCCCAACGCAGCTCGGTGGAATTGCCTGCACACCGATGCTACTTCATTAACATTACCGAAACCTGTGGATTGGGTGGTTTCTAATCCACCCTATTTTAAAGACCACCCCAGCGATACTGCGCGAGGCAAAGCACGGCAACAACACACCTTACCTTTGGCTCAGTTGTTGGACTGCGCCTGGCGAAACACCCCAGCTACTGGGCGATTTTCACTGATTTATCCAGCCAGCGACTTTGAGACTTTGCGCAGCAGCCTTTTACTCAAATCATGGTATCTGCAACACGTCATTTGGATAAGCGACCGCTCCAACCAAGCGCCAAAACGCGTTATTGTAAGTGCTTCCAAAAGCTTTGCAAAAGAGCGTTGGCAACGAATGTACCTGTTTAACGAACAGGGAGAAGCCAGTGCCGAATACGGGAAATTGGTTGAGAAATGGTATACCCACATTCCCAAGCGCTAGTTACTTTTCCCATTCTGAAAACGTAATGCCGTGCGTTTCCAACTCCTTTAGGATAGGATTGTAGAATTCCGGTTGGATGGGAATGTGGACCCCCGTTAAATCCAGGCGCCTTTCTAAGACCAAACGGGCGGCTATGCCCAATGGCAAACCTACCGTTTTGGCCATAGCCGTGCGGTCTCTGTTTTCGCCTTTGCACACCATAGCACTTTGCATTTCCTTTTCTTCCGACCCCAGCTTGTAATTGATCTTGTGCCACATCACTATCATGTCCTTGTCTTCGGGTTCTAAGGCCCAAGAATCGGAAAGAATTACCTGCAACGCTTGTGCTGGCGTGGCATTGGGGATACCAATTTTTTTCTCTGCACTGTAAATATCCAGGCTTTCTAGTTTTTCCAGGATATCATCATCATCCTGCCTTAGGTTTACATAATGCTTCAGCTTTAGCTCTACGGAATCGTGTGGATTGTACGCGAGGAAGGAGTTTATAAAATCTCGGTAGGACATGTTTTCACTGCCTTCCATGGGGTAAGAGTCGTCTGTTAAGCCCAGTTGCACAAACACATCCCAAGCTTTGCAAAACCCTTTTCTGCGTAAGGTTCCCCTAAAAATGGTTTTTACGTTGTGTAGTCCATAGGTCTCGCGGTAGGATAAGGAATCGCGATTGGCATAGCCCTCAAAACGGCCATGGTTGGGAATATCTATAACCTCTGTACGTCTAAATAATTTGTGTGGTGGAATGTATTTGTAGGTACCTTCTTGCAGAAATTTCACGGTTCCACCCTGCCCTGCCAACACTACATTGCGCGGGTTCCAAGTAAATTTGTAATTCCATGGATTGTTGTCAGATTCAGGTGCTACCAATCCACCCGTAAACGACTCAAAACCAAGAATTTCTGCACCTTCTGCTCTTTTGCGGTCTAAAAACTGCATCGCACTCATGTGATCGATTCCCGGATCTACGCCCAGCTCATTGAGCACCAAAACACCGCGAGCTTTGGCTTCGGCATCCAAGTCTTTTACTGCTTTGCTTAGGTAAGATGGCGTTAGGACGTCTTTTCCTAAGGCCACAGCATGCGTCACAATATCGTAGTGCAAATGGGCGGGAAGCATAGAAATAACAACATCCGCTTGCTCCATGTACGGTTGGCGTGCATCGGCATCCAAAGCGTTAAAGCTTAGCGCTTCTCCATTGGGGTGATCTCCTACCCGCATTTGAGCCCACTCCAAGTTTACATCAACCACCTGGATTTTGCCTCCACTTGCGGCCGCCCAGTCTAATAAGTACGAAACCAAATAAATCGATGATCTTCCTGCGCCTAAAACCAGTGCTTGTTTCATTACTTCATATACTTTTGCCCAAGTATAGAAAATAGCTGTAGTCTACGTGAAATTTGTTCCAACAAAAGGCATTGCCTTTCTTATATTTTCAGCGGCTTTTTGCCTTGCATCGCTGGCCAATCATGCGCAAACAGCAGTTTTCACGCTGAATAGCGATTCGCCATTTACCGTAGTGTTAGAAGAAGACACCATTGCTCAAAATACCCAAATCACTGAAATCAGCAACGTTCCGGTAGAAATTTTAGCCGTTACCTTACAACAAGAGAACAGCACATTTACCACACTGCTGTTTGGTAGATTAGGCGACACCTCTTATTATGAGATAGATTTTGCAGCTCAGCGACTTATTGCTAGAGTACTTCCCCCAAAAGCCGACAGCCTGGTACAGTATACCTACGAAGGGCGATACCGAAATACCGATACAAGTTCGGTTGCTACTACCGAGGTTCTGGCTAACCAAGAAGAGAAAGATTTGGAGCCGGTAAAACCCAGATTTAACATTGATGCTGCTGCCATCTTAGCAAAGAACAAGACCAGCGAAGACACCGTTTTATCGGTGCAACTCAATGAAGAACCTAAAGATAGCCTTGCAGAAATTTGCTCCGAAAACCTGAGCAACCAAGAATTAAAAAGCATTCGAAATTTGCTGAAAAACACGCAATCTATAACCATGCAGTTGCGCGTAGTGCAGAGTGCACTAAAAGGAAAGTGTTTGTACGTAAACCAGCTGGATGCCCTGTATCGGTACATTGAAGAAGACGACATCAAAGTTAGCCTCTTTAAAAATTTGTATCCGCAGATATTAGACCCGCAAGAGCGCAGCATCTTGTTTGGCCAGTTTTTGTTTGAATCGAGCATAGAAGACATAAAAACCTATGAACCCTAAACAACTTGGCATTGGCGCCATTTTATTGTCTATAGCCACCATGCTGGGCGCCTTGGGCGCACACGCCTTAGAAGATCACCTTTTATCCAGTCAGCTCGATTCCTTTAAAACTGGGGTATTGTACCTTTTACTCAATGCCGTGGCGCTTATGGCAACCCATAATTCCTTGGGAAAATTGTGGTTTCGCATTATTCTGGTTGGAGTACTGGTATTCTCTTTTTCCATTTTCTTTTTGGCATGCAAACAACTGCTCGGGTTGCCTACGGTAGTGGTAGGAATTTTGGGCCCCATCACTCCACTGGGAGGACTGGCTTTAATTGTAGGTTGGATGGGTTTTGGAATCCAGATGTTGAAAAAATCCTAAGAAAAATCACGATTAATGGTGCTTTATTCCTGTTAAAAATGGGCGCCACCCTGCAGAAAGGTGTAACTTTGTGCCCTTAATTTTTCTAAGCACAGATTAATGAACAACTACGGCAAGCGAGCTAAAGACGCGACCTTAGATTACTTAGGATTGTCTAACATAGCTTTTGCGTACTGGAATTTAACCCCCGCAGAACTGGTTGAAGAAACCATCTTAAAAGGGCAAGGAACATTAACCAACACTGGCGCCCTAGCAATAGACACCGGAGAATTTACCGGGAGATCGCCCAAAGATCGCTTCATTGTGGAAGACGATCTTACCCGCGATCACGTGTGGTGGGGCGATATCAACATCAAATTTGATGCAGATAAGTTCGATGCGCTCTACAACCGCATTACTGCTTACCTCGGAAGCAAAGAAGTATACGTACGCGATGCCATTGCTTGTGCAGATCCTGCTTACCAGCTTAACATTCGTGTGGTAAACGAGTACCCTTGGAGCAACATGTTTGTAAGCAACATGTTTATCAACCCAAGCGATGAGCAAATACAAAGCTTCGACCCCGAGTGGCACATTATCAATGCCCCCGGCTTCCACGCTGACCCCAAAATTGACGGAACACGCCAGCACAACTTCGCGGTAGTTTCTTTTAGTAGAAAGACCATCATTATTGGTGGAACGGGTTACACTGGAGAAATTAAGAAGGGGATTTTTAGCGTACTAAACTTCATCCTCCCACACCAAAAAAACACGCTTTCTATGCACTGCTCTGCTAATATTGGCGAGCAAGGCGATACCGCTATTTTCTTTGGACTATCGGGTACCGGTAAAACCACCTTATCGTCCGACCCCAACCGCAAGCTTATTGGCGATGATGAGCATGGATGGAGCGACAGCAGCGTCTTTAATTTTGAAGGCGGATGCTATGCCAAAACCATAGACCTGACTAAGGAAAAAGAACCACAGATTTACGATGCCATCAAGTTTGGTGCGCTATTGGAAAATGTGGGTCTGAACGAGGAAGATTCCTCAGTAGACTATGCCGACAAGAGCAAAACCGAGAACACGCGTGTTTCTTACCCGCTGGATCACATTGACAACTGTGTGATTCCTTCGGTAGGTAAGAATCCGAAAAACATATTCTTCTTAACCTGCGATGCTTACGGTGTATTGCCTCCTATATCTAAGCTTACTCGCGCCCAAGCTATGTACCACTTTATGAGTGGATACACCGCTAAAGTAGCGGGTACCGAAGCTGGAATTACCGAGCCTACCACCGCATTCTCTGCTTGTTTTGGAGCACCATTTATGCCGCTACACCCCAGCAAATACGCTGAGATGTTAGGTAAGAAAATGGACGAAAGCGGTGCCAACGTGTGGTTAATAAACACCGGTTGGAGCGGTGGCCCTTATGGAGTAGGTAAGCGCATGAAGCTGAGCTACACCCGTGCCATGATTACTGCAGCCTTGGAAGGAAAGCTGGATGATGTACCTTACCAAAACCACGAGGTATTTGGAGTACAGGTACCCCAAAGCTGCCCCGATGTCCCTGCAGAAATCTTAAACCCAAAAAACACTTGGGAAGACAAAGCAGCTTACGATGCGAAAGCAACAACACTGGCCGAGAAGTTTGTAAACAACTTCAAGAAGTTTGAAGCAGAAACAGCCGATGAAATTGTTGCCGCTGCGCCTTCGGTAGAAGTAAATGCATAAGTACAACCACTTTTTATAAGTAAAAGCCTCAGCAAGTGCTGGGGCTTTTTTATTTTGCTGCGCTATGCACGCTTTCTATCAACCCCAGCTTTCCGAAGGTTTAAACATCCTCTCAAGAGAAGAGAGCCATCATATTGCACGTGTCCTCCGCATGCAGCAAAACGAGGCCATAACGTTACTGGATGGCCAAGGCAATAAAGCCCAGGCTCACCTGACCCAGGTGCACGATAAAAGCTGCGAAGCAGTGGTAGAAAGCCTAGCACACCACGCCCCTATCCTACCCAAAATTCACCTGTACCTTGCCCCGCCCAAAAGCAACGACAGGCTAGATTTCATTGTAGAAAAAAGCTGCGAACTGGGCGTAAACTCCATCCATTTTGTGCACTGCCGTAACAGCGAGCGCAAAAAGGTTCGTGTGGATAAATTAGAGCAAAAGGTGATTGCGGCTTGCAAACAAAGTCTTAACCCATGGTTTCCGGTATTATACGACTTTGAATCGCTGACTTCCCTGCCCCACGAAACCTTAAACCAAGCCCTATTTTTTAATTGCCGGGAGGATGTGAAGCGCGCGGGACTTAAGACACTTACTTTTCCAACCGAAGTCAATGTATTTATAGGCCCGGAAGGCGATTTCAGTGCCGATGAAATTGAAGACGCCATGGCTAAAGGCGCCACAGCCGCTACCCTGGGCACTCAGCGCTTGCGCACCGAAACGGCCGTCTTGACAGCTATTGTGCAAATTCAAACGCTTTTTAGCTAAGCTTTAGAACTTGCAATGGGTATTCGCTTTATTTTTGAGGCTATGCGATTCATCCTTTTCTTTCTCCTTTTACCGGCAACACTTTTGGGGCAGTACAACTACGAAGTAGCCCAGCTAAAATACAGTGGCGGTGGCGATTACTATGCTAACCCCAGCTCACTAAAAAATCTGATCCAATTCTGTAATCAGCAATTGCGCACCAGTATAAACCCCGAGTACGATTACGTAGAGGCCGGAAACCAAGACCTGTACCGCTACCCTTACATCTATATGACGGGCCATGGCAATGTGGTATTCTCTAGCGATGAAGCCGATAACCTGCGCACGTACTTGCTTGCGGGTGGCTTTTTGCACATTGATGATAATTACGGGATGGACGCCTTTATTCGCACGGAAATCAAGAAAATATTTCCAGAAAAAGAGTGGGTGGAATTGCCGTTTGAACACCCCATTTACCACCAACAATTTGACTTTACGGACGGCCTACCCAAAATACACAACCACGATGGCAAGCCCGCACAAGGATTTGCCATTTTGGACGGCAAGCGGGTAATGGTGTACTACACCTACCAAAGCGATTTAGGCGATGGCTGGGAAGACCCCGAGGTGCACAACAACCCACCCGAAGTGCGAATAAAAGCCTTAAAAATGGGCGCCAATATTTTGCAGTACGCCCTATTTGGCGCGGTGGATTTGAATTAGTTTTTGTTTCGGCCTTCTCGATTACCGCTTGGCCCTTCTGGCTACTTCCTCCGCTCTTGTTCTCTCGATACAATCTCGGATCAGCCGAGATCACTCGAGAACCCGACTAAAGCCCAGGCCACATCGTGATCTACCCTTTAACCCATCCTACTTTTACAACACCGGGTTCCTCGAGTGCTTCTTTCAAGAAGAAGTGTATCGAGAGGAATAATGGCAGTGCTTGCTATAAAACATGCTGTTTTCCCCTTAAAGTGCAACGAATTCGGTGACGCTTAAATTTCCTCCCCCTTTGTCCCTCTCCATGAGGGGGATACGCTTTGCGCCATGGCGGCTTTGCGTGATCAAAACCATTTTATTTCTCATTCAACACCGCTATGCAACCAAAGGATGACGTTGACCTTTCATTGCTTCTAGCTTCGGCCTTCCCCTTTCTGCTTCGACCCTACAGAATTCCCTCCCCCTTGGTCCCCCTCCATGAGGGGGATAAGCTTTGCGCCTTGGCGGCTTTGCGTGATCAAAACCATTTTATTTCTCACTGAACACCGTTATGCAACCAAAGGATGACGTTGACCATTCATTGCTTCTAGCTTCGGCCTTCCCG
>CAZVJF010000006.1:26894-74603 GCA_964627445.1 uncultured Flavobacteriales bacterium | reverse complement strand
GCAATTTCCTCCCCCTGTGTTCTCCTCCGCGAGGGGGATACGCTTTGCGCCTTGGTGGCTTTGGGTGATCAAAACCATTTTGTTTCTCACTGAACACCGCTATGCAACCAAAGGATGACGTTGACCATTCATTGCTTCTAGCTTCGGCCTTCCCGCTTCCTGTATCGCCCTTGAAGCAATTTCCTCCCCCTGTGTTCTCCTCCGCGAGGGGGATACGCTTTGCGCCTTGGCGGCTTTGCGTGATCAAAACCATTTTGTTTCTTTAGGACGCCTCTGCAACTATAAGATGACCGTGCTTGTTGCTTTTAGCTTAGACCTTTTACCCTCTCGACTCCGCTCGAGGAACCGCTGAGGGAGAACATTTTTTGTAACTCTTGAATTAAACATGCTGCCATTCCCTACATGCGCGAAGCAGGCGGCTGAGCGGAGTCGAAGCCCTCCAAAAAACAACTTAAAGGCTTAACAAACCAACTTATACCCATACCCTTTAAGGGTAATGAGTTCCACGCTGTTATCGGCTGCCAGATAGTTGCGAATCTTTTTAGCGTACACATCCAGGTTTCTGGAGTTGTAGTAGCTATCATCGCCCCAAACCTGGCTTAACAAGGTTTTGCGTTCCACGGCTTGGTTGGGGTGCGCAGCCAGAAGGCGCAATATTTCTGTCTCGCGGTGGGTCAGTTTTTTCTCGCCTTTCGGTCCCGTTAAGCGCAGTCTGCGGGCATCCAGTTTAAAGGAGCCAAACTCCAATGCTTCCTCGGTTTGAGATACACCTACAGTTAAGCGCAGTTGATTGCGCAAACGTGCCAGAAGCTCATCCAAGCTAAAAGGCTTTTTTATGTACTCCGTTCCACCCGATTCAAAACCCGTAACCACATCACTGCTTTGCGATTTGGCCGTCATAAATACAATGGGTACGCTACTGTGTATGGCGCGCAGTTCTCTGGCTACGGTAAAGCCATCCACCTCGGGCACCATCACGTCTAGCAAATACAAGTCGTACTTGTTGCTGCTGCCTTGGCTTATCGCGGCTTTGCCCTGTTTCACCCAGTCTACCTCAAAATCGTGTTCTTGTAGTGTGTCTACCACTACCTGACCTAAAAAAGGCTCGTCTTCCAAATACAAAATCTTACTCATGCCAGCGGTAGTTTAAGTGTTACTTTGAAGCCTGGATTTAAGTTCGTGGCACTCACATTGCCGCTATGTTGCTCCACTACCCGTTTTACAAAATGCAGACCCAAACCGTGCCCTTTTACATCGTGCACGTTATCGGTGGGCAAACGGAAAAAGCGTTCAAAAATATCAGACAAATACGCTTTGGGAATTCCCGCACCGGTATCGCTTACCGAAAGGCTAGCCGTGTTGCCTTCTCGGGTTAATGCTACGGTAATGGTGCTGTTTCTGGGACCGTACTTCACTGCGTTTTCAATAACATTGCACAAGGCCTGATCCAGCAACGAACGATCGGCAGACACCCAAACTTCTGCGTCTTTTGCCTGCCATTGAATGCGGCATTTTTTTTCTGCGGCCAAGAGTTGTAAAGCATCCACACAGTTTTTACCGAGGGTTACCAAATTCGCCCGTTCCATTTGTAAGTTGGGCACCCCGCCTTCCATTACGGAAGACTGCAGCACTTTATCAATAAGAAACTGCAAACGATTGAGTTCTTTTTCAGACTGCGTGAGGTAGTTTCGGCTCTTGGCATCTTCTTGCAAAACGGCACTCCGTTGTACCGACTCCAACGCAATTTTTACCGAAGCCACGGGGGTTTTTAGCTCGTGTGATATGTTGCTAATCAACTCATCTTTTAAAAGCAGCAGTTTGCTTTGGCGCTCCGCATTTTGATACATCAGCCACAGCGCAAAACCAATAAAAAGCCACAGCAAAACACACAAGGCAATTTCCATGGTTATATCACTTAGGGCGGCTTGGTTTACCCCCTGCAGCTCAAAGGCAACTGGGGCACTTTGGTCGCCCGACAAACGAAAGCGATTGGCGAAAAAGCCGCCTCCCGCAGTAATGCTATCGCTAATGCGCCAGGTTATTTTAAGCTTAGATTCACCAGAATTAAAACGGGTTTGAACCCGAGAATTAAGTACTGTAGTATCAATACTTATCACTTTAACTTGTTGTTCCTCACGAGGAAAACTGGTTGTGGTTTCTTTAGTAATTGCCTGGATTCGAGATCCGACTTTCCCTGATCGAATATTTTTTGAAATGGAATCGATAAAGACATCCAAAGGTTGGCCATCTTTAAACTCAAAGGCATAAAAAGAAGGCTTATTTGTTTTTTGCTCTGGAAAATTCTTCGAAGAGCCTATAAAAATATTGGTGTCGGCTCCATCTATTTCCACACGTACATTATCGCCTTCCCTTACTTGACTGCTCGCTATGTTCAGCAACTCTAGCATCTGCCCTAGACTTTCCTCATACCGTAACGAATCCAAAATGGACTGGTGGGCAAAAGCCAGTTCTCTGCGAGCTTCGCGGTAACGCTCGCGCTTGGCATCTTCAAAAATCTTGTTTAAAAACACCACCTCAAGAGCCGCAATTCCTAAAAGCCCAACAGCAATTACTAAAAGCCGCTGTCTCTTTCCGGGACGCTTAAAGAATCGGGCAAAAGAGCTTGCTACTTTTATCATGCCTACAAAGCTATGTACTTAAGTATCTGATAAGCAGTGTCATTCACCATTATTAACCTTAATTCCCTGTGCATTAACCTAAACCGGACAAGCGAGCCACTAGGTTTGTAGTATCCAAAAAACATACGCCATGAAATACATTGTACTGAGTCTTTCTTTATTGCTTTCGGTTGGATTGGCCGCACAGCTCACCTCCGGAAAAATAAGCTTCGAAGAAAAATACGATATGCACGCCAAGCTTCCAGCCGAAGCCCAGCAGTTCAAGGACATGATTCCACAATTTACCACCAACACAAAAGAGTTGTGGTTTACTGCAGAGGTTAGCAAGTACCAAAAAACAGACACCCAAGAGGAGCCTACTGTGGTAGAACGCGGTGGTGGCGTTCGCATGGAATTTAAAAACGGCAGTGACGAAAACGAGATCGTCCACCAGATTGCGAAAAACCAAAAAATGGAACGCAAGGAGTTTATGGGCCGCACCTTCCTTATAGAAGATGAGGGGCTGGAAAATATGACCTGGAAAATTGGGCAAGGCCAAAAAGAAATACTAGGCTACGTGTGCCAAGAGGCGGTGCACTATGGAAAACGCGATACCGTTTTTGCCTGGTTTACCCCTCAAATACCGGTAGCCACGGGCCCACTTGGCTTTGGTAAACTACCCGGAATGATTCTGGAATTAGAGACAAAAAGTGGGGTGTTACAAGTTACTGCAACTGACATTGACGACACCACTCCCGATGCCGGACTGATGAAAATTTCTGGCAAAGGAAAAAAAGTGAGTCGCGAGGAATTTGATGCCATAGTAGAAGAGAAAACCCAAGAAATGAAAGAGCAGAATGGTGGCGGTATGGTAATAAAAATTAGAAACTAAGCCGCTATGAAACGCCTCATCTTTCTTCTTTTCTTAGGTCTTACTAGTGCCTCTTGGGCGCAAGACAAAGTGCAGGTACAAACCTATGTGCAAGACACCGTAGGTAAGCCCCTGCCCTACGCCACCATTTCGCTTCTTTTTCCCAGCGACTCTACTCTTGCCTTTTTCGGCATAGCCAACAACGAGGGATTGGTAAACATAGCGCAAGTGCTCCCTGGAGACTATGTCCTGCAGGCCTCTTATTTGGGTTTTAGCAATTACCAAACCGCTGTTTCCATTGCAGAACAGCCTCAGGAACAAGCGCTTCCACCCATTGCCCTAAAAATGAAGGCCGTGAATTTGGGAGGTGTGGAAGTGCAAGGCGTACAAACGCCTATTTTAATTAAGAAGGATACCGTGGAGTACAATGCCTCTTCTTTTCGCAGCAAGCCTACCGACAACGTAGAGCAGCTTCTTAAAAAAATGCCAGGCATAGAGGTAGACCGGGTAGGAAACGTAAAAGCCCAGGGCGAAGAAGTAAAGAAGGTGTTGGTAGATGGCAAAGAGTTTTTTGGTAACGACCCCAAAATTGCCACTAAAAACATTCCAGCCGATGCCGTAGACAAAGTACAGGTCTTTGATAAACAGAGTGATGTAGCTGAATTTACCGGAGTAGACGATGGTGAGCGCAACAAAACCATCAACCTAAAACTAAAAGAAGACAAAAAAAATGGCGCTTTTGGCGATGCTACCGCGGGTTATGGTACCGATAACCGCTACCAAGCCTCAGGTTCCTTGTACAAGTACAACCAAAAAACCAAGCTATCTGCCCTAGCCCGCCTCAACAACATCAACGACTACGGCTTTTCCATCAGCGACTACCTCAATTTTAAAGGGGCATTTATGGGTTCGGGTGGAAACGTGAATTTGAGTATTAATAGCGAAGACCAAATTCCACTCAACTACGGACAATCGCAAAACGGAAATTTAGTTTCGGGCGCGCTGGGGCTCAACGCCAACCATGAGTTTTCGGAGAACAACAACCTCAACGCATCGTATATGTACGGAGGTTCTAATCGCTTTACCACTACAGAACGGGCTTCCACCCAGTTTACACCCAACCAAGATTTTAATATTAATGAGGACCGCACCCAGCGCGACAAAAACTACTCCCACACCGGAAATTTGCGCTGGCAAAACGACTTGGACAGCCTTACGCGAACGGTGGTTTCAGCCAGTCTCTCGGCAACAGACGCCCTGTCTACCGAGCGAAGCAACACCGTAACCACCCTTGCCGAAGGTCCTTTTGCCAACAGCAACAACCGAAACTTAACCAGCGATGCCATGGGCTATGGATTAAAGTCTGAAGCGCGACTTATTCGCAAATCCAGCCGAAAAAACCTTAGAAACTACACCGTATTGGCGAGCGCAGACATCAACCAACGCCAAGATGATACGCGATGGAACAATGCGCTAGATTTTGCCAACCAAAACACGGTAGTGGAAGACTATCTGCGCAACGACAACCAGGATGGAGCGGAACTAGAAGGGCAGTTTACATGGAACGAACCGATAACCCAACGCTCGTTTATCAATGTAAGTTTGGGTGGATCTTTTAGCAACAATAACTTTACCCGGAACCAGGATTACTCCATTTCGGAAGCACCCATTACCGCTGCCCCCGAAGAAGTGGCTGGACAAGATATTAATCGTCTTAGTGGCGAAGTGGCCTGGAAATACAATACCGAAAAGAGTACGCTAAAACTAGGTTTGGGCGCGCAGCAGTTGGAAATGAACAACCGCTTTATCACGAACCAGATAACGGCAGACCAAAACAAGCAAAAACACCAATACCTGTTGCCCAATGCCAGTTTAAGCCACGAGTTTTCGCGCGGAAAACGCATAAACCTCAATTACAGCACGCGGGTATCTACCCCTAGCGTAAGCCGCATTGCTCCTTTTGCAGACCTCAGCAACCCCTTGTTTATAAGCGCGGGAAACTTGGCTTTGGAACCCGAGTTTTCGCAGAGCCTATCGGGGTTCTTTATGCTCTACGATGCCTTTAGCTTTACCTCGGTCTTTGCCAACCTAAACTACAACTACATCGACAATGCCATAGTGCAGTCCAAAACCATTAATGCCGATGGTAGCCAACGCGTGTCTCCCATCAATTTTAGAGATGCCCAAAGCCTGCGGGCGAGCGTGGGTTTTAATACGCCCATTAAAAAGCTGGGCATAAAGCTCAACCTGGATTTGGGCGAGCAATACAGCCAAAACTTCACCTTGGTAAACAACGTAGCCAACCAACTCAACCGCAACGTACACGAGGCTTCTATGAGCATAGAAAATCGTAAAAAAGAAACGCTAGATGTGCTGGTTGGAACCTCGATAGAATACGCTACCAACCGCTATTCCATCCAAACCAACCTCAACAACAACTACGTGCGCACGGGTGCTTTTTGCGATGTAAGCTGGTTCCTTGGCGAAGACTGGATCCTGAGCAGCAGCTTTGATTACAGCACATACCGTAACAGCCAAATCGGCAACACCGTAAGCATACCCCTATGGCAGGCCGAAGTGAGCCGGAGTTTCTTGAACAACAAACGGGGGAATATTAGCCTTAAGGTGTTTGACATACTGAAGCAAAACCAGGCCGTGCAGCAGTTTGCCAGCGAAAACTTTGTAGGCCAGGAAGTGAGCAACATTTTAACCCGCTATGCCATGCTCAGCTTTAGTTACAAGTTGGGCAATAAGGGCCAGAACGGCCCAGGCGGTATGGATATCGACATTAGGCGTAGGTAGGAAATGCTGCTGAAACCCAGTGGGTGAAAGTGGGAAGATTACAGTAGAGTTCACCGCTGCAGTAGGTGGACTCAAAATTATGCAAACAGCAAAACGAGCAATTCCTTACTGCCTCTCGACTTCGCTCGAGGAACTGCTTTAAGGCAACAGTTTTTTGTTATTCCGAAGTCTTACTTTCCTTGATACCAACAAAAAAAACCGCGGTGCTGGCACCGCGGTTTTTTTTTGTTATCACTTCTTGTTTTTACTTCTCAGCATTCAGAATAACGGGAAGTCCTTTCTCGCCATTGCCTATCACAATAATTTTGCTGTTTTGAGAATTGGCCAGGTTCTCGGTAGCTTCTATCCCCTTCCACTTTAAGAGGTCTTTGGTAATGGATTTGTTTACGATTTCTTGGAAAGCACGAATACCATCGGCCTCAATTTTCTTACGCTCGGCCTCTTTCTCTGCTTTTTGGATGCGGAACTCGTATTCCAAAGACTCCTGCTCTTGCTTTAGTTTGCGCTCAATAGCGGCTTGCAAACTGGGAGGAAGTACAATGTTGCGAATCAGAATTTCATTTACCTGCACATAGTTTTCTTGCATTTTGCGCTTTACTTCCTCAAAAATTTCCAGTTCTATCATTTCCCGCTTGGTCGTGTTTATTTCTTCGGGTAGATACTGTGCCATAATTTGGCGCACCACAGAGCGCGTAAACGGTCGCACTACCTTTTCGGTGTAGTTTTTCCCCCTGCGAACTTCCAGCTTACCTAAAGCAGATGGAATGGGTTCGTACAGAATGGTCACATCAAGCTGTATTTTAAGTAGGTTGGATGAGAGCACCTCCATGGTCTCCTTCATCTCCTGTTGGCGCGTTTCGTATACAATCATGTGGTTCCAGGGTGCTATAAAATGGAAACCCGGTCCGTAAGGATCCGATTCTTCATCCACCCCGCCACTAAAGCGCTCGTACAAAACCCCCATAGAGCCGGATTCTACGGTAACCGTCATTCTACTCCAAAACACCACCACAAAAATCACGGCAACCACCGCAATTACGATGAGTTTGAAATTTTTAATTTGAAATTGTCCTTCGTTATAATCTTCCATAATTATTCGCTTCCTAATTGTTTTCTAAAGTACCATTCTAATCCCAACAACAAGGTTAAAACAAAACACAACCACTTCCAGGATATGAGGTTTTGAATTTCGAGCGTGGCACGCATAATGCCGGGCGCCTCGTTTTGCTGTAGGTTCTGTTCCAGGTTTGCCGTATTTCCCCATACTGAGAAAGTACCTCCCGAGTTGCTGGCAAGCTTTTGCATAACACGCGTGTTGGCGGTTAAATTCTGCTGTTCTACACTGCCAGGAAGCACGGCAAAGGTTCCACTTTCCTCCAAGCCTTTACCCTCTACTTCTGCCGAGGCAGTGTAGGTATACCGCCCCGGTGGCAAACCGCGAAGTGGCAAGCGGTAACCATTGCCCGATGGGGCAAATGCAAAATCGTAGGAATTGCTTGTGGCTGACGCTTGCACCAACATGTTTACCGTTGCTCCAGACACCGGGTTACCCGATGCATTATAAACCACTGCCGTGGCAGTAGGCTTTTCGGTTTCGTAAAAGAAATCGGGGAGTGTAACCTGTAGCTGATCTTTTTTTGTGGCTGCGGTAAGAAACTGTACCATGGCCGAAGCCCAATTGTCAAAACTCTGGTGATTGCCCGTTTGCTGGTAAAAAGACATTCGGAGCTTCCACCAATCCCAACCTAAAGAGAGCAATCCTTTGCGGGTATCGGTTTGAAATAAGGCTACCAGCGGCAATTGCGTTTTTAATGTTCCTATTTGCTGGTACAACACGGGCTGGAAAGCAGCAGCTACGCTGGGGGTTCCCAGTGGTGCCTGAAGCGGTTGTAAGAGGCCCGTTTTCTCCCAGTTTTTATCAAAATCGTAGGCGGTATAGTTTTGATTGACCAAGGGCAGAATCAAGTTCTTTTGTGAGGAGTTATCCAGTTGTACCGAAGGAAAACCAGGAATAGACTGCAGCGCAGTGGCGTGGTTTGCATTTCGGATAAAAGCCCAGATACCGGCCTTACTTTCGCGGAGAGGCTCCAGGGCTTCTGCGCTTGGTGCTCCCGATAAAAACAAAAACACACCCTGGTATTCCTCGGACGCATCGTACTGCGACATGGGCTGGGTAACAAGGTCTAGCCCTTGGTAATCGCGTAAAGCTTGCACAAAAGCACCTACATCGGGTGTGGGTTTATCGTACAACATGGCCACCCGTGTGGTTTTCTCTGCGACACGAACACTAAAAAATGCTTCATTGTTATCAAGCTGGCTATCGGTATTCCCCCCAGAAAGTTGCACTCGGTACAGCTGCACCCCGGGTTGTGTTGCCTTTAGGTTTAGTACCAAACTGCCTTGCGATCCCACTAAATTCACATTCTCCAATGCCACCTGCTGATTTCCTTGATACACCGCTACGAGGCCTCTTATGTTGGGCATTTGCTTTTTGCTCCACGACACCTTTACGGGAAACGAATTATTGAGGTAGACCTGGCTATTGGCCGCAACGTTTTTTATGGCCAAATCCGGTTTTACGGTGCTATCCCCTAAAAGCACCGTGTGCACGGGCTGCGGGAAAGCTTGCAAATACTCGGGCGCCAAACCCTGATTGGCCACGCCATCACTGGCTAGCACAATGGCCTCCAAAGACTGGGGTGGATACTGTTCTTGTGTAGCAGTTATGGCTTTAGAAATTGCAGTTTGCGTACCTGTAAAGGCACCTTCCTGACCACTCCGCAATTCGGAATCGAAATAGAAAAAATCTACTTGATACTTATCCGAATACTGCTCAGCAAGCTGGTTTTGCCACTGCTTGAGGTTTTGCCGAAATGCAGCGGAATCGGTCTGAGCTGCCAATACCGAAGCACTGTTGTCGATAAGCACGGCTAGCGTTGGTTTTTCTACCTCGCGTTGGTAATAATTTACAACGGGCTTTAGCAGCAGAAAAGCCAGCACAGCCAAAACGAAAAAACGGATTATTCCAAGGAATACGCTAGCCGTTTTAGAGAAATTCGTGCTGCGATACAGCCACCAAGCGGCAAGGGCTAAAACCGGAAATATGAGCAGTAGCCAAGCCGGGGAATATGAAAATTGCATCATGAAAAAAGGCGATTGACCAAAAGTAACGAAACTGCCTGCCCTATGGTGTTAAGTACTTCTAATGTGCTGGGAATTTACGTGCGCATACCGCCACAAATGTTTATGGTTTGTCCAGAAATATAGGTAGACATATCAGAAGCTAAGAATACACACAAATCGGCTACCTCTTCGGCTTTACCACCGCGTTTCATGGGGATGCTCTGGTTCCATTCTTCTACGACTTTGGGGTCGAGTTGGGCCGTCATTTCGGTTTCTATAAAACCGGGTGCAATGGCATTGCAGCGTATGTTACGCGATCCCAATTCCTGGGCTATAGATTTGGTAAAACCAATAATGCCGGCTTTAGAGGCCGCGTAGTTTGCCTGGCCTGCATTTCCATACACACCGACCACAGAACTCATATTGATAATGGATCCGCTGCGTTGCTTTAAAAAGGTACGCTGGGCTGCCTTGGTGGTGTTAAATACCGACTTTAAGTTGGTGGCTACTACGTCATCAAACTGCTCCTCGCTCATGCGCATGAGCAGGCCGTCTTTGGTGATGCCCGCGTTGTTTACAATCACATCGATTCCACCCCAGGCTTCTACTACGGTATTTATTAAGGCCTCGGCTTGGGCGTAGTCTGCAGCATCCGATTTTACGGCCATGGCTTTTACACCTTGCTCTTGTAATGCTGCTTCTATTTTCTTGGCTTTTTCTTCGGAGGATAAGTAGGTAAATGCAACGTTGGCGCCTTCTTTCGCAAAGGTTTCGCAAATGGCTTTTCCTATGCCTCTACTTCCTCCGGTTACAATGGTATTTTTCCCGCTTAACAATCCCATAGTTATGATTTTGGGCTAAAGTAGAATTTTATTGGATTTTTCGCGCAAACCCAAGTAGAAGTCCACAAGCACAACGAATCACTTCACTTCCTTGCATTTTAGATTATGTTTTAAATTCCCCCCATGCAAAAATCCTTAGGCTCGGGTAAGCGCTTTAATAAAAACAATGGCGCTGCGGAGGTGGTGACCATTTTTAAGTCGATTGGCTTAAGCGAGCGCTTTGCTTTTACGGGTCTTATCGTGCTTTCGGCTGGATTTATCCTGCTCATCTTCGGAACCTGGAAAGTTGGTGATGTTATGACCGCCAGCGGAGGCATTCTGTTTGTGATTGGATTGTACGGCATGCTCTCCGTGCAATTTTTTAAGTACAACACGAAAAGCCACCGCTTTATGGTGCAGCGCGATTTTTTGCTCTTTAAACGCGGGGTGTGGCGCTCTATGCTCGATTACCAATACATCTCGGTTACCTCGGAGCGCACCCGAGCAGATAACGTAACAGCCCGAGGTATTAGCCCAAGATGGCATGGTGGCATTTACGAGTTGTACAACATTTACCTTATTCCCTTAGACCCTTTTAAAGAACCACTGTTTATCGCTCAATTTTCGGAATGGGATAAAACCCACGGCATACTCCAACAGATGGCGCATGTTTCGGGCTTGGGGGTGGATGTAAACATACCCCGTGCCAATAAAAGACGCAGGCGAAAAATGAAAAAAGCACGCTAACAGTACCTTGCTACCGCAGCAACAGAAACCACAGCGGGGTACTCGCAAAAGACAGGGCAATACCCCAAAACAAGAATTGGGCTACCAAACGCGGATCTTTCTTGTGATGGAGCAGTAAAATAGCGGGGGTAATCATGGGCCCCATGGCTGCTTCAAACACACTCATATTGCGAACGGCCTCGCCCGCCCCAGAGCATTGCAGTACCAAGTATACTGCAGCTGGAGCTACCAGCAACTTATAGCTTAAACCTATTCTCAATACAGTAGGAAACCGAAAGCTAGCATGCCGGGCTAAGGTAAATCCCACCACGACCATAGCCATAGGACTTAAACTTTGTGATGCCAGTTTTAGCACGGGCTGCAGCGGACTCTCGTATCCACCCAAAAGTAAAGCTAGCCCAACCAGCATGGCCAAAAAGGGAGGAAAAAACAGCACGCGTTGGGCCATACCCCGAACCGATGGGTTGCCTTCGTCTTGGCTAATTAAAAACTGGGCAGCGGTAGCCATAAGGATAAACCCTACCTGATCGTACACCACGGCATAGCCCATATGTTGCGTACCCCAAAGCACCGCAATAAGCGGAAAACCAATAAAAGAAGTATTGCCCAAGCCCGATAAAACCGTGGGTACTACCCGCTGGCTTGGGGTGTACCGCTTTTTTAGAAGCACGTAAAACAGCAGATAAGCTCCAGCAAAAACCACCAGCGGACTAATAACGGCATAGCCTGCCTGCGCATTTCTGGGCAGCGCGGGCAAATTGAGCAAGGCTACGGCTGGAAGAGCCACATTAATGATGTAGCGATTGGCCCAGCCCGTATGCTGCGAACGAAGGAGCCCCCTACGCGTCAAGGCAAAGGAAAGAACCAGCGCACATACCAACCACACCAAGGCCATAGCGGTAGGAATAAAAAATCCCGTTTTAGCGGTACTAAAACGGGATTGGAATTATTGAATCGTTTCTAAAAACTTACGCGGTTACGCCCAAAGCTTCTGCCATGGTTACCCCAATTTCTGCGGGTGAATCTACCACGTGGATACCATTTTCTTTCATAATGGCTTTCTTAGCTTGCGCGGTATCTTCGGCACCACCAACAATGGCTCCTGCGTGACCCATGGTACGGCCTTTTGGCGCGGTTTCACCCGCAATAAATCCTACCACAGGCTTGCGATTTCCATCGGCCTTTACCCATTTGGCAGCTTGTGCCTCCAGGTTACCTCCAATTTCACCGATCATTACGATGCCTTCCGTTTCAGGATCGTTCATCAACAGCTCTACCGCTTCTTTGGTCGTAGTTCCAATAATAGGATCTCCACCAATACCAATAGCGGTGGTGATACCCAACCCAGCTTTTACAATTTGGTCTGCCGCCTCATAAGTTAAGGTACCCGACTTGGATACAATTCCAACCTTACCCTTCTTGAAGATAAAACCGGGCATAATACCCACTTTAGCCTCGTCTGCAGTAATTACACCGGGGCAGTTAGGGCCAATCAATCTTGCGTCTTTATCGGCTAGGTATTCCTTTACCTTCACCATATCGGCAACGGGAATTCCTTCGGTAATACAAACAATCACTTTAATACCTGCGTTGGCTGCTTCCATAATTCCATCGGCAGCAAATGCGGGTGGAATAAAAATTAAAGAAACATCGGCACCGGTTTTCTCTACCGCTTCTGCAACGGTGTTAAACACGGGGCGGTCTAAGTGCGATTGCCCGCCTTTACCTGGAGTTACTCCGCCTACTACGTTGGTACCGTAGGCAATACATTGTTCTGCGTGGAAAGTACCTTCTTTACCGGTAAAACCTTGCACGATTACTTTAGAGTCTTTATTTACGAGAACAGCCATGATGCTTTCTTTATAATTTTAATCGCAGCAAAAATAGACCTTTCGCCCGCTATAGCAAACGAAAATCCTATGAGTTGAAATAGACCAGATGTGCGATATTTGCCCGCATGTCGCAAACCCAAGATTGCATTGTAGCGCTGGCTACCCCGCAAGGCAGCGGAGCCCTAGGTATTATTCGCCTTTCGGGCGAGGGTGTTTTTGATATTGTTTCGCATTGGTTTCACCCTGCCAATAAAAAACGTTCCACCCCTCTCCCTCATAAAACTGCTGTATTTGGTAAAATTATGTGTGAGGATACGCTGGTAGATGAAGTGTTGCTTACTGCATTCCATGGTCCTCAAAGCTTTACAGGCGAAGACAGCGTGGAAATATCTTGCCACGGTTCGCCCTTCATTATAAAAACCGTATTGCAACTGTGCTTGCAGCATGGGGCCCGCATGGCCGAGAAAGGAGAATTTACCCTGCGTGCTTACCTCAACGGTAAAATGGACTTGAGTGAAGCCGAAGCCGTAGCCGATGTTATTGCTGCCGACAATGCCGCTGCGCACCAGTTGGCCATATCGCAGATGAAAGGTTCCATATCTAAGGAAATAGGTGGATTGCGTGCAGAGCTGGTGAAGCTGGCCTCCTTGCTAGAACTGGAACTGGATTTTAGCGAAGAAGACGTGGAGTTTGCCGACCGATCGCAACTGCAACAACTCTCCCAGGAAATTGTAGCCACCTGCACCCGACTTACCCAAAGTTTTTCGCTGGGCAACGCCATTAAAAAAGGAGTACCCCTGGCTATTGTGGGTGCGCCCAATGCGGGAAAATCTACCCTACTCAACGCACTGCTTAAAGAAAACCGCGCTATAGTCTCGGACATCGAAGGCACCACTCGCGATAGCATCGAAGAGGAGCTCAACATAGGCGGCATAGCCTTCCGGGTTATTGATACGGCTGGAATTAGAGAAACGCAAGACGAAATAGAAAACCTGGGCATAGCCCGCACCTTTGAAAAAGTGCAGCAGGCGGCTATTGTGTTGTGGTTGGTAGATATGAGCCAGCCGCCTACCGAAGACACTTATACTGCACAAAAAGCCCAACTGCAAGAGCACCTTACCGAGCAACAAAAGCTGTTTGTTATTGGCAATAAAAGCGATAAAGCGCAGGGCAACCCTCCTGCCTACCTCCGCACCGATGCGCAAATAGCAGCCAAAGCAGGAACCGCTTTAGACCAGCTAGAAAGCTTATTGACCGAGCATATAAAAAGCCTGGGTTGGGACGAAGGCGTAACGCTCATTTCCTCGGCCCGGCACCAAGACGCCTTGCAAAAAACCAAAGAAGCACTAGCGCGCATGTTGGAAGGCATGGAAATGGGCATCCCCAGCGATTTGTTGGCTCAAGATTTACGCCAGGCGCTACACTTTTTGGGCGAGATTACCGGAGAGATTTCCTCTGATGAAATACTGGGATCTATTTTCTCGCAGTTTTGTATCGGAAAGTAATTACTTTTCTTTTACTTAGCTAAACCCTTCTTTTAGTGCATTTTAAGCGGTTTTTACTTCTTTTATTTGTTGCTAATCTTCCCTTATTTTCGTATATTTCGTTTCTAATTTGTTGCTATAGAAACAATTTTTGTTGTTAGCAACAGATTTACAGAGCACCGGAGAGATTATGTTACATACAGATACAAACTGATACAATCAGATACGTACTGATACATTTTCTCCCCTTTTAAAGAAACGTCATGAGCAGCAACATTCGAGTTCCTAAAATCTGTCAGCACTGCGGCAATGAGTTCATTGCCAAGACCACAGTGACCCAATTTTGTGGTGATCTATGTGCCAAACGAGCCTACAAGAAAAGGCAGAGAGAAAAGAAGGTTCAGGAAATTCCCTCAGTTGCTTCTCAGAAATCCCAACACAATCAGCAAAAGCTACAGGACAAGGATTTTCTCAGCATATCCGAAACCTGTGAACTACTTGGAGCAAGTAGAATGACCCTTTACCGCCAGATAAAGAGCGGTACTATCAATGCTGCCAAAATCGGGAGACGTACCATTATCAAGAGAACTGAAATCGAAAAACTGTTTCAAGCATGAAGGTTACACTAAGAAAACGCAATCAAGGTGGCCAGACCAGTTTATACCTGGACTACTATCACCAAGGGAAACGCAAAACGGAGTACCTAAAACTCTACCTCGACCCTAACGCCAAAACCAAAGAGCAAAAGGAAGTCAACAAGAAAACGCTCCAACTGGCTGAGACCATAAGAGCACAGCGACAAATCGAAATCCAAAACGGTGTTTATGGATTCCGTGACAATGAGAAGCTGAAAGGTAGTTTCACCGCCTACCTTGAATTGCTTGCCAATAAACGCAAAGACAGTCCGGGCAACTACGGAAATTGGGATAGTATGATCAAGCACATGAAGGCATTTATACCACAGGATATTTCCTTTGAGTTCGTGAATCGTGAGTTTGTCCAGGACTTCAAAGAATACCTTGACAAGAAAGCCACCGGACATGGAATCCAGAAACTTTCTCAAAACTCCAAGTACTCCTATTTCAACAAACTAAGAGCTGCACTAAAGCAAGCGGTGAAGGATGGTATCATTCCACACAATCCAGCAGAAGGAGTTGAAGCATTCAAGCAAGGAGAACCGGAAAGAGAGTTTTTAACACTGGAAGAGCTGCAAGCAGTTGTTAAAGCTGAATGTGAAATACCTCAGCTAAAAACCGCTTTCATTTTCTCATGCCTTACTGGCCTTCGTTGGTCAGATATAAATAAGCTTCTATGGTCCGAAGTGCAACACTCAAATGATATGGGCTACTACATTCGTTTCAGACAGAAGAAAACCAAAGGAGCGGAAACACTGCCTATCTCAGAGCAAGCCTTCGGTTTGCTTGGCGAACGCCAAGACAAAGACGAGCGAGTGTTTAAGGGATTGAAATACTCTGCCTGGCATAATCTCAAATTACAACAATGGGTAATGAGAGCTGGTATTACCAAGACGATAACCTTCCATTGCGCCCGTCACACCTATGCCACCTTACAGCTTACCGCAGGAACTGACATATACACGGTCTCAAAATTGCTTGGCCACAGGGAGTTGAAAACCACTCAGGTCTATGCCAAGATCATTGACGACAAGAAGAAAGAAGCAGCTAACAAAATCAAGTTGGATTTATGAGCACCGAATTAGACATATACAACCGCATTCTATTCCTCGACCTTCGGCCTTGGATGATTAGCAATGTTTCTGAAATGAAGTTTAAACAGGATTTAAACGACCTTGAAAAGACCTATTATCAAGTACAACCGAGCTTTGAACTTTCTTTTCTCAATCCCCTATCCAACAAGCGGAAATACTACACCTCACTCATTGACCATGAAGCAATCCGCTTTCTCAACAACCTCCACAAAGCAGTTGAAGAAGCTGTCAACGATAACGAAAAGAAATACCATGTTCATTGGGCTTTGACCAGAACATTACCACAAAAACTCAAAGAGCTTGCTCAGGTATTAATTGAACGCCAGTACCAAGAAGAGCAATACCAACCCAAGACAGGATTATCCAGCCAGGACAAAGTCTTGGCTGATGAATCCTTTATCATTCATTACCTAAAACATGAATTGGTTAGGTTGTACATGGAGATTCAGGAAGCCTACCCAAGTTTGCTAAAGCAAGATCCGCTAACCGAAGAAGAAATCTATTACACCTACTTTGAGCAAACAGCACCTCAACCAAGTGTAATCGTTGAAGCAACCAAAAAACCACTGGCCAAAGCTGCACCTATCAAACCTGATTCGGTTGAAACCTCCACATTTCAGCCCATATCAAATGATGTTCGCCCTGAAAAGAAAGGCATTTTGACTTTCAGTACCATTATCAAAAACCCTAATCGCTTTGGCAGTTTTGAGAGCAAGCTGCATGAGTACGGTTACATTGATGCTGACTACAACTTCACAAATAAGCATGGAGCCAAGAACGAACTGGCATGCATCTACCTCCACTTAATCAATAAAGGCTACTTCAACAAAAGGCAGTTTCCGGGAAACAAGGAAATCAAGGATGTAGCTATTCGCAAGTTCTTAGATCACCGCTACGCTACTGATATTGACAAGCAATTCAGAACTTATCGGAATGACCCTGATGCTGTAGCGGATTATGTAGATACTCAGTTCTGGCTTACCCAATTACCCAATTGTTGAATTGCGGTAATTTGCCGTCAATTTACCAATTCAAATTTCCACTCTTTTTCAATAACCCTTGTAAATCAACCACTTACAAGGAATGAAATTTCCATTTCTAAGGCTACCAAACCCTTCTACGGAACTTTGTCAAGTCCTTGATAATCAAGGATGACATTTGGCCAGATGTCCATTTCTAATTCTCTAATAATTAAGAAAATGGACGAAATATTAGAACGTCTCAAAATTATCGAGAAGCATGTTTTAGATCAAAACCTGATTCTCAAAAACGTACTGAACTTCAATGAAGCATGTCAGTACCTTGAATTGTCGCAATCGCACCTGTATAAGTTGACGAGTGCGGGTAGTATTCCATACTACAAACCCAACGGGAAAAAGCTCTATTTCAACCGTGCTGAATTAGACCAGTGGTTGCTTCGCAACCGCAATTCCACGCAGGATGAAATCGATCAGCGAGCTGCCGATTACTTAATCAAAAAAGGGAGAGTGAAGCTATGACAGAGATTATTGATTTAATCCTGAAGCTCTCTCAGGAGATTAAGACCATAAAGGCATACTTGCAGCAATACCAAAAGACACGACTGGAGAGATTCAATGAATCGTGGATTGATGGACAAGATGTAATGCAGTCGCTCCATATCAGCAAGCGAACCTTGCAGACCCTTCGGGACAATGGAACACTACCATACAGCCGTGTAAATGGCAAATTCTTCTACAAGCTCTCTGACATTGAAAAGATGTTGGAAGCCAATTACCAACCTTCAAAATCCACAGGTCATGGAAATAAGTAGAGAAGCCATTTTACACAAGACGCACTACGGCCTGAATATCTATGCCTATGTGTTGCGCCAATACTATCAAGGTGAAACAGTCCTTTCCCTTTCGGGAAGGGACTGTAAACCCACCAAGAACCCTTTCAATGCGGACAAGCCCACATTGATTGTGAAGGTAGTTGACGGATGTGCTACGCACACCGACACAGAAGAAGCCATTGCACAAGGCAATGTCTTTGATTTCGCCTCATTGCATTTTGGCTTATCGGGTCAGGAACTCAATGAAAAGCTGAATGAAGAATTGCATTTGCGCATAGGTCATAAAAATGGCTTTTACACTCAGGAAGAGTCACAACCACAAGTGGTTGCTCCTGTGCATGTGAAGCTAAAAGCTCCGCTTTTCAGCTTCTACACCAAGCCAGTTACCAATATCAATCCAACAAGAGATATTGATTTGGTAGAAGCCTATTCGATTATCAAGGGAGATTCATTTGCTACGTGTACAAGTACACTTCGCAGCATTCAGGATGTCAAGGAAGCCCGTAAGTACAAGGCGTTCAATTTCGATTACGTGACCTTCTCAGGCACTTTCTCACAACGAAATGATAAACACCTTAGAAAGCATTCAGGGCTTCTTACAATTGATTTTGACCATGTAAGCGACCTATCTGGATTGAAAGCGGAATTACTCAAAGACCAGTACTTTGAAACGGAGCTACTGTTTGTATCTCCTTCAGGTGATGGGTTGAAATGGGTAATTCCAATAGAGCTTACAAAGGCAAAACACCAGGACTATTTTAAAGCGGTAGCAAACTACATTCAGCACACTTACAAGCTGGAAGTAGATCAGTCAGGCAAAGACATTTCCAGAGCATGTTTCCTGCCTCACGACCCGCAAGCATTCATTAATCCCAAATACCTGTAGGTTATGGAAAAGAAAACGTTTAATCCGTTGGAATGGATGGAGAATCCTGCCCAACAATCGATAAATACAGAGCAAGCTCAACCATTGAGCAACAGCAACGAATCAGAAGTAGAAACTATCATTCAGCAAATTGAAGCGAACCAGATAGATATTACCACCGCTTACAGCGATTGGCGGAATATCGGCTTTGCCTTTGCTGATGAATTTGGAGAATCAGGCCGTGACTACTTCCATAGAATCAGTCGCTTCTATCCTGATTATTCAGCTTCCGAATGTGATCGGCAGTTTGACAACTGCCTCAAAGCAAAAGGTCAGGGCGTTTCCCTGAAAACCTTTTTCTACCATGCAAAGCAAGCTGGAGTTCAAATTTCCAAGCCAAAGACAACCAGCCAACCTACCAAACAGGAAATGCCGAATCTTCCAGATTCTTTATTTCCTGAACTTCCTGACTTTCTTCAAAAGGTGGTAAGTGTTGCCACATCCAATGAAGAAAAGGATCTGTTGCTCTTAGGCTCTTTGGTTTCAATCAGTGCATGTTTGCCCAAACTATTCGGAATCTATGATGGTAGAAAAGTCTATTCCAATATGTTTCTGTTTATTACAGCCCAAGCCTCCGCAGGTAAAGGCCGCTTGGTACATTGCCGCCAATTGGTCAACCCTATCCATAAGGAGCTGAGAGAACAAGCCAAGTTGCTAAAGCAACAGCATGAATTGGAAATGGCTGATTACAATACCAAGAAAGGCAAAGAAGAAGGAGTTGAAAAACCCGGCAAGCCACCTGAAAAGATGCTGTTCATTCCGGCCAACAATAGCTCTACTGGAGCCTATCAGCTTTTGGGTGATAGTGATGGCAAAGGATTGATTTTCGAGACAGAAGGCGACACATTAGCTCATGCCTTCAAATCCGATTATGGCAACTATTCTGATGGATTCAGGAAAGCATTCCACCATGAAACAATCAGTTACTATCGAAGAACTGACCGTGAGTATGTGGATATTGAAAACCCCTGCCTTTCGGCAGTGCTTTCAGGAACGCCAAAACAAGTTTCGGCTCTCATTCCTAATGCTGAAAACGGCTTATTCAGCCGATTCATTTTCTACTTTATGAATGTACGTCCAACTTGGAAAGATGTCTTTGCAGACACCACTTCTCAGGGCTTGGATGAGTATTTTGACACTTTAGGAGCTGAGTTCTACGAACTCTTTAAAGTATTGAAGGCAAGTCCTGAAATGCAGTTCTGCCTTACGGCAGACCAGCAAGCACAGTTCAATGGGTTCTTTGCCCAGGTGCAAGACCATTACATGACCTTGCAGGGCATTGACTACATGGCAACCATTCGCAGATTAGGATTGATTGCCTTTCGTATCAGCATGATTCTTTCCGCTTTGCGGATATTGGAAACAGGCGATACAAGTACTCAAATCATTTGTGAAGAACGAGACTTTCAAACTGCACTTGCTATGGTTAGGGTGTTAGTCAAGCATTCAGCCAAAGTGTTTACTGAATTGCCGGAAGATGTGAAACCAAGCCCTCGTAAGAATAGGAAACAAAAGTTCTTAGATGCCCTGCCCCAAGAGTTCAACAGGCAGAAGTACCTGGAAGTAGCCAAGCAAATGAATATTCCTGATAAGACAGCAGAAGGTTATATCACTGAGTTTGGTAAAAGTGGCCTAATACACAGAGAGAAGCAAGACCACTACATAAACCTGAATAGTCAGGAAGTTCAGGATTTTAAGGATGCTAAGGACTGACCGTCCTTGGCTTCCTCGGTTTCCTTAAAACCCTGAAGTAACTCACTTCCAAATCTTTGCCTTTATTATCCCTTTATTTTCTTATATTAGTCAAATATTGACAAGTCATAAATTGAAAGGTCATGCATTTTGGTGAGCAAATCAAACAGCTACGTGAAAAAAGAGGATTATTACAAAGACAACTTGCAGCAAGTTTGGAAATAGACACCCCTATGTTTAGCAAGATTGAGCGTGGAGACAGAAGGGCAAAGCGTGAGCATGTTGTTCAACTTGCAGAACTATTGGATTTTGATGTTAACCAACTCCTTTCACTGTGGCTTTCTGATCAAATATTAGACATTGTTAGCAGTGAGGAAGTAGCCTTGGAGGCATTACAAAATGCTGCGACAACACTCAAAAAGAATAAAGGAAAATAAACGCTATGGGAAAAAACTCACTATTCTTTAATATTCTGACATTCGATTGGCCGAAAGCTCCAATCACTTTTTACTTTTCAGATCAGGACAACGGAAAAAGCCAAAAGCTACACTTCACGCTATTTCCAAATGAAGCAGAGAGTTTGTTTCCCAATGTTGTTAGAAATAGCACCAACGAGCTTTATACCACATTCACAGGCGAGACTGAAGGCTTCCAGCCTTTGCAGATAGATTTTAAGACCGAGAATCCCGACCTGATAAGGAGATACTACAACCGCCAAATCAATTTCTATTTCCGCTCCATTCAAAAACAAATAGTAAAGGTTGGCTTTGTGAAGGAGAACCAGGTATGGTTAAAGTCTCGAAAAAATGAAACCTCTCAATGGTGGATATATGAGCGTTTCTCGCTCAAAGTCCAACTGAATACCGTTAGCAAGTTTCCTGAAATACTGCTATCCTATGATGGTCAGTCAAAAGTCTCTAAGCAAAGTGCAGCGGAACTAATCCATCAAGTAAGTCCTACATGCTTCAATTGGGTTATCAATGCCAATCAAATCAAAAGATGGGATTGGATTCAAAATGAAGAAGAACCGGACTATGACAATTGCTTTCCGGTACTGAACAAAGACTTGGAAGGTGCGTTGGGCATTTCTGCGGAAGCCCCGCCCCGAGACAATCGTTATCCAAAGTACCTCACACATATTCAGGCATTTTATAAAAAGTTTATCGATACTCCTAAATTCAGAGAGCTAATCCCTTTGCACAGTGGAGGCTTTATGGATGTTCCGATAACTCGTATTGACACCACTACACCTGAGAGCAATCAATTACTCTTTGGTGGCAACAATGCAAGTGAAGTTCCCAAGTTCGCACTGAGAGACCATAAGCCATTCAAACCAAGCCCCTACTCAAACATCCATTTGTTCTTTATCCTGCATGAAGATGATAAGGACATGGCCGTGAAGATTGAAGAGTATTTCAGGAAAGGCTACAAATGGTTCAAGGGAATGTATGACTATGCCAGATTACTGTTCCATACAGAGAAGGGATTCAGCATTGTTTTTAAGGACAAGGAAAACCCTATTCCTGAAATCGAAAGAGAACTATCAAACCGAGTCATAAACCCGGAAGTAAAGTACATAGCTGTTTATGTTACTCCATACGGCAAATTCGAGTACGACAAGGAGAAACGAGAAATCTATTACCAACTCAAAGAAGTCTTGTTGAAACGCAACATTACTTCTCAGGTAATTGATTCCAACAAAATGCGTGAGCAAGGTGAAGGATGGGTGTACAGCTTGCCAAACATTGCAGTTGCAATGTTGGCCAAATTAGATGGTATTCCCTGGCGTTTGAACACCCCCCATAAAAACGAATTAGTAGTTGGTGTAGGAGCTTTCAAGCATGTCGATGAAGGTGTACAATATATCGGTAGTGCATTCAGTTTCGGCAACAATGGAAAGTTCAATCGCTTTGAATATTTCCTAAAAGATGAATTGGATGTTTTGGCGGGTTCAATAGCCAGTTCCATAAAGGAATACGCCACAGTGAATGAAGACCCTGACAGGCTCATTATTCACTTCTACAAGACCATGAGCGAGAAGGAACTCGAACCCATTCAGGAAGCATTGGAAAACCTGAATCTTTCGATTCCGGTATTCATAATTGCTATCAACAAAACCGAATCAGAAGACATAGTTGCCTTCGACAACTCTTGGAATGAATTGATGCCGCCAAGCGGCACATTCATCAAGATAGGTGAAGCGAAATATTTACTATTCAACAACACTCGATACAACGGAGTGAATTACAGCAAAGCAGATGGCTTCCCTTTTCCTATCAAGCTCAAATTGAAATGCACCCAACCTGAATTGCTCCAAGAAATACGAGTCGTCAGAGAGTTGATAGATCAGGTGTATCAGTTCAGTAGAATGTATTGGAAATCAATCAGGCAACAGAACTTACCAGTAACAATCAAATACCCCGAAATGGTGGCTCAAATCGCCCCTCATTTCGTAGGTGAAGAAATACCGCCTTACGGCAAGAATAATTTGTGGTTTTTATGAAAGAAAATTTAGAAAATAAACTAGAAGATCGAAACATTAAGCCAACCGCAATGCGCCTATTAGTGCTTAGAAAATTGGTAGAATCTGGTGCCGCCATTAGTTTGAGCGATCTAGATGCGAAATTCGAGCAAGCGGATAAGGCTACACTATATAGAACACTCAAAACCTTTGAAGACAAGAAACTTATACATAGCATTGAAGATGGTACAGGTTCGGTCAAATATGCACTTTGTGAAGAAGGTTGTGAATGCAAACCTCAGGATCAGCATATCCACTTTCATTGCGTCAAGTGTGGCGAAACTTACTGTCTGCCCAATCCAAAATACCTCAAACTAGTATTCCTTCAGGATTCAAAGCAGCCAGTGCCAGCATGGTCTACAAAGGCACTTGTGCAAACTGCTCCTAAACTTTGCAAACAGGTTGCATTCCTAAATCAATACATTTGTGACACGTGAAGCATATAGCACACATATCATTCTCTTTAATTTTCATCATGCAGGTCATGTCCCCCGATTTGGACATGTGCTGTGAGCTAAAAAAATTACCTGCCCTTATTTCTCATTTTGAGGAACACAATGCCATTGGTGGCGACACTTTTTTCGAATTTATGATTGAAGACTATGTCTATCATGATGAAAATAGTTCGGGGCATCATGACCATGACAAAGATGATGACCTACCCTTTCATGGCCAGCATCAGTGCTGTCACGGGCCCGTATTCATGACCCTTTTTCATTATTTTCCTGAAATAGAAAATTTCTGCCTTACCAACCAAGTTAAAGTTTCTCCTTATAGCTTTTCTCTTTGCTCTGAGTACTCAGAATCTCCTTTCCAGCCTCCCAAGGCCTGATTTTTCCGGACACCCACAGAAATCAATATTTTAATTATTGCCCCAAGGCAATGACTTAATTACATTTTGCCGTGCCGTCTGGTTTCCCCGATGTTGGGTATATATGCCCCATTCAATTCATTAAATCAGGAAATAAAATACAGAATAAATGCTGGATAAAATCATTCATTTTTCAGTCAAAAACAAGTTGATCATCGGCCTGCTTACACTGGGTCTGGTCATTTGGGGAGGCTACTCACTAACAAGGCTTCCCATTGATGCCGTACCGGATATTACGAATAATCAGGTACAGGTCATCACCTCTTCCCCATCCCTGGCAGCTGAGGAAGTGGAACGTTTAATCACTTTCCCAATCGAAATTACCATGGCCACCATACCCGAAATAGACGAGATACGCTCATTCTCTCGCTTTGGCTTATCAGTGGTTACCATTGTGTTTAAGGAAGATGTAGATGTATACTGGGCAAGGCAACAGGTAAGTGAACGCCTGCCCGATGTACAGGCACAAATACCACCTGGAGTCGGCCAACCGGGGATGGCACCTATTACAACCGGGCTGGGAGAAATCTATCAGTATGTGGTAGGAACTGAACCCGGCTATGAAGATAAATATGATGCCCGTGAACTACGCACCATTCAGGACTGGATTGTCAGGAGGCAATTATTGGGCACTCCCGGAGTGGCAGATGTGAGCAGCTTCGGTGGCTATCTCAAACAATATGAGATTGCCATTGATCCCGACAGGCTCAAAGCCATGAACATCTCCATTGCCGACATCTTTCAAGCATTGGAAGAAAACAATGAAAACACAGGGGGAGCATACATCGAGAAAAATCTTAGTGCTTATTTTATCAGAAGTGAAGGCCTGGTAGGCAGTCTGGACGACATCCGAAACATGCTCATTAAAAACAATGAAAATGGAATCCCAGTCCTTATCAATGATGTAGCCAAAGTCCAATTGGGAAGTGCTGTAAGGTATGGTGCTACCACCCGTAATGGTGAAGGCGAAGTGGTCAGTGCAATTGTGATGATGCTGAAAGGTGAAAATTCCGCAGAAGTTATAGAAAATGTAAAAAACCGAATTGCAGAGATCCGCAAAACACTGCCTGAGGGCGTTACCATCGAACCGTTTCTTGATCGCACCAAACTGGTCGATACGGCCATTGGCACGGTAAGCAAAAATCTTGCAGAGGGAGCCTTGATCGTGATTTTTGTTTTATTGCTTCTTCTTGGAAATCTCCGTGCAGGTTTAATCGTAGCATCGGTCATTCCCCTTGCTCTCATTTTTGCCTTTGGTATGATGAACCTCTTTGGTGTATCAGGCAACCTGATGAGTTTGGGAGCCATAGACTTTGGCTTAATAGTAGATGGAGCGGTGATTATAGTAGAGGCCACCCTGCACCATTTGGGTTTACTGAGGCTAGGAAGGAAATTGACCCAGCAGGAAATGGACAAAGAGGTCTATCATTCAGCCAGCAAAATCAGAAATTCAGCCGCATTTGGGGAGATCATTATTCTCATCGTGTATCTACCCATCCTTGCTTTAGTAGGGATTGAGGGAAAAATGTTTGGCCCTATGGCACAGACAGTGAGCTTTGCTATTCTGGGCGCTTTTATCCTTTCGCTTACTTATGTGCCGATGATGTCTGCATTGGTTTTGAGCAAGAAGACCGAATACAAATCCAATATTTCAGACAAGATAATGGCTTTCTTTCATAGATTGTACGACCCGACAATCCGTTGGGCGATGCACAAACGGCCATTGATGATTGCCATTGCTCTCGGATTGTTTGGTATATCCTTATGGTTGTTTTCCAATATGGGTGGTGAATTTGTACCTACCTTAGAAGAGGGTGATTTTGCCGTGGAAACTAGGGTAATCACAGGAAGCTCTCTCCAAAACACCATAAAAGCAACTACCCAGGCGGAAAAAATCTTATTGGAAAAATTCCCCGAAGTAATTCAGGTGGTTTCTAAAATCGGTGCTGGGGAAATTCCAACCGATCCTATGCCTGTGGAGGCAGCAGATTTGATGATCATTTTAAAGGACAAGGAAGAATGGGTTACCGCCTCTAACCGAGAAGAATTGGCTAATAAAATGGCTGAAGCTTTGGAGGTAATACCTGGGGTAACTTTTGGCTTTCAGCAGCCCATTCAGATGCGGTTCAACGAACTGATGACTGGGGTTCGTCAGGATGTGGCCGTAAAAATTTACGGAGAAAACCTCGATGAACTTTCTGAATATGCGAGACAGATTGGAAAACTGGTATCTGGTGTAGAAGGTGCCGTTGATCTTTATATAGAGGAAGTAACGGGAGTACCGCAGATCGTAATTAACTATAAACGGGCACAGCTGGCTAAGTTTGGCCTGACCATCCGTGACGTTAACCGCTCGGTGCAAGCCGCTTTTGCGGGGGCATCTGCCGGATTGGTATATGAAAACGAAAGACGTTTTGATCTGGTGGTAAGATTGGATAAAACCAACCGGGAGGATGTTGAGTCAGTCCGTAACTTATACATTGCCCGAAAGGATGGCCATCAAATACCACTGTATCAGGTCGCTGATGTAGAGATCAAAGAAGGCCCATACCAAATCCAACGGGACGATACACGAAGGAGGATCATAGTAGCCTTTAATGTGCGTAACAGGGATGTAGAAAGCATAGTAACAGAACTTCAGCAGAAAATTGATCAGTCAGTGGTATTGGCTCCTGGCTACACAGTTTCTTATGGTGGCCAGTTTGAAAACCTCGTGGAAGCTCGTGAAAGGCTTGCTATTGCCGTTCCGTTGGCTCTTCTACTCATTTTTGTTTTACTCTATTTCACGTTTGGTTCAATTAAGCAGGGCATCTTGATTTTTACGGCTATTCCACTTTCTGCAATTGGAGGCATTTTCGCCCTTTGGCTTAGAGATATGCCTTTTAGTATATCAGCAGGCGTTGGATTCATTGCATTGTTCGGAGTAGCAGTATTGAATGGAATTGTACTGATCAGCGAGTTCAACCACCTCAAAAAAGAAGGAATTACAGATATTTTTGAAAGGATTTACAAAGGTACGAGCGTGCGTCTCCGTCCAGTGATCATGACGGCTGCCGTGGCTTCCCTTGGCTTTTTGCCCATGGCTCTCTCTCAATCAGGTGGTGCCGAAGTGCAACGACCATTGGCTACTGTTGTGATTGGAGGTTTGATTACCGCCACCTTTTTAACATTGGTCGTACTGCCCATCCTTTACTATTATTTTGAAAGAGGAATAAAAGTAAAACCAGGAGTGGCAGCCCCATTGTTATTCTTTGGAGTGTTTTTTTTACAGTTTCCTGAAGCAAAAGCGCAGGAACCTCAAAAAAATTACCAATCACTGGATGAGGCTATAAAAATGGCCATTCAAAACAATCCCGGGCTTAAAGCAGCAAATTTACAAACCCAGCAAGAAAGGGCTTTAAGAGGTGCAAGTTGGAACCTGCCCAAGACAAATTTCAGCCTTACTCACGGCCAGTACAACAGTATCTACAATAATGATAACCAGTTCAATATTTCACAATCCATTGCATTCCCTACAGTTTATGCCAACCAAAACAAATTGGCAAATGCTCAGGTGGAAGCAAGTGAGTGGCAAAAGACAGCTACCCAAAACGAATTGGTGCGACAGGTGAAGGCTACCTGGTATTTCCTGTGGCAGGAGAAAAACAAAAGGCAATTATTAATAGAGCAGGACAGCATTTATCAACGCTTTGTAAGAGCAGCCAGCCTTCGCTATGAAACCGGAGAAAGCAACCTACTCGAAAAAGCAACAGCCGAATCGCAGGTAGCTGAGATTAAAGCCATGTTACAACAAAACCTGGCCGACATAGAGATTTACCAAACTCAGCTACAAACCCTCTTAAACATTGAGGGCTCATTGGACATAATGGCAGGCAAGCTTGAAGCACGGCAAAGTACTGCTCTGTTAGATACCCAGGGGATTGCCAATAACCCCACCCTGGCATGGTTCCGCCAGCAAATGAAAGTGGCCGAAAGAGAAAAATCAGTGGAGAAATCCCGGTTACTACCTGACCTCATGGTAGGATATTTCAATCAATCGCTCAACGGACCAAATCAGGATATAGACGGCAATCCAGTGACCTTTACATCTAGCGACCGTTTCACGGGCTTTCAGGTAGGCGTAGCTATTCCTCTATTTGGAGCAAAATCTCAAAGTTCGGTAATCAAAGCAACTGAACTCAAAAAGCAGGAAGCCGAGGCACAATTGGAAGCTATTACTAACGAATTGCAAGGCAGGTTAAAATCTCTCATTCAGCAATACCAAAAATTTCGGGCTAGCCTCGATTATTACGAGCAAAATGCCTTGCCACAAGCTGAACTTATTCTAAAACAAGCCCAAAAAGGATTTGAAAGCGGTGATATAGGTTATGTGGAATACATACAGGGGCTCAATCGATCACTATCTGTTCGGTTTAACTACCTGGACATCCTCAACCAATATAACCAGACCATTATCGAAATCGAATTCATTTCAGGCATTCAATAAAAGAAATCAACAATGAAGAATATAATAACATATATCAACAGAATCTCAATGGTTGTTCTTATCGGATTGGCCATTGCTTCCTGTAATTCTAAAAATGAAGGAGCAACACAGGAACACCATGAAGAAAGTGAAAATAGAGTAGAACTTACTCCTGCACAATTTGAGCAGGCAAGTATAGTCGTAGCAACCTTTGAACAGCGGGTTATTGGCTCAGAACTCCGTGTCAATGGTATTATTGATGTACCCCCACAAAGTAATATTTCAATTACCATGCCTTATGGTGGTTTTGTGAAATACACCGAGATGCTGCCGGGTACAATGGTAAAAAAAGGTCAGTTATTGGTCGTGATTGAAAACCCAGAATTTATTCAGTTTCAACAAGATTATCTTGAGAGCCTTGCTAGTCAGGAATTTCTCAAAGCTGAATATGATCGACAGAAAGAGCTATATGATGAAAAGGTGGCTTCTGGCAAGTCTTTTCAGCAGGCAAAAAGTGACTATTTGGCCAATGAAGCCCGTATCAAAAGCATGGAAGCAAAATTGAAGCTGATTGGCTTCAGTGTTGCCAAAATCAAAGAAGGTAACGTTTCCGCTTCCGTCAATATTTATTCACCTGTAACAGGAGCTATTCGAGAGGTATACACCAATGTAGGAAAATTCATCAATCCTCAGGATGTCATCATGGACATTACCAATTCGGACGATCTTCATGTGGAACTGACCGTTTATGAAAATGATGTCCCAAGAATCAAAGAAGGCCAACGCATCCGTTTCGCCCTGGCAAATTCACCTAATGAATGGCGTGAGGCAGAGGTATTCCTAATAGGCAGTGGCGTTAGGGAAGATCGTTCTGTAACTGTCCATGGGCACTTGAAGGAGATGCATTCAGATTTGAAACCCGGCATGTACATAGCTGCTAAAATTGAAACCGACAGTAATAAAACATGGGCCGCTCCTGATGAGTCAATTGTAAGGTTTGGGGGTAAGCACTATGTCTTTGTCTATGCTGGTGAAAGGTCGGAAGACGGTCAAGAGATGCATGATTTTGAAATGTTGGAGGTGCAAAAAGGATCGAGTGAAGACGGTTTCACGCAAATTAGTCTCTTGGAAACATCTTTGGAGATCAGCAGTCTGAAATTGGTTACATCAGGTGCATTTACATTATTGGCAAAAGCAAAAAATTCAGAAGATGAAGGAGGACACCATCACTGATAAATGGCTTAATAGAGCCTTTATTTTAAGCTTAATCACCATCTTCTACAATCTGGTAGAAGGTGGTATAGCCACCTTTTTTGGCTCACAAGATGAAACACTGGCTCTGTTTGGTTTTGGTGTTGACAGCTTTGTTGAAGTCCTTTCAGGTATTGGAATTGCCCACATGGTTGTGCGAATGAAAAAGACCCCCATTGAAAGTAGAGATCATTTTGAAGTGACAGCACTCAAAATCACTGGCACAGCCTTCTACCTATTAGTTCTAGGGTTAATCATAGGTGCAGGTTTATCTATTTATTATCAATCAAATCCTGAAACCACCCTAGTGGGAATGATCATTTCTATAATTTCAATTTTGAGCATGTACATTTTGTACAAGCAAAAATCGAAGGCTGGAAAAGAGCTGAGCAGTGAACCCATCATTTCAGATGCCAATTGTACCAGGACCTGCTTTTACCTTTCCTTCATATTGCTTGGCTCAAGTACTTTGTACGAATTATTCAAAATACCTTATGTAGATGCGATTGGAAGCCTTGGCATAGCCTGGTATGCATTTAAAGAAGGAAAGGAAGCATTTGAAAAAGCAAAAACCAAACAACTAAGCTGTAAGGATAATTGTTGTTAAACCTAAGTTGATTAGAAAATGCGTTTATATACACTGATGCCCAAAAAATTGAAACCTTATTTCTATGCCGAGTTAAAGCATTACAGGGAAAATTTTAGCAAGGGAAATTTAGAAAATGCCTGGAATCATCTTGAACGTGCGCACATTCTGGGACAGGCCTATCCTTGGCATCACAGCTACGTTCATTGGAAAATGCTCCTTTTTGGCATTCATATTAAAAGTGGTAAAGAAATTCTCGGGCAAATTCCAAGGCTTCTTGTAGGAGGAGTGAAATCATTCGTTGGTAAAATTCCGGTTGGCAATACTGGTGGTGCAAACATTCCCCCACTAAAGCCCCAACCCATTTCAGATGAGTTACTGTCTATTTTCAAAAAAGCAGGAATAGATAATTATGGGACATAATCACAATCATACATCTAAAAATTATAGGAAAGCTTTTGCTATTGGTATTGGGTTAAATACTCTCTACGTGGCAGTAGAAGCCTTTTATGGCTTTGCAGTCAATTCATCTGCATTACTGGCAGATGCGGGACATAACATGAGCGATGTATTTAGCTTAATCCTTGCCTGGGCTGCTATTTGGATTTCTACAAAGAAACCAAGTGGTAAATACACCTACGGTCTCAGGAAATCCACGATACTGGCATCACTTTTCAATGGCTTGCTCATTGTCATTGCTTCAGGCTTTATTTTATGGGATGCCATTCAAAAGATTCAAAACCCTATCGAAATTCCTGGCAACACCATCATGATTGTAGCCAGCATTGGCCTAATAGTCAATACAGGTACCGCACTAATGTTTATGAAAGGTCAGGATGACCTGAACATAAAGGGAGCTTTTTTGCACATGGCCGCAGATGCGGGTGTAACCCTAGCGGTGCTGATTGGTGGTTTGGTAATGAAATATACAGGAGCATTTTGGGTTGACCCTGTGCTTAGTTTTCTAATCGTAGGAGTTATCTTGTATGGCACATGGGGCTTGCTTTCATACTCAGTCAAATTAGCAATTGATGCAGTACCCGAAAAAATCGACCTGAATGAGGTCAAGCATTTTCTTGAAAAAATTGAATGTGTAGAAGAAGTTCACGACCTGCATATCTGGGCTATGAGTACAACGGAAACAGCATTGACAGCCCATCTCGTAATTCCAAATGGCTGTGAGGACCAGCTACTATATGACATCAGAGAAAAGCTACATGATATGTTTGAGATCACACATACGACTTTGCAAGTAGAGAAAGGGTGGGATGATTATCAGTACAGACCTTATAATAATTAACTAAACCAATTCCACAACCATGTGCCTACAGTAGGTTCATTCCGTTCGCTCGTGCCTCACTCTCTTCATTCACCCACTTCCTGCACCGCACAAAACATAAAAAGCAACATGGATAAGAAGAAGATTAAATGTGCTTATTTAGGGGACGTTTTCAACCTACCCATGAGCACAGTAACCATGGTTGAAGACCTTTCTATGGTTGGCATGTCACTGATTATGCTCTTTCAATACCAAATCTTATAAAGAAAAATCAAAATTCTATAAAACAAGCCCATTCAAAATTCGTAAATTTGTTTTAGGTGAAAAGAATAATTTCCATACCGCTCGCTTTGCTCATGTTGGTTTCCAACGTGGGTTTTACAATGAACACCCATTTTTGTGGTGGTGAAGCGGTGGAGACTTCTTTTTCAATCGGGCTTCATAATCCTGATTGTGGTATGCCTGACATGGATAGAGAGTGCGAATCCATTCCATCCAAAGAGAAACAAATAAAGCAGAAACCTTGCTGCGAAAATCAACATCAGTTATTGCAGTTGGATGAAAATGCAGATGTGCAAGCTACATCTGTTGAGTTTACCCCTGTTTTTTTCGTTGCATTCATACATTCGTTTGTTCAGCCTGTTTTATTTGCTGATCAATCTCTCGTTCATAACACCTATTACTCTCCCCCCATACCTGACAAGGACATTCAAGTCCTTTTCCAGACCTTTTTAATTTAAATCGCATAATACAATTTGATGCTCCTGGTCTTGTTACTATGGAGCATAGTGGCATTTATTGCCATTGAACAATCTATTTCTGTTCAATCAAACTCAAATGTATTATGCTTAATAAAATCATAAAATATTTCTTAGAGAATAAGTTGGTCACTATTCTCGTCCTTACAGGCTTTGTGGCCTGGGGAATTGTAACTGCTCCATTTGGATGGCAGGTGGGTGCATTGCCTTCTGACCCTGTCCCTGTGGATGCTATACCGGACATTGGCGAAAACCAACAAATCGTTTTTACCCAGTGGTCAGGCCGTTCGCCACAGGATATTGAAGATCAAATCTCATATCCATTAACTACCTACTTATTAGGTATACCTGGTGTCAAGTCGATCAGGAGTTCATCCATATTCGGATTTTCCAGCATCTATATCATCTTTTCAGAAGATGTAGAGTTCTATTGGTCTCGATCCAGAATCCTCGAAAAACTCAATTCCCTGCCATCAGGGCTTTTACCTGATGGAGTACAACCTGCTTTAGGTCCCGATGCAACAGCTTTGGGTCAAGTCTATTGGTACACCCTCGAAGGAAGGGATAAAGACGGCAACCCCACTGGTGGTTGGGATTTACATGAAATACGTACAGTACAGGATTTCTATGTAAAGTATGGCCTCAATGCAACCGAAGGGGTATCAGAAGTTGCTTCTATTGGTGGTTTTGTTAAAGAATACCAGATTGACGTAAATCCTGATGCCCTGAAAGCCTATAATATACCGCTTCACAGGGTGATGCAGGCAGTACAAAAATCCAATAAAGATGTAGGTGCCAAAACCATTGAAATAAACCAAGCCGAATACTTAGTACGAGGTTTAGGTTATGTCAAAAAAGTACAAGACATAGAGAAGGCCGTAGTTGCGGTACAAGATAACGTACCGATTAGAATAAAGGATATAGGAGTTGTAACACTAGGCCCTGCAACAAGGCGGGGTATCCTTGATAAGGACGGTGCAGAAGTAGTGGGTGGTGTAGTGGTGGCCAGATATGGAGCAAACCCTTTACAAGTAATTAATAATGTAAAAGATAAAATCAATGAAATTGCGCCTGGTCTTCCTAAGAAAACATTAGCTGACGGCAGAGAGAGCCAGCTAACAATTGTTCCGTTCTATGATCGCTCAGAATTGATTTACGAGACCTTAGGCACATTAGAAGAAGCCTTATCACTGGAAATACTCATCACTATTTTGGTGGTAATTGTGATGGTTTACAACCTAAGAGCTTCATTCCTCATTTCCAGCCTTCTTCCTATTGCCGTACTCATGGTGTTTATAGCCATGCGCTATTTTGGTGTAGATGCTAACATCGTGGCGCTATCAGGAATCGCCATTGCTATCGGTACAATGGTGGATTTAGGAATCATCCTTTCTGAAAACATCATAAAACATATAGACGAAGCTCCTCCCGGTCAAAAACTTATTGAAACTATTTACAACGGAGCATCAGAAGTAGCCACTGCAATTCTAACTGCTGTATCTACTACCATCGTTAGTTTTATTCCTGTATTTACCATGCAGGCAGCCGAAGGTAAGCTGTTTGGTCCATTGGCATTCACAAAGTCATTTGCACTTTTAGCTGCTTTGATCGTTTCCTTACTGATTCTGCCAACCCTCGCACATTGGTTTTTTGGCTTCAATATCAAGAATAAGATTCTGAAAAAGTATGGCCATTATGGTTTAGCATCACTAGGAATTGTTAGCCTCATTTTAGGGCAGATTTGGGCTGGTGTACTGCTCATTCTTTTCGGTGCTATAGGTATCATCAAAAACTTGGAAAGAATTAAGAGTAAAGAACTTTCACGAATCTGGAAATTCTTACTGAGCTATGCGGAGTTAATTGTTGTACTAATTGGCGTAGTATGGCTTTTGGCTAAATACTGGCTGCCTTTAGGAGCTTCTCAGTCTCTATTCATCAACTTCATTTTTGTATCCTTACTTGTGGGTTGTATTCTGGGTGGTTTTACCCTGTTGGAATATCAGTATAAACAAATTCTCAACTGGTGTTTGAACAACAAGATAAAGTTCCTGATCATTCCGACAATCCTGATTTTTCTAGGGGCAACTATCTGGCTTGGCTTCAATAGCGTTTTTGGCTTTGTTTCAAAAAGCTTTGAAAAGGTAGGATGGAATATCAATCAAACGAAAGGATGGTCAACTATGGTACATACCTTTCCGGGGATTGGTAAAGAATTTATGCCTTCCCTTGATGAAGGTAGCTTTTTGTTGATGCCTACATCTATGCCTCACTCCGGGGTAGAATACAATCGCAAAGTGGTTGGCCAATTGGATATGTTACTCACAAATATCCCGGAAGTTGAATTGACTGTAGGCAAACTGGGACGGGTAGAATCTGCACTAGATCCTGCACCCATATCCATGTATGAGAATATTATCAATTACAAATCCGAATACATTCTCAATAAAAAAGGGCACAGACAGAGATTCAAGGTAGATAAAGACAATAGATTTATTACCGTATCCGGTGATACTCTAACCAACGCTGAAGGTTTGGAGCGAGGAATAGAGGCGAATGAATTAATTGCTGATGAAAATGGTGAGTATTACCGCAACTGGAGAGACCACATCAAATCTCCCGATGACATTTGGAATGAAATAGTCAATGTAACCAAATTACCAGGGGTTACTTCTGCACCTAAACTTCAACCTATAGAAACCCGATTGGTCATGCTCCAAACAGGGATGAGAGCACCAATGGGCATAAAGGTGTATGGCCCTGACCTAAAAACCATTGAGAACTTCGGTTTACAATTAGAAAATATTCTTAAAGAAGTTCCATCGGTTAAGGCAGAAGCCGTTTTTGCAGATAGAATTGTAGGTAAACCGTACATCCATCTCAACATAAACAGGGATGAAATTTCACGATATGGATTGAATATAGAAGATGTGCAGCAGACGATTGAGACTGCTATTGGTGGTATGAAAATAACCTCTACCGTAGAAGGACGTGAACGCTTTCCTGTAAGAGTGCGCTATCCAAGAGAATTAAGGGACGACCCTGAAGCATTGGGAAAAATACTGATGCCTACACCAACTGGTGCGCAAATTCCTTTGTCTCAAATAGTAGATTTTGAATACATAAGAGGGCCACAAGCTATAAAAAGCGAAGAAACCTTCCTGGTAGGTTATGTCCTTTTTGACAAGAGAGATGGGTTCTCTGAGGTCACAGTGGTAAATGATGCTCAAAAGACAATTCAAGACAAGATTGACTCAGGTGAACTAAACGTGCCCTCTGGGGTGAGCTACAAATTCTCAGGTAGTTATGAAAATCAGGTTCGTGCAGAGAAACGGCTATCCATTATCGTTCCGCTGGTGCTAGGTATTGTATTCCTCATTCTTTACTTCCAATTCAAATCCGTTTCTACTTCGCTTATGGTGTTTACGGGTATTGCTATGGCATTTAGTGGAGGCTTTATTATGCTCTGGCTGTATGGTCAGGATTGGTTTGTAGATTTTTCATTATTCGGCACCAATATTCGAGAGCTATTTCAAATGCATACCGTCAATTTAAGCGTAGCGGTATGGGTAGGATTTATAGCCCTATTTGGTGTAGCCACCGATGATGGCGTTTTGATTGCCACCTACCTGGATCAAAGTTTTGAACGCAATAAACCCGCCACTCATGAAGAAGTAAGACAGGCGGTAATTGAAGCAGGACTCAGAAGAATAAAGCCAGCGTTGATGACTGTAAGTACTACCATGATTGCCCTTTTGCCTGTACTTACCTCTACAGGCCGTGGTTCAGACATCATGATACCTATGGCAATCCCATCATTCGGTGGCATGGCCTTCGCATTAATCAGCATTTTCATTGTACCCGTGATTTATTGCTGGAGAGAAGAACGTAAAATCCTAAAAGCACAATCATGAAAAAGTACATTATAATTACAGTTATCACTTTGGGATTTTCCATTTTGGCAAATGCCCAATCTCTAGATGAATATTTCAAAATTGCTGCTGAAAACAATCCGGGATTACAGGCTAAATACAAGTCTTTTGAAGCAGCGATGGAACGGGTTGCACAAGTGAGCAGCTTACCAGATCCAAATTTGTCTTTTGGCTATTTCATTTCTCCGGTAGAAACTCGTGTAGGCCCTCAAAGGGCACGTTTTTCTTTGACACAAATGTTCCCGTGGTTTGGCACACTAAAGGCTCAGGAAGATGTTGCTACACTAATGGCAGAAGCAAAATATCAGGAGTTTTTAGATGCCCGAAACAAATTACTTTATCAGGTAGCTGCCGCATATTACCCCCTTTATGAGTTAAAAAGACTGGTGGAGATTGAAAATGAAAACATCAGTATTCTATCGTCATACAAGGACATTGCATCAGTAAAGTTTCAGAACGGAAAGGGTGCAATGGTAGATGTATTAAGGGTAGATATAATGCTCAAAGATGCAGCGACCAATTTGTCCATTTTGGAGCAAAAGAAAAAGCCACTTGAAACCCGTTTCAACAAACTACTGAATCGACAGGAAGACGAGACAATTATCGTTCAGGATTCCTTGTATGTAGAAAACTTGCCTGTAACCTATCGCAGGGATTCTCTATTGACTTCCAATCCATTACTCGATGAGTTGAACTTAAAAATAAAGGCAAGTGAAGCTCAGGAATTAGCCGCAACCAAACAAGGAATGCCTAAAATCGGTGTAGGCTTAGATTATGTCATTGTAGGCCAACGAACAGATATGTCTGTTCCTGATAATGGTCAGGACGTATTGATGCCGATGGTGACTATGAGCCTCCCTATTTTCAGAGGGAAATACAAAGCAGCTCAGAAGGAAGCCCAACTGATGCAGGAATCTTATGCACTACAAAAAGAAGATGCGGTAAACAGACTTACAAGCACTTATGAAATGATTTGGTTCGAAATTCAAAAGCAACTCGACCAAATCATACTTTATGAAGAACAGATCATGACATCTCAGCAGTCTTTGAATCTACTTTTTACCGCTTATGGCAATTCAGGAAAGAACTTTGAAGAGGTCCTCAGAATGCAACAACAAATTCTAAAGTATCAAAAAATGAAAGCTACTGCCTTGTCTGATTACAACATAGCAATAGCAGAACTCGATTATATCACAGCTAAAACGAAATAATCATGGAACATCAACATCATAATCATACGCACGAAAATCATAGTCATGGCCATGATCATCACAACCATGACCACCACTCTGGTCAACATCAGTCGCATAGTGACCATCACGGACATCATGAACACATGATTGAGGATTTCAAAAAACGATTTTGGATTTCTTTGATCATCACACTACCCATCATTGTGCTAGCACCAATGATTCAAGAGTTATTGGGTTATCAACTTCGTTTCAACGGAGACAGATATGTTCAGTTTATCCTTTCATCTGTCATCTTCTTTTATGGAGGCTGGCCGTTTTTGAAAGGATTGGCTGAAGAAATAAAAAAGAAAGCTCCGGGAATGATGACGCTGATTGCTTTAGCTATATCAGTCGCCTATTTCTACAGCTCGGCAGTCGTTTTTGGCCTGGATGGAAAAATATTCTTTTGGGAATTGGCCAGCTTAATTGTCATTATGCTTCTGGGGCATTGGATAGAAATGAAATCCGTAATGGGAGCATCAAATGCCTTGCAGGAACTTGCCAAGATGATGCCCTCAACTGCCCGTAGAATCAAAGAAGGTGGTGAACATGAGGATGTACCGATAGCCGATCTAAAAAGCAATGACATCATATTGGTACGTCCGGGAGAAAAAGTACCTGCAGATGGCATTGTTGTAGAAGGCGAAAGTCATGTCAATGAGTCTATGCTTACAGGAGAATCAAAGCCTGTCGCTAAGAAAAAGGACAATCAGGTCATCGGAGGTTCTGTCAACGATAATGGCACCTTAAAAATCAAAGTGAAGCATACGGGCGAAGATTCCTACTTGTCTAAGGTGATAGGAATGGTGAAGGAAGCTCAGGAAACGAAATCTAAAACCCAAAATCTGGCAGATAAGGCTGCTGCCTGGTTATTCTACATTGCCCTGGGTGCAGGTGTCACCACTCTGGTAGTGTGGTTAAGTTTAGGAAAAGATTTTGAATACGCTTTGGAACGCATGGTTACTGTGATGATCATTTCCTGTCCTCACGCATTGGGCTTGGCTGTTCCGTTGGTTGTTGCGATTTCCACGGCTGTATCCGCCAAAAACGGATTGCTGATTCGTAATAGAACTGCCTTTGAAAACGCTCGAAACATTACAGCCATCATTTTTGACAAGACTGGCACCTTAACCAAAGGTGAGTTTGGGGTAACACGTTTCAAAAGTGTATCTGACCACTTATCAGATGATGATTTGTTACAAATAGCAGCCTCTATCGAAAACAGTTCTGAACACCCTATTGCAGCAGGTATCGTCCGCAAAGCAAAATCGAAAGATTTGGCATTACAAGAACCTGAAAACTTCCAAAATATTACAGGGAAAGGAATTAGTGCAAAGCTAAACGGAGAGGAAATCAAAATTGTAAGTCCCGGAATGCTCAAAGAACAAGGAATTGATGCTCCTTCTGATGCATTTAAAACTGATGATGAGACTGTTGTATTTGTATTGATTGATAACGCTCTAGCTGGCTATATCGCTCTTGCAGACGAAGTACGATCAGAATCTTTATCTGCTATCAACACTTTAAAAGAAAGGGGTATAAAAGTTTACATGGCTACTGGTGACAATCAACAAGTTGCAAAAGCAGTGAGCGAACAACTTTCTCTGGATGATTACTTTGCTGAAGTCTTGCCAGAAGACAAACAACGCATCATTAAAGAGCTTCAGGAAAAAGGTGAATTTGTAGCCATGACGGGTGATGGAGTCAATGATGCTCCTGCCTTGGCTCAGGCCAATGTTGGAATCGCGGTAGGTTCTGGGACTGATGTTGCAGCAGAAACAGCTGATATTGTTTTGGTCAACAGCAATCCAAAGGACATTGCAAACCTTATCCTTTTTGGCTCAGCTACATACAAAAAAATGATGCAAAACCTTTGGTGGGCAGCCGGATACAACATTCTTGCAGTTCCATTGGCGGCAGGTGCCTTAGCAAGCATTGGTATTATCCTTAGCCCTGCTATTGGTGCAGTACTGATGAGCCTAAGCACTGTAATAGTCGCATTGAATGCACAATTATTAAAACGTCAAATAAAGAAATAAGATGAAAAATATAAATAGATCAACAGTCATTATCGCCATTAGCACACTAGCTATTGGTCTGATATTGGGATGGTTAATATTCGGTGGCACTGATAAGACTTCCGAGAATGAACACATCCACAACGCTAGTGAGGCAAAAGAGACAATTTGGACTTGCTCCATGCACCCTCAGATCAGAAAAAATGAACCAGGTGATTGTCCTATTTGCGGAATGGATTTAATTCCGATGGAAAGCGAAACCAATGAAGTTGACCCAATGGCGGTAAGTATGTCTCCAACAGCCATGCAGCTCGCTCAGGTTCAAACCATGAAAGTTGGAAGGGGCAATACTAATAAATCTTTACGCTTAACAGGAAAAGTACAGGCCGATGAACGATTGCTTTACACGCAATCTTCTCACATACCTGGTAGGGTTGAAAAACTAACCGTCAACTTTACAGGGGACTTTGTTAAAGAAGGTCAGATCATAGCTTACATCTATTCTCCTGATTTAGTCACCGCACAAGAAGAACTGTTTGAAGCAAAAAAAATCAAAGAAACCCAGCCTGCATTGTTCACTGCGGCAAAAGAAAAGTTGAAAAACTGGAAGCTCACAGACAAGCAGATAGACCAGATATTGGCATCTGATAAAACAATTGAACAGTTTCCAATTCTTGCAAATGTTTCGGGCTATGTTACTCAAAAAAGGGTCAATCTTGGTGACTATATTAAACAAGGTGAAGCCCTATACGAAATTGCAGACCTTTCCAAAGTATGGGTGCTATTTGATGTCTATGAATCGGATATGAGTTGGATAAAGAAAGGTGATGCAGTTTCATACACCATCCAATCTTTACCAGGTAAAACCTTTAATGGAGCGATTAGCTATATCGACCCTGTCATTGACCCGAAAACAAGAGTAGCGAAAGCCAGAATTGAAACCGCAAACAAGGAATTACTGCTCAAACCGGAAATGTTTGCCAGCGGAACGATTGAGTCAAAAACCAATACCTCTAATACATCTTTGACCGTTCCCAAAACTGCCGTTATGTGGACGGGAAAACGCTCTGTAGTTTATGTGATGCAAACCTCAGCACAAGGCGTTGGTTTCTTGATGCGAGAGGTGACACTGGGACCGGAGTTAGGAGAAAGTTATGTGATAGAGTCGGGTTTACAATCTGGTGAAGAAATTGCAATCAATGGTACATTCAGTATAGATGCTGCTGCTCAATTAGCAGGGAAACCAAGCATGATGAATCCGGAAGGTGGTGTAGCAATGACTGGTCATAATCATGGAGGTAACCAGAATACTACAATGACAAATATGCCAGTTAAATCAAAGAAAACAGCAATATCTGATGAAGCCAAAAAGTCACTAGTACCATTATTTGGTAGCTATTTCAAAATGAAAAATGCGCTGGTGAATGATGATTTTGAAAAAGCTAAAGTAGCAGGAAATGAAATAAACAGCTCCCTTTCAAAAGTGAACATGAATCTTTTCAAAGGAGATGCCCATACGCTTTGGATGCAACAATCATCCGCATTGAAACAGAGTACACAGCATCTTGAACACCTTTCTGATATAAAAGCTCTAAGGGCGAGTTTCATTGAAGTTTCAAGATCAATGATAGCTATTGCAGAATCCTTTGTACCAATCTCTACCACTGTTTATGTACAACATTGCCCAATGGCCGATTCTAATAAAGGGGCAGACTGGTTGAGCAATAAAGAGGAAATTCTCAATCCTTACTTCGGTCAGGCTATGCTCAGTTGTGGTGAAAATACTAAAACGATCAAATGAAATCGTGTTGTAAAACGGGAGATCAGCCTCCTACTTCAAAACTTAATAAATGGGCTTCCAGAGTGATCTGGGCTATTGTGCTCCTTACCATTCTTGGCTTGTCAGTAATTCAAATGTTTAACTTATAAATTCTAAAAAAATGAAAAAATCAAATTCAATGCTTGTCTTAATACTTTCAGTTAGTTTAAGTCTATCGCTAATTGCTTGTGGCAATTCAAACCAAAACAATCAGGAAGAATCTGCGAAACAGCACGATCACAGTGCAATTCCGCATGAGGCAGACCATTCTATGCCCACAGGTTCAGAAATGAGTATGGATGAAAACAAATCTATTACTGATTTGATAGACGATTATCTTGCTTTAAAAACCGCATTAGTTCAAGATGATTCAAAAGCTGCTGCCAGCGCAGGTCAAAAACTTGCAGAAGCGGCTTCAAGTATAGACCTTAACACTTTTGAAGCATCCAAGCAGTCCGAGATTAAGGAAATATTGGAAGTAGTAAAAGAACATGGTGAACACATTGCTAAAAGCGAAATAGCTCATCAACGTGAGCATTTTGAAGGCATGGCAAAAGATTTCATGGACTTGCTTGCAATCACAGGAACGGACAGAACACTTTATCAACAGTATTGCCCGATGTACGACAAGGGAAAAGGGGGTAGTTGGCTGAGTGATTCTCAAGAGATCAAAAACCCATTGTTTGGCAGCAAAATGCTGACTTGTGGTTCGGTGAAAGAAACCATTTCAATGAAATGAAAAAATGGCTTAAATTATCTCTATGGATAGTTTTAATTGTGTTGGTGGGGATTCAATTTGTCCCCGTCCAACGCAATGAAATAGAACCAGTTACCAATGCTGATTTTATTGAGCATTACGAGTCTCCAGTTGTCATTGGAAATATTATCCGAGCATCCTGTTATGATTGTCATAGCAACCAAACCAAATACCCATGGTACAGTAATGTTCAACCTATAGGCTTTCTTTTACAGAATCATATTTCAGAAGGAAAATCTGAATTAAACCTATCAGAATTTGGTCTTCTATCAAATCGTATGAAACGGACAAAACTAAAATCAATTCTAAGTCAAATTGATAACGATAAAATGCCAATGCCATCCTACCTATTTCTTCATTCAGAAGCCAAACTGGATTCGCTAAAAAAAACTCTTTTGGTTAGTTACTTTGATTCAATATTAGTTGATATTGATAGGTGAAAAAAAAACCTTTGTTTTTTATAATGGAAAAATCTGTATTCAAAATATCACAAATGGATTGCCCTTCTGAGGAACAAATGATTCGGATGAAATTGGATGGAATAAACGAAATCAAACAACTTGAATTTGAGATACCTCAAAGGAAACTAACCATATTTCACATTGGCAATACTACGGAAATTGAAAGGATATTAGCAGAACTAAAATTAGGTTCAAAACTAATATCAAACACACAATCACAGGTAGTAATTGATGTAGAATCAGACCCAAGCAACCAACGAAAAATCCTTTGGGCTGTTCTTATCATCAATTTTGTCTTTTTTGTTCTTGAAATGCTATTCGGCTTGATTTCTAAATCTATGGGGTTGGTGGCAGATTCTTTGGATATGCTAGCAGATTCGTTAGTGTATGCATTAAGCTTACTGGCAGTAGGTCAAACATTAATTCGTAAAAAGAAAGTAGCTAAACTAAGTGGGTACTTTCAAATGTCATTAGCTCTATTTGGTTTATTGGAAGTCATTAGACGTTTTGTAGGATCTGATGGCATACCGATTTTTCAAAACATGATTATCATATCCTTTTTAGCTCTTTTGGCAAATTCCGTTTCACTTTACCTGATTCAAAAGGCGAAGAGCAAAGAAGCACACATGCAAGCTTCTGCAATTTTTACTTCCAATGATATTATCATCAATTTAGGTGTAATTTTGGCTGGAGGCTTAGTCTACTATTTTGAAAGTAAAATACCTGACTTAGTTATTGGTTCTGTTGTTTTCATTATTGTATTTAGAGGAGCAACAAGGATTTTAAGATTAGCGAAATAACCCCACCCTCACCCATGTGCTTCCAGTAGGTTCATTGCATTCGTTCGTACCTCACTCTTTACATTCACCCACTTCCTGCACCACACAGCAAGAGCACTCCTTCATTCCTTTCCGTTGCACTCCAATCCATTCAGTCATACACTTGCTTTTCCCAACGCACACCCCAACGCAGGTAAAGCGGTGTTCGTCAGTCGTTCCGTTTTGTTCCGCAAAAACATATCTGCAAGGGTAAAATGAACTCCCTTCGGTCGCCCTTGCATATACCGTTCACTTACCAGTTCGTTTGCGCTCCAGTGGGTGCTCACTCACTGCCGTTCACTTGTTTTGCTTCACACACTCTCTCCTTCCTCACTCGCAGCTATTTCATCCCCCCAAACCCCTTCTAAGGTGTTCGCTACACTCACAATATTTTTTATTGGGGGTCTGCCGCTGCTTATTGTTTTTGCTCGCCTGCGGGTCGCTGCGGGCTGATCGGGCTGTCATGTTTTTTGCTTTCCCCAATGTGCTTTCAGTCGCTTCGTTTCAGTCATTCGTTCCTCATTCCTTCAACTCAGCCACTTTCAGCACCGCTCACAAGAGTAGCTCATTCATTTCACTCAACGAGCCGACACAGTTCCATTTCGCAATCCGTCTGTTATGCCTTCAATTTGTATTTGGTGAATTGATTAAAATGTCAAATACTCCAACCCTAATAACAGCCAGTAATTGCTCCATTCCACCCAACAAATCGTTCCGTTCCGTTCAATCGCTACCCTTGCCTTTCCCGACCCTGATGCAAAAAATCACGCCAGCCCTGCCGTAAACGGTAGCTGTCTGCCGCCCTCATTCTTCGGGCTTTTGCAGCCACCACCCTTGCTCCACTCGCAGGCGGCTCGCATAAATGGCTACGCCTTAGTTTACCTGCGTTCACACAGCAATTACATTTAAGCATGTCAATGACTCTTGTATTTAAGTATTTGCTTAAACATTAAACTAAATTTCTTTTCTTTGCGTTTATTTAAGTAATCACTTAAATACGATTCATTATGACCAAAACATGTATTAGAGTTTATGCTGATGAAAAACAGATCAAGCAGTGTAAGCAAGACATTGAAAAAGTAGGTGATGCAGTAAACCGAATAGCAAGGGCACTTAACCTTGCTGGCAATGAGGTACGACTAAAAATTCTGTTTCTATTGGACAAGGAATCCAAAATGTGTCCATGTGATCTAAGTGATATTCTGGGCATGACAGTTCCTGCCATTTCTCAGCATTTGAGAAAGCTAAAAGATGCGGGACTGGTTGAAACAAACAAAGTAGGACAAACAATATTCTACTCTATTTCCGAATCAAACGACCTCATACTGAATCCAATATTAGGGTTATTAACACCAGAAAAAGAATCAACAATATGACGAATAAGAAATCAAGCTCATTAGTAATGACAAGTGTACTGACCGCTATTAGTGCATCACTTTGTTGCATTACCCCAGTGTTGGCACTACTTGCAGGATCAAGCGGAGTAGCCGCAACATTTTCTTGGTTAGAACCTTTTCGACCTTGGTTGATTGGAATAACTGTAGTCGTTTTAGCTTTTGCATGGTATCAGAAATTGAGACCAAGAACTGAGGAAGAAATTGCTTGTAATTGTGATGAGGACAAACCTTCTTTTTGGCATTCAAAGAAATTCCTTGGTATAGTGACGGTATTTGCAGCGATCATGCTTGCATTCCCTTATTACTCGGATGCCTTTTACCCTGAAACCAAACTATCAGTATCAGATAATGTCAATCTCGAATCAACCTACGAAATCAAAATTACTGGAATGACCTGCACGGGATGTGAAGAACATGTGAAACTTGAAATTGGAAAACTACCTGGCATTTCTGGTTTAGAGGTTTCTTATGAAAAAGCGAATGCAGTGGTAACTTTTGATGAATCTAAAACAGACATTGAGAAAGTAAAATCGGCTGTTGACAAAACAGGTTACAAAGTAGAATCAGTAAACAAATCAAAATGAGTGAAGTAGTTCTTAAATCAACAATTACTTGTCCTAAGTGTGGACATCAAAAAGAAGAAACCATGCCAACAGATGCATGTCAGTATTTCTATGAATGCGAAAACTGTAAAGAAGTACTTAAACCCATACAAGGTGATTGTTGCGTTTATTGCTCTTATGGTACAGTAGCTTGCCCACCAATCCAAGAAGGTGGTAAAAGTTCATGTTGTGGGTAAATCAGACAATCAAAATAAAGAGAGCAGCAAAGTTAGGTGGGTTCGCACATGCCCACCGCACAACCGGATTGCCAAGGTCAAGCCCTACGGGTTTTGATAAAAATCTCCACCCTACGGGTAGTATTTTTCCCAAAAACCTTGTCAACCGTGCCACACCCACCTTTTCAAGAGCTTTCTCTTTTCTTTTTTTCCCTTTTTTCTTTTCTCTTTTGAAAATGTCTGTGCGAAGCGCAGCGAGCATAATTCTAATGGCTTGCTATATGAAATCGTTTCGCTTGAAAACACACAGACCAGAAACCACCTACACCAAACCCCATTTCTTTATCCTGAACAAAGGGTTGAATAGTGGGAAACCGCTGAATGCACCTTGCCCGAATTGCTTTGTTTGCCTGACTGAAAATGAAGGAGACAGAGAGTTTATGTACTGGCTTTGCTTCGGATTGTGGCGTTCCAAATCCTTCCAGTTCTTTCTCCGTGGATCTGTAATTCCTTTCATATCCATTCACGAATTGAGAAAGCACCTGATTGACTCAGAAATGAAAGCAAGCACCAAAGCCCAGGCATTTGAAAAGGCAATCAACGCACTCAGACTTTTGGAAATCTATGAAGAAAAAATCAAGGTCTCATTAAAGATGGTAGATACAGCAAGAAGGTCAATTTTCTGCCAGCTACTTCGTGACACGGGTGCAGGATAAATACCTACCCTGCCAACTTGTAACTGACTGACGAGCAAAAAGAAGCGTTCTAATGCAACAGCACCCAAGCCAACAACCTTGCATACTTCTTGGGGTATTTTAGATGCGATAGGATAAAGCCGTGTTTAGTCCGTGCCAAGTCCAAGCATTTGTTTAACCCCGTAAAATTTAAAAAGCAATGGGAAAAATTTCACAAGGTGTATTAGGCGGCTTCTCCGGCAAGGTCGGAAATGTCGTAGGTGGAACTTGGAAGGGCATTGACTACATGAGAATCAAGCCTGCCAACGTAACCAACCCGAGAACAGAAGGTCAGGTTGACCAACGTTCCAAATTCTCAACAGTTCTAAGGTTCTTGCAACCAATGACTGACTTCCTGAGAGTAGGCTTCAAGTTGTATGCTAACAAGATGACGCAGTTCAATGCGGCCATGTCATACAACCTGAACAACGCAATCACGGGAGCTTATCCAAACTTCATGGTTGACTATGCAAGTGCATTGGTTACCCGTGGAAACCTCTCAGGTGCAGCCAATGGAGCAGCTTCTTCTCCAAGTGCTGGAGATGTACAAATCACCTGGGACGACAATTCAGGAAGTGGTAGCGCACAGGCAACAGACAAAGCTCTGATTGTTCTATTGAACACCACACGCCAAGAAGCAGTATTCACCATAGCTGGACCAGCAAGATCAGCCGGAACTGAGACCATTTCCGTGCCTTCTGAGTACACTGGTGAAGATGTTGAAGTGTTCTTAGGGTTTATCTCAGAAGATGGCTCTAAAGTCGCTAACAGCTCTTATTTAGGCTCTGTAGCAGTTGCGTAAAGCGATTGACGTTTTCTTGAAAAACCGCTTTCTTTGTAGAGCGGTTTTTTTATGCCCGTACCTTTGATTTTTCCTTTCTTTAGCCCTTAATTAGCTATAAATCAACACTTTTTGTTGCTAATTTGCACCTATTGACAGCTAACTAACTGATAGTCAGTAGTACATTAGATATTGTATTGGGAAGTAAGTTCACTTTCAACTTTTTTAAACTGTCTGGTTATTAGGGAAGCCTACACACAGACCTTCTAGCTCTTCAAAACCCATAAATCCTTCTTAAAAACGCTGAACATATCGGGTTTTCCCAGGTTTCTCCAACCCAATACACTTTCCGCCTATTTTTGCCGCCATGAACAACGCTACCCTAATCAACCTCTTTAGAAGAGTTGCCCTACTGGAGGGTATCAGCTACCTCCTTTTTGCTGTAACCATGCCGTTAAAATACATGCTGGATATGCCAAAACCCAATTTTTGGGTTGGCTTAGCGCACGGAGTGTTGTTTGTGCTTTACATTGGCTTACTGCTGGTGCACTGGATTAAATTTCGCTGGACCTTTTCCAGAGCCTTTTGGTTGGGTCTGGCCTCTTTACTGCCTTTTGGCACCTTTATAGCCGACCACAAAATTCTAAAACCCTTCTCCAAAGCGGTGTAGCCTTTCTCCTACCAGGCCCAGCGGAACAAGCCGATTCAGAGAAAATGTTATCTTCTCTCCATGGGTTTTGGAGGCTTACTGCTGGTGCACTGGATTAAATTTCGCTGGACCTTTTCCAGAGCCTTTT
>CAZVJF010000006.1:0-26794 GCA_964627445.1 uncultured Flavobacteriales bacterium | reverse complement strand
AGCGGAACAAGCCGATTCAGAGAAAATGTTATCTTCTCTCCATGGGTTTTGGAGGTACCGTCATGCAGTCTATACAATCGCTGCGCAGCAACAAACAGTTGCTTGCCAAACGAAAACCGCTGCGCGAGCGCAAACGGTACCAAGGCATCACCAAGGTGCACGCTACGAGTCCTAGAAATATTCCTTCCAACATAAAACAAACCTTGCGGCAGGCAGGATGGAGTATATCTTGGCCTAAAACTAAAGCAGCTTCCCTGGGCCTTTTTATAACCCTTGTACTCGTAGCTATCCTAGTCTTTCTATTTTTTATCGGTACCGCTATACTCTTAGAACCGCATAGCGTGTAGTTAATTAATTGGGTGCGCGATAACATCAATTGTGTAGAAAAAACACCAATCGGTCAATCTCCTGCGTATATTTGACGACCGAGACTGCAAGTTTCCGCTGCCTTGCAGGCTGGGTTCCTTACCCTTTTTAAGAAGTTAAATGAACGCGGAAAAGTACACTGAATGAGTCTTAAAATGCCCCGTTACAAGTTCTGTAACACCACCAACAAAGAATTTGCAAACACCTTAAAACAACGCGTAAACGATTATTTTAAGGAAAACCAATTGGACCGCACAGGCGATTGGCGAATTATCTTTAAAAGCATCCTGGTTTTTACCGCCTACTTTGCAACCTACTTTGCCATCCTGTTTAGCGGAGTTACCCATATCGGAGGGTTGTTTTTAATGTGGGGTTTACTCGGATTGGGAGCTGCCATGATAGGAACCGTGGTAATGCACGATTCGCTGCATGGAACCTTATCGAAACACAGAAAAGTAAACGACATCCTGGGTTTTTCTGCTGCTGTAGTTGGAATTTCGGGACGTATGTGGAAATTTCAGCACAATGTACTACACCACTCTTTTACCAATGTTAAGGATATGGATACCGATATTGATGCCGGTGCCGTTTTCCGTTTTGCGCCCCACCAAGCCCGCAGATGGTACCATCGCTTCCAAGTGTTTTACGCTCCGTTTTTGTACGGACTTATGACCTTGGTTTGGGTTGCAGTTAAAGATTTCGCTACCATTAAAGACTTCCGCAACCGCGGTTTGTTTAGAAACGATAAAGAGGTTCGCAAGGAAGTATGGACCAGCATTGCCAAAAAGCTCGGCTATTTCGCAGTTTTCTTGTTCATTCCCATGTTTGTGGTAGATACTCCGTTTTGGGCTACCATCCTCATGTTTGTGGCCATGCACTTTGTTTGCGGTTTGTATTTGGCCATCGTTTTCCAAACGGCACACGTTATGCCAGAGGCACACTTTGAGGCACCACCAGAGCCCAAAATCAAGGAAAACTGGTTGGTACACCAAATGCTTACCACGGCAAACTTTGCCCCTAAAAACAAAGCTTTGTCATGGGTTTTGGGTGGATTGAATTATCAGGTAGAACACCACTTGTTTCCCAACATCTCACACATCCACTATCCCAAAATTTCCAAGATTGTTAAGCGTACTGCGCAGGAATACAACATACCGTATTACACGCATCCTACCTTTTTTAAAGCCATTACACTGCACTTTAAGCACCTGTACAAGCTGGGTAAAGAAACCCAGCCTGTACCTGTTATGGCGCGCTAAGAGCCAACACATTCTGTGACACCGGAGATTGTTCCATACCAGGCTAAGTACCGCGATGCCTTTCGAGATATCAACCTCAATTGGCTGGAAAAATACTTTTACGTAGAACCCTTTGATGCCGAGGTACTCAACAACCCGGAGCAGTACATACTAGATAAAGGCGGTAAAATTTTGGTAGCCGTGCTGGACAAGCAACCGGTGGGTGTTGTCGGCATAATGCCTGGAGAAGACTTGCTGGAAATCACCAAGATGGGCGTTGTAGAAAGTGCTCGAGGAAAAGGCATCGGCAAAGCCCTTTTTGAAGCCGCCTTACAAGCCTGCCAGAGTTATCCCAACAAACGCATCGATATTTTTACCAGCAGAAAACTGCCTACGGCTTTTCGGCTGTACCGGAACTACGGTTTTGTAGAAGTACCCTTTGATAATACCATTTACAAACGCTGCACGGCCCGCCTAGAATGGTGGCAAAACACCGATTTTACAGAGGCAGAAATGCTAGCGCACCTTAAAAACTACCGGCAAAACACGGAGTTGCTCGCAGCGCTCATCCATGAAATACCAGAAGCAGCCATGCACTTTAAGGCCACCGAATCTTCGTGGTCGGTGTACGAGCAGCTGCATCATTTGGTAGACAGCGAAATGCTTATTTCGGGTAGAATACGCCAAAGCATTGCCGAGCCGGGAAGCCAATACTATGGATGGAATCCAACCGAATGGAACAACCAACTAACGCTACCCGAAAAATCCATCTCGGAATTGTTGGAAACATGGACCTTATTGCGAGTGCGCAATTTTGAATTTCTGATGCAGCAAGAATTTGGTGTATTTGCAACCGCGCACGTTACCAAAGACGGTAGAAAAGTGGCGCTAAAAGAGCTGCTCTTGCTCTTTAAAAATCATACCCACTTTGGGCAAATAAAGCGCTGCCAACTAGACTGGGTAGAAAACCAATAGCTTTCTCAAAATATAACAGATGCGTTGCATTTCAGATTTTATATTATCGTAATATTGCGATATACTATTAACACACTACAACATGACACTCGCTGAGTTCCAAAACGCCCTAAACACCGTAGATTCCTTAACCTTTATTCTACCGAATGGAGAGTCCATACCGGCACATTTTCACATTACCGAGCTGGGCCGTACTACCAAACATTTTATAGACTGCGGTAGCACCGTACGCGAAGAGCAGTATGCCACGCTACAGTTATGGTATGCTGATGATACCGAACATCGCTTAACGGTTTCTAAATTGCAGGGAATTGTAAATACCGGCCAACGCCTTTTCAGGCTGCAAGAGGAGGAATTGCAGATCGAGTACCAAGGCAACACCAAAGAACTTTACGCCATTAAACGGGCAGGAAATACCTTTCACCTTACCCCTGTTTTTACGGATTGCCTAGCTAAAGAACAGTGCGGTATTCCAACCGAAAAACCAAAAGTGGCATTGGCGAGTTTAGGTAACAATGAATGCGACCCCAACTCTGGATGTTGTTAACCGTATGGAACAAAAACTAAGGAAAGTCCTCGAAGATAAAGCCGCGGAGCTGCCTCCCCAAAGAAAGCAGCTCCTCGATGCTGTTGTAGCCGCTGCAAAACAGTTTGACACAGACGAGAAAATCCCTCTAGTTTTCGTGTGCACCCACAACAGCCGAAGAAGTCAGATGGCACAAGCATGGTTTTATGCGCTTTGCCAGGAAATGCATTTGGAGCAGTTTATTGCGCTCTCGGCAGGAACCGAAGACACCGCCTTCCACCCCAACGCCATCGGTGCTTTGCAACAGCACGGTTTTACGTTTACCAGCCAAGAAGAAGGCGAAAACCCAAAATATTGGATGCGTTGGAAAGAACATCCCCCCATTTCCATGTACTCCAAAACCTTAACAGCGGTATTGCAGGACCATACTAAGTGCATTGCAGTTATGGTATGCGACCACGCAGATGCTAACTGCCCTGTAATACCTGAGGCTACAGCACGCATTTCCCTTCCTTTTGAGGACCCCAAAAAGGCTGATGGTGGCCCCAACCCAAGACTAGCGTATCAAGAGAAGTCACTTGAAATAGCGGCTCATATGCTTTGGTTGGCTTCGGCATTCAAATAGGGTTACGTCATTTAACATTTGTTTAGTAAGAATCGATGGGTGGATGAAATCCACCTACCAGCCGTTGACGTAACTGAGGGCATAAACAAATTAAACTATGAAAAAGACATTACTAGCTTTAAGCATCATGTTAGGCGCAGCAACTGCATCTTTCGCACAAGAGGTAACTTATGTAGGTGGAGAGCCTATGTATCCTGCAAAAGACATCGTAGATAACGCGGTGAATTCTGCAGACCACACTACATTAGTAGCAGCGGTAAAAGCGGCTGGATTGGTATCTACCTTAAAATCTGAAGGCCCATTTACTGTATTTGCTCCAACGAATGATGCTTTCGAAAACCTTCCTGAAGGAACGGTAGAAACGTTATTGAAGCCCGAAAACAAAGCGTTGTTGACCACCATCTTAACGTACCACGTACTATCTGGACGCTACACTGCACAAACTTTAATGAAAGAAGTTCAGTTTAGTGGAGGAAAGAAAAACTTCAAAACCGTAAGCGGAGACAAAATTACAGTGGCTACCAACGGTAACAACTTAATGATTGAAGACGAAAACGGTAAAGTGGCTAACATTACTGTAAAAGACGTGATGCAGTCGAATGGTGTTATCCACGTAATCGATGCTGTAATCACACCGAAGAACTAGTTCTTCGTAGTTCATACCACCAACCGAAAAGGCCGCACTAGCGGCCTTTTTTTGTTTCTTTGTTTTACACTTAAAACAAGATCTATGCTTCGTACTGCCATCGCTTCTTTCTCTTTACTGTTTGCTATCACCGCGTGTGGCCAAAGTAAAACCTATGGCGAAGCCTTTGAAGCCAATAAAACCATTGATACCTACGGACTAGTACGTGCGTTAAACCAAAGCGACTCGGTTAGCACTACCTTGGAAGCCGAAATTATAACCTCTTGCGCCAAAAAAGGCTGTTGGATGTCGGTTGTATTGCCCAACGAGCAAGAGATGCGCGTAACCTTTAAAGACTATGGTTTCTTTGTTCCTACCAAAGGGTTACAAGGCAAAAAAGCCATTATCCAGGGCACCGCATTCCAAACGGTAACCGATGTAGCCACACTACAGCACTATGCAGAAGATGCAGGTAAAAGCGAGGAAGAAATCGCAAAAATTACGGAGCCTAAGAAAGAATTCTCCATGGTAGCTACGGGTGTTACCATCGTGGAGTAACAGCACAGCAGCTTATTGAAGTCCATTTCCTTTCCAGCAGTCAAAAAAACCACCAATCACACCGGTTAACCATTAAACCAAATACGGGTGGATAGGGTGACGACATTACCGATATTGGGTAAGCTATGGCTGCTAACAAACAATCTTTTATTTGCGCTCTAGAAAGGTATGACGACACCCGGGTGTATCAATTGCACCTCACGGTTCCAAACGAAATAGCCTCCGAATTTGTAGCGAAGAAGCAAAGTCGGGTCATCTGCAGTGTAAACAATAGCCTGCATTTTCATGCGGCTCTGTTACCCAAAAACGGGTTGTATCACATCCTCATGAATCAAGCGAACTGTAAAAAATTGGGCGTAACGGCTGGAGACACCCTCGAAGTAGTTTTAGAACCCGATACTTCCAAGTACGGCATGCCACTTCCCCAAGAAATAGAAAACTTACTGGAAGCGGATTCCCTCTTTCACCAGTATTTTGAGGGGCTTACTCCGGGCAAACAGCGCAACTTATTGCATATCGTAAATCAAGTGAAAAGCACTCGCAGCAGAGAAACCAAAGCCCAGGCCATTTGCGATCACCTTACAGAAGCCAAGGGCAAACTGGATTTTAAAGCACTCAACGATAAAATAAAAGCATACAATAACCTGTAAAACAAGTACCCATGCGTAACTTAATCTTTGTATTACTTACCGCTGCCACCGTAGCATGCCAAACAGCAAATTCTTCTACCAGTAGTAAAATTGACAAAGCCAACCCCTTCTCAGGAGCCTATTTGGTAAAACTGGATACCGAAGCCTTAGAAGCCGAACTGGACTCTAGCGATGCGGGCGAACGTTTTGTACTCAGCCTTTTATCCCCCTTGAAAATAGAAGCCCATTTTAGCGAAAGTGGCTATGTAAAATTTGATGGCGCTTTTGGGTTTATGGATTTTGGAGGCCAGGCACAGCAAGATTCCATTCCTTTTATGGTAGAAGGCAACAAGCTCTTTATTGATAAGATGGATGTAAACGGGAAGGATTATTTCACTTGGAAAATCAATGCCGAAAACCAAGTTGAGCTGTTTGCAGACGAAAAAACCTTTATTCTGGAGCGTATCGCTGCTGAATAGTTCACCACTCTGGTTTCGGGGCATTTTATGGTAAATAGCCTACTTGTAAATACGGAAGCGTATTTTTACAGAAAACACCTGCCTTGAAAAATCGCACGGCCGCGCTGGGCTTTATTTTTGTTACGCTGTTGCTCGATGTAATTGGCATTGGCATTATTATTCCGGTTTTACCCAGTCTTATCATTGAGCTCACCGGAGTTGGGCTGAGCCAGGCTTCGGAATACGGGGGTTGGTTGCTATTTTCCTATGCTATTTTTCAGTTTCTATTTGCCCCCATTATAGGTGGATTGAGCGACCGCTTTGGCCGCAAACCGGTTTTGATTGCCTCGCTTATTGGTTTTGGTATAGACTATCTGTTTATGGCCTTGGCACCTACCCTGTTTTGGCTTTTTGTTGGCCGCATTGTAGCCGGAATTTTCGGTGCTAGCTTTACCACCTGTAGCGCCTATATTGCCGATGTCTCGCCACCCGAAAAGCGCTCGCAGAACTTTGGATTAATAGGAGCTGCCTTTGGTTTGGGCTTTATTATTGGACCCGTGCTGGGCGGTGTGTTGGGTGAAATTGGTCCGCGCATTCCTTTTTACGCTGCCGCGGGCATTACCTTACTCAATGCGCTGTATGGAATCATCGTATTGCCCGAGAGTTTAGCACCAGAAAAAAGAAGGGCCTTTAATATAAAGCGTGCCAATCCAATGGGTAGCTTGCTAGGTTTAAAACGCTACCCTGTTTTGGTGGGATTGTTTTTCGCCATGTTTTTTGTGTACGTGGCATCGCATGCGGTGCAAAGCACCTGGACCTTTTTTACCATGTACCGTTTCAACTGGAGCGAAGCCACCATTGGTTACAGCCTGGGGGTGGTAGGTATTTTAAGCGCGCTGGTTCAAGGGTTACTCATTCGGTGGCTCATCCCAAAAATGGGACAAAAAAATGCCATTTACGTTGGGTTGGGCTTTTATATCGTAGGATTGGTACTGTTTGCCTTTGCTAGTAAAGAGTGGATGCTCTTTGCCATCTTGATACCGTACTGCTTGGGAGGAATTTGTGGTCCTGCACTACAGGGCTTAATGTCTACCCAAGTGCCAGACAATGAGCAAGGCGAACTACAAGGCGCACTTACCAGCATGATGAGCGTTACGGCCATTGTAGGGCCTCCGCTTATGACCTACATTTTTGCAACGTACACCGATAAAGCCAATGGCTTTAGCATCTTCCCCGGTGCACCCATGTTAGCAGGCGCTATCCTCTGTGCGGTGGGATTGCTGCTAAGCTATCGCACACTAAAAAAGGTGCCAAGCAAAACGCCCTAGAAAGTAATAAAAGAACCGCTTAATTTTTCTACTTGACCTTCATAGGTAAAGGTTACTTTTCCGACACCACCTTGCCCAGTTCCAGCAAAGGACATCGCCTGTTCATCTCCAGTACCTGTTACTTCAAGAATTCCCTCTGTTACTAAAACCGATTCTCCCGCACCGATGCTTAAATCGCCATCTTGGTCTTTGGAATAAAACAGCTCACAGAACACCGTTTGGGAAGCTTCAGTAGCGCTGCATGAGCGGTTTTTAGCAGAAAAATACGTTCCTGGTGCAAGCGCCTGACCTGCGGGTGTGTACACCGAAAAATAAATAATACCCGTACCCGGAGCTGCAAGCGTGACCGTATCTTGGGTTACCAAATTTTCTGCAAAAACGTATTGCGTAAAGTCGTGAAGGTAACCTGCAGTACTATCCAAAGCAATGTTCACATTGAACTCGGTCGATTTAAATGCCATATTGATGGGAGTGGCTTCTCCATTAAACGCCATGCTTCCTCTGGGGGGTGGCGGAGTTGGAGTAAGCTTATCGTCTTCGCATCCCATAAAAAGCGAGGAAAGGACTACGAGTAGTATGGTAAGGTGAACGCGTTTCATTTAAAAGAATTTAACGTACCCAAAAATAGAAAAACCAACCAACTCGCAACGTGCTTAGGTACCGAGGTGAAATATTAGAATCCCTAAAAGTTAAGCACCCTTGTTGAGCTGACGTATAAAAAACTATTCGCTTCTTCGGTTTTATACGCTGCACTACAATTATGTTTCTTTCTTTGCAGCACCAATTGGTGTAGCGTGTACTGGATTATTTCTGCTTGTCTACTTCTTATTGTTTTTGGCTACGGAGGGTATGCACTTTTTCTACCCAGAAGAAAAAGTGCAATACCGGATGATGTTACAAACTGGCCTTCGGTAAGTTTTGTAATTCCTGCTTTTAATGAAGCCGATTTTCTTGTTGCGAAAATTGAGAACACCTTGGCCTGCGACTATCCAAAGGAAAAGTTGGAGATCATTGTTGCTGCAGACGGCTCCACAGACGATAGCGCAAACCTTGTCGCTCCTTACAACATACGCTACGAGAACAACGGAGAGCGCAAGGGAAAAGGGGTAGCCATGAACCGGGCAGCTCGCTATGCCAGCCACGAAATCATTATTTTCTCGGATGCAAACGCCATGTTAAATCCTCCCGCAATTAAAGGGGTTGTAGCTCCTTTGCTTTTGGACCAATACGGCATGAGCAGTGGCGAGAAAAAGGTAATACAAAAGTATGAAACCGAGAACGCTTCGGCAGGTGAAGGATTGTATTGGAAGTATGAATCTTACCTAAAAAAGCGCGACAACGATTTCTACTCTATGGTGGGTGCCGTAGGCGAGTTATTTGCCATTAAGCGGAGCTGCTATACCGATATTCCACCCAAGTTTTTAGTCGATGATTTTTACCAGGCGGCCTCGGTATTGCTGAGTGGAAAAAAGATAGCCTACGTACCAAAAGCCTTGGCTACCGAATACGGATCCTTGAATTTTAAGGAAGAAACCAAACGAAAAATTCGGATCTCCGCGGGTGGCTACCAGAGCATTGTAACTTTTTCGGCCTTATTTAATCCATTTAAGAACTGGCGCTTGGCTTACATTTTCTTGGCACACCGCGTGTTGCGTTGGACCATTATTCCGGTTTTATATTTTTTGCTTCCCGTGGTTTTCGCATACCAATATGCGGTACATCCCACACTATTCATGCAAGTGCTCACCGGTTTATCCATGTTGTATTTTGCACTCGCATTGTTTGGGTTGGCGGTGAACCTGAGCAATAGAAAAGCCCCTTTTTTTATAAATATACCCTTTTACATTACGCTCATGAATTACTGTGCCCTTGCTGGAGGATGGCGCTATGTTACGGGAATAGAAAGCGGGGCCTGGGAAAAAGTTAAGCGTGCTGCATAGCATGCCTGAAACAAGATACTACGTTCCCCAGAAGGTCATTCTACGATAAAGCTTCTTAAAAATTGGCGCCTCAGCGCTTACTTTTTGCTTCTTAGCTTCCTGCGTTGTACGTTAGGCAGCGATTCTGAAAACAGAACATTTTCCCAGAAACCCGTTTTTACTGTACGCTTAAACCAAAACCATGTCGCTGCTACTGCAATACATTGCTGAAGGCGAGCACCAGCAACAAGACTTCAAGCTTCGGATAGACGATGCCAAGAAAATTGCCATCACGCTCTCCGCATTTTCCAACTGCCAAGGGGGACGCTTGCTTATTGGCGTTAAAGACAATGGAAATATTGCAGGGCTGAAGTCGGTAGAAGAAGAGTATCATATGATTGAAGCAGCTGCCACCATGTATTGCAAACCGGCTGTAAAGGTTACGCCTACCGTGGTGCGCGAGCAAGGGAAAAACGTCCTCATTATTTCATTAGATCCCGCAGTAAACCGCCCCGTTTTTGCTAAAAACCCCGATGAGAAATGGCGCGCCTACTTGCGTAAGGCCGATGAAAATTTTATGATGAACCGCGTTCTGGCTAAGTCATTGGCACTGCTACCCGAGGACAAAAACACCTTTGCCTTCACGCCACAAATTCTTTCATTTCTGAAAGAGATGCAGGTACGTGATTCCTTCGGTTTCAATATTACAAGACGTAAGCTCAAGGTAAGCCCCAAAACTGCAGAGCAACTATTAGCAATCCTTATTCGTTGGGACGTAATTGGGTACGAGGTGAACGCACACGGTATTCAGTACTTTGTAGAAAAAGACCCAGAGCTGTCTGAGCTTTATCAAGACTAGTACTTACCCAGCTCAGCTATATTTTTTTGCTGATTAAGCAGCTTTAATGCTGTAATGCAACACCAGCATGAAATAATGCCAATCGCTCAATGGGCTATCCAAAAGGATTTACTCCGTATTCTATTGGACAACCGAGGATTGGCCCATGCCCTGGTAACCTTTGAATCTTCTATCAAGAAGATGCGTACACTAGCATCCAGCCAGAAGGCTAGGCAAGAGCAAGATTGGCAGCATATAGCCATGCGCATTGGGCCCTTACGTACACAGCTTACTCAGGTGGAACGGGAAATTAGCGAGCAATTTAGACAACAACAAGCTGTAAACATTCAGTGGCTTTGGACCCAACATCTTAGATGCATGGACGACTGGATGCACCTTCAAACAGATGTACTGAAATTGGGTAGAAACTGAGCAAAATCGATAGCAATTATTAAAAAAATGCGCCTGTAGGCGCATTTTTTTTATCTGCCAAAGTTCAAATATATATCACTGACCAACAGTCAATTAGACTCTCTTCCAAAACCAAAAAAAGCAATCCTTCCGGAATTTTATTTGTTAAATCGAAGATTAACAGGCATCTATCGAATAAATTCTCCGTTTACTACATGAAAACCAATCAAAACTCTTTACATGAAAAACCTAAAATTCACACTAAAGGCTTTAATACCGGCTGCTGCGCTTCTAGTAGCATCGTGTAGCAAAGATGTAAACCGCCAAAATCCACAAACTATTGGCGAAACCGAAACCAACAACGCTGAGGTTACAGAAACTCCAGGCCAATCTATTCCCGATCAGTACATTGTGACCCTTAAGCCTGGAGCTTTACCACAAGGCCTGTTTTCTCCAGACTTAGATTATGCAACCAAAACGCAGGGGGTTTACAACCAAATAAAGACCATCCTAGCTACAGTGCCGGGCGGAAAAGACATTGAGTTATTGAATGTTTACTCTACGGTATTTACAGGTTTTGCGGCACAGTTGAGCAATGTGCAACTCACCGCAATTCAGAACCTACCCATAGTGGAAGCCATTGAGCAAGACCAAGTAATGGGTATCATAGGAAAAGATCCTGTATCCGAGCGTGCTAGTACCAAAGCAGATGAAAAACCTTACGGTATTATTCGCACGGGTCATGCTTCTGCTGCCGGTAAACGCGCTTATGTAATTGACACAGGTATTGACCTAGACCACAGCGACTTAGATGTAAACGAAGACCTAAGCAAAAGCTTTGTAGGTGGTTCTTCTGGATGTGGGTTACTAGGACTATTGTTTGGATGTGGTGGCGGAAGCGAGCCTTCGCCAGACGATGGAAATGGACACGGAACGCACTGTGCAGGTACTATTGCTGCCTTGGATAATGGCTCTGGCGTTTTGGGTGTAGCGTATGACGCAGAAGTTGTAGCGATTAAGGTACTAAGCGACAATGGCTCAGGTTCTAACTCTGGTGTTATTCAGGGTGTAGACTACGTAGCTAGTGTAGGACAAGCAGGCGAAGTAGCTAACATGAGTTTAGGTGGAGGCGCAAGCTCTGCATTAGACAATGCGGTGCGCAACGCTGCTTCCAAGGGAATCTTATTCTCGTTAGCGGCAGGAAACGACTCCAGAAACGCAAGCAACTCTTCTCCAGCACGCGCCAACGGGGCCAACATTTACACGGTTTCTGCCATGGATAGCAACGATCGTTTTGCAAACTTCTCCAATTTCGGAAATCCTCCAGTAGACTTTTGCGCACCTGGTGTTAGTGTTAAGTCTACCTACAGAAATGGCGGGTACGCAACTTTGAGTGGTACCAGTATGGCAGCACCACACGTTGCTGGATTACTTTTGCTAAGAGGTGGAGCACCCGATACTGATGGATTTGTGAAAAACGACCCAGACGGAAACCCAGACCCTATAGCAGTGCTATAAATTGAAGAAGAAAACCAATAAAACAAAAAGGGCTAGCGAAACCGCTAGCCCTTTTTTTATTGAAATAACCCCATGAGCTTCAATTGCCATTTAGGTATAGGCTTATTCTTATATCGCTGCAAGCTCAATGCCCACTTGTGCCTTTTAGAAATTGGAATTTTATGAGTTTCCACCAGTTCTATTAGTGTACCATCTGGATCCTCTATATATCCGAAGCGACCTCCGGCATCTGACATCGCAAAGGTGCTACCACTATCCACAGAAAACGATAAACTCGCTTTGCTAACCTGGTCTTTGAATGCATCCATTTCGGGAGTTTCAAAACATAGATGGATAAAACCTTGGTCGCCCCAACTCCTGCCTTCAAATAGGTGTTTTTTTTCTGGTGCTTCAGTCCACACCAGCTTCAGCTCCATACTTCCCAGCAGATGCGAAAACAAAGCCTGCTTGGGTTGCAGATACAAGGTGACCAGCTTTCCGGGCACACCATTCCACATCAAGTCTTCTTCTTTAAAGAGCTCAAACCCGAGTATATCGCAGTAAAAATGTTTAGATTTTTCAAGGTTGGAAACGCCTATAGCCGCACCACGAACCCCATCTTTACCATTGGGAATGGCGGTGCCCGCTAAAAACAGGTTGCCGTCAAAATCCGTAGTTCCTAGGCTTCCGGTCCAGGCTACATCCGCCTGGATGCTGTTCATAGGTAAATTACCCACGATAGCACCTAAAATACCAAGAGAATTTGGGCCAACAGCACCTTGAGGTTGAGTTTTTCGGTCTAAGAATTGCCATATTTCTAAGCCGCCACCTCCGGTTTTCTGCATGCTTAAGATAGCCCTCCGCTCCCCTACTTTATTTGCGGTGTATGCTTTCATAAACTCGGCACGGGCTACATCATCGAACACCTGTACAGAGAATTTTAAGTGTTGTGCAAACCAATCCTTGGCAGCCTCGGCATTGGTAACTCCAACCCCAATTTGCTGTACACCAGAGAAAAAACTCATCCTTTTGGAGTGTTTAATAAACTGTGGTACGTACTGCGCAACTGTGCGGTAGAAACTCCCAAATGAAATAATACAAACATGAGCAGGTTAACCAAGTTTACTTTTACATAACTGTTGCCTTGATACTTGCGTGAGGACACAACAATGTTTCTTGGCATAACCACAAAAGTAGTGCTCCTTTTTAACTTCTTGATCAAGGGATACTCTTCCATTAAATCGTAACGCTCATTAAAGCCACCGAGGCTTAGAAACACGGATGTTTTTACAAACAAACTTTGGTCGCCCCCACGAAACATTTGGGGCTTGAAACGGGTAAAAAATGAGTTGGTCATTAAAGGAAAAACATCCTTATCGAATTTAAATCGGTAACACCCCGAAAGATGTCCACGGTGGATTGCGCTTCGAATGTCCTCACAAAAAGTATGTGGCGGCAGCGTATCGGCATGTACAAAATATAACAGATCGTACCGAGCAATGCTTGCTCCTTCATTCATTTGAACCGCACGAGATGCTTTGGTGGTTTTATAGAAAATGGCTTGGTTTTGTTTGCAAACCTCCTCTGTTTCTTGGCAATCTACAGCACAACTCACGATAACCTCACAGGGCTTCCCTTGCGTATTTCGCTGCAAATGCGGTAACAACCGCTTCAGATTTTCTACCTCGTGTAAAACCGGAATAACAATGCTTAATCCCTCCTCCTTCATACGCTAAAATGCCTCAAGCACGGTAAAGTAATAATTCATAACACCTTGGGTTCCGTAGCCGGCATCAAACCTAAGGTTTAGTTTTCTATTGGGCTGCAATTGGTAACGCAAACCGGCCCCAAGAGTACTAATGGTATTTTTTACGGCAAAATGCGAAGCTTGGTTTGCAATCCAGCCTGCATTGGCAAAAATGGTGAAACCAAATCTACTGGGCATGAACCTATACTCGGTTTGGAAAAATGTGGCGCAGCGATCTCTAAAACGATCTGCATAATACCCTCGCAATATTTTGGTTCCACCCAAGCTGGCCAGCTGGTAAAACGGAACTGCTCCCAAGGCTTGCTCATAGCCTACCTGTGCTGCTGCAATGCTTTTGGAACCTATTTTTCTATACGTGCTCGTGGTAATTGCTACTTTTTGAAATGCGTCATAGCTATCACTCCATTTGGGAAATATTTGGTAGGATGCATTGACTAGACAACCTTGGGAAGGATAAAAGTTATTGTCTCGGGAATCGTAAATAACGCTGGGCCCACCTCCCAGATAACGCGATCCGAAAGCACCTGCAACAGTACCACTGGCTAGCCGCTTGCCTGGTTCTAAGGCCAAAGTCTCAAACCAGTCGCCTGTAGATTGTATGCCTAACCAAAAATGGTTTTTGAACTTGTAGTAGGCGGCCAGGCGCAACCGCGGGTAGGCTACATCATAGTCTTCCTCGTATGAAAACGGAATATCATTGCCAATGCCAAAAAACTTGTAGGTATACCGGTAATATCCCAGCTCACCTTCCAACCTGATATTTTTCGTAAACACCTGGAATGGGCTGTAGAGTAAAATTTGACTCAGCGTTGTGTAGGCAAAGCCCAACTGCAGTTGCGATTCCAGCTGGCTTTGCGGCAATTGAAATGTGGCGATACCAGCGCCACCAAATCCAAACTGCGTCTCGGGTGTGTAAAAAACCAGTGGAATCACCGAAAGCTTATACCGCTTTTGCTGTTGGCCCTGGGCTTGTAAAACAGAAAAAATCCCAACCCAAAAAACAAGGCCTAGGTAAAAACGTAGTTTAGAGCGCCCAAACAAAACTTTAGGAAAATAGGTGGAAAATCTCTTTAATGCCAAAACTGCTCGCAAAGTATTAATACTTGTGGGTTTGGTCATACTCGGTGGATTATTTACCCTGCAGTATTTAAAACTCGACTACGACTTCGAACAGTTTTTTCCGAAAGAAGATCCGCAATTGGATTTTTACCTTGAGTTTCGAGAAAAATTTGGTACCGATAACGATTTCCTTTTAGTGGCACTAAACCCCAAGAAAGGAATTTTTAATGCGGATTTTTTAGACTCGTTGCGCACCATGGAAAAAGAGTTGCGCGAAACGCCCAGAGTTTTGCGGACAACCTCCATGCTCTCGTTAAAAATACCCGTAATGGGCTTGCTAGGCCCCATTCAGGCACCGCTAGTACCGAATAAGGAAATCACACCAAAAGACAGCCTGCGCATTGTTAACGACCCGCTTCTAGATCAGCAGTTTATCTCCAAAGACCGCAAAACAGTAGCACTGCTGATAAACCACAAACCATTCTTAAGCAAGGCAGCATCGGACAGTTTGTTGTTCGATGTACAAGATATTCTCAACGGCCAAGACTTTGCTTCCTACCGTATGGCTGGCAAAGTATATGGACAAAACTACTACATCAATACCATGGTGTCTGAGCTTACCTTTTTTGCCAGCACCTCTTTTTTACTCTTGGCACTGTTTCTGTTCATTAGCTTTAGAAGCGCTTGGGGGGTTACTTTACCCATGGTGGTAGTAGTTTGTACGGTGATTTTAACCTTGGCAACCATCACGCTGCTGGGATACTCTATAAGCGTGCTTACGACCATACTTCCTACCATTTTGTTTGTGGTAGGAATTTCAGATGTGGTGCACCTTACCGAAAAGTATGTGGAAGAACTCCGCGATGGTAAATCCAAAGTGAAAGCTATTACCGAGGCATTTAAAAAAATAGGGCTCGCTACCCTCCTCACCTCGGTTACCACGTGCATTGGTTTTTTGACGCTACTTACCAGTAGCATCATGCCTATTGCAGACTTTGGTTGGTTCGCTGCTTTGGGTGTTTTTATAGCCTTTTTACTGGCCTTTAGCATTTTTCCTGCAGCCCTTTTGCTATTGCCAAGACCCAAAAAAATTATTTCTGCAAAACTCAACAGCACTTTTTGGAAGAATATTTTAGGAAAAGGATTTCGCTTTTCCTTGAAGCGCTTTCCACTTTTAGCAGGGATATTTGCGTTGGCAATCGCAGGATCTTTTTACGGAATCAACCAAATCCAGATCAATAATTTTTTATTGGAGGATTTATCGGAAAACGACCCACACCGCCAAGACTTTATGTTTTTCGAAGAACAATTTGGCGGTGTACGCCCCTTTGAAATGGCGGGAAATGTTACCGAAGGCGATTTGCTAGACTGGGAGAACCTGCAAGCATTGGAAGATATGCAACAGTATTTAACCGATACTTACGGGGCCAACAACCTTACCTCACCCCTTTTAGCAGTGTACATGGCCAATAGGGCCAACCATAGTGGGCTGGCTGAATACTATAAACTGCCCGAAACCGAAAAAGAGTACAACCAAATTAAACCCCTGGTTACCAAAGCCCTAAAACATCCTATGCTGAAATCCTTGTACAGCGAGGAGGATGAAACCTTTCGTATGATGGGCAATGTGGTGGATTTGGGAGGCGCCATTTTTAGAGATAAGAACGCTGCCCTCCAAGAAGAAATAGCCACGATAGAAAAACGCGGAATATCCTTTCAGCAAACAGGTATGCCCATGCTTATCGATAAAAACAACGAAAGTCTATCGGTAGATATGCTTTTGGGGCTACTGATAGCGTTTGCCGCTGTAGGCCTCATCATGGGGGTGCTGTACCGGTCGCTCAAAATGGTACTGATTGCTTTGGTTCCCAATATTATTCCTTTGTTGCTAATTGGCGGGATTATGGCCGCGCTAGGCATCGATCTCAAGCTCTCTACCGCTATCATCTTTACCATAGCCTTTGGTATTGCCGTAGATGACACCATACATTTCCTGGCACGTTTTAGGCTAGAGATGGCCGAAGGCAAATCTACCCTATCGGCACTGCGACACACCTATTTGGGAGCGGGTAAAGCCATTGTGGTTACTTCCATTATTCTATTTTCTGGATTTATAACCTTAATTTTCTCTAGCTTCTCCAGCACATACTACTTGGGCCTTTTGGTAAGTATTACGCTATTACTAGCGGTTATTACAGACCTGCTACTGTTACCCGGTTTGTTGTACTTGGCCTACCGTAAAAAACCTAAAGCCCTTTCTCCTTCTTAAACTCGGCCTGTTTGGGTGTTCTTCCGATGTAATTTTCTAAGTCTACCAGTACGGCTTTAGCGGCATCGCTTCGTCCCTGGTTTACCAGATAATCGGCATGCTCTAGCATGGCATACTCCAGGAAAGAAGTCTTGTGACGAGGCTCTGCGGCCCAATCGTTAATGGCACCCACGGTAGTCTCAAATTCTGCCTTCTTTTCTTTTGCTGTATAATTATCGTTTTCGCGCAATGCCAATTGGTACTCCATGTACATTACGGAATAATCGGCTTCATCAATGCGCAGAATTTGCTTAAAATAATAGGAAGCCCGGTTATCATCATCCTCCGCCAGCTTTGCAATTGCCTCGTTTTTAATGGTCATCATAAGCTTGGGAATGTAATCCTTGCCCTCTTCCTGGTACTGAGCGTCTCTATCGTATCGAATATATTTTCCAGCCAATTTCAAAGCCTCTCGCAAAGGGTAGCGCGTGTCTACTTCCACATCTACTTCACTGTTTTGCGAAATATCGTAGTAGGCCATGCTAGCATAGAGGTATGGAAGTGGGTCTCTTTTGGTTTTATCTTTGTCCATGTACTTTTCAGACTCTTTCAAGAGTTTTTCAAAGTCGGCATCCAGATACATCATTAATAAATCAAAGTATTCTTTCTCTGCATCGGTTTGTGCCCATACATTTGCGGTTGCTGTAAATAAAGTGATAGCTAAAAGCAGTACTTTCATAGATCCTCCAAACATAAATTTATGCGTATTGATATTATAAGTGCGGTTCCCTCCTTGCTGGAAAGCCCGTTTAATGATTCTATCATACAACGTGCCAAAGAAAATAATCTTGTGGACATACAAATCCACAATCTTAGAGATTACAGCACGAATAAACACAAAACCATTGACGATTACGCTTTTGGCGGTGGTGCAGGCATGGTTTTATCGGTAGAACCGGTGCATCGCTGTATAAAAAGCCTACAAGAGCAACGCAATTATGATGAGGTTATATACATGTCGCCCGATGGAGAAATGTTAGCGCAACCCATGGCCAACCAGCTTAGCCTTAAAAAGAACCTTATCATCCTTTGTGGTCATTACAAAGGGGTGGATGAGCGCATACGCGAGCACCTGATCACTAAAGAAATTTCTATTGGCGACTACGTGCTCTCGGGTGGAGAACTTGGAGCTGCAGTGTTGTGCGATGCGGTAATACGCCTTATTCCTGGCGTATTAAATGATGAAACTTCGGCTTTATCAGACAGTTTTCAAGACGGATTAATTGCACCTCCAGTGTACACACGACCCGCAGAATACCAAGGCTGGAATGTTCCAGAAGTGTTGCTATCCGGCAATTTTCAGAAAATAGAAGACTGGCGCTACAGCCAAAGTATAGAGCGCACGCAAGAGCGCAGACCCAACCTAAATTCCGATGATTAATTTATTTGCAACAGCAGTTTCGCCTTTGAAATAAAAAGCGTAATATTGCAAGCCAATTTTCAGGAGGATTCCGGGATAAATACATAGAGTGATGGATATTATAAAAGAAATCGAAGCGGAGATAAACCCTAGGAGAGAGTTACCAGAGTTTGGAGCGGGAGATACAATTGCGGTTTCATATAAGATTAAGGAGGGTGGAAAAGAGCGTATCCAGCAATTTACCGGTGTGGTATTGCAGCGTAGAGGTAGCGGCTCTACAGAAACGTTCACCATTCGTAAAATGTCTGGAAACGTAGGTGTTGAGCGTATCATTCCTTTTACTTCTCCATTCATTGAAGAAATTAAGGTATTGAAACACGGTAAGGTACGTAGAGCACGTATATTTTACCTACGTGAGCGTACCGGTAAATCGGCTCGTATTAAAGAGCGTAAGCACTTTGCTAAATAAGCACGAGTTTCTATTGAGATACTTGAAAAGGGGCCTTTGGCCCCTTTTTTTGTGATCATAATGATCTAGCACAGAAGCTATATATTCCTTTCCTAGCTTTCCTAATTCTGGATCAGGATCGATCTAGAACAGACGTGCAGACTATGGGAAAAATTACGCTCCTTTCGTACAATCTCAGTAAATCTAAAGTGTAATCACAAAAAACCCCGCACATGGCGGGGTTATAAATTCAATAGCCTAAAGACTACCTTACCATTTCTTCTGTGCGCGTTTAAAACGTTGCATGGTATTTTCTTGCTCGGTGTCTTTGCGCTCGTATAAATCGAAACGCGAAGGCAGCGTGCGCTCTGGCCAGTAGTTGTTTTCTACATCGGTATCGGCCGTTTGCAATTTCGGGTCCAACACCACTTGCGCCAACTCCTTTTCAAAGCTAAATACCTTGTGTACAACTTCGTCATCAAAACGCCATATTTCGGCAGGAAGGGTACGCATCTCGCTGCTTCCATCTTTAAAACGGAATTCCAAGATGATAGGCATAGGGATACCACCGATATTTTTAAAGTGTAGCTCGTAGAAATTCTCTTTCGACTTCAGCTTTGCTTTTTGCTCGGCAGACAGCCCTTCCAATGCTTTCTGATACGCTTCCTCATCCAGCTTATTGGGCTTCTCGTAATCCTCTGTGGTGTAGAAGTCATTCAGTTTAGGATCGCGCTCAATATATACTGAAGCTAAGTCTTCCTTATTGCGTTCCTTAGAAATATTGTAGGGCTTGGGCTGGCTTTGCTTAAAGTTATATTCGGTTTGTGGGTTTTTCGTGTCAATTTGGTACCACTTCACATCCTCTATAGAAATATCTACGTGATCTGTGGTGTAAAACCAGCTTCTCCAAAACCAGTCCAAGTCGGTACCCGAAGCATCTTCCATGGTACGGAAGAAATCTGCAGGTTCTGGGTGCTTAAACATCCAGCGCTGGGCGTAGGTCTTAAATGCAAAATCAAACAACTCACGCCCTAAGATGGTCTCACGTAAAATGTTTAGAGCTGTAGCAGGCTTACCGTAGGCATTGTTTCCAAATTGGTAAATAGACTCGGAATTGGTCATAATGGGTTGCATGCGGCCGTTAGCGCCACTCATGTAGTCTGTAATCTTGTAAGCTGGTCCTCTACGCGAAGGATAATCGCGCTGAAACTCTTGCTCGGTTAAGTACTGGCAGAAGGTATTTAGTCCTTCATCCATCCATGTCCACTGGCGCTCATCCGAGTTTACAATCATGGGGAAGAAATTGTGTCCTACCTCATGAATAATTACCCCTATCATACCGTATTTCATACGCTCGCTGTAGGTTCCATCTTCCTCGGGACGACCGTAGTTAAAACAAATCATGGGGTACTCCATTCCAATACGCTTGGTATGCACCGAAATCGCTGCCGGATATGGATAGTCAAACGTATGCTTGCTATACACGTTTAAGGTGTGTGCCACTACTTTGGTAGAATATTGCTCCCAAAGGGGGTTTCCTTCTTTGGGGTAGTAAGACATGGCCATTACTGTTCTATCGCCAAACTTCACGGCCATCGCGTCCCAAATAAACTTACGCGATGTGGCAAAGGCAAAATCTCTCACATTCTCAGCTTTATAGTGCCACGTTTTGGTTTGGGTGGACTTGTTTTTCTCAGCAGAACGTGCCTCGCGCTCTGTAACTATTAGTACGGGTTCCTTAGTGCTCTCTTGCGCTCTGTCCCAACGCTCTTTTTGCGTATTGGTCAGTACTTCGTCTGGGTTCTGCAATACACCAGTAGATCCCAGTACGTGATCGGCTGGTACGGTCATACGAACATCGTAATCGCCAAAAGTTAGGGTAAACTCTCCCCTACCCAAAAACTGCTTGTTTTGCCACCCCTCGTAATCGGTATACAAGCACATGCGCGGATAAAACTGTGCAATGGTAAAAATGTAATTGTCTTCGTCTTCAAAATACTCTAACCCACTGCGACCGCCAATCTTCATACGATCGTTGATGTTGTACCACCAATTGATTTTAATTTTTGTGGATTCACCCGGCTTTAAAGGCTGTGGTAAATCTATGCGCATCATAGTACGGTTAATGGTGTGGGGTAATGGATTGCCTTCACCATCGGCTACCATTTCTATATTAAAACCACCCTCAAACCAAGGGTCTAGGTTTTTTAATTGATCAAAACTCATTTTATCGCCCATCTTCGTCTGGCGGGCTTTGTAGGTATCCGAGTCTTTTGCACGCATGTTCTGGTCTAACTGCACCCACAAATATGTGAGTTCATCGGGCGACTGGTTATAGTAGGTAATGGTTTCCTTACCGTGAATTTGGCGCTTGTCCTCTTTCAATACAATATCCATATCATAATCGGCACGTTGCTGCCAATAGTCGTGGCCAGGCGCACCTGCCGCGTTTCGATACGCATTGGGTGTTGGCAATGCGGTACCCAGTTGTTGAAAGGAACTCGTAACTTTCTCTTGAGCAAATACGCCCAAGGAACAAAGGGCAACCACTCCAGTAAGTATTCTTTTTAGCATGTGTTAGATTTTGCGAGTGGCGAATTTAACCATGTTTGTCGGTGTACAAAGTCTTACAGAGGCGAAACTGATAGCTGGTATTGAAGACTTATCTTTACCCCATTATGAAAGCACTGTTATTATTCCCGAAAATACTCCTGTTGTTAGCTGCCACCATTTCGGTTGGATGGCGCCCCGCAGCTGTTGAAACCAACAATACCGCACACCCTTTTCATGTTGCCATCAGCAAACTAGAATTCGATGCCGAGAACAAGCGCATTAAAACCATGCATAAAATATTTCTAGACGATTTAAACCTGCATCTCCAGGACATGGGATTGCTTAAGGAAAACATAGAGAAAGATGAAAAACGTAAAAATGTAACCACAGCATTGAAAAGCTATTGTCAGGAACATTTTAATCTAACCGAAGATGGAGAGGTTCTTACTATGAATTGGGTTGGTTTTGAGTTGGATTTTGACATCGTGTATCTCTACGTTTCGTATCCAACCAAAAGGAAGATAAAAGCACCCATAAATGCACAGAGCAACTTTTTGTTAGACCTCTATGCCGACCAAATGAACATTGTGCATTTTGAAGTAAACGAAGACATAAAAACAGTATACTTTAACCGCAGCGACTCCGAACCCAAAACCGTTGCGCAGCCATGACCAAGCGAGAGAAAGCTTCCTTTATCCAGGAAAAGCTAGAACAACTGTATCCCACAACCCCCATCCCACTGGATCATTCGGATGCATACACTCTTCTGATAGCGGTATTGCTCTCTGCACAATGTACCGATGAGCGTGTAAATAAAATTACCCCTGCCCTTTTTGAGCTAGCCGACAACCCCAAGGACATGGCAAAAGAGGATGTAGAAGTCATTCGCGAGATCATAAAACCTTGCGGTCTTTCACCGAGAAAGTCCAAGGCCATTAAAGAACTCTCTGAGATTCTTACTACCCAATACAAGGGCGAGGTACCCAATACCTTTGAGGCATTAGAAGCACTGCCGGGTGTAGGTCATAAAACTGCTTCGGTAGTGATGGCCCAGGCTTTTGGCGTACCCGCTTTTCCAGTAGACACCCACATTCACCGGTTGCTCTATCGCTGGACCATTTCCACGGGAAAATCAGTTGAAAAAACGGAAGCGGATGCCAAAAAGGTTTTTCCCGAAGAAACCTGGAACAAGCTTCATTTGCAAATAATATTTTTTGGTAGAGAGTATTGTAAAGCCAGAGGTCATGATCCTGCAAAATGCCCCATTTGCAGCGTTATTGGCAGAAAAAACATGAAATAAAAAAAGCCCCTTTCGGGGCTTCTGTTAGTTGTTAAAGATTGGAGCGCTACTGACTGCTCCAGTGGGTAAACATTGTAACGCTTTACTGTATTGCTTTAAAAAACTTAGCGTTTCCGCCTTGGGTGAAGGCGCTACAGCTGCGTTGCTTTCAATGTCTTGTAAAAAATTAGAGAGTGTAGATTTTTGCATAGGCTGCGTTTCATTTTTATGGATAACGCCAAGCCTAAAATAAATATTGTTTACTGCGGATTTAAAATTACCCCGTGCTCTTTAATCAGCTTACGCATATTAATAAGAGCATAGCGCATACGGCCTAGAGCGGTATTGATACTTACTCCGGTGTTTTCGGCAATTTCTTTAAAAGACATATCTCTAAAGCAACGCATGTGTACCACTTCGCGCTGCTCTTCGGGTAACCGATTCATAAGCTTGTGCACATCCTGCTCTATTTGCCCCCAAACCATATCATCCTCAATGGTAAGGTCTTCTAAGTCTAGGGTGGAAAAGATGTCGTAGTCATCGTTCCCAGAAACGGTGCGCATCTTCTTTTCTTTTCTAAAATGGTCTATCACCAAATTATGCGCAATGCGACATACCCAAGGCAGAAATTTCCCTTCCTCATTATAGCGCCCACTTTTTAAGGTGTTAATTACTTTTACAAAGGTTTCCTGGAAAATGTCTTCTGCTAAATCCCTATCGTGTACCATAAAATAAATGTTGTGATACACCTTAGTTTTATGTCTGTTAAGAAGAATTTCGAAAGAAGTTTCGTCCCCACTGATATAGCGAGACACAAGCTCGCGATCGTTCATTTGAATCTGCTCCATACTATTACTCTTTTGGCGAATTGATTTCGCTGGTTACTGAAGGTTTAAAGAGTAAATGTGTTGTATAGGCAGTTTTTCCTTTTTTGGACTGCTGTAAATATAAGTAAAATTTGCTGCTTCGTATTTGCTTAACATATTTTTTACCCATCAAATGTAGGCCACGGTGGAACTTACACTGGGGCAAACCGTATTTTCGCTATTCTAAAGACAGCCATTATCAAAGCAGAAGCACAAGAATATATCGAAATCGTGGGAGCACGCATGCATAACCTCAAAGGGGTAAACGCACGCATTCCACGCAATAGTTTTACAGTTATTACAGGAGTATCTGGTTCTGGAAAATCCTCTCTAGCCTTCGACACCCTCTATGCCGAAGGGCAACGTAGGTATGTAGAAAGCCTTTCATCTTACGCGCGTCAATTTTTAGGTCGCTTGCAAAAACCCGATGTAGAAAACATCTTAGGACTCAGTCCCGCAATAGCTATAGAGCAAAAGGTAATATCTAAAAACTCTCGTAGTACCGTAGGCACTACCACCGAGATTTATGAGTACCTAAAACTATTGTATGCTCGTATAGGGAAAACCATATCCCCTATTAGCGGTGAGGAAGTAAAGCGCCATACCACCCAAGACGTTCTTGATGAAATCCGTGGCGTTTCCAACAAAAAATCCTTAGTTATTTTGGCACCCTTTAGCCTGGAAAACAGGGAGCCCGCAGCGCAGATTAAAATCTACCAACAGCAAGGTTTTGCTCGAATACATATTGAAAACCAAGGATTTAAAAGGATAGAGCAAATTACCGAGAACGAATTACTAGAACTCGAACCTTCACAAATAAAATTGGCCATTGACCGCCTAAGTGTGTCGGAAAATGAGTTTGATGAAACCCGGTTTAATGACGGTGTAAATACCGCATTTTTTGAAGGGCATGGAGAGTGTGAAATTCTAGTAGCAACTGAGGATGGCGATGAGAAGGCATACCATTTTTCTAACCGTTTCGAGCTGGACGGCATGCAATTCGAAGAGCCCAATGAAGCTTTTTTCTCGTTTAATAATCCATACGGAGCTTGTAAAACCTGCGAAGGTTTCGGCAGTATTATCGGCATCGACCCCGATTTGGTTATACCCAACACCAACCTCTCGGTGTACGAAGATGCAGTAGCATGTTGGCGCGGTGAAAAAATGTCTGAGTGGAAAAATGCGCTCATTAAAAACGCAGACAAATCCAACTTCCCTATCCATAGACCCATAAATAAACTCACTAAAAAAGAGTACGACCTGCTGTGGAATGGCAACCGTCACTTCAAAGGGCTCAACCGATTCTTTAAGTACCTGGAAGAGAAGAGTTATAAGATTCAGTTTCGAGTAATGCTCAGTCGCTACAGAGGTAAAACCCCTTGTCCAGATTGCCATGGAAGCAGAATTCGCAAGGATGCTGGCTACGTGAAAATCAACAATACGGCCATCACCGATTTACTCCCAAAACCCATTGAGCAGGTTTACGATTTTTTCCAAAACCTGAAACTTAGTGATTTCGAGATCGAGGTATCCGAGCGTCTGCTCCGCGAGATCACAGATCGACTACGATTCTTGAAGCAAGTTGGCCTGGGCTACCTTACATTAGACCGACTATCCAATACACTTTCTGGGGGCGAATCTCAAAGAATAAACCTGGCCACCTCATTAGGTAGTAGCTTGGTAGGATCTACCTATATTCTGGATGAACCCAGCATTGGGCTGCACCCCAAAGACACCGAAAACCTGATTCGGGTACTCATGGAGTTACGCGATACTGGAAACACGGTGGTAGTCGTGGAGCACGATGAAGAAATTATGCGACAAGCGGATTATATCATCGATATGGGGCCGCTAGCGGGCAATCTGGGTGGAGAAGTATGCTTTCAAGGTACGGTAAAAGAAATTCTTAAAGCCAATACGTTAACCGGTAAATATTTGGCTGGAAACCAGGAAGCTCTTCAGCCCGAAACCTCAAGCATTAAAAAAACTACACGTAAATTAATTCTTCAGGGTGCCCATGAACACAACCTAAAGAACATCGATGTTGAATTTCCCATAAACCAACTTTCGGTAGTAACGGGAGTTAGTGGTTCTGGTAAATCTACCCTAATTGGAGATATACTGTACCCCGCATTACTCCATAGCTTGGGCCAATCTGGCCCCAAACCGGGGAAACATCAAGAGATTAAATTCCCAAAATCCCATCTCACAGAGGTAGAGTACGTAGATCAAAATCCTATCGGCAAGAGTAGTAGAAGCAATCCAGTGACCTACGTAAAAGCCTATGATGAAATAAGAAATCTTTTTGCCCAACAAGCAGGTTCTAAAACCCATGGCTTTAAAGCCTCTCATTTCTCATTTAATATTCCGGGGGGAAGGTGCGAAGAGTGTGAAGGTGAAGGTGAGAAAACCATAGAGATGCAGTTCATGGCCGATGTTAAGCTGCTTTGCGAAAGCTGCAACGGCAAAAGATTCAAGCAAGACATTCTAGATATCCATTACCGAGGTAAATCCATCTCCGATATACTAGACTGCACCATAGATGAAGCAATTGACTTTTTCAGTACAGACCAAAAATCTCGCTACGCCAAAAAGGTTGTCGATAAATTAGTTCCGTTACAGCAAGTAGGACTAGGATACTTAACCTTAGGACAATCTTCAAGCACACTAAGTGGCGGTGAGGCGCAACGGATTAAGCTCGCTTCGTTTATCGGTAAAGGGAAAAACCAAAAGCCCATTCTATTTCTATTCGATGAACCTACAACAGGCCTACACCACCACGATATTAATAAGCTGCTAGATGCGTTCAAGCTATTACTGGATGCTGGGCATACTATTATCTGTATCGAACACAATTTGGATCTAATCCATGCTGCATCTTGGATTGTAGATATCGGTCCGTTTGGAGGAGAAGCAGGAGGAAATTTATTGTACCAGGGGCCAACTGCAGGTATTCATGGCGCTAAGGAGTCCATAACGAAAACCTATCTCCCTTAACTACCGCAATAGAGTTTGCAGAACTAAGCCGTTCGATGTTTATCAGGTCTTCCATAGGGTGGTTTATACCCTGCGGTATTCCCAGAAAGATGTTATGGTTTTCGCACAAAAGGGCATAAAAAAACCCTGACTACGTGAATGTAATCAGGGTTTTATAAAAGTG
>CAZVJF010000005.1:0-277701 GCA_964627445.1 uncultured Flavobacteriales bacterium | reverse complement strand
GTAATGGTAAATATTGCCAGGGAAGTATCCGATCCGCAAGATCACAAAGCACCGTGCGCAAAACGGTTAGAAGCGCGTGTTCTATCGGGCTGTTTTCTGCCGGTTCGTTTATCCTTAGCGTCTTCTGCGCCTCTTGTACTTTTTCTGGAAGTAGGTTTTTCTCTTGGTACTGCGAGAACCGTATGGGCTATTCCGTTTGTGGCGGGATTTGCGCTTATACCCGCTACTTTTCTTGCGGTAGCCTCCACGGCTGCCTGTAGAAGTTCCTAAATCAAAGCGCAGGCCAGCAGCAATTTGGCTGGATGCAGGTATCACTGGTTCTACGGCTACCCCATTTTCCTCGGTAGGGGGCAGGTATAAATTGCCTTCTACAAATACGTGTCCAAAGCCCGTTTTAAATTCAATTCCCGTTCCAAGATCCACGGTCAAGGAGGTGATGGTACCCTTTTCAGGCCCCAAGAGAATACCTTCATCCGAGTTGTTCGATTCTATTGTATAGGGAATTGCCGTATAGCCCGCTCCCATTTTAAAATACCAACCTAGTGTAGACTGGTCGTAGGTACCAGCAATGTACATTTTGGCAAAGGCGTTGACGGTAAACGCGCTTAGGTTTTCCGTTATCTCTACGGTTTCGTCCGTGTTGGTTTCGTAGTTGTACGTATCCCATTCATAGGTATACGATTTGGGCAAGTAGCCGTTGAGGGTTAACCCGCCTGCCAGTTTTAGCTTGCCCGTATTTCTCCATGGGTTTGCATAGCCGTACTCTATGGTCGTACCAAGGCCCTGGGTTTTGTAATACAGCATGCTAAAAGTCTGTCCTTTGCCAGACAGGCTCCATTGAGCGGCTGCTTCGCTCGCTATAAGCAATGCACAAAGGCTAATAATACTTACAATTAACTGTTTCATGGTAGGATGGATATAGGGATGGGGCGCGAATATCTTGTATCCATGAGGGTTTCATGAATTAAGAGAACTTAACATTTAGTAAGTGATACACCTTGTCGAGTAAGTGCAAGAAGAAACAGTTGAAAATGGGAGATCCAAGTGCGGAAAGGCCTTAAAACAAAAAAACCTCCTCAAGAAATTGAGGAGGTTTTTCGTGTGATCCCGCTGAGGCTCGAACTCAGGACCCATACATTAAAAGTGTATTGCTCTACCAACTGAGCTACGGAATCGTGTTGCTCTCGCAAAAAGTGGTGCAAATATACAGCCTTTTTGGTACCATGCAACATCTGGCACGAAAAAATTGCGAAAGCCTTTATTTAACTGGCCGTAACGTACCGTTCTACCGGTTTGTTTCTATCAAAATGATACCGCATGGTGGCCATCTCTTGGATGCGTTTTGCCCCAAGACCTTCAATTACATGTATCATCTTTTGGTTAAAATCGCCCAACCAGGTGATAATAACGTCTTTGTACTGCGTGTGTTCTAAGGTTTGGTGGGCCCCCTTAAATAAGAGCCCTTCCACGCCTTTTCCTTGGAAATCAGGATCTACCCCAAACGCAGTGCCAAAGCAGGTTTTAATGGTGCCTGTTTTTAGGTGCCACAAGAAAAGAAGCTTTTGCAACAGACCAAACTTACCCTTGAACTTGCCAAAGATCTGGTTAACCTCGGGCAAGGAAATGTAAAAGCCTATGGGGCGGTCTTCATAGTAAGCGTAATACAGCAGGCGTTCATCTAAAATAGGCTTTATGGCCTTCATAATCGATTTGGCCTGGCTGCTGCTCATGCCTTTAAAGGTGTCTCCATCGCGTTTACCCCAGGCACGGTTGTATATGGTTCTAAAATCTTCGGTGTACTGGTCTAGCTTGCTCTTTTCTATGCATCGCCACGTGTATTTAGGATCTGCCGCCAGGTTCTGAGCACGCTCCTCGTATTTCTCCTGCAATGGATCGGTAATCTTACGGTGATACACATATTGCTTAAAGAAAATCTCAAAGCCGTAGGCTTTAAAATATTCGTAGTAATATGGAGGGGTTAAGTTTTGCTTGTAATAAGGCGGCTGCTCAAAGTTTTTTATGGTTAAACCCCAAAACTCATCGCGCTCGCCAAAGTTTATGGGGCCATCCATGCTTTCCATACCCTCGTTTTCCAACCAGGATTTTGCAGTATCCATAAGAAGGAATGCAGCCTCTTGATCAGGAATGCACTCAAAAAAGCCCATCCCACCTACACCAGGAAACTGGCTAGCGTGTTTATCATTGATAAAGGCAGCTACGCGCCCTACGGTTTTGCCACCCTTGTCTTGCAAAATCCATCGGGTAACATGCCCATTCCTAAAGGCCTTATTTTTCTTTTTATCAAAGATACGCTCCACGTCTTTGTTTAGCGGTCGCTTGTAGGCAGAGATGTCTTTATAGATCTCGTCTACACAATTGAGAAATGCAGTTATGTGCTGGGGTTGCGTTACCTCAATTACCTTCATAAGTGCTATTTTGGCCGGAAATATAGCAATATCATGGGCTTGCAACAGCCGCTGTTTCTACTGGGGTTTATGGGATGTGGCAAATCCACCTTGGGAAAAAAAATTGCCAATAAGTGCCAGGTGGCTTTTATGGATTTAGACGATGCCATAGAAGCGCGCTTGGGGCAAAGCATACGCCAGTTCGTAGATAGCGAAGGGGAAGCCGCCTTTAGAGCGGTGGAAACCGAAACCTTACGCGATACAGGAGATTTTACGGGGGTGGTCGCCTTGGGTGGCGGAACTCCCTGTTTTGGTGATAACATGGACTGGATTAATGCGCACGGTACGAGCGTCTACCTTCAGTATCCACCCAAAACACTGTGCCAAAGGCTGTTGCCAGGCAGGGCCCAACGCCCGTTAATAGCGCACCTCAGCGATGCCGAATTGCTGCCGTTTATAGAAGAAAAATTAAAAGCCCGCGAAGAGCATTACCAGCAGGCACAACACACATGGACTTTTGGAGCCGGGCAAACCGATCCCATTTCCTTTCTGGTGGCTTTACTTCAGAAAAACGCGTAACTCTCCCTGGTCATCCACCAGTTCTATATGGTCTTGCAGGGTAGTAGAAAGGGTTAAGCCTACAAAGTCGGCCCGAATAGGAAAGCGCGGATGCATGCGGTCTACCAAAACGGCCGTGGCCAATTTTTTAAGCGGTTGCTCCATCAAAAATTTCGCGGCATAGGCTAATGTCCGTCCAGACTCCAGCACATCATCTACCAAAACCACCGAGGTATTGGCTAGGTCTTCCAAGTCAATATCGAGCTGTACTTTTCCGTGTAGGGGATTTCCCTTGTCCATGGTAAGGCATCCCAGCATTACCTCTACATCTATGATTTCTGTGATAGCCCCGGCAATGCGTTGCGCCACCGTATATCCACCTGTAGCTACGCCTACCACTACAATTTTTGCTTCATCGTAGTTGTACTCGGCTATTTGGTGTGCAATGCGCAGTATCTTTTGCTCTATTTCCTTGTGATCTAGAATCTTGGCGGTTTCCACGGTAACTATTTTTGCAATAATAGGAACAATTCGCGTCCTGCACGTGGGGGGATGGCTGCCGTGTTATCGGTGAGTTGCTCTATGGTGAACATGGGAGCAAAGTAGGCCTCATAATCGGCTTTTAAAGCTCCGTACGGTGGATGTTCTGTATTGAGCAAGTCGTTAAAAACCATGCCTACCAGCTTTCCACCGGGTACCAATAGCTCGTGCATTTTTTCAACGTAGTGGTTGCGCAAGGAAGGGTGTAAGGCACAGAAAAAGGTCTGCTCTACAATATACTCGTAGCTGCTGTGGTGCTCAAAAAAATCTTGGTGTACCAGATTTTCTTTTGGGAAATCGGGGTTCTTTTCTGCAAAGTGTTTTAGGGGGATATCACTTAAATCGAGCACCGTAATGTTTTTAAAGCCCATGTTGTATAGCGCCACTGCCTCGTGGGCATTTCCTGCGCCAGGTATAAGGATCCGAGCCTCCTTGTTTTTCACTTGCTCAAAGTATTGGATGATGGCCGGTGCCGGGTAGCCAATATCCCATGGCGTATCGTTTTCTAGGTAGCGTTGTTCCCAGTAGGCTTCGTTGTGCATAAGTGTAGTGTATACGGGTGGATGCTGAATTCGGCTAAAATTATCGCAGTACCAAGCTTACAATATTTTCTACGTGGTGCGTGTGTGGAAACATATCCACAGGTTGTATTTCTTCTACCGCATACGCAGCATCCAATAACGCCAGGTCGCGCGCTTGGGTTGCGGGGTTGCAGCTTACGTATACCACGCGTTTGGGTTGCAGCTTTAGTATAACATCCACCACATCGGCATGCATACCGGCACGGGGTGGGTCGGATATAATAACATCGGGAGCGCCATAGGTGGTTGAGAATGCCTCGGTAAACACATCTTTCATGTCGCCCACCACAAAATCGCAATTGGCTATGCTATTGTGCTTGGCGTTTTCTTTGGCATTTTCTACCGCATCGGGCACCGATTCTACACCCACTACTTTTTTGGCATCGGCTGCTAGGTAACAAGCAATGGTGCCCGTACCGGAGTACAAATCGTAGACTACTTCGTTCCCCGTAAGTTTGGCCATGCGCTTGGTTTCCTGATACAGGTTTTGGGCTTGTTGGCTGTTGGTTTGGAAAAAGCTTTTGGGGTGGATGTGAAACTCCAATCCATCCAAACGTTCTGTGATATAGTCTTTGCCATGATAGGTTACAATATCCAGGTCGTACAGGCTATCGTTGGCTTTGTTGTTAATGGAATAATTGAGGGAAGCGATCTCAGGAAAGTTGGTTTTTAATCCTTCCATCAGGATTTTGAGCTGTTCCTCGGTACCGTTTTTAATGGTTAAGAGCACCATCCATTCGCCCAGCGCGGTATTGCGCACCATAACAGTGCGTATGCCATCGCTTTGCTGACGCAGATTAAAAAATGGGATGTTGTTTTCCTTGGCGGTGTGGTACACAAAATCGCGTATGGCATTGCTGGTAGGGTGGGGAAGGTGACATTCGTTGATGTGAAACACCCAATCGAAACGGCCGGGAATGTGAAACCCAATACCATCGCGGTCTATTTGCTCGCCCGATTCAATTTGCTCTGGAGTGAGCCACTTGCTATCGGTGGCGGTGTATTCCATTTTATTGCGATAGTGAAATTCCGAAGGCGCTCCTAAAATGGGGTTCAATTCGGGTCGGTCTACCTTGGCCAGGCGGTCTATGGCATCTTGCACTTGCTGCTGCTTAAACTCCAGTTGGTGCTTGTAGGGCAGGTGCTGCCATTTGCATCCACCACAAATACCAAAATGTTGGCAGCGCGGTTCTTGCCGCATGGGCGAGGCTTCTTCTATGGCCGTTATTTTTCCCTCCAAATACTTGCGCTGGCTTTTTTTTATTTCCAGCGTTACGGTATCACCGGGCGCGCCAAAAGGCACAAAAACTACCTTGCCATCGTGGTGTGCAATGGCTTTACCTTCGGCTCCTGCACGCTCTATTTGTATGCCCGAAACTGTGCTTCTTCGTATCCGCTTCTTTCTTCCCATGGCTGGCAAAATTAGATATATTTGGCGGCCATGGCTGCAATGGCTAAAACTAAGTTAATGTAGCTCATTGGGCATTCCTTCGGTAAATTGTAGCTTGCCTTATTAAAGAAGAATCCTAAAGCGAAATTATATGATCAGTACCATTTCATCAGAAGAAGCCATTGCATTAGAAGAAAAATACGGGGCGCACAATTATCACCCACTGCCCGTGGTATTAAGCCGGGGCGAAGGAGTTTACGTTTGGGATGTAGAGGGCAAGCAGTACTTCGACTTCCTATCGGCATACAGTGCGGTAAACCAGGGCCACTGCCACCCGAAAATTGTAAATGCACTTATAGAACAGGCTAAAACACTTACGCTAACCTCACGCGCTTTCCACAACGATGTTTTAGGGCAGTTTGAGGAAAAAGTAACGCGCTTGTTTAACTACGACAAGGTGTTGCCCATGAACTCAGGAGCCGAGGCCGTAGAAACTGCAATAAAACTCACTCGAAAGTGGGCATACGAAGTCAAAGGAACCCCAGAAGATAAGGCCAAAATTATAGTGTGCGATAGCAACTTCCACGGCCGTACCACTACCATCGTATCCTTTAGTACAGACCCCGTGGCTAAAACCAATTATGGTCCGTTTACGGGAGGATTTGAGGTCATTCCTTACAACGACATTCCTGCTTTAGAAAAAGCACTGGAAGACCCCAATGTGGCTGGTTTTATGGTAGAGCCCATACAGGGGGAAGCCGGAGTGGTAGTTCCAGCCGAAGATTACCTGGAAAAAGCACATGCGCTATGCAAAAGCAAAAATGTACTGCTAATAGCCGATGAGGTACAAACTGGTATTGCCAGAACCGGAAAATTGTTAGCCACCTGTGGCAATTGCAAGTGCGAAAAATCGTGTGGGCAACAGCCGCAAGTAAAACCCGATGTGTTGATTTTGGGTAAAGCACTTTCTGGTGGAGCATACCCCGTTTCAGCGGTGCTGGCCAACGATCCCATTATGGGTGTAATCAAACCCGGGCAGCATGGTTCTACCTTTGGAGGAAACCCGCTGGGTGTTAAGGTAGCTATGGCAGCATTGGATGTAATTATAGAAGAAGAGCTGGCAGAAAATGCCGCACGCTTGGGTGATCTGTTCCGCAAAAAGATGAACGACTACATCAGTAAGAGCAACATCGTGAAACTAGTTCGCGGTAAAGGCTTGCTCAACGCCATTGTGATTAATGATAACGAAGACAGCGATACCGCCTGGAATATTTGCATGACCATGAAGGAAAATGGCTTGTTGGCGAAACCTACACACGGGAATATAATTCGTTTTGCTCCGCCTTTGGTGATGAACGAAGAACAACTGGATGCGTGCATTGATATCATTACGCGCTCGCTAGCTCAATATGAAGCGTAACTTTGCGGCCGAATGAGCCAAGCACAGCCCAACGAACTAACACCAGAACAGGCCAGGAAAAAGCGCAACCGCAAGCTGATAAAGTTTGCGGTGAAACTCGTAATTACGGGAGCGGCTCTGGCTTTCGCTATTCATAAAATAGACTTCCAGGAGTTTCAAAGAAACCTGCAAGCTGCAAACCCATATTGGTTTGTGGCTGCAGTGTTGTGCTTTAATATCTCTAAGGTTATTGCCGCTTTTCGCCTGCGCCAGTTTTATGCCAACATCGGCTTGGTGTTGGGCAAATGGTACAACCTCAAGTTGTATTACCTGGGCATGTTCTACAACTTGTTTCTGCCCGGGGCCATTGGTGGCGATGCCTACAAAGTTTACGCCCTGCGTAGCCCCGAAAAAGGCAATACCAAAGCCCTGGTTTGGGCTACCCTGGCCGACCGTTTATCAGGTCTCTGTTTGCTGCTACTTATCGGCACGGTGTTTTACCTCTTTAGCAACTTTCCTATTGTAGAGCAGTGGGAAGTAACCACCATCATTATGCTGGCCTCGCTGGGAAGTTTGCCCGGTTTCTACCTGGTGTTTAAGTGGTTTCTCAACAAAAAGGTCATGCGCAAGTTTTGGGTAACCAGCCACTACAGCTTTTGGGTGCAGATCGGGCAAGTGGCTACCGCCTTGTGCTTGTTGCAGGCATTACACATTCCAGCCCATTACCTCGATTACCTTACCCTGTTTATGTTGTCTTCGGTGGCTGCGGTTATTCCTATTACCGTGGCTGGGGTTGGATTGCGCGAGTTTGTGTTCATCCAGGGCAACGATTTTTTGCTTATCGATGAGGCGCCGGCCGTAGCTTTTGCCATCTTGTTTTTCTTTGCACTGGCTACAGCCAGCCTATTGGGCGCTATATTTGCCTTTAGACCGTTAAAGCAAGACGTTACATTTACATGAGGCCCTTTTTTGCCAAACTGCAACAGCACTACGAGAACAATCCCAATACCTGGTATATCGCCATAGCCGTATTGGGTTTTCTTATTTATCACCACAACTTAGGCTTTATGCCCCAGCGTGCCGATGAACCCACGCGCACGGTGGTTGCACTAGAAATGTTGTACACAGGCCAATACTGGACTCCCACCATACAAGGCGAGTGGTACTACCGAAAGCCGCCATTTTACAATTGGATTTTGGTAGCGCTCATGAAAATTACCGGCAGCAAAAGCGATTTTGTAATGCGGCTGCCCTCTACCGTGCCTTTGTTTCTTTTTGCGGCAACCCTCTTTTTCCACGCAAAAAAATACATGCACCACCTTACGGCATTCTTGGCTGCTGCGGCTTTTGTAACCTGTGGCCGAATGCTCATTTACGCATCGCTACTCGGGCATATCGATGTTTTTTATAGCTGGATTACCTACATCGCCTTTATCGTGTTGGTGGAATATGGCAGGAAAGGCAAATGGACGCAAGCGCTTATTGGGTCCTACCTCATCCACGCGATCGCTTTTTTGTGCAAAGGCTTGCCCAGTGTGTTGTTTACGGGCTTGAGCGCCATTGCTATCATCCTACTGTATAAAAACTGGAAATACATTTTTAATTGGCGCCACCTACTGGCGTTTGGTCTTTTTTGTGGGGTTGTGGGTGCCTATTTCTGGAAGTACAGCCAATACAACGACCTGGACGGCTGGATAGATCAACTGTGGGATCAAAGTGCGCAGCGCACTGCGCTGGATGACGAAAAGGGGCTAGACGACACCCTTTTGGGGTTAATTACCTTTCCATTGACCAACTTTATGCACCTGGCTCCGTGGCTCTTGTTTTTCCCGCTCTGGTTCTTAAAAGGGTTTTGGCAGGAAGTAAAAAGCAATACCTACCTCAAAGCATTTGGGCTTATCTTTATTGTTAATATTCCAGTATACTGGTTGTCGCCAGGATATTACCCGCGCTACTTGTTTATGCTGTACCCCATGGTGTTGGTGTACAGTTTGTACTTTGCTCAAAAGCATGTGCAGTCGCGCTGGATGCAAGGGTTTTATCTGCTTTTTAAAGTGATGCTACCGTTGTTGGTGCTGGCACCGATGGCTGCGTTTTTTGTGGAGTTTCAGGTGGAGATGCTTGGGCTAAAAGTGCTGCTTTGTGTGGTGCTGGCTGCAGTACCTGTTTTGGGGTTCTATTACCAGAAAAAGCTGCGTTTGCTTTGGTTGGTGGTGGCCTTATTGGCACTGCGGCTCAGCTTTAACTTCTTTGTGCAGGAACACCGCATGCAAACCGGCCCCGAAGAAAAATACATGACCGATGCCATACAGGCAGCGCAGCTTACCGGAGATAGTCCGCTGCACTTTTACCGTACGGGCTTAAACCACGGTGCGCTCTGGTACATTGAGCGCGAGAAGGGCCAGGTTATTCGCAACACGGAGCACCCCCAACCAGGCGATTTTTTTATCATCAGCGAACACCAGCGCGTGCATTGGCCCCAAGATGTACCTTTCGAAGATCGCTACAATTTTAAAATGAAGCACAGCGAGGAAATACTGTTCCTGATTAAAGTGCTAGAAAGTCCCAGTGAGTTGTAGGTTGACCAACCTACGCGTAAGGTAGTTGGGTACGCCATATTGGCCACCACTCACATCGCGTATCCAGGTGCTGTTTACAATGTTTTGCGCATCCAAAACATTCAGTACCAATACACTAAACTTTAGGCTTTTAAAGTGGCCCAGAAAACCTTTGGGAGGTTTGGTAGGATCTATAAATTCTTTGCTAAAGCCGATGTCTACCCGCTTGTACGAAGTGGTACGCAAGGTATCTCGAAAGCGGTTAAAATCGGGTGGACCAAAGGGTAGGGGCGTACCGTATAAAAAGCTTAGCTGTACGGTAAAGTCTTCAAAACCAGGCATTTCGTCCTTAAAGTGCAGTCCAAAACGAAAGCGCTGGTCGGTAGGGCGGGGAATGAATCCTGGCTGGTTGGTAATAACAGAGTCTACCTCGCGGTTGCGGGTAAAAGAGTATATGGTATCGCCATCGGTGTTTAGGAAAATGCGCTCTACATCGTTGAGGATGTCTTCCTGCGTATCCAACAAACCAATGCTAACCCAAGACTCCAGGCCTTTCACAAACTCACCGTGCAGTTTCATATCAAAGCCGCGGGCAAAGCCTACAGCGCTGTTTTCTCCGTAGTAGCGTATCCGAACGTTTTCTAATTCGTAGGGAATGAGGTTGTCGTAGGTTTTGTAATACAGCTCCGAAATCAGCTTAAACGGACGATTCCACATAAAAAGCCCGTAGTTTAAACTCAACACTGCGTGGATGGAGCGTTGCGCCTCGATATCGGGAACCAGGTTACCTTGTATGCCGCGCAGCTCGCGGTATAAAGGGGGTTGGTAATACATCCCCCCAGAGAGGCGCCAAACAATGTCGCGTTTTACCGTAATGCTATCGTTTAGCGGTACCTTTTTATTGGGGTAGTAGGCAATACTGGCACGTGGACCGCCCACCCATTGATCCGTATATTGGTAGTAGTGCGCTCGTACACCAGCGTTAAACGCGATGGCCGTTTCGTTGTCAAAATCCAGCCGAACCTCATCTTCTACAAACAACTGCAAGCGCTGGGTGTTGACGCGGTTTTCGGCTCGTATGTTATCAAATACCTCTACCGTGTTGGGGTTTCTGGGAAGGGAGTAATCGGCAGAATCAATGTACTGATACTCGCGCCACTGTTCGTCAAAGTTTTCTAGCGAGTAGGTTGCGCCAGCACGGATGTAGTGCAGGCCGGTTTGCCAAAACAAGCGCGACTGAAAGTTGGTAACGTTGCCAATAATGTAGTTGCGGGCATGGTTTAAAAAGCCTCCCACACCCAGGTTGCGCACCACATCGCCAAAGTCATCGGAACCAAAGTCGCGGTTGGTTTCATCCAGCCTGTACTGGCCTACAATGTCAAAGTTTTCTTGCTGGTAGGTAGCGTAGTGCGATACGGTGGTTTCGGTGCGCAGTTTATCCGTAAAGCGGTGCGTGAGGTTGAGCGCTGCGGTACCCGACTGCTGTTTGCTTTCTTCCTTGCCATCAAAAAACACTGTAAAGCGTAAGGTTTGTGCAAATCCGCCAAACTCGGTGGTACGCGTTGTGGGTACAAATCGAAAGCGGTTGCTGGAGTATACTCCTAGCAGGCTAAGCTCGGTTTTGTCGGAAATTTTGTGGGTAATGTAGGTTTGGGCATCCCAAAACTGCGGCTGGTACTCGCCTTTGGTTTCCAGGCTGCCCAGTAGCAGCGCATTCGATTGAAAGCGTACCCCGCCAATGTAGGTCCATTTGCCGTTTTTACTGGCGTTTCCCAGGGCCAGGTTGGTTCCCATCAATCCTAGGCTAACCTCGCCTTCCAGGCTGTCTGGTTTTTTATAGGTAATGTCTAATACCGAAGACATTTTGTCTCCGTAGCGGGCAGCAAATCCACCCGCAGAAAACTGAATGTTGTCTACCAAAGCAGAGTTTACAAAGCTTAGCCCTTCTTGCTGGCCTGCGCGCACTAAAAATGGGCGGTACACTTGGATGCCGTTTACGTACACCAGGTTTTCGTCATACGATCCTCCACGCACCGAGTAGGATGCCGTAAGCTCGTTGTTAATAGCCACTCCCGCCTGGGCTCCCAATACGTTTTGAATAAAATCGCCACTGGCGGTAGGTACGTTGCCAATGTCTTTACTAGAAAGTTTTTGAAGGTTGTCGGTACGAGCGCGCTCGGTAATTTCTACGGTTTTAAGCTCCAAATAGCGCAGCACAATGTTGAAGGTAGTTACCGAGTCGGTGAGGTTTATGCTTTGGGTAAAGGTTTGGTAGCCCGCATGCCGCGCCATTAGGGTGGCTTTTTTCGGTTGGATGTTTGGGAGGACGTAAGATCCATCCTGCTCCGAAGCTACACGAAGGCTATCGTTAACTACAATCAGCGCTCCCGGTATGGGGTTGTTGACGGGATCGGTAACGGTGCCCTGCAGGGTATGCTGCGCAAAGCTAAGCGTGCTGTAAAAAAGAATACCAGCGGCGAGCAGACCGCGAAATGAGAATTGCACTAGGCCTTATCTTTTTTGCCGTTTAAACTTGCCTTCTTTCCAGGCTTTAAAAAACTGTGCCCAAGCAATGGGATTTAGTAGCTGTATAGGAGGCGCCTGCCCGGTGTAATACAGTTGCTTTTGCTTTTGCTGCATGTTGTACTTAAAGTTGGCCAGGCCGTCCATGGGCATGTTCATCATTTTTCGGTACAGCACATCGGGGTCTAAGTTTTTCTCGGCTCTGGAGATGTCGTCATCGGGAAGGTTAAGCGCCAGAAAGGCGTCTTTAAACTCCTCTCGGCTCGGCCAGGGGTAAATTACCGTTTCGTCTAACATTACCGTGTCGCTATTCAACACTTGTACCACGCTATACTTGTCGCCTTCTAAGGTATCTGGTATTTGGAATCCCGAGCGCTTATATCCCACCGAAGAGAAGATAATGCTGTCGCCCAACTCGGCTGCAAAAGAGAAATAACCGTAATAGTCTGTGGTGGTCCCCAGGCCTTTGTTGGCAATAACTACGTTGGTAAACGGTACGGCGCGTAGCGAGTCTCCGGTAACTACAATACCCGAAAATTGAATGACGTTGTCCTCGTTGCCGGTGTCGTCTTGGCCCAATACCAAAACACTGCAAAGGAGCATAGCGATGCTAAAGAAATATTTTAGTGGCATTGGGCTAAAATAAGGCATTAATAGCTGGTGATCGAATACGAAAGCGTTTCTGTATTCCCCAGCTTATCCGTCACAACAAGTTTTAACACATGGTCTCCTGCGGTAACGCGGTTACTATCAAACGTATGCGTAACGGCTCCTGTACGAAAATCGTATGTGGCCAAAGCCCATTGGTCATCAATATACAGGTTGTAGCTATCTATGCCGGCACCGCCATCTTTGATGCGGAAGCGCAGTCGGTTGCCATTGCGTACGGTTTTTCCATCGCTGAGGTTAAAAGCGCGCACGCTGGGGGCTATGGTGTCTAGCGCTAGCGTATATGTGCCAAATTCTCTGTTTTTTGCGGTAAACCATCCATTCACTACATCGCCGGTATTGTCGGGGTAAATGCGGTCATTTGCCGCCACTTTTCCCAAATACAGGTTTTCTTGGTAGGGCAACAGCGCTTCGGGAATTTTTAACCGCAGGGTAAAGGCTTTTTGGGCGGCAAATTTATCGTTGCCTACGGTAAGCTCGGGTAGGCCATCCTCCCGGATTTCGCTTTTAAAATCCAACTCGGCATCGTAGTATAAGGTAGCGGCCGGTATGCTTACGGTAGCCATTTCCGATTTCCACTCAAATTGCTCCATGCATTTTACGCGCTGTTGGTAAGGCGTGGCAGGCAGTGCGCGCAGCTTTTGCTCGCTGGTGCTGTTTACCGTAAAGTTGAGCTGGCTTTGGTTGCCCATCCAGTCCCAAACAGTAATGGATACGGGGATTTCTTTGTCTTCGGTGCACGCCAATACGCCCTTGTTTTTTAAGGTAGGATATATGGCTAGCGCATTGTTTTTTACCTGATGCAGCCGGTGGTAATGTTTTTTATAGGTGCTGTAGAGTGGATAATTGATGTGGGCGTTGATGTAGCGGTTGGTGCTGAAATTTAGGCGATCGAACTGTACTTGGTAGAGCGTGTCACCTGCCGCAACAAACACGATGCTATAAATACCGCATTTGTTGTTGGCGTCATCGTAGCGGTCTATGGTGTGCAAGGAGAAGGCAATGTTGCCGTTGGCGGTAATGGTTTCTCCGTTTTTTAGGGCGTAGTTGCCATAGCTTCCACCCATAGAAAAATTGTCCTGGCCCTTGCCATTCACGTGGCTGCCTTCGTCCATGGCTTCTACCTGCAAACCATATACACTGGGCAGGGTGCTGTCGTTAATCTTAAAGCCAAACTGCTGGGGGTTTAGCGGCTCCTCGGTTCGCGTATCGCGAATTTCGAAGTGCAGGTGCGGCCCACCCGAAGAACCGCTGTTGCCGCTTTTTCCTATTTCCTGGCCCTGCTTTACCGGAAACTGACCCGCTTGCGGATAGAGGTTGAGCGCAAAGCTTTCTTTTTGGTACTGCTGGTCTTCTACCCAGGCGGCAATATCGGGGGCAAAGCGGTCTAAATGGCCGTAAACGCTGGTGTTTCCATCGGGGTGCTTTATGTATAGGGCCAGGCCATAGCCGTAGGGCGATACTTTGATGCGCACCACCTCGCCATCGGCAATGCTCACCACGGGCAGTCCGGTGCGTCCCTGGGTTTTGATATCCAAGCCCGTGTGGAAGTGGTTGCTGCGTATTTCTCCAAAGTTGCCCGACAACACCAAGGGGATGTTGAGCGGGGGAAGGTAGTCTTGAGCTGCTATGCTACCAGAAGCCATTACACCCAAAAGAATAAAGACCAAAATGAAAATACGCATGCCTAAATTTTGCGCGAAAATAGGAGAATTGCAGGAAGCCATGGGATGGAACGAACTGAATTGCTATTGTGGATTATAGGCTACAAGTTTTTAGTTTTTTCAGTTGGTATATCCATTTGGCTGGATTTATTAGTCGTGGTCTAGTAAACTACTTGGGTGCAAACACCAGCGCATAGATCGCGCTAAATCGATTATCTTTGCATTTATGGGAAAGAAACCTTCCATGTCATCGGGAAACCATATTCATTTGATAAAAAAGTTCGACCACAACAAGGAGTTGAAGGCCATGGTATTTGTAGCACCTGTAGGTTACAATCCTGCTTTGAGGCAATTAACCAAGCAGGAGGTTTTGAATAACCGCCCTAAAGACGCCCGATTTATTTTTGATTGATCATTATCCTTACGCTAACTTAGGAACACGAACCTCTATAAAAGGGGAGCGGTCTCGGGTTTTTAAGTTTACTGCTGATCCGTATTTCATTTACCATGTCGATTTTATAGAGCGCGAGCATGATTTTGTTGAAGTGACATTCTATTTGGCCAAAGACAGCAGAAGCAGTGATTTGATCAAATTTGGTAGGCTGGTTTGAGTCAATAACCCGCTTAAAGTGTTAAACACGGTTGTCGTAATAGCAAAGAGCTTTTTGGACAAAGAGAAGCCCCATTGAAATTTTATTTTTCTAGGATTTCCTCGGCCATTTAAGGAAGACAGTTAAACTGCTACTAAGCGTTTTGTTGTTTATGGCATGCTCGCGGCCAAATACTTTAATCCGAGTTCTTGGAAGCACTACAGTAGCAAAGAAACCAGTATATACTTATTGCAGAACCCGAAAAGTACCATATCTGAAAAGCAGTTGGCGGAGGTGTATAACCACTACAAGGGCTTGGTCATTGATCGGTATGCGTAGAACTTGGGAGGCGTACTTTAGGCCTAATCATTTTCCGGCAATTATTGCTTTGGGACCTCTTTACCTTGGCCTGTCATCAGAAAAATGCAACGATAAGAAATACCACTAGACCTCCGCTCCTGAGGTATCTTAAACTAATTGGTAAGAAAGGGGCCTTATCGCTGTCTCTGGTAGTGACAAACCTTGTAAGACCGGTAAATATTATACCTCAGTTTCAACGCAGCAAGAGTTATTCTAGGGGTGCTTTTTGTCGTTGAGGTTACCTTCTGGTTTGTACCAGGTAATCTAAATAAGCATTAGATTAAGGACTAGACTTCACTAGTAGTACTTATATAGTTAAGCGTTACATTTTGTAGGCTGTTTTCTGTCACGTTAATTTTTTATTCGTGGTTTTTTGCTTGTGGACAAGCTTTTCAAACGTACTTTTTTCAAGGAGCATTTTTACGAGGATTTGCGGGTAACTCTTTTAGTTTTTTGATTCACCGCATGTTAACGTAATATTAACATCCTTTATAAAGACTGGATTAAAAGGCATATAAAAAGACGAATAGAGAAAAACTAAACAAAAAATCTCAAAAAAATTTGCTTAACAAAAATTTGCTAAATACTTTTAGCGCCTTCAAAAGTATCTCAAATGCTCCGAATACCTATGTCGAATTACATGATAGCTGCGGGCTTAATCTGCAGAACCGTTCTGCTGTTTCTTAGCGGTTCTTTGATTTTACCGAACCAAGTTCAAGGTCAGGATTGTATTGGATGTAGTACGCCAGTAGCACATGATCGATATAATGGTTATGGAAATCCTGAAGATGTTGGTGGGTCTTCTTTTTGGGCTATTCCGCGGAAGTTTGTTGTGGGTAATCCAGAGAACCCTAATTCCATACCATGGTCGTCATCGGGGGCGTTTGAGCAAGATGCGGATGGGGTTTTAACTGTTGCTCAGGCAGGTGTTGAGCTAACACCCGACGTTTTAAATCCGATACTATATGATTGTGGCAGCGGGAATAAGAGGGATGTGTTAGCGCGTTTTAAGCTAAACTACAAAGCGATTCCATTTTCAGATAGCGGTCCGAATGTTGATGCGGCGTGGGATTTTGAAGTAATGATTCGTTCGAAAGAGGAATCTGATTTTTTCATGGGTTTTCATTTCTTTAAGAGTGCAGGTGCTACCGAATTTTCCATTACGCCTATCGGGCCTCTGGGCTACTTAACACAAGATAATATTACAGCGTTTAGGCAACTTGGAGAAAAAATGACTTACGATTTCAGTAATCGTTTGTTCTTTCGCGTAGATGGGGAACCCAATGTTGCGATACATTCTGATGGTTGTGACTTTCGTCTTACCGGAGGGAATACCTGGGAATACAAGAACGGTGCCTGGGAAATGGATGGTGATCCAGACGATAAGTGGTATCAGGATCCGTATCCTGATAAAACCTATTTCAATACGGATCTTACGGTTTTTCCTTGCGACCCAAGTAATGGAAGTTGTGTTGGGAACCGTACAGGTGAGTTCGAGATTGTTGTAGTAAATAAGCAGGTTAATGGTAAAGTGCCCATTTATTTAGATTTTTATAGACCGGGTTGTTTGGTTTCGAAGGATATTCGGTCTAACCAACTTACCGCGAGAACCTCCATTGGCGAAGTGGTTTACCCCATAAAGACTCCAATTGATTTGGGAGGGTATGGTTTCTATCATTTTTATGATGACAATAAACAAGTCCTTGTGGATTTGGAAGAAGATCAATTCGTAGAGTTTTTTTTTAGTGGCCCCGGTAAATTTTATTTAGGTAGGCCGAGTGATCATCCAAATATTACACATATAGGTGAGAATACATTTCGATACGCTATTACTCCAGATATTAAACAAACGTTAACCGATGAAGGGGAACTGATGGTTAAAGTTGATTTGTCGATAGAAAATATAGCGGATTGCCCATATGAAGACCAGCCCATTACCTCTATAGGTATGGATATGCTTTTAGTCGCTACGAAAAAACTTGAAATACTGGAATATTCTGGACCTGAGAAGCAATGTGTGGATGTTGATGAACTCCCAACGTTAAATTCAGAACGTTTTTATGTAAAGCTTAATGTTCCTGCGAGGATCAGCTTTGTTAACGAAAAGGGAAAAAAGGTCCGTTTATGTAATAATTGTGAAGAAGCTGAATCATTTGTTTATCTATTCGATGAGGAATACTACGGTGAGTACCGAATTGCGGCAGAATGCTATGCAGACCCACGTTGCCAGGATAATGGCACGGTGTATTCTGAGGTTGTATTTAGCCTGGAAGATATTCCGTATTTCCGGTACGCAAACGGGGAACGTTATCCTTTATGGCAGGTAGGGCCTTATGGCGTTTGTGAAACACCGCATACGGTGGATTTGCTTAATGGTAATTATGATGACATTGCTTTTCAAGACTTGGGACCTAAAGGATTTGTGGCTAATAATAGCATTACTGTAGATAATTTCCCTTGGAACGAAAACTATGCTACCATAACATTAAACAATGGGCCCCACCCTTCATGTGAAAGGAGCTATGACATACCATTTTATTATCGCGGATTTGATGGACAACCTACAGTGGATATAACCTTTTTAGATCAAAACGGTTCAGGGTTAGACTATAGATTTCAGTGTAATAGTTTTCCGAGTTGTAATACATGCTACTATGAGTGGGTTATTAAAAATAGTTTGAATGAAGTTGTCTTCCTGATAAATAGTAGTAGTAATTATATAGATTATGAATTTGCGTACCCAGATATTTACCAGGTAAGTCTAGAGATAAATGCCAATGGATGCCAAGAGGTAAAGTCAGTAACCCGGCAGATAGAGATAGTGAAGAGTATAGGTTGTTGCGATTAAAGAGTTTTTTGATAGGTATAATATGAGAAATAGAAGATATATAGCGCTATTTTTATTAACGCTATTTACTATTGATGTTTTTTTGCCCTTAGGTTTGCACGCTCACAGCCCGTCTGTAGGGAATCACTACTCTGGTTTTTCGCAGGGTTCTGGGGTTAATGTTTCAAAGGTAAACGGAGCTTTAAATGTTTCTATACCCATTACGTCTATTCCAGAATATGGCCAATCGATATCCTATGTTTCCGGTCAAAACATTACGCAAGATGCGGGTGTTTTTGGTTTTGGGTTTTCTGGATTTTCTGGCGCAATTAACAGAACCGTAAATGGAATTCCTGATGATATTAATGGTGGTAAAATCCATTCGTTATTCAGAAATCAGATCCTAACCGATATAGGTGTAGTGAATCAAGGGGGGGTGGCAATACCGCTTCCTACTATTCCTCCGATTTCCTTGTCTGCGGGAAGAACATGGGGTGGCGGATTTAATAATTACGAAGGACGTTACTTTATCCTAGGGCGTAGTGCTGGTATTGGAATAGGTTTAGGGGATATTGCTAGTGTAGGTGTTAATGCAAGTCTATTGTTAGACTCAAGAGAAGACGGTGCTGCGGTTTCTGTAGGAATCGGTGGTGGTGTTGGATTTGGTGGCGTTGGAATCGGTGGAGGTTATGGTGTAACCTATAAAGACAATGGAGGAGGTACCTCTCAATATGCGGGAATGGGTGTGAGTGTGCTGGGCTGGTCACCGTGGACTTCTGGGAACTTATTGGGGAACGAAAGCTTTAGTTCTTCCGGAAGTGTTAATTCAAGTTTGTATTTACCCAACCTGTACAGCCTCAACCCCTCGGCTACATCAACTGGTGCTTCAAAAGAATTTAGTGTTCCATTGGGTTTTGTTAACTACACACGCATAGGAACTTCAATGCGGTCGGTGTTTGGAATGGGACTCTTTAAGAAAGAGGTGTTTGGAAGTTACTATCTTAAAAATTATGAGCGAGATAATGGAGATCATATGGCAGACTTCACTATCGAAGGGGAGCAAAAACCAGAGAAAGCTATCAGTTATATGCAAAAAGATATTTTTAGTATATCTTCTTCTGGTTTGGCAGGTAATTTTGAGGTAGTACAATCAGAGGTGGGTATTTTTTCGAGGAATACCGTACGAGCACGTACCAATTTCTCAAAATCAGGTGGTCCCCTTGGTTTTAATTGGCGACCAGAGGTGAATTACACCTCAGAGTCCACTTTTCCATGGTTGGGCGCGGGAAATATTAAAATTAATAAGAATCCAGATGTTATTAATGCTTTGTTATCGAATGATCGAAGGCCTTCCTATGCGTTAGCAAGAGAGGGTAATGAAATCGAAGAGGTTTTCTTTAATCATGTCGAACAAGTATCATTTGTAGGCGACTACGATGCGTTCGGAGACTCCTATTTTAGAATGCGGGGCGATTTTTCAGGGGATTACCGCTTTAATAATTCTACGGCTAGTAAAGATTTTCCGTTAGAAATTCGTTATGAAAAAACTCCTTTCCACTATGAGAAGAATAAATTCCATTACGGTACATCGCATCAGGTAGGCTATCCGGTCATTGGTAATCAAAACTCAGTAAATGAATTTGAAAATAAATTACGGAACGCTGAAATAAAAAGGTCTACCGTTATTCGAGAAATAAAAGTTGCAGAATATATTAACGAAACCGAAGATCTCCCGAATATAGATCAGTCCATCTATTCTCATTATAAATTACAGCACAAAGCCAATGCATTTTCCTTAGCAGACAATGCCGTGAACGATGGGGACGTTTTAACGCGGCTTTCTGTTACAGCACATTTGGAGGAAATTCTTGCGCAAGAAGAAGCAGCGGAAGATCCAGAAGTAGATGGAAATTATTTCAATGATGTTATTGCAGGATTTGAAGTAATAGCTACGAATGGGGTTAAGTATTACTATACGCTACCTGTGTTTTCCTATGGCGAAAAGGAGTATGGCCTAAAGGGAGATGGGCATGTTCCCCCAGTTTTGGATGGGGATCGGTATAAAACAACACCGAGTTATACCCGGGGGGGGAAGGAAGTTTCTAAGGCCTTTTATTACCCTAAGACCTGGTTACTTACCGCAGTTGTGCAACCGGACTATATTGATCGCGATGATATCCCGGGACCTAGTGATGGAGACCTCGGGAACTGGGTGCGCTTCAATTATATTCAAACGCAAGACCAGTACCGTTGGCGCATGCCACTGGTGGGCTTACATCATTCGGTGGGAGCTTTACATGATAAATCGGATGATTATTATTCATGTAGCACCGGCAATAAGGAAATATATGTTTTGGGCTCCATAGAGTCATCGGGCTTTGAGGCCATTTATTCGTATGCACTTCGCGAAGATGGGTATGGCGCAAAAGGTGAAATTGCCAATGGTGCAGCATGGAATACCTTTTCGCATCCCAATGGGGCTAAATTAGGTCCACATGCCAGTCCAGTGCCATTTTTAGATGCCAATAAGTTTTCTGTTTGTGTTACTGATGTAACCTTGTACAACAAAGTTGCGCCCAGCTTTTTTGGCCAGTTTTTCTCTTTGGGTGCTAGCCATAAGAACAAGAATAGAATACCGATTAGTGGCACCGCATTCAAATACGATTATAGTTTAGGAGAAAAGTTATTAAGTAACATCAACTACACCAATCCCAATGCTACAGTACCAAGCTATCTGGCAAACGAGGATTCATACTTTTACAAAGGTGAAACGGCTGTGCGTATTGGAAATGGACATCTTACCTTAAGAGAGGTTATTCCATATACTTATGACGAAAAGGGGAATAAACATAAACAACCATCTTATGAGTTTATGTATGAAGATGCAGAAGATAATTTCGCCTTTTCCCCTGGTGATAAAGAAGTGCACCCTAAGCAGTTAGATCAGTGGGGGAATCCCAATCCAACCGCAGGCAAGCCTGCTGAGAGTGGAGACCCCTGTTGTCCAAGCTCTAATCATTTGTTTTATTCACCCTACGGAACCTTATCCAAGGAAAAGGCAGATAAAAACGCAAACTTGTTTCAACTTCAAAAGATGAAAACACCGCTAGGAGGAGAACAGCGGTTTCATTATGAAGCGGGTAGTTACCAATCTGTGCAAGACAAAGCACCCCAGGTAATGCGGAATATTGTCTCAACTACAGTTTTTGGGAATACTGTGGATAAAAGTCAGGGAATTGAGGTCACGGTAGATATAAGTGATATTATTGAGTATTATGAAAGACTCGAAAATGAGGGCATAGATCCCGAAAGTTTAGGTTTATCCCCAGAGCCCACCATTGCAGATTGTTTTAGGCCTACGCGTGTATCTCCGGGAAAAAAACCGAGTGACCAAAAGGATGTGTACGTTGAGTATGCCTTTTACCGCAATGCTAAAGCACCCTCTGAAATTGCAAAAGCAAATTCGCAACAAACTGGCTTGGCGGTGTTTGGTGATGACCAGGTTAAGGTAACTAACTATGGCGTGGTAGATTATGAAAATAAAACACAAAAGGTTCGGCTGAGAACAACATGGACCGAAGGACCGCTAGAAAAGATTTATCCAGTCCTTAATAAGTTTAGAACCTGGATGTACGCTTCCTCTGAGGAAATGTCTGCAGTGAAAGGGGGCGGAAACGAAATACCAGACTCTAGAGAGGCTTTGCCCCCTCCAGGAGAAGATGTGAAACGGGCTCTTAAGAAAATGGCGAAACAGCTAAAAGATCTTTTGCGAGATTCAGAGTACAATTACAGGCGCTTTGATGAAATATACGGAGAGGTGTATACCAATAGATTTGATGATAGCAAAGTGTTTAACGCACTGTCCTACCTCAGAACACCCGCATTGGTAGGTAAATATACCGGTACGCGTGTTGCAGCTATAGTATCTACCCCAAACTTTAATTTTGCCACCAATGGTATACAAGAGCAACCTTATGTAACACATTATTATTATGATACCCAAGGAGATGGAACAGGCGTTACCACAGGAGTTGCTTCCAATGAAATAGGTTTTGGTAAAGACCTTGTTTTCGATCCCGTAAAATCTCGCGGAAAGGGATTTTATGCCGCACCCCGAATTATCTACGGAAAAGTTACCGAGAAGGTAGAAGTACCTGAGGCCGATGCAGCCGGTTTAGCTGATGGGAAAGCGTACCGACCCACAGGGAAAGTGGAGGTAACACATCTAACCCCAGATAAATTAGGGTACCGCTTTGAGGATAACTTTACCACAGACAAGGAAAATGCCGTGCCCTTTGCTGCCATTAGTACTTTAAAATATGATAGGCTCGTGGGGCGTGTACCAAAAAGGGTAAGGTTGGGAGGCCGAAGTACTAGAAGGGTAAAACGCAAGGTTGGTATTCGGTATACCAATACGAAATTTACCAATACCACTACAGCACGCTATGTAGATGTAGCGGATTATTATGGCAAAGAAACTTCCAAAACGGTTTATGACCGTAATGGAGACATTGTTTTAAGGGTGGAAACCCATTACAAAGATCCTAAGGCACTAGTAAATGTTGCCGATGCAGGCTTTGATGACTTAAGAACGCTTCGCCCAGGAGCTTTTGAACAAGTCTGGGGAGAAATGTCCTATAAGCAATCTAAAAAAGGCACCGTAAGAAAACGCAGATCCGACTTAACTACAACCAATAATTACCAGTTGGTGTATACCAATTATATGTATGTGCCTCCGTTGGTAGATAAGGTAATTACATTTAAAGATGGCGTAAAAAATACCACCGAACATCTTACCTATGACGCCTATACGCTTAATCCCGTCACCTCAAAATCTACCGTAGGCACCAATACCTATTTTAGAAAGGTGCGGCCAGCATATTGGAACAATACCGCTATGCGGCCCGCAGCAACCTTTGGAAGGACCCTAAATAGACTTACGGAAACAGACTATGAGGTAAGCTACAAAGGTGCTCCAAACAACAATAACGTTTTGGCTGCAAGTGCTACGGAGTATGCAGGCTGGAGCCCTTCTGGTGGAACCTATTCTATAGCCGATAGTTGGGTGATGGAGCAGGTTAAAATTGGCAGCCAGTATATTTATCAACCTGCGCCTTACAATTTTCAGGACGCCTACTATAACCAAAGTGGAAGTGGGTTAATGCCTCCACTAAGAAATGTTATTAAGCCCGCTAAAAGTTACCAATTGTTTTCTGATGTAAATACAGAAGGTTTTATATCAGATTTTGAAAACAAGCAATTTCCAGGTGATCATCGCGATTGGAAGGTGGTGAATGAAATAACCACCTTCGACCATAAGGGGAACCCGCTAGAGTCGGTAGACCGCCAGGGTAATTATACCGGCCGGTACTTTTATCCCGGTACCAGCCTACCCCAATTAAGTGTAATGCAGGCTAAACGGGACCTAACTGCCTTTTCTAGCGGAGAGTATGTATTTAGTAACCCCATTGAAGGAGCGCAGGCACTTACGAATTCAAATTTTTACTTGCTAGAATCGGTTCCAGCGAAAACATGTAGTGCTGAAAGTTCAATTATAAAAACTACTTTAAGTCTTTCAGACTATTTAGTGGGACCAGGTGATTACGAAGCCTATCAATGTATAGTTGATATAAACGAACCATTCCAACATGATATCCCAGTTTGTAAATTGAAAATTTATTACACTCTGCCAAATATTGGAGACGTGAGTGTTGATGTTACAGTCATGATTTCCGCTGATGGTCAGCTATATATGGTCAACAATGATGGCTCAAGCTTTGACGTGTTTTTCTCCTCGCCACTTAATGATGGTCGAACTAGAGCGTATTTTCCTCCATTTATACACCAGATAGATCTTTTGGCGGAATACAGTTCATCAAAAATATCAAGTGGGTTTATAAGAGGAGGATCGGGAGAGATTGTTACAGCTAACATTCTTCCTTCATTTAGGAATTGTACCACGGGTGAGAAAGAAATATCTATTCCTACCTCATCTTGCTTAGCAAAATGGCATAGTGGTATGGCAGGATTTAAGCTGCCATCAGATTCTCGAGGATGCGGTTTTATTATGCCTACGATACTGTACCAGGCGATGAAAAGTACAAATGAATTCATGGTCTCAGCTTGGATTAGTAATTTGGTTTCACCTGAATCCATCCAAGCGGTTTGCGCTGTGCGTCCTATAAATGCAGACCTCGATTTTAGCGAAGAAATCATCCTGCAAGAACATGAGCTTTTGGTGAATGAGCTTCCTTATTCTGGAAATTGGCGCTGGCTTAAGCACACCTTTAATTTCGAGATTCCAGTGGAGTATCGTACTGAGGATTACGAGCTGGTAGTGTATCTGCGCAATGACTCGGATACGGATTATTACATTGATGATGTTTTGTTTAAGCCGGCAGCTACAACCACCAATGCCAGTGTATATGAACATAAGTTGCTGCGGTCTAGCGCGCAAATCAATAGCAATAACTTCGCAGTATTTAAATACTACGATGCTTTAGGACGGGAGCGCATAAAGGCGGCCGATTTTGAAAATGTCTCTGAGGAGCAAAAAATCATAAGTAAATCGCACTATGGTTTTCAAAAAGAAGAGGATTAACCGTAACGTGCAGCTATCCTATAGGATCATTGAATCTGATGCGCATATGTTTATAAACTAATAGAGGGAACTACAGCAACTGGACTCGTAGATATAAGGAAATGGGGGGTGTTTTTAATTGGATTAGCATAGGCTGTTCGGGTAAAATGTTAAAAAGACTTTGTCTAGATCATGATAAGGATAGTAAATATAGTATTAATAGCATGCTAGTATGTGATTTATGGTGTTTTGTATGGTTTTGATAAATAGTGTTATGTGTATTTTTAAAAAGTTGACTTTAGTAATGAAATGGACAGCGCCTAAGTTTTGTTTTTTATCTGTATTCTTAATTTTTTATGGTACTGCAAGCGCTCAACTTTTAAATCACGAGACTGTATATTTTAATGTAGGATATGCTGGGCCAATAAGAGAGCAAGGAGATGTAAATCTTCGAGCGGCCATTGAGTATATAAATAGTAGGCCTTTCACAAATACGGTTTACCATATTCGGAAATCAGAGGATTTCACTCCTGCAGTAGCACCGGATGGTGCTACTTACGATATTATTCATGACGGACCACTTGAAATAAATAAATGTTTTACAATCCATCGAACAGGTGAGAAGCATTTGTCGCTGGCTCCAAAAGATGAAGGATTTGAGGGTTTTCTTTATATCAATATCTTAGAAGATCTTCAACTTGGTCCGAATGATGAATTTGAAGGGTGTCGAATAAATAATATAGATACTAGGGATTTTCATTCTAGGGGACAAGCCGGAGCTTTTTGGGATTACATTTTTAGAATTGGTAGAGCCAGCACGTATGAAAAGAATGGCAAAACGCATAGCGTAAACTTCCAAATCTCAAATTGTTACTGGTACGGTAATTTGTTACCTAATGGCAGTGCTCCTACTGAGCTTATTAAATGGAACCCAACTAATGATGATGTTTATGTGGATAATCCGGATTTATATGATTATCCGAAATTTTATTTTGAATACAATACTTTTAGCTTTATAACTGTTTCAGGTATCACTCCCGGTGAATTTGATAGAAATGTTCATCTGTCGTTTGAAGGTGGTTTTTTCAGAGGGCACAGAAATAATAAGTACTTAATTAACTTGGAGGATAAAACTGGTTTAGTTGAATTTCTAGGTAGAATAACTTTTGTTCATACTGAGTATCCTGGGGCATTAAATACTGATGAACCTATGTTTGTTTGTGGATGTGAGAATAATACGATTGTACCGCATGGCAACGGAATTGTTTTTACCACTAGGGACGGCATTGTGCATTCTGAAGATATTGACGTTCAAACAACAAGTGGTCGTCTAGTAAAATGGAAGCGCTGCATTGGATCGCCTGATGCTGGTAGAGGATTCTTTAGTTTGAACACTAGTTTTGGTCATGATTATCGGATTTTTTATTCAGGTACAGAAGAAAAACCATTTTACTTCTTCACTGATGATAGTGATAAAGATATAAATAATATTAGGATTACTGATATACTTTCTATACCGAGGAATCGCGGGGAATTCTTTACATTTCGTGCAAGTATTGGTGAGAATGGAGATTTGCCTTCAGATATATTTAGCTTTGATGCTGATCCCGGGAATTACGGTTACGTGATGCCTGTTCTAGCGTCCCGGAACCTGAATGAAACGGGATCAATTAATATTGGTCAAGGTCATCGTTCTATATTTGGGTCTGATAGAGTTGAATATGATATAAAGAGAATTTCTAGTACAGAAATTGAAGTAAGTATTTCAAATTTGTGGTTTGATTATGTTTGGGGATATGTTAGGCTGAGCATGCCATATATTTTTACCAATGAAGACATGCAAAAGGAAGTAATTTTTTCCGAGCTTTCAGATCCTATATACTTTGGAGGAGGTGGCATTCCTAATTGTGGTTATTTTTCTCAAAGCAGCTTGTTTTTGCAAAGTGACGATATTGAAAGATTATTTATAACTGAAGAAGATATCCCTTCTGAATTTATCGTAACATCTAACCCTGAGTACACCCCGTGGCCCTCTCATAGCGCTACTAAATGGCAGGTAACCTTGGTTGATGTAAATTCAGATCTACCCGATTGGAGCTTAGCAAATGAGTTTGAAGGAGGTATTATCGACCCTAGTGGTACGCTTGGTGTTTCTAGTGTTAATTTTCCGATTATCCAACAAGCCTTTGAAACAGGGCGGGCACTGTTTTGGAGGGCGGGATTGGTTTTAGACGATGGGAAAACCCTTTGGGGTGAACATCATAGAATTGGTGTTCCCCCCAACAAAGAAGCTCCTTTAGATGCTTATTTGGAAAGCTTTAGCGATGTACATACCAACAACATCAACTGGACCTACAACGCGGGGTTTTACGATGGTAAAGTAAGCGAAAGCATGGTATTTGCCGATGGTATGGGGATGCAGCGCCAGCAACAAAGTAAAAACCAGGTTACAGGCAAAATACTTACCCAAGAAACCGTTTACAGTCCTTTCCATCAAGACCAGGTAAGTACATTGGTGGCTCCCTCGGGTCAGGATAATTTTAATTATGCAGTTAACTTTTTCGATGTAAACGATGGAGGCCTTACCCGAGATTTTGCTGCCCAGGATTTTGATGTGGTAAACACCGATTTTAGTTCGGGCCAGTATTATCATAACCCTAGCGTGGTAGATATTTCCAATCCTTTTGCGGCTGGGCGGTATTATTCCAATGAAAGCTATGAGCCCGCTGTAGACAATGCCAACGGCTACCCCTACCAATACGGCTTAACCCGTGATGATGGTAAGACCGATCTTACGCCTGCGGGAGTTGGAGCGAGTTTTGTATTGCCAGAGCGCGCTATAAAGCATTTGTATGGCATGGCTTCACCAGAGGAAATTAATATTATCTACGGGCCAGAAAGCGGCATGGAGGGTACTGTAAAAAAGAATATTACCTACGATGCCAACAATGTGGGGAACATATCCTACAAAAACCAAGAAGATTTGGTGGTGGCAACGGCCATACAACAATGTCCTGCAGCACCCAATTTAGAGCGGCTACAGCCCAAAACACCCGGAGCGGAAATGGGCGCGGGCGAACCGTATGACCAAGATTACCTGGATAATTTTAAAATTAGACTAGAACCCCTGGCCGGAAATAACGATATAGAGATTACCGATGAACTGGCCAACGAGGCAAGAGCCACTTTTACGCTGCCATGCGCAAGCAATGAGCTCACTAAGTACTACTACAACCTTGAAGGCAGTTTAAGCACGTATACCATAGAAGAGCAATGCTACGTATGCGGCTATACCATTACGGTCGAGGTAAAAAATGAGTTAACGGGAGAGGTGTTTCCTGAACTGAGTCGGGTTTTTGATATCAACCCGGAAATGTTAGCATGTGGCGATCCTTTTCCCGATGGACTGCCTCTGGATTACGAGGGCTTAACCCTGCCGGGTCCAGCTACCTATGTTATTACCCGAAGAATAGAGCCCTACCAAACCGAGTCGGGTTTAAACACCTGGGAAGAACAATATGACGAATGGGAAGAAGAATTTCTGAGTTCGGGTGGAGGCTTTGAAACGTTTAGCGAAGATTTCTTTAGTTACGATTCGTATTTTGTGTTACGTAAAAAAGAAACCGACAATTTTTCGCCCTATAACCCAAAAAGCGTAGATTGTTATTTTTCTTTGGAAGCGGAAAACTATGGTAATGGTGAGGATTGCAATAGACAAGGGCTGATCCGTGATGAACACACTGCGCTAACGCAACCTGTTGCTGCTATTCGAAATGGCTTTTTAACGTACATTCTCCAGGCAGGTTCCAACAGTATTAGCAAAATAGATATTACTCTTGGAGGTTATACGTTAAAAGATTTTGCCGGCACCCCCTGTGTGGCGATCCAAAAAGATGGTGGTTTGGGCGAAGGCGCATTTTTTGACCCTGTAGATATGGTTTTAGACAAAGCCAACCCAGATTTTGCCATAGTTTTAGAGCAAACAAAAATCCCTACGTATCCATCATATTTGCGAAACTTAGATCTTAATACGGGGCACATTTCCTTACGTCCCATAAGTGATCCAGGTGCGTTTCTTAATCCGGAAGCCTTAGCCTCTTTAAATAATGGCGATGTCTTGGTAGCCAATACCGGAGGTGGAAATATTTTAAGGGTGAGCCCAGATGGCACGGTTGCCGCAGTAACTATCAACGGCTACGATTTCCAAGAGCCTGCGGGCATTGCAGTAGATGCAAACAACACGTATTTATGGATTTCAGACCGCTCTAAGCACCAAGTGGTGCAGATTAATCTAGCTACGCTAGAGGTAGTTGAAGTTTTTGGAACAAGCAATACACCGGGCTTTGCGGATGCTTCTTTTCCAGGTGATGCATACTTTAATCAGCCAGGAAGACTGCTGTGTCATTCTAACGGAGCGGTTTTGGTTTCAGAGGTAGGAAATCATGCTGTGCGAGCAGTACTGGGGCTTAGCAAAGAGGTTTATACGCTGATAGGAAGTGGACAGGCAGGCTTAAGTGTAGGTGTTGGAAGCGAGGTAGCACTTAACCATCCCATGGGCTTAGTAGAGACGTTTAACGGAGATTTTAGCGTATGCGACCGAGATAATCACATGTATCGCTTTATTCAATCTACCATTTGCGATACCGAAGCCGACTGCGAGCATAGTGGTACCTGTGTGGAAGTGGTAGATTATTTGGACGAGGCCTGGATAGAAGATTTTAATGGCACCCAAATATTAACCAATCTTGAAGGGGGGTATGCAACGGCCAGCACTATAGACGATGAGCAGTACACCATTACCACAGGGGCCGAAACCGAGGTAATTGAGGGGCAGGATTTGTGGATACAGTTTGAGGAGCTTTATGAAAGGCAGTACAATAAAGAACCGCCAGTGCTGAATAGCATGTTTGTGGTGGCGGTTACCCAAGACGAAATAGGTGGATTAATGCCGCGCTTGCTCGATGACGGTGTGCTCAGCGATACCGAATCGGATACCTATTTGTTGCTAAAAACAAACATCAGTTACGGAGATTGCAATAGCTATTGCGAAGTATCGGTTGAAGATGATCGTACGGCAGAAGAATATTGCGATTTTGAGTTTTCTTCCTACAAGGCAGATCGTCAACAAGCAGTAGAGGCCATAAATAACCACAATACTGTTATTGTTATTAACGGCAATTCTGTTACGCTTAGCAATTTGGTGGAGGGATACGGAGCCGATTTGCCCAATGATATTTTAGATGCGTTGGATGATGAGAGCTATGAACTGTACTCCGATTACCAAACGGCTCACTTTGCAGTAACTACCTTTTCTATGGAGCGGTGCTTAACGAACTACAACGAAGGGGGCTTACCATGTGTAGCGTGTGCGGAGGACTTAGAACTTGCCATGTACAGCACCATTAACAATTTGGGGGCTAACTATTGGGAGTTTGTAGATGATGAGGAACTTTGGAATGGCAGCACCGATTTTCCCTATACCCTAAATGACTTGCAGGGCGAGGTAATAAATGGCGTGCAATATCCTGCAAATACTATCGTAGAAAAGCATGGGAACGAGCTAGCTTGGTTTTTTCTCGATAATTTTAACACCCTCGCTCAAAATAGCAACTGGGAAACAACCATGTCGGGAGCAGATTTGTATTCCAGCTTGCAAAGCATAATTACAGATCCGAATGAATCGGCTTATCAGGATTGCCAAAGCAACTTCCTAAATACCTTACAATCCGTAACTACAGATTTTAACGCCTATTATCCAGCGCTTATCCTGTCCATTCTACAAGACGAGTTTAGGTCTGTTCCAGCAGCGTCTTACCGAGATGGATTACCCGGTTTTATATACAGTGAAGTGGCAGATTGCGCACCAGAAACTATTGAGGATGCCATTGAAATATACCGGGCAGGCTGTTTGGAGATAGCAGAGTCGTATACCGATCCTGTGGAAAGAGATGAGCAGATAGCAGTGTGCAACAATCTTACTGAGGAAGAAATTATTGAGGCCATTGTTTACAACGATGTGGTTGATGAGTTTAACTTTCGGATGACCACCATAGATGCAGAAATTGCTCCAGAGGATTATGAAATTGCGGTTCAGGAAGTTATGGCAGAGTTAATTCGCCTGGATAATGAACAGGTACAAATAGACATGCTGGCCATTATTGATGATTACTTGGCTGTGTTAGTGATGCAGAAATTATGTGTTCTTAATTGCGAAGGCGAGTTAAGCAGTGCGTATGAGGAATGGGTAGAAAGACGAAAAAATGAGGTTCGGAATCAATTTGAGGAAGCCTACCAAGGAGCATGTTACTCCACACTACAGGAAGACTTTTACCTGGAGTATACCGATATACCAGTGCATTTTACGCTGTATGAATACGATGAGGCGCAGCGCTTAAAAGCAACTGTGCCTCCCGAGGGTATCGATTATGTTTTACCTGGCGAAGCCCCTTGCCACAGGATGAGAACGGAATACACGTATAAGGCGGAACAAGTATCGGAGCAAAAAACACCAGATGGTGGCATTACCCGGTTTTTATACGACTCGCAAGGCCGTCTACGCTTTTCGCAAACCGCGGCACAACGTCAAAAGAGTGCTGATGCTGGTGTGCTGCATTACAATTACATAAAATACGACAGGCTTAATAGAATAACGGAGTCTGGTGAAGCCATTGACGTCAATGCAGAATACTCTGGATGGTCACAAGACTGCCCAGATTGCGGTGGAATACCAGAATCGCAAGGCTTCGGTTTTCTGGAAGATTATGCAGATTTTAGAGGAGTGCCTTTTGGTGATGGTTTTTCAACGAACACCAAAAAGGATAATACGGTTATTACCTACGATGTAGAAACCTATACCTTCCCAGAATATCAGCAAGACAATACCGAAGGCCGGGTGGCAGCCATAGCCAATAAAAATGGGTCTACGCACTTTAGTTACGATGCCCAGGGCAGAGTAAAGTATGTAATACACGATATAAAAGACTTAGAACCCAACAACATTAAGTGGGTAGAATACAAGTATTCCACCATTTCTGGTACCCTAAACGAGGTGGTTTATATGGAAGGTGTGGCCGAACAAGAATTTAGACATCAGTTTAACTATGATGCCAACAACCAACTTTCTAGCGTAGCAATAAATGAAGGTACCGGGTGGATTACCGTGGCACAGTATGATTATTACGAAACCGGCCCGCTTAAAACAAAAACGCTTGGCGAGAAAACCCAAAAAATAGACTACGTCTACAACATAAATGGCTGGTTAAAGGCTATTAATAATCCAGCTACAGTGGATGAGGATACCGAAAATACCGGCATAGCTAATGATGTTTTTGGAGAATTACTGGTATATCATTCTGGAGATTATACACGCAATAACCCAGACTTGGCAGAAAACCCGGCTAGTGGATCTTTTGTTTCGGACCCGGATGGCGATGGTATTCAAAATAACTTATACAATGGAAATATTGCGGCCACGGTCATTCTTAATAACTTCGACCAGGTTGCAGACCAAATAAACGCAGGTAACAATACCTTCCCCCCAGATTTGGCAAGAGAGGCTTACGCAGCTACATTTAGAGATATAAGCGTTTTGGCCCAGGGGTTTACCTATGATGTGCTCAACCGACTTACCCAAGGGGTGGTTGATGAGATGACTACTTACAGAACCAGTAGTTTACCCAGTTGGGCCAGACCACCAGTAGAAACTACAGACTTTTATACCCATGTGGATTACGATGCCAACGGCAATATTATGCACATGGACAGAAACTTTAGGCGGGGCAGCGATTACCTGACTTTTTTTAATAGAAGAATACCCAATAATAATTATCAGTTAGACCGACTGAATTACAGTTACGATGCAAGTTTGCCATCCAGCCACCCAGATAAGGCCAGTTACCTCAATAACTGCGAAACTCCCTACAAACAAACCAACCGCCTGGGGCTGGTGCTAGAAACCGAGGGTGTGGGAAGAACCTATATAGATAACAGCTACGACAACCAAAACGCAGACCACGGCTTTACCTATGATGCCAATGGCCGCCTTATTGCAGATTTGTCTGAAGGTATAGAAAAAATAACCTGGAACTCGTTAAACAAAATAGAACGCATAGAGTACAACACGGCAGACGAAAAGGAAATACGCTATACCTACGATGGGTCGGGCAACCGGCAATCCAAATCCTTGTGGCTGGATGGCGAATTAGAGGAGCAAACCTTTTACGTATATGGAGCAGATAACCAAATGCTGGCTACCTACAACGTAACACCAGAGCCTGGCTACACCGATAGTCTTACCACCACGGTAGATGATGTGCCCATTTATGGCTTACAGCGCGAGGGAATTTTTAACAGGCGCAAAACAGTGGTAGATAACAAAATAGATGACGAAGCCGATGTAGATGAGATGGCCATTGCATCTGCCCTTATAACGTCCGCAGGGCCCATAGTAGAAGACATACTCTTATCGGTTACCGATGCCTTGCAGGCCTCTGAATTTGGCCCTGGTGTTACTTTAGTAGACAACGCAGTACAGGGTACGGTGCAAACCGTAGAAAATGCTAGCCGTTTGGTGCTAGCCGAGACCCAAGAAGAACTGGCCAATTTGGGCACATGGCTGCAGGGGTTAAGCACTACGGAGCAAGCCAACGCCTCCGATACGGTAGATGCCCGCATCAATAATATTTTGGCCAATGCAGCACAAAACTTAAGCAGCAGGGTAAATGTACAGCGTAGCTTCCAGCAAAACTTTGCTATGGCGGCCATGCAAACGCTCATGCAAGACAGCTCTTTTGCACACGATACCGCATGGGTAAGCTACACCACAAACCGCTATTTTAAAGCGGCCAATGTAGCCGCGGCTAACCGAAACTGGAATACCGTTTTCCAACACGAGGTAGCGGGCCTTTTTGAAACCCTAGCACAAGGCTTGCCAGGCGAAGATGCAACCGCATTAGAAAAAGTAAACAACGCTACAGCTGCAGTTCGAGAGGCTCTGGTCTTCAATAGGCTATCTTTTGATATGCGTGCTGCAATGGCCACATTTTTGGACAACCCGCGTCAATCCCAGTCTATACAGCACATGGTACTAAACGGGCTGCCGGGCGAGCAACCCATATCACAAGGAGCTATAAACAACCTGGCTACCACCTTAAATTTGGCCTTGCTAGAAAATGGGGCAGAAAAAGTACCCTGCCAGGTGCCCGATACCCTAGAGGGCAGTGGGCTTATTGTAAAAACAGGTGCCCTGTTAGAAAATCTGCAACTACAATATTTAATTACAACAAAGCACCAGCCCCTAGCCGATGGTACTGTGTGGAACCTCTTTGGCCTAAATGAAGGCGTAGACGCATTGCTAGACCAACTGCGCAACCTTTTGGGGCCAGAGGTGGCCGAAGCCGAGCTGCCCTTTATGGTTGTAAAAGGCCGCAATGGCTGTTTGCAAATTACCCCAACTACCCAGCAAGAAATAGAAACAAACCTGGCCAACCATTTGGCGGCAAACACCTTAAAGGAGTTGCCTATATTAGCCCATTGGATGGCCGAGCATAGCAACATAGCAGTAAACAACCTGGCGGGTAACCAGCGCAGTTTGGGCAATGCACTCAGCCACCGCCTGGGCCAAACGCTCAAAGAGGCTGGCGAGGTGCTGGGGGTTAACCGTACAGGAGAGCCCACCTTTGGTACAGCCAGCGAAGAAGGCCCTACCGAAGACTTTATTACCTACGAGCTTACCGACCACCTGGGCAACGTACGCGCCACGGTAAACCATGTAAAAACAGCGCAAGGCCAGGCCTACATCAGCAGCATGCAAGACTATTACCCTTTTGGTATGGTTATGCCAAACCGCTCGTATAGCAATGGAAACTATCGCTTTGGGTTTAACGGTATGGAGAAGGATGATGAAATTAAGGGGGCAGGAAATGCGCTAGATTTTGGTGCAAGGATATACGATAACAGATTAGGAAGATGGCACAGTAGAGACCCATATGCCACAAGGTATCTAAGTATATCTCCGTATGCTTTTGTGGCTAACAATCCTGTCCTATTTAGAGATCCCGATGGTCGAAAAATAGTAATTGCTACTAAAAAGGGTCTTTTAACTTATAATAATGGAGTGCTTACAAACAAAAAGGGTAAGCATATTCTCGCTGATGAACTTGAACTAGGGAAAACTATCTATGAAGAATTAGAGAATATTAGGAAGTCAGGTTCCGAGGGTGAGCGCTTATTAAGTTCATTGTCGAGTTTGCCAAATGAGGTTCTTATAAAAGTTACATCTAAGGAAGAATCCAAGATGGTTTATAATGATAGCAAGGAAAAAGCTTTAATAAACCTGAGTTTTACACAACCTGAAATTGTCACTCATCTTGGTACTCAGCCTGCGCCTATTTTTATTGTCTTATCGCATGAATTAGCGCATGCAGAGGATTATTTTACAGGAATGACCAGGAAATTCCTAGGTAAAGAGATTGGCGATATATGGTTATCTAAAGGGAAACTTGAAAAAATCTATCCGGAAAGAATCCATAAAGATGTGAAATTTGGTGAAATATATGCCACACATGTGGAGAATTTAATCAGGGCTGAGACCCATAACCCCATACGTACACGCTACCTACTTTTTGATAACATGGATTTATCTAAATTAGTAATGCAGAATATAAGAGGCAACTTTGAAAGTTTGTTCGTAGGTGGTGGCAAGGATATTACTGTCCCAGTTGGACAGAATAGGAATGGAGCTACCGATTTTGTGCGGATGCCAAGCAACCAAGAGTATGGCCCGGTTTATGGTATTGATGACTAGAAATATGAAAAGAAAAGCCCCACTGAACATTGCACTTCCGATCTATGTAGGATTGGTTTTTGTCTTCACAAGTTGCTCTGTTTTGGAACCTGTAATATGGAGTAGATTTAACTGGCAGGATGTACCCATTGTAAGAGCGGAAAGAGAATTTTGGTTTTCGGTTACGGAAAATAAAAAAATAGTCAAACGATATTCTAAGATTCAGTATGAACAAAGGAGATTGATAAGACAGTATTTTAATGTTTCTCTCACCAATCAACTAAAGCGGGATACAGTGTTTTTAATATATCACCTACCTAAGTTCGATTATGGATGGCCGGATGGAAGTCTTATGTTCGCTGGTGATAAAAAAATACCTCCTAGCTACTTTTTTAATTTTACTTTTAGTAACGAAGATGGCAGGGTTAAAAAGGTTAAAAAAACCAATTTCAATACGTATACTCATTGCTTCTATGAATATATTTTTTCTAACATGAATAAAAATGAAGAATGGAGTTTAGATGATCTTGTTGTTACTCGGGTAATAGATTGTAATAAAAAAGAGTTAAAAGTTGATAGTTTTGGTGTTAGAGATACGACATTTTTTTCATGTACATATGGACCTTATTACTATTATCCGTATTACTTACATCCGGATTTTGAGAAAGAGGAGTCAGAGGTTACAGTAATAAGGAAATAGCTGTTCCCTTCATTTAATGGGATCTTCAATTTTAGTTGTGCTATGCATGTGCTGGCGGCCAGGAAATGGACAATGAGGTAAGCGGGGTGGGTAACTCGTATACGGCCAAATACTGGCAGTACGACCCACGCCTGGGCCGCAGATGGAACCCAGACCCAGTAACCTATCCTTGGCAAAGCACCTATGCGGTGTTTAACAACAACCCCTTGCGTTATATCGATCCTTTAGGGTTGTTTGGGCAGGACCCGCCTAAATCTAGCTTGTCAAGTGGTAATATACCGGAAGTATTTGGCACAGCACCCAGTTTTAATAGTGCAATAAATGCGACGGCCATTGATAATACTTTTGTGAATACCTTAAGTGTTATGAATAATACTGCCAATGCTTCAAGAGGTTGGGGAGCTGCACTCAATCCTAGTTTCTCAGATGTGGTAAACGCTATGTCTGAATCGATGTCTGCTTGGTTTTAGGGATTGCTACACGCAAAGCTATGATGGTATAGTTTTTATCTTGGAACAGGTTTTATAGCTTCTTAAGCATTTTGCTTATTGCATAGTTGTGCTCAGCTTAAATAAGGGGAGGTACAGCGATACTAAGATAATACCCACAAAAACAGCAATAAACAGTATCATTACGGGCTCAATTAGGCTGCTCATTACCTTAGTCTGATGTTCTACATCGGCATTGTACTGGTCGGAAAGTCGCTTAAACATAAACTCGAGCTGGTTTACTTCTTCAGCCACTTTTATTAGGGCTACCATTCTGGGCTCAAAAATGGCGTACTTGGAAATGCTCTGATAAAAAGGCGCGCCAACTACCAATTGGCTTTTAACTTCGGAAAGGGCCACCTCTACGGGGTAGCAATTTATCATTTGCCGCACGTAATCTACACTCTCTGTTAATGGAACTTTAGAACCCGACAAAAGATACATGGATTGGGAAAAACGGGCAAGAATAAGCTTTTTGTAATTGACACCAATAACGGGTATGCGCATTACCATGAGGCTTGTGTTTTTTCTAAACCATGGTTTATTGCGCTGTGTGTATAAATACACCGCTACAAGTATTAAAGCGCACAAAATAAAAACACCGTAGGTGTTGAGTATCCTTGATAAGGATATAATGTACTGCGTGATTGCCGGAAGTTCGCTATTAAACCGGTTAAATATATCGGCAAACATAGGCACAACATTGTTTAGCATAAAAAATACCACACCTACGGCAACAGCAAAAACAAAAGCGGGGTAGGTGCTTAAATTTACTACCTGTCTTCTTAGATTAATTTTTCGCTCATAAAAGAGCGAGAGTTGAATTAGTATGTCGTACAGCCTGCCCGTATCTTCCCCAACCCGTATGCTATGAATTTCGTAATTGGTGAATTTGCTGGTTTCAAGAAAAGCTTCGTTCAATGCTTTTCCGGATATCAGGTGGGTAATAATAGTTTGAAATAATCTCTTATCCTCGGCTTTGCAGCTGGAGGCGTACAATTCCATTGCGTACTTTACGTCCACCCCAGCTTTGAGCAAGATGCTAAACTCTCTATAAAATTGTGCTTTCTTCTTGTCGCCAAATTTCTTCTTTAAAGAAAAGAGATGGTTAGCATTTTGTTTAATGTATTCAAACGTACTTTCTTGTTTTATTACCTCGGGCATATCGGAAATAGTTGGTTAGAGGCTGAAGGGGCAGCCTGTATTTTCCATAGCTCATCGTTTAGAAAAATAGTAATTTCTGTTTTTGTAACAGTAGCTATGGTGCCGTTAACCAAGAAAGTGTCTATGGAACTCGGTGTTTTCCTTATCCAAAAATGGTTTTCTGGTTGGTGCACAATAAGGTTACCCGTGTTTGGATCTGTTATTTGAAGCGTATTGCTAGAGTAATACATACATTGCGATTTCCATACATCAAGCTTTAACACCTTAATGAAATTTATGGTGTTAAGTATTTGGTTTTCCTTTTTGATGTAATATTTCCATTGTGTGCGTATTCCGCTTACAGCATAATAACCAATGCCAATGACAAAACCAATTAAAAGTATTACAATTAAAAGCTCTATAACTGTAAATGAAGGTATTTTTCTGCTCATACTATTTACTTGATAATAACAGTAGGACGTGTTAAAAGTATTTCTTGCTCTGTGGATACTTGGATGTCATAGCGAATGAAAGCGGCTTCTTCTTCAGTGGGTTGGATGCGTATTAAATAGTTTTTATGCTGGTATTCTGGTTTATTTATATCGTGGTTAACCAACTTACTTTTATACGTATCAAATAGTATTTCGGCCTCAAGGAGCTGTTTATTTCTTCCTCCTGCCATAATATTAAGATAAAGGGAGATGGCCGATAAAAAGGAAATACCAATTAAGGTAGTGGCTGTAACCAATTCCAGTAGGGTTGCAGCTTTTAGTTTCTTACTTAAAACCATAGGGCGGGCTTAAGGGTATGGGATGCTAATTGATCATATATCGGTCCTGAATATAATTCGGGGGTGTCGAATGGTGATGCATTAAAGTGCAATAGGTGGTTAGCGTACATGGTGCCACCATATATTACCAGTGGACGCTTACCATAGAAGTAGCCATGCACGTTTCCTTGAATATGGAATGATCCCTGGGTATACACAAAGCCGGTAAGTTTACACGAAGAGCGAATATCAAGATTTCCCGCAATGCTATTAGTTGTGCTGGAGGTTTGTATGATATTGCCTTGTAACTTGAAATTAGTACCTATGGATATGCTTTGGCCAAGATCCAGGTAGCGTTCATCAGTAAACTGGCAAATTGACGATGGAAATGCCAGGTTGACGCTATCTCCAATAACCAGATTGTTGGTAGCAATAAGCTGTACTTTACCATGAAAGCCCGATGTGATAAAAATCTCTTTGGCAATTACTATAGCGTTTGAAATGTGCACGGAACTATCAATGGTAATCCTGTTTTTACCAACAATGATGATGTTGTTGTATATCTTTTTATCAAATAAAATGGTTGGCTTTGTTGTGTAATAAACTAGCGTTTTGTTGTTAAACGAATTGTAGATAGAATCTGTAGTTAACAGATCTCGAATGTTGCCCACGCTGTCAGTTTCTGTAAACTCTTGATTAAGATAGTTGATGTTTTTTTGGGCTATACGATTGAAACTTATGGGCATATCTGGGTTCACGGAGGCATATATGCTCCCTTCATGTAGCGGTCCACCTTCAAAACGAATTGTGTCAATTATTCCTTTGCGTAATTGCTTTTTGGGTATTGCAATTTTACCCTTTAAGGAGCTTTTACCCACAAGCTTAATTCCATTCTCCAATTTTGGGATAAAAAAGTTATACGCAAGTTTCTCCGTAAGGTTGGTTCCAACAATGGTATTTCTTTTGAGCTTTTCTGCGCCACCCGAAGCGTTAATATTTAAAAGCCAGTAGCAACCCCATACGCGCTTACTTATGTCTAGTTTATTTGAGTTATTTGAAAGGCTCGTTTGCGTTTTGTTTTGATTATCAAAAGATTCAGAATTTAGGGTTACAATGCTTTGCTCAATTTCATTTAACAGCTCCAGTTGTTTGAAGGATTTAAGGGCATAGGTTCGGTATAAATGTGCAGCAAGAATTAGCGAAGTTGCAAGCAGCCCTATAAGGACCGAAATAACGAGTGCATGAATTGTAATACCGGATTTCAAAGAATGGGACTTAACGGGTAAATAAATTAAAGAATTTATACTTACGTGGTTTGGTGAGGCACTGTTCTAGGTGCTTTATGTAGTTAAACGCTGCTTTAACGTAAGGCTCGGAAGTGATGGTCTGAAGGTTTCTGTTGGCGGCATCTGTGGTGGAGTATAGGCAATTCTTGCCCACAAATCCTTCCATAATACAATCTCCATTGGAATCATTAATGGTAAAAGGCCCATATATTTTGCCTTTCTTGTAGTTTCTAACGAACATGATTTTTCCATTATCGTGCCATGTAATCCAGCGACCATTTCTCACACCTTTATCTAGCTTCCCCTGCTCAAATAAATCGCCCGATGCATATCTTGAGATCCACCGACCATCAAGGAGTTGATTAAAATAGCCCCCCTGAGTCCGGTGAATACTTTGAGACTTGTACCAGAAGTAGTCTACCTCAGGATTACAGTTTTTTACCTGCTTGCTCGTCAAATTGCACAAAATGGTTTTCTCGTTGTACTTAATTACTATACCGGGATGTTTTTGGGCAAAGCACTGCAATGCGAGGAAATTAAGTAGTAGGGCCAGTAGAAAACTGAATATTATTGCGCTATTTTTAACCATTTACTTTCTTTTTTAATTGTGATATGTTGGATGTGAATTGAGTCGGTGGTTACGGTATTAATAAACAAGTTTGGGGTCAGTGTATCTTTAGGTTCGTAAATTCCTGTTATTCCATTGATCACCAACAGAACGCTTATGTTGTTTTCTCCACTTGCGCTTCTTAGCACTCCAGAATAGCTAATTTTTGGCCATTGAAATGTTTTGGTTTTCGGGGCTACGAAATTATTTACGGGAGGTTTTGAAATGCGCGGTTGAATAGTTTTTTTTACCGGTATGGGACTTCTGGTGTAATTTGGGTAAAACGGATCTCGTGTGGAATTCGATAACTCAGAATATAGCCTGGGAGTTGCTGTTTTAATATATTGGTGCGATACGGTGCTTTTGATTTTTGGGTTTTCATCATGCTCTGGTTGGTACAATAATTTGTACCCTATGATGATCCAAATCCCTAGAGTGATAGCAATTAGAATTATCTTTACCAATTTTAGATCAAGGAGTCGTTTCATGATTTTACAAAAACTAAGCTATCTTCATTCGCACTCCGATTTCCTGCCACATCATAGGTTGCAATCTTAAATTTTAAGTTACCTTTTGGTAGTGCGGGGGTTCTGTAAAAATCAAAGTTTGTTTTTTGAGCGGTAATTAGAGCGCTGTCGCTGTATAGAAATATGCTATCATATATCGGTGAGCCTACATCGGAATATTGGTCCCACTCTATTAAAAGCGTTTCATCGGTTATGGTATCGGTTAGTATAGAGGTAATTACAGAATTTTTAGGGGTGGTGGTGTCTACTAGAATTTTATGGGTAGTAGGTATGGAGGGATTTAAATTTTCGCTTAATCCAAAAACCTTAAATGTGTGCCATCCTTCGTAAGTAGTACTTAACTGTGTTTCCGTAGCTATCAATTGTTGTTTTGTGAGTGTTACGGTATCTGTACCTAGAAGATCTAATTGTATCTCATAGAATAAGGCATCGGTCAATGGTTGCCAACTGCATTGAATATGCAAGGTGTTTTGATAGCTAGAGTCCTCGGGAGTGTAAACAGTAACTGTTTGGTCGCTTATGCCACTGGTGTCAATAGTGAAAGTTCGTTGGATGTATTTTGAGATGCTTGAAGCATTTAATGCTGCTACCTTCCATTCGTATTTTCCTACAAGCAAATCTATTTCGTATCGATTATCGGTGACTGTGGAATCTAAGAGGTAGGCCTCGGGCATTGCGAAACTTCCTTTAACCAATTGTATGTTATATGCGTTGGCGCCTTCCATTTGCTCCCATAAGAAATTTACATTGGTATTTTTTAAAGAGGCTTGCTCCACAGGGTTTAATAGCACAACGCTTTGGTTTGTTAGGTCTTCTTCAAAAATATCATCGCAGCCAATGAGTAATGCGGCAAGGATAACAAGACTAATTATAACTGGACTTAATATAGAATTCTCCGTATATCTTATCTGACTCTTGTCCATACTTGTTTTGTTTAAAAAAATTGAGGCTACTTAACCAAATGTTGTAGTTTTTAGTTTTATGTAATAACTCTAACCGATTTGCTAAGTATAAAAGATCTCGAAATTGACCTTTTGTCCCAATCTTTATTATTACAATATTGTTTTTGCCGACATTTTCTATTGCCTCTTCATCAAATGAAATCACTTCTATTTCACGATTTGAATCGGAGATGGTCTGGAGTAGTATTTGGTTAAGTTGAGCCCGTTTGAAATTTCGTGTAAGCCCGTTTTGATTCAGCGCAGCTGGTGATGATTGTGCGCTTTGTAGGTTTTGGCTCAGTGACACATATTGATTGTACAGCTTCCAAGTTTTCTTGATGGTTAGATAACCAATGACCACTCCAAACAAAACCGTAATGGATAATATGTTTAATCTTCGTTTAACCATATGGAAATTTTGAAAGTCATTGCATCATCGTATGACTGTAGATTGCCTAAGTTCGTTTTCTCAATAAAGCCTTGTTTGTTCAGTACGTCTAAGAACTCGTTTAAGGCATTAATGTCATCGGTTTGTCCGGTTATATTTGCGGCTGTGAGTTCAAACATGTCTGCTATTCCTCTAGCTGTATTATCCTCTGGATGAAGTGATAAAGAATTAATAGTAACCTTAGGGGGAACTAAAATGGCTAAAGTGTCGACCACCTTTGAAAGGTGATAGGGTAGGGGATTGAATTTTTCTGGGACCAAAGTTCGTTGTGCTAGATACTCTTGGTTAATTATATTTTTTTTATTGTATTGGGTAGCTATGTTTTTGTTAATTAATTGCTTTTTAGGAATGGTATATCGGAAGTATAGGTTAGACAGCACGGTAAGTAAAAGAATTGCAAGAATGGTCTTTATTGCTGTGTTTAAATAGAATGAAGATTTTATAAAAGAGTCATATTTTGTTTTATTCTCTATGATTTCTGGGGAGAATTGAAGGCCCAGAGAATATTGACAAGTTGCTGTAACAGCATAAAATCCACTATAGAAGTCTTCATCATGCAGTGCTTGTCCAAAATTGAATTCCTCTTTCTTTTGGATAAGAACACGTTTATTTTGAAGTGAGATATCAATGTAAGAGTTACTCAATTGATCTTCTGATTCTTTGTCCAGGCCAAAGCAAGTAGAGCCAAAGCCTAGGTGCACTCCTATAAGTCTGGATTTGTCAATAGAAACTTCGGTGCAAATTTTTTCGAATGAGGTTTGCTTTATGTATGAGTTTATTTTAGAATCAAAAACGGGGGTATCGGTACTTAAATAATCGGAGTTATTATTTATACTGTCTATTTTTGATGATTGGGATGACGCTGTGATCTTAGTGAGGATTCCGAAACCTGTAATAAGTAAAACAATGGGGTATGTATGGGAGTCTAAATATTGCCCAATGGCGTGTGAATCGGAAAAGGACTTTTTTCTCCAGCCTATTACTTGGTTTTTCGTATTCAGTGTTATGGTGGAGATGAAACAGGCCCTACTATGTTGTTCTAGGTGCACATGGACGCCTAAGACCTGCCTCTTATTGGAGTAAAAGTGAAGGAAGGATGGGTTACTACCTGTTATCATTGGTACTGCACCGTTGGTTTAATAAAGATGTTGAGTCTTGATTTCTCTTTTTTACTAGTTCGATAACCAAATATCCATCGAAGAACTGGTATCCGATTTAAGAAGGGAATGCCACTACCCGTTCGCTCTTTTGTAGTATTTTCAAGGCCTCCTAAAACAACCATTTCACCATCTTTTACGCGTATTATGGATCTAAAAGTTCTATCAACGGTTCCTGGTGGGGCAGTCTCGTTTATTCTCTCGGTAAAGTCACTTTGAGAAACTTCAATGGACATGGTCACTTGATTATCACTTGATGCAGTGGGTTTAATAGTTACTGAAAGGTCGGCTGAGACCGATTTGAAATTTTGAGAAGTTGCAACGGTAGGATTTTGAGCCCCAATGATATTATTTTGTACTTCAAGATAGTACTCTGTTCGGCCTATTCTCAAGTTGGCTTCATGGCCATTAAGTGTAGCTAATTTTGGGGTAGACTTAGTACTTAAAAGGCCATCGGATTCTGCCGCACTCATGCTGAGGTAAAAATCGGGGGTTACCTTACCAATGTTAATTACGCCCAAGCCATTAAAGGAGTTAACCAGGTTGTTAACGGACGTGCTGTTAAACGTGAAATCAAATCCGGGTGAAAGCGTTCCCGTAGTAGATGCGGGCACATTTTCCCCTCCTATGCCAGCCCGTATCCCAGCTGAAGTAGAGCGTGATTTATTGATGTCCACGATCAATACCTCTATATTTATCACCGGGACCACTTGGTCTAGTTCTCTTAATATGGATTTTAACCTTCTAATATCATTGCTGCCACCACTTAAAATAAAACCGTTAAGATCAGGGTACTCTACCATATCTACATTTTCTAACATAGATTTTGGAATTAGCTCCTGTAAATTTTCAATAGTTCTATTCTCTAGTTTAAATAATTCGCTCTTTCTTAACGGTCCTTCTGTTTCGTTTCCTATGATGTAGACATCATCCGATCTCGTAAATCCGTATGCAGTACCGTCCAATATCAAAGTAAGGAAACCTTCAAAGGTTACGTTTTCTAAATAAAATGATGTAGTTCCCTCTAGTTTATCCTTCATTATAAAAGTAACCCCCAATTCATTAGAGACGTGGTCTAGTAGGTCAACAAAAGTTATATCCGATGCAGCAACATCAAATTGCAAACCAGTGCGGGCTGAAAACCAGATGCCATTTTTCTTATTGAGGCCAGACGATCCTCGTAGCCTGCTGGTTTCAGCATAATCTTCTATAGGTTTTCTTGGAGGTTCCTCAATATAATAGCCGTATTCATCGCTTTTAAATAACTCCAAATTGGCTACAAAGGATATCTTATGCAATGCAGATTCAACAGTCTCGTTGTTGATAAAAAGTGTAATTTGCTTATCCTGAAACTCCGGTTTGGTAACTACGTTTATCTCACTTAGTCTGGATATTTCCTTCAGAACATTTTGAAGCGTGTCCTGTCGTAAGTCTAAACTTACAAGGCCACTAGAATCAATAAAGCTTACTTTTGGTAGTACTTTTTTCTTTTTTGGTTGCGGAGGCGGTGGTGGAATAGGCCTTTTTTTAAGATGGATAATGGACCCTGTAACTTCTAAGGTTAAATCATATTCCCTACACACAAAGAGAATGACATCGGATACGGAAACTTTTTTGAAGTTATAAGAAATGGTTTCTTGTACCTCAGGGTCTACGGTAAGATTAACTTGATGATTTGAGCCTAAACCGGTAATAAACTCACGTAGACCAACCTGGTTTACTTTTATTTCGCTTAACTCCTCCAAGCCAGGATACTCAGAACTTAAATAATCCAACTTTGTCTCTATGGAGAAGTTATCTAAGCTTTGACACCGTGCGCTCAAAGTGAGTAGTACTGATAGTATAAAGAGTGTAATTCGCATTATTTTATTCCTTCTAAGATAAGCGGTGTTACTTCAGTTAGGGAGGTGTAGCCATCGGTAACAAGACGCAACGCTTCGTGCCATAAAAGGGATTTATTTAATTCCAATTTGCTATGTATTTCTTCGGTAGTTCCAGATTTGATCGCTCTTGTCTCTTCTGGACCCACTTCCATGATTTCATAAACAGCTTTTCTTCCGGCATACCCTGTGAAATGGCATTCATGACATCCTACGGGTTCAAATATTTTTCCTTGGCCAAGGTGGTTGGGCGATAATCCCATGTCAGTTAAGGCTTCATTTACCGAGGCTACCGGAGATTCCTTTTTGCAATGTGGACATAAGGTTCGCACCAATCGCTGCGCTACAGACAGGTTTAAGGTATTGGAGACGAGGAAGGGTGGAACGCCCATATCAATGAGTCTGTCAATAGTGCCAATGGCAGAGTTGGTGTGTATGGTAGAAAATACTAAGTGCCCGGTGAGTGCCGCACGAATTGCCATTTCAGCAGTTTCAGAATCCCGAATTTCACCAACCATAATTACATCGGGGTCCTGTCTCAAAAAGCTTTTTAATGCCACGCTAAAGCTGAGTCCTATAGATTCCTTTAGTTGTACTTGATTAATACCAGGTAATGTATATTCAATAGGATCTTCAATAGTTAGAATGTTGCGTTTCTCCTCGTTAAGCAGCTTAAGGGTAGCGTACAGGCTTGTGGTTTTTCCCGATCCTGTGGGGCCACTCACCAAGATTATTCCATTGGGTTTTTGAATGGCCTTGTGGTAGGCCGCATAGGTAAGTCCAATATTTTCCAGGGTAAGGTGCGAGGCATCCGATTTTAGATAGCGTAGCACTATTTTCTCGCCATGTAATGTAGGAATAACTGAAACACGGATATCCGCAAAACCACCCAGTTGCTTGGCGTGAATGCGACCGTCTTGTGGCAAACGCTTTTCAGAAATATCCAGCGCTGCCATGATCTTAATTTTGTTTATTAAGGCAGGATATTGGTCTTTTGGTAAAGGGTGTCTCTCGATGAGAATTCCATCAATGCGCATTCTAACACGCGCTTTGCTTTCGTAGGTCTCTATGTGGATGTCGCTGGCATCCAATTCCAAACCCTCTTTTAAAACAGCTTCCAAGAATCCCTCAGACGAAAGACTGCCAAAGTCGATGGATTGAATGCGATTATTTCTGCGATAGAATTTGCTTAAATATGTTTTGAGTTCCGTTTCCTCAATAAGCGAAACTGCGACCCCTTTTTCAAATAAAAACTCCAATTCTTGGAGTGTCAAATCATCGGGTTTCGTACTAGCTAAGACTTTAATAACATTGTCCAGTTCTTGGCATGGAATAATCTCATAGTGCCAAGCCTGTTCATTTGTTACTAAGTTTAATATGTCGGGTTCAATATCCATGGAAGATTCCTTAGGTAAAGAGTATCCGGTATGCTATGGTTGGTATAACCATCCAGGCCTGAATGCCGGCCAAAGGAATAAGCGTTTGCTGCCGTGAGCGGTAATAAAAAAAATGAAGTAGCAGACCAATGATAGCAGATGCGGTTACAAAAACGATAAACCCTACATGAGGTAGTAAGGGGGCAATCGCCAAAAGCATGATAACATCTCCTTTTCCGAGAAAGGTATCCAGGAGAATCGCTTGGGAGCCATATTTAAGATATAGATACCCTTTTAGCGTTGCTATGTATAGCAGAACGATAAACCAGTTTATACCCGTATAGTAAAGGAAATCTGGATAACCATAGTGTAAAAACGACCAAACTGCTAGCCCTGCAAAAAGACATAAGAACCAAAGCAAACGCACCGATCTACTTTTAAAGTCAGCAGTGCCAATGAAAAAAGAAGAGACGCAGGAAAATACAGCAGCGATCATATACATAATGGCCGTCTTTAGTCTTTAGTGACTTCCACTAAGTTTTTGTTCTGGTCGATCTGCCACTGATTGAATACCCCGTCCTGATCAAAATCTATTACCGCAGTTGCCTGAGCCAAATAGCTGCCCGATTGGGCGCTAATAACTTCTATTTGGTAATTGGCAGATCCGCCATTCGTTACTAAAGGCTGTTGGTTAAAACCTACTTTATCAAGATCTGTAGTATAGCTCGAGTACTCATAAAAATGAGCTTGCTGTAAGGCATGGAGGTGCTCCAGTTGCAGTTTCGCTTCGGTAGCTTTGGCCTTGGAGATTACTGAAGATTGGTCGGGTAAGGCCAGTAGTACCAAAATTCCAATAATAACTAGAACCACCAGCAACTCGGTAAGAGAGAAGGACTTTAGCTTCTTTTCGTAAACCATGGTCGTAAAATTTTACGCGAAATTAAGATATTTTAAGATGCGCACAAAAAAGGAAATATAACAGAAACTTAACAAGGGTATTCATGTAGGTTAGATTTGGTTGTTCTGGATAGGGACTCTTGAAAATACTAAACAAATATCTGTACAGTATTTTGCTTAACAAAAATTAATTTTCTTTCTTCGCAAAAAAATCTCTGGTGAAATATGGTTCAAGTAGGGCTTAGAAAAAAGGAAGAGTTGGGCTACCTTTTGGGGTTTGCATTCGCTGTGCTTTGGATTCTCGGGGATATGCATACGTTGTATGGGCAAGGGTGTACTGGTTGTAATGGGCAGCTTCCTAGCCGTCATGAAGTATTGCAAATGAAGGATGATTATTTTCAGGATGCGATTCTTTCCCCGGGTGGAAATTTGGGGTTGTTACAGTGGGAAGGTGAGTTTGAGTTGAAGGACGAAGGGATTGTTATTAAGGATAATTTGGGAGAGTTGTTTGTTGATGCCACTTTTCCTTATTCGAGTTCATCTGATGCTTATAAGCCTGCTGGGAACAGGATGGATCTTGCTGTTAAATTAAATCTTTTAGCAGTAGAGGGGGATTTTCCAGTCGCGAATCCTAGGTTTTTTTCCGAAGAAATTGCGTTCGTTGTTGAAGTTGTTGATGAATTAAATAGTGACTTCAGTTTCGGAGTTAAGTATAGTAAAGAAAGTAATTCGAGTGAACTGGAGATACAGCCGTTTAGTAGCTCGGAAGAGTGGCAGACAATGAACGGGCCGGTAGTCACTCAAATGCTTAATGATGGAAGGTTGCTGTACGATTTGAATACATCCATCAATTTTCATCCTAGAATTTTTATATCAAGCGAAGGAGGGGAGTTGCTTTTGTCATCTAACGGCCAAAATGAGTTTAGTCAAGGGCGGTGGTCTTTCAGAGGGATTGGTGATATATATAGTTGGGAGAATAGGAAAAAGTTTCCTCAGTTTAATAACTCACAAGATATTAGTGCATTTCCCTGCTTTAATACTTCGCAGGATTGTTTTAACCCTAAAAACGGGAGATATCGAATTCGCCTTAGAGCGCTAAAGGATGATTGTTTTATCCCTTTGGTTATGCATGTCTGGTTTAATGGATGTGCGTTTTCAAAGGATCTTAATAATGTAACGGCTAGTGTCATCACTGATGAAGATGTGTTCTTAGCGAACATAGTAAACGGTAAACGTTCAGGAACGTACCGAGCATTTGAGCCTGAAAATCGTACAAATCGCGATGATGATATATCAAGTGATGTGTTGGTAGATTTGCAAAGGGATGATTTTGTAATATTAAAATTTAATGGTAATGTACTATTTGACATGGAGCCTGCGAATAATAATGTTGTACTTCAGTCTGTTGCGGCCAATAGGTACAAGTTATTCTTAAATAAATCAGCACTACGGAATTTTGAAAGGTGGGACGTGGCATTCAGGTGTATAGCTGGAACCGTCAATGATTGTGCTGAATCAGCTCAACCTGTAATTTTTGACTGGAACGTTAGGGTTCGACCAAAACGGCTACTAGAAATCGTTGATAGTTTCGAGAATACTTATTGTTACGAAGATGAAGTTTCGAATTCGGAGATTTTCTATGTTAGTACCAATTTGAATTCTAATATTAGTCTGGTTAATGTAACTTACAATGAAAGTACCCTGCTATGTGAGGATTGTAGTTCAGCATATTTTTCAATTGAACTTGGGGATGTTGAGGATTATGGAGTATATGAAGTTGTTGCGGAATGTGCATCAAATAATTGTATTGATGGTGAAACTACGGTTTCAAGCAGATTCAATATTTCTAAAGTACCAGGATTCTACGGGGATGTTCCGGAGTTTGTTGTTTGTTCTAACGGAAATATTAAGCCTGAAAGGCTGCCTAGTGGTAATTATGAATTACCTGGTGGAGCCTATTTTGTTGATCCAAAGAAAGGGGAAGTTACAGGTGATGCCGTGACATTTTTCAACTTACCGTGGAGTGAGTCTAGTTTTGATTTGAAAATGGTTAGTGATGTGGGGTGTGAAAAAATACATACAATTCCAGTTTCTTACAATGATTTTAATGATTCTCCTCGCATAATCTTAGATTTTCTGGATGCCAGCGGCACTGGTTTGGATTATAAAATTTCTTGCGATGCCTTTCACGACTGTATAGATTGTACATTTTCTTGGAATATTGAGGATGATCAAGGTTTTGCTTTTCCCTTGTTTAGTGGTAGAGAGATAGACTTTGATTTTCCAGCGCCAGGCACCTATACTATCAGTATTCATGTAAGATCTACTGCGTGTGGCGAAAAAAGCACTTCGAAAACCGTTGAGATTGTCAAAAGTGTAGGCTGTTGTAATTAATATTATTCACCAATACAATGTATAGAAAGATATTTAAATTTAAAAGGTTGATTGCAATTCACCTTTTAGTTATTTTTGTTTTCGAAATAGTTGCTCCCAGCACGGTTCAGGCTCATGTTCCAACTGTAGGTATATTTGATTATGCGGGCTACAGCCAAGGTCAAGGGCACTCGGTTTCAAAAGCAAGCGGAGCTTTAAGCTATTCTATCCCCGTTACATCCATCCCAGAGTATCCGCTGTCTATAACCTATACATCGGGTCAAAACCCCATGCAAGACGCAGGTGCGTTTGGTTTGGGTTTCTCCAGCTTCTCGGGAGCTATTACACGTACGGTTAATGGAGTGCCAGACGATGTGAATAAAGCTGCACGGTATACCTTTTTCGAGAATCAAAGTTTAAGGGAGTTAGGAAATATTGTTAATACTAATTTATCGGTACCTATACCCAAAGCAAATATTGTTTTATCTGCGGGCTCCACTTACGGGGGAGGCTTTAACAATTATACGGGGTACTATCGAATTTTCGGTGCCAGCGCAGGAGCTTCTTTGATAGGGGTTCCGGTTCAGCTGAGAGCTGGATTAACTCTTGATTCTAGAGCGGACGGGGCTACTTACAATTTTGGTATTTCTGGCTCACTGCCATTGGGGGATCATATGCAAATTGGAGGCGGGCTTTCTGTCTCTAAAATGGTAGATGGAAAAAGTAAAGCTGAGATAGGGGAATATCTAAGTGGAACAGTAGCACCTTCACTAGGGGGAGGGGCGTTGCGTTTGTACAATACTGGGAATTTGTTGGGCAACAATGAGTTCAGTTTAAGTAGTAGTACTCCCGGAACCGGATTGTATTTACCGAGTTTAAATAGTTTCTATCCGGATGCTGACTCGGAAGGGTTTGTACGTAAATTGTCCATTGGGATTAGCCTAGATAAAATAGATATTTCGGCATCCGTAGATTGGATTCGAATAGCAAAAGATGCAACTTTTGGACGTGGTATTTTTAAAAAACAGTTGTTGGGGAGCTATTATCTTAATAATTTAAATCGAAGAGATGCCAATCTAATCCCAGACTTTACGATTGAGGGTGAGCAGCTAATATCGGAGTCGGTGAGTTACATGCAAAAGGACCAGTTTAATTTAAAAGCTAAAGGTATTTCTGGGTCATTTGAGATTGTACAACCTGAAGCGGGCATTTTTTCAAGAAATGCTATTACACAGAAATCTAGGTTCAGAGAACGTGGCGGGCTTTTTAAGCATAAAGTAAAGTACAGCAATGAAGGGCAGTATCCCTGGTTGGGCACGGGTAACATTCAAGTGCAAAAGAATCAAGATATTTTAAATGGGTTGGTTGGTCGCAACGCTGTTATAAATAAAGCTAAGGGCGGGGAAGAATTAGATGAGGTTTATTTTAGGCAAAATGAACAGGTTTCATTTACGGAAGATTACGATGATTTTTCCTCCAATCCGTATTTTAGAATGCGGGGAGATTATTCTGGCGATTACCGACTGTTGCCTTCGGTTTCGGAACATGACAAGCCCCTTCAAATGGTATTTAACAGAATACCTGGGAATACGGAAGCAAACCGATTTTATTGGGGAGAATCACCAGAAATAGGTTATCCGGATATCGGAAACAAACGGGCAGTGGAAGCATGGGAGCAGGAGTTGAACCAAGGCGCGCAGCAGCGATCGACCAACATAAGGGAAATTACGGTAGGCGAGTATTTATCGGAATTTGATAACGTGAGTGCCAGCAGTTTGAACGGCTCTATTTATTCATTCTATCAAGTAGAACAAAATAGATATGATCTCTCCATCGCCAATTATGCATCTGCTGAAGGAGAGGGTGTATTATCGACAAAAACTACCCGAGAACATCTCCAGGGATTGTTGTCTCAAGAAATGGTGGAAAACGAAGTAGAAACACCGGAGGAATGCTATTTTAATGATTTAATTGCTGGTTTTGAAGTTACGGCCACCAACGGTACGAAATACTATTTTACGCTTCCGGTTTTTTCGTATGATGAGCAATTCGTGGGCGTAAAAGGAGACGGTTTTACTCCTCCGGTTATTAAAGACAATGCATATTGGACAACGTCAGATTACAAACGCGGTGCAAAAAGAGAGTTTAATTCCTTTTATTATCCCAGTGCGTGGTTACTAACCGCTATTGTGCAACCCGATTATATTGATAAAGATAACGTGCTAGGTCCAAGTGATGGCGATTTAGGTAACTGGGTGCGATTTAATTACATGTTAGGTCAAAGCCAGTATAATTGGAGGACCCCTCTTATAGGCATGGGACATGCCGTAGGAGCAGTTCATGATATGGAAGATGACTATTATTCTGCCAGTGGCGGTAGTAAGGAGGTGTATTATTTAGCATCTGTGGAGTCCCCGGATTACGAGTCCGTTTACACATATGCTCCAAGAGAAGATGGTTATGGGGCAAAAAACAAGATGGTAAATGGAGTTGCCTGGAATTCCTTCGGAGCTGAGAATTATAAAACTGGAACAAATTCCAATGATATTTCCAATTACTTAGATAATACCCAGAATCTATTCTGTGTTACCGATATTACTTTATATCACAAAAAGGATCCCAGTTTCTTTGGGAAGGTATTTAGAAGATTTGATAAATTGTCTAGTAGAGATCGGGTGCCTATCAGTGGTACTAAGTTTCGTTACGATTATTCGTGTTGGACGGGTGTTTTGAGTAATCGTAATTATGGCAACAATGTTCCAATTAGCGGTGAATTGACTGAGTCCGTCTCTTATTTCTACAACAAGGAGTACAATCCAAATGTAGGTACTGGACATTTAACCTTACGAGAGGTAGTTCCCTACAGCTATAATGAGCAAGGGGAGAAACATGACTATCCATCTACCGAATTGTTTTACGAGGATAACGAACATGATGGTTTTAATTTTACACCAGATGAAAGGGAAGTTCTAAATGAAAAGCTAGACCATTGGGGCAACGTGAACTTATATGCAGGTACCAGTGGTGAGGTGAACACGTCAAGAAATTTCTATAATAACTACACTCAGGTGAGTAAGGAGTTAGCTGATCGTAGTGCCAATATATATCAGTTGCAAAAGGTGTTGACACCAGATGGAGGAACTAAACGTTTTGATTATGAGGCAGGATCGTATATATCAGTTCAAGGTGTAGCATCAAATGTGATGCGGTCAGTAAAAGGTATTAGTGCTTCTGGTAATTCATTAACCTTGGAAGTGGATATATCTGATATTCATAGTTACTACGAGGAATTGAACGGCCTATTAGAGCCAACAGATTTAGGTCTATTGCCAGAACCTACTCTTGAAAATGTCTATCGCAATATTATAGCGGTAGATGTCGAAAAACCGTCTTACCATAAGGGTGTGTATGCGGAAGTGGCTTTTTATCGGAATTCAATTCAAAAAACGGAGATAGAAAATGTATCCGCTTCAAGTGTGGGTAGAAGCTTAGGTTTGGCTGTATTTGGGGATGATACCCTCAAGATTCAGAGTTTTGGAGATATTGATCCTATTGCTAAGACTCAAGAAATTACTCTAGTGAGCTCCGGAAGCGATGACGTTAGAACTCCAGTATATCGACTTTTTGAAAACTTCATCTATACTGTTTCCGAAGAGTATGCAGCAGCAAAATCAGGTTTTAACCAACCCAAGGTGGAAGTTTCTCTTCCTCCAAAGTCTGTGGGTAAACGTGAGGCGCTAAGGATCATGAAAAACCAACTGAAGAGATTGGTCAACGGAGATCCAGGCGCTGAGGATAAACTTCAGTCTCAATATGGTACACTAACAGGAGAGGCTCGCTGTACTAATAGTAATATTTATAATGGCTTAAGTTTTCTACGCACCCCTTGCTTTTTAGGAAAGTATACGGGGAGTAGAGTGAGTGCAATTACTATATCCAGTAACTTTCAAATGGCAACCGGCAATAATGTTCAAGATGATAATATTGTTACCAACTACTTTTATGACACCCATGAAAATGGCTCTGGTTTTAGTACTGGAGTAGCAACAAATGAGCCGGGATTTGGTAAAAATTTAGCATTTAGTCTGGCTGATGTCAAGGGAAAAGGATTTTTTACGGCTCCTAGAATAATATATGGTAAGGTGACTGAACAACGTTGGATTCCATCTGCTTCTGAAGATAATTTGGATTCGAAGGTATACCGCCCTGGTGGAAAAATGGTAGCGGAGTATCTCACACCAGATAAGCCAGGTTATCGCTTTACGGATAATTTTAGGACACACCAGCAAAATGCGATGCCGCATCGCGTTCTCACTAAATTGTATTACAAGAAAGTAACGGGCTACGTTAAACGCCAATTCAGTTTGCGTAAGAAAAGTAAACGTAAAAGAAGACGAAAACGCAAACGCATTGGGATGGATTATGCCAATGGAAAAGCAACTACAACCAAGTTGCACCGGTATATTGATCTATCCGACTTTTTAGGGAAAGAATTGTCAAATACAGTATATGATACCCACGGCAATATTGTGTCAAGAACAGAAACACATTATAATAATCCTTCTGAGCTAGTAGCGGTGGTTTCTCAGAATAATGATTTTGAGATTGCAGCAAATCTCCGTCCTGGAGCCTTGGAACAACTATGGGGCGAGATGGCAAAGCGAAAAATTTCGAGTGGCGATGTAAAAAGAAAGAATTCAAAGTTAATCACTTCTACTGATTTTGTTCTAACCTACACGGATTACTTGTACGTACCACCGGTTGTAGACAAGATAGTTACCATGCAAGATGGTATACAAAGAATTACAGAACACAAAAAATACGATAAGTACACGCTAAATCCCTTGGAGACTACTTCAAGCATAGGGGATATCACCTACCATAGTAGATCTAGACCGGCTTATTGGAATAATCCGGAAATGGGGGTTTTAGCTTTGCGAACAGGCAGAGAAAATCAACTCACTGCGAAAGATTTCTCAGTGCGGTATAAACACAGTATATCGGACCAAAACGTTCTTTCCGCCCAATTTGTAGATTATGGGAAATGGCGATTTAATGGTGGAAACTCCTGGGAAGTTATCAACGATCTCCACCTTCGCAATAGGGGGATCGGAAGCAGCTATATTATGACCCTAGAGCCCCTTGATTATCAGAGTGAGTTCGACCAGAGTCGCATAAACAAAGGTAATTTTCGGTATCCATCCTCAATTAGCAGACCCTACAAGAGTTATCAACTGCTAGGAGCTGTTACTGCAGATGGTTTTATCGAAGATTTTGAGAATAAATCCGATCTAGACAATCTACACAAAGATTGGAAATTGATTTCTGAGGTGCGTAAATACAACCATAAAGGTGCGGTTGTGGAATCAAAAGATAGACAAGACAATATTAGCAGTACGCGGTTTTACCCAAGTACGGGTGCGGCTGCATTTGCAGCTTCGCAAGCGCCTTATGATCTTACTGTGTTTAATTCGGGCGAATTCGCAGATCTTTCGGAGTTGCCTCCCTACCGGTCAAATCCAGAGGGTTCGGAGTTTGGACTAATAGATGCTCAAATGCTGCAACGATGTAGTGATAACAGCACTGATGAATTATTCACCTTGGGTCTATCGAATTTCGGAGGCTTCTTAGGTACATATAACGCACATGTATTATCATTTTCACCACAACAAACATTGGCTGAGGAGGTGGTGGTGTGTAAACTCCGAGTTCGTTTAAATGATTACAATAAAGTTGTAAATGTGGTGCTTACGCCTTCCAACCAATTATTAATGGTAGCTGATGACGGGAAACCGTTTGATTTTTATTTATCGGCAACAAGGGCAAACCAAACGGTTGAGGCACTTTTTATGGTAGATTTTGACGTGGATCTTCTCGAAGTATATCAGCCCACTATTGTAGACGTCATGTTGTATCAAAACCAAACCTTAAAAGGAGAGTATGAAGACTGCGTTGCAGGTGAGAAGCAGGTGCAATTTGATTTGAATCAACCATGCACACCAGATGTACATACCGGAAAGGGTGCCTTTCTTTTACCCGCAAATTCTAGGGGTTGTGGATTTGCTATACCGGCAGAAAGCTTGGCAACCAACAGCGAATATAGAGGGAAGCAAAGTATTTGGGTTTGGCTTAAAACCGATGATGCGAGCGATATCAAGGCAGTAGCCTCAATAATTTCGCATGATGCACTTTCAGAAAAAGATTTTTCAGAAGAGGTTATTTTAGAAGAGGTGCAGTACGAACCAACCAAGGTGAAAGCTGGAAAATGGTCTCTATTCAAAGCCAATTTTAATCTAAAAGTTTCTGCAGAGTATCTCAACAACAATAACCGCGTTGTTTTATACTTACATAATCTATCTAATGAGGCGGTTTACGTGGATGATTATTTAGCTAAACCCACAGCAGCAGCGGTCTCTGCAACCATTTATGATCATCGTTTAAGCCGTCCAATAGGTACGGTAATGCCAGATCATTTTACGACTAAAATAGTATACGATGACTTAGGTGTGCCTACAATAACGTTAACGGAGGTAGAAGGGCAAAACCAAGGTTTAAAAGTAACTGGGAAAAACTTTTATGGCTTCCAAAAAGAGATAGAGTGATGGGTTTTAACAAGAATAAGGTTTGCCTGACGGTAGCAATGATTTTTGCTTTTGTTGTGGTGCAAGCACAGATAGATAGTGCAGCCATGAGCAAATATGCAGGAGAGCTAGATGCCGTATTTGGAGCCGAAGAGGTGGCGATAGAATACCGGAGAATTTGCAAAACATGGGATTGGGATTTTATAAACAAGCCCAACCCCGAACAATGCTACGAGGGGGGCTACTCGCACTATTATGCCAATGGTAAATACAAAGTAGACCTGGGTTGGGTGAAAATGATTAGCGATGGTGTTTTAGAAGTCATTTGCGATGAGTTGGAAACAACCATGATTGTAGATTCTATAGACCGAATAGATCGCTTGCTGTGGGAAACCAGTGAATTGCCACGACACGCGTATGATTCTTTATTGGATTTGGAAGATCTGGCCGATACGGTGGTCTCATTCCAAGAGACACCAACAGAAAGCGATGCTTGGCTGGCTTACGAAGAGATAACTGCAAGTGGCGCTGCGTGTACCTATATTTTTCAGGCCAGTAATCATAAATTAATTGCCTGGGTTGAAAACGAAGTGCGTGAAGAAGGGGAGTCTGAAGCATCTGCCAATAGCGGAACTCTGTATGTCTTAAAATCGGTCAAGACCAAGCTTAAGGATCCGGACTTTAAGATAAACATGCCTCCAGAAGAAGTACGCCAGTATGAAGGCTACTGGGTGGAAGATAGAAGATACATGAACTTTCATTAAGAATTAAAACATGACCTTTTTATTACAATTTAAGAAGCTCCCACTGATCTTTTTGGGGCTCATACTTTGGTGCATGGATGCCCAGGCCCAACAAGTTTACGATACCCCTCCAGAAAACGTATATATATGGGTAAACGTAGCACACGATAATACCCCTGGGCCAAATGAGGTGACCTTACGTTCTGCTATTGCTGATATAAACAGTAGGCCAGTAGCTAATGAGGTTTACTGGATATTTTTTGAACAGCATTTATTTCAAAGTGGTATTGAAATATGGAGTCCGATAACTGTTGAAAAATTTGTAAACATTAATAAATATAATGAAGCTCAGGAGTACACTGCAGTGTATGACAGATTGTTGAACGATGACGGAGAGAAAATACAATTTTACGGTAGGGGTAATTTTTCCAACTTTTTTAAATTTGATATTAACGAAGATAAGGTTTATGCTGAATCTATAGCGAGCAATGAACATCTTTATAATTATAGATTAGAGATTAATGGGGTTGTGTTTGTAGGAGATGAATTTGATTATTATTTTAATGTTAGAGTTATATATGGAGGAAATATTATAGGGAATAATGGTACTACAAGAAATTACCTAACAATACTATGGTGCTTTGGATGTGAATTCCGTAATCCCGATTATCTCTCCGGGAATTACTTTTCGAAGCAAGGCTATAAACTAGACTCAGATTCGGAAGACAGATCGTTTCAATGTAGATTGTGGAACTGTTTATTTGAGGGTGTCTCATTTGAAAACAAAAACTATAATCGTCATGAGATTGCACCATATCTGAGTATTTTAAATTCTGAGTTTTATAATGGTCGTGACTCTTATATTGATTTTACTCATAATAGTTCGTTTGTATATGTAAATGTAAGAGGTTCTTACATTGAGGAGTATGATCATGGGAATCCTGCGCATATAGGGAATATGGATCCTTTTATTGAGGTCAATAGTTCTGAGCACTTAGAATTGTATGCTTATGGGAATGAGGTTTTAGCGAATGATTATAGCTACATTAGGGTAAATGATGCTGGAAATACCGGGCGTCATTGGACATATTCCAATAATTTGAATTACCGGTATGATAATGAAAAGAATTTTTTGCTGAGAAATTACGAGACAGAAAATGAATTTGGCCGCATTGGTCACATAGAAGAAGTGTCTTTTAGTAGTGGTCAAGAAGAATTGATATCTATTAAAGTGCAAGATTTTGGTAATTATAAGCATATAGAGGATATGGAAAATGCCCTGATAGTTTTGTACTATTCAACTACTCCTAACTTCGAAAATGGGCGTAATGTAGGACGGATTGGTCTATCTACGTTTGGAGATGCATCTCTAAATTACTTAGGGAACGGATTAAATGAATACCTTATCCGTAATTTTCGATTTCCATGGAGTGATTATGGTTACTACAGATTTCAATTACGCCCATTCCACCCAGAGCCATGGTCTACTAACTACACCGACCTATCAGATGTTGTTGCCATATTTCCTCCTTGTGAGGATCCGACCCAACAGCAATCGGCAATCAATACACTTGCACCCAAGGCAAATAAATATTTTGATTTAACAGATTTGGGTACTGACCTGCAGGTGAGTGCAGCTTCCAACGGACTGGTATATAAAAACCACAACGATGTACTGTGGCAAGCGGCATTTTACCACGAAGTAGGCGGCATTGCTATGCCAGATTGGAACAATGCAGATGCATATTATTTGGGCAATTCCATCCCCGCAGGAGGCGTTGCGGCTGCACCAGTGAACAGTTTTCCTAAAATTAGCCAAGGTTTTGAAACGGGCACTGCCGTTGCTTGGCGTGCAGGCTTGGTTTTGCCCGATGGAGGCATACACTGGAGCAATCATGAAAAGCTCTCCTTTAGACCCAACAAGCAAGCTCCCATAGAGGTTTATCTGGATAATTTTACGGACATCCATTCAGGTAAAATCAACTGGAATTACAACGCTAGCTTTTATGACGAAAAGGTGGCAGAAGGACTGTCGTATGCAGACGGTTTGGGTAGAACACGCCAGCAGCAAAGCAAAAACCAGGAAACGGGGAGCATTATTACCCAAGAAATGGTGTACAGTCCCTACAGCGGAGACGGGGTGAGTAGTCTTGCTGCACCCAGTGGAGCGGGGCAGTTTGGCTACGCAACTCACTTTTTTGATGTAAATGATGGAGGGACTACCCGGGATTTTGCCGCCCAGGATTTTGATGTCCTGCATACAGATTTTACTGCAGGTCAGTATTATTATAACCCTACCCCAGTAGATGCAAGCATTCCCAATTCGGTTTCCAACTACTACTCCAATAATAGCAATGAAGATTGGGTAGATAATGCACAAGGATATCCCTACAGCTATAATTTAACGCGAGTAGATGGTAAGCCAGACCGTACTTCGGCAGGAGTTGGGGCAAGTTTTGTATTGCCGGAACGTTCCATTCAGCACCTTTATGGAAATGCTTCTCCAGAAGAAATTCACCTGATATACGGCTCGGGGAGCAATAAAGAGGGAACCATTAAAAAGAACACCACTATAGATGCCAATGGCGTGGGGAATATTTCTTACGTCAATCAAGAAGGGTTGGTAGTGGCTACCGCTATTCAACAATGTTCGGCTTTAGAAAATTTGGTGCCCTTGCAGCCCAAGGCAGATGGAGCTAAAGTGGGCGCGGGGGAACCGTTTACACAGGACTATATCGAGAACTTTGAAAATACGCTAAACCCCTTAGCGGGCAATAACGATGTTGTTATAGAATCAGAGTTGGCTAACGAGGTGTCGGCTACCTTTACCATGCCTTGCTCTCAGAATCCATTAACGGATTTCCATTATGATTTGCTCGGAGAGTTAACCACATATGAAATACTGGAACAGTGTTATGTTTGTGGATACACCATAACTATTGAGGTAAAGAATGAACTTACAGGCGTGGTGGTCCCCGAGTTAAGTTATGAATATAACATTAATCCGGAAGAATTAGCTTGTGGTGACCCGCTTCCAGATGGGCTGCCTTTACAAAAAACGGAGGATTTATCACTGCCAGGTCCAGCAACATATGTGGTTACTCGAAGGGTAGAGCCGTTTAAAACCGAAAGTGGTAAAGAAACTTGGGAGGAGAATTATGAAAATTGGCGGCAAGAGTTTGAAAATAATGGTGCAGGGAAAGAGGACTTTCGCGAAGCATATTTTAGCCAAGAGACCTATTTTGTGGTTCGCCAAAAGCTTACCGATGATTATTCTCCCTACACACCTTCCAATAAAGTTTGTTACGAGGCGCGAACTAGCTTAGGAAATGGATTAGACTGCAACAGACCCGGTTATTTCAGTGACGATGAAACCAGTTTAGCAGCTCCTATAGCTGTGGCCAGCACAAGTTTCTTAAATTACTTTGTGCTGGAGCAAGGCTCCAACACCATTCGAAATGTACGATTTACTTTCAACGGATATTTAGCGACCAACTTTGCAGGTACGCCTTGTGTCGCAAATCAAGTGGACGGGACTACCATAGATGGCGGGGCATTTTACGACCCTGTAGATATGGTTCTAGATCCTAGTAACACGGATTACTTAATAGTGTTAGAAAAGAGTAAAGTACCCAACTATCCTTCTTTTTTAAGGCGGGTAAACGTAAATACCGGAGAAATCTCCTCTATTTTGGTGGATAACGTACTCGCATTTAACGCCCCAGAAAGCATAAGTATTCGCGAAGACGGTACTTTATATATTGCGAATACGGGTGGCAACAATGTTCTAAAGGTAACAAACCTACACGCTTCTGAAGCACATGTAGAGCAGCTCAACTTTTCAGATGTTACGGTAGGCGGAGGTATTGCCGTGGATGAAACGAATAACCGGTTGTGGATCTCTGATAGGGTCCATCACAAAATATTTCATTACCCACTCGAGGGTAACGGCAGCATATTTGAATACGGTAGCGGTATAGCCGGATTTGATGACAATACCAATGGTGCAGACGCAACCTTTAATGAACCTGGAAGACTACTTCAGCATAAAAATGGGTTACTTTTTGTTTCCGATGCTGGCAATCATGCGCTAAGAACGATAGATCCAGTATCAGGAGCCGTATTTACTACATTGGGCACAGGTGCTCCAGGACATGTAAATGGAATTGGAAACAATGCCCAACTCAATATTCCTGCTGGTATGGTAGAGGTGGATCTCAGTGGTGGAATTTGGCTTATGGATCAGGGCAATAACCGAATTCGTAGTATAATACCTGCAGATTGTCCAAGTTCCGATGAAGACTGTGAAGCTACCGCATCTTGCCAAGAAGTTGTAAACTATTTGGATGAAGTTTGGTTGGAAAAGTTAAAGCAAGATCCACTTGACAACCAACATACGATAACCAATCTCGAAGGGGGATATTTAACTCCCACGCAAAGTGATGATGAGACTTTAGATGTTACCGTTGGGACCTATACAGAACTCACCAACACAAGTCCAGATTGGGAAACAATAGCTACGCTGTACGAGCGGCAATTCAATGCAGCTCCAACAATTCTTTCGTTGGAGGAAATCGAAGTAACTCCGAGTGTGATGCCGTTATTACTGGATGAAGGCGAGCTAGACTTAAATGAAACGCACCCATATAAATTATACAAAGCGGTTATTAACCTGGGTAATTGTGAGGATTATTGCGATGTAGAATTGGCCAACGAGCAACCAGCGGATCGCAGTGAATTCTGTGAAACTCAATTTGAGGCCTTAAAGTTTGAAGAGCAGCGCGCTTTAGAAGCTGTAGAAGCCAATTCAGCAACCTTTACTGTATCTGGACAAGATTATACACTTTCCCAATTGATTCAGTTATATACAGAGTTGCCCTTAGATGTTTTGGAGATATTGGACGATGCATCGTTTGAGTTGTATGATAGTTACATGGCAGCCCGCTTTGAGCTAAATTCTTTTTCTTTACAAGAATGCTTGTTAGGAAGTGCTGAGGAAGTGGATTACTGTGCAGAATGTGCAGACGAAATGTTTCTAGAGTTATTTAGCGTAGCATCAAATATAACAGACAATTACGCAGCGTTTCGATTCGAAAACCCCGACCTGTGGAACGGATCCGATAATTTTCCATTTACCCAAGATCAGATCCAAGAAGAGCACGTAGACGGGAATGGTAACCCTTATTTTTTGCCTGCACAAAGTATTATCGATCAGTTTGGTGAATATATGGCCTATTACTTTTTCGAGTACTACAGTGTTATTTCTTCATACAACACGGCTGATGAATGGGAAGCCACCTTATCAGCTTCTGATTTAAAGGCGGAGTTACTTGCCGTAGTGAACCTGCCAGAACATGCTGATGTTTATTCCTCGTGCCAAAGTGATATTGAACGCATCATAGAGGAGTTAAGTCAGGATTTTGACGGTGTATTTCCTGCTGGCATGTTGCCGTATTTATTGGACGAGTTAAGGGCTGAGGGATTAACTTTAAAATCTGCTGGATTAGACGGTTTGGTTTACACTGGTTTGAGGCAATGTATTTTTGCTTATACCGCTACCTTAGAAGATATAGCTGCAGACGCCAGAGCGGCCTGTTTAGAAGACGCAGATGGAGACCCCGACCTTGTAGAATTGTGTAACAGCACTCCCGATGAGGTGTATCTTAATCGTCTTTTAGAAGAAATCATAGTGGATGAAATAAACTCGGCAAGTTTTGCCTACGGAGTGAAAATTCCTGCCGATGTTCATGTGGACCTAATAGAATCCATTACCGCAGAATTGGTTTTGTTGGATGAAAACAATCCCGAACAGCATATTTTCCAAATAGCTGACGTTAAACTATTTTTTATTGTGGCCTCAGAAATATGTAAGCTCGACTGCGAAATGGATTTTGAATCTGCCTATGAAGAGTGGGTGACGGACTACGTAGATAATGTAAAAGAACAATTTGAGACGGCCTATGAAGGCTACTGTTTCTCGCAATTACAAGAGGAGTTTTGGTTAAAATACATCGATGTGCCAAGGCACTTTACCCTATATTTTTATGATGAAGCGCAGCGCTTAAAAATGACGGTGCCACCAGAAGGAGTGGACTATGTAACCCCCGAGGAAGAACCTTGTCACCGAATGGAAACTACCTACGAATACGAAGGAGAGCAGGTGGTAGAACAACGGACTCCGGATGGTGGTACAACACGTTTTATTTATGACGATGACGGCCGATTGCGATACTCGCAATCAGCAGCACAACGCCAGGAGAGTAAAGATTTGGGCTTCCTTATTTTTAACTACTCCAAATACGATAGAAATAATAGGGTGGTAGAGACAGGTGAGTATCGTGATTTTGAGCAACAATTGGCCGGATGGAGCCAAGAATGTCCAGAGTGCGGTGGTCCTTCAGCCTTAGGATTCTTCTTCCTAGATCAAATGAAAAACGCGGGGGGCTTCCCCTTTCCCGGAACAGGCGCAGTGGTAGATAAAGTAACTATAACCTACGATGTTAGTACCTACAACTTTCCTCGTTACCCACAACACAATACCGAAGGTCGCGTAGCGGCCATTAACAACAACAGCGGTTCCACCCATTTTAGCTACGATGGAAAAGGTAGGGTGAAATATGTAATTCACGATGTAAAAGACCTGGATCAATTTAATGTGAAATGGGCAGAGTATAAATATGCCCCGTTAAGTGGTACGGTAAATGAAGTGGTGTACATGGAAGGCGCACCTACGGAAGAGTTCCGCCACAAGTTTGCTTACGATGCCAACAATAAACTGGTGTCTGTAAAGGTTGCAGAAGTTATAAATTCTCCAGAGGACTCGATTCTCATAGCCCAGTATGAATATTACGACCACGGTCCACTAAAAAGTAAAATCCTGGGTGATGGCACTCAAAAAGTGGATTACGTGTACAATATAAATGGCTGGTTAAAGGCCATTAACAACCCTGCAGATATGCAGGAAAGTGGAAATATTGCAAACGATGTCTTTGGAGAATTACTGGTATATCATTCCGGAGATTATTCCAGAGCTGGAAACAATATACTGGATGCACAGCCACAGGAAGACGACTACATTAGAGACCTTACCCAAGATGGCAATGCCGATAACCTCTACAATGGAAATATAGCTGCGGTGGTCTATCACAACGATTTCGATCGCGTTTCAGACCAATTGGCAGAGGGGCTTAATCCATTTTTTAACCCAGAAGACCTGGAGCGGTTAGACTATGCCCGTTCCTTTGCCAATCGCAATATTTTAACCCAAGGTTATCAGTATGATGTTCTCAATAGATTAATGCAAGCATATACCGAGGAAAAACAAACCGCTTCCCAAGCATATACAGGGCCGGGCTTGTTTTCTTCTCCCGAAGAATCGGACTTCTACAGTGCCTACACCTATGATGCCAACGGAAACCTTACTAGTCTGTGGCGTAACTTTAGGCGAGGCACAGATTTTACCTATACCTGGCCGTTTAACGCAAAACAATACAACGACAATTACCAATTAGACCGCCTTAGCTACACCTATTATAACGACCTTAACGATCAACGCTACGGTAGGGCAGGCACATCAGACCACCCAGACTACAACGACTACGAGTTTTGTACCGATGAAGGCTACCTTAGAACCAACCGCCTCAATGCGGTTTCCGAAGCACCAAGCGCAGGTAAATCATCATCAGACCCCAGTATAGAAGACCAGTCCAGCAACAACTACAAATACGATGCAAGCGGTAGGCTTATACAGGACTTAAGCGAGGACATCCAAGAAATAAAATGGAACTCTTTTGGTAAGGTTAAAAGTATAACCAAAGGCACAGATCAAAACGAGGAAACCATAGCATTTACCTACAACAATACCGGAAAACGTCAAAGCAAAATTGTTAAAAACGTAGTGGGAGATGTTGTTGAAAAGTCGGTTTACGTTTATGGGGCAGACAACAACCTACTTGCCACCTACAAGGCAGAGCCGAAAGACGGTGCACCAGGCTTCGATTATTTTAGAGATGATATGCCCTTGTATGGCAGCGCCAGAGAAGGTATATTTAGCCGTAGAATAGAAGTTGTAGATAACGATATAGACGATGGTCTAAACATAGATGTAGAAGAAATAACCAGCGCTTTGCTGCAATCCGTAGAAGAAGAGCTTACCGAGCGTTTAGAGGAAATTAGTGAGTTGGTGGAATCCTCGGTAGATGAAGTGCTTACTGGCGTAGATGGTGGGGTAGAACAAGCTGGAGAAGCGGTTGTATTTGGTACCAAAGTAGTTTTGGAAACCGTAAACGAAGTACGTACCAACGCAGAAACTGCCGTTTTAATTGCGCAGAAAGAGTTGCGTGATTTAGAGGAACGGGTACGGGAGGAAGTAGACAACACCGAACCCCCAAATGTGGATCCACCCAATGTAGAGCCGCCCAACGAAGACGAAATACGAAACGAAATACTTACGGTGTATAACCGACTAAACAACGATATTAAAGAACGCGTGCGCGTTAGCGAATCTTTTGAAAGCGCCTTCCTGGGGCGTGTGGATATTGCTTTGCGCGGTGGTATTGATGAGCAAGATGTTGGTCTATACACCGACTACGCAGCCCTGAGGTATTACCATGGCATGAACAGCCTTACCGATCACGACAATGATGTTAGATTTGATGAAGATGTAGATGGCTTAGTAGACGATGTACTCGATAACTTTGGAGCAGACGTAGACCTACCACCCATAGCGTTGGTGGAGCAAGCACAAGCCTTGTTGCAAAACGATGTTCTACCAGCACTCGATTATCAAATATTTGATTTGCAACGGGCGCTTACTTCGCAATTAAGCCTGGCTGCGCAGTCTTTCCCCCAAATACGAGAAATAGCACTAAACCAGCAGCAAGCGCGTGGAGGTAACACAGTAACCCGTGGTAGCCTGGCTAGGGATTTAGCCGCGGCTATGCTAACCCATGGCGCAAACCCAGTAGCTTGCGATGTCCCCACGGTACTCGAAGGCGATGGGCTGCGTGTGGGCGTAGGGCAGGTGCTAAACCACCTAAACCTTAAATATCTGGTAGAGCCGCAAGAAGAACCGCTAGCCGATGGAAGCCTTTGGAACATTCTAAACAACGGGGGAGTAGTGGATAATTTGCTTAACGAGCTCAACCAACTCTTGGGACAGGACGTGGCCCAGGAAACCCTTCCCTTTTTAGTGGTAACGGGTACAGACCAATGCCTGCAACTTACCGCGCAAACCAAACCCTTGCTCGAAGAAAACCTGGCCGGGGAATTAGAAAATGGCAGTTTCTCGGCAGAGCACAATGCTTTGCAGCAGTGGCTACACAGCCACAGCAATGTAAGCCTGGCCGATTTAAAAGCCAACGAGCGCTTGTTAACCCAACAATATAGCATGACTTTAGGCGATATGGTACGCGAGGCCAACGTAACGCTGGCTGGCCTCAATGGAGGCGGGCAGGTAGGAGCCAGTAGCAACGAGGAAGGCCCTACCGAAGACTTTATTACCTACGAGCTTACCGACCACCTGGGCAATGTGCGCGCTACGGTAAACCATGTAAAAACAGAGCAAGACCAGGCCTACATAACCAGCATGCACGATTATTACCCATTTGGTATGCCAATGCCCGGGCGTTCTTTCACCAGCGAAAACTACCGCTTTGGTTTTAACGGCATGGAAAAGGATGACGAAATTAAGGGGGTGGGAAATTCTCTGGATTACGGTGCAAGGATGTATGATGCCAGGTTAGGAAGGTGGCACAGCAGAGACCCGTTAGAGGTGGCCTATAAGTCCCTGTCTCCATATCAGTTTGCTGCCAACAGCCCTATATATTACAAAGACATTGATGGACGTAAAATTGTGATCTACTACGAGGGTGGATCCTATACCGTGGGTAGTGGGAAGACAGTTCCAAAGAATGACTTTGTAAGGGCTACTCTTAAATCACTCTACCTGTTATCGCAAGTATCTGAGATTCAATCTGAACTTTTAGAGTTGGTTGATTCAGATGTTTTGACAATAAACATAAATGAAGTTAGTGGAGGCAGCTTTTTCAGGGGTGCAATAGGTGGTAATAAAGAATTTGGTCATTATACTCAGGATACACAAAACTTGGACTGGGATGTTTCGCAAGGTGTTAGGCCAAACTCAGAAAAGGGTAATTCACTACCGCCTTTTGCAGCTCTAGGTCATGAATTAGGACACATATATGATTTATTTAGGCGTACAGACTATGCAAATGGTGGTAAGATTGATAAAGCTGAATGGGAAGGCTTGGAAAAACAGAAGGATGTTGTTTGGCAAGATGCTTATGAAAAGTATACCATAAAAAACTGGGAACACCCGATAGCAAATCACTATAATCTTTTGGTAAGGCAGAACTACGAAACAGACTACATGGGTGTTTATGATTTTGAATCTATTATTGGTGAATCATTATTGCAATTTCAGCAAATGCCGCTTATGACACCAATAACTACAGGTAGGGGTTCTCAGGATATTACCATTTTACCAAGTCCAAAATTTTAGTGGAGAAAGCGATGAAAACCATTTTTTTATTGACTTTAATTACCGTTTGTACTATAGGCCAGGCTCAGCCTTCGAAAGAATTATTTGTCAAGAAATACTTAAACATGGATATTGACAGTGTTTGTATTGCAAAAATAGGTCCAAGAGTCTTACATAGGGGCGATGGAGGAGAGTTTAATTATTTATCTCCAAGTAACCGAGCAAGAGCGATGGATAGTGAGTTAGTGTTGATACATAACCCAATCGTTAATGTTTTGTACATGCTTAGTGTGGAGGCTGATACAGTGTATATAAGGACTCAGAAAAATTATGAGATTCCAAAGAAATACGGTTATTTCCCTTTTTTATATGTACAGTTTTTTTTCTACAAGGACGGTGAGGTTCTATTCTGGATTAGTTTAGATAATTTTGGAGAATTTACCACTTCACAATCCAGTGGCAGAATATACGAACCTGATACGAATTTAGTTAATCTCTTAAGGAGTGAATTTGGATTCCTTGGCATTTATGGGAACACTGAATGATGGATAGTATTCAAAAAAGTAACTTTTGATTCGAGGCGTGGTATTTCAGTTGTTTGTGCTTAGGTTTTCGGGGTGGTCCGTTGTTGGGAAATAAGATCAGGTCGCTAAAACGGCTTAAATTGAGTAATGCAAGCGCCAACGTAAATCACAACAAAGCAGACGATGGACAGGTTACGGTAACCAGCATGCAAGATTATTACCCCTATGGTATGCCAATGCCCGGGCGTTCTTTTACCAACGAAAATTACCGCTATGGCTTTAACGGTATGGAAAAAGACGATGAAATTAAGGGGGTGGGAAATTCTCTGGATTACGGTGCAAGGATTTATGATGCTAGGTTAGGAAGGCGGCACAGCAGAGACCCGTTAGAGGTGGCCTATAAGTCCCTATCGCCATATCAGTTTGCTGCCAATAGCCCTGTTTATTCTTTTTACGCTAGTTTAGTGGGTGATTAGCAAACAGGCAAGAAAGAAAAAGCCTGTTTTTACTCGAAAACGGTCACTGTAGATATTCTTGATCTAAAAGAAAGGGTAAGTTGCAATGAATAGTCAGGGTCGAGTACTATATAAACTAAAAACTCCGTTTTCTGCGCATGCAGTGGTGTCGGTGCTTTTCCTTTCAAGTATCCTTGTTTTGGCATTATGGAACTTCTCAATTAATCCGGTGGCGTTTGGTTTTTTCGCCAGTGTCTCTTTTGTTTTCTTAGGACCGCTATTGTCGTCTAAAGAACTGCTAGTTTGTGAGGATCGCTTGATCATCTCTGGACGATTGTTTTTCTTCCTATTTAGAACTAACCAAGTAATCTATTTTTCTGGTATTCAGAAGATGGAGGTGCAAGGGTTTAGGTTTAACCCACTTAACCTAATTGAAAATGTTCCAAGAAGTAACCAACGCAGAGGCTTGGTGATTTTAACCGATAAAGAAGATGAAAATCCCATTCTGTTAAATTATGGAAGCATGGAACAGTTACATGAGCTGAAAATGTTCATCGAACAGCGTATACGTTAAAAAAGCATTGATATGATGTAAGATATACTTGTGTGTTTCTTCCATCTTTGTTTATGGAAAGAAGAATTGAAAACGCAAAAGGCACAATAAAGTATTATTGGACCAAATAAGTAACTTGGGCTAGTCCGGAAATCAAAAAGCACTTGAGAGAAATACCAGTAAGCGGTCTACTCCCAAATTCACTTACTTTATTTCGGTTTAAGGTAGCTATCCATAAACGCTACCAAAAAGAATCCCAGACCAGCATTTTGTAGATCTCGCTACGAGAAGGGGTGATAACCATAGGACACACAAAAGCAAGAAGCCCTTTTCCAACCCGTAATCCCCTTCAAATTTCCTCCGCATTTTAAACTCAAATTTTCCCTTGCACAAAATGCGAATATGGGTAGCTTTGCGTTGTATAATTGCACTATGAGCGAATTTTCTGACCTCGTTTATCGGCTGAACCAAAAGATGGAGTATGTGCTACAGCACGCCTCTTCTGTAAAGGAAGAGCTCAACGAAAAGGAGGCCGAAATTGCAAGCCTGAAACAGGAACTGCAAAACAAGGAAAGGGAGTTGGCTTTAATGCGAGAACGAGTTGAGCTGGTAGAGTCTGCCCAAGCCCTTACAGGTGGAAATGAAAACGGCAGACGCGAAGCGCGGCTTAAGATTAACGAATTGGTTCGGGAAATAGATAAATGCATAGCCCTACTGAATAAGTAGCCTAGAGAATGAGCGAGCTCTCCATTAAAATAAATGTTGTTGGCAGAACCTACCCGCTGAGTGTATCGGTGGAAGAGGAAGCGTATATCCGTGCTGCGGCCGACAAGATCAATGAGATGGTTCGTGATTTCCAGGAAAACTATGCGGTAAAAGACAAACAAGATTTGCTGGCCATGACGGCCCTGCAAATAGCAACACAAAACCTGTTGCTGAAAAAGCAGGACGAAATAGCAGAAGCAAAAAACAGTTTGGAGCAAATAGAAAGCAAACTCGATTTCTATTTGGAGAATACCGAAATCTAGCCCACCAGCGTTGCTCTTGAGCCATGTAAAATAGAAACAAAAACATGGATTTAACGAGTATTTTAATTGGAGGTATTTCTGGATTGGTAGTAGGCGCAGGCCTTGCCGTTGTAGCCCTCAATGTAATTTTAGGAAACCGCAAAAAGAGCATTATTGCCGAGGCCGAGAAAGAAGCCGAGGTGATTAAGAAGGATAAAATCATCCAGGCAAAAGAAAAATTTGCGGCCCTCAAAGAAGAGCACGAAAAGCTCATTAACGATCGCAATCGCAAGCAGCAAAGCATAGAAGACAAAATTTCTAAGCGCGAGGAAAACCAAAAGCAACGCTACGAGGAGCTGAAGCGCAAGGAAAAAGAGTTTGCCAAGCAACAAGAAGAGGTTAAAAACCAGCTTACCGGCTTAAAGCGCAAAACCCAGGAGGTAGAAAAAGCGCATCAGAAAAACATTCAAATGTTGGAGCAGGTTTCGGGGCTTACCAAAGAGGAGGCCGTGAAGCAGTTGATGGAAACCCTGCGCGATGAGGCCAAAACCGAGGCCATGTCTTTTATCCAGGATACCATGGAAGAGGCCAAAATATCGGCCAACAAAGAAGCCAAAAAGATTGTACTGCAAACCATACAGCGCGTTGCTACCGAGCATGCGGTAGAGAACTCGGTATCGGTATTCAACATCGACAGCGATGAAATTAAAGGTCGCGTTATTGGTAGAGAAGGGCGTAACATTAGAGCGCTAGAGGCGGCTACTGGAGTAGAGATTATTGTGGATGATACGCCCGAGGCCATCATCCTTTCTTGCTTCGATCCGGTGCGTAGAGAAATTGCCAGACTATCCTTACACCAATTGGTATCGGATGGACGCATCCACCCGGCACGCATTGAAGAAGTGGTGCGCAAAACGCAGAAAAACATTGAGGAAGAAATTATAGAAACCGGTAAGCGGACCTGCATTGATCTGGGTATACATGGGTTACACCCCGAGCTAACCCGCATGGTAGGACGTATGAAGTACCGTTCTTCTTACGGACAAAACTTATTGCAACACTCCAGAGAGGTAGCCAACCTCTGTGCCATTATGGCTTCTGAAATGGGCCTTAATACCAAGCTTGCCAAGCGTGCTGGACTGTTGCACGATATTGGTAAAGTGCCCGACAACGAGCCCGAACTTCCACACGCCATTTTAGGTATGAAGTGGGCCGAAAAGTATGGCGAGAAAGCCGAGGTGTGCAACGCTATCGGTGCCCACCACGATGAAATTGAAATGACCTCTTTATTATCGCCCATCATTCAGGTGTGCGATGCTATTTCGGGGGCAAGACCCGGAGCAAGACGCGAAGTGGTAGAGTCTTACATAAAGCGACTGCGCGATTTGGAGGAACTGGCCTTAGCCTACAACGGAGTATTGAAGGCGTACGCCATACAGGCTGGACGTGAGCTTCGCGTTTTAGTAGAAAGCGAGAAAGTAAGCGACAACCAGGCCGATACGCTCTCTTTTGACATTTCCCAAAAGATCCAGAACGAAATGACCTATCCAGGGCAAGTTAAAGTGACCGTGATTCGCGAGAAACGCGCCATTAACTACGCGAAATAGGCCATAACTGCATGAAGAAAATAGTAACCATTGTTGGTGCACGTCCGCAATTTGTAAAGGCGGCCGTAGTAAGCCGTGCCATTGAAAAAACGGAAGGCATTACCGAGGTGCTGGTGCACACCGGCCAGCACTTTGATGCCAACATGAGCGATGTTTTCTTCGAGGAAATGGAAATTCCCAAGCCCAAGTACAACCTGGAAATAAACAGCTTGGGCCATGGCGCCATGACAGGCCGCATGCTAGAGAAAATAGAGGAAGTATGCCTCAAAGAAGAACCCGACATGCTGTTGGTGTATGGCGATACCAACTCTACCTTAGCAGGTGCCTTAGCGGCTAAAAAACTTCATATCCCTGTGGGGCACGTAGAGGCAGGATTGCGCAGCTTTAACATGAAAATGCCCGAGGAGGTGAACCGCATCCTCACCGACCGTATTTCTTCGGTACTGTTTTGTCCTACCGAAACCGCCATGGACAACCTAAAACGCGAGGGTTACGACAATTTTGATATCACTATACACCGCAGTGGCGATGTGATGTATGATGCCGCCTTGTTTTACAAGGAAAAAGCGGCCAAAGAAGGCGTATCAGTCAATACACCCGAAAAACCTTTTGTGTTGGCTACCGTACACCGAGCCGAGAATACAGACGACCCTGCGCGTCTGGCTTTTGTAGTTGCAACGCTAAACGAACTGCATCAAAAATACCCGGTGGTGTTGCCCTTGCATCCACGCACTAAAAAGAAAATTGCAGAAGCCAATTTAAGTCTGGATGTGCATACTATAGCACCCGTAGGCTACCTGGAAATGGTGCAGCTACTTTCGCAGTGCAACATGGTGGTTACCGATAGTGGTGGCTTGCAAAAAGAAGCCTTTTTCTTTCAAAAACCGTGCATCACTTTGCGCGAACAAACCGAGTGGGTAGAGCTTTTGGCCTGTGGTGCCAATATCCTGGCCAATAGCAATTCGGAGTTTGCCCAGGCCTTGCAAACCTTCGAGGCGTTGTCTCAATTTCCAGCCGAACCTTTATATGGCAAGGGAAATGCCGGAGAGGAAATCGTAGCGCAAATCGTGCAGTTTCTCAATTAGTTTGTGGAAGTTGCCGTAAAGTCGGCTTAGTTTCAAGGTATTGAATATCTTGCCATAGAATCTCCAGGCAAGGACATGATGCGATTTTTCCCCTTTTTAATTTTCTCATTCCTAACCCTTCTCTCTGTGGGCCAAAGTACCGTGGAGTTGGTTCCCACCAAAGACAATACCCTCTACCAGGATGCTACCGGAGAGACCAGTAACGGAGTAGGAAATCACCTGTTTGTTGGAAATATAGACCCCAATAAAAACCCAGAAAAACGCAGACGCATTGTCTTGCAGTGGGATGTAGCTTCGGCCATTCCAGCCGGTTCTACCATTCTTGACGTGTCCTTACAGATGTATCTGAATCGGGAAAAAGGGGATGACGTAGCCATAGATCTTTTTACGTTAACCCGAGACTGGGGCGAAGGAAACTCGGATGCACCCAACATGGAAGGCGAGGGTACCACACCACAAACCGATGATGCCACTTGGGTGCATGCTTTTTATCCCGCCATCGCATGGACTCCCGGTGGTGAATTTGATATTACGTCCAGTGCCACGCAAACGGTAAACGATACGGGATTCTATACTTGGCAAGATACTACCATGGTGAATGATGTACAAGGCTGGCTGGATAATCCCGGTAGTAGCTATGGCTATATCATGGTGGCCGATGAAACAAAAGACCAACACGCCAAGCGCTTTACCAGTAAAGATAATCCTGTAGCGGCCCAGCAACCCAAGCTTATTATAACCTTTGATGGCCCTTGCATCGATCCGGTGATTAACGATTTAGCGGTAGCCAACAATCCACTGTGTCCAGACTCTTCGACCACCATCGTAGTTTCGGGAGAACTGAACCGGGCAGAAACCTGGGTGCTGTATGCGGGAGGATGTCCTGGAACAGAAATCGATAGAAACCCCGAGGGGCGCTTTACCGTGAGCCCTATTGAAAATACCACCTATTCCGTTCGCGGTGAAGGGGGATGCATTACTCCAGGAAACTGCGAAACCATTACCCTGAGCATGGCGACCCGTGAAAATGCGGCATTTACCTATCCCAGCGATATTTTGTGTGAGAATGGAAACTCGGTAGATCCCACCCTTATTGGAGATCCAGGAAATAACTATACGGCACAGCCTAACGGTTTGGATTTGGATCCGGTTTCTGGGGTGGTCAATCCAACCAATAGTAACATCGGTACCTACTTGGTTACGCGTACGACATCCGGTTCTTGTCCCGGTAGTTTTGATTATACACTGACCATAGCCCCCATCCAAGACACCTTTTTTACCGCTGAGATCTGCAATGGCGCGAGTTATAATTTTGGTGGACAAACACTGACCAATGCGGGCGTCTACTACGATACCCTAATGGCGAGTACAGGCTGTGACTCGGCCATAACCCTGCAATTGGATGTAGTAAACCAAATTACCAACCTCGGGAACTCAGAGACCATATGCGAGGGCGACAGCTTAGTCGTGGGCAATGAAGTGTTTAAATTTCCGGGAAATTATCAGGTAACTATGGTTACGGCCGCAGGCTGCGATAGTGTCTATGGGTTTAGCCTTACCTTAAGTCCTGCCTTTGAGACTGAAACGAGTTTAACCCGCTGTGCAGGCGAAGTGTACGATTTTAATGGGCGCGACATACGGGAAAGCGGTACCTATACCGAGGTTTTTGAGAGTGCTTCAGGCTGCGACAGCACCGTGGAGTTAACCATAGATTTTATCGATGAAATCATTCAGCGTGATACCGCATTCTTATGCGAAGGAGATACGCTGTTGTACCAGGGCAATACCATTACCGCTCCGGGGCGCTATGGGGCCACTTACAGCACCGCAGGTGGATGCGATAGTAGCTTTGTAATTCGCGTGTATCCCGGTGGGCAGGTACAGCGCAACGAGTTTTTCCGTACCATTTGCCAGGGAGATAGTGTGCTCTTTGCGGGAGTGTATCGCCAGGAAACGGGCGTATACCAAAAGCGCTATGCGGTGCAAGACGATTGCGATTCCATAGCCGTACTTCGGTTGGAGGTAGAGCCGGTAAATATTGCAGTGGTGAAAAATGGCAACAGCCTTACCGCCCAAGCTTCCGATGCTAGCTACCAGTGGTTGGATTGTGTAAATGGCTTCGAACCCATTGCCAATGCTACGTTTGCCAATTTTACTACCAATATTTCGGGGCGTTTTGCTGTGGCGGTTACCCAAGGAAACTGTACAGATACATCGGCCTGTTATCAAATTAGCCCCGTGGGGGTGAAAGCGTACCCAAACACAGCATGGGTTAGTTTACAACCCAATCCGGCCTACCATAGCCTACGCATCGCCACTCAGTTTGCGGGTTCCTATCGCATTTTAGATTTAGCAGGGAAGGAGCTGCAGCACGGCAGACTGCAAGCAGGAAAACAAGTTATTTCCCTTACAGCCCTTCAGCCAGGAAGTTACCTGGTCGTGGTTTCGGGCGGTATGGGCCAATCTACACACCGCATTATTAAGCTTTAAAAACCGGTATTTACCAGGACTGGTGCAATGCGTTATTTGGTTTATAAAATAAACTAGTCTATATTTGGGATAAGTTTATAACCAAAAAAAACACGATATGAGCACGGAAAACACATTAAGCAGTCAAGAGAGTCTGCAAATCATCAACAGCATGATTCGGGAGGCCCGAAAGAGTTTTTCCAAAACCGCAGTATTCTTCCTTATCTGGGGTGTAATCCTCGCTGTAGCTGGGGTTATGGAATATTTTCTCATGCAATCGCAGTATCAACATCCTTACATTGTATGGCCTATAGCGGGGGTTTTGGGTGGTATCATTTCAGGCATTATTGGTCGCAACCAAAGCATGGAAAAGGGGACTACCACGGTCATCGATCGCGTTATCTTTTCCTTATGGACTTCCTTTTTTATTACCCTGGTCTTATTTATTGTAGGATGCGTTTTATCGCAAGTAAACCCGGGGCCCTATATCATTATCCTTACCGGCTTACCCACCTTAGTAACGGGCATGGTGTTGCGCTTTAAGCCCTTGATTTTGGGTGGAATTGCGTTCTGGATCATGGGCTTGCTGAGCTTTTTTATACCCAATGGATACATCCCGTTATTTTTCAGCCTTTCGATGATCATGGGGTACATTATCCCGGGTTTTATCTTAAGAAAAGCCGAGCGCGATGGCAGCCTTTAAAAAACTCAACCCCTTGCTGCACAACCAACTACGCTTAGCCATAGTTTCGTTGCTTATGGGTACGGAGACCGCAGATTTTAATTACATCCTAGAAAAAACCAAAGCAAGCAAGGGCAATGTCAGTGTGCAACTCACCAAGCTGAAAGATGCCGGGTACATCGCGGTAGAAAAATCGTTTAAAGACAATTACCCACACACCTCGTGCAGCATAACCCAAAAGGGAATAGACGCTTTTGAGGAGTATGTAAAGGCCATACAAGGGTATATTCAATAGCCTATGGACTTGCGTATTAAAAGAAGCCTGGCTTTTGGGGTAGACTACCTGGTCATTATTACCTATGCTGGGCTTCTTTTTTTGCTGAGCACTGCACTGGAATTGGGTGTTTACTTGGATGGCAAATCCCAATGGGTGCAGCAAGCTGTAGGTTTTTCAACGCTTACGTTCCCCGTATTTGTCTATTGCACGCTAAGCGAGTATTACTGGGGCTATACATTAGGTAAATGGGTATTTAAGCTCCGGGTTATTGGCCGGAAAAAGTCATCGGTGGTTTGGCGCAACCTATTGAAGTTTTTACCCTGGGAAATGGCGCATACGGCCGTTTATGTTATGGCTTTGGAGCCCGAAGAACCCAATGGTTGGATTTGGTTCCTGGCAATTTTTCCTCAAGTGCTGGTAGGGGTGTATTGCTTGAGCATGCTGCACAGTAAGGGCATTAAAACGCTGTACGACTGCATGGCAGGTACCTGGATAGGGCCATTTAACGTCCATCCACGAGCAAATAAGCAAACAGCTCCATAAGCCCAGCAATGCCCATGTGTACAAACACACCGCCCCAAATATTCCTACTGTAAAGGGCTATAACCCCTAAAATATAACCCCCAAAGAGAGAAGAAATGGCCTCGGGCATGGGTTTTCCAAAATGGAAACTCACATAGGTGGCAGCCATAGGGAGTACGGCATCTTTGCCCAGCCACTTTACAAAACCCAGGATAAGGAAGCCTCTAAAAAACAACTCGGTGTTGATGAAGTCGAGCAAGTAAGCAGATTCAAAAAGGAGCACGGCCAAACTTTCGGGGATATCGTAATAGGCTGCAAATAAAAATCCGTAAGTCCGCTTGTAAACCGGGTAGTACTGGGTAATATCGGCAAACTGAGTGCCGATGGCTATTATAGGCACCATAAGGCCCAACAAAACCAAGTAGGGCTTAAAGTTAACACCGCGTACGCGTAAGCCGTATAAACCGTGGGAGGCACCACGGTCGTAAAACCGATGCACCAACCACAAGGCCACAGCAATGGTTACAAATCCATGGAGGTTGTCTAGGGTTTTGTTCCAGAAAATTTGAGTGGCGGCATGGAAGCTGCCGCTAGTAATGCTGTACACTTGAATGGCACGGCTTCCGCCCAAAATCGCAAATCCCAAAACACATTTGAAGAATACGGAATTGGGAAGTTTTTTCCAGGCCGCTTTGGGCAGTAAAAAGGCGAGCGTGCCGAGGTAAGTGAGTAGGTGGTATCCCGCTAGGGCCAGACTTCGCAAACCCCAATTCGGAATGCGGTCGATGTATTGGTCTTCAAAATCTAGGGCGTAGTTGAAAGCGACTACTAAAGCGGTAAATACAAGGGCTAAGCCGTAACGCCAAGGGGTGATTTCACGGTGGAAATCGCTCAGGTACTGTAGAAACTTACGCATGGTTTAGTTTCGTGCACCAAAGATGGCGCTACCGATGCGCACCATACTGCTACCACATTCTATGGCGGTAGGATAGTCTTGCGTCATGCCCATAGAGAGCTCGGTAAAGTGTTGGTGCGATAGCGCTTCGTGTTGCCGCAGTTTGTGGTATAGCTCCCGCAATCCGGTAAATTCTTGCTTTACCACCTCCAAATCTTTGGTGTTGGTGGCCATGCCCATCAAACCCCGTATGCTTACGTGGTTAAGCTCGGCAAACGTATCGCTGTCCAGCATGTCTACAATCTCCTGCTCGTCAAAACCAAATTTGCTTTCCTCTTTGGCAATGTGCACTTGCAGTAATACATGAATTTGGCGCTCACACTTTTTGCCTTGCTTGTTTATTTCTTTGAGGAGTTTTAGGCTATCTACCCCGTGGATGAGGTGCACAAAGGGAGCGATGTATTTTACCTTGTTGCGCTGCAGGTGGCCAATAAAATGCCAGTGGATGTCCTTGGGCAAGGCCTCGTATTTGTCTACGAGCTCTTGTACATAGTTTTCTCCAAAATCGAGTTGACCGGTTTCGTAAGCCGCTTGAATATCGGCTGCCGTTTTTTTCTTGGATACCGCAACCAGCTTAACGCCCAAAGGCAAGGTCTTTTTAAGCGAAACTATCTTTTCTTGTATCATGCTAATGCATCTCGTATATAGTTACACCCGAGCGGAGCTTCGGTTCAATAAAGGTACTTTTTGGGGGCATGGATAATCCGGCATCCGCTACGGCTTTCAGTTCATCCACCTGAACAGGATATAAATAGAAAGCGTAAGGGATGGCTCTTTTCTTTAAAGCCTTACGCACCTGACGCACCGTGTGGTTTCCTCCTAAAAACTCTATACGACTATCGGTGCGCAAATCGCCTATTTCAAAAACGGGCTCTAGAATTTTATGCGATACCCAGTCGGGACTAATAGTCTCAAGGGGGGCTTGCAGCTTTACTTCGTCTTTTAAGCGAAGCAAGTAGTAATGGTCCCAGCTGATCAATAAGGTTTCCCGGTTGTTTTTGGGTACCGTGTCTTCGTCTACTTCCACAATATCAAAAGAACTGCGCAGTTTGTTGAGCACGGTTTCCACATCGGGGTTCACCGTGTCCTTTACCAAACGGTGAAAAGGAAGTATTTCCAATTCCTCCTCGGGAATAAGGTAGGAGAGGATAAAATCGAAACCTTTGGGGTAGTTTAATCCCTGTTTGCGCTTATCTAGCGCCAGTCCTACGGTAGAAGCGCTGCGGTGGTGCCCATCGGCAATGTAAAAATCGGGAATGTTATCCATAGCCTGGCTAATCACGGCTATGTCATCCGCTTGGTCTACCACCCACAGTTGGTGACGCAGGGTATCTGTAGTGGTAAAATCGTACTCAGGTCGGTTTTGGGTGTAGGTGCTTTTTAAGCCCTCAAGGCTGTCGCTTTTGCTGTGCGACATTAACACCGGCTCGGCATGGAAACCGGTAGTGTCCAAATAGCGCTTAAACACCTCCTCGCGTGGTGCTAGCGTATGCTCGTGTATTTTAATGTGACCTTCTACATAATCATCTACCGAGCTACAACCGATAATGCCCGTAAAGCTTAAATCGCCATGGATTTGTCGGTAGATGTAAAAAGCGGGCTGCGCATCGCGTTGGTAATAGCCACGATTAAAAAACTCTAGGTATTTGTTGCGTACCGCTTGAAAACGCTCGGGCGAGTTGGGCGGTGTTTTATGAGCACTACCAAATTCTGGATTTATAATATGGATAAAGCTATACGGGTTATCGTTTAGTTTGTGGTACAGCTCTTGCTTTCCGTATGAAATGTAAGACCTACTGGTAACCAAGTGAGCTTTGTCTCTGGGCGGCCTTACCGCTTTAAAAGGTTTAAAAACAGCCATGCGCAATTCTTGTAGGGCGAAAATAGAAACTTCGCTCTTGCTTTCCAGACAAATTAAAAACTAGTTGTACAGGTGTGGTGGTGAACGCTTAATCCAGTGCTGTTTTCTTTATCTTAAAGTATGTGCCTGAGCTACACGGAATACCGCACTTGCCAAAGTAATCGTATTCCATACTGTCTGTCGTAAAAACAATGGACAGCGAGCGATAGCTGCTGCCACCTCCAGCAGTTTCGGAGGAAATTCCATCTTCGGGGATTTTCCAATCTCGGATCTCGGAGGAATCTTGGCCATCATAAATAAGCAGGATGTTGATGGTGGAGTCCATTTCACCGAATTCCACCTGCGCTTGAACGCTGTGTTGCGTTTCCGAGTAATCGTTGAAAATTGCACTGTACGACATGCCCTTACCTTCGTAATGTCCAACAAAGGTATCCCGGTAGTCGGATACTGGCACAGGAACGGGGGGAGTGGTATTTTCCTTCTGACAGGAAATAAAGACCAGACTTAACAGAAACGCAGCAATCCACCGCATGATATTGTTTATTAGTTACTACAACTACAAGCCAGGCAGTCGTCTCGCGATTCAAAGCCATATTCTTGGCACCCACTGTAGCTGCGCTGCTCGCACTGTTTTGATTCTTGGTTATAAAAGAAACGTACAAAGTAAGCCTGGCAAACTTCGTTTACGGGAGGAGACTCTGTGCAACGGCTGTCGTTGACCTCACAATCTTTTTCGCAGCTCAGGATGCCGGTTGCGAGCAATAAGATCAACGATATTTTGGTATAACCCTTAAAGTTGCGCATCGGGGTGGAAATGTAAGGGTAATATACTATTTCAGAGGCACATTTCAAGCGGTGTGTACAAGGAAATAGCGAATGCTAGAATTGGAAGAGCGAAGAGAAGAAAGCATGTAGCAGCTCGCCCGCTATAAACAGAAAAAGCCGCCATCAATGGGCGACTCTTCCAGGAAAAAAATTAAAACTATAGTACTATGCTGCCTCTTGCACCGATGCCAAAGCGCTTGCTTCTTCTTGTGCCATAGCTTCTAAGCAGTGTGGGCAGTTTACTTTCTCTTTACTTGGGTACCATCCCCAAATGTTGTTTTTGGTGTTGCTTCCGCAAGCGGTTTCTCCTCCGCGACTTCCGCTGTGTACTACTCCAGTAATTAAATCTTTTACAGAATTCATAATCAGTAATTGTTAGGGTTAGTAATTATTTTGGTTAAAAGGGAGTTTCCAGTTGTTATTGTTTGTTGACACAAAGTACCGGCATATTCGGGCTCGTAAAAAGCCATATGGAGCCAATTACACTTGCTAGTGAGCAACTGCATAAACTGGATTAGAAACTGCGTTAAATTATCTAAAGAAATTGACAGAATGTCGATAGAACCCAACAGTTTATCGAATACAATGGAGATGAATCCATAAAAACTGGACGAAAATCGCTGTAGTTAGGTAATATATACAGCTGGGCTTACTTGGCCAACCTCGTTATCATACCGCGAAAAACTATCTCGTGAAGGGGAACTACAGCGTACCAGTACAGCCGTCCCATAATTCCCAATGGCCTAAACGTGGCGGTTTGTACCAGGGTATCGCCTTCTAAGCGAAATTCCAGCCACGCTTCTCCGGGCAATTTCATTTCGGCCCATAATAGTAAGCGTCCCTCTTCTTTGTTGGCGTATAATACACGCCAAAAGTCCAGTGCATCGCCAACTTCTATAGTGTGGATGTTGGTGCGGCCTCTACGCAACCCGACCCCTCCAATAAGCTTGTCCAACACACCGCGAATCTGCCAAAGTCCGTTGGCGTAATACCAGCCTTGGTTACCGCCAATTTTCCAAATTCGATTAAGAGTTACTTGTGGATGACAGACTTTGCGTTCCCGTTTGTCTTTAAAGCAACCAAAACTGGGCACTTCCACAAATTCTGAAATGTTGATACGCAAACCACTGCTGGCATGCGCGTCCTTCCAGCTAGAGAGTACCGCGTTGTTTTCTATCTTTTGAAATGCGCGTTGCAGCGCCTCGCGATAGGCGATGGGTTTTACGCCCAAAATTTTAATTAAGTCGTTGTTGCGGCACACTACTTCCACCTTCATACTATCTACCAGTGCCGTAGCAAGCATGTAAGAGGTTGAGGTAACAAAGTACAGCCAATAGGAAGAAAGGCGTGGCGTCATCACGGGCACCACATAAATGCTACGTTTTAGCTTACGCACCCGCGCAAACTCCAGTAACATTTCCTTGTAGCTAAGAATATCTGGACCACCAATATCGAAGTTTTGGTCGTAGGTCTCCTTGCGAAATAAGGTTTTCGTTAAGATTTTTATGACATCTGAAATCCCTATAGGCTGGCACTTGGTTTTGAGCCAGATGGGCGTAATCATCACAGGCAGCTTCTCCACCAAGTCACGAATAATTTCAAACGAGGCACTGCCCGAACCAATAATAATACCTGCGCGTAAGGTGGTTAGATGGTAACGGCCTTTATCCAATTCTAATTCCACCTGTTTTCTAGAGTTGAGGTGCTCGGATAATTCATCTTCGTTGATAATACCACTGAGGTACACCACATGCTGTGCTTGTGTTTCATTAATGCGCTCTCGGAAGTTAATGGCCGATTTTTTCTCTAACTCCTGGTAGTCTGTACTGGTAGACATGGAATGTACCAGGTAATATGCACCATGGATATCGTTGGGAATATTGCTCAGGGTGTCGGGTTGGGTGAGGTCTATTTCTACCACCTCAATCTGCTCCATTACCGAATCGGGTACCTGAAAACGTTGCTTGTCGCGCACCCCACACACCACTTGGTGCCCTTGTTCTAACAACGCGGGTAGCAAGCGTTTCCCTATGTATCCTGTTGCACCGGTAAGTAGTACTTTCATGTGTGGAAGTTACAATAAGAACAGCACCAGGGAGGAAAGGTTTGTCGAAAGGTCGGGGTCTGATAATTTGATTTGTCTCACGCAAAGCTGCCAAGACGCAAAGGCGCAAAGCGTATCCCCCTTATGGAGGCGCTGTGCAGAGCTTGTCGAAGTAGGGACAAAGGGGGAGGAAATAACATGAGATGTCAAGCTGAAAGCTAGAAAGGTCGAAGCTGGAAGTTTGGAGTAAGGCTGGCCATCGAGCGAAGTCGAGATGTACGAATCTAATTGAGCAAGGCTTCGACTCCACTGACGCACTGGTCACTGTCTATGGACGCTCAGCCGCCAGCTTCGGTCAATATGTTTGGGTTATTCGAAACGTTTAAAGCAACGCTTATCACCATCATGCTGAGGAACGCGGTGTATCGAGCTTGACGAAGTAAAGCAGCTCACTGCGATGTGGTTACGGTGCCGCCTTGTTTGTGTTTCTCTCAATATCCTTCTTTTTGAAAGAAGTACTCGAGGAACGGCTTTTTTGCTTGGTTTAGGAGTGATCTCGGCTAAAGCCGCTTTACCTGTTCATTTGCTTTTTATTCTTCACGCAAAGCCGCCAAGACGCAAAGGATTTTCCCCTCATCAGGTGCATACATTGAAGTTTCAGTATAGAAAAAGGTTTGAGGAGGTGCCACCGAGAACCGAAAACCGCAATCCGAGTACTGCAAACTGCAAACCGCAAACCGCCAACTCTGAAACCAATCCTTATTTACCGCTTGCCAAAGCTTGGTCCAATTGGTGTAAGTAATCTTCAGCATGGTCCAAATGGGCCTGTTGCTTTTCTTCGGACATGCGATCGAAAGAGCCTAAAAGCATAGCCAAACGTGGGTTTTTTGAGAAAAAGTCCCGATTTACGTGCATAAAACGCCAAAAGAGGCCGTCCCAGGTTTGTTGCCAATCGCCTTTTTTGTAATCGCTCATTTTTAGGATGTAGTTGCTCCCGCTGATGTACGGCTTGGTAGCAAAGGTGCCGCCATCGGCAAATTGACTCATGCCGTAAACGTTGGGAACCATCACCCAATCGTAACTGTCGATAAATAACTCCATAAACCAGCGATACACGGCATCGGGATGAAATTCGCAGAGCAACATAAAATTGCCCAAAACCATCAACCGTTCGATGTGGTGGCAGTAGCCCGTTTTTAGAATGCGCTTGATGGTATCGTCAATAGGTGGGATGCCCGTGGTACCTTCGTAAAAGCTAGCGGGAATTTCTCTACTAAAACCCCAGAAATTTTGGGTACGGGAGTAGGTGCCTTTTGCCTCGTACATCCCTCGAATAAACTCGCGCCAACCGATGATTTGCCGTACAAAACCTTCTACCGAGTTAATAGGCGTATCCTTCTCTTTTGCATAGCTAAGCGCAGCATCCAATACTTGCTGTGGCTGTAGTAAACCTACGTTAAGCATGGGCGTAAGCACGCTGTGATGTAAGATGCTCTGCCCGGGTACTATGGCATCTTCGTAGTCTCCAAAAGCATAAAATCGCTGTTCCAAAAACTGCTGTAACCACTGCCCACTTTCTTTATGGGTGGTTGGGTAATAGGGGGTATCTGTTATTTTGCCTGGATTGGCTGTAAAGTGCTTTTCAACATATTCGATAGCTTCCTTCCAGTTTGGGGTAACAGCCGGGAATTGCACAGTAGGAGGCGTTTGCTTTTTGGGGTATTTCTTGCGGTTTTCTGTGTCAAAGGTCCATTTACCTCCTGCAGGTTCACCATCTCCTTCCATTAAAATTCCACGCTGTTCGCGCTGTTGTTTATAGAAGGTGGTTTGGAAAAAAGACTTTTTGCTGGGCTTAAAAAAGTGCTTGAGATCCGATCGGGTGTTTAAAAACAAAGGGTTTTCGTACTCCTCGATTTCCAGACTGTGCTCGCTAACCGTTTTCGCAATGCGCTTTTCCAACCAGTTATCGGTGGGGTTTATAAAGTGGATGGATGGGTCGCCCTTTTTCGCCAGCTCCCTCAGCAGGAAACGAATATCGCTGCTCTCCTGGTGGCTTTCAATGTATTCTACTGTAAACCCTTTTTCTTGCAGCAGACGGTAGTGGTATTGCATGCTAGCACGGTGGAAGGCCAGTTTTTGCTTGTGGAATTGAAACTCGCGGAAAAAGAGGTGTTCCTCTACGAGGTACAGCGTATCGCAAGCATGGTATATCTCGTGGTCTTCAAAAAGCTGGTGGGGAAAAAGGATACCGATTTTCATGGTTTTTGGCGAGTTGGCTGGGGGTTCTGGTGAAGTAAGGTATAAAACTCATGGCTTGGCTTGTTGTTCGAAGAAAGAAGCGGGAAGGGAGGGGCTGGAAGGGCCAAGCTGAAAGGGGAAAGCCGCAAGGCTGGTCATCGACCATCTGTGGATACTGACTTTCGCGTCATTAGAGTCGAGATGTAGAAATCTAATTGAGCAAGGCTTCGACTCCGCTCAGCCGCCAGTTTCGCTCCATCTGTTGTGATTTAGTCGAGAAGGTGAAAGTAGAGCCTAGAGCCATTCTAAAGGTCGATATGTCTCATTCCAGTATATTCATATTATTAGCGCCCTTCTAACGTTCCTCTCGATACACTTCTTCTGGAAAGAAGCACTCGAGGAACGGTGTTTTTGTCAAGTTTCTTAATACATCTGGGTTGGGGTTATAGAGCCTGACATCTTGTTGATTCTCGCGCAAAGCCGCTAAGACGCAAAGCATATCCCCCTCATGGAGGCGTTGTGCAGAGCTTGTCGAAGTAGGGACAAAGGGGGAGGAAATAACTTGAAAGGAGAAGCTGTAAGCTAGAAAGATCGAAGCTAGAAGACAGGAGCAAGGCTGGCCATCGAGCGGAGTCGAGATGTAAAAAAGTAACTGACCAAGGCTTCGACTCCGCTCAGCCGCCAGCTTCGCTCCATCTGTTTTGATTTAGTCGAGAGGGTGAAAGTAGAGCCTAGAGCCATTCTAAAGGTCGATATGTCTCATTCCAGTATATTCATATTATTAGCGCCCTTCTAACGTTCCTCTCGATACACTTCTTCTGGAAAGAAGCACTCGAGGAACGGTGTTTTTGTCAAGTTTCTTAATACATCTGGGTTGGGGTTATAGAGCCTGACATCTTGTTGATTCTCGCGCAAAGCCGCTAAGACGCAAAGCATATCCCCCTCATGGAGGCGTTGTGCAGAGCTTGTCGAAGTAGGGACAAAGGGGGAGGAATACACTCGTAAAGTGTTTAAGCCCTGCTCGGGTTCTCGATACATTGCTTCCTCCGTCAGCAATACTCGAACTGACAACGAGCTTTGAAAATTCCGAGACTGTCACTCCGTCCCGATGGCTATCGGGAGGTTGTTGACGGACGAAACCTAAATGTATCGAGAAGCAGCGCGAAGCTCTAACTAGAAATAAACGAAAAGCTTTGCCAATGTTCCTCTCGATACACTTCTTCTTGAAAGAGGCACTCGAGGAACGGTTAATCTCCGTGGCAAGGCTCAACGCACCCCGTTACCACGGCACCGTTTGCTGCAGTACTTCACTTCCTCCCAGTTTTTCTCCCATTTCTTGCGCCACGTGAAGGGCTTCCCACACGTGGCGCACGTTTTCTGGGGTAAGTAGCTTTTGTTGCTTTTGTGTGCCATTTAGGTACGCAAGGTAGAGAGGCCCGCGTCTATACCAATCACTTGTCCGCTAATGGAGGCCGCTTTATCGCTCAATAAAAAGTGGGCCATGTCCGCAATTTCTTCGGGGTTTACAATGCGCTTTAAAGGGTGACGTTCCTGGGCTTTTTCTACCGCTTGCTCGTTGCGTAGCAAACCTGCAGCTAAGGGCGTGTCGGTTATGGTAGGCGCTATGGCGTTTACCCGTATTTTGGGTGCAAACTCCGCGGCTAAGGAGCGTACCAATCCTTCCACAGCCCCTTTGGCGGCAGCTACACTCGCGTGGAAGGGCATGCCTTGTCCCACCGCTACTGTAGAAAACATTACGATGCTTCCGTTGCCACTTTTCTTCAAGCTTTTTTCGTAGGCTTGAAATACGCGAACGGCTCCTTTTACATTGATATCAAACTCAGCCTGAAAGTCATCGGGTTTGAGCGAGCGAAACGGCTTTAGATTGATACTTCCTGGGCAGTACACAATGCGCGAAACGTCTTCCACCACAGGAATATCATCGGAAAGGACATCTACCGTGTGATGCTCCAAATGGTCATGCTCCACCTGGGGTGCATTGCGACTTAAGTTCACTACCGGACCTTGTTCTAACAACTTGGGTAATAATGCAGCGCCTATGCCTTTGCTGCCGCCTACTAAAAGTGTTTTGCTCATTTTGTGTGGATTTTGGGTTTATACCATGCTTGGCCTGTTGGGGCGGGTATGGGTTTTTAACACGCGTTCTTTTCCCGCCTTTACTGCGGGCAAACTGCGGTAGCCCCAAAGGCGTTTTCGTGCTGCCGCGGCAGCCTCTTTTATGTTTACAATGGGCTGGGGATATTGTTGAAGCTTTTCATATTCTTTAGCATCTACATCCAAAGCGGTAATTTTCCAAGGCTCGTGGATAAAATTCTCTGGAACACCAGCGAGCTCGGGAATCCACTTTTTTATAAATACGCCCTGCGGGTCGTTGTCCTGCGATTGCTTTACAGGGTTGTAAATACGTATGGTGTTAATTCCGGTGGTAGCGGCCTGCATCTGAAACTGGGTGTAATGAATTCCGGGTTCATAATCTAGAAAAAGCTGCGCTAAGTGGTATACGCCATCCTTCCAACTTAGTGCCAGATGGTGGCATAAAAAGGAAACCAGCATGGCACGCATTCTAAAGTTAATCCATCCTGTAGCATGCAAACAGCGCATGCAGGCATCTACCATGGGGAAACCGGTTTTGCCTTCCTTCCAGGCTTCTAAAAACTTGGGGTTTTTATCGTAGCTGATGGTTTCGTAACCCCGGTTTACGCAGGTATGCTCGTAGCTGCATTCCACCTCAAATTTTTGAATGAAATGGCAGTGCCACTTTAATCGGGTCGCTATACCGTTGAAGGCTCTTTTGTTGGCTGGATAGTTGGGATGGTTTTTAATATGCTGGTAGGCTTGCTTTATGCTGAGATTGCCCCACGCCAGGTAAGGAGAAAGACGGCCGCATGAATTTCGACTGAGCTCGGGCTTGGAAATATCTAAATGGTAGCGCTTGCCGCGCTCCTCGGTAAAGGAGCAGAGGTATTTCCAGGCGTAGTGCTCCCCAGCGGGTTGAAAGCTACTGGGGTAGTCCGCTAATTTTTTATGTAAGGTGTGTGGAAGGGCAAAAGGGTGGTCTAGCGCTGGCAGATTGTTCTCTGAATACTGGTTTTGGATTACCGGCTGCTTCACGGTAACAAACCACTGCTTATCCCAGCCTTTCCGGTCTGTTATTCCTCGCACGATACCATCGCGCTGAAACTCTTTCCAGCTTATACTTTGTGCTTTAAAATATTCGCCTATCGCAATATCGCGTTTCCAACTTTCTTCAATACCGCTTTCTTGGTAGGAAAAAACGGTTTGAATCTTTTCTTGCTGGTGCAGCCATTCAAATATCGTGGTGGCGTCCCCGTAAAAAACATCCACGCTGCGCTGGTACACGCTCAATTTTTGGTTGAGGTGTTGGATGGATTGCCAGCAAAACTGCTGGTGTCTGTCGCTGGTATCGGGGTGCGCTATCAGCGTGGGTTCAAAGAGGTAAACAATGCGATAGGGTACACCCGCTTGTTCGGCAGCGTGAAAGGCTGCGTGGTCTTGCAGGCGTAAATCGCGCTTCAGCCAAACAATATTTACGGGCTCTTGCTCCACTATTTCATAGTTTTCTGGCACTGTTTCCAAAAGGCAAAGAAAGAGCGGTAATAGCCCGTTACGGGAAACATCCAATCGCGGGGCTCTTCAATCCCTTCGTAGTGACCATTCAAGGGGTGTTCTTTGTAGTAGGTTTTTTCGAGATTGAGATGACCTGCCAATTCCTTCCACTCGCCTGTAAAGACTTGGATGTTGGGAATGTTTTCGGCCAAATCCAACACAAACTGAATGCAGCCATCGCTTACCGGGTAGTTTGCAAAGGTGCTGGGCTCTAGCAACAGAATGCGATTGCAGTCTTCGTCTTTATGCCAATTGGGGTCCAGATTGTAGTAGTTGTAGACGCAGGTGGGCTTAGCGGAATCTATTTGAGGATTCTCGGTTTTCGGAAGTTGGGTTTGCGGCTCAAAGCGCTCTGTTTCCTGTAGGTTTTTGGGTATTTTTTCGAGTGGGAAGTCCTCGTAGGGTTTGTCAAGGAAGGTGTTGCGCTGGTTGCTGTTCCAGTATTTGTTGATGTTGCCTTGATTGGCTACGTATTTTTTGCCTGCGTTGCTTCCAGCCACCCATTGCCAGCTCAGCGCATTGCTGGCCCAGTCGCCATCTAAGAGGTGGTAGTACATCCATTGGGCAGGGTGATGCCAGTGTGCTCCTCCAAAATTGCAGGCGATAGCGGCCACGTACATGCGCATGTGGTTGTGCATGTAGCCTGTTGTTTTTAGTTCTTCCAATGCCTCGTCCACCGCCTCAATACCCGTGTTGTTTTCCAATAAGGCACTGGAAATCTCGTGGTGGTGCACGTCTTCCTGCGGTCGCTTTAGGTCTTGGTTAATGGCATCTCCTTTAGCAATCCACACTTGTTGCCAGTAGTCGCGCCACGCCAGTTCTTGCACCAATTTTTCGGTGGTGCTGTATGCCAGATCCAGTGATTGTACGTATTCATACACCTGCTTTGTAGAAATTACACCACGGGAAATGTAGGGGCTGAGGCGCGTAACCGCTCCGTCTTTAAAATTGCGGGTTTTGGCATATTTGGCGGGATCTATTTTTTGGATGCGCTCCAGAATAGCAGTGTAGGAGGTAGGGAAGCTCATCGCTTGGAGATCTTGTTGTTGGAAATGGAGCGTTGTCTGGTGCATTTAAAGCGTTTTATGTCGTCTGAACGTTTTTTGAGGTGCTTTTGGCTGGTGCCGCTGTTTACTCGTTTGCGCCACAGGTTAAAGCTGCTGCGTTTGAGTTCGCTGCGCATGAGTTTAATAACTTCTTTTTCGGGCAGTCCAAACTGAAATTCTATGGCTTCAAACGGGGTTCTATCTTCCCAGGCCATTTCTATGATGCGGTCGATTTCTCGGGGTGCTAGTTCGTTTACCATACGCTATGGTAACCGATGAGGCCGGGGAAGGTTCGTACCGTTTGGAGCTGAAAGCCAAAAGCCAAAAGCCAAGGGCAAGGCTGGGTCATCCAGTAAATGGCTCTTAATTCGTAATGTGATTCTGAAATGTTTTACTCATGCAAAGGTGCGTAGGATTTTCCCCTTCGTAAGGGGTGAATGATTTGTACCCAGCCGAAAATTCCTGGAGCAGCGCGTAGCCCCCTCATGGAGGGGGGCAAAGGGGGAGGAATTTATAGAGCTGAGAGTTCGTAGCTCATAGCTGAGAGTATAGAGCCAGGAGAGGTTTCCCGAGGCTGTCACTTCGTCCCGATGGCTATCGGGAGTATGTTGAGGCACGAAACCTAAATGTATCGAGAAGCAGCGCGAAGCAACACCATAGATCGTTTAAAAGCCCTGCACTGATTCTCTGTACAGCCGAGGCACTCGAGCAGAGAGTACGGATTGGTTTATCCACGCAAAAGCCCTAAGGCAAGGTTTTACTCCTCCACCAAACTACTGCTTACCCGTATTTCGCTGTGCAGGGTCTTGTGCACGGGACATTTATCGGCTATTTGGAGCAAGCGTTGCCGCTGGTCTTCGTCTAGCTTTCCATGCAAGGCAATTTTGCGTTCTATGTGGTCTATTTTGGATTTCGATTGTTCGCAATCTTCACAGTCTTTGGCGTAGTCCTTTTTATGAGAGAGGTGTACGTTTACTTCTTCCAAATCCCATTCCTTGCGGTTGGCATACATGCGCAGCGTAATGGCGGTGCAGCTGCCCAAAGCGGTAAGTAGAAAGTCGTACGGGGAGGGCCCTAGGTTCTTACCGCCTACCGACTCCGGTTCATCGGCAGTAAGGGCATGGCCACCGGCCAAAACATCCGTCGTGTAACTGTCTTTTCCTATCCGCACTACCACTTGTTGTTGCGTTTCCAGTTTCTTTTGGCTGGATTTTAGTTCCAGGTAGCGCTCTGCCCAGGAGGCAATCATGTTGCCCGTATAGAGGGAGTCGGCCTTGTTGTTGAGCATGTGGTCTGCACCATCCAAAGAAACAAAGCTTTTGGGGTGCATGGCCTGCTCGTAAATGATGGCTGCGTTGTTAATCCCTACAATATCATCTTGCGGAGAATGCAGTATTAACAGGGGTTTGCGCAGGTTTTTTATGGTTGTTGCCATATGGGTGGATTCCAGGTCGGCCACAAACTCTTGGGCAATATAAAAGGGTCTTCCGGCAATACTAACCTCTGCTTTGCCTTCTTTTTTAATGGTTTCCAGATCTTCTTTAAACAGGTGTTTTACGTGACCTGGATCGGCTGGAGCACCCACCGTTGCTACAGCCTGTATGGATGCGATATGATGCCCTGCTACGATAGCCGCAGCGCCTCCCAGCGAGTGTCCTACCAAAAGGGTAGGAGCTTCTTTTTCTTGAGCGAGGTAATCAGCAGCCGCTACCAGGTCTTGTACGTTGCTGGTAAATCCAGAGTGAGCAAAGTCGCCACCGCTTTGTCCCAGGCCTGTAAAATCGAAACTCAGCACACCAAAACCGTGCTGTGTTAGTGCTCGTGCAATGTTGCGCACTGCATTAAAGTTCTTGTTGCAAGTAAAGCAGTGGGCAAAAATGGCGTAGGCTTTGGGTTTTTCATTGGCCGGTAGCGCTAGTTTGGCCGACAGTTTATGGCCTTTTTTATTGGTGAAATGCAAGTTTTTGCTGGGCATAATTCTTGGGTTTGCTGCGGATTCCCAAGGTAGCGATTTGCGCCTGCCGAAGCTCCTAAAAAATGTTGCGGATTAGCGGGTTGAGAAGGTTTGTGGCTCCGGAAGTTTTGATTCCAGCGGATCGCTGAGCAGCTTAGGTTTAGGACAAAACACCTTGTTTTGAAGCGATATCCTCCATAATTAAATCGGCATGCACGCGCGAGTTTTCAATAAACCACTTGTGGGTTTCCAATCCACCGCAGACTACACCGGCTAAATAAATGCCCGGTACATCCGTCTCCATGGTTTCTGGGTTGTACTTCGGGCGCATGTTATTATCGCGGTCTAAGGTTATTCCAACCGAAGTAAGCATATCAAATTGCGGCTGATAGCCGGTCATTGCCAAAACAAAATCGTTTGCGATGGTTTTCACCTGGCCTTCGTGAAGGAAGCTAACACGAGTCTCGTTAATTTCGGTGATCTCCGCATTAAAGTAGGCGGAAATGGATCCTTCTTTGATGCGGTTTTCTATATCTGGGCGAACCCAGTATTTCACGCGATCCGAAATTTCGTGGTTGCGGATAATCATAGTAACATCGGCTCCTTTGCGCCAACACTCCAGGGCTGCATCTACAGCAGAGTTCTGCGATCCAACCACTACCACCTTCTGGTTAAAGTAGGGATGCGGATCGGTGTAATAGTGGCGCACTTTAGGCAAATCTTCACCCGGTACCTGCATTAGGTACGGCTTGTCATAAAAACCATTTGCAAAGACCACGTGGCTTGTTTTATACTCGGATTTTGATGTGTGGAGTCTGAAACCTTGGGGTGTTTTATCTACCCGTTGTACGGACTCGTACAAGTTCATGTTGAGCTGAAATTTCATGGCTACCCGCCGGTAGTATTCTAGGGCCTCGTTCTTGGTGGGTTTGGGGTTATGGGAGATAAAAGGGACTCCGCCAATCTCTAATTTTTCCGAGGTAGAAAAAAAGGTCATGTTAGTGGGGTAGTGGTACAATGAGTTCACCAGCACCCCTTTTTCCAATATGGTGTACGACAGGTTTTGTTTTTGTGCTGCGATACCGCAGGCAAGTCCTATCGGTCCGGCTCCTATGATGATTACGTCTTGCATGGCCACATTTCTTGCGGTAAAGGTAGGAGGCTTTTTGCTATGCGTATTTCATGCTAAAGTGGCGGGTTGGGTAATGGAGATTAAGGATTAGTGACCATAGATTAGTTTTAATCGCTAAATAGGCTTGATCGTTTCGTTCTATTGGTTACCTGTTTTTGCTTGGTATGAGTGAGATGCCTAACTATCCATCGAATGGAGATAATTTATTCTTCGGCTACCCAGTTTTGTATTTCGATCCCTTTTATGCGTTCAAATTCCTTTGTGTTTTCAGTGACCATGATAAGTTCGTTAGAAACTGCTGTGGAACCAATAAATAGGTCGAAGTCGCTGATCATTTTTCCTTTTTTTCGTAGACGCACTTTTTCTTTTGCGTAAAAAGGTATAGCATTATAAATAGGTAGGATTTTTACCTGCTCTGCGAAAGTCGCTACCGTTTTGAGGTTTTTCTTTGGGTTTTGACTGTTTTCTACTCCGAAAATTAGCTCCGCAAGGGTGATTTCTGAGATAGCGCAGTTTTCAAGTTTTACTTCATTGAATTTTTCAAAAAGCTCTTTTTTACCCCGAAAAAGATGAATGCAGATGTTGGTATCCAGCAGATATTTCATTCGAAAAGATCAGCGTTTCCCTTTTCTACTCGGGAAGCAGTTATCTCACTAATTATTTCAGTGGTAGACCTGGAGTCCTCCCAAACACCAAATACAGATTTGATATTGAAGTTTTTCTTGGGCTGCGTCTCTAAAGACTTTGTGAGTTTAATGATTAAGCTTTTTTTAGCCGCATTGTCTAGGTTTTTTAAATACCCGAAATACTTGTCTAATATTTTGTTTGAAACAGCTAAACCACCCATGTTTTCTTCCATTTACTGCAAATTACTGAATTTTTGATTTCATTGAATAAGGTTTTCTACCACACCCAAAAAGTACCTCAAAAACAGCATCGGTTATTGGATATCAAACGCTGCATGCACCAATTTTTATATATGATTTAGCTCCGCAGAGTTTGCAATACTGCGCAATTATCCCGCTACTTACTCTTTAAAATCTGGAAAATCTTCCACCCGAACGAAAGGGAAGTCTGCTTGGTGCCGAAGGCTGTAGTATCGGTTTAAGCCCGATAATGCCACCCCGCTAAATTCCTCCATATTGATGTAGCCCTTTTCATCCACCGCAGGATCGGGCACCTCCAACAGCACCACCTCTCCAATGATGAGAATGCAGCCATTGGGTAGATCGATGTTTTGGATATGTTGCATGCCTATTTTCACCGGACTTGCTGCTACAAAAGGAGCGGGGAAGTCGGCTATGCGCTCTCGGGTAAGGTTTACGGCATCAAACTCCGATATTTCCTTCTCGAATTTGGCCGAGGTATAGTGTGCCTTTTTGATAAAGTGATGTGCCACCTGGTTGATGGTGTACACGCCCGTCTCGCGAATGTTGGCAAAAGTATCTTTGATATCGGGCGTTTGCGGACGCGTTACCATGCCCAACTGTGCGGGGTTAGATCCCAGGTGTACCACGGAGGAAAAGATGGCGAGATTATCCTGCCCATCTTCGGAGCGAGTTCCAATAAGGTTTACGGGTTTTGCGCCTGTAATTCCGTTGATGAGATTTAAGCGATAAATTCTATCGAGATCCTGGATGTCTTTTTGGTGTAGCAGCACGGTGTTATGGTTTGGTTGGATAGGCTAACAGGAAGGGACTGTTTTGGTTTTGTTCAATAGCCTTCATTTTATCAAATACGTGCTATTTACTTTTTTCTGATCTTCGGTAGTCCAGACCTAAAAGTGCCCGATTTCAATGGGTCCGTAGTTATTCAGCATGGTTATAGGCTGTAGAATGTATGAAAAGTTAAACTAGGATTGTAGGTTTTGGAGTAATGCTATGTCCAACACACTCCTAAGTTAAAAGGAAATGGTTATTCCGAAATTGACATCGTGGTAGAGCTTGTCTATGGGTACCAAAGGGTCGGAGTCGTAAATGTTTTGGTACAACAAGCGTAGTCCCAAGTACTGGGTAATGTTGTAGGTGAGTTCGAAACTGCTGGCCAGACGGTAATTCTCAAAAGCATCGGTGAAGTTGGGTTGATAATATCCACTGATGTCCAAATCAAACAAGTCGCCAAACCGCTGTTTAAAGCTGATATAGCTATTTCCACGTATTCTATTTACTTCAATGTCGGTCTGGTCTGTGGGTATCAAGGATTCCGGTACGCCAGAATAATTCCAGCGCTCAAACTCATACAAGGTACCGATACCAAAATACAATCCCGTATTGTTCTTCACATAGGCTCTCCAGCGAAAGTTTACACCACCTGCATACTTGTTGCCCAAACCGCGAACCTCATTCCAGTGGATTTGCACAAAGGGTTCAAAAGCAATTTTTCGGGTACGCATGTTTACGTATTCCAGATATAAAAAACCACCGCTCAAAATATCGTCATCCCCAAAAACACTGTATTCAATTCGGTTGGCAACAGCAAAAGCATGTTGACCAAAACGTAGCGAAACATCGGCTGTATTGGCTATTTCCAGGAAATCTTCTTTGAGATTGCGATACCGGAAGTTGGGCGTGAAGTTTCCTTTGAGCACTTTAGTGGTGTCTATGATCACGTTGAAGTTCTCTGTGTGAAGTACTTGGGCACTGGCTTTGTGTTGCACGAGCAGCATGCAAAGGAGTGCTGTTAAGGTAAGGGTTGTTCTCATTGGTTTTTGGTGAATCGCAGCAGATTTACGAAAAAGCAACCCAAACTGTTCGTTACGGATTTTAATTAAAAGCGTTTTAGATAGCCAGAACGGGTAGAACCGGTAGTAGCGGGATGTAAGAGCATTATTTTCTTTGTAAGGAAAAGTGACGCTCCGCTACGCGTTGTAGCATGTAGTTACCATCCCAGTTTTTGCTGTTCGTTATTTTGATTACTATTTCATCACCCATTTCTACAGCTGTGTAGATTGCTTTAAAGTAGTCCGGAGGATTTCCTGTTCCACATTTATTCCAGACATGCTCCAGTAGGGTTTCATCTCGATGGAACGTAAGCCCTGCGTATTTATATTTCAACGGAAGATGCGTTGTTCCAGTAGCTTCGTACACAAGGAAATTTAAGTTTTGAACGTCTCGAAGGTTTCTGTTTTCTTCATCCACCACCCACCGCTTTTCGAAAAGCAGATCGAGCTCATTTCCTATGGGCTTCCCTATGGAGGCCTTAAAGATGGTTAAGATTAAAACCGATAAGATTTTAATAGCGGGGGAGTTTTTGCTGATGCGTTTAAAGGAATGGGTAATGATTTCAGCCCTTATCCCGAATCAAATCATTTTGCAGAAATTCATATTTGGGTTTTTTCCAAAACGTGAGGTTGAAACGTCCTGTTGTGCTGTCCTTTTGCCATATACCATTTTCATAGGATTCAACCGTCCATTTTATGGAGCGATTTCCTTTTTTGGTTACTCGTAGTCTACATGCAGTGGAGAGGCCAAATGCAAAGCAGTTCAACGCTTCGTTTTCATCTTTAAATTCTTCATGCCAAAAATAAAAAGCAATGGTAAAACTTCCATCTTGGTTGTGATAGAAAGACACGGGAAAACCGCTTTTAGAGCATGGTTTCACGGTTATCGATTTTGCGCGGACCTCATATTCCGCTTCCGGATATTTCTTTAGGCGGTCTGCAATTTTGGCTATGGGATTGCTCATTTCCTTATGGAAAAGGATTTTATGTAGGGTCTAACTCTTTATGCTCAATATCTGAAAAGTTATGCTCTTCCCCCATTAGGTAGTTACCAAATGCAGGTTTATTAGCATTCAGTGTGTTAATTATCCCTCCTATCATGCAGGCTAATTCATAATTATCTGGTAGCGATTGCATAGACCTCCAATAACTGATTCTTTTCGATTCATTTTTGTTTTTGTAAAACCAATATCCCTGATTTATTACGCATATCACATTTATTGCAGGATCATTGTGGAAATTTTCATCTAATTCCTTGTAGCGCTCCAACTCATTTTTTAGATTCAGGTCAGACTTGTACGCAAAGTATACGGTGATAATCTCTGAATTATCTAGTGCATTAAGTTGTTTTAGATTCCTGAATTTGTATATGGTGGATCGTATTTCAGGTGCTGTTGAAATCGTTTTTATTTCGAAAGAGTATCGACAACTTTCAAGAGGAAATAAGCCTGTGTTTTCACCGAACATCATTGGAGGTAATATTGATTTATTGTAAATGATTAAATCAGTTTCATTAGATTGACTCCCATGAGAGTCCTGAATTTGTCCAGACCCAATATCCCATTCGAGGGGCAAATATTTTGAGATTAACTTACCCAGACCATACTCTCGGATATTTCCTCGTAACCCTTTATGATTAACCAAATCTATTGAGTCAGATTCAGCAATCAATGCAGCAATGTCTGCTTTAATTAAATCTTGATATATTTTATTAGGCATGTTGTAAATAATATGGATGGATAAAAACGATAAAATCAGAACATATAGAAAAACCCAATACCCGCCAGAAACCCAACCCGAAATAAATTCAAGAATACCCTTTAGTTTTCTGCAACAATGAAAGAAGAACCACAGTGGTTACCCGCTAAAGCCCAAAAACCTAACTCCCCGCCAAAGGCGAGCCAAAAATGCCCACGGCCATTTCGGCCCAGAGGATGACAAAAAGTAGAAGGGTGCCCAGAATAACCAACAGCCGCGTACCGCGAGTTTTAATGTGTTGTTGGGCTAAATCAATCAGTACGCCAACAGTCAGCAGCATGGTGCCCATGATGAGGTAGTCCATGGCGGACCATCGCACTTCGCTACTAAAAAATGAGGCTACTAAAGGGAGGATTAAAAGGCTTACGGGAAGCAAAGCAATTTTACGAATGCGAGGTAGTGTCATAAAAGGAATTTACCTAAAATAAAACGGAAACAAGCTGCTTTTATTGGAAGTGCCGTAGCGCGCCATTTGTTTTCGTGTTTCTATGGATTTCTCTTGCTATGTCTTTAGCCCATGTTTGGTAGGTTAGCTTGGATGGATGTACCCCATCACTGAAAAAGTCTTCTTTCTTCTTCTTTAATTGAAATTTATCTATCCAGCCGTTAAGGGTGATTTTCTCTCTGAAGTAATAGGTGTTTTCGTGCTTGGCCACTACTTTTTTAACCTCTTCTCCCAAAATTTCAACGAGATTGCCTACCGTAAACTTGATAAGGGGGGTGAAAGCTGGAAATTCCTTTATTGGAGGCATGTTGCAGAATACAATTAGTGCCTTAGGAAATTTCATTTTAATGGATACGATCAATCCATCCAATTCATTTTTCCATTTTGAGGGTCGATTCAATGTAAAAGCATCATTGCCACCCAATCCGATAATGATCAAGTCTGCACTGGTATCAATTATTTTGGGGACTATTTTGTACCGCACTCTTTTAGCGGTATAACCACTGCGCGCATACACATTCCAATCTACATTAAGATTGAATAAAGTTGAAATTTCCCTAGCAAACGTTCCTGTAAAACCTTCTTCGTGGGTTTTGACACCAACCCCCGCAATAGTACTTTCACCTATGCTTAGGATTTTTAAAGGCGTTCCAATATTTCCAGGGATCTTGCAATGTCCTGTCAATCCTTCAGCCTCTGGAAGCTTGGGGACACGTGCTCTAATTTTCTTTCCTTGGTAATACATCAAAGGAAGTAGGGGCAAGACAAGAATTGCTCCCGACAAGTACCTTACGTTCATAGTAATTGTTATTGACTACACCTTTTGAAGCCTGTAATTTACACTTCAAGCGCAAAACGAAACCCATCGCCCGCCATTTTTTGGCTCAGTTGCGCCAGTGCTTCCTCGCTCAGTTGCAGTACGCGCGGGTATCCACCCGTAACCTGGCCATCTTGCATTAAAACAATCAAGGTGCCCGAGGGGGTGAGTTGCACTGTGCCGGGAATAACACCTGCCGTTAATATGGGCTCCAGGGTATTGGCTACTGTTTCATTCAGTCTGTAGCCTACCCGGTTGTTGTCGGTAGAAACAGTAAAATCTGCCTGCAATTGCTCTTTCTGCTGGGTGCTCAGTTGGTGGTATTCGGGCCCAGGAAAACAGGCCAGTGTGGATGTGTGAAAGTGTTGTAGGTCTACTTTAACATGGGCGTGGCGTGGTCGATAGTTGCTTTGGGGTTTTTGGGTGTGTAAAACATCGCCTTTAGACAGGCGCATGGGGGTAAGGTTGGGCGAAAAGCTGCGACTTCCCAATACCACCTCACTCTGTATGCCGCCCGGTACGGCCAAATAACAGCGTGCACCAAACTGGCGTTTTCCAAAAGAGAGCACCGCACCTTGGGGTGCCCAATGCAAGCGATTCATGGCAATGGGCTGTTGGTTGAGTTGGGGCGAAAAATCGCCACCGGTAAGGCAAAAAGAGCCTGCTTCTAAAAAAGCAAACTGCCCTTGGCCAAAGGTTATTTCTACCACCGCTTCGTTGCCGCTGTTGTTGGCTAAGGCATTGGCCAACTCGGCAGCATAGGCATCCATGTACCCGGCTTGCGGAATGCCCATTTTGGCAAAACCCAAACGACCTGCGTCTTGCACGCTGTTGTATATGCCGGGGTGGCGTACTTCAATCACAGGCGGTGCGGTTTGAGGGTGTAGTCTCCATTTTCCTGAATGTGTTGTATCGCCTGGAATTCATCCATGCTGATGGGACAAAACTGAATGCAATCGCCTGCTTGGGCAAAGCAGGGTTGGGGTTTCTGGATATCAAAAAAGCGTATGGGCGATCGACCCATCAAGTTCCAACCTCCCGAAGTTTGCGAGGGATACACGCCTGTTTGTTCGCCACCAATTCCTACCGAACCAGCTGCTACGCGCAATCTAGGGTTGGCTTTTCGGGGCGTGTGCAGCGCGGCAGGCAATCCACCCAGATACAAAAAACCAGGCTGGAAACCCAGGAAGTACACCCGGTAACGGGGTGCGCTATGCAGCGTAATAAGCGCTTCGGTATCCATGCCTTTTTCGGCTGCCAGGGCCTCTAAATCCAAGCCAAAATCGGGGTGGTAACACACGGGGATTTTCCACAACTGTCCGCTGTGCTTTTCCGCGGTTTGCTGATTTTGGTACAGGCTTTTTAGGTGTGCTACTTCGCGGTCATAATCCACGGGTTCGCGGTAGCGCAAAGTGAGGCTGTTGTATGCAATAATGCTATCTGCAAGGTCCATCGCAGTATACAGGTGTTTCTCAAACGCCACAATGTCTGTGATGATAGCATCTTCAATCTTTGTGGGCCACTCCATAATAATGGCCTTGTTTCCCAAAGGTTTGTATGTAGGCTGGAAAGTGCTCAATACTGCGATGGCTGTGCTTACGGGGTTTGTGGGTTGCGCCCCAATTATGGGTTGAAGATAACAAAGTGTTGGTGCAAGGCCTTTAAAATGGACACAGCGTTAGGGTGGTCACCATGCACGCAAAAGGTTTGGGCCTTTAGCGTTTGAAGGCTGCCTTGTACCGTTTTTACTTGCCCATATTTAGCCATTTGGTACACATGGGCCACTACCGCTTCGGGCTCGTTCAACAAGGCTTGGGGCTTGTTGCGGGCTACCAGGCTAAGGTCAGCGTTGTAATTGCGATCGGCAAAGGCTTCGAAGCTTACCGGAATTTGGTATTGCTGGGCTACGGCAGCTATTTGAGATTGGTATGGAGCAAAAAGAACGGTATTCGGAAATACTTCCTGTACCACCGCGGCTACCCAATGGGCTTTTTCGGCATCGGCAGCAATTTCGTTATACAAGGCGCCATGGGGTTTTACGTGGTGCACGGCTATGTTTTGCTTTTGGGCACGGGCTTTAAAAAGCTGCAGTTGCTCGCGCAGGCTGTTCTGTAGTTCCTGGCGCGATAAATCCATCCGTATCCGCCCAAAATTTTCTTGGTCGGGATAGGAGGGATGTGCACCTACTTTTACTCCGTGCTCTTGGGCCAAGCGGATAACGCGATCCAGGGTAGCTGCCGATCCGGCATGTCCTCCACAGGCAATGTTGCAGGAGGAGAGGTAGGGCATGAGCACGCTTTCATTATCCAGACCTTCGCCCAAGTCGCAGTTGATGTCTATGGTAATGGATTTTGCCATGGAGGGATTTTAGTTGTACGGGTTGGATTTAATCTTCGGCATCGGGCAATGCTGCTGCTTCTGCTTGGGTAATGTTTTTTATGCTCTTGGAAATAAACACGTTGTTGGGCAAGGTTAATTCACCCGCGTCTTCTGTTTCTAGCGATACAAAGAAAAGCCCAATGTTGGTGACTTTGCCTTTTATAGTGTAGTCTTTTCCTTCCAGTATCAGTATGGTGTCGTTGAGTTTTACCGGGTGATTGAAAAAGATAATGATACTAGCTGTAACGTTGGACAACAGCGACCATTGGGCAAATAAAGCAACACCCACTACGGTGAGCACAGAGCCAATAAACACCGCTAAGTCTGACTGCTTTACACCCCAGATGAGTGAGATGAAAATAAGTGAGATTAAACCCAAGCTTACTTGGAACACCGTGCGTATTAAGGCACCGCGAGACGGATGGATGAGTTTTTTGGATAGGGTTTTTTCAATAATCTTAAAAATGATGGCCTTGAGGATAAGGTAGGTCACCAGTACCAGTGCGGTCTCGGTAATTCTGATGTAGAGAATCTCCATAGTCTTTTAGCGTGTTGATCCCCGTTTCCCGTCTTGGTGTACGGACAATTACACCAACGTTAGTACGCTCGAGTGTACGGAATATGGGCTGCGAAAAGTAACCAAAAAGACAAGGGAAAAACAATGTCCGTATCCCTTCATTTATCAACACATTTTGTATCTGCGCGAGGGGTTTTTCTGTGGCTTCGATTTATGGAAATCATGCTACCTCTTGTGGTAATACGCTCTTCTCAAGCAATGCTTTGGCGGCCAGACGCCCCGATTCCATGGCGGCATTTAAAGAGCCGTTGAGCAAGTGATCTCCAGCAAGGAAAACATTTTCTAACATTTGACTTTCGGATGGCTGCACCGTGCCTTTGAGGTTCTCTATGTTGGGTAAGGCTTGTTTTATGGGGTAATGCTGAATGATGTTTACTGCGGTGGCGCCCGTGTATTGTTTTACCTCCTCGGTTACCGCAGCTACCAAGTTTTGGTCGGATAGATTGTGTGCCTTTACCACTGTTACCGAGAGCAGGGTTTTGCCCGTTTTTGCATCGGTGTAGGCGTAAAGGTTGTTGCTGTACTTGTTGGCATCGGCCACCAGGGCAATGGTTTTGGGGGGAATGTTGGTTTGGTCTACCTCAAAGTACAGGCATTGGCAGCTTTTCCATGCTATTTCCTGGTTGTTTAGGTTGGATAGCAGCTTGGATGGAGGCGTGGCAATAATAACTCCGTTGTGTGCCACCTTATCTCCCGATAGCAGTGCGATGTGCTCATTGCTTACTTCATCTACCGCAGTGTTGAAGTGGAATTGGGTGTGCTTTAATTTGCTTTTCAATTGCTCGCTAATGGCGCCAATGCCCGCTTGGGGTATGGTGGCATAACCTTCGCCAAACATTTTGTACACAAACTCAAACATGCGGCTGGAGGTAGCCAACTCGGACTCTAAAAATATGCCCGCAAAAAAGGGCTTAAAAAAGCGTTGTATGATTTTCTCAGAAAAGCCAAACTCTTCCAGGTAAGCGCGCGTGCTTTGCTCTGGACTATGAAAAATGTCCTCCAGTGACTTTTTCTTTAACAGCCGGTTGAGTTTAAAAATCTTCAGTTTGTCGGCTAGCGAACCTACATCGGCCAGTAGGGTAGGCAATAGCATTTTCCAGTTGCGGAGTGGATCGCCAATGCGGTAAGATCTGCCATGGGAATAAATGAGTGCCCCCGACTCTAAATAATCGAGTTTAAGCGCCTTTAAGTCCAGGTATTTTTTTGCCATGGGGTAGGCGCTCAGCAAAACCTGAAAGCCCAAATCTAAAGCATAGCCGTTTTCCTGAAGCGTTTTAACGCGTCCGCCCACCGCGCTGCTTTTTTCAAAAACTGTGGGGTGGTAGCCCGCTTGCTCAAGTTCGTATGCGGAAATAAGTCCGCTAATACCTGCTCCAATAATGTAGGCCTCCTTTTGCTCCGCCATGTGTGATTCCGTTTTTTATTCCTGTAGCACTCAGCAAACGTTTGGAACGCAAAAATGTGCGGGGAAGGTGTTTTAACTGTTAAATCGCTTTTTTCTGATGCTCCAGTTATTTCCTCTGCTTCACAACCCTATAATTCTGGTACCCTAAATTCCAGCCTAAGTACTTTTTGAAAAAGCGCTTTACCTTGTCCTTAAAGGGGGTGCGGTTAAAGCTGATGTCGTATTCAAAAGTCCAGTTTTTAGCGCGTATACGCGCTGCCATCACTTGGGGGTGTTGACCTTTAAAAACACTGAGTTGACTTACGTTTTTGCTGTAATCAAACTGCTCCGCCACGGCAATGTTTTGGGCTATCCACGTGTCATCGTGCCACAGCTTGTGGAAATTTTCTTGCTTTTGCTGCATCGATCGCGGGTCTTTTACCCAACCGTAGTGGTACATGTAGGCATCAATCGGCACTACGTTTAGCTTTTCGTTATTGCCTTTTCGAAAGCCCTGCGCATCGCGGTAAGAGTATATGGAAGGGTGGTTGCGCACCACGCGAATTTCGTGCTTGTACCAGTTGGAGGCGGTGCCAATGTAATCGTAGGAGCCATAAAAATGCAGGTAGTTAAACAGCAGTCCATCAATGTGGTCTTGGTCTTTATACTGCTGCATGGCCTGGTAAATAGTATCGAGATACTTTTCGTGCACCACCTCATCGCCCTGGATGTAAAAGGCCCAGTCGGCATCTTTGCTAATGTGGGCAAAGGCTTTGTCGGTCTCTTGCGCCAGTACGCGACCGCCTTCGCGGGCACTTTCATCCCACTCGGTTTCTACAATTTTTATTTTGGCAGGATCAATCTGCGCTATCAGATCCAAGGTATCGTCTTCGGATTTTCCAACCGCTACCACCACTTCATCGCAAATGGGCAAGATGGACCGAATGGCCTCCTCGATGGGATAGTCGTATTTCCTGGCGTTTTTTATAAATGTAAATCCCGATACCTTCATCTTGGGCTGTGTTGTTGGCGTTCTGGCGGGGAAATTACAGAATAGCGCGCAATAGCCGCTGTAAAAGCTTTTTTAGCGAAGTTGGACGCCCAATTTAAGAACAACCAAGCGACTTAAAGTACGGAGAGGTGAGAAAAAAAAGCCCCAGCTTTCGCCAGGGCTTTCCTATTGTATTTCCTTTCGGCTTGTGCTTATGCGTTTACCAAAAGGTGCTCTTTAATTAAATCGGCCAGCTCGGTACCTATGCGGTCTTGCGCCTCTACTGTGGCTGCACCAATGTGTGGTGTAGCAGCAATTTTAGGGTGCTTTAGCAAAGCTTCGTTGGGTGTAGGTTCGTTTTCGTACACATCCAAAGCAGCACCTGCTAGTTTTCCAGCATCTAGCGCTTCTATTAAAGCAGTCTCATCTACAGAACCACCACGAGCGGTGTTGATGATAAACGCGCTAGATTTCATCTTAGCGAGTTCGGCTGCACCCAATACGGCTGCACCGTTTTCTTGCTTAGGTACGTGCAGGCTAACAAAGTCAGCTTGCTCTAAAAGGCTGTCCATGGCTATTGCTTTAAGCGTTACATTCAATTCGCCCAAGCCAGCGATGTTAAGTGCAATGGTAGCCTCTTCGCGACTGCGATCGCAAAACACGACCTGCATTCCCAAGCCCAAAGCATACGATGCCAGTGCCTGACCAATGCGGCCCATACCAATGATTCCAAGGGTTTTTCCACGCAATTCTACGCCTTTACCGTACTTTTTCTTCAGGGTCTTAAACTCGGCAAGTCCGTTAGCGGGCATGTTCAGGTGCGCATCGTACAGCGAGCGCGCTACACTAAACATTTTTCCAATCACAATTTCTGCTACCGATAAGCTAGAAGCGGCGGGGGTGTTGACCACTACTTTGCCATTTTCGCGGGCGTAGGCAACGTCTATGTTGTCCATACCTACACCACCGCGGCCAATAAGCTTTAAGTTGGGGCAGGCATCAATTAAGTCCTTGCGAACTGTGGTTGCAGAGCGCACCAATAAAGCGGCTACATCATTTTCGTTGATGTAATTGATTAAATCGCCTTGTTCTACTTTGTCGGTAATTACTTCACATCCAGCCTCTTGTAAAGCGGCTTTTCCAGATGGAGAAATCCCATCGTTTGCTAATACTTTCATCATTCTTATGCGTTTACAGAAACTTTTTCTTCAAATTCTTGCATCACCTTCACCAATGCTTTTACGCTTTCTAAGGGGAGTGCGTTGTACATAGAAGCACGGTATCCGCCCACAGAGCGGTGACCGTTTATGCCGCTGATACCAGCCTCTTTCCACATGGCATCAAAGGTGTCTTTGTGGCTTTCGTCTACCAGGTTAAAGGTGGCATTCATTTTACTGCGGTCTTCTACGGCAGTAAATCCTTTAAATAATGGATTACGGTCTATTTCAGCGTACATGGTAGCTGCTTTTTCCGCGTTGATTTTTTGTATGGCTTCCACACCGCCCAAGTCTTTTAACCACTGTAGGGTTAGCATGGATACGTATATAGCAAATACAGGGGGTGTGTTAAACATAGAGTCTTTGCTTGCGTGGATGGCAAAGTCTAACATGCTAGGAATGGTTCTTCCGGTTTTGCCCAGCTTATCGCGGTTTACAATAAACAAGGTTGTACCAGCAGGACCCATATTCTTTTGTGCACCAGCGTAGATAAGATCGTAGTCGGCTACGTTTACCGGACGGCTAAAAATGTCTGAGGACATATCAGCGATCAACGGTGTATTGGCTTTGGGTAGCTCTTGGTATTGCGTTCCAAAAATGGTGTTGTTGGTGGTAATGTGCAGGTAATCGCCATCGCTAGGCACTTCAAACTTGGGAATGTAGTTGAAGTTTTGGTCTTCGCTGCTTGCCAACACGTTCACATCGCCTACCAGCTTCGCCTCTTTAATGGCTTTTTTAGCCCAGGTTCCGGTGTTTACGTAGTGGGCTTTTCCACCTTCTTTTAGGAAGTTCATCGCAGCCATGTAAAAACCTAGGCTTGCCCCTCCTTGCAAGAACAAAATATCGTAGTTATCAGGTACGTTTAGCAGCTCCTTTACCAGGTTTTGCGCCTTTTCCATTACGGCTACCACATTTTTAGAGCGGTGCGAAATTTCAATTAACGATAGGTTTAAATCGTCAAAATTCACGACTGCTTCTGAGGCTTGTTTTAATACCTCTTGTGGCAAAATGCAAGGTCCTGCACTAAAGTTGTGTACCTTATTCATTGTATTTGGTTTTGGTTGTTTATTTGGTTTGGCAAATGTTACAAATTATTCGAATACCACTAAAATCAGCCCACCATGGCCCGTGTTCTTAATCTTGACTTAGGGTTTTTATAACCTCTTGAAAACGTAGTTTATTTTTATCGGCAATCAGCTTGGGTTCGATGTCGTAGGCATCGGCTGGGTTGAACAAATGTCCTTCCAGGATTTGTACAATTTCTAGTTTGGGTTCATCAAAGTCAAACAGCGGCCATATTTGGTTTACCTGCTGTACCCGCAAGCATTGTTTGGGTATTTCCTCTAAAAAATATCGCAAGCGGTTTTTACTGAAGATATGCGCTTGGGCACCCTGCATGAATTGCTCGAAACCTCGGTCGGTTAGGGGAGGAATACACCCCGTGTTGCCTCCGTATTCCTTTATGTAAAAAGCTTGTTCCAGACTGTCTGCCAGGATAATAGTATCGCGGTATGCCAAAGAGTCTACAGGGTAGTACTCCGTGGTTGCATCCAGGCTATCAATGGGGTTGGAGGTGGCGGTAAGGAACTGCAAAGTGTTGCCCAGTTGCAGCACATCGTAGGTTACCCATTTTCCTGTTGTAAAAGATAAAGAGGTGGTGCCTTGGGCGACCAAACTATCGGAGATGGCCAACGCATTTTTAACTCGGGTATAAGCGCTGGCAAGGATGTACTGTTCGTGTGGAATGGAATCGAGCAGGGTGTCGTTTAGCGCCAGGTAGAAGGGTAGGCCGTTATCACTTTTAAGCGTTACTACAGCGGGCTGTGCTTTAACGGTTTGGGCAACCAAAAGCAAAGCAAAGCCAACGATGTATAGTAAATTCCGCAATACTTTATTCGGGTTTTAAGACCTCGATATCTTTTTTAAACTGCCATCTTCCGCGCTTGTATTCAAACCCATCGAATCGGTAGGTGGGAGAAAGATTGTTGAGCGCAGAACCTTTAGCAGGATCTACCTCTGCCAGGCGATTAAAGTAAATGAGGTCTTTGTCTTCGTTAAAATCCATGGAGTATGCAATGCTCGCTGGGTAATGAACTATATAACGGGTGAAATAATTGCCCTCTTTGTCAAAAACTGGCAAGCCCATGTTGATGCCGTTATTCGCAATGCTAAAGACATCGGCAATTTTGTAGCGCTCCATGCGGTTTTCTCCACGCCAGCCTAAGAGCATGTAACTCCAACCGTTTTTGCGCTTAAAAGCCTGGATGTCGTAATAAATAGCTCCGGGCCAGTTGCGGTTGTCGTAAACCTTGCTTTGATCGCTTTCGGGCGATACGCCTTTATCGAGTAAAATCTTACTCTTGCGCTCGCGACCATCGCGGTATCCAACTGCAGCGTAAAACGTGTTGTTGTAGGCGCCCAGTTCTAAATTCCAGGTTACAAAAGTTACATCGCGGTCTTTGACCACCGAAAAGCGCGTCAGGCTGCTATAGTCTATAGCTTGGCTGCCATCACGCTCCAGTAAATCCTTCCAAAAACCTACAATTTTATCATTGTAATACAGCATGGCGCTGTCGCTTTCTGCGCTTAAAGACAGGCTGCGGTTGGCTTTGATAGAGTCGGTAAGTTGCTGCAACGGGTTTTGTCCGTGCAGTACAACACCCCCTAGCAGGGCACAGAAAACAAGTAACTTTTTCATGATAGCGGAGTAGGGCACTACAAGTGCATGAAATCTTTCTTAGCCAGAAGCTGCTCTTCTGTTTCTTCGTGATCTGGATCGTCTACACAGCAATCTACCGGACAAACCGCAGCACACTGGGGCTCATCGTGAAACCCAACGCACTCAGTACACTTGTCCGTGGCTATATAATACACATCCATGCTTACGGGCTCGTTTTCTGCTTCTGCATCCACGTCTCCAGCTGTGGGTGACGTAACACTTCCCTTCAACGAAGTTCCATCTGCATACGTCCACTCTGCACCACCTTCGTAAATGGCATTGTTTGGGCACTCGGGTTCGCAAGCACCGCAATTAATGCACTCGTCTGTTATCATTATCGCCATAACGGGAACTGTCTATCTTTAACGTTAATTTCGCGGCAAATATAGGGCTTGCACCCAGCCTAAGCAATTCAACCATGCGGAACACTACTCTTTGTGAACAAATAACAAGTGCGGCACGCATACTTCAACACAGTGCGCAAGACAATGATACCCTAGAAACAGAGGCTTTGACTACGGCCAAGCGCCAGGCCGAAATCCACAACCCGTGGTTTGCTCAACGCGAGATAAATCGCATGTTGCATTCCTGGTCCGATGCTTTGTTAGACCAACCTGCATTGGAAGATTACGTAGATCGTGGTTATGGAGAAAACGGCAAAACCATTGCCATTATTGCAGCTGGAAATATCCCCATGGTGGCCTTCCACGATATTTTTACGGCCTTGTTGGCAGGATGTAAGGTGGTGGTGAAACCCAGCTCGGATGATACCTATTTGTTAAAAGCCGTGGTTAAGCTGTTTCAACAGCAGGTGCCGCAATGGCAGAACCGCGTGGTTTGGACCGAACGTATCGATGCTAAGGAGGTCGATGCGCTTATTGCTACGGGAAGCAACAATACCAGCCGCTATTTGGAGTACTATTTCCAATCCATCCCCAAAATAATTCGCAAAAACCGCACTTCGGTAGCCGTCTTGGATGGCAACGAAACGGAGCAGGATTTAAAAAACCTGGCAACGGATGTCTTTGCCTATTTTGGTTTGGGGTGCCGGAGTGTAGCTAAAATGTATGTGCCGCAAGATTTTGATGTGCAGCGTTGGTTTCAGGTGCTGCCAGAGTTCAACTACCTGGAGCAGCACAACAAGTACATGAACAACTATACCTACCACCGGGCCATATACCTGATGAATAAGGATGCGTATTTAGAAAACGGATTTAGCACGCTGCGCGAAACCACCCAGTTACATTCTCCCATCTCCTGTTTGTTTTATGAACGCTACAGCGATACGGCCGATTTAAATGCCCATTTAGAGCTTGCCAAAGACCAGTTGCAGTGCCGTGTGGGTGTGGGAGGGTTGCCCTTTGGCAAGGCGCAACAACCGTCCCTTACCGATTTTGCTGATGGCGTGGATACCCTGGCCTTTTTGCAAACGCTTTAGTCAATCTCAAAGATGCCCAAGTCGGGTTGCGGACCGCGACTTTTCCCAGTAATATCGTTGGGGTAATTGCTGGGAATGCCTGCGTTTAGCGCGGACGATCCTGCATCGGGTTGGTATCCTTTAACGTCATCACCCGTAAGCCTTGGGTCTGCATATTGTACGTTTTGGGTAGGAATGTTGGTAATGGGCTCTTCCAGGCTAACGTTGCTGTAACGTAGCGTGAAATCGTTCTCGGGAGCCGGTTCACCATCGATTTCCCCTTCGAAGTAGCTCACGAAAAACTCATCGTCTTCCGTGCCGGTAACAATGCTGTTTTCTAAATAGCTGTTCTCTATGCTACGCACTACGTTGAGATGTACGTTTGAGATTACTACGCTGGCATCGCTTCGTACAGTTTGGTTCCAGTAGTTGGCAATGGTAAAGTGGCTCATTTGGTACTCGCCACCCCCCGTAATGATCATGGCCGATTGACCGCAATTGTAAATGCCCACATTGCCTGCCCGTATGCGGTAATTATGAGCCAAAATACCCGCAAGACTGTGGTTTCGGAGTACTACGTTTTCAATGTCTATACCGTTTGGATAAATAGGAGCCAGGCGATTTTCTTCGGTAGGAAGGGGTTCTATTTGCAAACCAATGAGCCCATTCTTTACAATGCAATTTTTAAAAGTGTGGTCGCCTTGCTGGCTTTCGTTAATCCAAATGCGATCCCACTGGCCGGGGAGCTCATCGTAAAAGGCCTCCAGTCTATCGCCTTGAAAAACAATGGGGTTTTCTACGGTGCCCGAGGCGTTTAGCAAGCCGTCTTTAAACACCCACAAGCCACCACCGCTATGGAAATGCACCTGGGTACCTGGTTGTATATTTAAGGTACCTGCAGAATCAACAACGGCATATCCAAAAACTACGATGGGTTTTTCGGGAGTCCAAGTGGTGTTTTGGGGCAATACATTAATGTCCAATCCAGCCACTACTTGGTTGGGGCGTATGTACACGGCATCTTGCCCCCAGGCAAACACGGGCAAGGCGCTTTGCTGGTTGTTTCCAAAAACCTCCAGCGCATCTTCCACCACCATGGGAGTATTAGTCCCATTGGGGTCTATGGTGGCTTCTAAAAAGACGAAAATGCTGTCGCCCCGCAATATTTCTATATCCTCTATGACGGGGCCGCTCAACCCATCCGCATTGAGGCGAAACACACTATTGGGATTGCGCATCTGAAGACGCGAAATACGTATGTCTTTGTTGGTAGGATTGTATATGCGGATATTGCGTGTTGCTGTACCCATTTCGGTGAACACGGTATCAAAAAACAAGGTGTCTACCGAAAATACCAAGTCTCTGGCGCTACCACTAAAATCCTCTTTTCTACAACTGAAAAAGAGGCTTAGCATGAGCGATAGCAAGGCAATAACGGGTATATTTGTTTTCATAAGCGACCTAAAAACGAGTACAAAGGAAATTAATTATAGCGCATGCTTTTAGGTTCTCAAATTTATTGTACATTTGCCCTCCAAATTTCAAGGCGAGATGAAGAAGGAAATCCATCCGGAAAATTATAGAAAGGTTGTTTTTAAAGACGTATCAAACGATTACGCGTTCTTAACGCACTCTACAACACCAACCAACGATACGATTCAGTGGGAAGATGGAAACGAGTACCCATTAATTAAATTGGAAATCTCTCATAAATCACACCCATTCTTTACGGGTAAAATCCAGTTTGTGGATACTGCCGGTCGTATCGATAAATTCAAAAATCGTTACGCGAAGTTCGATAAGAAAAACAAAAAATAAACTCCGTTTATTTACCGATATTCAAAGCCTCTTTAATGAGGCTTTTTTTTTGCGCTATTATGAACCTGATTCTCTTTGATGTAGACGTTGTTGCGTTTTATCCCTTAACCCTTACGCGCCCCGTATCGCAGTTGCGTGCTGGTGCTTTTACCATTGCAGAGAAATGGTTGCGCATGGATAAAAACCTGGGGCTTCGCTACAAAACACACGAGTCACTGCAAGAAAAATTCCCCTATGAGGTCGCTAATGACAACCTCATTGTGCAATCGCATGTAGTACCCGACAAACAGTTTTTTAAAGCGGTAACCAACTTAACCAACAACCAGGCCTTGGTGGTAGAAGGCGAGTGTGTGGCTTTGCGCATTGGAGCCGAGAAGCTTACCCAACGTCCAGAAGTGAATCAGCTGGAGGAATACTTGGACGAAGATTTTGAACGCTTAGAGTTCGATTATCCTGTAATGAAACTGGAGGCGTTGACCGACTTGTTTACCCAAGCGGAGCAGCTACTGGAGCGCGATTACCGGTTTTTTAAATTTAAGTCGGGTGCCGAAGTTGGAGAGTATACGCAGGTTATTGGCAAAAAACTGTTGGTGCGTAAGTCCGCTAAGGTAAACGCGTGTACCATTAATACCGAAACGGGACCGGTGGTTATAGAAAAAAATGCCGAGGTAATGGAAGGTGCTATGTTGCGCGGCCCCCTTTATATTGGCGAGGGTGCGGTGGTAAAAATGGGTGCCAAGATTTATGGTCCTACGGTTATTGGTCCGTATTCTAAAGTAGGGGGAGAAATTAGTAACTCGGTCATTGCGGGTTACAGCAACAAAGGCCACGATGGCTTTTTGGGTAACTCCATCATAGGCGAGTGGTGCAACCTAGGTGCCGATACCAACACCAGCAACCTAAAAAACAATTATGGCGAAGTAAAACGCTATGATTTTAAAAGTCAGGCACTCATGGCATCGGGCTTACAGTTTTGCGGGCTTATTATGGGCGATCACAGCAAAAGTGCGATCAATACCCAGTTTAACACCGGTACCACAGTGGGTGTATTTGCCAATGTGTTCACGTCAGAATTTCCGCCCAAATATGTGCCGTCATTCTCTTGGATGGGTGACAATGCTACCGAACAATTTAGGTTGGAAAAAGCGTTTGAAGTAGCACTGCGCGTTATGGAGCGCAGAGGCGTTCCCTTTACAGAGGCAGACCAACGTTTGCTAGAATATTTATACAACCAGTAGCAGAATTGCCAATATTGCAGTTTTTGCGGACTGGCATACCCTTTGCCATAGTGGGGTAATCGCCCAAATTTTGGGCTTTTGTGCCATTTTGGCTCAATTAAGTGCTGCTTATCGATATTATGAAAGACAATAGTTTCTCCGATTTATTTATGTCAGACGTGTTGGAAACCGACACCGAATTTATACCCCTAATCTCCGCAGAAGATGAGGAGAATATGGATAAAGAAACCATACCCGATGACCTTCCTGTATTGCCCTTGCGCAACAATGTGCTTTTTCCAGGGGTGGTTATACCCATTACGGTAGGACGTGATAAATCCATTAAACTCATTCAGGACGCCTACAAAGGCGACCGTACCATAGGCGTAGTGGCGCAAAAAGATGTAGAAGAAGAAGAACCCGATGTAGACGGCATTCATAAAATTGGAACCATCGCGCGCATTGTGCGCATGCTAAAGATGCCCGATGGTGCAACCACCATTATCATTCAGGGTAAAAAGCGTTTTGTGCTCGATGAAATTACTGCAACAGAGCCCTATTTTAGAGCTACAGCCAGCGAGTTTAGAGACGTAAAGCCCAAGAAAAAATCGGCTAACCTGGATGCTTTGGTTTCTTCGATTAAAGAAATGGCCCTGCAAATCATTCAGCTATCGCCCAATATTCCTAGCGAGGCCAGCTTTGCCATTAAAAACATAGAAAGCGTTTCTTTTATGGTAAGCTTTATTGCTTCTAACATGAACGCTAGTGTGGAAACCAAGCAAAGCATGCTGGAGGAGCCGCGCCTAGAAGAGCGCTGCAAAATGGTGTTGCGCCACATGACCAAGGAGCTGCAGATGTTGGAGCTGAAGAACGATATTCAGAGCAAGGTAAAGCAGGACATTGATAAGCAACAACGCGAGTATTTCCTCCACCAACAAATGAAGACCATTCAAGATGAGTTGGGCGACAACCCCGTGGAGGAGGAGATAAACGAGTTGCGCAAAAAAGCCAGTAAAAAGAAGTGGAGCAAAGAGGTTGGGAAAACCTTCCACAAAGAGCTGGACAAACTGCAACGGATGAATCCGAGTGCTGCCGAGTATTCGGTACAGCTCAACTACCTGGAACTCCTGGTAGAATTGCCCTGGAATGAATACACCAAAGATAAATTTGACCTCAATAAAGCCGACCGCATCTTAAACCGCGATCACTACGGTTTAGAAAAAGTAAAAGAGCGTATTCTAGAGCAGTTGGCCGTTTTTAAGCTCAAGAAAAACCTAAAGTCACCCATCTTATGTCTGTATGGCCCTCCAGGAGTTGGTAAAACCTCACTGGGGAAATCGATTGCCTCTGCGTTGGGCAGGAAATATGCACGCATGTCTTTGGGTGGATTGCGCGATGAGGCAGAAATTCGCGGTCACCGCAAAACCTACATTGGTGCTATGCCTGGCCGCATTATTCAAAGCATAAAAAAGTGCCAGAGCGCCAACCCAGTATTTATTCTGGATGAAATTGACAAGCTGGCACAAGATGCGCATGGCGATCCTTCTTCGGCCTTGCTAGAGGTGCTGGATCCCGAGCAAAACGAGACCTTTTATGACAATTACGTAGAGCAAGACTTTGATCTTTCCAACGTACTCTTTATCGCTACTGCAAACAACCTGGCCACCATACAGCCCGCGCTGCGCGACCGTATGGAGATTATAGAGGTAAGTGGCTATACCCTAGAAGAGAAAGTAGAAATAGCCAAGCGCCACTTATTACCCAAGCAGCTAAAAGCTACGGGGGTAGAAAAAAGCCAAATAAAGCTAGGAAAGGCTACCATGGAGGCTATTATTGGCGAGTACACCAATGAAAGTGGTGTGCGTAGCCTGGAAAAACGCCTCTCTAAACTGGTGCGCTACCGAGCCAAGCAAATTGCGATGGAGCAGGAATACAAGCCTGCAATAAGCCCAGAGCAGTTAAAAGAAATTTTTGGCCCTACACACGTAAAAGACAAATACCAGGGCAACGACTTCGCAGGGGTGGTTACGGGCTTAGCTTGGACCCCAACCGGAGGAGATATCCTGTTTGTAGAAACTTCCTTGAGCAGAGGCAAAGGCAAGCTTACCCTTACGGGTAACCTGGGCGATGTAATGAAAGAGAGCGCCCTGTTGGCACTGGAATACCTGAAGGCCAACGCCTCCATGCTCAACTTAGACCCTAAGGTTTTTGATGAGTGGAATGTGCACATCCACGTACCCGAAGGTGCGGTACCCAAAGATGGTCCTTCTGCCGGTATTACCATGCTCACAAGTATTGCCTCGGCATTCACTCAGAAAAAAGTACGCGGATTCTTGGCCATGACGGGTGAGATTACCCTGCGTGGAAAAGTGCTGCCCGTAGGCGGTGTAAAAGAGAAAATATTAGCTGCCAAACGCGCGGGTATACGGGAGATCTTGCTTTCCATCCAAAATGAAAAAGACATCCTGGATATAGACGAAAGCTACCTGAAAGGACTTAAGTTTACCTATGTGAGTACCATGGAAGAGGTGTTGCAGCGAGCGATATTAAAAGAAAAAGTGGATAAAGCCCGCACCATTACTGCCGCAGCCAGCAATTAATTTTGTTACTTTCCGTTGGCTAAAAAACCGCGGTGATTTGATAAGAAAAGTACTGATGCTTTCGGGGTTTCTCTGGGTTGCAACGGCAAGTTTTGCCCAGGAAACCGAGGCTTTCTCCATGTTAAACCTGTCCGTAAGTGCCCGCGAGGCGGCATTGGGAGGAAAGTTAGTTGCAGCCGATTTTGACGATGCCCAACTGCAATCTTACAGTCCGCAGCTGATCAGCGAGGCCAACCACGGAGCTATTTACGCGCACTACCTCAATTTTCTGGGTGATTTGGGTGCTACTGAGTTTAACTATACGCACAAACACAGCAAGTTGCCCGTAACACTTATGGCGGGAGCTCGCGTGTTTAGCTATGGCGATTTTAATGCCACCAACGTATTTGGAGAAACTACAGGCAGTTTTTCGGCACGTGACCAGGTGTTTTATGTTTCGGCAGGATACAACCGCGCAGGCCCATGGAATTACGGGCTAAGCCTCAAATTTTTAAATTCCACCTACGAACAATATACCGCCAACGCCCTGGCATTTGATTTGGGTGTGCAGTATCGCGATACCGCCAAACAATTTGCTGCTGGTATCCAATTGAGCAACGCAGGTATTATGCTCAATAACTTTATAGATACCCGCCAAAAACTGCCGCTTAATGTGGCTTTGGGAATATCGAAAAAGCTAGATAAGGCACCCTTCCGATTTATTTTTACCTTGGATAACCTCCAGCAATGGGATATTCCCCTGCCCGAAGACGATGCCCCGGTGCAAGACCCACTTACCGGTGAGGTAATAGAACCTGAAGAGAAAACTCCAGTGGGGGAGTTCTTTAGAAACTTCGGTAGGCACCTTTATGCTGGTACCGAAATAGTTTTTTCCAAGGCCTTCCAGGCGCGCATAGGGTATAATTATTTAAGACGCAGAGAATTAAGCATTAGCGAAAAACCAGGTACGGTAGGAATAAGCTGGGGCTTAAGTTTCCGCATCAATCGCTTTCACTTTCATTATGCCCGATCGGCCTATCATTTATCCGGAGCCAGCAATTTCTTTTCGTTGACCACGAATTTTTTTGACTTTTGGCGGAAAGAAAACACCCAGTCTTGGCCAGAAAAACAATAAACATAGCCATTGACGGCTATTCGGCTTGCGGCAAAAGCACGTTGGCGAAAGACGTGGCCCGCAAGCTCCATTACGCATACGTAGACAGTGGTGCCATGTATCGCGCGGTAACACTCTATGCACACCAAAATGGATGGATATCCGAACAAAACGGCCTGGACGCAGCACCACTGATTGCGGCCTTGGATACCATTGATATTCAATTTCAGTTCGAGGAGGAAACCCAAAAGAGCCACACTTACTTAAACGGGACAGATGTAGAGCAAGATATACGACAGCCGCATGTGGCCAATTATGTTAGTGAAGTGGCTGCCTTGCCCGAGGTGCGAAAAAAACTGGTAGCCCTCCAACAAAAAATGGGCGAAAATAAAGGGGTGGTTATGGATGGCCGCGATATTGGTACCGTGGTTTTTCCACAAGCGGAATTAAAAATCTTTTTAACTGCAAATATCGAAGTACGAGTGCAGCGCAGGTTAAATGAGCTCTACCAGAAAGGCGTGGAAATAGAACGCGCCAGTGTAGCTGAGAATCTGAGAAAGCGTGACCATATAGACAGCACTCGTGATCAAGATCCTTTGCGAAAAGCGCCAGACGCGCTAACTTTGGATAATAGCTATTTAGACAAATCCGAGCAACAACAGTGGGTTTTGGATCGCGTTTATGAACTCACCCGTTAAGTTTCTTCACTTATGAAATATTTAGTTCTCCTTCTGGTAATGGTTTTTGCTGTGCCCGGCTACAGCCAACTTTTTAAGAAATCAAAAAAGGAAAAAACCGAACAAACTAAGGAAAAAACCGAGAAGAAATCGGATAAGAAATCAGACAAAAAAGGGCTCTTCAAAAAGAAGAAAGATAAGAGTGAAGCTGCGGATACTGGGAAGTCTGAGGACAAGGAAAAACCGGATGAAAAAACCGATAAGAAGGAAGAGAAAGCCTCAGAGAAGAATCTTAAAAGCACGGCCGAAGCCAGTCCCGTAAAAGGCGAGCAGAAGGGTGGTTTGGGTAATCTGGGATTATTCAAAAAACGCGATTCCGATAAGAAGAAGCAAGTTCCTGTTGCCAAGGAGACCAATAAAGAAAAACGCCTTCGCGAAAAACGCCTGGAAGATCAGCAGAAGAAAAACGCCACGGTAGGCACGGATAAGTTTGGCCGAGCTTTGAAAGAAACCCGCTTTGTACCCGATAAATCTACACGAGCTGCTAAGCGCAACTTTAAAAGTAAAAAGCAGGAAAGGCAGCGCGCTAAGCGCAGAGCCAAGAAAAGGCGTAGTGCTCGGTTTGAGTAGTCACAAGATTACAGTACTTGAGTAAAACGCTCTAGTACCGCTTCCAATAAACTATCTGGACAACTTGCACCGCTGGTTAAAACCAACCTGGGCTTTGCAGGTAGTTTTTCTCGCCAGCGAACGGTTTTAAGCTGGTTTTTTGCTCGGAAATCCCAGTGAGAAATACTGTCTTCGGTTAAACAGTCGGGACTGTTGATAAAGAAGGTAGGGAATTTTTCCTCCAGCAATTCTACAATGTGCGAGGTGTTTGAACTGTTATATCCACCCACCACCAGTGCTAAGTCGGCCTCTTCTTCTAACAGTGCCAGGGTAGCGGTTTGGTTGTCATTGGTGGCGTAGCACAAAGTGTCTCGAGTATCGGCAAAGTGATTTTTAATCGCCTCCATACCAAATTTTTTCTCCATGACACTTTTAAAGTAGTCGGCAATAGCTTGGGTGTCGCTAGCTAGCATAGTGGTTTGGTTCACTACGCCTACTTTTTCAAGGTCGGATGGATAAGCAAATCCAGGGCTTACCCTAGATTCAAATTTTTCCAGGAATTGCGGTTCGGGCGCCTTTTCCAGTATCATTTTGCCCAGTAGTTTCGCCTCCTCCATATTTCTTACCACAATAGATGCCCCGTTGGCCGCTGCGTGGCTAAAGGTGGCGCGGGTCTCCTCGTGTATGGGCTTTCCGTGTATGATAATGGTGTAGTTGTCTTTGCTGAGCTTTTGCGAGCGATTCCAGACTTTCTCTACAAAAGGACAGGTGGTATTGTATGTGGCGGTATCAATACCTTTATCTTCTAAAAGCTGCTCTATTTCTAGGGTGGTTCCAAAAGCAGGTATTAAAACCACATCGTCTTGGGTTATTTCATCCCAACCGATAAATGGGTTGCCCTCGGTATCCATAATAAACCGTATCCCGTTTTCTTCTAAATCTTTGTTCACGGCAGGATTATGAATCATCTGCGAAAGCAAAAAGATACGTTTGCCAGGATTTTCGTGTAAGGCCTTGTAGGCCCGCTCTATCGCGTTTTCCACTCCGTAGCAAAAACCAAAATGCCGGGGTAGGAGGAGTTCCAAGCTATCGAGGTTTACGCGACTGGGCGAAAAATCTTTTTTTCTGGGGTCGTCTGCTTTGCGCTGCTCTTTTATAGATGCGATGCGCTGTGACTTGTACTTATCAGGTATTTCGAAACTTCTCATACGGCATTACAAAACTGCAAAAGAAAATGTTGGCCTGCGTGATGCTGCCGTAAGTTTTATCAAAAGTTATGGTGGAACCAATGGATTCACTAGAGCATATCCGCCCTACGATGGTATTGTTTGTGTTTGTTTTATCCATGGTTTACGCTACCATGAGTCATACAACATTATCACCTATGGCCGCAGGTGTTCATAGGTATTGGAATTATTCATGTATCAAGCTAGCGCTAAAGGATTGCTGCAATTTACGTAGGTGAATTGCACGATGGAATTTGAATTTCACAGACGATAACCCAGGAAAATTGGATTAGCAATACGATTCTTATTCCATTTTGTTTAAAATGAGTTTTTGAACTGCATAAGAGGTCCTGCCAATGAGGAAGGGTTTTTTTTGTGCTTAGACGGTTTTTTTCGAAATCTTATCTTGAATTATTCTAATATCATCGAAGCAAGGGTGATTTTGTTGGGTTGCCTGTTTGGGAGTTTCCTATAGTTTTGTTGGAAATAAATTAAACTATGACCAAAAAGTACGCTATTGCTTTGGTAGCGGCTGTCGGTGTTTTTAGCCTGAAAGCACAAGATCTTAGCGATCGTCTGAAATTGAACCAGAACGACAGACCTACCATCGAGGAAATTCAAGAAAAGTTTAACCAATACCTATCCAAGTCTGGAGCAAAAAAGAGCAACAGTCGCACGGGTACTAAAGCTGCGGAGCAGTTCGTAGACGAAGATTTTGAGGGAGAAGCCATTCCTACCAGCTGGACTCTAGAACAAGCAGCCGGTTCCGAGGGGTGGAAGGCCGATACTGCCGATGCTAACAAACGCTGGTCGCCTCCAGCACGTGAAAACGATTTGTGGTTTGCAGTAAGCAACGATAGCGATGCCGATGATGGCAATAACTCCAACGATGCCTCACAAGATTATTTGATTACGCCTGCAGCCGATTTTTCAAACATCAGCTCAGCAGCTTTAAAAGTAGATATTTACTTTGATGCAGAGTTTGCACTGTCTACAGCTTCTATAGAGGCTTCTTCTGATGGAATGACCTGGGACGAAGTGTATTCGGTGACTACAGACGCAGCGTGGCAAAATGATATTATTATCAGCCTAGATGCATACGCTGGAATGTCGAACGTACAAGTGCGTTTTGTACACAACGATGGCGGTGGTCATGCTTCTGGTTTTGCTATAGATAACGTGGTTATTCAGGAGTCTTTGGTAGAGTTAGACCTAACCTTGGCATTTGATGTGTATTCCAAATTACCAGTTCAACAAGCCTATGCGGTTGGATTTGCTGGTAACCTTACCAACAACGGCTACGAAACCGCTACGGGGGTTACCCTCGATGCTTCGGTAACCGACCCAGGGGCGAATACCACAGCTTTGACGCCCGATGCGCTTTCAGCCACTTTCGAAGGGTTGCAGTCGGAAGACTTTAACATCCAAGAAACGACTACCCAAGACCAACTAGGTTCCTACACCTTCGATTTTGAAGTAACTAGCGTAGAACCCGATGATAGCTTAGAAAACAACAGCCTATCCTTGATTTCTCAAGTAACAGACACTCTATTTGCCAGAGACAATGGTGATATCAACGGTAGCGCACCCGTAGGTAAGGGGGCGAATATAGGTTTGGGGCTACCTGTAGACCTGTATCCAGGTAACCGTTATTCTTTTGTAGCAGAAGACTCGGTAACCGCAGTAGAATTCTTCTTTGGTGCTGATGCAGTGCCTGGAGATGAGGTACAGATTAATTTTTACCCTATGGTAGCTGGTACACCGGATTTAGCCAACCCAGTGGCGTCAACAACAACATTCGCTAAGACTGAACCCGAAGGAACAGCGGAACGTGTTTTGGCAAAGGTCATGGGAGGGTTCCTACAGGTAAATGCTCAGGATACGCTTTTTGCTGCTGCAGAATTGCCTGGTAATGCAGGCGTGACCACAATAGGTACAGATACCACGGGTATTACCAGTACGGGTGGAAGTTTTATCGTTATTGATGCAGGGTTTTTAGCGTTTAATGCACCTTCTGCACCGCTGGGTATTCGTTTGGTTATGGGTGAATTTGATCCCAATACCGCAGAACCCGATTTGGTAATAGATAGTGTGCGCACTGCGGTGGAATACGCATTTGTTCCATTACAGCACGCTCAGGAACTAAATTTCTCTATTGATATCGCAAACATAGATGCAGGTGAAGCACAAGATGTTACCGCTAGCGTTTCTGTTCTTGCCGATGGGGCTTCTGTATACAACAATACCGTTTCTGTTCCCAATCTTGCGGGCGGTGAAAACGATACGGATGTAGTGGTAGGCCAGTACACACCAGATGCAGTAGGCACATATGCGGTAGTGTTTCAGCTAGCAGCTTCTAACGAAAACTTGGTAAATAACAACGGAGCTGCAGACACCTTAAACTTTGTTGTGGGTGATAGCTTGTATAACCGTGCTAACCCCGGTGACATTGCAGGTCCTTTCCCATTTGGACCCAATACCGATGTAGGCGCAGGACCCAATGATCTTACCTTGGGAAGTGTGTACGAACTAGATGCATTGGATACCCTAACACAGGTTACTACCCTAGTAGGTGGAAATCAACAAAGCGGTGATGAGTTTATCGTTAATGTATATTCTGGCGCAGAACCACCTTTTAGTACGTTGATTGGTTCTTCGGAAATTTTTATAGTAGACGAGAACGGTACTCCAGGTACGCCTGCGGCCATTACTTTTGAGTTTCCGGGTGGATTGGAGCTTTCAGCTGGTTCAATCTACGTAGAACTTGAGGCAGTTTCTACTACCGATGATCAGCCAAGAAATGCGTTGTTAGCCAACAGCTACCTTACTGAAGGAGGTTCGTTTTTATCAACGGCTGGAATTGATATCGACTTATTAGCTATTCCAGCAGTACCTATCATAGAGTTAAGCTTTGGAACCATAACAGGAGGTGTTGGTGTTGCAGAATTGGCAGCTCAGAATGTTGCTGTATATCCCAACCCCGCGCAAAATCAAATTAATATTACCAATGCAATGGGTGCTCAATACCGTATTACTAGCTTGGATGGCAAGCAGGTAGCTACTGGTAGTGTGGCAAACAACAACTTTGAGGTAATTACATCAGACCTGAAGAAAGGCGTGTATATGCTACAGTTGGAAGGTACAGTAAACGGTGCTATCAAAGTGATAAAGCAGTAAAACTGTAAGCTTTTCGATACCTATAAACCAAAAGAGGTCGCAACTGCGGCCTCTTTTTTTTGTACTTGTGGTAACTAATTTCTTTGGAAAAGCGCTTTAACGTGTGGTTTCGTCAACTCAATAAGGGTGAAAATGCACAACAAAATTCCCAAAATACCGGTGAACACATTGAGTATGGCTATCACCATGATAAAGGTTAAATGCGATCGCTTATTGATGTAGTTGGCGGCTAAAAAGGTACATACAGTTAAACCTAGACAGATAGTGAATCCAACCAAACCTATGGTTTCAAAAACCGCGCCTATATCGAAAGGCGGTGCCTCTTGGCCTTCAATAACCGCTGTTTCCGTCATGTTTCCTATAAATCTTCCTAGAAAAACGTAGAATAAAGTGGCTAGTGTTATGAGTAGATTGAAGACCCCCTTAATGATGAAGAGTACCCGAAAGGTGTTGAGGTTGTTGTTTTCCATGCAGCTTGTGTTTCTGCAATGATAAAAAGGAGATTTAAATCGGTGAAAACACAACCTTTAGTGTAAAATATCGTAACTCGTTGTGAGTGAATAAAATCACTATCTTTGCCGTCCTTTTTGGGCAGGTCGGTTGCCCTTTTTTAAAAACAACTTCTGTTTACCGACCGAGCAGAATACAAAGAATACAGCCAGCATGGCCGAAAACAAAGTTATTGAAACTGCAGACAGCGATTTTAACTGGGAGCAGTTCGAACAAGACAGCACCTCATTCTCCGGTGCAGATCAAAAGGAGTATGAAAAGAAGTACGAGGACACGTTAACCTCTATTGAGGAGCACGAGGTAATCGAAGGAACAGTGGTGGAGATTACCAAAAAAGAGGTAATTGTAAACATTGGCTACAAATCAGAAGGAATCATTCCTTACAACGAATTCCGTTACAACCCAGACCTAGCCGTAGGGGATAAGGTACCGGTTTACGTTGAAAACCAAGAAGACGGATCAGGTCAATTGATCGTTTCTCACAAAACAGCCCGTATACACTCGGCTTGGGAGAAAGTAAACGATGCGTTAGATAAAGAAGAAATCATTAAAGGTCACATTAAGTGCCGCACCAAAGGTGGTCTTATTGTAGATGTATTTGGAATTGAGGCGTTCTTGCCTGGTTCTCAAATTGATGTGAAGCCTATTCGCGACTACGACCAGTACGTAGGCAAAACCATGGAGTTCAAAGTGGTTAAAATCAACCACGAATTCAAAAACGTGGTGGTTTCTCACAAAGCACTTATCGAGGCAGAACTCGAAGAGCAGAAGAAACAAATTATCGCGGGTCTTGAAAAAGGACAAATCCTTGAAGGTACCGTTAAGAACATCACTTCATACGGGGTATTTATCGACCTCGGTGGTGTGGATGGTCTTATCCACATTACAGACCTTTCTTGGGGTCGTATCAACCACCCAGAAGAGGTTGTTAACCTAGACGAGAAGATTAAAGTGGTAATCCTTGACTTCGATGATGAGAAGAAAAAGATTGCACTTGGATTGAAGCAGCTTGAGCCACATCCATGGGATAACCTTCCACAAGAGCTTAACGTAGGCGATAAAGTAAAAGGTAAAGTAGTTGTACTTGCTGATTACGGTGCTTTCGTTGAAATTCAGCCTGGTGTAGAAGGATTGATCCACGTTTCTGAGATGTCTTGGTCACAGCACTTGCGTTCTGCTCAGGATTTCCTAAAAGTAGGAGACGAGGTAGAAGCAGTAATCCTTACCCTAGATCGCGAAGAGCGCAAGATGTCGCTAGGTATTAAGCAATTGATGCCAGACCCATGGGAAGGTATCGAAACCAAATACCCTGTACAATCTAAGCACAAAGCGAAAGTGCGCAACTTCACCAATTTTGGTGTATTCTGCGAGCTCGAAGAAGGAATTGATGGTTTGATCCACATTTCTGATCTTTCTTGGTCTAAGAAAATCAAGCACCCATCTGAGTTCTGCAACGTAGGCGATGAGATGGAAGTGGTTGTGTTGGAAGTAGATGCAGAAAACCGCAAGCTGAGCTTAGGTCACAAGCAGTTGGAAGAAAACCCATGGGATGTATTTGAAACCATCTTCGGAATTGGTTCGGTACACCAGGGAACGGTTTCTAACCTAGATAGCAACGGAGCTACCATTACACTTCCTTACGGTGTAGAAGGTTTCTGCCCTGCGAAGCAACTGCGCAAAGAAGACGGAAGCAAAGCGGGTGCTGATGAAGCATTAGACTTTGTAGTAACCGACTTCAACAAAGACGCTCGTAAGATTGTAGTATCGCACACCCGTACTTTCGATAAGAAAGCGGTTGAAGAGAAACCAAAATCTACCAACAAAGGTGGAGGCGGAAGCTCTAAAGCGATTAAAGCGACTAACGATAAAAACGAAAAGTCTACCCTAGGTGACTTAGACGTGTTAGCGAGCCTTAAAGAGAAAATGGAAGGAAAAGACGAGAAGTAGTCTTTTGCTTACCGCATACCAAACCCCGTTCTGTGCTCAGAACGGGGTTTTTTATTTCTAGTAGGTAATAGCTGAAATCCTATATTTGTCGGCACTAGCTATGACGCCACTTACGCTCATCAATACCAGACAGCTCGACCTTATTTTGCAAAGGCTGGCGCGCCAATTGGTAGAAAATCACGGAGATTTTTCCAATGCCGCTGTGCTCGGGCTACAACCCCGCGGTATATTCTTAGCGCATCGTATCAATCTGCTTGTTGAGGAAATTCTCGGAACTACGGTTCGTAAGGGGTCCTTGGACATCACCTTTTATCGCGATGATTTCCGCAGAAGAGATGCACCCATACAAGCCAATAAAACCGAAATACCCTTCCTACTAGAGGATTTGGATGTGATTTTGGTGGATGACGTACTCTACACGGGGCGAAGCGTTAGAGCGGGCCTAGATGCCATGCTTGCCTTTGGTCGACCCAAATCGGTAGAGTTGATGTGTCTGGTAGACCGCAGGTTCCATCGCGATTTGCCCATTCAGCCGAATTATGTAGGACGCCAAATAGATTCCATTGAATCGGAGCGCGTTTCTGTGCAATGGAAAGACACGGATGGTGAGGATAAAGTGTTGTTGTTTAACCCCAATAAATAGTGATGAATCAAGAATTAAGCGTAAACCATCTTCTCGGAATTTCAGATTTAACTCCCGATGATATTCGCTTAATTTTTGATACAGCTCGTAACTTCAAAGAGGTCATCAATCGCCCCATTAAAAAGGTGCCCTCTTTGCGAGATACCACCGTGGCCAATCTCTTTTTCGAGAATTCCACCCGTACCAAACTCTCTTTTGAGTTGGCAGAAAAACGGCTCAGTGCCGATGTGATCAACTTCTCGGCCTCGGGATCTTCGGTAAGTAAGGGCGAAACCCTTATAGATACGGTGAATAATGTACTGGCCATGAAGGTGGATATGGTGGTGATGCGTCACCCCAATCCCGGTGCTGCGGTGTTTCTAAGTAAAAACGTAGATACCTGTGTAATCAATGCCGGAGATGGTACGCACGAACATCCAACTCAGGCGCTTTTAGACGCTTTTTCCATAGAGCAGCATTGCCAATCGGTAGCGGGGAAGAAAGTGGTGATTGTGGGCGATATCTTACATTCACGTGTGGCATTGTCCAACATTTACTGCCTTCAAAAGTTGGGTGCAGACGTGATGGTATGTGGCCCTAAAACACTCATTCCAACCTACATACACGAGTTGGGGGTAAAAGTATCTAACAACCTGGATGAGGCGTTGGAGTGGTGCGATGTAGCGAACATGTTGCGCATACAGATGGAGCGCCAAAAAGACCGCTATTTTCCAAGTTTACGGGAATACGCCAACATGTTTGGATTGAACAAAAAGCGGCTGGATGCGGTTGCAAAACCCATAACCGTTATGCATCCGGGACCTATCAATAGAGGCGTAGAATTGGACTCGGATGTTGCAGATTCGGATGCAGCAATTATCTTACAACAGGTAGAAAACGGTGTTGCCATACGCATGGCAGTGTTGTTTTTACTCGCATCTAAGCTAAAACCCAATCAGTATGATTAAGGCACAAACCGAAGAGAACTTTGTTCTGCTCACACTTTCTAATGCAGCCGGTTGGAATGCTGAACTCCTAAAAGACTTGGAGCAATCCATACAAACCAATGCGCCCAGTGTTATTGTAGATTGTACTGCTTTGGCCAACGAAAAGCCTACAGATGAAACGGTGGCAGCATTGGAAAAAATGACAACGCTGGGCAATGTGGTTTTTATTGTAGGAGAGGCCTACGATGCTTACAACACCTACGAAGAGGCCCTGTGGAATATAACGCCTACGCTGAATGAAGCCAAGGACATGTTGTTTATGATTTCCTTGGAAAACGAGTTGGGAGGAGACGACTTTGAAATTTGAGATTACCGTATTGGGCTCGGGTTCCGCCGTTCCTACCAAAAGCCGTAATCCTACCGCCCACGTTATCAATATACAAGAAGAGTACCTTTTAGCCGACTGCGCGGAGGGAACCCAATTGCAAATGCGCACCTACGGCATCAAAATGCAGCGCATCCGCTATATTTTTATTACCCACATGCATGGCGACCATATTTTTGGATTGCCAGGATTACTTTCTACCATGCACTTATTGGGGCGAAATCTGCCGCTAGATATTTATGGCCCAAAAGGCTTGGAGCATGCTGTAATGACTATGGTAGACATGAGCCGCAAAACCTTGTGTTTTGAGCTCAATTTCCACGAAGTTCCTGCCAAAGAGCACACGCTATTGGTAGAGAATAACAAGTTTCAGGTATATAGCTTTCCGCTAAAGCACAAGATGCCCACAACAGGTTTTGTTTTTCAAGAAAAGCCCAAGAAACGCACGTATTTGCCCGAAGTAGCTGCAGCGTATAATGTGCCGGTGTACTGGATTTGGCGCATAAAAGACGGGGAGGATTTTGTGGCCGAAGATGGAACGGTAGTTCCTAATGAGACTTTAACGAAAGCGCCAGCGCCTCCAAAATCCTATGCTTTTTGCACCGATACGGCTTACTTCCCAGACGTAGTTCCGTATGTAAAAGGAGTAAACTTGCTCTATCATGAGGCCAGTTTTGTGGAAGCCGATAGAGCCCGAGCCAAGGCTACGCAGCACTCTTGTGCTGCAGATGCGGCTAAAATTGCAGCAGAAGCCGGAGTTGAAAAATTGATGCTAGGCCATTTCTCTGCACGCTACCGCGATTTGTCCGTTTTGGAGGCAGAAGCCAAACAAAATTTCAACAATGTTGTTTTAGCTCGGGACGGTCTCGTAATTAATATCTAGTTTTGATCCGTTCTTAATAAGAAACAAAAATATGCCTGCCGTTAAGATTTTGCTAGCCGACAGTAACCAGTTGATTCGAATGGGGTTAAAGAACGTGTTCAATAACCCAGAGATCTTTGAGATTGTAGATGAGGCGGTGAGTACCGAGGACTTGGTGAAAAAATCGGCTACCACGGAGGCGGAAGTAGCACTTATTGACTATACCAGCCCTGGCTTTACCATAGATGCCATTCCTCTAACACGAGAAAAGAACAGCAAGCTACAATTTGTAGCTATTACCTACGATCAATCGGGTTTTACTATAACCAACGCCATTAAAAGCGGTGTAACCAGTTATATTAAAAAAGATTGCGACATCGATGAAATTCGCGATGCCGTTACCGAAACCGCTAAAGGCAGTAAGTTTTTCTGTGGTAAGATTTTGGAAACCATCCAAAAGGAAGCTATCGAGGTTCAAAATATTGAGGTGTCACAGCAATCGTGCGCGCCCATTTCGCTTACGCAGCGCGAGCAGGAAATTATTCTGTTGATAGCCGAGGGGCAAACCACAGGTCAAATTGCAGATCGCTTGTGTCTGAGCACGCATACCATTAATACGCACCGCAAGAATATTATGGCAAAATTAGGAGTGAACAACACTGCGGCCATTGTAATGTACGCGGTAAAGCAAAATCTGGTAAGTCCCAATAAGTTCTTGTTCTCGGCCGAGGGCTAAGCCCTTAAAAGGTATACCCAACCGTTACGTAAACATTTCTTGGATTGGCTGGAATAATACCCGGACCTGGGTATCCTGTGGCTCTACGTGTAAAATATTTGGCGTTGCCTAGGTTGTTGACCCCAGTGGCAAGGTTCCAGGCACGGTAGGTGTAGTCTAAGCCCAAATCCCAAACAGCATACGAAGGAATAATGCCGCTAATGCTGTTAGGCGTTTCAAAGGCATTGGTAGCATCTGAGAAGTGGTCGTTCACATAGGTGTATTGCAAAGATGCTTTAAGATCCTTGTAGCGCAGATTAACGCCACCGCGGAACGTAAAATCGGGTACCAATTCTATTTTGTTCCCGTCTATGGTAGGGTCTTCGCTGTTGTAGCGGCCATTGAGCAGGGAAATGTTGGTGAATACGGTAAAATTAAAATCCGTCTTCTCTTTGCTAAACCACTGCATGGGCTTCAATTCTACCAGCGTTTCTACCCCGTAGGTATCGGATGCGCCAATATTCGTACGCAATCGAAATACATTAAAGGTCTCGGGGTCTGAGGCAAGCAATAAGCCAATACGGTTGGCATAGCGTAGATAAAACGCGGTAATGTCTACCCCCACACCAGGAAGGACATAACCCTTTAGTCCCAGGTCTAAGTTATATCCGCGCTCATCGCTAATGTTTGGGTCTATGCGGAATGCGGGATTGCGCACCACCACATCATTAAAGGTGATGGAGCGGTAGTTTTGCGAGAAATTTAAAAAGAGCTCTAGTGTAGGCTTTAAGCGGTGCGAAAGGCCTATTCCAGCAATAGCAAACTGGCGTTCTTTCTGCAGTTGATTTTGGTAGGTAGAGTCTAGGATAATGTTGTTGGCCGGACCACGCACCACTTGCCTAAAGGTACCCGACCCACGCGTATCGATATGCTCTACACGCAGGCCAGCCGTAATGGCGGTTTTGGTGTTGAGGTGCAGCAACGCTTCAGTAAATCCGGCTAGGTTTTGGTTGCTAAAATCGAAATCCGAGATGCCGGGAAAGTCTTCACTGAGGTAGTTAAAGCTGGCATTGCTTCCTGTGCTCGCAAAGCCCTGCTGCTTTTGATTGTTGCCCTGGTAAAAACGGAAACCACCGGTAAAAGCCAGGTCCTTTCCACCCAGCGAGGTGCGTCTTAAAATACGGGTTTCGGAGCCCCAGTTGCTAAAAGCATCGTGAATGAGGTTGCGCTGCTTCTGAAAATCTTCTGAGAAGCTAAAATTGGCTGGATCGCTAATGTTGGGTGCCTCCAAAAAGCCCAGGGCATCGCGGGTTGCGAATAAAGCATAGGTTTTATGGTTTACCTCTGTTTTGTCGTCAATTTTCCAGGTAAACTCCAGGGCCGGTAAGTTCCATTGTACTCGAAACCAGTTGCGCTCCCGGGTTACCTGGTACATATCGGCTTCAAACTGTTGATCGGTTAACCCACCCGGCTGCTGCGCCAAATATTGGTTGTGGGTATACTCTACGTGCAGTTGGAAGTTGGGAGCGGCTTTTAGGGTGTATTTACCGTAGAGGGTGGTGCTTTCACTGGCAGAGCTACCTTTCCAACCTTCTGTTTTTCGGTAATTGACGAAGGTGTAGAGCTTACTTTTCCCTTTTTCCAAGCCCACGCTATTAAAGCTGTTAACCAAGCCAAAAGAGCCTACAGTTTGTTTGGTTTCTCCATTAATCCAGCCGCTGCCTTCTTTGTCTTTGAGGATAAAGTTTACCAGGCCACCGAATTGGCTGCCAAATTGCAGTGAGGATGCTCCACGTAAAATGTCGATACGCTCTATGGCATCGGCAGGCGGTGAGTAGTAGGTTTCTGGGTAGCCCAGTGGGTCGGCACTGATGTCATATCCATTTTGCCTTGTATTGAAATTAGAAGTGCGACTAGGGCTTAAGCCTCGGCCGCCAATTTCCAACTGGTTTCCACCATAATCGCTCTCCCAGATATTGAGGCCCGATACTTTTGCATACAGCTGACGCGCGTTATTGCTTCCGGTGTTCATCACCAGAGCATCGGGACGTACCACATCGTTTTTCTTAGCAGCAAAGAGCATGGTTCCGCGTATCGTACGCAGGCGCTCCAACATTTCAGGCTGGGCGGCTTTTATTTCTACCTCGTTTAGTGCTTCTATGGCTGGGTTTAAACGATAACTCACAATAGTTTCCTCTGCCGGTGAGCAGATTACCGTATCGGTTACAGGGCCAAAGCCCAGACTGTAAACCACTAGTACCTGAGGTCCCTGGGCCAAGCGATTAAAAGTAAAGCGCCCCAGATTATCGGTTACCGTGGGCTGCACGTTTCCATCCATTACGGTAATGCGCGCGCCAGGAATGGGGTTTCCACGCTCATCGGTTACCGTGCCCGATAATTTTACGGGAGGATCGGTCATTTGGCTCAACCCATTAAAGGCAAAACACAAAAAGCATACTATGTATAAAAGTCTTGCCATTAATTCTCTGGGAGTACCCAATTTTTATGCTGCCAACCATCGGTAAGGGCGTGCAAATTTACGGTAGGATCTACAAAACGCTGCATGGCCTTACCGTTTTTAGATACAAAGACATCTGCAGTTACAACGGGGTCTTCAATGTTCCAACGTTGCCTAGCTTCATCTGCAATAAAATCGGCAAACTGCAAGAGGAAATCCGGTTGTACCGCCATCATTTTTTCCTGTACCGGAGTGAGGTAATCGGAATTCAGCACCTCGTAGGTTCGGTTCTCCACCGTATCCCTTACGTAAAAAAGTGCCGAGCCGCTTTTTTCTACGCGCATTACGCGCCAAGAGAAGTTAAATCCTTGCTCGTGCCACAAGACATTTCCAGGGTACAGATGCGAACGCAGGGGAAAGAGCAATTGAAAAGCCACTATGGGAAGTGCCATGCGCTTAAACGGCATCCAAGAAAAGTGAGATGGGTTCTTGGCCTGGATTCGCGGGGTCCATTGGTTAATCCAAAGCTTAATTCTGGAGAATTGCGAAACGGGAAAGAAAATGAGCGTTAAAGCGATCATTACAAAGGGAAAAACGCCAATGGGGAACAACAACCAGGTTGCGGTATGAAATACTACTACCGCCAAATAAGCCCATTTTCGAGTGGCTTTTACGGATAACCAAACGGGCAGGGTGGTATCGTATAAAAAGCCAAACCAACTGGCAACAAAAGCCGCCCAGGGATGGTGCAGAATGGTTCCCATAAAAGAGGCAGGATTGTACTGGCGCAGCCAAATTTTCATAGGCATGGCCTCCAACAGCCAATCGGGACTCAGTTTGGCAAAACCTGCATAACAATACACAACCGCCAATTGAAACTGTAAGGCCCATGTAAAGTACTTGGGCAAGTATTTGGGTTTTACCCGGCCTGCTAGAACATCTAGCGAAGCATAGGTGTGGGCTGGTATAAAAAGCAGCCACAGCGATATGATGCTAATGAGGTAGTAGTGGTTGAGGTAGTAGGTTTTATCCAGCAACTCAAAGTAATTAAACAGGATAAAAAAGGCTATTGTGGCCATGCGATATCGGTATCCAATTGCAATGCAGGCGGCTGCCAAAATCATAGCAATGTAGGCCATGTAAAGCCAGAACTCGGGCAGGGGAGTAACCCACTCAAACCCGTAGTATTTGAAGAAAAATTTCGGTTGGATGTAAAACTCGTGCAACCACCCCTTGGCCAAAAAGCGTATCCCGCTAAAAACCATTAACACCCCAAAGGCCATGCGGAAAATGGCAAGGCCTATGGGGTGCGCAGTACGCTGGGTTAATTGCTGTATTCGAGTTTTAATCTCCATCATTGTCCTGGAACGAAATCTGAACGTTGAGCTCCGAAGTCAATTCGCGTTTAATTAAGGGAGTAAGTTTTTGCATTTCGTTAATCAGCGTATTCAAGGCCTCAAATTGGGCATCGTCTTCCACTACTTCGCTCAGCGGATCGCTGAGTTGCATCCAAAATCCATCTACTATTTTAAACTGCGCCTGAATACGTGTACCTAAGTCAGAATCTACGCAAGACACATATTCAATTAAAGATAGGTCTAGGTTGTTGGCTCCATCTAGGAATAAAGCCCGACTGGCATCGTAATGCGCATTGGCTAGGTTTATGGTTTGGTTGGCATAGCGGCCTTCGGCTAAGTCTAACTCAGGAATTCCTCCGTTGTATCTTCCAGCGGGAGCTTTGAGCTTAAAGTTCTTCAAGGTCTCAAAATCTTTTACCATGGCGTTAACCAACAAGGGTAGTGGGTCGCCCTGTGCAGTACCTGCACTTTCTGTAAAAAAAGCAGAGGCATCGCCATTCCAGTATGCCGACATTTCATCCAAAATAGATTGGATATAAGCCAGTTGGTTGATCAGCAAGGTAGCTGCGCTGCTGTTGTTGCTAAAGTAGCTGGCAATAGCCGCATTGTCTGCACCCGTACCAAAGAGTAAAAACTCTACGGCCGAGTATCCCAGTTGATTTTGTGGAAATTGACTGAGGTCGGTATTTCCAGCATTCACTTTATCTACCAATGCACTACTGTCGGCAGGAAAACTGTTTAACCATGGGGTGTAAAAACCACCATTGCGTACAGTGAACCCAGTACCTAAATCCAGTCCTTGTATTTTTTGGAAGGAAGCGTAAGCCGCAATAAAATCGTTTTGGGCCGTAGCCAAGGCAGTTTCGCTGGGCGATTGTGCAAATTGATTGATGCTGGCAGAGGCCGTACTAAACGCGGTGCTAACTTGGCTAAAGCTTTCCTGCGCCAAACTGCGATAGCTCGTTTGCAGTTGGGTAAGATCGAGGTTGCAAGCTATGTTAGCTTCGGGTTTCTCTTCTTCGCAGGAAACGAGGAATACCAGTGCACTTACGTACACGGGTATCCATCGCATCCAATTGGTTATAAGAATGTTTTTCATGAAAGGTTGAATGAATTACAGGTTTCCGCCAAAAGCGTCTTCTAGCTTGCTTATGGCATTGTCGATGTCTGTATTAGACACTTCCCAAAGGTTTGTGTTCAAGCCAATAATCGCTAAAGCCTCGTCTACCATGCTTTGGTCAGACAATCTGGGGAACATAGCTTCGGATGCTGCTCCGTCTATGTGACCACGCATGGCTATCATAAATCCAATAGCTTCAGAAAGGTGGTGTAGCTTTACAGAAGGATCGGTATCGTCTTTAGCATCTTCTAAGTAGGATAGCGCATTGTTGGCACAAACGCGTTCCATCATGTTTACCACACGCTGGATGGCAGCATCGCGTGCTTCATAGTCTTTCTGCACAATGGCAAAACGGCCGTCAATAAAAGCGTCTAGCATCATTTCGTTAATTCCAGGCATGGGATACGAATCGTCTGCAATGTGGCGCTTCACAATGTACTCGCCCCAAAAGTTTACGCGGGTTTGATCTTTGGGGTCCGTATCGCTATTGGTTAAGTCGGTTGCAATTCCAACATATCCAAAAGCCTCGTCATAGTGGTGCTCCATTTGGGTGTAGTTTTTACCCTCTTGGATGGTCTCGTTGTCGTCTCCGGTGATGGCTACGCCTAAATAATCTTCCACGGTACGGTAGTAAAAAACAGATCCCATTAGTCCTTTCAGGATGATCTGTCTGGGTTCTACGCCATTTTCATCAAATAAGTATCCGTTTTGAGGTGAACCTTCTTTAGCCAAAAAACCAGCGGTACCATTGGATGCGGTTTGTCCTGCCTGCGAAATGTTCGCAATGATATCAAACTGCTCCTCGTAGAAAGCTTGGTCTGCCGAGCTAGCACACTTGCTTTTAAGGTCTTTGGTGTACCCTTCGCTAGAAAAAGCTCCGTTTTCATTGGCAAACATATCTTTTAGTGTTTGCGCGTCTACCGATCCACCCGAATTAACCTCGGCCAACTCGCGGCCTATCGCATTTAGCATGGCAATACGATCTTCTTGTCCAGAGTATGCTACGGTAGTTTCTCCATTGCGCTCAAAACTGTAAGTTTCGGGTGCACTGGTTACCGGTGCTGGTGTTTCTGTGGTGTCATCGTCCTTGCAAGACGTAAAAAGAATGGCCGTAGCGGCTACTAGCGATAGCGAAAGTTTACTAATGTTGTACTTCATGGTTGTGTTTCAATAAGGTGGATGCAAAGCTACCGGTGTTCCAAGGATGCCACAATACCTAGAAGTAGGTATTTTATTTAGACTGATTAAAGACAATATGCGCAGATTAATAGCCGATAGCGGGGGTACAAAAACCGATTGGGCTTTACTGGACGGGGACAACGTGGTTTCTGAGTTTACCACGGCAGGGCTGAATCCAAACACTTATTCTAGGGTTCAGATTGCTGCGGTTTTACGGCAGCATTTAGAATCCATAGGAGATGTAGATGCTGTTTTTCTTGCAGGAGCTGGTTGTAGCACTCCAAAGAACGCAGCCATGCTACGGGCAGAGATCAACAGGGTTACAGGGTGCCAAGATGTGCAGGTGGTAAGTGACTTGGTGGGAGCTGGAATTGCCCTTTTGGGCGATGCACCGGGCATCATTGGTATATTGGGTACGGGAAGCAACAGTGCAGTGTACCAGACGCAGCAAATACAGCAAACACGACCTTCCTACGGTTATTTATTGGGCGATGAGGGCAGTGGTTACCACATAGGCGCAAGCTTCTTGAAAAAAGTCTTGGAGGGAAAATTGAGCCCTGCCATAGTAGATGCTGCAAAGCAACACGGTGATATCTCGGAAGAGGCCGTTGTAAAAGCCTTATACCATAGCGAGGTACGCCCCAACGTATACCTTTCTGGTTGGGTGCCCTTGGTACGCAAGCTCTGTGATACGCACCCCGAGGTAGAAAACTTGGTGGAGGACTGCTTTCAGCAATACTTAGAGCATTTCGTTACGATTTACCCCAGCCATAAGCAGCAACCTTTTGCGGCTACGGGTTCTGTAGCGTTTTATTTTGAACCTTGGTTGCGCAAGGCATGCGAGAAAAATGACGTGGAGTTGGTGCGGGTTTTGCAAAAACCCATGCCGGGTATGATCGCTTATTATCTAGGAAGGAAGTTTTAATCCCAATTCCTGGCCTTTCTCTTTCATAAATTCCCAGGCGGCCTCCCGGTTGTTTTCTATCTGCCCATCCAGCATGGCTTCTTTAATGCTGTTTTTAATAACGCCCACCTCGCGTGAGGGACCAATTTTGAAAAACTGCATTATTTCCTCGCCACTCACCGGTGGTTGCCAATTGCGAATGCGGTCTTTTTCCTCTACCGCTTTTAGCTTGTCCTCTACACGCCCGTAGTTTTGCAAATAGCGTTTAACGCGACCCTCGTTTTTCGAGGTAATGTCGGCCCGGCACAGTGTAAGCAAATCTTCTAAGTCTTCACCTGCATCAAAAAGTAAGCGTCTAATAGCGCTATCGGTGGCTTCTTCTTTGGTAAGTGCAATGGGTCTTAGGTGCAGTGCCACCATTTTTTGCACGTACTTCATTTTCTTATCCAGCGGCAGGCGCATGCGCTTAAATATTTTCGGTACCATTTTGGCGCCCAAATCCTCATGTCCGTGGAAGGTCCAACCATGTTGCGGGTGGAAACGTTTGGTACGCGGCTTGGCAATATCGTGCAACAAAGCCGACCAACGCAGCCACAACTTATCAGTTTCGCGGCAAATGTTGTCTACCACTTCCAGCGTGTGGTAAAAATTGTCTTTGTGTTTTTTGCCGTTAATGCTTTCTACGCCTTTAAGGTCTTGCACTTCTGGAAATATAAGTGCCAACAACCCAGTTTGTTGCAACAGTTTAAAACCAATGGAAGGCTTGGGACTGGCTAATATCTTGTTGAGCTCGCTAGTGATGCGCTCTTGGGATATAATGGCAATGCGCTCTTTGTTTTCCTTGATGGCCTTAAATACGCTAGGGTGGAGGCTAAAATTGAGCTGGGTAGCAAAACGTATGGCGCGCATCATGCGCAGGGGGTCATCTGAAAAGGTAATATTGGGATCGGTAGGGGTGCGAATAATTTTCTTGCGTAGGTCGCCCACCCCGTTAAATGGATCTACGATGGTTCCAAAATATTCTTGACGCAGATCTATGGCAAGCGCGTTGATGGTAAAATCGCGCCTTATTTGGTCTTCGGCTATGGTTGCCGATTCTACTTTGGGGTTGCGGCTATCTCTGTCGTACGATTCCTTGCGCGCTCCAACAAACTCCAGTTCCCAGTTTCTAAATTTAAAAGCAGCGGTTCCGTAGCTGGCAAAGGTGTTTACCGATTTTACGGGTATATGAAGGCACTGTGCACTGGTCTTGGCAAACTCCAGTCCATCGCCTTCAATTACAAAATCAATGTCTTTGGAGGGGCGTTGCAGCAAAAGGTCGCGTACAAATCCACCCACAATAAAGCCGGGCAAATTCATTCGCTGTACTGCTTTAGCTACACCAATAAAAGGTTCGTGGGACAGCAGTTTTTGAATGTGTTCCCCGCTATTTTCTAATAATTTGAATTCCACCGTTGGGCTCAATCCTTATAATGGAAGATGGGATGCCTGTTCCCAGTTCACCCTCAGCCTCCTGTAATACAAAATCTACCTGGTCGCGAAGGTTTCCTGGTATATGCTTAGTGTGCACCACGGGTTCTTCCTCGGCCTGGTTTATTGAAATAGAGACCAAAGGTACGTTTAGGAAATTAATTAACTCGTATGCGGTGCCACTTTTCACTACACGTGCCGCAACAATAGAGCGGTCTGCCGAGAGGATGGAGGCTAGGTTAATGGCTCCTTCCAGTACCAAAGATGTGGGCGTGGTAGCGTATTCAAAGATATCCCAAGCAGCATCCGGTATTTCTTTAAAGTACCGGTCTACCATGGCTTCGGAGCTGAAGAGGGTAAGTATGCCCTTTTTGGCCTTTTTATTTCTAAGCGCCAGAATTCGAGCTATAGCTTCTGCATTTCTGGCATCGCAACCATAGCCGCAAACCGTATCTGTGGGATAAATAATAATTCCTCCCGATTTAATTATAGTGGCAGCTTGGCGGATGTCCTTACGCATGGTGTAAAACAAAAAAGCAGCACCGAAGTGCTGCTCATAATCTTATGCGAATTAAATGAATTTACTTAATAAAGTATACGATCTCAGTTTCTAAATCCTCGGGTGCATTTTCCTCGGGATCATTTAAGTAGATCTCCACAACTGGGCCCTTAAATTCATATCCTTTAGCGTTGAGGTAGTCTTCCATTTTGTAATGGGCTGCTTCACTAGATTCGTAGCTGCCAACATGTACGTAGGTAGCCGCTTTACCGCCTTCCATTTCTCCGCGCATGATGTTGCTGGGCAACTTAAAATCGAAGTTTGCAACCGGTACCGCTACTTCCATATTCACGGTTTCTCCCCAGTTGTAGAAAATACCCATAGGCGCACCAGCAGGCTCAATGTTGTTTTTGGCCAAATATCCAAACAGGGTCTCCATATCTTTTGGAAAAACAGATTCCATTTCCGTAACCGGTATTTCTTCGGGTATATAGATATATTTTGCTGGTGGCATCTCCGTTACCTTAAACCCATCCCAGTTGGCGTTTTCCATGTGTGCTTGTAGGCTGTCAAGGCTCTGGTTAAACAGAGGCGTTAGTCCGCTTTCCATCAAAGAACCAAAGAAGGGGCGCATGATAAACGGAGCCTCCATTTCTGCTTTCCAGGTAATGGTAGTTCCCCCATCTTCAGTAGGTTCAAACAACCATACATCCTTAGAAGTGGCATCCATAGCCTCAAAATACATGCTGTTTACAATTTCTTTTCCAGGAACTGCTTTCTCGTGTATCATGTGGCCTACACCTACATCCTGCATTTCGCTCTCCCAAGACCATTTGTCGCCAATGTCGGTTCCACTTCCTGTAATTGTAGTCTTTACATTGGGGTCCATGGTAAACCAGGCATTCCACTTGCTATACTGGTTAAAGTCGTTTACAGCCGCGAAAACCGTTTGCGGATCTTCGTCTACCTCACGCGTTACAGAAACCACAACGTCTTTAGAACTGGCTAAGGCTATAATAACGTAGAGTACAATAATGGTTAAGAGGGTTAAACCAAGGAATTTTAAAACTTTCATACGGGTAGGTGTTTATGATACGAGGCTAAAGATAGATAAACTCCTAAAAAATTCACTTAGGAAAATGTAAGATGTGAAACATCTATTTTATTTCCACAGTGGAAATGTCCTAAGGGACAAGATTTTTTGCCATGAAGGCCGCATGGCCGGCAGGATAAATTTTCTTGCACCTCAATAACTTGTTGCGTTTCACTCAAAGGTCCAAAGCCAAAATTGGGAACCGTAGAGCAGAAAAAAGCCGTAGTAGGCGCACCGGTTGCCGATGCCAAATGCAAGGGGGCAGAGTCGTTTACCAGGTTGTTTTGCGCATCGCGCACCACCGTAGCCGATTCCATTAAGTTGAGCTTGCCACAAAGGTTTTGAGCCGTTTTGTGTCCACTTTCTTCCACAATTTCTTGGCACAATGGTGCATCGCCTGGTGCCCCCATGAGGTAAAAAGTAGTGGTGGGATTGTTTCGTAGTATTTCAATCCATTGAGCTTTGGGTAGCTGCTTGGTTTTCCATACCGAACCGGGAAAGAGACAAACGTATTGCTGCTCGCGCAACGCTGCCGTATTGCCCAATTGGGTGGCGGTAAAGTGCAGCTTGGGCTGGGCTGGTTTTACCGGGCCTAACCAGGGCTTTAGGAGGGAGGTGTTTCGCTCAATTTCGTGCTTGCCATCGCCTATGGTATGTGCCAAACGGTGGGTGAAAAATAAGCGCCACGGGTTTTTATTAAAACCTACTTTTTGCCGAGCAGGGAGTAGGGTAGTAAACAAGCCCATGGTACCAAAACGCTGTACGCAGAAAACCCAGTCGAAGCGCACCTTTTTCATAGCGCGCAAGAGTTTTAATAGCGAAGCGTACTTCTTTTTTTTATCCCAAACCCAGAGTTGTTTTATGTAAGGATGGTTTTGGTACAGCACCTCATTGCCTTTGCGCACCAGCAAATGAATTGCTGCTTCGGGTTGTTCCCGGTGGATGGTCTCCACCAGGGAACTCGCCAAAATAGCATCGCCTATAAAGGCGGTTTGTATTACCAAAACCTTGGTGGCCATATTACACGGCTACATCGTGCTCTCTTAAAGCATCGTTTAAAGAGGTTTTTAAATCGGTAGAGGCTTTGCGCTGGCCAATGATAAGGGCACAGGGCACATTGTATTTTCCAGCCGAAAATTCTTTGGTAATACTTCCTGGAATAACCACCGAGCGCTCGGGTACCTCACCGCGATAAATTTTCTCTTCGCTGCCCGTTACATCAATAATTTTGGTGCTTTTGGTAAGCACCACGTTGGCGCCCAAAACGGCTTCTTTTCCAACGCGTACGCCTTCCACTACTATGCAGCGAGAGCCTATAAAGGCATTGTCTTCTATAATAACCGGTGCAGCTTGCAAGGGCTCTAAAACGCCTCCAATACCTACACCACCGCTGAGGTGTACGTTTTTGCCTATTTGTGCGCAACTTCCTACCGTAGCCCAGGTATCTACCATGGTTCCCGCATCTACATAGGCACCAATGTTCACGTAACTCGGCATCATAATAACGCCTTTGGATACGTAACTACCATGACGCGCAATGGCGTGAGGAACCACGCGTACGCCCTTTTTGTCGTAATCCTTCTTCAAGGGCATTTTATCGTGGAATTCAAAGGGGCCTACTTCAATCTTTTCCATCTTTTGGATGGGGAAGTAAAGCACTACGGCCTTTTTAACCCATTCGTTTACTTGCCAACCATTGGCGGTGGGCTCTGCCACGCGGAGTTCACCAGAGTCCAACTGGTTTATTACCTCGCGTATGGTGTCTTGCGTTGCTTTTTCCTGGAGTAAGTCGCGGTTTTCCCACGCTTTTTCTATGATATCTTGCATAAGTAAAGGTTCTTCGAAGGGCAATATTAGGGGCTTATTGGCTAGTTTTGCAAACAATGTCTAGAATACTTGCTATAGATTACGGAGCCAAGCGCTGCGGATTGGCCGAAACCGATGACCTGCAATTGGTGGCCGGTCGGTTGGAAACGGTGTTTACGCCCCAGCTGATGGACTTCGTGAAGCACTACATAAGCAAGCACAAGGTAGAAACCGTGGTGATGGGCGAACCGCGCAGAGCCGATGGCAGTCACCCAGAAATTTGGGAGGATATCGTAGCCTTTAGTGAAAAACTAAAAAAAGCGCACCCAAAAGTGCAGGTAGTATTTGCAGATGAGCGATTTACCTCGAAATTAGCGGTGCAAAGCATGATTGCTGCGGGAGTACCCAAAAAGAAACGAGCGAATAAAACGCTGGTGGATGGCGTAAGCGCTACGCTTATTCTGCAGCAGTATTTGGAACAACAACGATTGTAGTATGATTTTACCCATTGTGGCATACGGGCATCCTGTTTTAAAAAGGATGGCAGACGAGATAGACGAAGATTACCCCAAGCTAAAGGAGCTTATCGATAACATGTTCGAAACCATGTACGAGGCCAGTGGCGTAGGTTTGGCGGCTCCGCAGGTGGGTCTATCCATACGCTTGTTTGTGGTAGATGCCAGTCCCTTTGCCGAAGATCCCGATGAGGACGATGATCCCAAAGAAGTAGAGCAGCTCAAGAATTTTAAGAAGGTATTTATCAATCCCATTATCGAAGAAGAAAAAGGAGAGGAATGGGCCTTTAAAGAAGGTTGCCTCAGCATACCCGAAATTCGCGAGGATGTAAAGCGCCAGCCCGACATTCTGATAACCTACTTTGACGAGAACTGGAATTTTAAAGAAGAGCGCTACAGCGGTTATGCTGCACGCATCATCCAGCACGAGTACGACCATGTAGAAGGTATTTTATTTACCGATAAATTGCATCCACTCAAAAGAAGTATGCTTCGTGGCCGTTTGGATGACATAGCCAAAGGAAAAATTGACACCAACTATAAAATGAAGTTTCATGGAAAAAAGCGTTAAACAGGTTTGGGCTGCCGTATGCAGCGTAATGGTTTTGGTTGTATTGGTAGGATGCCAGTCTGGAGGATCTAAAAAACAGGTAGCTACCGAGCAGCAACTGTTAGATTCCTTACAACTGCATGCCGATGCACTTGCCGAAAACCCAGCATCCGAAAAAGTAATTATGCTCTCGGATGCGCAAGTAACTTGGGCGCAAACGCTATTGAATAACTACGAAGACAGCAAAAACATCGATCCTTGGTTGTTTGAAGGCGGCAAGGCAGGAAGAACTTGCGGTCGCTTCCAAGATGCGGTAGATTTGTTTGCAGCCTATTTAGATAGAAATCCCCAAGGCGAGAAAGCCGTAGAAGCCACCTTTTTAACGGGCTTTATTTACGATGAAGACCTGAAGAAAAAAGATAAAGCCAAGGGCTATTACGAGAAAGTGGTATCCAACTACCCCGAACACAATTTAGCAGATGATGCCCAGGCTCTTTTGGATCAGCTCTACATGACGGATGAAGAAATCATAAAGATGCTGCAGGAAAAAGCGCAGGAGCAGCAGCCCGCGTCTTAGGTGTGAACATCTCTTATATTCTAGAAAAGCCCCGCGGTTGTGGGGCTTTTTTTATGGGGTTATGGGGAACGTTCGCTCCCAAACCGCAATTGCTTCCACGGCTTCCTTTACATCGTGAACGCGTAGGATGGAGACTCCCTGTTGCAGGGCTATGGTATTGGCGGCCGTGGTGGCGTTTAAGGCGGCTTCGGGTGTGGTTTTTAGCATTTTGTACAGCATACTTTTTCTGGAAATGCCTACCAACAAAGGGGCATCCAACAAGTGCGTCCAACCTAAATTTTGTAGGAGCTCGTAATTCTGGGCTATGGTTTTTGCAAAACCAAAACCGGGGTCTACCATAACATCGGCTACGCCATGTTGGCGCAATAGGCGCACTTTTTCGGCCAATCCTTTGATTACCTCTTGTACCACGTTTTGGTAATCGGTTTTCATGGTCATGTTTTGCGGGTTGCCGCGCATGTGCATGGTAATGTAGGGCACTCTGTATTGCACCGCGAGTGGGGCGATGGTGGCATCGTTGTCATCTACCCCAATGTTATTTATTACGTGGGCACCAGCCTGCAACGCGGCTTCCAGTGCCGGTTTTCGGTAGCTGTCTATGGATAATAGTGCGTCTGGAAACTCCTTTCGAATTTGCGTTACCGCTTGGGCCAAAACCTCAGCTTCCTGCTCCACGGGCATTTCAGTGGCGCCCGGGCGACTGCTTTGGGCTCCCAAATCTAAAAAGGTAGCTCCGGCTTGCAGGTGTTTTTCACAAACGGTGAGTAGGGCATCTTGCTCGGTGCGGCTTCCGCTGTAAAAGGAATCGCCATTGATGTTGATGATGGCCATAACCGCTGGTTTTTCAAAGGCAACCAAGGTATCGTGAATAAGTAGCTGAAAAGGGCGGAAGGGCTGCTGCATCAAAATGCTATTTTTGGTCCAATGATAAGAAGAGATGGGCTAAAAACAGCGGGGAAAACCACGCTTGTTTACGCGCATCGCTGCCTTGTAGCCTTATGGACGTAGAAAAGACTTTACAAGAATACCAAGCGGCATCGGAGTTGTGCAGCACCTTGTTCCTCAAAAAAATGAAGGATTACGGCACAGCCTGGCGCATTTTGCGTCCGAGCTCGCTTACCGATCAGCTTTTTATTAAAGCGCAGCGCATTCGCACCATTCAAGAAGCTACCGAGCAAAAGGTGGCCGAGGGCGAACGCGATGAGTTTATTGGCCTGGTCAACTACTCGGCTTTGGCATTAATTCAGCTACAACTTACCGATGATGATCCGCTAGAAATGCCGGCCGACCGGGTAGAAGCCCTGTACTTGGAACAGCTAGAAACCGCCAAAAACCTCATGCTAAAGAAGAACCACGACTATGGAGAAGCGTGGCGCGACATGCGTGTGAGTTCGCTTACCGATCTCATCCTACAAAAGCTGCTTCGTGTTAAACAAATAGAAAACAACAGCGGTAAGACCCTGGTTTCTGAGGGGATCGATGCCAACTATTTGGATATCATTAACTACGCATTATTTTCGTTAATCCACCTAAACACTGCCCATAAATGAGAGCACTTCTTTTAGTTTCCAGAATTCTGGTAGGATCGTTATTTATTGTTTCGGGACTTATTAAAGCCAACGACACACTCGGTTTTTCGTACAAGCTGGTAGAGTATTTTGAGCCTGCAGTACTCAACTTGGAATTTCTTATTCCCGTGGCACTGCCATTGGCCTTTTTAATTTGCGTGGTGGAGGTGGTCTTGGGCGCCACCGTGCTTTTTGGCTACCGACCCAAGCTTACCGCATGGTTGCTTTTGGGCATGATCGTCTTCTTTACCTTCCTCACCTTTTACAGCGCCTACTTCAATAAAGTTACCGACTGCGGATGCTTTGGCGATGCCATAAAACTGACGCCCTGGCAATCGTTCTACAAAGACGTAGCCTTGCTGTTTTTTATACTGATCATCTTCATTAAGCGCGGCAACATTCAGGAAAACACACCGGTGCAAGACAAAATTATCTTGCCCATTTCCTTGCTACTCATTGTGTTGTTTTCTACAGCTATGTTGGGATGGAGCTTCCCATGGATTTTCACCATCATTATGTTCCTGGGCGTAGCGGCCATTAAATATGGGCTAAAAGCGAGTACAGATTGGGCTCATATTGGCTGGATAAAATTGATTACCATAGCCTTTGCCGCGCATACCTTGTACTACCTACCCATTAAAGATTTTAGACCCTATGCGGTGGGGAAAAGCATTCCCGAAGGTATGAAAAGTGCCGAGGAGCTTGGCCTCGAAGCACCAGAATACGCCACCAACTACATCCTAAAAAACAAAACCTCTGGCGAGGAAAAAGAGGTGCGCTCCGATGTGTACATGAAAAACAAAATGTGGGATCAGTGGGATTACGTAGAATCGGTGGGACAGCCTTTTAAGGTGAAAGATGGATACGAGCCGCCCATCCACGATTTTGGCATTATGTCGACCGATGGCGAAGAACGCACCTGGGATATTTTAGAACACCCCAAACCCGTTTTCCTGGTAATTGCTTACGATTTGGCTAAAACTTCCGAAAGCGGTATTGAGGAACTCAAAGCGCTTGCGCAACAAGCAAAACAGCAGGGGATGCCTTTTTACGGATTGTCGGCCTCTGGGCTTGAAGAGGTTTCTTCTTTTAAGGTGAACAACGCGCTCAACTTCGATTTTTTAAGTGCCGATGGCATTGTGTTAAAAACCATTGTGCGCTCCAATCCGGGCTTGCTCATTCTAGACCAAGGAGTAATCAAAGGCAAATGGCCCAACACCGACTTACCTTCGTTTGAAGAAGCTAAGGAAGCTCTAAACGCTTAGCCCTTGCTGCAGTTTGTCCTCCAAAAAAGCCTGTATGGCCTTTCGCTGCTTTTTGGGGTGGTAAGCGTGGTGTTTTTTCTTTTTGCGCTCAATCCAGCTGATCCGGCACGCATGATGGCGGGCCAGTTTGCCGATGCGGAAACGCTAGAAGGTATTCGCGAAGCTTATGGTCTGGATAAGCCGGTACTAGAGCGCTACGGCCTGTATTTGGAAAAGCTTTCACCGGTATCGTTTAATGATGGTATTGCGCTTAAATCGCCCGATCTCGGGGTTAGTTATAACAATGCACGTCCGGTTTCTGAGATCTTAGCTGAGACCATTCCTAACTCTCTTTTATTGGCAGGAGGTGCCATAGGGTTGGCCCTTATTTTGGGCGTGGTGTTGGGCATGGTATCTGCGCAAAACAAAGACAAACCACTCGATCGTTTTATCATCTCAGTTTCTGCGCTAGGCATGGCCGGTCCGTCTTTTTTTGTGGGGATGTTGGTGGCCTGGTTGTTTGGGTTTCGGTGGTCGCAAGAAATTTATCTGCCCTGGATTGTGCTTATCCTTTTGGTAGGAGTCATCGCCTGGATGGTAAAACCACCTACCAACCGCGTGATCCACGTTATTGGATTTTTGTTGGCCGTTACGGGCACTATTTTCTACGACTACGGCCTTACCCTGCCCGGTACGGGTTTACCCATGTCGGGAAGTTGGCGCGAAATCCACCCGTTTCTTGGCGAAACCATAGCGCCACAACACCTCATTTTACCACTGCTTACGCTAGGGGTTAGGCCCTTGGCCGTGATTACGCAACTTACCCGCAATGCCTTACTCGATGTCCTCAGTCAAGATTATGTGCGCACGGCAAAAGCCAAAGGCTTATCGCAGCGTAGGGTGCTATGGGTGCATGCCTTGCCCATGGCCTTAAACCCCGTAATTACGGCTGCTTCGGGCTGGTTTGCAGGCATGTTGGCGGGTGCTGTTTTTGTAGAGTTTATTTTTGGTTGGCGTGGATTGGGCTTGGAGCTTTTTGAAGCGCTGCAGCGCGAAGATCAACCCGTAGTTATGGGAGCCGTTTTGTTTTTTGCTGCTTTCTTTGTGCTCATTAATATTTTAGTGGATGTTTGTTACGCTTGGCTGGATCCACGCATAAGACTTAAAAATTCATGAAAAAGATAGTTGCGGGAAATTGGAAGATGAACATGAATTACCACGAAGCACAAAAGCTTCTGGATCAAATCATTGTAGAGCGCACGCAAGTACCGGCTGATGTTCATTTAATAATAGCACCACCCGCTTTGTACTTGAGCGAATTTTCTAGCGCTATCCAAGAATTGCCCAACATTTCGCTGGCAGCACAAAACTGCCATACCGAAGAAAAAGGTGCCTATACCGGAGAAATTTCGGCCGCCATGTTGGCTTCATTAAACATTAAGCACTGCTTGGTGGGCCACTCCGAGCGGAGGGCCTATTTTGGAGAGACCAACGCTTCGGTAAGCGAAAAGGTAAACCGCCTGCTACACCACGGAGTACAACCCATTGTTTGTGTGGGAGAGGAGCTAGAACAACGCCAAAACAACAGCCACTTTGATGTGGTAAAGGAGCAAGTACATGTAGTACTAGATCATTTGCAGAGCCACGATTCCGATTTACTGATTTGGGCCTACGAACCCGTTTGGGCTATAGGCACCGGAGAAACGGCTACGGCCGAGCAGGCTCAAGAAATGCACGATTGGATACGCCAGTGTATCCAAGAAAAAGGCATGGAAACCGATGTTCCGATTTTGTATGGTGGAAGCTGTAAACCCGATAACGCCAAAGAAATTTTTGCTGGAGCCGATGTAAACGGGGGATTAATAGGCGGTGCTTCTCTAAAAGCTACCGATTTTCTTGCCATAGCCCAATCCTTCTAAATGGACTACTTACAAGTAAACATTACCATAGCACCCTTGGAGCAGCGCGAGTTGTTGTATCCCGTACTGGCCGAACTGGGCTTTGACTCTTTCCAGGAAACGGAAACCGGCCTGGAAGCTTTTATTCCAAAAGAAGGTGACCAGGATACTTTGGTTGAAAGCATAAAAAAACACGACTGGTTGGCCCACGCGGAGCAATTGGAGATAAACGTAAGCGAAGTGCCCCATACCAATTGGAATGCCGTTTGGGAATCGAACTTTGAACCCATAAGCGTAGGAGAGGCTTTGCACATTCGGGCGCCCTTCCACGAACCCGAGTCTAAGTATGAGCGCGAGCTCATTATTGCGCCACAAATGTCTTTTGGAACGGGACACCACGAAACCACATGGATGATGTGTAGTGCGCTCCTGGATATGAAATGCCAGGGTAAACGCGTTCTGGATATGGGTTCGGGTACGGGTATCCTGGCTATTCTTACCGAAATGCTTGGAGCCCAAAGGGTGCTGGGTATAGAAATTGAGGCGATGGCCGTGCAAAATGCTCAGGAAAACGCAGCGCTTAACCATTGCAAGGCTTGCCACTTTGTGCATGGCGATGCATCGGCAATTCCCAGCGAAGAATTTGATATCATCGTAGCCAATATTAACCGCAATATTTTGTTACAAGACCTATCGAAATATGCAGCGGTTTTAGCCAAAGGTGGCGCGCTGTTGTTGAGCGGTTTTTATGTTTACGATAACCCCAAACTATTAGCGGCCGCAGCCGATCTCGGCCTAGAACTACATAAAACTTTAGACAGGAATGACTGGTCCTTACTTTACCTTATTAAAAACGCTTAGCGTAACCGCGCTGCTGTGTACCACCTTTTTTGCGCAAGGGCAATACTTAAAGGAGGTGCCGCGCAATAAAGAAGATTACTGGAAAGCGGTTAGCGATGCTATTGAAGACGATAATGAAGACTACTTTAAAGAGGTGGTCGAAGAGGAGTTTCTTCCCTTTTGGGAGTCGCCAGGATTATCGGGAGAAGTAGAAAACTTTATCTACGATGCTACCGAAGCCATGGTGAAAAAGCGTTTTCCCATTGCACCTCACATGAAAAACATGCTCATGGCCACCTATTACTTTAAAAATGGTGCGGGTGGAGGCAGTGACAACTTGGCAGTATTCCAAAAAACCGTACTCGAGCTGGCCGAGGGGCGTTCCAAATCCAAACTCGAAGACTACCTCAGCAGTATGCGCAGCCTTTGTGAGGAAGGTGTTTTGTACCAGAGTAATGCCGTGGCTTGGCGCGTGGGCTTAAAAAACTTCCAACTCAAATTCGATACACTAGCGCAGGTAAACCTAGCCAATAACCGCCTCATTTGTGTGCAGAAGGAAGACTCCATGGAGATTCTTAATGTAAAAGGTTTCTATGCGCCTACACAAAACGTGTTTTATGGTACCGAAGGAAGGGTTACCTGGGAGCGCGTGGGCTTAGATCCTGCCAGAAACTTTGCCAACCTGGGTAGCTACGAGATTAAAATGCGTTCCTCATTCTACGATGCCGATGCAGCTCAACTAACCTCGGAGTATTTTGATGAACCCCTAAATGGAAAGTTTTCGGATAAGGTCATTAGTACCTCCAACCTGGACCGTGCCAAGTACCCCAATTTTGTAAGTAAAGAGAAGGCCGTTTCCATTCCCGATATTTTGCCCGATGTAGATTACAAGGGCGGATTTGAGCTGAGTGGCCCCAACTTTTCGGGCTTAGGCGACCCTAAAAATCCCTGTGTGCTGCAGTTTAAGCAAGATGGAAAGGTGTTTGTAGAAGCCTCTTCGGTAGCGTTTTACATTTCCCCCGAGAAGCTAAGCAGCTCAGTAACCCAGGTTAGTGTGCGTTTGGGTAAAGACTCGCTCTTTCACAGCGGTGCTATTTTTAAATACGACCGAGAGCGCGATCTACTTGAAATTATGCGTGGGGAAGAAGGCATATCCTACGCACCTTTTTTCAGCAGCTATCACCAGTTGGATATTTACGTAGACCGTATTTCTTGGGAGCGTGGCGAGGGCAAAATTCAGTTTGGGCAGTTGGCTTCCATGGCGGCTACGCGAGCCACGTTTGAATCGGCTAACTTTTTTGCGCCTGAGCGTTTTAGGGCCTTGCAGCGCCCAGGGCAAACCTCACCACTAATTTTACTGAAGAACTATTCCAACCAGGTGCGCTCTCGTACTTTTAGTCTGCAGGGCTTTGCCGATTTTGTGCGCTATCCCATTGTAGATGCCAAAGTGTTGGTGATTGGATTGGCGAATAAGGGTTTTTTGTACTACGACATCGACCAAGAAATTGTAACGCTCAAAAAGAAGATGTTCGATTTTATTTTGGCCAATGCCAAAATGGTAGACTACGATGTAATGCTGATGAACAGCTACACCGGAGACACCAAAGTGCCCAACGCGCTGTTGGATTTAGAAACGTATGACCTGGATCTCTATGGAGTAAAAAAAGTAGCCCTTTCCGATACGCAAAGTGTATCCATTTACTTGGATAAACGCTCGGAATTTTTGCGGGTACAGAAAAACAGAAATCTGGTTTTCGATGGCGTACTCAAATCGGGGAACTTCGATTTTTATGGGGATTCCTTCCGTTTCGACTACGAAAAATTTCAGGTAGAAATCAACAAAGGAGATTCTGCCCTAATGTACGTGCAGCGCAAGACGCAGGAGGGGAGAATACAGTTTACCCCAGTGCGCACGCCCATCCACAATATTGTTGGAACCATATACATAGACAACCCGCTCAACAAATCGGGCTTAAATGCCGATAAGGGGCAATATCCTGTTATTAAAACCACAGAGGACGCCTTTACCTATTACGAAAAACCCAATGTGCAAGGTGGTGCCTACAAAAAGGAAGATTTCTACTTTAAAATAGACCCAATAACGCTAGACAGCCTGGATGACTTTGATGCTACGGCCTTCCGCATGCCAGGTACTTTGGTTTCGGGTGGAATTTTCCCAGATATCAGCGATTCCCTTAAGGTAATGGAAGATTATTCGCTGGGATTCGATTACACCGCGCCTCCGGGTGGTTTGCCGCTGTATGATGATGTCGCCAAATTTGACAACAACATTACGCTCAGTGATGAAGGTCTACAGGGCGATGGATCCATTGAATACGTAACCTCGGTAAGCTACAGCAAACGCTTTAACTTCTTACCCGATAGCACGTATGCCTTGGCGCAGAAAGTAGAGAACAAAAAGCAGTCGGCCTCGCCCGATGTTCCCGACTTCAACGGCACCGATTTCAACTTTAACCTACTGGCCAAGGCCGATAAGCTGGAAATCAACACCATTAAAACGCCCCTGAACATGTTTAACAACGAGGCCATACACGTAGGGGAGTTGGTATTGCGTCCTGCTGGATTGGTGGGAAGTGGAGCACTAAGCATGTTCAAGGGTAAAGTGAGCTCGGATAACTTTAGTTACAACAACTCCAATGCTTTTGCGGATACGGCAGACTTTGAGCTGAAATCCATTGATGAAAACCTTTTGGCCATTGAAACCCAAAATGTGCAGGCGCAAATAGATTTTGCTTACAAGGTTGGAAACTTTACCGCCAATGATATTAACGAGTCTAAGGTTACCTTCCCCAAAAACCAGTATGTGGCCTTTATGGATAACTACAAATGGTTAATCGAGGATGAGCAAATAGAAATGTCGAGTTCTAGACCTACGGCAGCTGAGGACTCAACTAGTTTGGCGAGTAAATTGGTTTCCATCCACCCAAAGAAAGACAGCTTGCAGTTTGTAGCACCACAGGCAACGTACGACATCAAAGAAAATGTAATTCGTGCCGAGAAGGTGGAGCGCATAAGCGTTGCTGATGCCTACATAGAACCGATCGATGGAAAGGTGAACATCTTGGCGAATGCAGAAATAGAAACGCTAAAGGAAGCGACCATTACGGCCGATGTCATCAATCAATTTCATACCATATTTAACGCTACGGTGGATATTCACACGCGAAAGAAATATACGGGAAGTGGCGATTACGATTATGAAGATGAGTTTGGTAAGAAGCAGCAAATTGCCTTTGAGAACATTAATATCGATAGCAGCGGACACACCTTTGCAACTGGTTTGATTCCAGAGGATCAGGGCTTTAAGCTAAACAGCTACTTTGATTACAAAGGGAATGTGATGCTGAAAGCCCTGGAAAAAGGATTGAGCTTTGCGGGTTCCACCCAGTTGAAAACCAACTGCAAAGGCATGGACAACAACTGGTTGGTGTTTAAAGGACAAATTGATCCCAAAAACGCCTTGATTCCGGTATCGGGTACCATGAAAAACGATGCAGGCGAAGCACTTTCGGCTGGAATGGTCTTGAACATTAATGACAATAGCATTTATCCCACTTTTATATCCAAGAAGGCCAACAGTGGCGATAAGGACATTACCGCTGCCAGTGGATTCTTGTGGTACGATGGCGGAAGCAAATCCTACCGCATAGGAAGCAAATCGCGCAATGAGGGCGGTAAAGAGGGCACTGTGGTTTCTATAAACACCAACACCTGCGATATCACTTCGGAAGGTGAGTTTGATTTCGGTATTCCGCTAGGCCAGGTAAAATTAAAGGGTATGGGTAAAACCAAATACACCTACGCTTCGGGTAAAGCCGAGTTAGATGGCTTGGTCATGGTAGATTTTTACCTGGATGAAAAAATGCTCAACGGCATCAACGATCAAATACGCGAGTTTCCCTTTTTACAACCCACCAACATTGCCACCAGCTATTACACCGAAGCGGCCATGGCATGGGTAGGAGGTAAGGAAGCCGAAAACCTGGTGAAGCAGGTAAACGAAAAAGGTATGCTGGATAAGCTGCCAGAGGCCATGCAAAAATCGTATGTGCTGAGTGATATGCAGTTCACCTGGGATACCAGCCAAGTATCGTGGGTAAGCTCGGGTGCCATTGGTATCGCCAGTATTTTGGATAAACCCGTATTTGCCAAGATGCGCGGAAAAATGCAGGTGATGAAATCGAGCCGTGGAAATGAGTTGAACTTGTACTACGAGTTGGATCCGCAACAGTGGTATTATTATCGCTACAAGTTTGATGGCAACCCACGCATGCAAACATATAGCCCTGTTGATGCGTATATGAGTAGGCTGGCAGAACTAAAAGACAACGAAAAAGAAGTAAAAGGAAAAAAAGGCGAGCCAGATTACCGGTTTGAATTGGCGACTCGGACCAGTAAAGCAGCCTTTTTGGATCGATTTAAGTAAATTTGAAGTATGGAGTATCAAATAAACGCCTCAACCCAAGAACAATTCAGCGAAAAGCTATTGGTGCAAGAGAAAAAAACGCACCAGCTTATCCTTTTTAATGATGACGTAAACACCTTTGACCACGTAATTGAGTGTTTGATGTCGGTATGCGAGCACAGTGAAATCCAAGCGGAGCAGTGTGCTACCATAGTGCATTACAACGGGAAATGCGTGGTAAAAGAAGGCGATTTGGAAACCATGGTAACCATGTGCACGCATCTGTTGCAAGAAGATTTAAGTGCCGAAGTAAATTAGGCTTGCTAATTCGCGTATAAAGATTATCTTTGCCCCCGCGTTTGGCTCCGTAGCTTAACTGGATAGAGCACCGCACTACGGATGCGGAGGTTCGGGGTTCGAATCCCTGCGGGGTCACAAGTAACCAGAAACTCGCTGACATTCAGCGAGTTATCTGGTACTAAAAATGAAAGTTGTGGGGCTTTCAGCGTGTTTTGGTAATAAATAGGTAATACCATCCACGCCATGCAAAACATTCAATTCAAGCAGCGATTCACGCTGCGCAGTTTTTTCACGAATTATTCGGCTTGTAACAACAAAAATTGCTCAGTCAAGAGTTATTTTCAGTAGATTGATTTGTACGAAATGCGAACACTATGAACGGTAAGGATTTTGGTTACCGGTTAAGAATTTTGCGCAATGAGCAAAAATTATCGATAGATGATTTTTCAGAACTTTTTAATGTGCATAGAAATACAATCGGGAATATAGAGCGTGGTAAGAGTATTATTAAGCTGGATTTACTTGAATGTATAGCAACACATTTTAAGCTCACACTCGATCAGCTTGTATCTTACCCAGATAAGGGCAGAATAGGTGAACCATTGGAGAATCAAAAACGGAAAGAACAAGAAGCAACTCCCGCTACTAGGTCTGAGATTATTTGGAAAATAGAAAGCAGTGATATCGGGTTTATTGAACGCATGTCGAAGTTTGTATCAAGTCATCAGTCAGAAATGACTGGGGAATTATATACAGCCAGAAAAATTGGTTCTTAAAGTCGTTTCTGACTTGTAGAAACCTAGCTGACGCTTCATAAAAAAGCCACTCAAAGTTGAGTGGCTTTTTTGTTTCCATTATCTCCGGGTTATGGGCATACTTAAAGCAAAGGTTAACGCGTGCAGCCCTGCATAATCGTTGCGATCTTTTAGATAGCCGCTTAAGCCAACCTGGTATCGTATTTGCCCATTGAGTTGCAGGTTTTTCGTTTGAAGTAAATGGAATTCAAAACCTAGATTTCCGTAAATGTAAATTGGTTTTACATCCTCGGTAAAATCAATAATGAGCGTCTCTTCGTTGCTTCCAGCCTGGCTACTTTCTACCTTTTTACGGGCTTGTAGTGTATAAGCCAGCGAAGGCCCTACGAAAAAGAAGGCCCTTTTACTCGGGTTTAAGCTCGTTTTTAATAATGCAGGGACAAGAAGTTGCCGACTGCTCCATGGCACTTTTCCAGTCCCCATGGTGGAGCCAGTCTCGTCCGTAAAAATAAAGTTCTCTAAAGAGCTAATGTGCTGAAATTCAATACCGCTGATAAAACCGAGTTTGCTAGAAGCACGCTGATAATGCACCTCAATGGCTCCACCGTAGCTGAGGTTTGTGCTATGAGCTCGCGTAATATGCTCGCTGCCGATAAAATCACTAGCACCTGCTCTTATATTAGCGTGAAAGGATAGGGGCTGTGCGTAGCTTACCAGGGTTGTCAAGAACAGAATACAGATTGTCGGAAGGGCTTTTATCATAGTTATATTATTTAAAATACTAGCATCAATCCAACCGACAAGGAGTTGGTTCCAAATATGGGTGCGGTTGCTGGCAATTCGGTGCGTGTGTCGTTTTCTGTAATCCTACCAATACTTCTGCGGTAGCGCAGTTCGCCATGGATACTTTTGGATGAAAAGGAGGTAAGTCTGGCGCTAAGGCCCACATTCATGTAGGTAGCAATGCTTTTAAAATTATCTAGGCCATCGTAGCTTTCCTTGATGTCATCTACCCGCAATTTGTAATTATGGTTTAAGGTGGGAGCAAGCGATGGCCCCAGAAAAAAGAAGCTTTGTTTGGATTGTAATATGCGGTATTGCAAAAGTGCAGCGATATCCAGCTGCTGAATTACCGAGTGCAAGATGCCTTGCCTGTCATTTACTATCACTACCTGGCGTCCTCCAGTTTTTACAAAGCTTAGTCCCGTTTTCAGGTACAGCCGCTTGGAAATTTGCGGGGTCATTTCAATACCAAAACCCCAGGTAGCAGCGGCCAGCATTAAATCGGATTCGGAGTCTTCTTCGTATACATCGCACATCCCACCAAACACGCGAAACCGTGGCTTCTGATCAATTTGAGCATGTATACCCGTAGTCAACACTATGAAGACGGTAAAAAGTACTAGAAGTCGTATGGAGATTGAAATCATACTTCAATAATACTAAATAATTGTTAAAAGTATGGTACTGCTTATTGTAGTAGGATTGGGTGAAACCCATGAGTATACAGGCTTTACACGGATTTAATATGGAAATAAAACAAGGGTAAAACTCTTGGTGACTCTGGGTCAGACCTTTGCAGGCAACTTAACCTACAACTATGAAAAAGTTATACAGCCTTTTGATTTGCTTTTTGGCCGTGCTTGTGCAATTGCGCGCCCAAGAAGATTTTACCAACCGCGATGTTTTTATAGCACAAGCCGATGAGCGTTTAGCGCCCTTTTACCACGGTGTGGCTTCAGGTGATCCGCTTGCCGACCGTGTAATCATTTGGTCTCGTGTTACTCCAGAGAGCAACCAGCCCGTTACTGTAGATTGGGAAATGTCCAAAACCTTAGATTTTGGTGTTTTGGTGAGAAGAGGGAGTTTTACCACAGGTCCCGATCGCGACTACACCATTAAAGTAGATGTAGATGGCCTGGAGCCCAATACGTCCTATTATTACCGCTTTATCTACAACGGTAAAAAGTCTATTGTTGGAAGAACTCGCACCGCGCCAGCAGGAGAAACACCCTTTGTACGCTTGGCTGTGGTTTCTTGTGCGGACTATCAAAATGGTTACTTCAATGCGTTTCGTCACCTAGCAGAGCGCAAAGACATCAATGCGGTGCTGCATTTGGGAGATTACTTGTACGAGTATGCACCCAGTGGAGGAGAACGCAGCCACGTTCCCGAAGGTGAAACGGTAAGCCTGGCACAATACCGTGGTAGACATTCGCACTACAAGTTAGACCCCGATTTACGCGCTGCGCACCAGCAAAACCCATGGATTATGGTATGGGATGATCATGAGTCTACCAACAATTCCCACCGAGAAGGAGCGCAAAACCATACGGAAGGCGCAGAAGGAAACTGGGAGGAACGCAAGCAAGTAGCTTTACAGGCCTACTACGAGTGGCAACCCATACGCGTACCCGATATGCAGAACGATTTTACCCGTATATGGAGAAAAATTCCTTTTGGAAATATGGCGGACATCGTAATGATGGACACGCGCTTGTACGATAGAGACGAGCAATTGGCAACTGCTGTAGTTCCTGGATCCGAGCTTAATGATCCCGACCGCAAGATGATAGGACCCGACCAGCTAAATTTCGTAAATGAGAGTGTGAACAACAGTACGGCCGTTTGGAAAATTCTTGGCCAGCAGGTAATGATGACGCAGCTCGATGTTTTGGGCTTACCGATGGTAGAAGATATTCCTGTGCTGGGTGAAGTAATTACCGAAGTTGTAAAAGATGGCGGATTGGCTATTAATGCCGATGCCTGGGACGGTTATCCGCAAGAGCGCAAACGAGTTCTGGAGAATTTGGCCAATAACAATGTAAATAACGGTATTGTATTAACCGGGGATATTCATACCTCCTGGGCTGCCGATTTGCACTGGGATATTAGTAATCCGCTGAACTACAATCCGATAACAGGAGGAAGCGTGGCAGTGGAGTTTGTTACACCCAGTATTACCTCGGGTAATGGCGATGCTATTGATCCTACGGGAGGAGATTTGGGGCAAGTGATTCACCCTGCAATCCGTGCTGCCAACCCACACATTAAGTATGTAGACTTCTTTGCTCATGGATATATGATATTGGATTTGGATACAAACCGCGCGCAATGCGACTGGTATTACGTGGACAACATCGATAGCCCCGAGTCTAACGAATCTTTTGGCGCTGCATACGTAACAGAGCGCGATGCCAACTTTGTGCAGCAAGCTAATGAACCGGTAGATCGTGGTGACGAAGGTTCACCACTAGCGCCTACGTTTGGTCGAGTAACATCCATAGACAAACAAAAAGCTGCAGTAATTTTAGGGGTATATCCCAATCCAGCCAAAAGCCAGTTAAAGGTAAATTTGGTATACAATGCCCAAACGCAGCTTTCCTGGGAGATTGTTACCGTAGCGGGAGTTACGGTGAAACGCTGGGAGAGTGCAGTACAGCCTGGATTTGCCGAAGCAGCGGTTGATGTAACAGACTTAGAGTCAGGATTGTATATACTACGCATCACAGGTAGTGAAACTTCCAGCAGCTACACCTTTCAAAAGCAATAAAAAACCATTATACCGAAGTAAAAGGGCTACCTCCTAAGAGGTGGCCTTTTTTTATTTTATGGCAATTCAGTGTGATCTCTATTTATGATTGTTTTCTGTAACTTCTAACAAAGCGAACCTCGTATTTTTGATGCGCAGCAGAACAAATGTTGTGGTAACCAGTTCCTAACTTTGGTATGAACAAGTTTTCTATTAAAGAAGTAGAGGCCTACACAGGCATAAAAGCGCACACCCTACGTATTTGGGAGCAGCGCTATGCTATTGTAGAGCCAAAGCGTACAGACACAAACATTCGGTACTACGATAGCGAGGACCTAAGAAAACTACTGAACATATCCTTTCTTAACCAGAACGGCTATAAAATATCTAAGCTGGCCCTATGCACCGATAAAGAGCTCCAAGGCCTGGTTCGAGAGAAGTCGCATTTTAAGAATGGAGCATGCTCTTATTCCGATTCCTTAAAGCTGGGCATGCTGTCCTTTGATAAAGATTTGATAGATAGCGCCATAGACGACTATCAAAAGATGCACGGGCTAGAGCGTACTGTGGAAGATCTTATTTTTCCATTTGTAGCACAAATAGGCACGCTGTGGCTTACAAACCTCATCGATCCGTGCCACGAACATTTTATTTCAACCATCATAAGAAACCGTCTCGCTGCCGCTACACGAAGCGCTGAACAAAGTTTTAAAGGCAACGGGCATCGGGTGTTGCTTTTTCTTCCTGATGGAGAGTGGCATGAAATGGGGCTGCAGTATCTCCACTACAAACTACTAAATCAGGGATTTAAGGTCTGCAACTTAGGTCAAAGTGTTCCGGTGAAACATATGGGGAATGTGTTGCATCGTTTTCAACCGCATCTCTGCATAACCTCCATTACGGGAGCAGCGGTGGCTAGCGAGTTTCAAAATACCCTTAAGGAGATACTGCCAGATCTAAAGCAGCTTGGTGCTGACCTCTGGGCAAGCATCCATGTACAAGAGGAAATGCCACAAGCGCCTCATAGCCAGGTTCGCTACTTTGAAAACCTAAAAGAACTTTCCGAAAATGTTCAGGAAAATCTTTTAATGGTTAAACAATAATAGCCACGGGGGGGTTCCTAGTTTCTTTACTGTAATTAACAGTATGTTGGTACAGATAAATTTGGATCGAACGCTAAAATGTTTAATCTTTGGAGTAAATAATTAAACAAGATGTCAGAACTTGAATTTACAAAAGAGGTTTTAAGTCTGCAGTCTTTCCTAAAGATCCAGGCTTTAAAAATAACGCGTGACGAAGTGAAGGCCGAGGATTTAGTCCAGGATACCAACTACAAGGCGATCAAGAACAAAGATTCTTACCGAGTTGGAACGAACTTGAAAGCTTGGTTATTTACCATCCTGAGAAATACGTTCATAAATGGCTACCGCAAGGAGAAAAATCGCAAGACCTTCACGGATAGCACCGATAATAATTACTTCATTGATTCATCCTCCTTTACTACCAGCGTTGGGGCAGATCATACGGTAAACATGTCAGAGATTCGCAGTGCAGTGAACAATGTAGACGACAGTTTGCGCATACCTTTTGAAATGTTTTTCGAAGGCTACAAGTACGAGGAAATAGCCGAGGAGCTCAATATTCCCATCGGAACGGTGAAAAGTCGGATCTTTAAGGCACGTAAAAAAATGCAATCGCAGCTGCAACCGTATCGTAGTTAGCATTTTTCTTGTACTTTAGGGCACAGGTAACCATAGGGTTACCTTTTTTTGTATGAGGAGGGCACTAATTATTTTTGCAAAGAACCCGCAAAAGGGTAAAGTAAAAACGCGTTTGGCGAAAGATGTCGGTGAAGCAGAAGCGCTAAACTGGTATACCAAACTGTTAAAACGTACCGAAGGCACGGTGCAGGGTTTCTGTACTGAGAAGACCGTATTTTGGTCTAATGCCGTGCCAATGCATCCACCCGCTTTTTACCGCGAAGAGTTTGATGCGGAGGTGCAAGAAGGGGAAAACCTAGGTGAGCGTATGTCCAACGCCTTTAAAAACAGATTTCGCAAAGGCTACAATAGCGTAGTTATCATTGGTACGGACTGCTGGGATCTACGTCCCAAGCATTTGGAAGAGGCGTATCAAGCTTTGAAAACCAAGGATGTTGTCATTGGTCCGGCTAAAGATGGAGGTTATTACCTACTGGGGGTCAACGAGTTTCACGCTTCTCTGTTCGAGGACATCGACTGGAGTACCGAGCAAGTAAAGTCTCAAACAATCAAGAAATGTGAGGAAGCGGGGCTATCGTACACCCAGCTAGAGACCTTATCGGATGTTGATAAGGTGTTTGATCTCCCCATGGTTTAAATATTTTTTCATGAGCACATTAGAGAAGATTAATGATGCCGTTGCCCACTTAAAAAAAGAAGGCATCGAGCAAACGAGTCTTGGCGTGGTATTAGGCACTGGCCTGGGCAACCTGCTGCAGCACGTCAATATTAAAAAAGAAATTTCCTACCAAGATATACCGCATTTCCCCGTTTCTACCGTTGAATTTCACAAGGGTAAATTGATTTGGGCCGAAGTCGGAGGAAAGCAGCTATTAATCATGAACGGTCGCTTTCATTACTACGAAGGCTACAGCATGGAAGAAGTGGTGTTTCCTATCCGCGTTCTAAAAATGTTGGGTGTTTCGCATTTGCTCATTAGCAATGCCGCTGGTGCAGTGAACCTTGGATTTAAGAAGGGACAATTGATGGTTATCGATGACCACATTAACTTGCAATCGGGTAATCCGCTACGTGGTAAAAACTGGGACGAATTAGGCCCACGCTTCCCCGATATGTCTGCCCCGTATAATAAAGAACTTCAGAAGACATTGCTGGACATATCGGAAGAACTAGGGTTCAGCGATCGGGTCACTACGGGCGTATATGCTTCTGTGGATGGCCCTAACTTAGAAACCCGTGCAGAGTATCGCTACTTGGGTAGGATAGGAGCAGATGCCGTAGGCATGAGCACGGTACCCGAGGTAATTGCAGCAAACCACATGAGTATGGAGGTAGCGGCGGTAAGTGTGTTAACCGATGAATGCGATCCAGATAATTTGCAACCCGTAAACATTGATGAAATTATAGCCATTGCTGGTGAGGCAGAGCAGTATCTTAGTAAGTTGTTTTTGGGTCTCATTGAGCGTTTAAACAGTACCATTAACGCGTAATAATATCAGCAGGATATAAAGCAAAAAAAGGCGCTCTAGGAGCGCCTTTTTTTTTTAGGTATAGAATCAAGAAGCTACTTCTTGATTTTTAGTTTTAATGAAACGCGTCTGTTTTGTCTTCTTCCTTCAGCATTCTTGTTGCTAGCTACGGGCTTGCTTTCGCCAAAGAACTGCACCTCAATGCGCTCTCTCTTTAGTCCTTTCTTTACCAAGAATTCTGCGGCTGCATTGGCACGCTTTTCAGACAGTTTAAGGTTATAAGCTTCAGAGGCAGTATTGTCGGTATGTCCTTCTACGATAACATTAATGATATCGTACTGCTTCATTACATCGTACACTGCATCCAGTACCTCAGCATCTTCGGCTTGTACATCGGCTTTGTCCGATTTGAAATAAATCAGTTTTAGATCGAACTTGCTTACCAGCTCTTCGATAGCCTTACGAGCTTCTTCCTCCTCGTCCACAGGTTCTTCAATAACCACTTCTTCCAATTTGGTTTGGTAGATGTCGCTAAACCCTTTACCGCTGTTCGAAGAAAAGAAGATATCGTTTTTAGCATTGATGGCTAAGTAACCATCAAATCCTTTGGAGTTAATGGGCTCACCTAAGTTCTCAGGTTCACTCCATTTGGTATAAGAGTCATCCAAGCGCTCAGAAACGTAAATATCCGATCCGCCCAAACCATCGTGGCCGAAGGAAGCGAAATAAAGTTTCTTTTTATCCGCACTTAAGAAGGGAGCAAAATCGGCCTTCTCCGTGTTGATGGTCGTACCCATATGCTGGATCTTCATCCAACGGCCTTCTTCGTTTTGTAGCGCTACGTAAAGGTCTTCATCGCCTTCACCTTCGCCTTCCACGTTAGCAGAGAAAATAATAACACGCTCATCTCTGGAAACGTAGGCACCATAGTGATCTCCTTTAATGTTGATCGGAGGCATAACGATGGTTTTGGGCTTTTTCCAATTACCTTCTTCGTCTTTTAGAGACAAAGAAATACCCTTAGCGGTTTGCTTTGGGTTGGCAGGATATTGATTCAGCAAATACAAACGGTTACCATCCCCACTAATACCAACTACGGCATTATTAAAAGGATTGTTTAGCGTAGGCAATTCATCTGTAGCTAGACTCCAATTCCCGTTTTCATAGTAGGATACAAAGATGTTCTGAGCCCCTTTTTTATGACCGTTCGTTTCTTCTGTGTAGGTTCTAACGAAATAGAAGCTCTCACCGTCTTTAGAGAGTAGGGGGTAGCTTTCTTCGTGGGCCGCACTGTTAATGGCTGTAGGAAGCTTTACGGGTTCCTTGTAGCGCATTTCAGTTTTTTGTGCTTGGGCTGTAAACGAAATAAGCCCCGCTAGTCCGAGGCTTATTTGTTTTATGGTAGTATATTTCATCGATAGATAGGTTATGTCGAGTGTAATCTACTAGTTTTTATCCAACATAATATTCAATACAAACTCGTGGGTACCGTTACCTCTCTGGTTCAACTCAGACGTGGTAATGTCATATGAGTAACCCAGGTTAAGGTTTTTAGCAATTCCCAATCCAGCCATAAGTACTACAGCATCTTCTGGACGTACACTGATACCACCGAAGAAACGGTTTACATCTAAACGCACGCTGTAGTCTGCTGATACAGGAGCACCTTCGGTAATACGGAACAACGCAGATGGCGTAAGGCCAACTTTATCGTTGATAGCGAAGCGGTAACCTCCAGTAATGTAGCTTTGAGTTTGGATGGTACCATCGGCAGTTGCATCACCAAAGGTGAAGTCGTTGCTGAACAAGTTCTCCATAGAGAAACCAGCAAAGAAGTTGTCGTGGTATAAGAACAATCCTAAACCTCCATCTACAAACGTGTTGTTGGGATCATTAACACCGTTAGTGAAGTTTTGGAACTGCTGGTTGTTTTCTTGGGTTGCAGTACCTGTAGCATTGGAGATGCGAATGCTGTTTGCATCAAAGCTTAGGTTGTGCACCTTAGCTTTTGCTCCAAGCGATAAGGTAGTCTTTTCACCAAGAGGTACATGAACGGCATACGTTAAGGCACCAACACTAGAAGTGAAAGGACCAAACTCATCGCCCATGATGTAACCGCCCAATGCGTGGCGAACCTTGCGGTCCACCACGGTATTGTTAGCGTCTAAATCGTATCCATCTTCAGTAGTAATGGTTGGGTCAGACATTCTCAAAGAGAACAACTTGTTACCTCCCATACTTGCACCGCCTAACATAGAGTTAGCCGATACAAAGTAAGTTCTAGGAGCACCATTAATACCGGTCCACTGCTGTCTAAACCCAATATTTAGATCTACATAGTCTTTAACACCTGCAGCTCCTGGGTTAAGCAAGAACATGTTCTGTTGGTACTGGCTGGTTTGGAATTCCTGCTGGCCAAATACAACCGCTGAGAACAGAACCGCTGTTATTGTGAGTATTCTTTTCATTGCTGTGGCTTTATTGCGTTTTAAATATTGCGTTCTATTATCTAATTACCGTTACAGTTCCTGTTAGTACGCTAACACCATCGGTCATTGGGTCGATAACGAAGTAGTATGCTCCAGGAGCAACTGGTGTACCTTCGTAAGTTCCATCCCATTCGTTGTTTGCGTATTCTGATACCGTAGATTCAAAGATTACGTTACCAAAGCGGTTGTACACGTATACGGTACCGTTGTTGTAGTTACCGTCTTGGATCACCTCAGTAAGGTCCCAAGTTGCGTTTTGGTCACCGCCAGGAGTAAATCCGTTGTCCATTACATCGATAAGGTCTCCTTCAATAGCAACCTCAGCATCGGTACGAGTTACCACTACGTCATCAAAGTTTGGCATACAACCTTCGATTGCGATAGTCCAACGGAAAGTAACGTTTTCGTTGTTTTCGATACCTGTTGCAGTGGTGGTAGCAGAGTTAGCATCAGCAATCACTGCGCTACCTTCAGCTACAGACCATGCAGCATTTCCAGTTCCTGAAACAGCGTTTGCGTTGATAACCACATCGTCACGATCCGCAATCTTAATAGTGTCAGGACCGATGTTGGCCTGTACATCGTTTAAGATGGTAATGTTTTGTGAAGCTGTAGTTACACCACAAGCACCAGCGTCTACCGTGTAAGTAACGGTGTAGGTAAGTGGGTTAGCAAAAGTAATGTTAACCGTACTGTTTGTTGGGTTAGCAATGTTCACAGTAGGCGTTACAGACCAAGTTCCAGTTGCACCTGCACTAATAGGAGCCGCAGTAAACTCTTTGGCTGTGTTAATACAGTAGAAGTTAGAAGCTGCACTGGTAATTTCTGCTTGAGCCGAGTCGTTAGCAAACACAGTAAAGGTTCTTGATACTGAGTTACCAGAAACGTCTGTAGCAGTAGCAGTAACTGTGTTCGAACCAGGCGCTAATGTTGTTGGGCTAAAGCTTAGCTCATCAATTTCACAGTTGTCTGAAGCAGTTACAAAGCTGCTTAGGTCTGCAGAGGTTCCGCAGATTTCAACGGCTGCAGTAGGTACAGTTAAGCTAGGAGCAGTGTTGTCTACAACGGTTACTTCGAAAGAAGCAGAAGCGCTGTTTCCAGACTCATCCGTTACTTCGATGTTCACTACATATACACCCACTGGCAATTCAGAACCAGAGCGTAAGCTATCTGCGATAGTTACGGTTATACCCTGTGCATCACAGTTATCCTGGAAGTCAATGTCAGAGTATTCTAGTACTGCAGTACAGTTAGCACCTACAGCAATTGTTCTGTCAGTTGGCACCTGAGTAATTACAGGAGCTTGGTTGTCTTCAACTGTGATATCGAATGAACGCGTGCTTGTTTCTAGAACAACACCATTCGCATCGGTTCTGGTGAAAGTGTAAACTACAGTAGTAGTACCAATTTCAAAGTCTTCACCTGGGTTGAAGTTTCTTGTGTAGGTGATGTTTTCACCGCTACAGTTGTTCCCAACAATACGAGGTTCAGACCAGAAGTAACGCTTAGAGCATTCGTTTGCAGTAGTCTCTATTACAGTATCTACTGGGAAGTCGAATACGTGAGAAGCGATGTTGTTCGTTACGTTCACATCAAATGTGCAGCTCTCTGTGTTTCCACTAGCATCCTCAATAAACAAGGTAACTGTAGTAGTACCGATAGGGAATGCGTAGCTCGCAGTAGGATCAAAACCTTGAACACCATCGTTCGCAGTTAAGATGAAGTTAGAGCAGTTGTCTGATGGGTTGAAATCAAACGCATCGATCAAGATCGTATCCGCTGTACAGTTACCACCGTTAACGTTTAGTGCAATAGCAGTAGGACAGTTCAAGGTAGGATCTTCGATGTCATCCAAAGTAATTTGGAAGTCAATAGAGTCTCTGTTTCCGTAGATATCAGAGGCGTAAACCATACCAGTGTAAGTGATACCTGGCTCAATAGAGATGGTTAAGTCACTTTCGTTAGCACCAGTAGTAGTGGTTCCGTTGTTGTCTGATACCGTAATGTAAGCGCTATCCAATTCACAGTTGTCAGTAACAGCTGGGAAAGGAATCGTTAAGTTCTGCTCACAGTTTCCTGCAGTAGTATTCAAGTCGATATCCTGAATAACTGGGATTTGAGGAGCTTCAACATCCTGAACAAATACATTCTGCGTATCCAATGCAACGTTTCCATTATCATCGGTTACTTGCCAGATAATTTCGCTACCACCTACAGGGAAAGTGAAAGGGAATTCGATTTCTCCTTGAGGAAGGTTCATGAAAGCAGAACCGTTGATCGAGTACTGCACAGTAGCAATACCACAAGCATCTGTAGCAACAGGAGCAAATACTTTGGTTGTTCCTTCACAAACGCGAGCATCGTTGTCGATGGTATCAATCGGAGTAAGGTCAATTCCAGGAAGAATAGAGTCTACTACGTGTACTACAACTGTTTTGTTAACCACGTTATTGGTAACAGAGTCCATAGTTGTGAATACGATATCGTGGAATGGACCGGGAGCGTTGATGCTAAAGAATCCTTGTACGGTATCTCCTTTGGTATCCACAGTGTTGGTCATGTTATCCAACAAGTAAGCATCAGAAGAGCAGTTATCGCTTACCAATTGCTCATCAAAAATGATTTCTGCGTAAGCAGACTGGCAGTCGTTAGAGTTAACAAATACGGTAACCGTATCCTGGTAGAACAACTCAGGTGCCTGTGTATCGCGCGCTCTAACGGTGAAAGACTTAGTCACTTTGTTGTTCGACATATCTACTGCAGATACAATGATCTGGTGGGTTACGTCAGGACCATTAAAGCTAACCGTTAACGTTTGTGCGCTTCCGATCGCTGTAGTTCTTGCGTTGATTAAAGTATCAAGTGGCTGTGAGTTGTCGCTGATGTCGTTATCCATTACAATGTACAAGCTATCCAACTCAGAAGGGCAGTTGTCTGCAGCCTTAAAGAAGTTGCGCACATTCCATGTCTTAGTGAAAGAACACTGACCCAGAGCAACAGGCTCATCGATGTTAGCGTAAGCAAAGTTTCCGTTGAGGGTTGGAGCAACATCATCCACAAGAATAATGTTCAACGGAGTCGCTGTAGTTGTTGTGGTGTTGTTTGAAGTGTCTGTTGCTGTGTATGTAAAGGTGTTAGATCCGATAGCAATGGTATCGGTTACCGTACCAGTAGTTGTGTTGTATACACCTCTATTTGAAGTAACAGAAGAAAGCTGACAGTTGTCAGATACCGTAATGGCAGGAATGGTGTGTATTACCGCACATCCACCTTCAACAGTATTGGTGTAATCGCTTAAGTAAAGCGTATCAACCAATCCAGCTCCAAAAGGAAGGGTAGGAAGGGTAATGATAGGATCCACTACATCGTTTATAGTTACTGTGAAAGACTCAATTTCGGTACTGTTACCGCTAAAGTCCTCAGCAGTCCAAGTAACTCGGTATTGACCTACAGACAACAATTCAGATACGTTGTTCACAGCGTTTCCTACCGTGTCTATGGTCACGGTATCCCCAGATGCTGTGTTGGTGAGTACGTAGTACTGGAAGAAACCGCCTTGAATTCCAGATCCTCCGCAACCGGTAGAGTTATCACCTACGTTAGGTACAGCAATAGTAATTGTAGTATCGCAATCTGCTTCGTTTAAGCTTAAGGTATAGTCTTGCGTTGGTGCACCACCAATTCTCTTTGGAGCTTCATCATCAAATACTACGAAACGTGCGAAGCAGATATCGGAAACGTTTCCTGAAAGGTCATCTGCCTGGTAACCAATAACAAAAGTATCTGGCTCTAGAGTTGCTTGAACTGGGAAGTTGTTAACTCCAGATGCAAGTTGGACTAGAGTATCCTTGTCAAAGATCACCCAAACCTTGTCATTAACTTCGTTACAGTTATCAGATACAAGAAACTCAGGGAAAGTCACCTCCGCATTACAGTCATCTAGACCGTTGTTAGAAGTAAAGAACTCTACTTCAAAGTCTTCGATGCATCCAACCACTACAGGAGCCTCATCATCAATAACCTCAACAAGGAAAGAGAAAACCTGAGTAGCGTTGATTCCGTCAGTAGCTCTTACAATTACGGTATTTAATCCTTTAGGAAACTCGAAATCTACGATGTCACCTGTTCCGGTACCAATGGTAGCTGCAGTGTTGTCTAGAATCTCGTAGTTAACATCCACCATACCTACACAAGTATCGTAAGCCATAGGTAAATCTAACGCTACGGTAGCTAAGCAAGCAGTAGTGTCGGTTCCAATTGCATCTACACCGGTTAGGTCAGGGTAGCCTGCATTAGAGGTATCAACCGCAACACCGTTAATGTCTATAAAAGCAGGAACGTTGTCGTCTGCTACTGTAATGGTAGCAGTACAAGTAGCCGTTCTTGGTGTAGCAGCTTGGTCTGTAATAGTAAAGGTAACGGTAGTGGTACCAAGACCTAACTCAATGCTGTCTGGAAGAAATCCACCAGCATTCGCAGCTTGGGTATCGGTAATTACTCCATCGTACAAGTCAGTAATAGACCAAGTAACGGTAGCACCTGGGCAGTTATCTGTACCTGTAGGTATGGCAACTTGGTTCGTACCTAGAGTTGAGATACAAGTATCTGCGTCTGTAGTGTTGTTGTAGGTAAGACCACAACCAGTTCCGTTTGTAAACACCGGGTTTTGGTTGTCGATAACACGTACAGGAATGATACACTCATCATCTACATCCCAACGGTACTGAATTTCATATTCACCAACAGGCAATGTGATGGGTTGGTTGTTTGGGTCTACAGTATTAACTACTGCGTTAGTTACTGTATTTACCACACGAGGATAATCAGCTAGTAGTGCTTCGCCATCTCCAGAGATGGGAATGTTCCAGGTGATTTGGCTGTTGGTACAACCTCCTTGAACAGCGTTAAATACTCGCAAACCATCGCAGTTTTGCGCGTTGTTTGCAACTGCAAGTTGGTTGGATAGGAATTGCCCGAAAACAGATCCTTTCGCCAACAGGTTCAGGGCATAAGATTGGGTTTGTTCTTCGTGCACGCCAGCAACGTTTGCTGCGTTTAACACGGAATTACTGCTAACAGAACCTAACCAGCAGGTGGTTAGTGCAAGCAATAATAGTAGCGATTTCCTCATGTCAATAGAATTTAATTTTTGCTTTGTTGGGCTTTGTGTATGCTATTCTACAGCGGACAAAATTATAAATTAATCCTAGCGCACGAAATTTTGCATTTTTTTTTTGAGAAGCCCGTCAGTCAAGGGAAAGGAGGTGATTGCGGTCAGTATCCATATGTTTTTTGGTAGGGAACATAACCTTACGGTAACAACCCAGTCCTAGGCCTAGCTAGGCCTGCCATGCTGTTTGTTTATCTTGCTAACAATCCAATGTGTAATTCGAAAATCAATACGAATAATGCACTCTAGGATGTCTCGATTTGGCTATAAGGTGTGAGCAAAATCAGTTTATTGACCGCAATAAAGGCTTTACGCCCATTTTCCCGTAATTTAACGTCCTAAGGCGCGAATTCCTCGTATAATTACCACGACAAACACTTCATTATGCGCGTTCTTACTTTACTTACTGCTTGCATTTTTTTAGTGACTGGAACTTTTTCTTGCCAGGCGCAATCTTTTACCTTCAAAAGGTATGCTGAAAAGCCAGTGTCTCACAAAATCTGGGATAATCTGGTTAAAAAGCATGTGTCTCCTTCAGGAAATGTCGACTACAAGGGCTTTATCCAAGACAGTGTGCAATTGAACCAGTATCTAGCGCTACTTAGCGAAGCTGCCCCCGATCCTAAAAAATGGTCTAGAGATGCACAAATTGCTTATTGGATCAATGCCTACAATGCATTCACGGTTAAACTGATTGCCGATAACTATCCTGTTAAAAGCATTAAGGATTTGGGTGGGGGACTCTATAAAATAAACACCACCTGGGATATTAAATTCATCAATATTGGTGGGCAGGAACTGGACCTTAATAATATAGAGCACAAAATACTGCGCAAAGATTTTGAAGAGCCGCGTATTCACTTTGCGGTAAACTGCGCTAGCGTTTCTTGTCCCAAATTGCGCACAGAAGCTTACACCGGACCCAAATTAGAAGAACAACTTTCCGACCAAACCCGGGACTTCCTTGCCAATAAGAGCAAGAACGAATTTTTTAGTCCCAATAAGGCGGAAGTTTCCAAGTTATTCACCTGGTTTTCGGGAGACTTTAAAATTGGTGGTAGCGTTATTCCGTTTATCAACCAGTATGCACCTATTCAGCTAAAGGAAGATGCAGCATTGGATTACAAAGACTATAACTGGAACCTGAACGAATAGGGTATGCATGTAGTGATATTGGGCAACGGAGTAGCGGGCATCACAGCAGCCAGGCACATCCGAAAACGCGACTCCGATTCTACCATAACGGTGATCTCCAAAGAATCGAAATACTTCTTTTCCCGTACGGCCCTCATGTATATTTATATGGGGCACATGAAAATGGAGCATACCCAACCCTATGAACCTTTCTTTTGGAAGAAAAATCGTATCGATCTGATTCAAGATCAAGTGACACAAGTCGATTTCGAAAAACAAGAACTTCAACTAAGCCAAGAAGCGATTGCCTACGATGTGCTTATTCTGGCTACAGGAAGCAAGCCCAATAAGTTTGGCTGGCCTGGGCAGGATTTAAAAGGCGTTGGAGGATTGTACAGTTTGCAAGATTTGGAAGCCCTAGAAAAGCGAAGCGATACAATAGAGCGTGGAGTTATTGTAGGCGGAGGACTAATAGGCATCGAATTGGCCGAGATGCTGCTTTCTCGGAATAAAAAAGTGAGCTTTTTGGTGCGCGAAACCTCGTTTTGGGGCAACGTACTTTCTGAGGAAGAAGCGGCCATGGTGGCCCAGCACATGACCGAAGACCATCACGTAGATTTACGGCTAGGCGTGAATCTCGGGGAGATAAAAAGCGATGCAGAAGGCTACGCGAAATCTATTGTGGTTAAGGAAACCGAGGAAGAAATTCCTTGCGAATACGTAGGACTTACTGCAGGCGTATCTCCTAACATTGATTTTCTCAAAGAATCGGGTCTCGAGACCGATCGAGGCATTCTCGTTGACCGCTACCTAAAGACCAATTTTAATAATGTGTATGCCATTGGCGACTGTGCTCAGTTTAGGGAACCGCTTCCCAATAGGAGACCGATAGAGCAGGTCTGGTACACGGGGCGTATGATGGGAGAGACTGTGGCCAAGACCATATGTGGTAAACCCACGCAATACAATCCGGGACCTTGGTTCAACAGTGCCAAGTTTATGGACATTGAGTATCAAACTTATGGTACGGTGCCGGCACGGTTGGAAGAAGGACAGAAGCAGTTCTTCTGGAAACACCCCAATGAATACATTGCCGTACGTGTGGTATTCGATGCGCAATCCAACCAATTTATCGGGATCAATACCTTTGGATTACGAATGCGGCATCCCTGTTTCGATGCGTGGTTGCGCGAGGAAAAAGATGTTTTTTATGTAATGGAACACCTTCACGATGCGAACTTTGACCCCGAGTTTTACCGAAACTACGAGTCCGATATCTTAGCTGCTTTTAATCAACAAGAGGGTACTTCCATCCAACCCAAGAAAAAATCCTGGAAACGACTCTTACAGGTCCTGACCCCGCAATACAACTAGCATGAAGAAAACACAGCACATAGGACTCATTTTTTGCTTGTTGGGTTTTGTATGGTTCAATGCCATTTTGTTTACAGGACCTTTTACGCTTACCGAGCAACACTTGGAAATGCTCTCAGAAAAACAAGCCGAAAACCTTACCGCTACCTTGCAAAAAGAGGTAGTTGGCGTTGAGTACAGTACCAGCTTTGGCGTAACGCAGGCGCTAACATCAGCATACAAAAACAAAAACGAGTCATTAAAGCAGGCCAAGCAGTGGGACAAGGTGATGTACCAAAGTGCCCAAGATTTTGCATTTCCTTTAGTGAAGGCGGCCTCGCAAAGTGGTGCCAAAAGCAATGCCGGAGCCATGTTTTGGCTTAGTCTGGGTTTAATGGCTTTGGGGGGATTAACGTTTATCCTGCCCAACCTGAAAATACTGGGGTATAAGGGAATAAAGAACAACGGTATTTATCACAGTAGCCTTACGGGGGGCAAAACGCTGGGTATTATTTTGGGTACCTACCTTGTAGGCTTTTACATCTTGCTCTATTGGTTTCCAGCCTACATTGTAAACTGGGTGTGGCTGGTAGACAGCTTAAGCTTGGCCATTTCTGGAAATCCTGCCAGCCAATGGTTTTTGTATGGATTCCTGTATTGTTTGGTCATGGTGGTTATGGGCGTGCGCATGGCCATTAAATATCGCCACAACAAGTACCAACTTATTCGAACCGGTTCGGTGCTGTTTTTCCAAATCAGCTTTGCTTTCCTTATACCCGAAATCTTGGTGCGCTTTAATCATCCGTACATGGACTTTAAGAACGCATGGCCGCTAGACTACGACTTCTTTTTCGGTTGGAATATAGACCAAATGCTTGCCGATGGAACCTTTGGCTTGTTTATGCTGGTGTGGGGTATTGCATTAACGGTAATTGCCGTTCCCGTATTCACATATTTCTACGGAAAACGTTGGTACTGCAGTTGGGTATGCGGCTGTGGTGGATTGGCAGAAACCGCTGGCGATCCCTTCCGACAGCTTTCCGATAAATCGCTCAAAGCCTGGAAATTTGAGCGTTTCTCCGTGCATGGCGTATTGGTGTTTGCCGTAGTAATGACAGGCGCTACCTTTTACACCTACTTTTCGGGTTCCAGCGAAATTATGGGCATACAGACCTACGATATTCAAAAAAGTTATGGATTCCTTATCGGGTCGGCATTTGCGGGCGTGGTAGGAACGGGTTTTTATCCCGTTATGGGCAACCGCGTTTGGTGTCGCTTTGGCTGCCCACTGGCCGCTTACCTTGGGCTAGTGCAGCGTTTTAAGAGCCGGTTTAGAATTACTACCAACGGTGGGCAGTGTATTTCTTGCGGCAATTGTAGCACCTACTGCGAAATGGGTATTGATGTACGCTGGTATGCTCAGCGTGGCCAAAACATAGTCCGCTCTTCCTGCGTGGGTTGTGGTATTTGCTCGGCCGTATGCCCCAGAGGAGTGCTTAAGTTGGAAAATGGCCCCGAAGAGAAACGATTGAATGACGACCCGATAATTATTGGCAACGACAATTCCGTAACACTGGATTTGAGCCAAAATACTTAGATAGTTTTAGTGATAGTTGATGTTGTAATTCCAGCGCTAAACGAGGAAGAGGCGATTGGAAAAGTGCTGAGGGATATTCCTAAAGACCAGGTCCGCACGGTGTTTGTAGCCGATAATGGATCTACCGATAATACGGCCCAAGTGGCACAGGGCAAGGGGGCTCGAGTAGTTTCAGAACCACAAAAAGGCTATGGCGCAGCGTGCCTCGCTGCGCTGCATGCGGTAGGGCAGCAAAACCCAGTTCCCGATATCGTAGTATTTTTGGACGGAGATTACAGCGACCACCCCGAGCAAATGCCACAACTTATCCAACCTATAGCCAACCAAGAGTACGATATGGTCATCGGTTCCAGAGCTTTAGGGAATCGAGAAAGTGGAGCCATGCTACCCCAACAGTTGTTTGGCAACTGGTTGGCCACGTGGCTCATTCGCATGATTTACGGTTTCCGCTATACCGACTTGGGGCCTTTTCGCGCTATTTCCTGGAGTGCATTGCAACAAATAGGCATGGTAGATCAAGATTTTGGTTGGACCGTGGAAATGCAGGTGAAAGCCTTAAAAAAAAAGCTGCGTATATGTGAGGTGCCGGTAGATTACCGCAAACGCAAAGGACAATCTAAAGTAACCGGTACCATCAAAGGTTCGGTTATGGCTGGATACAAAATTATTTACACCATTTTCAAGTACGCTTCATGATTGCCATTCTACTTATTTACGGCACGCTATTGTTTTTTATTTCGGCTTTTGTGGGCTTTCAGTTTCTACATTGGTTTCAGTACAAAAAAGCGCGCAAATCGCAACACGAATTGGCGGTTCCAACGCAGTACCCCAAGGTCACAGTGCAGCTTCCGGTGTACAATGAGCGCTTTGTGGTAGCGCGCCTTATTCACTCAGTAGCCGCTTTAGATTATCCCAAAGAACAGTTGGAAATTCAGGTTTTGGACGACAGTACCGACCAAACTTCTGATATCGTAGCTAAACTGGTTGAAGAATACCAGGGCTCGATGGCGATACAGCACGTGCAGCGTCCCAAAAGAGAGGGTTTTAAAGCAGGCGCCTTGGCTTACGGATTACAACAATGTAAAGGCGAGTTTATCGCCATTTTTGATGCCGATTTTGTACCCGATGCGCAATATCTGAAACGGGTAATTCCCCGTTTTACGGCAGATAATATCGGTTTGGTGCAAGCGCGATGGGGGCACATTAACCGAGACAGCAACTGGCTTACCGAGATGCAAGCTTTTGGTTTGGATGCGCATTTTACGGTAGAGCAACTGGGGCGCAATCATGGCAAGGTGTTTATGAATTTTAATGGCACAGCCGGAGTATGGCGCAAAGCCTGTATAGAAGATGCGGGAGGCTGGAGCCATGATACCCTTACCGAAGACCTGGACCTTAGTTACCGAGCACAATTGAAAGGTTGGCAGTTTGTATTTGATGAAAACCTGGAAGTTCCGGCTGAATTACCGGCCAACATCCACGCACTGAAGAGCCAACAGTTCCGCTGGACCAAAGGTGCAGCCGAGTGTTTATCGAAGCTGATTCCCAGCGTATTGCGCAGTAAAAATATTACGGTTTGGCAGAAGGTGCATGGCTTTATGCATTTGTCCAACAGTTTTTTATTTGTAGCCATTTTTTGCTGTGCGCTGCTCAGCATACCGGCTCTGTTCATTAAGATTCACGAGCAGCAATACAGCACCTGGTTTAATTGGGCTGGCTTGTTTACCGGAAGCTTATTGCTGTTGGCTACTGTGTATGCCACGGCATACCGAAGGGTTACAGGCGATTTAAAAGGCTTTTGGTGGCGGTTCCTGCTGTTCCTTTCGGTGAGTATGGGATTGTCTCTGCACAATGCTATTGCCGTTATCGAGGGGTATATGGGGCGGAAAACGCCCTTTGTAAGGACACCTAAAATGGGAGACCAACATCTACCCGAAAATCAAAAACTGCAGTATGTGGTTTCTAGCGTTTCCTTCATTACTTGGTTGGAATTGAGCCTGGCTGTGCTCTTTGCGATGGCTGCTGTGTATGGTGCCGTTCACATGGAGTTTGGTCTGATGCCGTTCCATATCATGTTATCTGTGGGCTTCTTTTACGTGGCCGCTGCGGCTTTTGGTAAATTGCCCGGAAAGCTTCGCGGTGCCGTTTCCTAAAAACAAAACAACTGGATTGCTCATCCTGTGGGCCCTATGCATTGTAGTTTGGGGCTACGGCATTACCGACCGCACCCACTTTTCCTCGTGGATGCCACTTTGGGTGTTGAGTTGTGTGCTGTATATAGTTGTTGGTTGGAAGGGCATATTAACACGATATTATCCCTGGTTGCTCATGGTTCTGGGATGTATACTCATTCCGTCCACGCCATATTTTTCGGACGATTATTACCGGTTTTTTTGGGATGGTTATTGGTTTTCCCAAGGCTACAGCGTCTATGCAGCTACTCCACAAGAACTCGCTCTCTACCAGGACTTGCCAGAGCAGCTAAAAACGGTGCATGCCGCATTAAATTCACCAAAGTATTACGCCATTTACACGCCTTTCAATCAAGTATTGTATGCCTTGCCGTTTTGGCTGGGATTTAGCAGTATAGCCGGTTTTGTGTCCGTGGTTCGGTGCCTTTTCTTAGCTATAGCAATTGCAGGTTTTTTTGGTTTACGTGCCTCTCTAAGTCGATTAAAATTACCCGCGAAGAATGCTTGGTGGTTGCTAGGAAGCCCTTTGTTGTGGATGGAAGGTCTGGCTAACTTGCATGTGGAGTGGTGCATTGTATTTCTAGCTATGACTAGCCTACCTTTTTTGCTTCATCTGAAACCGCAAGGCTTTGCATTAGCTAGTAGCGCCATTGCATTGAAAATCTCAACTTTCCCCTTTTTTCTGGGGTTGATGCTGCCAAAATATTCAAGTAGGAAATGGCTGATCTTAGTTTTAAGCTTTACAGGAGTTATTGCAACCAGCTTGTTGTTTATCCAGCCCCACGAAATGAGCAACCTGTTTCAAAGCGTGCGGCTGTTCGCAGAAAGCTTTGAGTTTAACGGTTTTTTCTATCCGTTAGTTAATGGCTTGGTTTCTAGTGTTTTAGGTTATAATGCCATTGCGTATACAGGCAAGGGTCTCGCTGTTTCCGCATTCGTATTTATAGCAATACTTTGGTTGCGTTATAAGCGTAAAAACGTATCGCCAAAGCAGAATATTCTATTTGTACAGTGGGCTTCGGTAGCGTATTTGTTGTGCGCTACTACTATACATCCTTGGTATCTGCTTTTACCGTTGTGTACTCTGCCCTTTGTACCCAACCGGTTTGTGCTGGCTTGGTCACTAACCGTTTTTATTAGCTACTGGTTTTACCAAGATTTTCGCGTGCAACCTTGGTGGTGGCTCTTGGAATACGGCATACCCCTGCTGTATGCCGGGTATCCACGAGCTGCCTATGCTCTAGGGTGGAATTCGAGTAGGGTAGACCGGAGGTAGTCGCGATCGAGGTGCGTGTAAATTTCTGTCGTGGTTATCGACTCGTGCCCCAGCATTTCTTGTACAGCTCGCAAATCGGCTCCACCCGCAACCAAATGGCTGGCAAAAGAATGGCGAAAGGTGTGCGGGGATATGTTTTTCTTAATTCCCGCCTTTTCTACACACTTTTTTACAATCATAAAAATCATCACCCGCGATAGCTTCTTGCCATGCTTGTTTAAGAACAAATAGTCTTCGTGTCCAGCAGCGGGCTCTATGTGGTTTCGTATTGCTTCGAGGTAGGTGTTTAGTAACTTTTTGGTAGCAGCTCCTAAGGGTACCAAACGCTCTTTGTTACCTTTTCCTACTACACGAACATAGTCCTCTTCTAGTTGTAGGTTAGATTTTCTTAGGTCAATTAATTCACTTACCCGAAGTCCGCAACCGTAAAGGGTCTCCAGTATGGTTTTGTTGCGGAATCCATCGTTGCGGCTCAGGTCCAAGGTGCCAACAATTTGGTCTATTTCTTCTACGCTGAGGGTGTCGGGTAACTGGCTGGGAAGTTTTGGGGTTTGCAACAATTCGGTGGGATTGTCTTCTACGACTTCCTCGAGCATGAGGTAATTGTAAAAGGATTTAATGCTCGAGATGAGTCTAGCCAGACTTCTAGCTGCAATGCCTTGTTTGCCAAGGGCAGCAATAAACTCATGAAAATCCTGTAAACCCAGCTGGTTCGGCAGTTTGTTTATATCTTGCGCGTAAGAGACAAGCTTGTTGAGATCGCGTAAGTAGTTGTCTACGGTGTTTTGCGAAAGCGCTTTCTCTAGCTTTAAAAAAGAAATGTAACCCTGTTTATACTGTTCCCAACTCATATATGAAAATTCCTGTCTGCCTCGTAAACGGACCAAATTTAAACCTATTGGGCACAAGAGAGCCCGATATTTATGGGCAAAGTACCCTAAAAGATATCCGCAATACCCTGTCGAAAAAATTCCCGGACATCGATTTCCGGCACATACAGAGCAATCACGAAGGGGCACTTATTGATTTTATTCACGAGCAAGGCCAGCAATGTGAGTACGGTATTATTAATGCAGGGGCATTTACTCATACCTCCATTGCTTTGCGCGATGCTATTGCAGGGGTTTCTTGCCAGTTTATAGAGGTACATATCAGCAATATATATCAGCGAGAGGATTTTAGGAAACACTCGTACCTCAGCGATGTATGTAGCGGACTCATTACCGGGTTTGGCGTGTTTGGTTACGAAATGGCAGCAAGCGCTATTCTTGAGAAAAGCGGTGTTTAGGTAGTTGGCTGTACTTACGTTTTCTACGCACAAAGTATTGGTAGATGATGCTACCGTGGTAATACCCGCTACGGTTGCGGTAGGTGGTGTCTGCTTGTATTTCTTGGCGTTTCTCCAGCCAATGATCCCAATTCTTAAAGAAAGCGCGGTGGGCTTTCCATATTTGCAAAGCGTGTTGCGGTAATCCTCGTAAAACAAAGTTAATGGCCGAAAGTCCATCGAGTAGCAAACGGGTGGTAAGTCTCGCTTTGTAATTGCTTCCGGGCGCATTTTTAACCAGAAGGGCCAAGCCATTGCGGTAATTTAAGAAGGTTTTTCTGGGGTTCATCATATCCAATGTACCTCCACCAACATGATAGACCGTGGATTTGGGTTCCACCCAAACTTGGTATCCTTTGTTTTTAAAGCGGTGGCACAAATCTATTTCCTCCATGTGGGCAAAAAAGTCGGCATCAAAGCCCCCAAACTCGGTAAATAATGCTGCTTTTACGGCAAAGCAAGCCCCGCTGGCCCAGAATACCTGCTCTGCACTTTCGTATTGGCTGTGGTCTTCTTCTACGATGCCAAAAATGCGTCCCCGGCAAAACGGAAAGTATTCGCGATCAATATATCCACCCGATGCCCCAGCATACTCAAATTGCTGCTGGTTGTGGTAGGCTAGTATTTTGGGCTGCACGGCTGCAATTTTACTGGAGTGTTCTAGCTTTTCTATGAGTGGAATATCCCAGTTTTTACTGACTTCGATATCGCTGTTTAGCAATATGAAATTATCGTGTTGCAGTTGCTTGAGTCCCTCGTTGTAGCCACCAGCATAGCCCAGATTTTCCTCCAATTGAATGCATACGAGCTGCGGAAAATGCTCTTTCAGGTAGGCTATGGAATCGTCCGTTGAGTGATTGTCGATAACAACAATTTCTGTGTTGGCCGATGTTTTTTCCACCACATCGTGCAGAAATTTTTCGAGGAAGGATTTGCCGTTATAGTTCAGTATTACAGCAGCGGTAGCAGACACTAAGCAGGTTTTTGGGGCTAAAGTAGAGTTTATCGGGGGTTATCGAAAAGTTCCTTGGCGTTGCTACCAAAGTTTCCGGCAGGAGCGTTGTTGTTGATGCTGTTGGATGGGTTGGTTCTTCGTTGCAATTCCGTTTGCCAGTTGGGGTTTCTAAACTCTCCGCGCATTTCGCTGTGCAACAACTGGTAATCATTGGTCCCAATGCTAGGGTCGTAAAAGATGAAACGCACGTTGGTAAAGGATTCCAACTGATCGTATTGCCATATTTCGTAGGGATACGATACGGGCTCGTTGGGACGTTCTATGCGGCTATCGGGCCTGCCATATTGCAAGTAAACTCTTCCACGGTCGCTCTGGTATCCGCGTTTAATGGAGGTGCCAAACAAGCTGTTCACGTTGTCTACCTCTTTCTTGTAATTGTACCATGCCAAGTCGGGTTGGGTTGCGTTTCGCTTGCTCCAAAAGTTGTAGAAATACCGCTGTTTTTGTTCCGTTGTGGGAAGCGATCGCTGCGGGTTTTCTAAAAACTTACGTTCGCCCCTAGACGCTATAGGGCTAAGGCTAGCTAAGTACTCGTTTAACAGGCTGTCGCTGGTTACCTTACCAATAAAGCTGTTGGCCAAAGCCACGTTTTCCAACTCTTCCAGTGAAGGTTGGTAGGTGTTGTTTTCTCGGTAAAACGCTTTTTCCTGGAAAACGACCAACTCATTTTGTGCATTGCGTACTTCAAAACGCAACTTGTACTTTCCGTTTGGAATTTGGCTCAAGTCAAAAGAACCGATTACAGGCACAATGGCGCTGGTAGCTGCTCTTTTTAGCTTTTGCTGGTTAAACATGATTTGTCCCGATTCGGGGTGTACAATTTGGTACGCATAAACAAACCTGCCTCCCGGAAATTGCTGTGTGCTATTGTAAATCTCTGTGTAAAAAATCAACTTATTAATATCGGTAGGAAAGTAATCGCTTACATACGGAACTAGGAGCTGACCGTTTCGATAAAAGGGACTGCTTTCATCGGGAGGAAGAAGGTCTCCCACAAAAACCAGGTCGGAAAGGTAAGCACCATACTGCTTGCTCTGGTCAATGGCTATAGATTCCGAGAACTGGGTGATGTTTTTACCGGTTTCCCCGGCAACATCGGTAATGGATACTTGAATCCGTAGCATCGTATTGGGAACGGAAAGGCGCGAAAGGTAGAGAAAGGGGTGTTCTGCCAATTGATTGCTAAAAGTGGGGCTTGTAACCAGTTCAGAGGATTGTGCTACCACGCTGTCCTTTTCATCGTAAACCTGGGTTTTAATAACCGCTTGATAACGTGAAACGGTATCTTTTTCTGCGCTAAGGCTGGTTAGCGACTTACCGTTGAGATCAAAAATTAAATCGATATAGGGTTTACCGTTAGGGTCTGCATAGCGGGCACTCATGTAGTACGACTGCGGTTGCGTGAAAGCGAGTACAGAAAGGAGATTCAGAACAACGGATAAAGCAATAAGACGCATGGGTGTAAACAGTAAAGGTAGCGAAATTAGCAATGCAAATTCATAAAAATGAGAGAAGAATGCAGAAAAAGCTTGGGTGAAACGCAAAAAAGCGTACTTTTGCCGCGGAGAGTTGGCAGAGTGGTCGATTGCGGTGGTCTTGAAAACCATTGAGGGTAACACCTCCGGGGGTTCGAATCCCTCACTCTCCGCAAAGAAAAGATGAAAGCCCTGTATTTACGGGGCTTTTTCTTTTTGTATATGACAAATCTTATGACAATTGAGCTGAATAGCACTATTTGATGGCTACACTTTGTTAATTGGATGAAGCCGTTCGGCATAGCAGGTTTGGGCTAATTATTCTCCAAAAACTCAACTATAACCCTGTATTCCTGCGTGTTTTTTCTTTGCAAATAGATTCGCAAAGTATCTTCAATTCATGCCTAACGTAAGAGTTGAAGAACTACCCATATCCCGCATCCAGCTTATTGAAAACAATCCGAGACAAATAACGGATGAGTCGCTCAATAGGCTAGTTAGCGAAATTGAAAAGGATCCTGAGTTCCTCATACAGCGGCCTCCTTTAGTTAATTGCATTTCTGGAAAATACTTCTGTTATGCAGGGAGCCAGAGAATAAAGGCACAAAAATTAAGAGGACAGGAGCACATTAGATGCTTTATTGAGGATGACGTTCCAAAGGAAGTCCAGGACCGCAGAATGGTGTTGGATAATACGCACCACGGTATTTGGGACTTTCAAATTCTTCAGGATTCATTTCAGTTTACGATAGAGGAACTGAAGGACATGAACCTTCCAGAGATTGAGGATTTTCTTATCGACTCAAATGAAGAGGCAAAAGCAAAACAAACAGCAGCTAAAAATGCGTTATCAGAAGCTTTTGGTGTACCTCCGTTTTCAATTATAGACACCCGGCAAAAATACTGGCAGGAACGAAAAAGAAACTGGACTGATTTAGGTATAAACAGCCAAGAGAGTAGGGAACAAGTAGAGCTAATGGCCAAATCCTCCCAGAATACCGAGGTCTACAATTTGCGCAACCGGATGCGATCAGCACTAGGGAGGGAGCCAGACTGGGACGAAGTCATTGATAAGGCAAAGAAAAAAGGCCTCAAGGTATTTGAAGGGGCCAGTATATTCGATCCGGTGTTATGTGAAATACTCTATAAATGGTTTGCTCCTGATAACGGCAAGGTTCTGGATCCATTCGCGGGAGGTTCTGTCCGAGGTATTGTAGCTTCGGAAAGTCATTTAGACTATGTTGGAATTGATTTACGCTCTGAACAGGTAGAGGCAAACAGACGCCAAGCAGAAGAATTAAATGCCAATCGTGCTAAATGGATTTGTGGCGATTCTAAAGAGGTGCTGGATGAAATAAAGAAGTCGTCTGTTGATTTTGTTTTCTCTTGTCCGCCATATCACGATTTAGAGAAGTACTCTGATGACGAATCTGATTTATCCAACATGGACTACGATCAGTTTATCGAAGTGTATTCACAGATAATTGCCAAGGCATGCGAGAAGCTGCGAAATAACAGATTTGCATGCTTTGTGGTGTCAGAAATTCGCGGAAAAGATGGCTACTATAAGAACTTTGTTAAGGACACTATTGAAGCTTTTGAAGCTTGTGCAGGTGTGGGCTTTTACAATGAAATCATACTAATCAATCAGATCGCATCCGCTGCCATTAGGGCTGGCCGACAATTTAATTCAGGAAGGAAAGTAACGCGTGTACACCAAAATGTTCTGGTTTTCTTTAAAGGTGACCACAAAAAGATTACGGAGTATTTTCCAAAATTGCAGGCCAATATTAATCCGGAGAACCTTGGTAATTCCACTTAGTCAACCCAATATTGATTGCGCAATAAGGGGTTAAACTGGATTTTTTTAATACTGGATTTGAGAGGTTCCCCACAAAAACGATCTGAAAAAAAGTATGGCAAATCAAAGCGAAAAAGGACCTGCTAAAAAAGCGGGTTCCGCTGTTAATAAGGCAAGGGACATGGCCAAAGAAAAGAAGATTCTAAAATACCTGAAGCATCAGCTGAAAATAAAGGAGGATGAGCTCAAGTACTATGAAACGCCCATCGACCCTGAGGTTTTAAAGGACATCAGGAAAATGGAAGAGGTTATTCTTCGAAATAAGGTTTCACAATTACGGGAACTGATCAACTCTATTGAATACATCATAGAGGAAGAGGAAGACTAACACCATGGGTCGTTGTGCCAAGGAGGAGAAAATAAGAAGAATCAGGGTGATACAGGAATACCTGATTGACGGGCACAATACAGCGGACATCTTGCAAACGATTATGACCAACTATGACATTGGTCTGCGTTCTGCTCAGATGTATCTGAAAAAGGCCCGCGAAATGTTTATTGAGTGGAATAAGCAATCCATCCAAGAACGGTATCACTGGCATTTGGCTTCTCGTGAAAGACTAATCAAGAAGTGGGGCGATCGCAACCCAAATCTTGCATTGGCCATTCTCAGAGATTTAGCTGAATTGGAGGGCCATTACCAAAAGCAATCGGATAAGAATGCGGATGATGTCAAAGAGACTTGTGAAATGGTGTTGCCAGGAGGCCACGTCCTCAAGATTTAGGTTATTAACCATCTTCATAATGATACCTAATTCAAAACTGTACTCTTTGGCAAATTCCTTTAATTTCTTGCGGAGGTTCTGTACTGTTCTTCCAGAGCCCTTCCCTTGTGTTTTTTTTCTCATTACTTATAAATATCCCGTCACAGACAAAAAGTCCGTTTTCGCGTTAAAAAATTTTCCCGAAAGGAATGCCGCAATTAATGGGGGAGAAAGTGGATAAGAAATGACAGCCCCGAAACCCTTGAAAACACTAGAAAGTTGCTAACGGCCGATTTTTCCAAAAACAAGAAGCAGGCTCAGTTTTTAACCGAATTGGTCAAAATAATTAATGGTGAATCACCCGTCAGAAACCTGTATATCGGTGGAGCAATTCGCGGAGGTAAAACATTCGTTTCTTTGGGTGGTATCGTACTATTATGTAAAAAGTATCCAGGTAGTAAATGGCATATTGTTAGAGAATCTTTTCCAACGCTGCGAGCCACAACTATTCCGTCAGTTGAAAAGATATTGCGAGGTGCAGATGTAAAATGGCACAAGAATCCATCGGATTATAACGTAGAGTTTCCAAATGGCTCTCGGATCTATTTCTTTTCAGAAAACTATGCCCAGGATAAGGACTTAGACCGATTCAAAGGACTTGAGACCAATGGTTTCCTTCTGGAGCAAATAGAAGAACTACAAGAGGCCACGTTCATGAAGTGCCTCGAGCGGTGTGGTTCGTGGTATATCGACCCTATGCCACCAGCGCTAATTCTTTCCACATTCAACCCAACATTTAATTGGGTTAAGGAGAAAATTTACGAACCTGCCATGGCCGGGCTATTGCCAGAAACAGACTATTACCTTACCGCATTACCAACCGACAATCCATTTGTAACAGAAGACCAGTGGAAAGCATGGGAAAGACTTGATGATGAAAGCCAGGAACGCTTCATCATGGGTAACTGGAATTTGGATGTAAAGGGGGCATTCTACGGTAAGTTCAGCAGGGGGCAACATATTGACAATGATCTGCAGTTTAAAGACGATGAGTATGTAAGGCTCTCTTTTGACTTTAATGTTGATCCAGCTACCTGTACTGTTTACCAAACAGATTGCTATACATACCACCACACGCTATTAGAATACCGCGTGGAAAACTCAGATACATACGAAATTTGCGATCGAATAAAAGCCGATTTCTACCATTCCGATAAATACATTACAGGAGTTCCTTCCTTCAAAATTCGCGGGGATGCTTCGGGGAAAAACAGAATGTCAGGAACCCGAGGTCACATCAATCATTACAACATCATACAGACAGAGTTAGGACTGGATTTAGACGCGTTCGACATCCCCACAGTGAACCCGGATATATCATCATCGCGGGTATTCGGTAACTCCATTTTACAGCACCATCCCAATGTCAAGATTAGTGAAGTAGGGTGTCCTTGGCTGGTAAAAGATATGATGTTCTGTTTGGCGGGGTTAGATAGTAACGGCCGAACGGTGATACAGAAAACGGGCAAAAACCCGTATATCAATATGGACAACAAATTGCTTGGACACCTTTTAGATACGTGGCGTTACGGTGTTCACATGGATTTAGCCCACTTCATTAAAATACCCAAAAGCTAACCGGCTTATCAATAGCCTCTCTATTTTCCATGAAGTCAATATAAATCTCATGGAATTTCATCATTACATCTACATCGCATTCGCTGCATTTTTGATCTATTTCATTGTCATTAGTCAGCGACAAAGAATTGTCACAAAAAGACTTAAAAAATGGAAAGATGAATGGCCAAAGAGTGAGCTCATTCCCGTTTTCACGGACGCGCTAGGCAACAATTGGTACACCTTCAAGGATCAACTAAAGATTCCTGCATATCGCGGTATACAGGCAGAGGTAATGGTCAATCAGGCCGATATGTGCATGACTCCAAAGATGCTCAACACCTACATCAACGCCATTCAAGAGTGCCTCAATGCAGGTCAGATCGTGCAGGCATACAATTACTTCTCTCGAATTAAGGAGCGCACCAGTATGCTTGGTGAAGAAACTACCCTCTTGAATCTAGCTAAGACCTTTTTCATTCTGGAAGGGGAGGATCCTAAAAATCCGGCACCCGAATTTGATAAGCGCAAAGAGGAAATCTTTAAGCAAGATCCCGAGGCCCGCGCTTTTTTTTTGTTGAGGGCATTCAGACTTATGAACGATGCCTCGGAATTTTCAAGCGAAGACATCCTGAATTATTTGAAGGTGAACCGAAAGCAAGAACCAAGCTTGAATTAACTCGGTACCAAAGCATGGTAAAAGCGATAAGCGATGTGAATATGCACACATACCTGCTTATGGGTGAGAATTTTGATAGTGCGGATGGTGTTCTCGACAAGTGTGCTTGGGATGAATTCTTTGCTCGAAAGGAGACCTGGCAACGGCTTCAACAGCAAAAAGAAAAGCAGATTGAAGACATTAAAAACCGAAAGTAATGGCGGTTAAGGACGTAATTTTTGATACCAAGCTCAAGTTTGAAAGCCGGAATAGCCAATTGGATCGACTGAAGAAAGAGCTGGACGATGTAAATAAAACGCTCAATACCGCTGAACAGAAATCCGAAAAGTACCGTAAGGCGCAGTTCAGGCTTAAGGAGATAAATAACGAACTCTCCAACTCATTCTCAAACACCGAAAAACGTGTAGATAGCTTTGGTGGAAAGCTTAGTAAGCTGGGTAATTTAGCAGGTATAGCCGGGGGAGCAATTGTACTACAGCAGTTCGGTCGGGCTGCCTTTACTGCGGTGGCTGACTTCGATCAAGCTATGGCCAATCTTTCTGCCATAACGGGAGCAGTTGGTGAGGATCTTGAGTTCTTTGAGGAACAAGCAAAGAAAATTGGTTCAACAACTTCGCTATCCGCTACCCAGGCAGCACAGGCATTTGAGTTAATAGGATCGGCAAAGCCGGAGCTATTAAAGAACAAAGAAGCCTTAGCTCAGGTAACTCAAGAAGCCGTTTCACTGGCCGAGGCAGCAGGTTTAGATCTACCAGTGGCGGCCCAAGCGTTGGCTGGTACCCTAAACCAATTCTCATTAGCTGGGGATCAGTCTTCACGCGTGATAAACGCCCTTGCAGCTGGGGCAAAAGAGGGAGCTTCTGCCATACCATTAACAAGTCAGTCAATTGATCGCTTTGGTACGGTTGCTGACGAAGCCAATATCAGCCTAGAAACTTCTGTTGGCCTAGTTCAATTGCTTGCAGAAAAAAACATTAAAGGCGCAGAATCTGGAACGCAACTAAGAAACATTATCCTCAAACTTCAAGCGGCTAATATCGGCTATGTAGATGGTCAGTTTAACATAAATGCTGCTCTAGATGAGTTAGCCACGAAAAATCTTACAGCTGCGGAATCTGCTAAGCTATTTGGACTTGAAAATGTAGTGGCGGGAAATATTCTGGTAGAAAATCGCGAGAAACTACAGGTTTACACGGAAGCGGTAACAGATACCAACATTGCCTATGAGCAACAAGAAACAAGAACCAACACGGTCAAAGGAGCTTTAGATCGCCTAAAAAGTGCATACGAAGGGGTGCTGCTTACCATATCTAACAACTCAGGGATAATTCAAAGTATTATTGATCGATTTGCGAGGTTCTTGGGATCAATTAAGGACCTGATTGAGGGGACAGAAGATTATCAGAGGGTCACAAAAGAGACCACAAAATCAACAAGGGATTTTATTGATAGAGGTAATGAATTGGTGGGAACATACCAAGAGCTATCCTCAAAAACCAGTTTAACAGCGGATGAAAAAGAGCGGTTGGATAGAACTACTCAGGATTTAATCACTCAATTTGGGGATTCAGTAGCTGCCATAGATAAGGAAACCGGGGCACTTAGAGTTAATATTAAAGAAGTAATACGGCAGATACAGGTAAGGCAGGCATTACAAACAGATAGGGTAAAAGACTTGTTGGCAGAGAAGTTGGCGGTTGAAACGCAAATTGAACTGGCTGACACTGCAATCGAAAGACTGAATACACTCCAAAGCCAGTACAAATCAAGTACGAATGGTGTATTTCAATACATCGAAGCCCTTAAAGCTGGTGAAGATCCTACCCTAGCATTTGCAAATACCATTGGTAAAACGGGGGCAGTTCTAGATGACAACGCAAGAGCTGCAATTGATGCTGCAAATCAAATTCAACAGCCGCTGCGGTTTCAAGGGGTTAACCTCGCTCGGCTGGATGAAATCAATGAGGCACTTGCCAATAGCGGAATAAATCTTGAGGAACTTGCTAAGCTTGAAACTGGTGATCTGAATTTGGATTTAACTGGAGGCTCTGGTTCAGGGGTTTCTGACGTTTTGGAGGGATCGCTTGAGGACCTCCAAAATAAATTAGCTAAAGCAAGAAAGGAACTTGAAACAGCGGTCAGAGTATCGGGCGATAACTTAACTGAATCCGACCGTGAACTGCTGAATCAAAAAATAGTAGCACTAGTCGATGCGGAAGAAAAATTGCAAGCGGCTAGGAATAGAATTGAGGGAAGGCCTGACAATCGACTTGAGGAACTCGCAGAAGAGGAGCGATTCTACATTGCAAAGCTGAAAATTGCAGGGGCATCCGAAGAGGATATTCTCGTACAACAGCAGTTCTATGCAGAAAGACGCAAGCTAATCCTCGAGGCACAGCAAAAAGATCAAAAACTCGAGTATCAAAAGCTAACCAACGATATTGAGTTGCTCGAGCGCAAGCAACTTGAAGCCCGAAAGAAGATACTTCAGGAAAAGGAGACTGAGGAACAAAGACATCAGCTCGCGTTGCTAGATATCCACGGGGCCACCGAGCTCGCAAAGCTTAAGCTTACCAGGCAGTTTGAGGATGAAAGACTAAAGACCTTAGAGGAAGGGACCTTAGAATACATCAAGCAACAAAATAAGGTTGCAGAGCTTGACGCTAAAATTGCTGCCACTCGTAAAGAAGAAACTAGATCAGCGCTTAACGATTTGGTTGCCGCTTCCCAAAATGCGGCACAGGTCATAACAGATGCCCAAATCGCAGCTGTAGATGCCCAGGTGAATGCACAGCAAAGCAGGATTGTACAGGCCCGCGAGTTAGCAGACAAGGGAAATGCAGACATACTGGAAGCAGAGGAAAAAAGACTGGATCAGTTACAACGGAAGCGGGAACAGTTTGTGCGTGCGCAACAAGCGTTGGCTGCTGCAGAGCTTATCGCGAATTCATTGGTGGCAGTTTCTAAAGCGGCAGCCGAAGGTGGAGCAGCGGCACCCATTACCATTGCGGCCACGCTCATTGCATTGGCCGCAGGATTGGTTGGTGCCCGGCAAGCAGCACAAAACGCCGTTTCCTTTCGGGAAGGTGGGCGTGCGGAGTGGAGCAAACTAACGGGCTATACGGGTAGCGGCAACCCCAATACCAAGTCCACCACCTTGGGTGAAAAGCCGTACGACTACGAATATGAGGAATACATCTTCCCAAAGGAAGTGGTTGAAAAAGGCAATAACCGCAAATGGTTCGAGAAGATCCGAAAGGGAAGGATTGACCTAGACAAGCTTCCTATGGCTTCGCTTCGCGGCAAGCACAGCATAACGCCAGCGTTCAATCAAATGATTGAGCGATCTATCCAAATGAATGTTCAAATGAAGGGTGGGGGTAGTTCACCTGAGCTATTGTCTGAGGTCAAGAAGTTAAACACACGCATGGAATCCCTTGAAAACAGTGTCAAAAATCAGCCATCAGCATCCATAAACGTAACCGAAAAGGGCATTGAGCACATTGTAGAAACTGCTGATTTCAAGAAAACCCGAATGAAAAAAATCCGATAGTGGCAACAACGGTAGAGCTAAATAACGAGCGCATTACTGATCCCATCGATGGGTTGAAGGGGCTTAAGGTTACCGAGGATAAAAGCACGGATGGCAAGCCCTCCAGAAAGTTTACAAAAGAACTGAAATTCTACGGGCGGGGTGCACAAATCATCCGGGAGGAAATCATTAACAAGGCTGACGGAGCCAACAGGCAAATTCCAATAGTTGTCTATGACGACTGCTGCAATGCGGAGGATGGCACAGACTACATTTTCTTCAGCGGGGTAATTCGCGGGGACAATGTGGATTGGTGTGAGGGTGATTGCTACATCTCTGCAACTGCATCAGAAGATACCAGCAAAATAGACTGCTTGGAATCTACAGTGATTTACGATAACCGGAACGGTTTTCAAAACAGAAATCATCCTAGAGTAACGTATTGTCTTGAGTTTCGACCTGCGATACTCCACGATCTGGTCATACTTCTTGGGGTTAACATATTGGTTATTCTGCTGCCGTTTAGGCTCGTGCTTCTATTTGTAGACATCATTATAAAACTGATTGATAAAATTCCCGGTGTCAAGCTGGAACAGCCCCTAAAGGGCGGGCTCGGTGAAGAGCTTGATGATTTTTCGGATCTCATTAAATCAGCCATTACAGGTTGCGGCCGCCAACACCCTAGTCCATTAGTGCGAGAGTACTACCAAAATGTTTGCGAAATCTGTGGCTTGAGCTATGAGAGTAGTGTTCTCAATGCCTCAGGTAGCGAATACTACAACTTGCTTTATCTCAACGCACCGGTTGAGAAAGGCGACAGGAAGAATGTAACCTACAAAGAAGAGAACGCTCCTATACTTTCGGGCACCCAGCTTTTACAGCAGATGAATGGGGTCTTCAACATGAAGTACATCATCGAGGGAAGCACGATAATTCAAGAAAGAAGGGACCAAATACACAAGCGTTTAGGAACCTGGATAGACTATCAAAGCATCAAGGAAGCTGGAAGAATTGCCGAAGAAATCTGTTATTCCTGGAACGGAGAAGACAAACCTGCCTATGGCACCTTTGAGTATAGCCAAGATGCCACGGATTGGGTAGGCAACGAGGCCAAATCAGTGTACAACGAAATTGTTGAGTGGAACAAACCGTATAGCTCTGCTCAGAAGGGAGAAAAGAAGGTTCAAATACCTTTTTCAATGGCCCGCTTTCGATCGGACGGCATAGACCGTGATGTGCTAGATGCATGGGCATGGTTACCGTTATTAGGCAACATCATTAAGGGCACGGACAATGCTCTGGTAATGAATAATGGCACCTGCTTCAACCCCAAGTTACTCATCTGGGATGGCGAGGATAGAAAGAATGCCTTTGTGAAGAAATTCAACGGCCACTTTAATCGTCCCATGTGGTTTGATGAAGAAAATAACGTCAAGGGCACGGTACAAAGTACACGCAAACCCGGGTGTGGTCTTTACCCACGCTTTTGGGAAATAGACAACCCACGCACCAGCGGTTTGCAAGGCATAGACTGGAAGTTTTCCTTCTACTACACCTGCGAGGAGCTTAAAACTTACAACATCAACAAAGTAATAACCATTCCACGCGGCAGCTCGGAGATTACCAGCGTAGAAATCTCTCAGGAAGACCGCATCATCACGGTAAAAGGAACGATATGATAGTAAACACCTTCCAAATAAAGCCGCTCCATTGGGGTACATACGAAAGTGAGGACTACCAGCAAGGTAGCATCTTGTGTCCTCACCAACTGAATGCGCAAATTCAGCTAGAGGATAGCACATTTCAAGATCGCGGGGTGCTATGGTTTAGCCCTGCGTTATTTCAGGAGCTCAATTCAGGCTTTAATCCGGTTGGGGCCACACCACAACAGGGCTATTACATAGAGTTTCCCGGTGCTGCGCCAGGAACCACATACTCCATGCCCGTGAAATCCAAATCTGGTCAGAGCAAGTTGGTAAACCCCAATTACCGTTGTGAGGTAACTATTGATAGCGCAAATCAGGCAACAATAAATCTGTACTTCAATTTCCTAGCAGACCGGAATGCCTATTTCAACGACACGCTTTATACACCGAGAGAGCTGGCCTTGCGTTCCATTGTGTTCGATAACTCGGAACTGCGCAATCAAATCCCTAGCGCGTACAATACTACAGCAGAATTGGGTGGGTATTTTTTCTATCAGGCCCCGGGCGATGTTAGCCCAGAATTCTACAACGAAGAAATAACCCTACAAGCACGATTCTACAACGAGGGCATTAGAATAAACAGAGAAACGCCCGTTGCATCAGAGATGTCACTCCAGGTGGAGGTGCTGAATGAGCAGGGTGAAGCGGTAACTGAGGTAAACCCTTACGAGGATTACACCGTGCAATTAACTCTAGATGCTCCAATTGCGCCTACCGCAGCGTTGATCAATCTGTTTCCAGACATCAACGATTACGACAACGTTGATACTGTGGAGAAGGAGTTGCCGATTTACAATGTTATCCTCCCCAATGAGCCGGGAAGTACTAAGATTCGTGGCCCCGTATATGGCCCAAGTAGTGAATTTACTGGTGGTTTGGGTAACACCTCTTATGGTTTCTTCACCATAAAGGGTGCAGAATTGTTGCAAGATGTAGACTACTTTCTTGCGCTGGTTGTGGGTAATGATAGTTACTCCAATACATTTTTGCTACAACCTTTTAGGACTACGAAGCGGCCGTCTACTTACCGCCCCGAGGGAACCATGGGAATGGATCTAACCATAAAGGATTACAACGACAATACGGGTAATGATGTCATTAGAAGTGCCGTGGTAGATAGAAATAAGGCCGTGCTTTCCATCAGTAAGCAGGAGTATTCGGAATTCACTAGTGATTTTGATTACAGCAATGGGTTAGCTTCCGAAGAATTACGTGCGGTAAAATTCCAAATATTCGACAATGATACCTCGGAACTACTCGAAGAGGCAACGGGTCAGTGGGATGGCAGCGCTCTTATTACCACGGATCCAGACTTGTCGCTGGCCGACAACTCTGATAGCATTGTTTTCGAGTACCAGTTTCGCAACCTCTTCCAGAACCTAGCCAACTTCAAAAACTACGGAGCCAAGGATCTTTTGATTGTAGGCTACCTGGAGTTTGGGTATTCAGAAACCCAAGACACCGTTGCATATGGCTTAGAAGCGCGCATGCTTGTGCGTGAATTCGACAATGAGCAACAAGATGCACTGATTACATCCATCATATTCAGGGATCCTGACACCAATACCGAGGTAACCGATTTACAGAACTATGAAAAGCGGTACCTAAAAGTGGAGAGTATTATAGACCCTACCAATGCAGGACTTGATGGCAATCCGTACGAGTTTTTTCATCACGCTTTTACAGATCGCTTCCCTTTTGGTGTCAATGCAAAGAACGACCAACAGCTCAAGGGCCAGCAAGCGTATGATGGAGCGTTATCACGGGAGAGCAATGCTATTATAAGCCAGCAATCGGTTCAATATGATCCTGATACTAAAATTGCCTCATTCCTAATGGACTTGAATGCTATAGATACCTCGGAGGCACAGAATGTTTATGTGGTGGCAAAGGGTTTTATTGATGTTTGTTTCAGCAGCTTCATTGTGCCGACATGGGATACTATCTTAGAATTTAGAATTAGGGAAGAACCTGAAAACCCCGAGACTTTTATTCAAAACCTCTTCTTTACAGGAGAAACCAATGATGACAGTCAGCCTCTAAATTACATTCGAAATGAGGCAAAAATCAACAACAACACCGGCATAGCTACTGTATCTAACATGGGTAAAAATGCCCCTGACCAACATTACTTCAATATAGAGCGAGCCGAAGCATCTTTACAAATTGGTGGAGATTGGCACCCGGCATGTAAAGTGGTGCAGGTAATTGAGGACAGCACAGGTACATTTACAAGAGCCGCTACAGTGCAAATGCCCAAAGAAGTTGCAACGCAAGACCTGGCAAGTGCAGCGTCACTGCGAGAGATAGGTTGGTCGTTCAGCCCAACTCAGTTCCCGGATAATCAGCTTATAGATCCCGTACGTTCAAATCAGGTCCAATTTGAAAATAATTTTCCCTGTCGACTTAGGTACAGAATTTTTAGAAATGCGCAAATAGACGTAGATGCTGGAGATTTTATTATTGGCGTTACAGGGGAATTGGTATATGAGGCTTATAATGAATATATCAGTGAAGGCGAAAAAAACAATCCGAATTCCTACCAATTTACTGGGAGATTCGATGGAGATGATTGGTTTGTAAACAATGATCTTCATCCTGTTCCCGATTGCGAGAAATGGACTTTCGTTTTGGATATGGAGGACGAAACTGGCGCCATAAGCAGAGCAGTATTTGATTGGGCATACCCAGAAACATAATAATCATGGCCACATTTACCTTTATACTAAACAGAGAGCGTACCGAAGCAGATTTTGTAACCTTTGCAAGAAAAGCAAGGCTCCCGTATCGCTCGGATACCTTCGTGTGTATTCCATCGTACAACGCGGCATGCGCATCCAACGGTGTGGAAACGGTAGGTAGTGAGGATATCATCTACCTAAATCTTAGTTTCCCGCTCACAGAGCTCAATGATGGCTGGATTGAACCGGGTAACGACTGGAATTTCAGACTGGACATTGAGTATGAGGACGGAAGCGAATTGACCTTTGATGATATCAATGCCGTGGCTGCTGGGTACGATGCAGGGCTGCAAGATCAAAAGCCATTTCAACGGGTGGCGATAGATATGCGGTTGCTTTCTCCTTTGCTTACCAAAAGTTGTTTTGCAATCCGTATAACGGGCCGCAGAAACAGCAGCGATCCAACGCCCTTGGTTTGTTACTATGGCTTATACCGGTTGCCACAGTACGATACTACACCAGAAACTGGTGAGGATGTGCCTTGCGAAAAAACAGTACTCATTCAGGGGGTATATTTTGGCTACGACTGCGATGGTAATTACTACGGCCCCATAGCTGAAGGAAATGAAAATGAGGCGTATGAAAGCCCTGTTAGTTTTCGATGGGAAGGGGATTTTGAAACCACGGGCTGGAAAAAAAGTGTCATAGAATCAGACACCGGGCAAACCGTGTCCTCCCAGGAAATCGAAAAGGCCAGGTTGCGCCTTAAGCCCATGCCAAAAAACCGTGCACGACAGCTTGCCAAAATATTGATGGCCGATGTGATTCTGGTAAACGGTGAGGAATGGCAGGAGAAAAAAGGGTTGGAAAAAAACAATGATAACAGCGATAACTGGCATGCGGTGCTAGATTTTGAGCGCGTTTCCTGCGAAAGGAATAACTTAGGGTGTGATTAAACGCCTATGGAAATGCTAGTTTGGCATATTGTGGTAGTGTCCATTATCGTTATTGCTGCGAATCAACAGCACAAGATGGATGAGGATGAGTGGGCTGGGAAGTGATAAAAGATGTTTTATAAAACGTCTTTGATTTTAACGTAGTCTTCTAGTACATCGATTGTGTTCTGGTAGTATAGCCTTGTAGATCCAGAGGACGTTGTGTAGAAAAAACGCAAAAGGTCTTTTACCGCAGTATATTTTTCCTTTTCTGATGATTCCTTTGATAAAATAGCAGATAATGCAAACCAATCAATGCAAGAATGTTCAATTTTTGATGAACCTATGTTAACCCTACCGAAAAAAATCTCCTCCTTTATTCTGTCTTCAACATATATCTTATCCTCATCGTCCAAATGAAAAATGAAATTATTTACTGTATGGTGAAGCACAACACCCAGATATTTAACTTGAGACTCTAAATTGTAAGCATCGATAATTGGCTTGCCTAAAAAAATGCTATTGTCCTTTTCAACTATAGTTTCTCCACAAGCAATTGCCCCTTTCACGGGGACACCATGATTGATTAACCTAGCAGTAATAACAGGTGCAACATTTATCAAAGCCAATAAATCTTCTTTAGTGTCACCATTAGTGAAAATTAATATTGAGTCGGAAAAGATAAACGGTGTTAATCCTTCTCCAGAACCAAAGTCTTGAAGAGCCCCATCGTAACTTTTGATGTCTGATATAGCCGTTTTTATGGGCCATGCCATAAGGTCGTACACCTCCTTTATGCTTTTTTCATTGATTATACTGGTAAAACCCAGTATATCTAAAAAAAGCACAAACCTATTTTTGGGTTTTACATCCTCAGAATCTAAAAATTCAAAATCCATTCTATTAGTAATTGCCGAACCGTAATTATCGTAATGGCCTCAAATTACCAGATTTCACGGTAAATGCACTAACGGTTGTGAGAAATCCACTCCCTTTTCTCACTCTTTAAATACCTTCTGCCTGGTTTCTGAACACACTCCCTTGGTTACGAAGCTCACCAGCGCATAAGCAGTTTCGGTCAATTCAAAACTTTTTAAATCATGCCAGTATGTGCAGATGCATGCGAGGAAGCATTGCCAGAAGGCCTAGCACAGGGATGTGATAACAAGCGCAGAAAAGGGGGCTTAGAACACCTGGTGTTCATGAAGTGTAACAAAACCTTTGCTGACATTACAGACCTTGCAGAGTGGACCCAGAAAATTCAAGACGGTGATCTTGTGGCTTCGGGTAAACTGTTGGGCCAAAAACCCAAAGGGTCTTTTACCAAGGCAAAATTCTCGTCTTCTACTCCTGAGGAAGTGACGGGTAAAACCGATACCTACCAGTTCAAAGACTACAACTCGGAGCTCTCAGAAAACAAGGACATTGTTTTTTGGTCGGCCATCCAAAAGAACTACCAGAAGTATCTGCTGGGGGTTGTGGACACCGAAGATCGCTTTCGTGGTTTCTTTGACAATTACTCGCCAGAGATTGACGATGTAATTGAGGAAGATATCAATGGCAATACCTACATCGATGGTAGCATCGCTATCAATACAGATGGTATTGTGGTTCCTGTTACGGTTCCTGGTCTGGGCGCGGTTATTAAGAGCACGTCTCAAACCCCCTAGATCGTGATTGACGTTAACAAAGTCAATAAATCCTTTTTTTCTATTCCCGCTCCTGACGTAAAAAAGCGTTGGGAGCAGGAATACAAGGATATTACTGTTCACACCCAGCGTAAGAGCCCTGGTGAACTCCTAACCAAAAGGAGGCCTACAGAATCTAAAGAAACGTATGAGTATCGTGTTGCCAATTTTGAGCACCTAACCAACAATATCTTCAACCGCGCTGTTGAGCGCCTGCAGGAGTTGCTTACCGAAAGCAACGCCTCGGTTTCCGTTTCGGAAAATCTTACCCAATACATTGAGGAGCTCAAGATCGATAACCTGAAGTTCTGGCAATGGATGAACTCTAAGGTGATCCGCAGAATGATAGATGACCCTAACGGCTTGATAGTTTGGTGGCCCGATGGCGAAGGAATTACCGATGCAAGTTCAAGCGTTGAGGTGAAGCCCTTACTCATACTATCTAAAAAGATTCGGCACTGGAGAAAGGATTTTGTTTCGTGGAAGTCTGAGGAGATCAACAAGATTACCCTGCAAAATGGAACCACCGTTGATGGTGAGGTATACTACCTGGTCGATGAAACCTACTACTACAAGTATGTGCAGATACAGGCGGGGGGCATCAGCAAATACCAGCTTCAACCTTATTACAAACATGGATTGGGCAAAATGCCCTTGATTACATTGGGTGGGGATCAAATCACGGACGAGAAAACCGATGAACTCGTCTATACCTCATTTTTTTACGGTGCGGTTCCACCGGCTAATGAAGCCATAAAGAATTATTCAGACCACCAGGCTTCAGTAATTACCTCAGCACATCCCATTCGTGAGATGGAAAGCACCACATGTACCCATCAGGGTTGTGAGAGCGGTAAAATTAGAGAGGCCGGCAAAGGAATGAACCAGTGGAAAACATGCCCCAGCTGCAAAGGTACGGGGCTGGCCCGTCCTTTAAGCCCATACGGGGTGCTCCTGAGGCCAAAAAACAAATCGATCAATGGCGATGAAGCCGTACGCACAGATGCCATTAAATACCATGTGCTACCTCCCGCCAACCTAGAATACCAGGAAAAGCACTGGCGCAATTTTCTGGCAGATGCTGAAAAAGCACTGAATCTCTTACGTGTAGAGTCTGCTCAAAGCGGCTTGGCAAAGGAGATAGACCGCGAAGGCACCAAGGCTATGATCGACAAGATTGGCTTTCATTTCTACAACCACATTGTAAAGCAATCTTTGGAGTTTATCTCCAAACTGCGGTTCATCAATCAAAATGCTTCGGTTACCCTGGTGCTTCCTAAATCGTTTAAGCCTAAAACAGAGGCAGATTTAGCCGAAGAGGTAACCATGCTCAAGGAAAAGGGTGCGCCCAGCTTCTTAATTCAAATGGCCACTCACCATCTAATAAAGGAGCGGTATTCTTCCGACAAGGTGGCCCTTAAAATGGCGGAGTATCTACTCGCTTATGACCCACTATTCCCATATACAGAAGACGAAAAGGGAATGATGCTTGCCAATGGTGCAGTAGAACGGGATCAATATTCCTTCAGCGTATTGTCGCCATCCATACTGTTCAAGGTGCAAATGGAGATGGGGAAACCAGCGTTCCTCAATGCTACCATGGACGCAATTCACTTAAAAGTGAATGCTGATTTCCAAAAGCAAAAGCCCGTACAAGCTACACTATACGATGATAATGGTAACCCCAATGAATAGCACATGCCTAAAAACACCTTTGATATTATTGATGGGCGTGTTGCAAGGCTCACCAAGGGATTAGACCGGGTGGAAGATCAGCTATACAAGGAGCTGGAAAAGCTTATTCTAACCTTAGACTCCAAGGGAGGAAAGTTTGCTAAAGACAAAACCGCCTTTAAGGTGCTGTCTCAGCTAAAGCCAAAGCTAGCGGACATTGTAGCTCAATCGGATTATCGGAAAAACATCCTGGCATTTGTCGATTCCTTTGATGAAATCAATGCCAACCTCAAGGATCTGCATAAGAATATCAATCAAATTACCATTCCAGAAAAGCTGCTTGCAACTGAAAAAGCAGGGTTTGTCCGTGATACGCTAAATACACTGCAAGACGCGCAAATTAACAGCGCCTTCACGGAACCTATTCGCAAAGCGCTGTTTCAACGCGTGAATCTAGGCGCAGGTGTTAAGGATACGCTGGATGTAATGAAGGATCTGGTTCGCGGAACCGAAGAACGGAAAGGAATTCTTACCCGGTGGAGCGGTCAGGTAGCCCGTGATGCGTTGGGTCAATACCAAGGCAACGTTAATACCCGTATTCAACAAGAATATGACTTTGCAGGGTATTTGTACGTAGGAAGCTTGGTAGACGATAGCCGCTCGCAATGTGAGCGCTGGGTGAATAAAGGCTTCATTCCTATGAAGGAACTAAAAAAGGAGCTGGCTTGGGCCATGCGTAACGGTTCCGGAATGGTGAAATCTACAACGGCCGATACCTTTGCTGTTTATCGCGGGGGGTATAATTGCAGGCATGAAGCGATACCTAGTGATGGGCCAGTGGACAAGGAGATCAAAAACGCTCGTTCCACAACTGTTCTGGCAAACGATAAAGGCAATGTATTAAGAATTGATCCGGACCACGGTAAGAATGAGCTCGCAGGGAATAAAAGAATTGGTCTCTTCCTTCGAGATCAAGGCTATGATGTAGACTTATTACCGTTGCAAAAGGAGCCTGGGGTTAAGAATCCTGATGCATTGGTTAACGGGACAAAGTTTGAGTTCAAGTCCCCAAACCGGTCATCTGTGAATGCGGTAGATCAAAATATCAAGCTAGGACAAAAGCAGGCCAATAATTTGGTCATTGAGATACCTGAAGGGTTTCAGTTTTCCATTGAAAACATCAAGATTATATCTAGAAGAATTGAAAGATCAAGGAAATTGAAATCCATTTGGATAATAAAAGGAGGCAAGCTGAAAAAATTCACTAGGAAAGACATTTCAAATAGAAATGCACTGCTTAAAAATACAACTGGGCTAACCTAATGTATAAACAAGAGATTAGCCCAGAGGCGGGGTTCGGGCATATAGCCCAAACCATAACTACCGAAGTAGCTGATACAAAGATACAAGAATTAAGATTAAAACAATGATCCCGTCAAAACTGCACATACCACTACTTAAAAAGTTTATGGTGCTTCTGGATATCCTTCCGGGAGGTGCTGCAGTGGTTTGGGATTATCTCAACGGAGGAAATAACATATCCCCGATGGGATGGCTCTTAATCTTAATGGGATCCATTGTGTATTACCGAGAGCGATGGGCAATAGGCACCGAGAAAGTGGAAGCCGCCAACATCAAAAAGCTGGAGCGGAAAAAGCTATTTGATGAGTATGTTATTGTAGCCAATCGAAAGAAGCAATCCGATATAGACCTTGAATTGAAGGAAATTGAATTGGAAGTGGCCAAATCCAGATTACGAAGCCAACAACAAAAAGATGAAGAATAGCTTCTCGGGTTCAATTATTGCCTAGCTTATTGTAAACGCAAAGCAATAAGCATGGCAGATCAAAAAAAATACCCCAACGAAATCTTTCTAAAGAACCTTAAGGATGGCAGCGTAAAGCCCACATCACAAGGGGTTTGGAAAGCGGTGAAAACCTACAAGCACCCCAACTTAAAGCAACATTTGTACAACCTGGTTGACAAAGAAGGCAAGTTAATCGAGGAGGGGTCTCTATTGGAAACTGCCGCATCGGGAAAGGGTGCCGCTTCTGCTGATGCAAAAATGGTTGAAGACGCTGAGAAGCAAGCGGAGTCCATTCTAAGCAAGGCAAAAGCAGAAGCACAGAAAATCAAAGACGATGCCGTTGCTGAAGGAAAAAAGCAAGCGGAGTCCATTGTTGAAGTTGCAAAACAGGAAGCGTCTAAAATTAAGGAGTCAGCACCTGCCCCGGAAACTAAGGAGGCGCCAGCCAAAGGGGCTGATAGTTCTGCTGCATCAAAAAAAGATAGCGGTCAAAAATCGCTTAAAGACCGAGTAGCTGAATCCGAAAAAACTGGTAAGTAATGCACGAAAAGCTTCAAGAATTTCTGAAAAAATTGGGCGTAAAGCCTGAAACGATATCCCTTTTTACGGATGAAGATAAAAAGGAAGAGCTAGCCAAGTTGTCCAGCGATGAGTTGGTTTCCGCTGTTACGGAGACCTACAAAAATCGCTTTGAGAATGATCAAAACTTCCTTGATCCCATCGAAAAGCGAATTCGTGGTAAGGTGCTTGGAAGCAAAGAGCGCAACATCCTTAAGCAGGTGCCAGAGATTACCAAAGAAGAGGTAGAGGCATTGCCGCAGGAAACACGCTATGATTCCTTAGTAGAGCTGGCCATAGATAAAATTGCAGAACGCAATAAGGGGAAAGGCCAGGGTGACAACGAAGCACTAAGAACTGCAAAACAGGAGGCTAAAAAGCTTCAAGAGCAGGTTGAAAAGTACGAAAAAGAGGTAATTCCAGGGCTCAAAGAATCCCATCAATCGCAGCTGGATGATATCCACCTCTTGGATGCCACTAAGAAGCACTTATCCTCGAAAAAGGAGGGGGTTTTGGGTAACCCTGAATTTCTTGCAAAAGCAATTCTTGCCGATGCCAAGGAAAACTTTGTGGTAAAGCTCGAAGATGGTAAGCCATCACTATACCAAAAACCCAAAGAAGGCAGTGATGAGTTGCTAGAAGCTTATGAAGGGAACGACCGCTTGACGTATACTGCTCGTGTTGACAAATTCCTTGAAGAAAACCAATTGGTTCGCAAGAGCAACGCGGAACCAGGCGGTGGAAAACCGGGAGGCGGGGGTAATCCAGACCCAGCGCCATCAAGCAACTACAATTTGCCTGGTATGGCCAGAGCAGAAGCCAACATTGAAAAAATGGGGAGCTAGTCTCCCTCTTTTATACATCAGAAACCACCCTTTAGCGTTGTCCGGCTAAGCAAAAAACGGGGCAAACCTCTAAGGCAATTCGCTAAGCCTTACGCATTGATTAGCGATTCACGTAGAATCTAATCTAAAATGCCAAATAACATTACAATCCCATTGGCAGATGTGTGTAAGACGGTACAGCAAGACCTGAACAGGATTGCAGCCCAAAACGCACCCGAGCTGATGCCGGAGAAAACGGGTCTTTTGGATGCCATTACATCACCGGTTAACACCCGTGGTGTACAGCAGCTTCAGACCGACCTTAAGGACGGGAAATACCGTCAAGTAAAAATTGAGTATGTACAGCCCAGTACGCATGACGAAGTCTCTGATACTCCAGAAGGGTTGTGTACTCAAGGAGAGACACGATCCCCACTTCACGACCTCGTGTCGGTAACACGCTACAAAGAAATTAAACGCGACTTCGATGAGGAGGAAATGCGCCATTTCTGGAAAGCTCCTAGTGAGTATCGTGCACGTATCATGGCTACTGATATGAATGCGCTTTACCGTGCAATTAACCGCGATTTAGCTGCGCTTTACCTTGCTAAGGTGGGCAACTTTATTGGTGGAGTTGCAGGCGGTAAAGACCTGAACATGATTCAGCAGAAAGCTACGGGTGAGATTCGCGCAGATTTATCGGGTGAGTCCACCATGATGGAGGACATGCAGGATTTATCCATTGCAGGTATGCCTATGGTTGTGGGTACAGGGAATCTGTCTGAGTACGCTACCTTGCAGAAACTGGGTGTTGCGAACGACCTCGGTCAAGACCTGGGCAAACTGAAGAACTTTATGTTCTTCCGCGACCGCGATGTGGATCAAATCTCTGCGCCCGCAGCGAACAAAAACAACATGCTTGTATTTGCCCCTGGAGCTTGCCAGATGGTAACCTTCAACAAGTACAAGGGTGAGTTCGCACACCGTGGCGATCAAATCCAGAAAGTAACCATAGTGAACCCAGTTAAGAACATTGAGTTCGACTGGAATTTGAAGTATGATGATTGCGCTGAGCGCTATTTGTCTACCATCAAATTGCACTACGATTACTGGGTGCTTCCTTCCGATGCATTCAAGCCTGGAGACGAGCGTGCTGGTGTAAACTACACCTTCAACTATTTCGCAAACCGCGTAATCGAAACACCTTAACCAAAAGGGGGGCATGGCGTCCCCCTTTTAATCTTTTCGTTATGAACAACAATCTTGCATTAATTACCCAGCTGGTACCCCGTCTATGCTCGGTAGCGGCTCACTGCATTGCAGACCTGGAGCGTAAAGGCTATAAGCCCTTTATCTTGGTTCCAGAGACCAAAGAAGACACCAAGGCTACAAGCTTCGAGTTACGCTTTCGTGGGAACAATGGGAAGCCCTTTGATAAACCCGAATTGGTTGAGGCTTCCATAAAGAAGTTTCGCCAAAAAGAATGGGGTGTACGTAGAAGTATGTCCAAGGTTTTTATTGATTCGGATGAGCACGCAGAATCCGATCCACAGGATGTGGAGGATGAAAATGAACCCGATCAAGAGTAATGCTGTGCCTCAAAGACTTCATATTATCTAAAGGGTGTACCAACAACGGTAAAGTGCCTAAAAGCGGCTTATGGCTTGAAAACCTTGAGGGGATTTCAGTTAAAAACGCTGCTCAAATTGCCGATAATCATCAATCGGGTGCTCAGCTTATTCAAGAGAAAATTGATTTTGCTGGACAACTGGTATTGGAGGATGCGCGGGCCATGCTTCTTAAGGAATTTGCAACCTCCGAAACCAAGGAGGCTGCTTTAATTGGTGTTTTGGAGCCAGAACTAGGCTACTACGACCCTGAGAATGCAGACAAAGGCGTGTACATTGAGAAGCGCTATTCTACACTGGGCCAAATTGTAATCGACAGCCTCACTGTGCTCGCAGATACCACAGTAACCGATAAGGTTATAACGGTCTCGGACGGCATCAATCCCCAGGAGTTCAAGGTAAATCTTGAAGCGGGCGTTCCCACTGAAGTTGAGGTGAATTACAAGGGTATTACCGACTGGGTTACTGTAAAGTGGAACACCTCAGACATTAGTCCAGCGGCCAGCAGTATTCGAAAATCCATTACTCGTGGCTTTTGCGGCTACTGCGGTAATAGCGATGCCCCCATCTTCATCAAGGGAATCAACGGAAGTAATCGTGGTTATTCATCCTATGGTATTCAGGTGCACATGCAATTGGCGTGCTCCATGGAAAAAGCATTTTGCCATCTGCTCGATGATTTAAAGTTTGCCATGCTTTATAAGGTAGGTATCCTCATTCTTAAAGAGTGGCAGAGCAGTTCCAGGCTAAACTTTCTATCCATCCACAGCGATGAATGGCTGCAATATAAACTACCAGAATGGGAGGAGCTTACCTATCCCCAGCATCTAAAGAGTGGTTTGATGAACATCAGCACCTATCTGGACAAAATGGACAGCAGGTGCTTCCAAAAAGATGGATGGAAATACGATGAGACCACCGGATAGAAAAAAACGACTTCCACACGTGCGCAGCGTGGGTAAAAACACAAAATCGAAACCAGCCGAGAGCAAAAAAGGCTGTAACAAATGCTGATATGAAAGCTCAAGACCTAGCAGCAAATTTAGAGCGGTACATGCGTTTGGCAATCCGCAAATCGCAGCGCGATCAGATTGAGCTATTAAACAAGCTGAAAGCGCGCATGATACGTAGAATTTTCCTACAAGGCATTGCTGCCAATGGTCAGGCTATTGGAACCTACAGCACCAAACCTATGCTCGTAGGGTCTACATCATTTACCAATCTAAAAGGCCGGGTAAAGAGCTCTAACGGAGTTTCAAAAATCTTCGCCACCAAACAAGCCCGGGCAAAACAAAAGTGGGTGACTACCAAAAGCAAGCAACGTCTGGTGCAATTGGAGGGCGGGTATCAAGAATTTAGAAAGCTGGTAGGTCGAGGCCGTAATGGAAGCAAAGTCAACCTAGATCTAACCGGTGCACTGCGGGAAAGCATTGTAATAGGCAGCAGTAAAGGCGCATTGGTAATTGGTATCAAAGACGCCAAAAACGCTCGTAAAAAACAATACCTACATATGAAGTACGGGACGGTGTTTGCGGCAAGCAAGCAGGAAAGAATTTGGTTTGAGAACCAAATGGAAAAAGCCATCCAAAAGAACTTTGAAATTGCCTTACAAAATGCTGCATAAGTATTGCGACATATTAGCCAAGGCGGCCGCTTTAGCGTTTGCAAAAGAATCTACGGTTGTATCCATTGCTCGGCAAAATAGCAAAGGGGTGCAAGTGTTGAATGATGCCTATGCAGGTATTGACGATAGCACCTGCAGGGTAGGTTATATTGCTTTTGATGGCGAGGACGAAGATTTGGAGTTTGAAAAATCAGATAAGCAGTACAACAGCCTTCAGGAAACCTACGACTTTAAAAGTGACTTACGCTTAGTTGCCTGGACAAATTCATCATGTGTTTTAGCACATGCGCAGCACGTGTTGCAACAAATGAAAGGCGCAAGTAGAGAATTTGAAGTTGTACCCACGGCCATTTCCACGGATTCTGAGAAAATATTCCAGGAAGAAACAGGCAAGGAAGAGGGCGCTCCCAAAAAGGAAATTGGACTAATGCGCATTCGCTTTACCCTGCAATGGACGGCCAACATTAACGAATGTCTTGAGACTGGAAAGGAGGAGTGCGATGGGTGCTAATTGTTATAATTTTGGAAGCGTTTCCGCCTGCGGCAGTCTCAATTTTAAGGCACCCGCTCCTGAGTCAGGAAAATACACTCTTAGGTGTTTTTACCTAGACAGCTGTGTAGACATTGAAAAGCATTTCGATTATGGTGAGGACCTTTCTTTTCCTGTGGAAAAACTGAACGAATCATACAAGTTCAATGCTGTAGTTATATCCCCTCAGGATAATTTTCTTAGTGTAAAGTACGGTGAAATCGTATACAATAAATTTTCATTTAGAACTTCCATCGGGTGTCCTTTCGACAACTTTTCTGGCAGTGGTTCAATTATTCCCTCGGATCCGCCAGGAACGACAGTTCCATCAGATCGAGACTTAAACTTTAGACATATTCAATTTACGGCATCAAAAAATTGGGTGGTCGTTCACAACTTAGGTAAGTACCCTTCAGTTACCACAGTAACATCCAACAACCAACAGGTGTTTGGTGAAGTTGAGTACATAGATATAGATACTGTTCAAATTAATTTTTCAACTCAAATAGCCGGTCAGGCATACTTAAATTAAGCAAAAAACCATGGCAAATTTTTACACTTTTTTAAATCTAAATCAGAACGAGATCAGAAATTTCGTTCTGCAGAATCTGCCGAGTGACCCTAATAACGGTGCAGAAGGACAGACATATTGGAATACAACCGATAAAAAAATTCGATTCTTCAACGGCACTGAATGGGAAGATTTATTGGGGGGTGCGATAACGGGAATAGCTGTAAACGCTCCGTTAGAAGTTACCGACAATGGTGATGGTACAGTAACTATTAATTTACCTGAGGCCAGTACGGCCGAAGATGGGTACATGCCCAAGGAGGATAAAGAAAAACTAGATGGGGCTACTTCAAATAATGTAGTTAGCACTCTTGTACTTAGAGATTCTAATGGAGATTTTGCAGCTAGATTTATCAGCTTACAAACTCCCCAGAACTCGGATCATGCTGCAACCAAAGGATACGTAGATGCTTTGCTTCAGGGGTTTCAAGCACCTAGCGAAGTTAAAGTAGTAGCAACACAAGACGTACAACGTATTGGCGGTATTCTTGGTACAGATGAAATTGATGGTGTAAATCTATCTACTGGAGATCGTATTCTATTAACGGCACAAAATGATCCCGTAGAAAATGGAGTGTATACCTACTCAAATGTAGGTTGGAGCCGTGGCGAAGGCTGGGAAAGCGGCACGGAAGTAAGTGCAAACCTTGTAATTGTAAAAGAAGGAGGGCAGTTTTCAGACACTTTTTGGTTGTGCACCAATAACGATAACGCAGATACCGTTGGCACAGATGGGCTGCAGTTTAGCCAATTTAGCGGGGCCAATGAAATAATTGCTGGCGATGGATTAAGTAAATCGGGTAATACGTTAAGTGTAAATGTTGACGATCAAACCATCGAAACGGATGGGGACGCACTAAGGGTTAAAAATGAGGGCGTAACAAAGGAGAAAATAAATCCAAATGTAGCCGGTGAATCGTTAGAAAAAAACAGCAACACCGGAGCGCTGGACGTTAAAGTAGATGGACAAAGTATAACCCGAAATGGTAACGGGGAGCTACAGGCAAATTTTAGCGGTGCCGGGGTTTATAATTCTACAAGCCAAATTTCACTCACTAGCACCCCTACGCAAGTAGATCATAATCTAAATAATAATTATCCCTCGGTTATTTGTCATGCTTTTAACGGCAGTAATTGGGAGCCCGTTAATGTACTGGTAGAGGCGATTAACAACAACAGTATTCAATTAACCGCGAATCCTAGCGTAAGCGTACGAGTAACAGTTATTGGTTAATGAAACTTTTTGCAAACTTAAATTTCCAGAACAACCGCGCAGAAAATATGCGCTTGCAGGATGGGCAGCCATCCTCACCTGCAAGCGGGCATTTATTCTACAATTCGCTCAAAAAGGCTATTGGGCTGCGTACCGATACGGAAACAGTTTATTTATTTCCAGCCAAAGCAAATTTGCAGACGGGCACAGCAATTAGTTTTGGTGTAAATACCATATACGGCAGTAAATCAGCACCAGAAACTGGTAGTGCTATTAGTTTTACTTCTACAGATTATACCCCGGGGGTTGTTTGTTTGTTGTTTCACAATTCCAGTAACGCCCCTAGTTTTGGTGGCAATTTTGAGATAATAAGCGGTGAGTATATTCCTAGTCAAATAAACGTTATTTATTTCCATGCCACGCCCAACAACATAGTATTAACAACTATAAGCCAACTACCCTAATGCTCACCGGTTTTTTTGCATCTACAATAGGAGGCGAAGCCGTGCAGTTTGTAAGGGCCGGTTATATTTTTATCAATGGTTACGTGGTTACTAGGCTTTATGCTTTTAATGATGGAGAGGAAAAAATTTTTGTGGCAGGAGATGGAAGTACGGATTCCGCACGGGTATATACATTTAACCGTAGTACACTTTCTATTTCTAACCAAAACACCTTAAACAATACAATCGGGCCAAACCAAGGCTACCCCGTATATAACCCAAACACGGGGTTGTTGCTAACATTAAGAAATGCCGGGAACTTTGCATATCTGTATGTTTATGACGCAAACAACAATTACCAGCAAGTAAACTTTATACAAATTAGCGATGGTGATTTAAAAAGCGCTACATTCTTAAACAATGGTACATGGGTAATTGCAAGCAGTACCGGGCTATACACAGCCGATAGTGGTTTATTATCTTTCACAAAAGAAACCAGCCCCGGCAATAGTTATAACCATGTAAGCCGCGTTAATGGGGAAATTTGGGCAAGTAGTGCAAACAGGCAAAGAATAGAATTTTACAGTAATACCGATTTAACTTATTTGGATGTAAGTTTTTCGGCTATGGATAATGGGATAGGAAAAGCGGTGTTACTTCCAAACGGAAAAACAGTCGTAGAAACCCAGGAAAACAACGGCCGCGGCTTTTATGTGCTTCGCAATGATTTCACGAAGGAAACGTTTGTTTTAGCCAACGGACAAGCGGGCAATTTCTTATTTTACAACGAGGAAAACAAAATAATTTTCCCAACAGAAAACGGGGCTACAGCATACAAAATTGGTACTTCCATTCAGACAATTACGGAGGCCGACTATGATAGCGTATGTGCGGGATATAATGGACAGCAATTGTTTCTTGGCCCTCCCCCAGGAGGTACTGGATTTTCGGTGTATGAGGTAATATAACTAAACCTTGTATTTAACTATGGTTTTTACAATAGCCCTAATATTGCTTGTTTTAGTATCAGTATCCGCAACCGCCTTTTGGCTGTTCCTCCTCGGGGATCCACATCGGGGCACCGTTAAGCCTGGCAGACCGTTGAGTTTCCTGGGGCACTGGCTAGAGATACGCTACGAGACCTTTGAAATGTATGAGGATGAGCGTTTGGAGGTGCTGATGCGAGGAAAAACACAGCTGGAGCGGGAACGGATTGCACGCAAGAGAAGATTAAATTGGTATAAGCCGTTCGGGTTGTGCCCTATTTGCTGCAATCCATACATAACCACGGTGTTTTATGCCCTTTTCTGGGCGTTTGGGTGGCTTCAACCGCACTTTTTAACTTGGTTAGTGGCCGTACTCATAAGCAACACGCTCTTGCGCTTGTTGCTACGAATCATCTAGCAATGGCCAAATTAGAATACCTCATTCTCCACTGTAGCGCAACCCCTGAGGGCCGCGATGTAAAAGCAGAAACAATAGCCGGTTGGCATACGGATCCCAAACCTAGTGGTCGTGGGTGGAGCCGACCTGGTTACTCTCAAGTTGTTGAGCTGGATGGCTCCGTGAAAACCCTGTTCGATTTCGATAATGACGAATGGGTGGATTCTGGTGAAATTACCAACGGTGCTCGTGGATTTAACTCCAAAAGCCGCCATTTCTGTTACGTAGGTGGGTTGTCAAAAGATGGGAAGTCAGCTCGGGATACACGTACAAAGGAGCAACTGAAGACCTTAGAGATTCTCGTAAAGCATTTCATCCTTATTCACCCTGATATCAAAGTCGCGGGGCATAGCCAATTCTCCAGCAAAGCATGCCCGAGTTTTGATGTGCCCCGTTGGCTTGAAACCATAGGAGTGGATGATAAAAACATCTATAGGCCATGATTGGGGATATCCTAAAACTGGGAGGGGGGCTACTGGATAAGCTCATTCCCGACAAAGAAGAGCGTGAGCGCCTCCGTATAGAATTGATTCGCTTACAACAGGAGGGAGAGCTCAAGGAGTTGGAAGCGCGGATGTCAGTAATGCTGGCCGAGGCCAAATCCCAGGATCCTTGGACCAGCCGCGCACGTCCCACCTTTATGTACGTCATCTACTTAATGATTCTTGCCGCTATTCCCATGGGGGTGCTTTCTGCATTTAATCCAGAAGCGGCCGTGGCTGTTGCCGAGGGCATGCAGGCTTGGTTAAGCGCTATTCCTGATGGCTTGTGGGCCACTTTTGGCATTGGATACGGTGGGTATGCTATAGCTAGGAGTTACGATAAGAAGAATGTTCTCAAAAAAACTTTTTGATTTTTCTTTTAACAATTTTAGCGCGTTTAAAGCAATCAACTAGGTCTTGAAATAATTCTGGGATAATCTTTCCAACTATTTCATAGTCGCTACCTTCTAAAGGGTAGTTTGATTCAAGCATTTCTGTCGGGTAGGTATCAAGATTCATACCGTATAAGTGGGTTCTGATAGGAAAACTGAATCCACATTCGGTAACGATTTCTTTCGCAGGTATCACATAACAGTTGAAACTAATAGCTGGTTTTTCGATACATCCGGTTTCTTGCTCATACTTTTCGGGTACATTATCCCTGCGAGTTGGTAATGACAAGATTATACAGCTGTCTGGATTGCTGCAATTAGCAATAACAACTGCATACTTGTCCTTGGCAGCATTGCCGTTTTTGAAGTAAAATGGTGTGAAGTATAGGAGAGTACCTGGTTCAAACACTAATGAAACTCTTTGTAAGCGTAATACACTTGTTGCAAATCCTCATCATGTTTTACTATCTCAGAAAGGTCAATAGTATGTTCGGTAGTATTAAGTTTTTCCTTTTCTAAGAGCTCTAATAAGCCGTTTTTCTTTGCCACTTTGTACCAAGGACCACTAGGTTTGTGTGTAATATCACTAAGCTCCTTTGCAGTTTTATTCTTGAATTTGGTCGCGATTTCTTCTAATATCTCGATATCGGAATCTGTAAATTCATCATCATTAAATTCGACCTTAGCTTCAAGTACTTTCTTTAAGGTAATAGAGTCTGTTACTCGCCGTAGAAAGTCAGAAAAAATCATAGGGTCTTGAAGATCTACAAATAACTCCTTTTCCACAGGACCATACTTCCAAACTTTATACTCCAAATCAAGAAACGGTATTCCTGTTCTTTTGAGAGACACCTCGTCTAATATGTAGAGGAGCTTCAAAAGTTTAGTCTTAGTGGGATTTAGTACGTGGTTACAAAGGTAAACCAAGGTGTTTCCCAGTTTTTCCCGCTTTTGCGGGTCATACGGAGATAGATTTCCGTAACCTAAGTATGTGGGGGTTGAGTCCATAAGATTCGGTGTAACAAACCGGTGGTGCAATCTTTGGTTCTTGAGTTTGCCTACTTTCAAACGTCTTTGTACATGGCAAACGTATGGAAAACCACCAAATAATCTTTAAAATTTTGGTTAAGACTCGGTATTTATCAGTTGGAAGGTAGTATTGGTGGCTGATAAGACAGCTTGAGAAACAAATGCTAAGAAGCCATTTACTCATATTCTAGCATTGTTGCTATGTGCTGATAGTTCACCAAAAAATTATCCGATTCTCTTCCCGATTTTTCTAGCTTAATGAAATTACTCTGCGGGTTTGGGTTTATGTGCTTAGCTTTCTCCCTTTCAGCTATTTTGGATAGGATTTCCTCTACTCCCTCATTAACAGTAATACCATTACTGGTATCCCCCTGGATAATTAATCTTGTTGGCATAATGTTTGTCCTTTTTAAAATCCCTGTTCCTTAATTTCCTCTTTTCTCTTTTGCTTTTCAGCTTCTTTCTTATGCTCCATTTCCTTCAAGGGGTCAATACCCGTATCCCGCGATAGAATTTCGCGTATCAATTTTGCTTCCCGCATCAACCGGTTTACGTTGGCCGCTATTATGAAAAATGTAATCAGAACAGCTAATGCAATAGCAATCTCAAGAAGTTCGGCATATTGTTGATTGGTGGTTTTTGTGAAATCTACTTGTAAAAGCATAGCAATCTACATCTGTGTTCGTTCAATCTTTCCTTTATACAAGAACAGTTCCAAAATATCGTCTCTTGGAATTTCTATGTCATCATGGTTTGCACTATGACTACGCAAAATAACATTTTCCGCGTTATGCGATTTTCTCAGAAACTTTATGGTTCTGTAGTCTTTTGTAATGACAAGATAGATGCTCCCCCACATGATGATGCTCTTGTCTCGGATGTATTTGAATAGCCCTACGTCTCCATTGCAAATAACGGGGTGCATGCTATGGCCGTATACCGGGAATGCATGGGTGCAGTCGTTGAATCCAAAAATATTGATGTGGTGTTCGGGCTCTACGTGGGGCCGATCCAGGTAAACGGGAATCTCTCCCGCTGTTATGTCTAGGTCGAAATAGGGGATGCCTTCTTTTTTGTTTACGTAACTGACATTTGGTTCCTTTATTAAATTTGTATTTGACGTAATGATAATGTCGGAGAGATCGATTTCAGGCACCTTTTCTATAAGCTGAGACCAGAATTCTTCATTAATCGATGCTTTGTTCAAGTGTGAATGAAACGTTTGCCTTCTAATCCCTAAACGCTTTGCAACCTCTTCAATCTTTAATCCTGCTTCCTTAATTCTCCCTGTAACTGTTTGATATATAGACATATAAAAAATATTGCAGCAAATAATGCGTCAGATACTTGCGTAACTTACAAACGTCACTTACATTTGCCTTGTACAAAGACAAAGAAAAGGCAAAAAAATGAGACATGACCCGAACATAGAACCCAGCAAGAGAACTATGCTCCTTAAACGTGAGGTGTTGGACATGAAGCTGGAAGGGGTGTTTCCCGATAAATACCAACCCGAGTTTTTTAAACGATTTCCAGAGCTGGACAACAGAAAAAACGCCCGCTTGCTTACCGATGTCATGAACAGTAGAAGCGCAGACGAAACGCTTGTTTGTGCCCTGCGCAAGTGGTACCACGAGCTTAAAAAAGAGAAGGAGGCCAACGATGCAGCAGCTTAATAACATACCCGACAATGCGGTGGTGGTGCTGCAAGGCAGCCAGATTAAGGAGCTTCTTAATGGTTTTCAGCAAACCATAACTCGCGAAATAGCCAATCTCGGCAACCCAGCAAGGTGGGTAAAAAGCAAGGAGGCGTGTGAGGTGCTTGGGTGCTCCAAAAGCTCCCTTAACCGCTTGGTGAAGGACGGGAAACTAAATCCCAGCAGACAGAACCGCGATCTCACTTTTTGCCTCGCAGAGCTTATCCAATACAAACGCAATCAACAAATCAATCCATAATGAGCAAATACCACTTTAGACGCTTTCTGCCTGGTGCAGACCAACAACCTCCTCGCAAGGATCAATTTATCCCGCGCAAGAAGCCTTTACGGCCGCTCTGCAATCCACGGAAAACCGGTTCTGTGTTGGTATGGGATAGCCAGTTGCTGGGAACCTATGTGCGCAGAGAGCACGGTCCTTTAAAGATCTCAAAAGCAACTATGATGGAGCGCAGCAGATTATTCAAACAGTTAAACCCAAGGTTATGAAAGAACTATCTGAAAGCCAACAGTGGCAGCTAGACCGTATCAGAGAACAGGAGATCGATGATTATCTGGATCAGGAAGAGGAGGACGAATACGAGGGGCCAGATCCCGATGATATGGACTTTGACCGAATGAGAGACAACGAGCTATAAATCAACAAATCAAACAATGAGAAGCATGAGCAAAGTAGACAACATACTGCTATCTGCAGTAAAGCTTAACCGCTGGCTGGAGGAACGAGGCTGTCCTCCACCCGAAAAGGTAAAAATGGAATTTAAAGGATTGGAGCGCTCCGAGGTGGAAATGGCCTCGGTATTGCACAAAGCCCTTCTGTTTCATCCAACCAAAGATGTTCCAGAAATCTGGACCAGTATCACTTTAAAGAACGTGGAGGTTCACCTGGCCACCAAAGAATATGTGGTACGGGAAACTTGGGCAGAGCCCAAAAGTAAAAACCCGGCCATCGCTAAATAACCGGGTTTTCATCAACAAATCAGTCCCCATTGAGGAGGGACAACAAATCAAAGCAAAAGTAAATCAAATCCAACAAACATCATGGAGACAACAAATCAAAATGAAAACAGTGCAACCGTTAACGTTGAGTTATCGCTAAAATCACAGGCTCAGCTACGTAATCTAGATGGCTTAAAGCGTGGTTTTAAAACCACCGTTGGTTACAGAACTCAAGAGGAGTGGGCAAAACGGGAGGATGAGCCGGAGATCTGTTTTTTCCTCGGCTTTAAGGAAATACCCAACGATGAGGGCGAGGCAGTGCGCTGCGCTATACTCCAAAACCGCATGGAGGTATTTCTCTCCGCACAGAAGGTGCTAATTGATGCATTATCGCCTCTTGAGGCTGGTACTCCGGTTGAAATTGTCTACCAAGGCAAGAAAAAGAATAAGAGTACAGCGGGAAGTACGAATCTTTTCGAAGTGTTTGTGTTGACACAGGAAGGAGGGGAGGAGTAATGACTGCTGATATTTTAGTACAGGAGGAGATTAAGAAATTTCCTACTACAGACGAGGCAATAGCTGAATTGCGAGACCAATATATGCCTCTTAAAGTCAATGGTATCGATGATAAGGATGGTTACCAAGTGGTACAATCTGCACTTCGAGAGGTGAAGTCCAAAAGAATAGCTGTTGAAAAAAAGCGTAAGGAGCTTAACGAAATACCGCTAAAGTGGCAAAGAACAGTAAATGATGAGGCGAAGCGTATTACCGGCTTAATACTGCCCATTGAAGACCACCTTTCCGAGCAAAAATCATTGATAGATGCAGAAAAGCAGCGATTGAAAGAAGAGCGAGAACAGAAAAAGCAAAAACGTGTAAACGACCGAATTCAATCGCTTTTTAATCTAGGCTTTTCATTTAATGGCAATGATTATGTGCTAGGATCTTTGTCGATTTCACCATCTGACATAGAGAAATTCTCAGACTCTGATTTTTCTGAAATGTTGCAGAAGGGTGAACAACAAGCAATTCTAAAAAAACAGCAAGAAGAGGAAGCAGAGCGAAAAAGAGCGGAAGAGGAAAAACTCTTAAAGCAGCAGAGGGAAGCCCAGGACAGAAAGGAAGCTGAGTTGCGAAAGAGAGAGCAGGAGTTAGCAGAACAGCAACAAAAAATAGACCGAGAACGGCAGGAAAAGGAGCTCAAGATTCGTGAGGAAAAGGCGAAAAAGGAACGAGAAGAAAAAATTCTTCGCTTAAAACCTGAGCGGGACCAACTGGAGCTGTGGATCAACTCAATAGAGCTTCCAAGCAAACCAGAATTAACTAGTCCCTCTTCAGCCCAGTTTATGGACCAAGCGAATAGCTTGATGAAGGAGTACAAGTCGGAATTGAAAAAAACTTTAAACCAGCTGTATTATGACCCAAATAAGTAGCAGTTTAGAGGAACTAGGAGTTGCACCGATGGATTTCGGTGCGCTTCCTACCCCTGCCGAAATGAAGCGGGTGCGGGTACAATCTGGCAACGCTTACCCCAAGGAAAACAGCAATACGGACACCAAAATCCGTAAGATTGTTAATGCCTTGCAAACAAGGCAGCGTATTGTAAAAGTTACCCCTGCAGAACTCTCGGTAAATGGATTATGCCAGGAGGAACCCATGGAGGACTATTTGTCCAGCGACTGTATATCCTCTGGTGATATCTGTGAAATCAACCGCTCCGATATTCACTACATCTTCAACAAGTCCACCGAAAAGAGTAAACTGGATAAGTTCAAGGATCAAAGTCATTTTGACCTGGGCACTTTCGCCCACATGGCATTTTTAGAGCCGGACCTATTCGAGCGAGTACATGTGGAGCCCACATTTTCCTTGGCTTCGCATGATGGGGTAAATAGCCTAATCGATTTTTACCAGAAGCTGCTTTTGCTGGCAGTTGAGCGGGGTGTTATACCTAGCAGAGAGGATATCCCCATGTTCGAAGAGATTGACGACATGAAGATTTCAGACAAGAAAACCTATTTGTCCGATCTAAAACAGGCGAATCCTTTCACGATGATCGATGAAAAACACAAGATCATCATCGATCTCATTAAGCGGAATTATGAGCAATATGCTGGTGGCATGCTTCCATTGCTTTTATCCGGATCCCTTAACGAGTGTTCCTTCTATCATACTGATGAAGAGTATGGCCTGGACTTACATGTACGTCCAGATGCACTGCTTTTTGAGGAAAATATAGGCGTGAACGCGGTTGTCTCATTCAAAACTACCCGGGCTGAAACCATTGATAAGTATCTGTATGATGCAGCCAAGCTGAAATATCATGTAAAGGAAGCGGCTTACCAGCGTGTAGTAAGTAAGGTGACGGGCCGCAAGTTTGATACCACCATTATGGTGATGCTGCAAACGGTTCCACCATACCTCCCAGCGGTGCTAATTCTGGATGATGCAGATATGGAACTCTCGCGCCATGAAATGGAGTTGGGGCTGGATAAAATCAGAGACATCGAAAGGGGTAAGAAACCGTTGGGTTTTGATGCCCTTGCTGAGGAAGGAAATATGGGCCTAATAGCGCCTCGCTTTCCCGGATGGATAGGAAAAGAGCTAGATACAAGTATTTAACGAACGGCCCCCTACATGGGGGGCTTTTTTCAACACTCGATGCCAGGACACCTGCTTAACATACCCAATAGGCCCCAAGTAGATAGAGACAAAAAGGGCCGCTTTAGCCGTGGAAACACGGTGAGTAGAAATATTGAAAACCGCCACAAGTTTACCCATGGCCACGTACCGTGGAATAAGGACGGAGAGTTTGCGGAAAACATCCGTGAAAAAAACGGCAAGCATTACTGGTACATCAAATACCGGGGTAATTGGCAGCTAAAGCATATATGGCTTTGGAAGCAGGTGCACGGTGAAGTTAAGAAGGGCAACTTCATAGTCTTTAAGAACGGGGATACTCTGGACTGCGCCATTGAAAATCTGGAAGAGATAACCCGGGCAGAGTGCATGAAGCGTACCCGTAGTCAGGAGAAAATTAACTACGGAAAGCGCATTACCCAATTGTTTAACAAGTACGAATTACCGCGCAAGAAATGAAGGACCCAGCTTTCCTTTTTTACTCTAAAGAATTCTATGAAGGAACACGAATGATGCTTCCAGAGGAGCGAGCTTGTTATGTCGATTTGATGATATATCAACATCAAAATGGAGGTTTTATTCCAGACAATATTAAACGATTGATGATGTACTGCAGCGGGGTGGACGAAGCGACCCTTAAAGCGACCCTTGAAGCAAAGTTTAAGCGATGCGATAAGGGTTGGTACAACCAGAAGTTAAGCGATGTTATAAGCGAGCGCAAAGCATATTCCGAGAAGCAATCACATAACGGAATCATAGGCCAGTTCTGGAAACACGCGAAAAAGGAACTCAAGAAAAAGGATTTTGATCACTTGAAAAAATGGGTCTATGAAGACTATGGAAAGGAAAAACTCATCTCCGTAATTCAAAAAAACAACCAAGACTACGGGCATACCCTGCAAGGGTTGCTTAAGCAATGCTTAAGCATATATGCAAATGCAAATTCAATTTCAGATTCAAATGAAGATAGTAATGAAAAAAATAAAAGGGGTGTGGGGGAAAAGAAGGAAGAAATCCCATCTCTCGAGGACTTTGTTGCTTACGCCAACGAAAACTGCGGTGAGGCTAAACTCAACCAGCTGGCCATCAAAAACAAATACCTCGCCTGGAAGGAAAACAACTGGAAAGACGGTAACGGCCGCCCGGTAAAAAACTGGAAGAGTAAACTGCTCAACACCATTCCGCATATCCCACTAGCAAATCAATCAACAAATCACAAAACCCATGCAAACGCAAAATCTCAACATAGGCTCGAGCCTGCAAAGGATGGTTTCGGCAGCTTCTGATTTCGACATCGAGAAGGTTACCCTCACCGAGGAAGAGAAGCAAAAAGCCATTAACACCGCTTTGCGGGCCGCACTGGGAGCCAAACGCAACCGAGAGTACCAGAAGGCCATTAACCAACCTCCGGTGTACCCCAATCCCACCAAGGAGCAGCTCATAAAGATGTGCAAGGATTCATTGGTTCGCTCTGTACCCAATTACACCCCTAACGGCCACTTTGACGACATATTGAACGTGTTGGCGATGTACTTCACAGGCAGCGGGGAGTTCGAGCAACAGGGCGAAAATTACAGCCTAGAAAAAGGAATACTGATATGGGGTAATGTAGGGGTAGGGAAAACCACCTTGATGCGCCTTTTTCAGACCAACACCTACCAACCCTACCGGCTTGTAGACGTGAACGACTTGGTAAGCAAGTTCTCTCAACAAGCAGGGAGCGATGTAAAGCAGAAATTCATCTACAAGTACGGCAATCTGTTTTCCCAAAAAACGCCCTTGGAGCGTTCTGTGGGTACCCATCAAGGGATAGGGGTGTGCTTTGATGATCTGGGTACCGAAGATGATCAGAACGATTTTGGGAAGATCAACATCATGGAACGGATATTCCTGTTGCGCTACCAGAACAACCTTCCATTCAACTGCACCCACGTAATTACCAACCTCTCGGCCCGGCAAATTGCAGAGCGCTATGGTGAGCGTGTAGCAGATAGGTTTAAGCAAATGTTCAACCTGGTGGCCTTCGATGAAGGCGCTAAAAGTTTGAGGGCATGAGCAAAAAACTACCAGTGATATTAACCGATGAAAGCCCGATGCCCTTTGGTAAGCACAAAGGCAAACCTATGGAGGAAGTCCCGGCTCGCTACCTGCTTTGGTTGTACGATGAAAACAAGTGTACCCCCGAGGTTAGATGGTATATCCATGAAAACTTAGATGTGTTGAATTCAGAACTAAAAAACTCAAGATGATACTCTTGATCGACCTATTCTGCGGAGCAGGAGGCCTAACCACCGGTGCTAGTCAAGTGCCAGGAGTTAAGGTAATCGCCTGTGTTAATCATGATGATACTGCTATTGCTTCCCATAAAGCGAACCACCCCGATGTGCTGCACCTCAATGAAGATGTACGCAACAAAAAGGTGCCACGTATACTCGCGACTCTGGTAAAGCGCGAACTCAAAAAACACCCCAATGCTAAGGTGATCATCTGGGCGAGTCTGGAGTGCACTAATTTCTCCAAAGCCAAGGGAGGCTTGCCGCGTGAAGCCGATAGTAGAACGCTTGCCGAATGCCTTTTTATGTATGAGGAAGCCATTGGTCCAGATGCTATTTTAATTGAGAACGTAGAGGAATTCATGGCTTGGGGACCGCTAGACCAAAACGGAAAACCAATATCCAGGCGTAACGGATCTGACTACGTAAAATGGTGTAACAGAATTCAAAATCTTGGCTACCATTTTGACTACAGGATATTAAATGCGGCAGATTTTGGAGCCTACACTTCCAGGAAGCGTTATTTCGGGCAATTCGTAAAGCAAGGTAATTCCATCCACTGGCCGGCGCCAACGCATGCAAAAACATCTTACCAAGATGCTTTTTCCAGCGTAAAAAAATGGAAGCCTGTTAAAGATGTTCTGCATCTTCAAGATAAAGGACAATCGATTTTCACCCGAAAAAAACCGCTTTCCGAAAACACTCTAAAAAGAATTTATGCGGGTCTGGTGAAATATGTGGCAGGAGGTGATGAATCATACATCGCACAGTACAATGGCGGCTCATTTGACGCTAGGGTATACGCATGCTGCAGACCACTTACCTCAGTTAGCACCAACGGCCGTCACGCTTTGGTTAGCCCGGAGTTTCTAATTAAGTACTACGGTAATAGCAAAACACAGTCTGTAAAAGAACCATCGGGTACCGTAACCACTAAAGACCGTATGGCGGTTGTGTGGTTGGATAAATACTACCGTGGAGATCATAATCATCAATCCACAGAACAACCCTGTGGTGCAATGCTAACGGTGCCAAAAGAGAGTGTTGTCCAGGCTGATTTTCTCATGAATCCACAGTATCAAAGCAAAGGTGGCGACACCAATAAACCTTGCTTTACACTCATTGCGCGTATGGACAAAATGCCTCCTTATCTAGTCCAGGTTGAGCAAAGCAAGGAGCTCGCTATAGTTATTGCTCCCGAAGACAGCGATACACTTAAAAAAATTAAACTCTTCATGGCTGCCTATGGCATTCTTAACATAAAGATGCGGATGCTCAATATCGATGAATTAAAGGCAATACAGGGATTTCCTAGAAACTACATGCTACTAGGTACCAGGACGCAACAGAAAAAATTCCTTGGCAATGCCGTAGAGGTTAATGTAGGTAGGCACATAATCCAAGCTGTAGCCAACAGCCTTAGCCAATCAAAAATTTCAGCTGCTTAAATAAAAACCATGTAATCAACAAACAAATCATAATGGAAAAACAACTGTTTGCCGGAGAGAATCCGGAAGAAAGAAGGCGGTACCTGGAGGATTCTGCCTACAAAGTAGCCCGCGAGGACTACTACCAAGAGCTAACCCCAGAAGAGCGCATTGAGGCCCAGGAAAAGCTTACACAGCTTCAGGGGGACATAATTAGTGCTGAGGAAGAGAAGTCGGAGGTAACAAAGCAATACTCTCAGGAAATCAAGAAACTCAAGAAAGAAAACCTTGAGCTGGTTAAAGAGCTATCCGCTAACATGCGCGAAGTAACCGGAGACGTGTACTACCTAGCAGATGAAGCCAATCGCATGATGGGTATCTACAACGACCGGGGCCGCTTGCTGCGCTCTAGGCCCATGACACAGGACGAACTTCAAAAATCAATTTTCCCACTTAAAAAAGCACAGTAATTATGAAATCTAATTCACTACAAACAGCGGATGTAGAAATAACGCACAAGTTTCTAAACGAGGAAGGAACGCAAACCATTCGCACAGCAAAAGCGCTGGATGCCAAAGAGCCGGTAAAACTCAATATCGATGCAAACATCACATCGGTAAGTACATTCCTTAAGAAGAGGAAAGAAGTTGATGTCCCGCAATCTCACGTTCTGGTGAACAGGGAGGCGGGTACAATAGAGTTGGTAGTCAACGAAATCGATCCCTTTTTTAAAGGAAGTGTCCGGGGTTCCCTTAAGCTAACCGAGGATCTGAAAAGCTGGCAAATAAACACCAATGAAGCTTGGGAAACGGATCTTCTTGCTGCCCACATAAAAATGAACAGGCACTGTTTCACCAGCAAGGAAACCGCTATGAAGCTGCATAGCGATATGAAGAACTTCAAGGCAAAAGTGAACCAAGAGATTGAGAAAAAGAGCGATGACCGGGCTAATTACAATCAGCTGCGGCAACAAGCGGTTGACACCAATTTGCCAGAGAAGTTCATACTCGATATTCCTGTTTTCAAGGGAGAGGAACAACTCTCGTTTACAGTGGAGATCAACATCCACCCGCAATCCTTGGAGTGCATTTTGGTTTCCCCAGAGCTTAAAGAGTACATGGAGGAGCAGACCAACAGAATTATAGACCGCGAGTTGAAGGAAATCGAAAATGTAAGCCCGGATTTGGTGCTCATTGAATGTTAATTCACAAGGGGCTAGGTGAGTGTCTTTCTACTTCTACGATCAACATAGTGAGAGCTGCGAAACCATGTATAGAACCCGCGAATAGAATCGAAATGATTATGCGGCCAGCTTTGTTCAGCAATGATCCTAACAAAGCACACAAAATCCTAAGCCCCTTGATTTTCACAAATCATCAACCCAAGCTAGCCCTGCAATTCAAAACCAAAAAGTGATGTTCAATTCAGATTTTTATCCTACCCCAAGAGCAACGGCCGAATATCTTATCAATGGCATTGATCTTGCCGGAAAGTATGTGTTGGAGCCTTCTGCGGGTTCCGGCGCAATACTGGATGTGCTTAATGAACTGGGTGCGAAAACCATTGCCTGCGAAAAGGATAGGGAGCTCAGGGAAATAGCTAAATCTAAAACAGATCGATTTTTGAAGTCTGACTTTTTAGAGGTTACTCGTGAGGAAATTAGCCATGTTGACTATGTGTTCATGAACCCGCCATTTAGCAAAGGGGTGGATCATGTGCTTCATGCCTGGAATATCGCACCTGATGGTTGTGAAATTCATGCGCTGTGCAATGCAGAAACACTAAAAAACCGATACACGCGACTTAGAAGCGAGTTAGGACAGGCAATTATTCAATACGGTTTTTGGGAAAACATAGGTTCAGTTTTTGAAGATTCTCAACGAAAAACAGATGTGGAGGTGGCCGTTGTACGACTATATAAGCCTGCGACAGAGGGCACCTTTGAAGACTTTTTCGATATGGCTCAGCCCGGGGAGAATCAACATCACCAAAGTGGCATAATGCCATACAACGAAGTACGTGAGGTTGTGCAGCGATATGTTGGGGCGCTCAAGCTGTACGAAACAGTGGCGGATACCGCAATTAAAATGAACGCTCTGATTGCTCCTGTGGGGGCTAAGTCTGTAACAATGACAATAACCGAGGAGGAGCGCGAAGTGACTATCGAAGAATTTCGGGTAAACCTCCAAAAACTCTGTTGGAAATGGGTTTTCGGAAAGATGAATATAGAAAAGTACATGACGGCAAACCTTAAGGAGGAGCTGAACAGGTTTGTTCAGAAGCAACAGCAGGTGCCATTTACCATGAAAAACATATACCGCATGATGGACATGGTGGTTCAGACACACGGCCAGCGGATGGAAAAAGTATTGCTAGAGCTATTTGATAAACTCACCTTGCACTATCACGACAACCGGTATGCAGTGGAGGGATGGAAGACCAACAGCCACTACCTAGTGAATCGCAAATTCATTTTCCCCTGGGTAAAAAGTAGCTGGTCATTCTCCGGAAGGCCAGAAATTTCGCACACGTTTGAGGTGATGGACGACACCCAGAAGGCACTGAATTACCTTACAGGGAACCGATTTGAGGTTACGCTCAGTGAATTTTACCGTGAAGAAAAACGCGAATGGGGTAAGTGGTACGAATGGGGCTACTTTATGGTTAGGGTGTACAAGAAGGGTACTGGGCATTTCAAATTCATAGATGATGAAGTGTGGGCCCTTTTCAATCAAGCCGTAGCCAAGGCTAAAGGGTGGCCGTTGCCGGAAAGCAAGGCGGCCTAGAATTTTAACATTGGATATTAGATTGACATGGAAATAACTTTTAGCCTATCTCCCTTAGGAGGAGCAATACTAATAGCTACAGCTTTTTTAGCTTCAATAGCCCTATTAATTCAAGTACTGCTCAACGTTTACAACACATTCTACGAGGATGATGAACAAACTGACAACGAATAATTATGCCGATAGACTACAAGAAATATCCCAAAAACTGGAAGTCAGAGATAAGACCTAGGATCATGAAAAGGGCGGGAAATACCTGCGAATTTCTAGGCTGTGATTTTAAGCACGGGGAATATGTTTGGGCCGTTAGGTACAGGGGTAAGACCACGGGGTGGTACCGGGACTTTGAGGAGGCCAGTAAACAACCAAGGACAGTTGAAGGTAAGAAAAATAAACAGACGGGGAGAGTGGAGCCTATTCCAAACCCAAAGCGCGTTAAAGTAGTGCTGACTATTGCACATCTTGATCATGACGAGACAAATCACAACGTAAGAGACGAGAGATTAAAGGCAGCCTGCCAACTCTGCCACTTGCGATACGATGCGAAAGAGAAATACAGAAGAGTTAATTCACCACAATCATGAAAGTATCAGACAAAGAAAAACAGCATAAACCATCAAAAACACTGCTAGAATGTAGTGTTTGTTGGGGTGCTGGAGAAGTAGATATAAATGATGATTTCGATACTGTAAAGTGCTCTAATTGCAACGGTACTGGTGTAGTGAAGAATTGCTAAGTTATGCCAACGGCTTGGGTATAAAGCGTGGCGGATTAAAAGCTACGACCTATCCACAAACGAAAAACTTTGATAGATGAAAGAAACTAAGAATACAGAACAAACCAGCCATGATTTATACCCTATGTTATGCACTGGGCATATCTGCCCATACTGTGGTGGCAAAACGAACTACATTGACAGTAGTTATGTTTATGGCAGAAGCTATGGTATGATTTACATTTGCAAGCCTTGTGACGCTTATGTAGGTGTTCACAAAGGAACTGATAAGGCATTAGGTAGATTGGCAAACAAAGAACTTAGAGAAGCAAAAAAACGAGCGCATTACTACTTTGACCAAATAGCAAAAACAAGTCTTATCAATAAGATATGGCGTAAATGGATTCCTAATATTAGCAACCGAAACAAGGCTTACAAATGGTTAGCAATACAGCTTGATATAGATGAAGAGTTTTGCCACATTGGAATGATGGATGTTGAACAATGCGATAAGGTGGTTGAAGTGTGCAGACCTTTCCTGCCTTGTGCATAAAATCTGGCTATGATGTGTGTCGCGTAGCGCATGCATTATAGGTGGCGTTGGCGGTTATAGATTTATTATTAATTTTGAAATCCATATCAATGAAAAACGCCCACCGTGCCGGGTGAGCGTTTTGTAAACAGGATTCCACCGCAACCGGTGAACAGATCAATTAGAAACCTCTTCCTACTAATCTAGGATGAGGTTTCCTAGTATACGAACCACCGTGTACGCAACTAGTTTTTCCAAAAAGGATCTCACTTTTTGGCTGGCCTGTTGCCAGGCCTTATTTTTACCATTCATATCCACAAAGGTATAGCTGAACTAACTTTTTTTCTGGAGAGGTTGAAAACTATTAAGAACTTTCGGTAACTCCCTATCACACAAGAATAACCAACTGATATTTTTATTAGGGGTATTGTATCTTTGCTTTTATGTTCGAAATAGGAAAAAAGGTAGTATGCATCAGGGATAACTGGAAACCAAAATGGTTTATCCCGGAAGAAATGCCCGTAAAAGGTGAGATCTACCACGTAGAGGACATTCGAGAAATTGACGGCTATGGCATTTGTCTCAAACTTCGAGAGCTTACCAAAACGGAAACAGTCTGGCGCGGTGAAAACTTTAGACCTGTGGATTACAGCTTTGGGGAAGAGGTGGAGGAGCGAATCAAGGAAGAGATACAACAAGAATCTAAAGCGGAACCCAAGTTCAAAGAAAAAGCCTAACCCCAAGCTTTTTCCACCCATTCAAATGAGTGTCGGTCTACAATCTTAATATACGGGGCTATGCTCTTATAGTCCTTGTTACCTACTATTCTCAAAATAATCCGCTCCGGCACCCCCCGCATCAATGAAAGGGTTATAAACGTGCGCTTACCCATGTGAGTAGAGATAATAGCATGCAGCGGATTAATCTGAATATCGCGCTGGCTTCCTCTGCGTATCATTCTTTTTACTGGCCGATCCAGCCCCGCTTCTTTGGCAGCATCCTTAAGCAGTAGATTTTCCTTGGCACTGTTGTAAACATGCAGATTGAGGTCATTACGCTCTAATATTTCTATTGCGTATTTGCTCAGCGGAAAAACATGGTTTCGATCTCCCGTTTTATAGATGGTCTTGGTAATTCGCTTGTTTTTGATATCAATTTCAGAGGGGTGTAGGTCCCGGGTATCTGAGAACCGCATACCAGTAAAGCATCGAAAGCAGAAGTTCTCTCGCACATTATAAAGTGACCCACCCTTTGGAAATGGGTAATTGAGGAAGTGGAAAAGTTCGTCTTCCTCCATGTAGGTTAAATCTGCTTCCTCGCTAAATCCTTTCCATTTCCTAAAATCATTGTTGTTGTGATACTTTCTATCCTTAGCCCAAATGAGAAAGCTCTTAATAAATCGAATGTGTCTACCTGTGGTGTTATTGGCGTACCCCTGGGAATTGTAGAAATAGATCAGCTCATCGTACAGTACCGCGTCAAAATCATCAAAATCAAGTTTTCGGCCCAGGTGTACTTGAAATTCCTCTACTTTCTTTTTAATCACCTTCCACTTGGTGAGTGTTTCTGGTGATTTGGTTTTGGATCCGTATTCCAGGTATTTATCCCAAACCTCAAAAAAAGAAAGTTTACCGCTGTCACTTTCTGGGCTGATGCATCGCTTTAAAACGTCTTTATTCCATCGGTCTTTATCAATAGCCAAACATCGGTCTTCTATCTGCTGCAGCTCCTTGTTTATGGCAATGAGGCGTTGGTTCAATGGCTTTGCACGCTGTTTCTTTTTATCCCAGTGTTTCTCATCCAAGTACAGATCAGTGTACTCTCTTATGCGTTTTCCAGCGGATATGGACACTTGGATCCGGCAAGAATCCTTAAGTTTGAACAGGTAGAATTTTGGAGCTATCGGCATACTTATGACAAATCTTATGACAAAACTATGATTTAGTATGCTATAGTATGAAGCGGTCGGAACACCAAAACGCCTGAAAAATGGGCTTTTAAGATTTCGTACTAACCCTACAGAACACGGTTTCAAGACCCTCACTCTCCGCACAGAAAAAAGCCCGTGAGAACGAAATCTCATGGGCTTTTTTGTTTTCCATGTTACTCTCACGGTAAGCATTCATCTGAAAATCGGGGCATTTTCAATTACAACATCTAAGATTCTAAAGCTTTTTTTAAGGGATAATACTCGTGCTCAGGCGAGGTCTCATTGCATTTTTAGTGTTTTTAAAAAGCTCAATCATTTTTACTAATAAAGGATTTGTATTCTTCATTTTGGTGTGTATCGACCGTGGATTGGAAGATTAATAAGTGGAATTAATGCTGTTTAAAATTCAGATACAAGCCTTTAAAACAAAGTTTAATAGGTGAAAACAAGATTGTATACGAATAAAAAAATATTGTAGTTTTGATAAGATGCGAGAAATTAGGTGTATGAAGAAACTACTACTGTTTTTTACTTTCTCTACTTTATACTTGTTTATTGTTGCTCAAGATCGTGTTCAGGTTCAAAGCGATAGTCTGAAAATCACCATTGAAAAAGAAGGGGCTTTGTTCTCTGATAATTTTGGTGACATTAATCCTGGTTTAACGACAATTTCCGATGAGAGCTTACTGTTCGCCTCTAACCTTTGGTTTGCGGGATATGATGCAGATGGGAATTTACGGGGAGCCTTTGAGACTTTTAGTGGGTCTGAGCGCATGCATTTAGCGGGCACTATAAATAGCGGTCAGTTAGCTTCAGTTTCAAATCCACTAACCCAAGTAAGCGCCGTTGAAATTGAAAACCACCGCACATCTTTTGGAGAGCAAGGATATGAAATGCCTGCTGGTATTGCGAAATGGCCAGCGAATGGGGATACCACCATCGGGGAGATGTGGCAAATGGCTCCTTTTATAGACTTAAATGATAACGGGATCTACGAACCCGAGCAGGGAGAATACCCCGATATTTTTGGGGACGTATGTGTGTATCTCATAAAAAATGATGGGGGGTCTACTTTAACGCAACCTTTAGGTGTAGAGGAACACTATATGATAGGGGTGTTCAATTCGGGGCACCAAGGAAGTACGCACCTAAGCCAAACGGTGGTGATGAACACTACCCTTTACCATAGAGGAACTGTGCCTATCGATACCTTACATGTTGGTCTTTGGCATGATGGGGATTTAGGGGATCCTAGAGACGATTTCATGGATACGAATGTTCCTACAAATAGTGTGGTGTTTTACAATGGAGACAACTTTGATGACACGCAGTTTAGGGAAAATCCACCCGCTTTGGCTATTGGTAGCATGTTTTGTGATTTATGGGGCTCGATGTGGGGATCAATTTTCAATGGTGGAGGCACCATTGACGTAGAAGAAAACTTGCAGGCAAAATGGAGCGATGGAACCTGTCAAATTCAGGCTGGAAGTGGACATATTTCCGGTGTAGCCGGTACCGATTATCCACTCACACGATATGCTTTTGACGGAGATCTGGATTTGGATACCGGTTGGACCGAATTAAACTCATTCAATAATGCGGGAGATCGAAGAGCGCTTACCATTCTTCAGCCCAAAGTCTTTCACCCTGGTGACCAAATATCGTATACACTGGCTTTTCACTTGGCCCAAGGCGAAGGGTTGGATTATGTGGGAAATGCAGTACTGGCATCAGAGCGAATTGCCTTGGTTGAGGATGAATTGCTAACCTTATATGGAGACCACCCTAGACTGGTCTTAAGTCAAAATTGTGAGTCGCTGGAAATTGTTAGGGACTGCGATAGAGCCGTTGGAATTTCAGAAAACCTGGTGCTAGATGCTTTCAAAGTTTTTCCCAACCCAAGCGAGGGAATTATCCATTTTGAATATCCTGAAGCAGCTACAGAGGTAACGGTAACCAATATTTTGGGGCAGGAAATAAGGCGTTTTCAGGCAGACCAAAAGCCCGAAAGTTTGGTTTTGACTCCTGGTTCTTACCTCGTGCGAGTAGCTCTTGGTAACATGGGAGTTATTTCAAAAAGAGTAGTCATTCAATAAGAAATAAAATCATGATAAAAAAGTACCTATTTGCGGCAGTCTTTGCGACTATTGCATGTGGCAGCGTAGCACAAAATGCAGTTCAAGTTAATGGCGATATCTTTTCTATCTCGTTAAGCGATGAAGATCCGCTTTTTTATGATCAGAGCGGTGTTGGCCTCAGTTTGGTCGATGGTCCCGGATTGGTATTTGCAGCAAATACTTGGGCAACAGGCTACGATAAGAACGGTTCATTACGGGGGGTAGTGGGAAAGTACAGGGCTTCGTCAACTGAATCGGAAAGTGGTTATAATCCGGGTACTATTAACACCGATCCATCAAAAGCTTCAGCTTCTTTGGTGGCAGTTACTGCCGGGGAAATTGAAAACCACATATCAGACTATCTCGATCCCAATTACGAGATGCCCGGGGGGATATCAGATTGGCCAGCCAACGGAGATACCACCATTGGTGAAATGTGGCAGATGGCTCCCTTTGTGGACCTCAATGAAAATGGGGTCTATGAGCCAGAGGAAGGTGATTACCCTAATATTATAGGTGAAGAATGTATTTACCTGATAAAAAACGATTTGGGGCCTGATTTTCCAAGAGCTATTGGTATGGAGCTTCACTACATGATCAGCATGTTCGATGTAAACGTGGAATTAAGCAATGTATTAGACAATACGGTGCTCATAAATACCACACTGTACAACAGAGGAGATGCGGAGTTGGATACTTTACAAGTAGCTACTTGGATCGATGCAGATTTAGGTTGGCCAGCAGATGATTATGTTAGCTCTAGGGAGGATTACCAGGCTATGGTGATGTATAATGGTGATAACAATGATGAATCGGTAGGTTCATTTCAGGGTTTTGGAAATAACCCACCTGCCTTGGCATTTGGTAGCATGTTTTGTGACTTGTGGGGTGGGATGTATATGGTAGGTCGTGATCCAGAACAGGCTAAACAGGACCCGATATCGTTTGATGAGCATCACTTTTATTCTAAAGCGGTATGGCGTGATACCACCTGTCTTATCGACATCAATGCAGGGCATGTTAGCTATACCAGCTCCACCGACACCTACAACGCTACCCGTTTTGTTTACAGTGACCTGCCTGGTTCAGAAGGATGGACCGAGGCAACAGCCAACCGTGAGCCTGGAGAACGTAAGGTATTGCCTATCCATTTGCCAAAAAGGTTTTATCCCAACGACAAAATATCGTACACGTTAGCGTTGCACTTGGCGGGTAATCCAAGCAATACTGCCAGTGAAAATGCGGTGTTAGCTTATCAGCGTCTCCAGCCTATAGAAAATCTGTTGTTGGAGCGTTACGGAGACCACCCGCTAATCCAAGCCAGTACAAATTGCGCTACGGTACCTGTTGATCGGAGGTGCGACCCAAGCTTATCCATTGAGGACTTGGAACCTGAGCCTTTTAAGGTGTTTCCAAATCCTAGCTCTGGTCAGGTGTATCTTACAGGCGTAGAACAGGTAAGAGAATTATTTATTTTAAACAGCTTGGGGCAACAATTGAAGCATGTAATTCCTGAATCGGAAAACAAAACCTTGACGTTACCCCCCGGGCATTATGTATTACATGCGATTATGTTAGATGGAAAGGCCCGGGTGGAAAAGGTAATAGTGTATTAAATTGATATTATGATAAAACATATCCTCATTGTAATAGTGTGTGTTTTTAATACATACATGGCGAAATCCCAGAACATGGTGCGAGTCGATGGCGATCGATTTACGATAGTAATGAGCGATAATGAACCACTGTTTTATGATTCATACGATTATATACACGGCTTGCGAATGGTGGACGGCCCAGGCTTAGTTATGGCATCCAATATGTGGATAACAGGATATGATGAGAATGACTCTTTGCGCGGAGCAGCAGCTACATTTCGGCCGCGTCCAAATAACCCTTCAAAAAGTGGGTTTGTACCTGGAACCATTAACTCAGATACATCCAAAGCCGCATCATCTATAGTTTTAGTTACAGCCAGGGAGATAGAAAATCATAAGTCTAATTACCCGAACCCAAACTACACAATGCCTTACGGAATAGCAGAATGGCCAGCCAACGGAGATACGACCATCGGTGAAATGTGGCAGATGGCTCCATTTATTGACCTCAACGAAAACAGTGTCTATGAACCCCAAAAAGGAGAGTACCCTGATATAATTGGTGAAGAGTGTATATACTTGATTAAAAATGATTTGGCACCCGAGTTTCCCAGGGCCATTGGTATGGAGTTGCATTTTATGATTAGCATGTTTGATGTTAATGTAGAGTTGAGTAATGTATTGGACAACACGGTGCTGCTAAACACCACCCTTTATCACCGAGGTTCTGCTAGAATTGATACCCTTCAGGTTGCAACATGGTTTGACGCGGATCTTGGAAATTTTAGAGACGACTACGTGTCATCTAGTGAGAGGTTCAGAGCCATGGTTATGTACAACGGTGACAATAATGATGAAACATTTAATCAAGCGCATCGAGGTTTTGGAGAGAATCCGCCTGCTTTTGCCATGGGGAGCATGTTCTGTGACTTATGGGGCGGGATTTTTGCCAATCAAGATGAACTGGAACAAGCTTTACAGGCTCCGGTCTCTTTTGATGAGTATCACTTTTTTTCCAAAGCGGTTTGGCGCGACACCACCTGTCTAATCGATATCAATGCAGGCCATGTTAGTTATACCAATTCAACCGACACGTATAACGCCACCCGATTTGTTTTTGATGGTAGACCAGGATCAACAGGATGGACGGAAGCTGCAGTACAACGAAAATCAGGAGACCGCCAAGCGATCCCCATATTGTTACCTAAAAAGTTCTACCCCAACGACAAAATATCCTACACGTTAGCCTTGCACTTAGCAGGTAACCAAAGCAATACGGCTAGTGAAAATGCGATACTAGCTTACGAAAGTCTCGAGTCTATAGAAAACTTGTTATTGGAACGATACGGAGACCACCCCTTAATCCAAGCCAGTACAGATTGTTCCACCGTGCCAGTAGATCGCGGATGCGACCCGGCCTTGTCGATTGATGAATTAACTGAAAATTCATTCAGTATTTATCCCAACCCGAGCAGCGGAGAAATACATTTTGAGTTTGCACAACCGGTCCGTGAAATTGCTGTGATTAACACACTAGGACAAAAGATAAAACAGGTAGAGTACCCCAAAACCAATACTACCCTAAATCTGCCTCCAGGCCAATACATCGCCCAAATTTGGTTTGAAAACGGTGCTGTGGCCAACGAGAAAATAGTGGTGCGGTAATCATTATGGTTCGGTATCAGCGCAAAAGCACTCCGCGAGGGGTGCTTTTTTTGTGGGCTTAACCTAGGCTTAAAACCATCAGGGTTTTCTTAATGCAGCCTTATCACTGCCCTAACGCAAAGCCCTAAGCAGCAAATTACTTTTGCTAAAACCCAATAGCAATGTTTGCTCGCGTTGTATCCTACGTTTTGGCATTGCTGGTTGTAAATTCGCTTACAGCCCAGATACTCGACCCGCGACTTCAAATCAACCCCAACCAAGCGCCTTTTTACCACGGTGTGGCTTCGGGCGACCCCTTGCACGACCGCGTTATCCTTTGGACCCGTATTAGCCCCGCTTTTGAAACCACACAGCCCGTGGAAGTAGCCTGGGAGATTGCCACCGATACCGCCATGCAACAGGTGGTGGCTACGGGTTCCGTTACAACGGGTGCCTACCGCGACTATACCGTTAAAGCAGATGCTACAGGACTGCAACCCGCAACATCCTACTACTATCGCTTTTCCTACCAAAACAGCTATTCGCCCATAGGCCGCACGCTTACGGCTCCGCATGGCGATGATATAAGCGAATGGCGCATGGCGGTGCTTTCCTGTTCCAATTACCAATACGGCTACTTTAATGCCTACCGCGACATTGTCAATAAAAACGATGTGGATGTGGTGCTCCATCTGGGCGATTACATCTACGAGTACGAAGTAGGGCGCTATGATGCGGGCTTGGATGGACGGGTGCACTTACCCAAAACAGAAACGGTAACCTTAAGTGATTATCGTTTGCGCTATTCCCATTATCGCCTGGATGACGATCTGCAAGAATTACACCGCCAATTTCCCTTTATTGCCGTATGGGACGATCATGAAACTAACGACAATGCCCACAAAACTGGGGCCGACAACCACAGCAGCGATGAGGGCGATTGGAACACCCGAAAAATCTCGGCAACTCAGGCTTATTTAGAGTGGATGCCCGTTCGCGAGCAGGAAGTGCCAGGACGTATTTATCGCCATTTTAATTTTGGCAACCTGCTGGATTTATACATGTTGGACACACGTCTGGAAGCGCGCGATGCACAAGCGTCTATAGGCTCTTCCGACATCAGCAATACCGAGCGCAGACTCCTAGGTGATACCCAGTTTAACTGGCTAAAACGCAAGGTACAGCAGTCTGAAGCGCGCTGGCACGTATTGGGGCAACAGGTAATGATGGCACCTTTGCGCCTGGGTGGTTTGGGCATCAATACCGATCAGTGGGATGGCTACACCTTTGAGCGCGACCGCCTGTTTGAGTTTTTCCAAAACAGCGATTCTACCGATTTGGTGGTCCTCACCGGAGATATCCACTCTTCCTGGGCCAACGAGCTACCTACGGCCTTGTATTCCGATGTAAGCCAGGGTGCTTCGGTAGGCGTGGAGTTTATTTGCACCTCGGTAACCTCTCCAGGCTGGGAAATTCCTGTAGCAGGTTCCGCCATAGCGCTCAACAATCCACACATAAAATACGTGGATTTGTATCAGCGGGGCTACATGGTGGTGCATTTGGATACGGGATATACCCAAGCCGACTATTTTTTCTCGGAAACCATAGCACAGCGCAATAGCAAGCACCGGCTGGGGGCATCCTACAAAACATTACGCGGTACCAAGCGCTTGATAGAAACGGGGAAACCCAGCGAAAGAAACCAACCCAAAGTACCGCTCGCACCACGCTTTACTAAAAAGGCACAGTCCGAGTCTACCGCTTTTGCGGTGTTTGGAACGCACCCCAATCCCTTTGCGCGCAGTTTTAAGATGCAGTTTTTTGCTAGTGATGACAGCAGTGCGCAACTTCGCGTGTTTAGTGAAGTAGGACAGGAAGTGAAGCAGCAAACCTTGCATCCCAAAGCCGGGGTGAATTACGTGGAAGTATCCACCCAAGAGCTAGAAAACGGTTTGTACACCATCATGCTGGAAGTTGCAGGCGAGACCAAAGGCTTTAGCATGATTAAAAAGTAAGCATCTTTGCAGCAAAGCTTTACCGCATGCCGCAATTTTCTGCCTACGATTGGGAGTCCTGGCAACCCCGCATTACCCAGCTGATACAAACCATTATTGCCGATGTTGCTAAAAGTCAACAAGGCCAAGGTGCCGCATTATCACCTGTAAGCATCGCAACGCAAGCCCAGCAATGGCTTCAGCGAGACACCCAGGCGAGTCCAGAAACCGACTGGCCAGCGTTGTATGCACCGGCTGTGCACCTGCATCATCCGGGCTACATTGCCCACCAAGTGGTGGCGCCAACCATTCCATCGGTAATTGCAGGTTTTATTGCCAGCGCCCTAAACCAGGGCATGGCGGTATCGGATATGGGCCAGAGTGCCACAGCCATAGAGCGCGCTGTGGTGCTTAAAATGTTGGCTTATTTCGGCTGGAAGGAAGGCGAAGGCATCCTTACATCGGGGGGATCGCTGGGCAATTTAACCGCACTGCTAGCCGCGCGACAACGCCACAGCAATGCCTGGGAAGAGGGTGTGCCCAACAACACCCTAGTTCTGGTTTCTGCCGATGCGCACTACTGTGTGGATCGAGCCGTAAAGATCATGGGTATGGGCAACCAGGGTGTGGTAAAGATGCAGCCCAATGCCCAGCACAAGATTACCGGGGAAATTTTGGAGAAGCACATCAGCGCCCAAAAAGCAGCCGGAAAAGAAATTATGGCCGTAGTAGGCTCGGCATGTTCTACGGGTCCAGGTGTTTTTGATGATCTGGATGAAATGGCTTCCGTATGTCAACAGCACAATATTTGGTTTCACGTAGATGCAGCCCATGGGGGAATGTTGCAGCTATCTGAAAAACACAAAAACCTGTTGCAGGGAATAGACCAAGCCGATTCACTGATTATCGACTTTCATAAAATGGGATTTACTCCCGCGCTTACCACAGCGGTACTTTATAAGAAAGGAAAAGACAGCTTTCTGCCTTTTAAGCAAGATGCCAGCTACCTTTGGAGCGATGCCGATTTTGAGCCTTGGACGCAGTCGGGATTGCGCACCGTAGAGTGTACCAAACTAATGATGGGGCTTAAAGCCTACGCGAATCTGTTTTGGCTGCCCAAGGCGGAGTTGGTAGGCATGATGGATCACATCATCGCTCAAGCGCAGCAGTTTGCAGAAGGCCTTGCTAAGCGTGCGGGTTGGGAGCTTTTTCAAACGCCTGAAGCCAATATTGTTTGTTTTAGAAATATCCACTGGGATACCGCCCAGCATAAAGAGAAACTGCAAAAGCTCATTGCTGGAGGCAGTCATTACATTGTTAGCACAGTAATTGACAACACCTTTTATTACCGCTGTACGTTTATGAATGTGCATACGGAAACCAGACATACAGAGGACCTCCTGAATAAATTAGAAAATCTATGATGACGGACACGCAAGAAACGGTGCTAATTGCAGGAGCCAGCACCAACCCACAACGCTACAGTCACGAAGCTACTAAGCGCTTGTTTGCAGACGACCGCACCCAACTGATTTTAGTAGGAAAGAAGAAGGGGGATGTGCTGGGTTATCCCATCCAACCGACTTACCCAGACGAAGCGGTGCATACCGTAACGGTGTATTTGGGGGAGAAGAATCAAGGAGAATTGGTGGAGTATTTGGAAAAATATCCACCCCAACGCATCATTTTTAATCCAGGCGCAGAAAACCCTTCGCTGTCAAAAATATTATCCAAGTTAGGGGTAGAAACACTGGATGCTTGCACGTTGGTCATGTTGGGCAGCCAACAATTTTAGGTCCATTTTTTAGCATGAAAAGTCTCAGGAGTACTGGTTTTATTTTGTAATTATTAAATTTTCCTACTGGTATTGCTTAATACTACCGCTTTCTTGTATTTTCCTATCGGAAATCCATTGTGTTATGCGTACTTCTTCTGCTACCCATTCCCGCCCGCAATCGCATCGGTTTCAAAATTCGGTACTCGATAAAATTACCCGCACCTCATCTAAATCGGTAATCACAGCCTATGGCTTTATTTCGGCAGGCCTCTTTATCTACGGAAGTTTTCAGGGGTATACGAGTATGGGTTTACAGATAGCCCTTGGATTATTAGGACTGCTGACATTCTCACTAGCAGAATATCTAATCCACCGCTTCACCTACCATTCAGGCGATTACAAAAAGGAGGACTCGTGGCAGTTTAAGGTGCACGGTGTACACCATGCGCATCCTACCGATAAAGATCGCTTGGCCATGCCTTTGGTCTTGGCGTTGGTGGTTTCAGGAGCGTTGTTCGTTTTGCTATTTCTAGTCATGGGGAATTTGGCTTTTTTCTTTTTTCCCGGCTTTTTACTAGGCTACGGCCTGTATTTGTGGGTGCATTACTTGGTGCATACGCGCAAACCTCCTAAAAATGTATTTGGGTACTTATGGACGCATCATCACATGCACCATTATCGCCACGATGATAAAGCCTATGGAGTAAGCTCGCCTTTGTGGGATTACGTTTTTGGTACCATGCCTCCAAGGCCGGGTACACGGCAACAAACCACGGTAAAACGATCTTAAGCGCTTGTTTTAATGCTCTAACTGATCGAGTGCTTCTTGGATTACACGACAACCGTATAGTAGGTCCTCCTCAGAAATATTGAGCGGAGGCGCCAGCCTAAAGCTATTGGGCGAGGATAAAAACCAATACACCAAAACACCATGCTGAATGCAGTATTCCACCACCTGTTGCACTTGTTTAGCATCGGCCAGTTCCACTCCGAAAAATAAGCCCTTCCAGCGTATTTCTTTAATGGTGCGGTGTTGTAGTTTCTCATGCAATATCGGCCCTAGGAAAGCCGCGCGTTCGTGTAAATTTCCTTCTAAAATGACCTCTAAAGCTGCTTTGCCCGAGGCGCAGGGTAATGGGTGCCCTGCGAAGGTTGAGATGTGCCCTAAAACGGGGTCGGCTGCAAAATGATCTAGGTTTTCTTGGCTGGATACCACAGCGCCAATGGGAAGGCCTCCTCCCAGGGCTTTTCCAAGGGTTAAAACATCGGGTGTCACATCAAAATGCTCAAAAGCAAACAGCTTGCCCGTGCGCCCCATGCCGCATTGAATTTCGTCCATCACCAACAGGCTGCCCGTTTCGTTACATCTTTGCCGTAGGGCTTGCATCCACTCCAAATTGGGGATGCGTATGCCGGCATCACCTTGTACGGTTTCTATAAAAACGGCTGCGGTATCCTTGGTTATGTGCTGTAAATCCTCCAAAACATTAAAACCAATAAAGGATACCCCTGGAATTAGCGGACGAAACGCATACTTTTTATTCTCGTTTCCAGAAATGGCTAAACTGCCTGTAGTGCAGCCGTGGTAGGATTTTTTGCAAGCAACTATTTCGCTTCTTCCCGTAACTCTACGTGCCAATTTTATAGCGGCTTCATTGGCTTCGGTTCCCGAGTTTACAAAGTACACCGAGTTTAATTGCGGTGGCAGTTGCTGGCAGAGCAAGGCAGCAAATTCGCTTTGCGGTTGTTGGCCCATTTCGCCATATACCATCACGTGGAGGTGCTTGTCGGCCTGCGTTTTTATAGCCGAAATTACACGGGGATGGCCATGACCAATGTTGCTTACCCCAATGCCGCTAATAAAATCTAAATAGCGTTTTCCCAGTGCCGAAGTCATATAACTGCCTCGCGCTTCCTTAACGCTAATGTTTAAAGGGTATGGACTGGTGGGAGCTAAGTTCGGGTGGATTTTATCCATAGCGCAGGCGACTGTTTTGGCGGGGTAAAACTAGCGGTTGTATCCAGGTGAAATCATGATATTGGTTTCACCTGACGGAAAACAATTTTTTACTCCAAAAGTGCTACACTAGTTTTTTCTTTTTCCAGTCGCCTCGCAAAAACCACCATATGGTTAAAATGCAGGGCAGCACATAGCTTATGGGGAATGACCACCAAACGCCCAGTTCCGCTACGCCATCCCAAGAGGATACCCACCAGGCAAAGGGAAACTGAATGATCCAAATGCCAATGATGGTAATAATCATGGATTGCAGCGTATTGCCCGAACCACGCAATGCACCAATCAGCGCCAATTGGGCTCCCATAAAGCCAAAGCTTAAGGAGACGATGCGCATAAAATCAGCTCCCATTTTTACAACAGGTTCTTCGGCATCCATAAAGGTGCGCACCAAGGGTTTGGCGAAAACAAAAAACAGGATACCTATAAAGCTGAGACCAATAAAGCCCATCCAAGCGGCATACTTGGCACCGGTTTCTGCACGATCTACTTTTTGCGCGCCCATGTTTTGACCTACCATGGTAGAAGAGGCGCGCAATAGACCCAATCCAAAAATAACCACGAAACTAATGAGCCGCGATCCCACTCCGTAAGCCGCCAATACTTCGGTTCCAAAGCGAGCTGCTATTCCCGTCATAACGGTTAATCCCAGCGCACGTGCCGAAATTTCTACCGATGAGGGCGTTCCCAATTTAAAAGCCCGAACCAGCAAAGGAAAGTCCCAGCGGTAGCCGCTTAGTGAGAGTTTGATATCGGTAATGCCCTTAAATAAAATGTAGTAGCCGCATGCAGCGGATAGTGCTAAGGTGATAAGCGTGGAAACGGCTGCTCCCGCCACACCAAAAGCGGGCACAGGGCCCCAGCCATAAATAAACAGGGGGTCTAACACAAAATTGAGCGCCAGCGTGGCTCCGTTGATGTACAACGGAATGCGTACCTCGCCAATTCCCCGCAACAGCGACTGAAACATGATGAAGCTGAAGTTGAACACCAGCCCCAGAAAAATGATGCGTTGGAAGTAGTTGGCCATATCAAAAATATCGGCTCCAACACCGAGCCAACGAAGTATATTGGGCGAAAGCCAATAAGCCAATGCAGAGAATAGCAGGGAGATAATGACCACCATACTCAGCGTTTGCTGGGCGGTGTGGTTTACTTGCTTAAAATTTTTAGCACCAGCATACTGGGCAACCAAAATGGTGCCGGCAAAAGCAAAACCCGAGCTGAGGGATATCAGTAGAAAGTTGACCGGGAAACTCACCGAAACGGCTGCAACCGCATCGGCACCGAGGCGTCCTACCCAAAATGCATCTACCAACTGGTAGCCCGTTTGCAGTAAATTGGCCCCAATGATGGGCAAGGAAATAGCCAACAAACCTTTAAAAATACTGCCTTGGGTAAGATCTATGCGGCTTCTCTTCATGCGTGGGCAAAACTACACGAATGCAACATTTGGAAGGGGGCTTAGGTTTCAATTTTGTGTTAATCCAACGCCCGGATTGCTATAATCCTTTATATATTGAACGTTTTCAAAAGAAATGAAGCGCTATTTATTTGTAGTAAACCCGGTTTCCGGCGATATCGATAAAGACGATATCGTTGCCCGCTTTCAAAGTCTGTGCAAAAACCACCAAATAGAGGCTAGCGAGTATTTTACCACAGGAGAGGAAGATGAAAAAGCCTTGCGAAAGCAGTTGGAAGGAAATCCACCCGAACAAATTTTTGTAGGCGGAGGCGATGGCACCGTGCAAATGGTAAGTAATGTGCTAGATCAGACCGCGATGGAAATTCCACTGGCTATTGTTCCCCTTGGATCTGCCAACGGCCTGGCTACTAGTCTACAGCTTCCAGCCGAGCCCAAAGAAGCCATGGAATTGGGTTTTGAGGCCACCAACATTCAAGCACTGGATATTTTAAAGGTAAACGACCAGTACACCTGTTTGCATTTGTTTGATTTGGGCACCAATGCGCGCCTTATTAAATATTACGATGAGGGCGACTCTCGCGGGATGCTGGGTTATGCCAAACAAGCGCTAAAAGCCATTTTAGATAGCGAATCGGTAAGGTACACCATAGAAACCGAAAAAGGGAAAGAAACCCAAGATGGCTTGGTACTGATTTGTACCAACGCTACGCGCTTTGGTACGGGGGTAAACTTAACCAATGGCGATCCGGGAGACGGATTGCTGGATGTTCGTGTTATTGAGGACTTTACCCTAGAAGAGATCATCCACAGTAGCTTGAGTATTTTTGATATTTATATGGACGAAGATCGCTTTGAAGATACCGTGCAAAGTGCCAAGGTTACTATAAGGAGCAGCAAGCCTGTGCCCTTGCAAATAGATGGGGAGTATCTGGGAGAAACCCAGGAGGTGACCGCTGAGGTAATTCCTGCCGCATTAAAAATGGTGATGCCCGATGCTTAATTCGCGCTACGTACTGCTCAACTTTAGTGCCCTAGCCAACGGTTCACAATGGTGGGTGCAGGGTCAGGTGGTAAAAACGGGAATTCAAGATTTTAATTTTCAAGATTTTGGCACCTTAAAAACTGCCTGGAACATGCTACGCCTGTATGCCCTAAAACCGGCATCGGGAACTGTAGTACTCGCGCTGGGAGATCAAAAAATAGCGGTGACCTGCGATGCGCACGGTGGATTTGAGACGCTCGTGGAATGCACGAGTACCCGTGCTGATTTAACCGCGGTGTGGCTAAACGACCAAAAGGTTGCCATTGAGTCGGCACTATACCAACCTAAAGCGCAGGCGTACACAGGTAAAAAGTTGCTGGTTACCGATATAGACGATACCGTGTTGGTTACTCACATACAAAGTAAGCTGCGCAAGCTCTACACCATGATTTTCACCAAAGTGGCGCGTAGAAAAGCGGTAACCGATGCGCTTGCCTTTATTGAAAAGCACTTTGAGATCAACGATGCCGTATTGTACTTAACCAATAGCGAGCACAATCTGCATCCGGTAATTCATCAATTTTTGCGGGTGAATGCCTTTCCTAGAGGCCCCGTGCTATTAAAGCAAGTGCGGACCTTGAAAGACTTATTGCTAGGAAAGAAAAAGCCACCTGGAAACCAGCATAAACTTCGGCAGTTACATCGGGTGGTTAGCTTTTTTCGTGATGCCGAGATTACCTTAATGGGAGACAACACCCAGGCCGATTATGAGACCTATTTGGAAATTGCCAATCAGAATCCCAAACGCGTGGCGGCTATTGTTATTCGTAAGGTGGGGCCAGGAGCCCATGAAAATAGACTGGAGCAAGACAAGCAGACTCTGAAAAAGCAGGGAACACAGCTTTTCTACACCGCGCGTTACGCTAAGATTGAGTTGTAATCGACTCTAATCCAGATTGATGCGATCGAGTAGTAACTGAAAGTCTTCGTTCCGTTTGTTGGCAATGAGGAAGGTGAGTTGTGCTATGCTGTTGCGGTCAAAATTGGGTGCATCCAACCTACGGCCTCTAAAACTGGGATACATGTCTTTTAGTGGTATGACCACCTCTTGCCAATCGCCCGTAGTTTCGAAAGTGTAGATGTAGGAATAGTAGTCTTGCAAGCTTCCCTTTATCCGGAACTGGTAGTTCTTGCCATCGCCCTTCAATCGGATGCGCACCTTGTTCTTGGGCTTCACCTCGATGGGGGCAAAGCGATGTTGCACGGAGGCAAATCCACCATTGTTTTCTATAGACACGCTACCTTTAAAAACGCCATGGCCTTCAGCGTTGATGGTAAAACGGCTTTGCGAGATGCCTCCCATAACGCCATCATTGACCACATACCAATCGTTGGCAGCGTTGTTGGCGGTAAAGTTGTATAGTTCGGTGTCTTTTCCCAAAACAAAAACGAATAAAAGTGCTAGTACTGTGCGCATGTGTTTTATGTTGTGCTAAGAACAGCCAAGCAGCGCTAAGGTTGTGTTATGGATTGCAAAAATTGCAGTAAGACGGGTCTTCATATTCCTTGCCGTTGGGGTACATTTTTTCCTGCTGATTGCCGCATTTCTGGCAAGAATACACCACACTTTTTATGGATGGGGTAGGAAGTCCGCAGTTTTCGCAGGGCAGGCCTTTTTTGGTTTCCCGCACCGCAAAACCAGGTGTAGCACATTGAGGACAGCTATGGTGTAAGATCTCAACCAGATTCTTCGCAGCCAGAGCAATCACCCGCATGCGGCTGGGGTTGTTCATGGCGCGCATATCGGTTTCTACGTGGGTGGAGCCAAACTCTTGTTGTAGTCGATGAAAGGTGTCCAGCAGTTCCTCCTTGCGCTTCAGGCCCTTGTAAATGGAATCTTTCGAGTCTTGGGTTGGACGGAGAATGAGCGCATGGGATGGAAACTGCGCCTTTTCGGCAAAATCCAATAGGGCCGCTTCTGTGCGTACTTCGGCTCCGTCAAAGTTGGTTTCTGTGCTAAGGACTTTGGCTACAATCTCCAGGTTGTTTTTTATGTCGACCAACATTAAAAACTCCTCATCGGCAGGAAGGAAGTATAAGGAAGGATGCGATCCAAAAGATCCCTCACTGGCAACAACTAGGTCGCAATCGCTTTGCTCTAAAGCCCAATGGCATTTTTTTCGTACCGTGGTAACGGGGTCGGTATGGCGTGCTATTTCTCCCGTAAAGGTTCCTAAGGAGTCTGTATCTAAATCGGTTCGGGTAAAACACCGCACGTCTAAATGTTGCTCCAAAAGGGGAGCAATAACCGCTTCCTTGCCGTGCTTGGTGGCAATAAGTAGTTTTCTATTCCTAAAAAAGTCTTGTGCCATAGCTAGAATGTGCTATTGGGTAGCCCGTTCTAGCCGGTCGTTAATGCTCAGCCCAAGGCCGCTATTGGGCATGCGCTCGGCTACGATGAGGTCTAGGTTGTGGCTATCCAAACGATGCAAAGCTCCGTACAAATTGGCAGCTGCTTCCTCTAAATCGCCTGTTTGCGATAAAACCTCGTTGTGCACCACAGCTGGATGATCGAAGTGTTTTTTTAGGGAAAGCACACCAATGCGCTGATCCTTGTGTTGATCTAAAAACGGTAGGATGTTGCTGTGCAGGTGCATTTTGGTTTTGGGTGCGTAGTGTTTTGCCAGCATGCCGGGTGCTTGCGGTGCTTTTTCTGCTTTCGATTGAACCGAGATAGGACCTACCACCGCTTCCAAAGCTTCTTTAGAAATAGCTCCCAAACGGTACAAAATGGGTTGACCGTTTTCAAACCCCACAATGGTAGATTCCAAACCGCGCTGGCAGGGCCCTCCGTCCAACACCATGGGAATTTCATTCTTAAAATAAGCTGCAACATGGTCTGCGGTGGTCGGACTGATTCTATTAAATGGGTTTGCGCTGGGGGCCGCCAAAGGAAAGGGCAGGGCGTTTAACAAAGCCAGGGTAGTAGGGTGCTGCGGTATGCGCACTGCAACGGTGTCTTTTCCTGCCGTAATCAGGTCGGGTATGCTATCCTTTTTCTTGAGGATCAGCGTTAAGGGACCCGGCCAAAAGTGCTTGGCCAGGTCTTTTGCTTTGGGTGGAATTTCAGAAACCACTTCGTGCAAGCGTGCTACGTTGGGCAAATGCACAATGAGTGGATTAAACAAGGGGCGCTGCTTTACCGCAAAAATCTTGCGTATCGCTTTTTCGCTGTATATGTTGCCTGCCAAACCATACACGGTTTCGGTAGGAATGCCTACCACATCGTTTTGCTGCAGGTATTGCGCGGCCTCCTGTATATTGTCAGTTACGGTAACCAATTAGCTTGCTTTGTTTACAAAGGCAATGGAGTGTCCGCGGTGGGTTTCATCAAACTTCCCGTTGTTGTACACCAAATTACCGTTCACAAAGGTCTGCAAAACTTGGTTATTAAAGGTAGTTCCTTCCAGAGGAGACCAGCCACACTTGTAGAGTAAGTTGTCTTTGCTCACCGTCCAGGGTTTGTTGAGGTCTACCAAAACCAAATCGGCATGGTAGCCTTCGCGGAGGTAACCGCGCTCGGTCATGCCATAGAGTAGGGCAGGGTTGTGGCACATTTTCTCCACGATTTTGGGCAAAGAAATTTTGTCTTTTTGGTAAAAGTCCAGCATGCAGTTTAGCGTGTGCTGCACCATGGGCGCCCCCGACATGGATTTAAAATAGGGCTGCTGCTTTTCTTCTAAAGTATGTGGAGCGTGGTCCGTAGTTATCAGATCGATACGATCGTCTAATAGAGCTTTAAGGAGGCCTTCCTTGTCTTTTTTACTTTTTATGGCGGGATTCCATTTAATCAACATGCCTAAGCGCTCGTAGTCTTCCTCGGAAAACCATAGATGATGTACGGAAACCTCCGTGGTGATTTTCTTCTCTTTCAGTGGAATATCATTGCGGAAGAGTGCCGTTTCGGCTGCAGTAGTAAGATGCAAAATATGCAGTCGCGCTCCGTGCTTCTCCGCAATTTTTAGGGCTCTTTCGGTGGCTTCGTAGCACGCTTTTTCACTGCGGATTACTGGATGGTATTTAGCAGGAACGTCATCGCCATACTTTTCGCGAAATGCATTTTCATTGGCCTCTACTATGGCCTCCTTTTCGGAGTGTATGGTTATAATGGACTCGCAACCCGCAAAGAGTTTCTCCATGGTATCCGGGCTATCGGCCAGGAGGTTTCCTTTTTTGGTAAAGTACAGTCCATCGTCCGACACCGCAATAAACTGGGTAGTATCTAGCTGAAGTACCTCATCCAGGTTGTCGTTGTTTACTCCTAAAACAAAGGCATAATTGGCTAAGGATTTCTCTGCGGCTATGGCATATTTTTCTTCCAGGCTTTCCACGGTGAGTATGTTGGGTACCGTGTTGGGCATGTCTATAAATGAGGTAACCCCGCCTGCTATGGCCGCTTTGCTTTCGGTATACAAATCGGCTTTATGAGTAAGGCCCGGGTCTCTAAAATGTACCTGACCGTCAATAACCCCAGGCAGCAGGTGCTTGCCAGTGGCATCGATCACCTCGGTTTCGGCATCTGGTGTAATACTTCCTATTTTCTCAATTTTCCCTTCTGCAATCAGAAGATCGCTAACCCATTCTTTGCCATCGTTTACCAGGGTAGCGCTTTTTATCAACGTTTTTTTGCTCATGTGTAGCGAAATTAAATTTGTGTCGTGTGGGTATCATAAAAAAACCCATTTCGGGGTTACCAAAATGGGTTTTAAATAGGGTTGGATTGGTATTATTCTCCCTGACCTAGTGAGAAGCCTTTAACACCGTCAAACTCGTATAAGTTTTCGGTTTTTATTACTTCCCAGTTGTTTTGTTGTAGGTTGGATAGTAGGGCAATTACCTCTTCGTAATCTACAGACTCGTAAGTTTGATTGGCGCCTTCGATAACCGCATTTTCGGCTACGAAACGACATCTCCAGTGGTCGGTGCAGTAAGTTTCATCCAATCCGTTAGGGAATACTTTCACCCCGCGGTTGGTTATCATTTTCAGCTTTAAGCCGTGTGATTTTACTGCTCTAAGACCTTCTCCAATTTCATTCGGGTTGGTACCTTTCCAGTCGATAAATACATCTACTCCAACGAGCGACTTAGTGGTCTCTGGTCTTTTGTATTGGGGGATGTTGATGCGCCCCGAACCTTGAGCTAGGGTACTTTCGGTAAGTTTCTCCGGCTTTTGACCCAAGCGCTCGATAATAGCATCGGCAAAGGCAGCGGTTCCTACTTTTTCTTTGCTAATAGCCTCTTGGTAAACATCGGCCGTGTGAATACCGTCTTCTAAAGTACGCAACCAAGCGTTTTTAATTTTATCGGCTACTTCGGTTTGACCAATGTGGGCCAACATCATAATAGCACCGTTGAGCAAACCAGAAGGGTTGGCAATATTTTGTCCGGCAATGTCAGGAGCTGAACCGTGAATAGCTTCAAACATGGCTACGTTTCTTCCTACGTTAGCCGATCCTGCCATACCTACAGAGCCTGCAATCTCTGCTACGATATCCGATACGATGTCTCCGTAAAGGTTAGAAGTTACAATAACATCGTAGTCGCCAGGGTTGTTGGCTACCCGTGCAGATCCTATGTCGATAATCTGCGAGTTGCTCTCTATTTCTGGGTATTCTGCTGCAATTTCGTTAAACACCTTGTGGAAAAGACCATCGGTAAGTTTCATGATATTGTCTTTCACCAAGCAAGTAACTTTCTTGCGATTGTATGCTTTTGCGTATTCAAAGGCGTAGCGTACAATTTTTTCACATCCAGGACGCGTAATCAGCTTCAAACACTGGTATACGTCATCGGTTTGTCTGTGCTCAATTCCTGCGTATAGGTCTTCTTCGTTTTCGCGAACGACTACGATATCCAGTTCAGGAAAGTGTGTTTTCACAAAAGGGTCTAGCGCGGTTACAGGGCGCACGTTAGCAAAAAGTCCTAAAGACTTTCTAAGGGTTACGTTTAAGCTCTTGTATCCTTTGCCTTGAGGCGTGGTGATAGGAGCTTTAAGTATGATTTTATTTTTAGAGATGGAATCCCAAGCTTGGTCTGTAATACCCGAGGTGTTGCCCGATAGGTATACTTTTTCTCCAATGTCAATGGTTTCTGCTTCAATTTTAGCGCCAGCAGCATTCATGATGCGCAGGGTAGCGTCCATAATTTCGGGACCAATTCCGTCTCCGTGCGCTACGGCAATCGTTGTAGTTTTTCCTGTATTCATTTTGCTTTCTGGTGCTGTAAACGTGCTATTCTCCATAGTTGTGTTGTTTTGCGGTGCAAATATCCGAATAAAAACACATAACTTTTAATTTATTATTGCTATGATAAATATAACGTTTGATTATAAAAGGTACTGACTCTCATTCATTTTTCCTGATGTAGGTCAGGAATGTACTGATAACGAACTGATTAGCGTTTTGTTTGGCGCTTTCGTTGGAATAGCACGCGCTCATTAAATTCCGTGTTCGGAAAGCCAAACTTCCCACTCACGGGTATTGGAAAGTTGCAGTAATTCTAAATTGATGGCGCGTTTTAGCTCGGGAGCCAAGGAGTTTCGCATCCCCAATGCATAGTATTGTGGGTTAAACGGTTCGGGAAGCATCACATAACCTTGTTCCTTCTTGTCTTTTAAAACCGATTGCAATAGCGGGAAATCGTAGGCAATCGCAGCGATTTCTCCTTGATCTAGTGCGCTAAACAAACTTGGCACATCCGGATAACCTTTGCGTTGGCTGTAAAAGTGATCGGCCAACCATTGCTCCGTTGCGGAGTGAGCAATGGTTCCCAGAGGTTTGTCTTTGTAGTCCGAAATGGTACTGCCACTGCTATCTATGCTCGTAAGTGTGAGCGAGGATGCTATGCTGGCCGTAAAACCCGAGATAATGATGATAGCGGTGAACATCCAAACTAGTGCAACAATGCGACCACCCGCGGTTTTAGGACTGCGGTCGCCATATCCTACTGTAGTCATGGTAACGGCAGACCACCAAAAACCTTCCCACAAGCCCCGTATACCGCCTCCAAACTCTTCGGAATTCTCCTTGCGCTCAAACCACCAGAGTAAGGTACCAAACACAAAGATTACAAAAACCAAAGCGCCTAAGGCTCGATAAAAATTTAATGAGAAAAAAGAGGCCAAAAAGCTCCTTGCTTGGGTCCAGGTGCTTTCTTCTCGTTTGAGGATTTTGGCATGAGCTACGTAATAGGGGGCACTAAAGTAAATGTTCCGAGCGCGCTTCGGGGTAATGCTTAGGGGAGATATGCACAGATCTACAGAATTATCGGTTAATCCCGAGAGAATTTGATTCAACGGCAACTGTTGGTACCGGTAATGGAGGTTGAGGTCGCTGGCAATTTGTTCCCAAAGCCACACATTGGGGCCAATGGGTTGGTCTTGATCTACATCGATAAACGGAATCACGGCATTGTAAGCAACTACCAGAGTATCTGGGTACGGGTTTTTACCTACTTGGGCCTGTTGACCGTAGATATTCGAGGATACTACTACAACCAGTAAAAATACAAGGACTGAGGATGCGGGAGTGAGGAGGTTCTTCATGCTAAGAGCGTTCTCTTGTTTTAATGCGAGGTTTAATTGTGTAACCAAATATATCCGTTGAGGGAGGTTGCGATAATAAGCCAGATTAAATAGGGAAGGATGAGCAGGCTTTTAAACGCCAAGGCATCCCAATATTTAAATAAAAAAACGGCTACAACTACCGTAAGCACGCTGATGATCACCAGTCCGAGCAAAACTTGGTGGAAGTAGAAAAAGGCGGGATTCCAGCTTACGTTTAAAATCCACTGAACCACAAACAGCGAAATGAGAAACTTTTTGTTTTGCACGTGTGGCCACAGGTAGGCCAAATAGATGCTGAAGCACAGCATAATGGTAGTCCAGGCGGCACCAAAAACCCAGCCTGGCGGTGTCCAGGGAGCTTTGTCCAGGTTGGCATACCACTCTGACGGAACGCCCTTACCCGTGAATAATCCACCGATACCCAACGCTCCAAAGTTTATTACTAAAAAGATGACCAGCCGTGCAATCATAAATCCACTTTTATGGGGTAATATACATCAAGAGGCCACAACAGAAGAAGGGTATTTAAAAAAGTTATCGCTTAGTGGTGCTCGCTAGCCGAAACTTCAAATCCCGGTCTAATCTCGGGGTGTCTAATTTCTCCACCCGAAGTTGCTGTTTGTTTGCCAAAGAATAGTAGGATGACGGCAAAAATGGTAACGCCAATTGCAATAACCTGTTGAAAGGCACGCTGCTTGAGATTGAGGAGCAAGCCCAAAAGTGAAAGTCCACCCAAAATGTACAAGAGAATGGCCAGTGTTTCTGCCTGGTGTTCGTGGTTTTCTATGTAATCGTGTTCCACGCCCGGGAGATGTTCTACCATGTGTTCGGCTTCTTCGCCTGACCACATAGCCGCTATGGTAAACAGGGCAGCGAGTATAAACAACAAGTATGCAGTGCGCTGCACGGCTTGCGATTTTGATAGAATGCCTACCAGCATGACCACTATGCCCGCAAACGGGAAAACTAAGGGTAGGTGGTTGAGTGCCAGGTGGAGCTGCGCATCGTTCATCATAAGAAATGGGGTTGGTTGTGTGCTGCTAGTATAGGAAAAACCCAGCAGTAGTTCGCCTAAACTGCCGTGTTCACAAGAGAAAAGAAGAAGTTATTGCTTTTGGTATACCGCATACCGTATTTCGCGCTTGCCATTCCAGCGGTTGGTTTCGTGGATTTTTTGCAAGGTGCTATCCTTTTCCAGGTAGGCCTTGTTGATGCCCGATTCTACCACAGCAAACCAGTTTTCCCAAATAACATAGTCTCCGGGTTTAAGTGCGGTAAGACTCGCTTGGCTTAAGAGTTGGTGACTTTTGGGGTTAAAAGGGTCTATTTCCAAAGCTTCGCCCAAATAGGGGTGGGCATATACAAAGCAAGCTTTTTCTTTTTCTACGGCTGGAATATGGGCCACTGCTTCATCGGCTAGTTGCTGATCTACCGATAGCATGAGATCTTGTTTCCAATGTATGGCAGCTGGATTGCTGGTAAAAGGGAAAACCAGAAGGTACAATACCAATACGGCACTCACACCTGTTTGTAACCTTTTCTTTTGCTGGGGCACCCGTTGCACTAGTTGGTTGAATCCATACAACGCAATGAGGGCGATTAATGGCGATACGCCAATTAAAACCCGCTTGAGCCCCAGGGAGTTAAAGAGCCCAAAATACCAGAACGCAGCATGCGCCAGGAAAAAAGCGAAAAAGCCACCAAAAACCAAGACCAGCATTTCCAGCCCAATGCGCTGTTTAACCCAGTTGCCTATGCCGGCAAGTATCCCAATACACAGGAGGATGTAAATGGGAATGCCCGTAACATAGAGCATCTGTACCACAAAATGATACCAGGTTCCGCTGCCGTAATTGCCATCTATTTTTGCGTACGGAATTTTAGTGAACACCCACAGGATATCGCCATACACCCATGCGCCAGCAAGCGCAAACGCAACGTGTCCTACTGCCAACAAGGGTAACAGGCGGTAATTGCGTTTTAGCAACAGATAGAACCCAAAAACGCCTGCGATAATTAAGCCCTCGGACCGGACGAAGGGTAAAAAAGAAACCAATACCGCGGCTGCAGGAACTTTATGTCGCAGCACAGCGTACACTGAGGCAATGGTAAATAAGGCAAAGAGCGGTTCTGTGAGCCCCGAAAAGGTTAATACAAAACATAGGGGAGCGAAAACAATGCATAGGGGCGCAAGCAGCGCGTTTGCCATTTTTAGTGCTGTTGCAACGCTGTAGGTAAACCATAAAACCCCCAGCATTACCAGCGCATTAAACACCTTAACGCCTGTAAAACCGAATTGAGCAAAAGGGCTGGCCAAAAGGGTGAAAACGGGTTTGGCCCAATGGTGGAAGTACAGCTTGGGATGTTGCGGTGCGTGCTTGGCAAAAAGGTAGTGGAGCACGCTGTCGCCCGCATCGCCTGTACCGGTGCCCAGTATTATGGCTAGGGTATAAAGGATTGCACAAGCAATCAGCAAGATATAGATGGGTTTTATTTTCATGTAGCGCTGGGAGCGAAGGTAAGGAGGTATCAATCTAGCACCTCCTAATAAAGTGGTTTAGTACACGTAGCCTTGGTACCATTTCCAAAAATATCAGCAATAGGCATCTGCGCAGATTTAAGAGGGTGTTTTTGCATGGCCGACTTTATCTCCCCGACTTGGCGAGCCACTTTAAAATCTTGAGCTTACCCAACCTGCGATCGGTACGGGTTATTTTACCCTTGCGATTTGGAGTATAGGGCGTGCCCATTGCTAACACCTTCTTACCAAAAACGCTGGAGGTAATGCCCCATTTGAGCAAGTACAAATCGCGGCCTTTGGATTTGCCTATTTTCTTGGTGGATTTCGATCCAAAGTGGTATACCAAGCTTTTTCCCACGCCTTTTAAATGGGTAACGCCTGCTTCGTGCAGTTTGCGGGTAAAGTCGGGGTCGGAGTACATGCCCGGACTAAACTCTATGCTTAATCCACCCACCATATCCCACAAATCTCTGTGGACCAAGTTGGGAGGCCAGGTGCTGCCGTTCCAATCTCCTTTTTCTATAGCGCTGTATTGGCTAACCAGTCCCTCTTCATCAAAATTATCCAGGTTATCGCCAAAATTTTTAACTACTACACAGGGGTTGCCGGTATCGTGTGGTTCCACCATGGTAGCTGAGAACATAAAGGATTTTCCGTCTACCTGCTCTATTTCTGCCTTGAGTGCCGTATCCCAGTTGGGCAGCACATACATATCATCATTGATATACACGATGTACTCGGATTTAACCAAGCTGCGACAGAGGTTAAGGGCATAGCATATACCCACATTTTTTGTTGCGTGGATGTAATCGATATCCTTTTGAGTCTCCAACCACTCTAATGTTCCGTCTTTTCCCTCGTTTACAAAAACAATGATCTGCACTGGAACCGCGCCGTGCTTTTTTATGCTGTTGATACAGCATTGCAAGTAGGCTAGGTTATTCCACGTGGGGATTAGGATGGAGAATTGGTACGAATCCTGAGGCAGATTGTCGTATTTGGTAACGCAGTCTAAAATGTTTTCCATGCGGCAATAAAAAGAGGCTACAGCGGTGACGGAGCTAAAGTAATGGAATAATGCTTTTTGGTTTTGGGAGAAACAAAAAGGCCCCAGTGTTTACCGAGGCCTTTGTTCAGTTTAGGTACAAATGTGTTTAGGCATTCTTTCTTCCCACAGCACGGTTGGCTGCAGTAATAATGTCGGCTACGCCACAACCGTATTTGTCTAGCAGTTCATCGGGTTTTCCGCTTTCGCCAAACTGGTCTTTTACCCCCACAAACTCCATAGGCGCAGGGTTGCGTTTTACCAATACGCGGGCAATGCTTTCGCCCAAACCACCGTTGATTTGGTGTTCTTCGGCACTAATGCAGCATCCGGTCTTGGCTACCGATTTAAGAATGGCATCCTCGTCCAGGGGTTTTATCGTGTGGATGTTTATGATTTCGCAAGAAATACCTTCTTCCTCCAACACTTTTGCCGCTTCCAAAGCTTTCCATACCAAGTGACCCGTAGCAAAGATGCTGATGTCGCTACCTTTCTTGAGCGTTAGCGCTTTCCCAATTTCAAATGGGGTGTCTTCGGGAATGAAAATGGGCATTTTTGGGCGACCAAAACGCAGGTAAACTGGGCCTACATGCTCGGCTATAGCCAGTGTTGCCGCCTTGGTTTGGTTGTAGTCGCAAGGGTTTATTACGGTCATGTTGGGCAAGGCCTTCATCATGGCCAAGTCCTCTAGAATTTGGTGGGTTGCACCGTCTTCGCCCAGGGTTAATCCCGCGTGGCTGGCGCATATTTTCACGTTTTTGTCGCTGTAGGCTATGGACTGGCGAATTTGGTCGTAAACGCGGCCCGTAGCAAAGTTGGCAAAGGTACCCGTAAAGGGTATTTTGCCCGATATGCTCAATCCAGCCGCTATGCCCATCATATTGGCTTCGGCAATTCCTACCTGGTAAAAGCGCTCTGGATGGTTGTCCTGAAATGCATTCATTTTTAACGAACCGGTGAGGTCGGCACACAATCCAACCACGGCATCATTTTTAGCCCCCAATTCGGTGAGCGCGTCTCCAAAACCAGAGCGGGTATCTTTATGTCCTGTAACTTCTAAATTCATTTTCTTTCCGTTGTGCGCTTTTGCAGCGCGAGGTTTGAAATACTATTACTGTCCGGTTGGTATTTAGTAGTCTCCTAAGGTTTCCTCCAACTGTTCTAAGGCTTGTTCTAGCTGCTCGTCATTGGGCGCTACACCATGCCATTTGTGGGTTCCCATCATAAAGTCTACACCCTGGCCCATTTCGGTTTGCATTAAAATAGCCACAGGCTTGCCTTTTCCAGTGCGGTTTTTCGCTTCTTCTAAGGTGTGTAGTAACTCTTGCATGTTGTTGCCATTGCAGGTTAGCGTGTCCCAACCGAAGGCGGTAAACTTCGCGTTGAGGTCACCTAAGTTCAATACATCCTCAGTGTCCCCGTCAATTTGACGACCGTTTACATCTACGGTACTTATGATGTTGTCTACCTTATGCGCTGCTGCAAACATGAGGGCTTCCCAAATTTGGCCTTCTTGCAATTCGCCATCGCCATGCAAGGTGTACACCAACTGGGGGTCTTTATCTAGCTTTTTACCCAACGCAGCACCTAAAGCCACGCTGAGTCCTTGTCCCAGCGAACCACTGGCTACGCGTACTCCAGGCAAACCCTCATGGGTGGTTGGGTGTCCTTGCAAACGCGAGTTTAACTTGCGAAAGGTGGCCAACTCGCTTACCTCAAAATATCCAGCACGCGCTAAAACCGAGTACCACACCGGTGAGATGTGCCCGTTGGAAAGGAAAAACAAATCCTCGTTTTTACCTTCCATGTTAAACTGGGTGTTGTGCTTTAAGGTGTGGAAGTACATTGCCACAAAAAACTCGGTACAGCCCAGGGAACCTCCGGGATGCCCAGAGGAGCAGGCATGCACCATGCGAACAATGTCTCTGCGTACTTGCGAACAAATTCGGTTTAGCTCGTTGATATCGGCCATCTTTTCTCTAATTTTCGCAACAAAAGTAACCGAATACCCTAAACCAAAAAGTTTGATAAAATGAAAAGTATGCTACGAATTAGTGCCACAGTTTGCCTCGTTACAATTTTGGCTACCGTTGGGATGGCTCAAGAATGGAGCAGCCAGCAGCAGGCTAAGTTTTCAAGACTTAACGTTTTTGGGAAAATAACCGTGCAGTTGGTTCCGGATGGAAGCAACACTATTACCGTAGATGGCCAAGGCATTGAAGAAGACGCGGTTAAGGTGTCTTTTAAAGGCAAAGAATGCAGCATAAAAATGAGCAATGTGTTTAAAAACGCCAGCGATTTTGAGGTTTTGGTTAAGGTGGGTTACGAAGGTTTGAATCACATTCAAGCAGGTGGAGGTGCGCATATTTATAGCAATGAAATTTTAGACGTGGTGCAAACCGAAATCAATGTGACTACAGGCGCATTGTTTGAAGCTGAAATTGCGGGTAAAAATCTTTCCATGGAAGTGGGGCAGGGGGCACAAGTAGATCTCCTGGGCAGCATAGCAGACATTGAAATACAGGTAAATACGGGTGCTGTTGTGGTGGCAGACGAGCTACAAGCGCAACGAGCCACCTTAAAAACTAATACAGGGGGCGTATTGTCTATAGGCACTGTAGAAAGTTTAAAAGCTAAATCCAGTACTGGAGGTGCTATTACCTACGCGGCTGCCATAGAGGTGTTAGAGGAAAAAACCTCCCTCGGTGGATCCATATCCTTGCGTCCATGAAAAAGCTGGAAACCTTACTAGCCCTTTTATTATTACTAGCGCTCACTTTTAGAATAATGCATTGGCCCTACACGGGCATCCTGCTCATTCTTTCCTTATCGGGTTTATCGGTCTACCAGTTTCCGGTTTCCTTTTTGTTCTTCTCACTGCGAATAAAACAGCCACTTTGGGTCGCTTTTAATTTGGTCTCCTCCCTGGTGTTTGCGCTTTTTCCGATAGCTATTTTGTTTTTGGTGATGTACTGGCCCGCACTGGGGCCTATTATGGATATTTGTGTTTTTGGTTCTCCGGTACTCCTGCTTTTATCCATAGGGGCGCTGCTGTATGCCAAGAGTCCCGAGCAGCGTTTGTTTGCAAAAAATCGGGTTTACCGGGCGGTTGTTGCCACCATCATTTCGGTGTACCTCATGCAGGGCTACTTTGTTTAAGGACCTCCAAAAGCTATAAGCTTTCAAAGCCCATTTTCGTTTGGAACGATATGCGTTCTTAACTGTTTTATTTTCAGCGGATTGGAGGGGAGCATGCTATTTTTAGTAATCCAGTAAGCTAGTAGAATAAAAAATATTTAACGTGTTTTTTCTTTTCAAATAGAATTATGTTCTACATTTGTCCCAACGAATAGCAAGAAATGAAATTAATGACCTGTTGTATGATGTGTTGTTGCACTCCCGAGAAAACTCGGACAGGTCTTGCTATGGTCATAAGATAACACACAATTAACGCCATATTTGAAAAGCCCTTCCGAGCAACCGGAAGGGCTTTTTTTATGCCCAAAACTTTAAAAACGAACGCAATATGATATCAGAAATAACCCAAAATCAACTCCAAGAAAAAGTGCAACAAGCTGGTGCTTTTATTGGCAATACGCCTTTGTTTCCGTTGCACGAATTGCTGGACAATCCTTCCAAGGTAAAACTCTACGCCAAGCTAGAGTGGCAGCAGTTGGGAGGAAGCGTAAAAGCGCGTCCAGCCTACAACATCATTAAAGAAGCCATTGCGAGCGGACAGCTGCACGAAGGCAAAACATTAATTGATGCCTCCAGTGGCAACACGGCTATTGCCTACGCTAGCATTGCCGCACAACTGGGCATACAAACCAAACTTTTTGTTCCGGCCAATGCCTCTGAGGAACGCAAGCGCATATTGAGAGCCTTGGGAGCAGAATTGGTTTTGACCTCGCCTTTAGAGTCTACCGATGGGGCACAAGTAGAAGCCGAAGATTATGCGGCACGTTTTCCCGAAAGTGTTTTCTACGCCAGCCAATACACCAACGAAAACAACTGGAAAGCGCACTACAACACTACAGCCATAGAAATTTGGGACCAAACGGGCGGTGCTGTATCCCATTTTGTGGCGGGATTGGGTACTACAGGAACTTTTGTAGGTACATCCACCCGATTGAAAGAACTCAATCCCAACATCCAGGCTGTGGCGTTGCAACCACACTCGCCCATGCACGGTTTGGAAGGATGGAAGCACCTGGAGACAGCCCGCGTACCTACCATTTACAATCCAGCCATTGCCAACGAAATCCGCGAGGTCTACAGCGATGTAGCCTTACAGTATATCCGCGCGGTATCGGAGCGCTTTGGATTGTTGATTAGCCCATCGGCCGCAGCCAACATTTTAGGAGCGGTTAAAGTAGCTAACGAACTCAACGAAGGTACCGTAGTCACCGTGCTGGCAGACAATGCCGATAAATACGGAGAAGTAATCAAAGAATTATTCCAATAAGCATGAACACAGTAGCATTTACCGCATCGAGCGTGCAAGCATTAATCCAACATCTAGAGGAGGCATTTCCCAACGAGGGCGTAGGTTTTATGTACGGTACGGATGGCGACATTCGAGAGATTAGCGAAGTGCGTCCCGTGGTAAACTCTAAAGAAGGTGACCAGCGCAGACGTTTTGAGGTGTCGCCCAAAGACTACCTCGATGCCGAAAATTATGCCGATGAAAAGGGCTTGCAGCTTTTGGGGGTGTACCATTCGCATCCCAATCATCCAGCCAAACCCTCGGAGCACGATTTAAAAAGCGCCATGCCTTTCTTCTCCTATGTCATCCTCTCGGTACAAGAGGGGAAGGCAGCCGAACTAACATCCTGGCAACTCAACGCTAACCACCAGTTTGAAGAAGAAAAAGTAATTACCCCAGCTACCGCGGCCCATACGCTGTAGCTTTATAAACCTGTACAGATTATGAAAAGAGCAATCAATAAACTTACCGTTAAAGGCTACAAGCAGTGGAAAACCGTGGTGCTGTACCTCGATTTGTGGGCCACGGCATTAACCACACCCATTTTTAAAAAGTAATTTTTTCCAATAACTCGTAAAATCAAACCAACCATGGCAACAGTAAAAATTCCATCACCCCTTAGGAAATTCACCAACAACCAATCGTCTATCGCTACCGAGGCACGCACGGTGTTGCAGTCTATTGAAGAAGCAGCAAAGCAATATCCCGACTTAAAAAATCAATTGTTTGATGAATCGGGAAACTTGCGCTCTTTTGTACGCATTTACGTAGGAGACGAGGATATAAAAGCCCTAAACAACGAGGCGACCGAAGTGGCGCAAGACAGCGTTATAAGCATTATTCCAGCCATAGCGGGTGGCATTGCGTAAGGCAACTAAGACAAAACGAACTACAGAAACAAGAAGGCATTATACCATGACAACCTTTTCAAAAGCAGAATTAGAGCGCTACAGTCGCCACCTTATTATACCTGAGTTTAACATTGCCGGACAGCGCAAGCTTAAAGAAGCCAAGGTATTGGTAGTAGGTTCGGGTGGATTGGGCGCACCGCTCCTGCAATACCTGGCAGCCGCAGGTGTGGGTACCCTCGGTATTGTAGATTTTGATGTGGTAGACGATAGCAACTTGCAACGCCAGGTGTTATTTTCTGTTGACGATGTGGGTACCCCCAAGGTAGAGGCAGCCAAAAAGCGGTTGGAAGGTCTCAATCCTCACATCACCATTAAAACCTACAACACCCAGCTTACCTCACAAAACGCGCTAGACATTATAAAAGACTACGATGTGGTGGCCGATGGAACCGATAATTTTCCTACCCGCTACCTTGTAAACGATGCTTGTGTGCTCTTGGATAAAGTGAATGTGTATGCCTCCATTTTCCGTTTTGATGGCCAGGTTTCTGTGTTTAACTACAAAAATGAAGACGGAACGGTAGGTCCCAACTACCGCGATTTATTCCCCACACCACCACCTCCCGGTTTGGTTCCTTCTTGTGCTGAAGGGGGTGTTATTGGTGTGTTGCCAGGAATTTTGGGTACCCTTCAAGCCAACGAAGTCATTAAAGTACTTACCGGCATAGGCGAACCCTTGGTGGGGCGCATGTTCCTTTTTGACGCGCTAACCTTTGAAACACGCACCCTCAAAGTACACCGCGATCCCAGCAATCCACTCAATGGAGAAAACCCGACCCAAACAGAGCTCATCGATTACGAGCACTTTTGCGGCCTACGGGTGCATAAAAAAGAAGAAAGTGGCGTAAAGGAAATAACCGTAGAAGAATTAGCACAATGGCAGGACAGCGGAAAAGACTTTCAGTTGATTGATGTGCGCGAACCCTACGAGTACGAAATTTCCAACCTGGATGCGAAGCTGATTCCTCTTAAAACCGTTTTGGACCAGGTGGATGAGATCGCCTCGGAGAAAGACGTGGTCATCCACTGCCGCAGCGGAAAGCGCAGTGCCGATGCTATACGCCAGCTCGAAAAAAAGTTTGGATTTAAAAATCTCTACAATCTCAAAGGGGGCATTTTGGCCTATGCCGACCTCATAGACACCAGTTTGGCCAAATATTAAGCTAACCCTTTAAAATATTAGCAATGCAGAGTTTTAGAACGGAGTTGGAAAACCCCGTAGTGGAAAAGGACATCCTAGATTTAGCGAACAAGATAGCGCGCTTTAAAGAAGGAACAATAGACGAAGAGAAGTTTCGTAGTCTACGTTTGGCGCGTGGTGTGTACGGCCAGCGCCAGGAAGGCGTGCAAATGATACGCATAAAGCTTCCCTACGGTAAAGTAACGGGGCGCCAGTTGCGGAGAATAGCACAAGTTTCGGATACCTACTCCAACGGGAACTTACACATTACTACGCGGCAGGATATTCAAATTCACTACGTAAGTCTAGACGATACCCCTCAGTTGTGGGCCGATTTAGAAAAAGATGAAGTAACCCTGCGCGAAGCTTGCGGTAACACCGTTCGGAACGTTACCGCATCCGAGTGGGCAGGCATCGATCCCGATGAAGCATTTGATGTATCTCCATACGCAGAAGCCTTAACCCGCTATTTCTTGCGCAACCCCATTTGCCAGGAAATGGGCCGAAAAGTGAAAATTGCCTTTTCCTCCAGCGAAAAGGACACGGCCCTCACTTTTATGCACGACCTGGGTTTTATTCCTAAACTACAAGTAGTGAATGGCGTGGAAAAACGCGGTTTTAAGGTGTTGTTAGGAGGTGGATTGGGCTCGCAACCCCGCCAGGCCGATGTGGTGTATAATTTTTTGCCAGAAGATGAGGTCATCCCCTTTACTGAGGCCGTTTTGCGCGTGTTTGATAGACATGGCGAGCGCAACCGCAGACTTAAAGCGCGGCTTAAGTTTTTACTCAACGAGATCGGTTTGGATGCGTTTTTAGAATTGGTGGCAGCCGAAAAGCAGGCGCTTCCCAACGCAAAGGTACCCATACCATTACCCGAGGAGCCCGAAGAACTTTTCTTTTTAAGTCCGCAATACCAAAGTCAAACCGCGGTAGATGCCGATGCCTACGATGCATGGCGAAAGAGTAACGTCCATCCACAAAAGCAGCCGGGTTTGTATGCGGTAGGAGTGCGCGTGGTATTAGGAAATTTCACTACCGACCAGGCGCGCAGTTTGGCCCAACTTATTGAGGATTTTGCTACGGATGAACTGCGGTTTACCCTCCGCCAAAACCTGCTAATACGCAATGTGCCAGAAGCCGCCCTGCCTGCTTTATTTAACGGTTTGTACGCCATAGACCTGGCACAGCCTGGATACAACAGTTTGGCGGACATTACCGCTTGCCCGGGTACGGACACCTGCAACTTGGGTATATCCAATAGCACCGGAATCGCTAAAGCATTGGAAACCGTGGTGGCCGAAGAATATCCGCAGCTTTTGCAGGAAGACATTGCCATCAAAATTTCGGGTTGCATGAACTCGTGTGGGCAGCACATGATGGCGCACATTGGGTTTCAAGGCATGACGGTAAAATCGGGTAAAAACGTGGCTCCAGCCTTGCAAGTGCTTTTGGGTGGTGGCGTGGTTGGCGATGGACAGGGTAGGTTTGCTATCAAAGTCATCAAAATTCCTTCGAAGCGCGGTCCGCAGGCCTTACGGGTGCTGCTAGACGATTACCTCGCGCATAGGGAGTCGGCCAATTTTCTGGCCTATTTCGATAGCCGTGGCGAGCGCTACTTCTACGATTTACTCAAACCCCTGGCCGATACTTCCAACCTTACTGAGGAAGAGCTGGTAGACTGGGGACATCAGGTACCTTTTAAGCCACAAATCGGGGTAGGAGAGTGTGCTGGAGTGGTGGTAGACCTCATTGCAACGCTATTTCTGGAGGCCGAAGAAAAACTAGAAGCTGCCGAAGAAGATTTGGCCAAAGCGCGCTGGGCAGATAGCATTTATTACAGCTATGCTGGTTTACTCAACGCAGCGAAAGCCTTGCTATTAAGCGAAAACCACCAGAGCAATACCCAGGCCAATCTCATTGCCAAGTTTGATGACGTGTATGGTACGGAAATAAGGATAGACGGCTTTTCTTCCTTCCATGATTTGGTGTACCAGATTAACCAAAACAAGCCCAACGAAGCTTTTGCAACAGCCTATTGGGCACAAGCCAAGAAGTTCAACGATATGGTGCAGCAGTACCACAAAAGCAAAAAACCATGAAAACCCAAACTGTAATTCCACGCTTAACACTGGTTGGAGCAGGCCCAGGAGACCTTGAGCTGTTTACGCTAAAGGGCGTTAAAGCACTGCAAGCAGCAAATGTGGTATTGTACGATGCCCTTTTGGATGACGATCTGCTGCAATATGCACCCCAAGCCCGCAAAATATTTGTGGGCAAGCACAAGGGCCAGCACTACAAAAGCCAACAGGAAATTAACCAACTCATTATAAGCGAAGCCTTGCAGCATGGTCACGTGGTGCGATTAAAGGGAGGAGACCCCTTCGTTTTTGGAAGAGCCAGTGAGGAGATCCTTGCGGCCGAGGCTTTTGGTATTCCCGTATCGGTAATACCCGGTATTTCATCGGCAACGGCTGTGCCAGGTGCTGCGGGTATTCCCGTAACTCAGCGCGGTATATCCGAGGGCTTTTGGGTAATTACCGGTACCACCGAAGCCAGGCAACTGTCGAGCGATATTGCATTGGCTGCCCAGAGCAACGCTACGGTTGTGGTTTTAATGGGGCTGGGGCATTTGCAGGAAATTACTGCAGCTTTTAAGGCAGCCGGAAAATCCAACCTGCCGGTTGCGGTATTGCAAAGTGGTACCACAGCCAAGGCCAAACAAGCCTTTGGTACGGTAAGCACCATTGTGGCAGAGGTAGCACAGCAAGATATCGCAGCTCCAGCAATCATTGTGCTGGGAGCCTCAGTAGCGCACCGACACACGATAACCGCATTACAAAAAGAGGTAGCAGCATTAGTAGGCCAAAGTGCAAAAGCTGCGCTGTAAATCGAAAGGATATGAATACGTTATACCCTGTTTTTTTAAAACTCAATCGACTGCAGGTGCTGATCGTGGGAGGCGGTTATGTTGGATATGAGAAACTCAGTTTTCTGCTAAAGTCCAGCCCCGATGCCCAGGTAACTGTAGTCGCTAAGGAATTTCGGGAGGAATTAAAGGCATTGGCCCGGTTACACGATGTGCAACTGCGTGTTGGCGCATATGAAACGAGCGATTTAGCCGGAAAACAACTGGTTATTGCCGGTACAGCCGATGCGGCGCTAAACCGCCAAGTGCATGCCGATGCAAAGGCTGCCAATCTTCTAGTGAATGTAGCCGATACGCCCGAGCTATGCGATTTTTACCTCAGTGGAAACATAACCAAAGGTGACATCAAAGTGGCGATATCCACCAATGGCAAAAGTCCCACACTGGCCAAACGTTTGCGCGAGTTTTTTGAGGATGTGCTGCCTGAGGATTTGGATGATTTGGCCCAACACCTAAACGACTATCGCAAGACCCTAAAAGACGATTTTGAATACAAGGTAAAAGCCCTCAATGAACTTACGCAGGGCTTGGTGCACAAGCGATAACCCACATCTAAAACCTCACAACTAAAAACCGATAACTAGAAACTGATAACTAGAAACTGACAACTAGAAACCAACAAATGATACAAACAGACGTACTCATCATTGGAGCCGGTCCCGTAGGACTGTTTACCGTGTTTGAAGCCGGATTGCTGAAATTGCGATCGCACCTGATTGACGCCTTACCGCAACCTGGTGGGCAGTGTGCAGAAATTTATCCTAAGAAACCCATTTACGACATTCCCGCATATCCAGAAATACTAGCGGGCGATTTGGTAGAAAATTTAATGCAGCAAATAGCGCCATTTAAACCCGGTTTTACGTTGGGAGAGCGTGCTCAAAATATTGAAAAACAAGCCGATGGCAGCTTTGTAGTGACCACCAATAAGGGTACACAGCATCATGCCAAGGTGGTATTTATTGCGGGAGGATTGGGTTCTTTTGAGCCGCGCAAACCGCCTATTGCCTACATAACGGCCTACGAGGATAAAGGTGTGGACTACATAATACGCGATCCAGAAAAATATCGCGATAAGCATGTGGTGTTGGCGGGTGGAGGAGACTCCGCACTAGACTGGACCAACTTTTTGGTGGATGTTGCGGCTAGTGTAACGCTCATTCACCGAAGAAGGGAATTCCGCGGTGCATTGGATTCGGTAGAAAAAGTACTGCAGCGAAAGCAGGAGGGAAGGGTGAACCTTATAACAGAGGCCGAAGTGGTAAACCTGCATGGCTCTGCTCAATTAGAAGCGGTGGACGTGAAAGATAAGGACGGCATGGTAACCCAGCTAGCTACCGATTATTTTATTCCCTTGTTTGGATTGGCTCCTAAACTGGGCCCCATTGCCGATTGGGGCTTAGAAATTGAGCGCAACGCCATCAAGGTAAACAATGCCCTGGACTATAGCACCAACATTCCCGGCATCTATGCAGTAGGCGATGTAAATACCTACCCCGGTAAACTGAAGCTTATTTTAAGCGGATTTCATGAGACTACGGTGGCTTTGCAGTATGCTTACCAGCGCATCCACCCAGAAAAAAAGTTTGTCATGAAGTACACCACCGTGAATGGCGTAACCGGGTTTGATGGATCCAAAAAAGAAGCCAAAAAAGAAAGTGTATTGGCGGTGGAATAAGTCGTGCAGGACTAAAGTGCATAGCAGGGCTTGGGTAAGCGCAGGGTTACAAACCCTGCGTAGCGCGTTCCTGTGCTATCACGGCTGGCCATTGCTCCGCAGGATTTGCAATCCTGCGCGTAAACCTGAAGGACACGTATGCGATTCAAGATCCCACTATGAAAATAGTCGATCAAAAATCTACTAACTAACTAGATTAATAAATACAGAAACCTATCTTTGCGCCCATGTTAGCCAACGAAACCACAGAAAGTACCATTACGGAAGCTGAAATAGCAGCATTAAATAAAAAGTACCACACGCTTACCGCTAAGGAGCGCGTAGCGGCCTTGTACGAGGATTTTAATAGGGAAGAGGTGATGTTAACCTCCTCCTTTGCGGCTACCTCTGCTTTGTTGCTCAAGTTGTTTTCTGAGGTAAATCCAGCCCAGGAGGTACTTTTTATCGACACCGGCTACCACTTCAAAGAAACCTTGATTTACAAGGACTATTTAACGCAGTTGTATGAATTGAATGTACGTGAAGTGCGTGCAGAGCAATGGCGACACGACATAACAACCAAAGAGGAAATGTGGAAGAGCGATCCCGATTTGTGCTGCTCCGTAAACAAAGTAGAGCCTTTGCAGGAGTTAAAGAAAGACCACAAGGTTTGGGTTTCTGGATTGATGCGTTGGCAAAGCGATCACCGTAAATCACTGGATATTTTTGAAGAAAGAGGCGGGATTTTAAAGTTTTATCCACTGTTAGATATTACCAAAGAAGAGCGCGAAGCCTTTATCTCCAGCCACCATTTGCCTTTTCATCCGCTTATTTCGCGTGGATATTCCTCTATTGGCTGCGAGCACTGCACCGTGCCGGGAGACGATAGAACCGGACGCTGGAATAACAGCCCCAAAACGGAGTGTGGGTTGCATTTGTAGGGATGGAATACAGGTCTTTGGACACTATAGTGTAGGAGGAGTTGGTTTGCCATGACAGGCATCATTCCTGTAAATGGTTTGGAACAACGGTGGTCTTTTAATAAAGTTTTAGCTGTCCAAGACATAAAATATTATGTAGGTTTTGCACTACACTATCTTTGTGTATTTTCGGAAGCACTTTATCCGCTAAAAAGCAACCTTTATCGCTTTAGGTGGTCTATTGCTCGGAAATACGATATGCGCAACGCCTTACTTTTTTTAACGCTACTCCTGTTTTTTAATACCGCTTGGAGTCAAATGACATTGACTACCACAACTCAGGAGAATACCAACTGCAATGGGGTGGACTGTGTTTATGACGGTCCCAGTATTTTGATTAACGAGATTATGCTGATGCCTCCTGGTAACACGGATGGTTCACTTTTTGGCTCCGCAGCGGGTTCTACCGATCCACAACAAGGGGAATGGATTGAGCTTTTTAATCCCGATGAATGCAAATCCATTGACATATCCTGCTATTACCTGGGTAATAACACCAACGATGGAACTGGAGCTGCAGGTGTGCCCTTTGGTGGAGGTATGCGTATACCCGATGGTACGGTAGTACCGCCACTAGGTTTTGTAATTATACGGGGTGCTAATGCACCTGCTGTACCTAGTGATTTACTAGTAGCAAATGGAGGTAACACTATAGAATTACTTCCCAGTAGTAGTAACACTTGTTTGGGTGGAAATACGCGTTTATGGTTTCCCAATGCTGGGGGTTGGTTTGCTTTTTATGATGAAAATGGGGAGGTACAGGATGCCGTATTTTGGAACGATGAATTCAATTTCGATCGCAATGGCAGACCCTGTGTAGCTTCTTCCAGTGGATGTCCAAACGCACCCAATCTTGCAAGTTTTAATGAGATTCCAAATGATCGAAAAAATCGCATAGGAAGAAACCCAAGGCCAAATTTCACCTTTAGGCGAATACCCGATGGAGGAAATTGGGCAGAAGGAGAATATGCGCAACCCACTTACGGTGATTGCAACAGCACGTGCATCCCCAACCAAACCATTACCTGTACCGGATCTGCTACGGTAAATATTAATGGGGGGCAGCCTCCTTTTACTATTGTTTGGGACGATAGCCGCGCACAACGCAATGCTACGGCCAACGAACTTTGCGCAGGTACCTACTGTGTTACCGTAACCGATGGCAATGGCGAGGAGGCAGTAGCTTGTGTTACCATAACCGACTTTCAACCGACCGCCACCGTGGCTGATTTTGGTCCACTTTGTGTGAATGGCCCCGATGTGAATGTTACCGTCTCGCCCCAGCCGGGAGCCAATGAAACAGGCGAATTGCGTGGAACCGGTGTGGTGCAGCCTTACCAATATTCTCCAGAAAATGCAGGCGAAGGCGAGCACGAGGTGGTCTATATTTTTGAGGACGAATTTACCTGTAGTGACACGGATACTGTGGTAATTACAGTGCATCCACCTGCAGAACCTACCCCCATTACCACACCGACCTGCGATGGCCAGGAAACTATATTAGATATTGAAGAAGGTTGGCCCCACTCCTGGAATTTTGGGGTAGTATCGGGAACACCATTTGTACCAGAAAAAGACCGCTTTTATGTTGTGACCGCCACCAATGACGAGGGGTGCGAGGGTAAGGATAGTGTTCAAATAGAAATTATAGATCCACCCAATGCTGGATTGGATTCCACAGCCTTTGCGTGTCCCGATGAAACCGCAAGCCTGGCCGGTATGAGGCGAGAAAATGATCCCGAAGGATATTTTAATAAGATGGGGGACTTTGATGGAGAATTGGATACTGCTTCTGGGCAGTACACCATACCAGAGTTTTTGCCACCGGGAGAGTACAGCTTCTACTTTATCGCTCAACCCGAAGCGCCTTGCGACCCAGATACGGCTGTGCTTACGCTACGTGTTCGTCCGAAACCAGAGATTAGCAATTTGCAGACGCTATGTACAGAGGACCGCAGTGCCTTTATTGTTCGATTTAACATTACGGGAGGGGACCCATCTTCTTATAATGTGCTGGGTTACCCAGGGACCATTACTCCTGGAAATCCGTATGTTTTCGAAAGTACTACCATACCCAATGCGACCAGTGTCACATTCACCATTTCCGATCAATTTCAGTGTGGCGACACTTCGGTTACGGTGGTTCGCGATTGTGGATGCTTAAACAATCCAGGCACCTTCGAGGCAGAACCGATCCAAGTTTGTGGTGCATTGGATTTTGATGCTACCCAATACTTTAATCAGGATAGCGCAACGGAACCGGGAGATGTGTTTAAATTTTTCCTACACCAGGGCAGTGGTTTGCAAATTGTGGCTCCGGTAGACTCCAATACCACGGGTACTTTTCCTTTTAACCCCAATACCATGACCTATGGTAGCACCTACTACGTTTCCACGGTGGTTTCGGCAAGCAATGGGGGCAATACCGATAGAACCGACCCCTGTTATCAGGTGGCTCGTGGGGTTCCCGTAGTGTGGCGCGAAACTCCAGTTTTGGAGATTCAGAAGGACACCATACTATGCAGCGGCTCCAATGACTATTTGCTGGACTTTGATTTTACGGCTGGGCGTCCTCCATTTGACTACGATTTGCTTATCGGAAGGGCTAGTGGAGACTCCACTGCAAGCGGCACCATTATGGGCCGCACTGCAAGCATACCCTTTAATCCAACTGAAGACAGCTACTACCTTATCACGGGTTACACCGATGTTTTTGGGTGCCAAGGCGAGTTTGTAAATGACTCTGTTTTTGTAGCAGTACAACAATCAACTACGGTAAGATTGAGCAATACGGGTTCACCTTGCTCAGATGGCATCACATTGCCACAGTTTCGGGTGGATGTTACAGGAGATATGCTGTCCTATGAAGTGGTGTTGGCGAACTCTTTGAATAGCGACTTAGATACGGTCCTCATAAACACTCCGGGCGAAGATTTAGCAGCGCCCAATTTTGAGGCCAATGACAGCATCTTATACACGGTTCACAGTGTGGTGGATGCTCCTGATGCTATTTGTACTCCCGATTTGGGTGGAAATGCATCCGTTTATCCCACTCCCATGGCTGATATTTCGCGCGATTCCATCTACTGCGAAGGACAACCCATTTTGTTCGATCTAGAACTAACAGGGGTTGGACCTTGGCTGTTGGAAACTCGTGCAGGTAGAAACACCTTCCAGCATCGCATACAGCAAGCACGCGATACTACGCTTAGTATTGCTTTCTTAGCTCCAGGTTCGTATACACTCACGGTAGATCAAATTACCGATGAAGCTACCGGTTGTACCGGTGTAGGCTCCGGAAGTGTGGATATTGTGGTGAATCCCTCACCGCGTGTGGAATTGTTTGCTATCAATAATGGTAGCAATGCCAAAAACACTGCGTTTTGCGATGGGAGTGGTCCAGCCACTTTGTTGGTGGAAGGTTTTCCAGATGCTACCCAAAACTATCAGGTAAGTTACAGCGTGGTAGGAACTCCTGATGTTGCTTATCCCGACCTCAGTTTAAGTGCATCCAACAACACCTTTCCCTTTGATACCGTACCGGGAACCTATGAAATATGGATTACCGAGGTACGCGATAACTCTTCGGCAGGATGTGCCGGAATAGGCGATACGGTTACTGTTGTGGTGCATGAATTGCCCACGGTGGACCTGGAAGTGCTAGACGATACCATTTGCCAAGGAGATCTGGCGCCCATACAGGTTACGCTAACCGATAACCCTAACTTTACTTTTGATGTAAACGAAATAACCGGGCGAGACGACAGCGCCTACACCTTTACCGGTGGCAACCAGTTTACTTTTGACCTTTTGCCGGAGGGTGATGGCCTAGCACAGTACCGACTAAGCAATCTACGCGATGGATCTACGCCACAATGCGCCAGTGATACTGTGGTAGATTTTAATGTGTTTGTAGTACCTACACCCCAAGCCTATGTTTCGGGAAGTGGAACCTGGTGCGAGGGCACCGATTTTGAGGTTTTTATCAATGTGAATACCCTGGATTCGGTTTTGATAGAATACCAGTATGGCGGACAAACGGCTACGGTAGTGGCCAGCGATCCGGGTGTTACGGTAAGTCATCGCTTAAGCGATCTAGGTACATCTGTGTTTGAGCTACTTTCGGTACGCGATTTTAAGAACCCACCTTGCGAGGGTGTCGTAAGCGGAACCTTTGATATTACCATACAAGCCAATCCAACCGCTACCATAGCATTTAATCCCGACCCCGTATGTCTGGGAGAATCGGTAGACGTGGTAGTAACTGGAAATGGTAATGGACCCTATGAGGTAGACGTGGTCGATGACCAGGGAAACACCACAACGTTAACGCAAATAGCGCCCAGAGATACCATACCCGACATAGCCCGCAATGGCATGGAGTACACCGTTGTTGAAGTGCGCGATAATACCGACCCCGAAGGGAGTGCCACCTTTTGCAGTAGCCAACCCAACAGCAATTTTGCGCCCGTAGTGAATGAGTTGCCAACGGTAGACTTTATCGTACAGAACATTATTTGTGAAAACGATCCTAGTTTAATGGAGGTGGAGTTTACGGGGCAAAGGCCATTTTTCTTGCGCTTTAGTTTGAGTACGGATAACCGGGAAGAAATTCGCAGCAATATCCAATCAGACAACTACGAAGAGGAGCTGTTTCCTCCTACTACGGCAGATGTGTCCTTAGACTCTGTAGCCGATGGAAACAACTGTACCGCACCGGTATTGCCACCCCAAGAACGCATTGAGGTGAGTCCCAACCCAATTCCCGATGTACGTGCTACGGTGTTGAGCGATTGTGTGCCTTTAATTACCGAATTTACGGCTTCGCAACCCTTTGAGCCCAATGGTGCGCCCTTTACTGTTGGGCTGGCAAGCAGCGAATACCGAGCGGGTAGCAACGTGCTAAGCCAAACGCCAGCTACGGATACCTGGCGTTTCGATGAGGCGGGTGTGTACGACTTGGTAATGCGTTTGGAGAGTGAAGATGGTTGTGTTACCGACTCTACGATTGAAGATTATTTCCACTCCAATCCTTACCCTGTGGCTGATTTTATGTACAATCCCAACACGGTAACGGTGTTGCAGAACACGGTGCAGTTCTCCGACCTATCCACCTCGGATGCCAATCAGTGGGAGTGGCAATTTAGCTTTCAGGATACCTTAAGCGAGGATACGTTTACAGTGGTTACTACAGAGCGTAGTCCGTTGTACGAAATACCCCTGGAGGCCGACCAAACCCTGGATGTACGCCTGGTGGTGGCCAATGAGTACCTGTGCTACGATACCACCATGCAATCGATTCTGGTAAATCCAGATGTGGTGGTGTTTGTACCCACGTCTTTTTCACCCGATAACGATGGGTTGAATGACGCTTTTCAAGCGGTGTTCTCCAGTCCAGAGTTAATCCAATCTTTTGACTTGCAGATCTACAATCGCTGGGGACAGCAGCTGCATGCCTTTAGCAGCTTAGATCAAAGCTGGGATGGCAGCTACCAAGGCGAAGATGTGCAGCGCGGGGTGTATGTCTGGGTTATGCATTACCGGATACAGGGCGATGACGAAAGCCGCGTACTAGAAGGCCGGGTTACGGTGTTGCGTTAGCCAGCGGTTTACACATGCTGGTCTATCAAAATAGGGTTGCCATCGGGGTCTTCTAAAACAAAGCTGGCGGGGCCTTCGGGCCCGGGGCTGTTTTCTTGTTGTAGCTCCAATCCTGCCTGTTTTAGTTTTTCGGCAAGCTCTCGGATGTCCGTGAATGGGTCCTGTGTTTCGGCTTGTTGGTTCCAGCCTGGATTAAAGGTTAGGATGTTTTTTGGAAACATACCCTGGAATAACCCCAAAACGTGGTCGCCATTGCGCAGCATTAGCCAGTTTTGGTCGGCATTGCCGCCAAATTCTTCAAAACCTAGTTTTTCATAGAAGGCTTTAGATGCTTGTAAATCTTTTACGGCCAAGCTTACCGAAAATGCTCCGAGTTCCATAGCTATAGATATTGTATTAATTGCTTAAACATTTCTTGTCCCAACGGCCAATTTCCCAGGTTTGCGCTGCTCCCTAAATGACCGTTTTCTCCCGCGTTTTTTGCCGTGCAGCCCCAATGGGTTGCCCATTTAGTACTGTTGGCGGTGGTGCTGTATTCGTCATTACTTCCGTACACCAGATAGGAGGGAAAGGGCAGTGTTTCGGCAGGAAAGGGGAGAAACCCCTGCCAACTGCCATCATGAAATTCCGTGCGTTCGGGCTCGGGTGGCGCTACCAAAAATGATGCAGCAACCTCAGGTAATTTATGTTCTAGCGCTGCCACCACGCTGGTAAGCACCCCCAGACTGTGTGCGATGAGCACTATGGGCTTGTCCGGGAGGCCTTGCGCTTTCTTTGCCAGCGCATCCACCCAAACCTCTTGCACTGGGTTCTGAAAATCTTTCTGCTTTACAAAATGGGCGTTGGGCAGCCAGCGTGCCCAGTGCCGCATCCAGTGTTGCATTTCTATACCGCCATAGCCAGGCACCAGGAGGTAGTTATAGGTGTTGGTGAGTTCCATAAAAACGTATCGAAGAGCAACATACAAAGAAGCATTTATATACGAAGAGGAGTAAGTTATGATTGGAATATTTTGTGGGCTGGCACAATGTTCTTAAAGATGCTGACCTCAGGTGGGTTCATCTTTATTTTAGTGCGGCGTGAGAGCGTTGTGAGCTCATCATGATGCAAATTGGATGAATTCAATTGTTCTGCCCGTAAAAAGTTTAAAATATCTGATTGGAAGAAAATAGACAAAACTATATTGGTAGCTTACGGAGATGGGCGTGGTTACTGAACTAACTCGCGTGAATAAATTATTAATTTCGCGTTAAATTTTAGAGAGTAATGAAACATTTTATCAGTATTTGTGTGCTTATCGTCCTGAGTCTGTGCGCAGCGGCACAAGAACGGATTAACTGTCAGTTGGTGTCTTTCTTACCTGTGGGCATGCCAAATGATATCATCAGATCAAATGATGAGGTTTACATGGCGGCCGATGGTGGTGTTTGGAGGTACAATTTACAAACGGCAAGTTTTGAAAACATCAATGCCGGAATAAACGGTGAAGATGGAGCAGACGGCATAGGCGTTACTGATCTATTTAACTGGAACGGTATGCTACATGCGCTCAAAAATAACGGCAAGGTATATGAGTTGGGTGCAGAGGGCTGGCAATTAAAATTTATGGGTGAAGAGCGCTTTGCCTATGTTGCTGCAGTAGGTTCTGAATTTTATGGATACAAACGTGTTTTTCCTGGAGAAAGTGGCGGAGCAAAGTTAGTGCTCGTGCATTTTAACGAAACAACGGAAAGTTTTGAAACCCTAGGCTTGCCCATAGCAGACGGATTTAGTGAGGTGAGGCCCCTCGCCAACATAGCTGATGATTTTTTGATGCTAACAAATGGTTTGGGAGTGTATCGACTAGACGGTAACCAAATTACGGCTCTTCCTAACCTACCCAATGTAGTTGGTGTTTTTGGATTGGATGCTGCTAACCTGTACGCCTGGCGTGATACTCGGAGCCAGGAAATGAAATCTAACCTGCTTAAACTGGATAATAGCGTTTGGGTGGAAGAGCGTATTGACAATGGGCAATTTATTACCGAAGATATCACCGATGTGTTTGCTACCGACTACGGGGTAGGTATCAACTTCCTTGCGGAGGCAGATACAAACCAATTTGTACCCGAAACGTACTTACTGGAGTTGCCCGATCAAGGCAGCTCGGGATTGCCATTCAATCCACAGTACACCTCCTTTGACTATAACACCCCCAACCCTGTGGGCATAGCCGATAACGGTGCAGTTACTTTGGTACCGGGTTCAGATGATATAGAGGTGCGTTTAAACCGCTTTGTAAACACCAATAACACAACACTATTCGCGCAAGGATACGCATCGAGTAAGCACATTACCGCAGGTATTCGCAGAGACAAGTTTTACACGGTATTTACATCCAGTACCAACGATGCAATCGGTATACTGCAGCGTTACAATGTTAATGGAAATCAAAAGGAATTTGTAGACAACCGCGTATTGCTGGTTGATTACAGCAATGCAGAGCCGGTGTATATGCGTCATCGTGGTGGCTCCGGCTATTCCTTGTTTCAATTGAATGGTTTTGGCGAGTTTGAGCGTATTGCAGATATCAGCAGTGCAATGGCAGCGCCCTCGTATTTTGAGTTGGAGGATGCTTTCTCCATGTACCAGCCTATGGGCCAAGAGGTAAGTCCAGTAACCTTGGTGTACCAGGGAGGAAGGCTAGAAACTCTGAGTAACATGCCAACTGAATTGGGTAACGTAGAGCACGCGGTGTACGATGCAGAAACCCAGCAGATTTTCATGTCGGGTAAAAGACCTTCGGGCAGTTTTAACCGCCACGTGTATGCCTACCACGTGCCAACAGCAACTTGGACGCGACAAATCTTAGTTAACGAGGAGGAAAACAGCAAATTTTTAGTGAGCGGACTATCGATATTAAACGACTCGCTTATTATTCGTGCACAGAAGTTTGGTGAAGATGCGCTATTTGATGGCTTTTACGGAAGAAGCACAGAAGGAACTGAAGCATTTGCCTTAATTACTGAAACGGAGGCCGAGATACCACGATCATTCCAACCGTTTTACGGGGATTTTATTGGGTTTGAAGACCAGCAGGCTATGGTTCATAGTGGTGATGTATCCAACTGGACACCGGCTGTATTTGATGGAATACCTGAGGGAGCCACCATCACCGATTTTACAGCAGGAGAAAACGGTCAATTTATTATTGCAACCGCAGCTAATGGGGTCTTTACCACAGAAGGTTTGCTAAGCGGAATTGGAACCGAAGCAGAACCAATGGAAACCCTGTCGGTATATCCTAACCCGGCACAGTCTGTGGTATATTTAGATACTGACAATCCTGCATGGCTGGGCGCTACAGTATACAATATAGCAGGACAGGCCGTAGCCAAGGTTACACGGGTATCTGGACAATTAGCCATTGACGTGGAACATCTAGCTCCCGGTATGTATACCGGTAAGCTTCATGGCGATGCAGGCACAGCCTTTATACGCTTTGTAAAGCAGTAACAAGGATCGCTAAACGATCTGACTATTGAAAAGCCCCGCAAAGCGGGGCTTTTTTTGTTTCCTCATTTTCCCAAGGCGTATTCCAAAAAGTGGTGATGCGTGTTTTGTTTTTTTACGCACGATCTAACGAGTGAAAAGTGGATTAATTTAAACGCTTTTACAGGATTGTTAGCGTATTTTCTCCGCATTCGAAGTAGCTACGATGACTACGGATACCAACGCGAGGTATCCTATTGCCAGCCAATGAGTTCATCGAAGGTGTTGTGATCCGGATCCATAAAAAGGTAACAATTTGGCTTTTTGTTAATTCGTTGTTTCCCTGGTGATTACAAACTTTAGAATATAACCGTGTTCGCAGTGTTGGCCTCCAATAAAGCTTGCGTAATGTATGCTCACAGGACTCTTACAGTGGGGACAATAAAAGTCGATAAAGGAATCGGGGATTGCGACATCCACCTTTTTTGGAGCTTTACACTGAAGCGATGGGTAAAACAGCGATAAAAACACCCGTTGGAGTAGGACTTGAAAACGCTGAAGCTGCGTTAGCGGACGGTGCTGCCCCTTAGGTTTTATTTGCCGAAAGGGTTTAAAGTAGCCCGATAATCTTAGAAAGGTTTTAACGTCCTTAGCGTTTAAATTAGAGTGGTTTAAAAAACGGTGCTTGTCCAGATGGCTCAGGTTAAACGAAACCTTCTCAGAACAAGTACATGGATAGGTATAGATGTGCCGGCCATCTTCGTAGTCGTCTGCACTGGAAACTAAGCATTGTTCCCAATAGTGATCGGCAGCAGTTATTTTATGTTTCAAACCCAATTTTTTAGGCTTCTTGTTACACAAATTTAGTGGAGCCATCCCAGGTTTCGACTGGAAGGGGAAGCGCGGTTTAGCCTATATCCAGGTTGCTATGCTTCTGTTTCTTAAGTGTTCTGCAAGTGGTTGGACTTTCGCAACGTTAACTGTTCGGGATCTCCGGTGTCAATAACGATGGTTTTGGCAATTAAATCCCCAATTCTTTGGTGTTTTTCGGTAAACCAGATAGTAACTAAACCTACAAGCCCCCACACATAAATATCCAAAGGATCTGCGATGTGCCTTTTAAAAGCGGTACCAATAGAAACGGGTTCGTTCTTTAGTTTTATTACTTGCAGCCCCATCATTAAGTGTCCCAGGGTACCACCTTGGGTGCCCTCAATAACACAGAAATAGATGAACCACATCAATATTACCGGAAAGGTTCCAGAACCAGAGACTTTATACATGCCACGCTCATATTCTCCAAAATACATGAGGTATACGTAGCAAAGTCCAAAAAACAATAGGTAATCAATTACGCTCGTAGCTATTCTTTTTAGTAAGTTTTTCTTTATCATTTCTAGCTAATACTGCTGGGTATACGAGTTATAATTTACTATCCCCGGGGTGGATAGATTTGAAGTAGTACCCAGGAATCGCGGGCAAAATAGCTATAAAAACCATTTGGCTGCCCTGAAACCTGCTCACAACAGTTGTTGCAACGTTTTGAAGGACTGAATTTGGACCTTGCCTAGGGTCCAAGCAGCAGGGTGAAACTTTCTTGTTTCACTCTGCTGCTTTTATTTCCTACCCAAATGGGGCGGGGTCCGAAACCTGAGTTACTTAACGATAAGCGTTTTTACCAGGGCTGTGTTATCCGCACCACGAACGGTTAAAATATACTGGCCCGTAGCCCAGTTTTTAATGGGAATGGTGACCGCTGTGTTGGCCTCTACTTCGCCTTGGTAGATGGTTTTTGTGCCCAGCGTGGTTATGGTAACGCGGTGTTTCCCTGCTTTTTTTACACGGATTTTAAAATGGGTTGTGGCCGGATTTGGGGTTACGTAAAGCCATTCTTTATCCAACGCGCTTTCATGTACTCCGGTGGTTTTATCTACCATAATGCTGTCTGTGGCCAAGTCACTGCACGCTTCATGCTCAGAAATTAGCGTAATGTGGTAGTTGCCTTGCGTATTGTACTGGTGTACTGGGGATTCTTCGGTACTGTGATTGCCATCGCCAAAGCTCCAGTGGTAATTTAGGGCATTGTAGCTGGTGTTTTGGAATTGAATGGGAGTGTTTACCGGGGTGGAGTCGTTATCAAAGGTAAATCCAGCCTGTACTTTTTCTACGGCAACAATCTCTTTGGTGTAAACGCAGTTTTTAGATTTTGCAATAGCTACCTGGTAAACACCCGGCTCCGAAACTACGGTACTCGCTTCGGTGTCTCCGTTGCCCCAGTCGTATGCCATGTAGCGGTCTGCCACCTGTAGCGTCTCTGGAGAGGCTTCACACACACGTAGCGTATCAGGCAGGTTAAATTCGTTGTTAAATTGGCAGGGGACTGCTTTGTTTTTCACAATGGTAAACTGGTCCTTTACATCTTCTGCCAACGGGAAGTTTACCGTGCCAATAAATTCGGCATTCAGTGTATCTCCATGTATTTCCAAAATCATCGATCCGCCAACTCCGTGGGCTTTGTAGTGTACCGGGTGGTCTAAGTCTTCGTCCTCTGCCAGGTTGCCGCTACATCCTACCACAGCATACACCGTACCCGAGTGGGAGTAAGGTTGGGTAGGATAGCTAAAGGCACTGTCTACAGACGGGTCACCGGTGGTGTATCCAGCCGGAAGGTGCTGCTCAGGGTCAAAACTATCGCTTTTGCCGTAGTGGCTATCTAGCAAGTAGCTGCGCTCGTAGCAGTGGCTGTGCCCAGAAAGCACTAGGTCTACCCCGTGTTTTTCTAGCAAGGGCAACACCTGTTCTCGCATGTCTATGAGTCCGCCACTTTCATCCGAGTCGTGAGAGCCTTTGGTGTAGGGAGGATGATGCCAGTAGGCAATGGTCCACTGCTGCTCGTTTTGTTTTAGGTCCTCCATGAGCCACTGCAGCATGGGGCCATTGGGAAACTTGTTGTTTTGGCTCGATTCTAAGACAATGAAGTGGATGTTGGCGTAGTCGTACGAGAAGTAAGCCTCGGAGCCTGATGGAACACCACCCGCTTCGCCATGGGTGGGGAGGGTAAACATATCAAAGTACGGCCCCTCTTGGGTTAATGCGTTGCAGGAAGACATGTCGTGGTTTCCAGCCGATGGCCAAATCATGTGGTTTCGCAAGATGTCGGTGTACACATCAAACACATTTTTCTGGTACTCAAACTGGGCACCTACATCGTAGGCATTGTCTCCCAACCACAGCCATAAGTTGGTTTCTTTTCCTTGGTTTTCCTGAAGGTATTTGTTGTAAACCGATGTTTGGTTGTACGATTCGTACCCCATGTCTCCGGTTACCCAGATTCGAGTTGGCTTTATGTCTCCGGGTATTGGTGAAGTGCGAAAAAACTGCAGGTCCATTTGGTTTCGATACCCATCTATCCCTTCTATGCTGTAGTAATATTGGGTGTATGGCTCCAAATCTGTCAGCGGCACTATGTGTTCTTTGGTTTTTGCAGTGTCCACATAGGTCATGTTCAAATTGTTGGGGTCGGTTCCGTAAGCTATTTCCGTGGGCGTGGGCAGGTCGGTATCGATGCGGATGATGGTACTGGTAGGTGTACCCATTTGCAAATACGGATGGCGTACCACAGAGGGAAAGAGCGGATCGGTTTCTTTTAATGTGTACGTTACCACAGCTTGGAAAAACATAACGGTATCTGCAGGATCATCTTGGTGTATTTCCACACCCATTACATGCTCACCAGCCTCAAGGCGCTCTTTCATAAAAGAGATGTCGAAGGTTTTGTATTCATCCACTATTTTTTTAGAGCTCGCCAGCGTGCTGTTGGGAACCGGTGCTCCCGGAATTCCAGGTACGTTATCCCGAGCCACTTCCACACCTTTTATGTAGGCAATAAACCCATCGCTATACTTGATATGTAAAAAAATGCTGTCGATTTCGGTGAGGCCGCTGCCACCAATCAATAGATCGTTATTAAAAAAGTAGTAGGTGCTTTGCCCCGGCTTTAGGTACGAGTTTACCTCGGGGTGGCCAAAGCCAAAAAAATCTTTAGATCGCGGCCAGTCTTCCTTGTCCCAAAGGATGGGCGTACCCAAGAAAAACTGCCACGAATACTGGGGATTCATTTGTTTTCCTTGGTCGTGGCAGTACCACTTTTTGTTTAAGGTTATGGCATCGTATTCTTGTCGTTGCCCGTAACCTACCGCACTGATAAATAAAAATACAAGTAGTATAAAACGCATAAAAAAGAATTGGGCTGCAAGGATCCCATTCTAAGGTTACCTGAATTTAAAGCCCAGGTAAACCCTGTGTAGGCTTTCCAAACTCCAGCTACGCGGAATTTCCCGCTTCGCAGGATTTGTAATCCTGCGCCCCGGCTATACCCATAAACGCCCTCCAACCAGAAAAAGTAAAAAACTAGCCTTAATTGCGGTCTGCAACAAGCTCCTAAAACAGGCTTTTGCCATAGCCCAAAGCGGCATGATGTACGACCCGAATTACGTGCCTAGAAAAGTACTATCTATGAAATGTTAAAAATGAGTTCAAAGCTTGGATTTCAGCTCAGATCATTGTTGCCACTAGTTATTTATTATTTAGCATCAATTGAAAGTTGATTGGGCTTTTCTAATGATTTTAAAGACTCTAAAGACTCTAATGACTTGAGTGATTCAAGTGCCTTTAAGTCGTTAAGATTGTTAAGCTTTTCAAGCTCTTGTAATGACTCTAAATACTTCAAGTTTTCTAATGGTTTCAACAGAGTAAGTGAGTCCATTTTTTCTAAAGCACTTAAATTTTCTAGATACTTAAGGTTTTTAAGTTGCTCCAGTTGATTTACACTGTTTTGTTTGTCTACTTGGTCGTTATTTGATGTGCAAGATGTCAAAATAGAAATAAAAGTTATTATAAAAATAATGGGATTTTTCATAATGTGTTTCATTAGTTAATGAGAAATCAGTTGTGATGAATTATGTTAACGAATTTTTCTTTTCAATAATATCAATTTGATTCTCTAAAGAGTTTGTTTTTGTTGTAACCTTTTTCAGCTTCCATGGTGATTTTCTAATTACCTCCAACGGGAGTCCCCACAAAAACCAGTAAGGTAGCACAAAGTAGACTGTATTTGGCGTTTTGAGGGGCTCTGATTGATATTATCCTTCAAAAAGGTAGCAATTGGGGTTAAATTTCTTGTTGAAGAACAAGGGGGATATCGCTTCGCGTTACTCGATAATATCTTGGTTTCCCGCTACGCAGGATTTGTAATCCTGCGCCCTGGCTATACCCCTACATGCCCCGAATTATACGCCTGTAAAATGCAAGGTGGGAAATAGTAAAGATTGAGCTTCAAGCTTGGAGCCCAGCTCAAATCTGAGTCGCGAATAGTTCTGTTTAATCGACATAGGTTTCTCGTAGGACATCCTTACAAGTTGAGATCTCGCCAGCACTCAGGGTTCCGAGTGTTTTAAGAACTCTGGATCTGTCTATTGTTCTTATTTGATCTATAGCAATCCTTCCTTCCTTTCCGTTATGGTTTACTTGAACTCGAGTTGGATAATCCTTAAGATTAGTAGTCATGGGAGCTATAACCACAGTTTTGAGGTATTTATTCATTTCGTTGGGAGAAATGATAACACAAGGGCGCGTTTTTTTGATTTCACTACCCAGGGTTGGATCAAGATTAACCGAGACAATGGCGTATTGCTTTACTTCCATTCTTCCAGCGTATCGTCATCAAAGGCATCGTTAATTAAAAGCCCATCGTCTCCGTTTTCCGCCATATGCTTAAATTTCTTCTCCCAGTTTTTACGAGGGGTGGAGATGGGTTTTAGAACGATGCGTCCTTTTTCAAGAATAATCTCGACTTTGTCCTTTATATTATATTTCTCAAGAATGGTTTTGCTTAAACGCAGGCCCTTTGAGTTTCCTATTTTAATAATTGGTGCCTCCATGTTTATTTCGATTGAGTAATTACAAAGTTAATACATTTGCTTCGGAAGGTCAAGGGGCGTTTTAGACCACGATCTGGGATTGTAGGATACCCGAAGTTACTTCCCAGTATCCAGTGGGGTTATACGCTTCGCAGGATTTGCAATCCTACGACTGGAAATCTTAAGCTAGCAAAAAACTAGCCTTAATTGCGGTCTGCAACAAGCTCCTGAAACAGGCTTTTGCCATAGCCCAAAGCGGCATGATGTACGACCCGAATTACGTGCCTAGAAAAGTACTATCTATGAAATGTTAAAAATGAGTTCAAAGCTTGGATTTTAGCTCAGATCATTGTTGGCACACGTATTTTATTCAATATTCAGTTTGTCAAATAAAATTCTGTTTCTTTTTCTTGCGTCATCTAGCACCTTTTCAAATGGTAGAACTTCAAAGTATGCTGAATAATATTTACTCTTCACTTTAAACCATCCTTTGCCATCAGGTGTGGGGTCAAACTCACGTCTTTCTAATATACTTTGTAAAGTAGGTGTGACGTCACATATTATATAAACGTAAAAAGGTGTTTTTCTATCAACTTCTACTGTCCGTCCATTTCTTCCTTTTACTTTTCCGTTCAGTAGGCTCTCAATGTATTTTTCAGTTTGTTCAATTGGGTTCTTGGAGTCATTGTAGTCTTTGTAATCGTCTCTTGCAGGTTTTTTAAACTCAACTATAGTGAATGAATTATGAGGGGCAGACTTTGACTCAGAAAACGCAAATGCATCATTATAAATTAATAAATCTGTTCGGTCTGTATCATCAGAGCTAACTTCTGGAACACTTTTAAATGTTTTGTCTGAAGCTAGAAAGGAGTGATATGTTAAACGCTCATCAATGAGCCATAAATTTTGCTTGTCGTGAGGAACTGAATCAGAGTTTGAGCGAATAGGGAAAAAGACACTATGGATTAAATCTTCATTTTCGAATTTTCCTTCTGAGTCTGTTTCTATAAGTCTCTCTAGAAGCTCAATAATTGTTTTTCTATGTACAACATATCTCGCTAAGTCTGATTTGCCAATTTCATTATACTCGTTTAGAAATGATTCGTACTTTTTACGGTATTCTTCATGAGTAGTAACGTCTTTATCATCAGAAAGAAGTTTGATTTTATCTTGTTTTACTTCTAGTCTCCACTTTGACTCTATCTTATAAAGTTCAATATCTAGATTCTCCCTGGATAAATTTGGAGGGAGTTTTTTAACTTCTTCTGATTTGTAATGAAGAGTACTCCTGTATTGTGGAAATTCTTCATTTATAGTTGGTCTGTAAGATTCAACTTTTTGCTCTCTCATAACACTTAAATACTCTGAGAGGATATCTTCAATACAGTTAATGGCTGCTCTTCTTACTTTGGCAAGATTAATATCTATTGAATTTTCTTCTTCATCATCTTCATTATCTCCATCTGGAAAGTTGAAACCAATTCGCTCTGTATCTACATTTTCATCTAGTATATCACTTACTACATGTGCTTGATAAAAGAACTTGTATTCTCCATCTTCGATTGGTTTCTTTCCTAAATCCACAATCTTGGAGTATAGACCTTCTGTAATAACACTTCTATTGTGGGCACAGAAGTGAATTTTATGGCTTTGAAATTCAAACGACTTTGTTAAGTATAACTCGAAGGTGGTATATCCAATTTCAAATTCTTTTGATTTTACACCTGCTTGAAACTCTATTTTAAACAAATTGCTCAAGTTGATTTCAGTATTGTTTTGATTTCTCAGAATAATTGTAGGCATTGAGTTTGTAATGAAGAATAATTGAAAATGAGCTACAATTTCCCTAGCAACTGAAGCTAAGTCCTTCGGCAGATTTTTCTGATATTCTTCTCTTAGAGTGTTTAGGAGAATTCTTGTGCCTGGTTTATGGCCATTTACATTGGGCGTTTTAAAGTCATGAAAACCAATTTTTGTTGATTTAAAGTCAAACTGAATCGATTTTATTTCTGATTTCCGTGTAAAATAGCTCGTAATGTTCAATTCTTTGAAAGCTTTTAAGCACACAAATCTTCCAACACCTTTACCACCAATTTCAATTTTATGGTCAGTATCAGCTTCAATAAAAGCTTTTAAGTTCTCATCATTGAGGCCGATTCCGTTATCAGTAACCCTGAATGAGTGTATAGGATATATGTCAACATCTTTTAATTCGGCTAATGTTTCTTGAGAACCATTTCTTATACAGTCTATCACAATCTGCCCTTCGCCATTCTTTATGAGTTCCGACTTTTTAGCATCTTCAATTGAGTGAATAGAGTTACTAATAACTTCAAACAAAGGCATAAGTGGTTTTGTCCTTGGTAGTCGGGTGTTTCTTACCTTATTCGCAATATTTGAAGTAGGAGTGTATTTCATTTGGTTGATAGCTTTTATAATTCGCTTATTGTTTTCAAAATAAAGTTAGATGATTTGATGCCTAGTCCTGATGCAATTATTTCTTTTTTATTCTTCTCATTCTCGCTATAGTAACTCATGGTCCATTGTGCATTCTCAGCTACTTTGCCTTTTATTATTTGAAAATATTTTATGTCAACTGGGGATATTGAATGACCAAGAATATAAACTTCTTCTATTTCTCCTAAATTGTTGAAGAACGAGCTATTTTCTTGAATAATAGTATCCGTGTCTTTGTATGTCTGTTTGAAATAGTCGTCAAGTAAATCATTTCCTTGTGCTACTCTAGGGTCTGTATCTTCATCATCTTCTTTAGAAAAAGAATCGTTCTCTTCAAATTCCCTGCTATGTCCAAGAATTAGAATTGAATCTGTGTCGACTGCTTTATTATGAATGTAAATTATTCTATCCTGTGGAATCTCGTATACCTGCTCAAGGGTATTCGTATAATTGAAATTCAGGAAGATTGCGTTAACATCAATGTTTGCCTGATGTGAATTAGGTATCTCGAGCTGTAAAATCCAATTTGTAAAATGTGTCCTTAATTTAACAGTCACTAAGTCAAGTGCTTGCTCTATTTCATATTGATAATCATGGTGATAAGCGTCACTCCAATCGTCTGCACCATAAGACACTAAGAAGTTTGAAGCATCGTCAGTTATGGTGTCAGTATCTATGTATGCTAATGTTTCTTCAAAGTCAGACCACAATTCATCAGTATTAAAATACTTCTCCAACAGTTCATACAAATCGTTGTCCTGTTCTTCCACATAATTCTTGAAGTCAGAATATTTTGATTTGATTTGGTGATGAACATCAAAGCCATTTCCGATTATGTAGAGTCTTTTCATTTTACTTTTTAAATGGTGCACAACGGTTTGGCTCGTATGTTTACCGAAGTTACTATAAAGCATCCAATGGAGTTA
>CAZVJF010000004.1:185965-306871 GCA_964627445.1 uncultured Flavobacteriales bacterium | reverse complement strand
TCCTGTAAAATTCAAGCTCTCATCCCCTACCAACAGACGGTAGTCGCCATTGATAGCCGGACTCGTTTGCGGGGGTGGATAGTTTCCGCCCTCCATTTGGAATGTCCCGGTGTATGGAGGAAAAGCATTGGCAATATTTTCTAAAGCATTGGCCGAAAAGCAGGTCTTGCGCAAGTTGGTACGCCCATTGCTTATGGGGTTGGTGAGTACCTCGTAAATAACACCTCCTGGAGTTTCCAGAAAGATATTAATGTCGGATACCAGCTCGTGGTCCAGGTTGATACATACCGAATCTATGGTTCCGGCAGTTTCGTAAAAACCATCTACGGTAATGATGCTGGTAGCAAAATCGCTAGCACCAAACGGGGTGCCATCCCAAAAGTCGCGCACCCCATTGTCGGGAATCAGAATAGGGTCTTCCTCATTGTTGCGGTACTGCACCACCTGGTCACCACCCGGAACTAACTCGAAGTTGGGACGTACTTCGGCAATATCTCCGCGGCATATTGTATCGGGGACTGCTTCGGCATTGACCGCTACCGAATTCACGTACACGGTTTTTTCTGCCTGAAGGATGCATCCACCCGTACCGCTAACTTGTAAGGTTACGGTGTACTGGCCCTCTGCAGCGTAGGTGTGCGTAGGAAACTCCTCGTTGCTTACCGTACCATCGCCAAAATTCCAGGTGTAATTCAGCACACTGGGGCGTGTGAAGGAGTATATCCGGGGTTCAAAATCAATCTCCTCACCAAAACACGTGCTGCCGTTAATGGTGATGTCGATCTCACCACACTGGTCGCACAGGTTTAAATCCTGGATGGGACCGTAACCACCTGAGAAAAGGGCAGATTCAGCATTTCCCCGCGCAAAGAAATACAAGCCAAATGGGTAACCTGCTGTAGATTCTACCCGAGATGCTTCGAATTTGGTATAGGTTAAACGCTTGTACTTGTAATTGGTGTTTGGAACTTCATTCCAGCCTGTAACACCCGTATTTGTGCCATTTACTTCAATGGTACTAATTGGAGATGGGCTACCAACATCCTCAATTACCAATACAACCTCCAATGCCTCTGATGTCGGAGTTCGTACGGGGTAAAAAAAGTAAGAATCCTCCCAAAAACTGGTAGGAAAAACTGTAAGATGCTCGGGATCTGAAGACGATATTCCATCCACACTGGTGCCTTTGCTGTATTGATTTACGAGCAACCCACTTTCGCCTGTAATTTGTAAATCAGCAAAGCCGCTGTTGGTGGCGTCCTCGGGCAGTTCTTTGATAATGGATCCCCAACCATAATTATTAGTAACTCCAGAAGGCGCTGGGATGGTTTGTGTTTCTGTGCCTAGCTTGGAAATAAAGGTTACGGTTTCACCGATCCTGCCAGTTACCTCTACGAAGTCTCCCGAACTGGTATTAAACTGGTTACAGTCGGTAAACACATCTAGCTCGTTACGTTCTTGGACCTGAACGGTAACATATTCACTAGATAGACGCGAAACGGGAAGGTGCTGCGCCAACAGTATATCGCATGCAAACGCGGCACCCATGAAAGCACACGTACTTCCAGACATTACAGATACGGGTTTACTGGCGTCTACTGTACTACCAGAAATGGAGCCGCACCCTAGTGAAAGGTCATAATCATCGATGCAATCGCGCCTACCACGCCAAGAATATACTTGACCTTTGTTCAGTGTACTTTGGTAGGTAATCGGGGTGCCATCCGTTTCCCAAGTATTCACCGTTATGGCCGTATTATCTTCTGTAGCAATTACATATCCTTGGGTGATGAGTGGGCTGGGATATTCTTCACATGGGGTGCCAAAACCTGCTGAGTTAGCTCTGGTATTAATAACGTATTCAGTACCTAAAAGGGTAGTTGGAATGATGGTCTCAGCATCTGCAGTGGCTGCTGCATAGGATAGGAAAAAGACACTGATAGGTTCGGGCGAAACGATGTGTACCGCCTTATTTACCGCTTTATTAATATCACCGTAAAAAGGTATTATATCTTGTTCGCTATTGAAAGGAGGAACAGCGGAATCTACTACGGGAAATGAGACCGCATCGTCTTTAAAAAAGGGGATGCGTACGGCCGTAAAGTTGCCTGGTTCAACCGAAAAGTATATCGTATCGTTGTAGGCACCCACGATGGCATATGCGGAATCGATACAATATTGGGAGACTACGTAGATGACGTTTTCGCCTTCATTGAGTTCTTCTAGTCCTTCATCTGCTCGGAAAAGGCTGGCATTGTCGGGTAGCGTAAACCAAAAATCTGTTCCTGATAAGTTTTGAGCATACCCTTCGTATAGCAAAGCAATACTACAGAGTACTATACAAATAAACTTCTTAAAACACATGGTATATAGAATGGAGTAAGCAAAGTTAAGGTTTCTAACTTATGAGACTACAATGAAACTTTAATGTTAGGAAAAGGATAATCTAATATTTGTAATCCTGAATTCTTAGCCATAAAAAAACCCCGACTTTTGAAGTCGGGGTTTTGGTCATTCTAATGGGGGTTAAGACTACTTGGTACGAGCGCGCTCGTGTGTAGAGTAGTTGAGCTTTAGCGCCTGTACATCACGCAATGCTTGCTTTACATCGGTAACGATTTTCATTCGGGTTTCCTTATCCACTTTCATGGAGGTGGTAATTAAAGGAACCTCTTGCTCATCGCGTTGTGCTCTGTTGTCTTCTATAAAAAGTCCAACATCACTTACGTCAGCAAAAACATCGTTTAACTGAATTCTAGGTTCGGTACCGTAGCGTTTGTCGTTGGGTGGGCCAATGTAGATATAGTCTACCAAAGCCTTATTCTCCAAACGGTCGATTTCGGAGGCCTGTGGCTTGTCCACCTTCACCTTAAGCTCTACCTCACGCATTACGGTTGTTACCATAAAAAAGAACAGTAACATAAATACGATATCGGGTAGCGAAGCGGTAGATATAGCCGGTTGGCCTTTTGATCCTTTCTTTCTAAACTTAGACATAGCAGTTCTTAGTTTCCGGTGTCTTTAGGCTCAGCTTCGGAAATACGCTGTGGAAAAACCTGGCGTATGGCTAAAATTTTAGCCTTTTCCTCTTCACCTTTGTTAGCATCTAACTCGCTGTACGGTTTCCCAAAATTTTCGATCGACAATTCGTCTCTCAATTGGTTCACCGCACTTTGCAGTTCGTTTTGCACTTGGATGTACATATCGTAGGTCGTACCGTTGTCGTTCTGCAAAGAAATAATAGCAGAACCGGGCAACTCCCGATATTCTCCAATAAGCTGTACCGTGTTGAGCTTCTTTTCCCATTTCTCTAGATCTTTCTCCAAATCATCCCGGTCGGGCTGCTGGGCTATGAAAGACTTAAGTTGGGCTATTTGCTGCTCACATTTCGATTTGGTAATCAATACCTTTTCAGGTAAATCGGGACTGTTGGTGGGGTTAGTCAAGAACTCTATAGCCCCATCTTTAAGCTCCGAAATATCCATGAAATCTCCTTCAACAAGAAGTTGGTCGTTGGCGTTTACAAGCACCTCATAAACGTTTTTTTCCTTTACAATCGGTGGATCTTCAGGAAGTTCATCCAACGGTGGCGGAAGCAGGCGCAAAATACCTGTATCCTGGTCCATGGTGGTGGTTACCAAAAAGAAAATCAACAGTAGAAACGCGATGTCGGCCATGGAGCCGGCATTAATTTCTGGGTTTTCTCTTGATCTTCTTGACATAGGTCTTATTTAATTATTTTGGATACTTCTGCGAACACTATTGATCCTACAGCACCTATCAAAAGCACGTAAAACGCACCCAATCCTCCGCCTACCATCTTAACGGTACCTTCCGTTACAGATTGCTTAATGGCGGGAATTTCTGATGAGGCAGTCGCGTAGGCTATCAAAATAATAGCTGCAAAAACTACCAATGAAATTAATCCTTTCTTGTTGTTCTTTATGTTGGAAATGAACAAGTAAATACCAAAACCCAGTGCGGCTACACCTGCTGTAGCTAGTGCAATGTAGGTTAAGGTAAGTGCAGATCCAACCATTCCATCGTTACCAAACAAGATCATCAAAACCAGAACAATGCCAATGGCAATGATCCCGATTTTAGTGATGTTTAGTACGAGGTTTAATGTGTTGTTCTCTTGCATGTTGCTTATTTTTTAGCGGTTAGCTCGTGCTTCACCAAGATGTCTACTAAAGAAATAGAAGCATCTTCCATGTTGTTTACAATGCTATCTACTTTGGCTACAATGTAGTTGTAGAAAATTTGAAGGATAATGGCCACGATAAGACCGAATACTGTGGTCAAAAGTGCCACCTTAATACCATCGGCCACAATCGCAGGAGAGATGTTGTTCTCAGCAGCAATCGCATCAAAGGCCCCAATCATACCAATTACTGTACCCATGAAACCAAGCATTGGTGCAAGTGCAATAAACAATTGGATCCAAGAAACACCCTTCTCTAAAAGACCCATTTGAACACCACCGTATGCGATCACAGACTTTTCTACCATTTCAACTCCTTCATCAGAGCGAGAAAGTCCTTGGTAGAAAATGCTTGCGATGGGCCCTTTGGTGCTTCTGCACACTTCTTTAGCAGCCTCAACTCCACCGCTGTTCAAAGCGCTCTCGATATCGTTAAGAAGCTTTTCGGTGTTGGTGGTAGACATGTTTAAGTAAATGATACGCTCAATACAGATCGCAAGACCTAAAATTAAACACACCAATACAATAGCCATAAAACCAGGACCACCTTCAATAAACTTCTCTTTAAGTACTTGGTGGATACCCGTAGTTTTTTCTTGTGGCTCGGCCACTTCTTCGGCTACCTCTACAGCAGGCTCTTCCGCTACAGGTTCTTCTTCCATGGCGGCTTCCTCCATGGTAGAGTCTTGTGTGTCGTTCATTGCAGCTTCGTCAGCCATCTCGGTATTGCCTTCTTGTGCATAGACTACCGAAGTTCCGAATAAGGTCATGGCGCTGAGAGCCAGAACTGAAAGTAACTTTTTCATAACCAGTTAGTTGGGTTTACTTGTTTGCTTTTTTGTTTTTATTTAAATGGCGGAGAGAGAGGGATTCGAACCCTCGATACCCTTTAGAGGTATACACACTTTCCAGGCGTGCGCCTTCGACCACTCGGCCACCTCTCCAGTTGATTTCGAGTTAAAAGAACGTTCTTTGAGCGGTGCAAAATACAAAAATATTCAAAGGCTATACAAGCGGTCATTTTCATCTTTTTGCTAGCAAATTCAAGGGATTTAAGCTGTGGAAGCCGAGTGTTCTCCAGCCCAATTTCCAGCAAATTTATTCCGGGCTTCCGATAGGGTAGCACTGTTGCCCAAACTCACCATCATCTTGCAAATGCTGCTCTCAAAGGTTTGGTCATGAGTGTCTACAGCGCCCATGTCTGCTAGGTTAGCGCTGCTTGCATATGCGTTGAGATAAATGGATCCGTACACACATTGGCTACCGATGGCCAGTATTTTTCCTGATTGCGTCCACCGCTCTAATTCCTTGTGCAGCGCATGGCTGGTTCCTACATTGCCCGCCCCAAAACCCTGCAAAATAAGGGCATCGTATTGGTTGGAGTCGTTTAAAGTGCGGATAATATTGGCATCGAACCCTGGAAACAGTTTTAAGCCCATAACGCGTTCGGAAAGCTGGTTGCGGCTGCCGAAGGTTCCAAAGTGATCTCTGCTAATGTATTGCTCCTTGTATTGTATGTGCACCCCGGCCTCGGCCAGAGCAGGATAATTGGGCGATTTAAAGGCATCGAAATGCTCGGTGCTTACTTTCTTGCTGCGGTTGCCACGCAGCAGTTTGTATTCAAAATAGATACAGACTTCGGGAACCATCGGGGATCCTTCCTTAGTAGCTGCCGCAATCTCTATAGCCGAGATTAAGTTCTCTTTACCATCCGTACGCAACACTCCAATGGGCAACTGCGATCCGGTGAGTACAATGGGTTTCGAAAGATTTTGAAAAAGAAAACTGAGCGCTGAAGCCGTATAGGCCATGGTATCGGTACCGTGGAGTATTACAAATCCATCGTAGTTGTCGTACTCAGCGGCTATTTTCTGCGCCAATTCTAACCAATGTTTGGGTTGTACATCCGAAGAGTCTAAGGGTTCCCACATCTGGAAAACCGTAATGGAAACATTTAATTTATCGAGCTCTGGTATTTGGGTATTTAGGTGCTCAAAATCTAGGGGGACCAACATTTTACTGGTAGGATCCTCGGCCATTCCAATAGTACCTCCAGTGTAAAGTAGGGCTATGTTTGCGCTCATACGGTTAGTTGGGGAAAAAGAGTTTTACAATTGGCCGTGGTTTGCCGAGCTACTTCTTGCAAAGCGGTATCATAAACCTGAGCCAGTGTTTCGCCCACCAAAGGGATGTATGCGGGTGAGTTGCGCTTACCGCGGTTTGGGTGGGGTGCTAGATAGGGGCTATCGGTCTCCACCACCAGGCGATCCAAGGGCACATGCGCTTTTAGTGTATCGCGCAGGTGGGTGTTTTTAAAGGTTACTACACCGCCAATACCCAAGAAAAAGCCTGGGTAACTCAGCGCTTTTTGGGCTTGTTGTGCGTTGCCAGTAAAGCAATGAAATATTCCTGTGAGGTTCGGTAGGGCCAGCGCATCCAAACAAGCAAATACTTCATCAAAAGAATCGCGCACGTGTATCGCAACGGGCATGTTCCACTCGGCTGCCCATTGGCATTGGGTCATAAACGCTATTTTCTGTTGCTCCAATAAGCTTTTATCCCAGTATAGGTCTATACCAATTTCGCCTACGCCTACATACAAGTTGGCGTTTTCTTTCCATTGGTGTTTTATCTCCGCGAGTTGTTCGGTTACCGCTGCAGTTACCGAACAGGGATGCAAACCCATCATGGCCCAGCATTGCTGCGGAAAATTTTTGGCAAGCGCATGCATACCATCAACAGATTCTAAATCTATGTTAGGCAGGATAATGTGCTGAACTCCAAGTTCTTGGGCTTGGGTGAGTACCGCTTCCCTGTCTTCATCAAAAGCATCGGCATATAAATGGCAGTGGCTATCTATAAAGGTCATGGATCAAAGGTATATATTGCGCTGCAATGCCAAGAGTAAAGACACCACATAAAATTCTGGTAATCCGGTTTAGCTCTATCGGAGATATTGTACTCACCACTCCTGTGGTACGCTGTTTAAAACAAAATTTTCCCGAAGCCGAAATTCATTTTCTAACCAAAGAAAGCTTTGGTTTTTTGGTTCAGGCCAATCCACATATTACAAAGGTTTGGCACTGGGAAGATGTACAGAAAGATTGGGACTCCATCAAAGCGGCCTCCTTTGATTGGGTGGTGGATTTGCATAAGAATTTGCGCTCGGCCACGGTAAAAAATCGGATTGTGGCTAAAACCATTTCCTTTAATAAGGTTAACTGGCAGAAGTGGTTGCTGGTAAACTTCAAGGTAGACCTTTTACCGAAAAAACACCTGGTTGATCGCTATTTCAAGGAGTTGAAAAAGGTTGGGATATCCTACGATGGGGGCGGCCTGGATTTCTTTTTTCCAGCCGACACCCAATTGCCTGTAATGGCACCACAGAAATTTGTGGCGGTAGTGCTGGGTGCTGCTCATGCTACCAAACAAATACCCGAAGAAAAGCTCTTGGAGATTATCCCCAAATTAAAGCATCCGGTTGTGTTCTTGGGGGGAAAAGATGAGCGAGAGAAGGCGCAACAGTTGGTTAAAAAATGTGCCGTTCCTGTTTTTAATTGGGCCGGAGAAATAAGTTTTTTTCAAAGCGCGTTAGCCATTAAAACTGCTGAGGCGGTTATTACCTCAGACACGGGCCTGATGCATGTGGCTGCAGCCTTTAAAAAGCGCACCGCCGTGCTTTGGGGCAACACAGTTCCGCAATTGGGCATGTTTCCTTTTGAAAATCCCAATCATAAAAACTTTGAGGTTAAAAATTTGTCGTGTAGACCTTGCTCTAAAATTGGCAAAAAAAAGTGCCCCAAAGGACACTTTAAATGTATGTTAGATCAGCAAAGCGGTTCCATAGCCCGTTTTGTCAATGAAAGCTAGGTTACTTTTTTTTCATTTCCTCAGGAAAAAACAAGGCTTTGAGCTCGGTAGCTTCATCGGGTTTCATTTTACCACCCAGGATGAGGCTCAGCTGTTTCCTACGGAGAGCGGCTTCGTAACGCTCTTTTTCGCGCTCGGTTTCCGGTATTAATTTGGGAACTTCTATGGTAGAACCGTACTGGTCTACGGCTACGAAATTATAAATACCTGTTGCACAGAGTTTTCGGTCTTCCTTGCCGGCAACATCGGTAAAAACATCAATAAAAATTTCCATGGAGGAGCTAAAGGCGCGGGATACCTTAGCTTCTAAAGTTACCACATCGGCTAACTTTATGGGGTGGTTAAAGGTTACGTTACCTACCGAAGCGGTTACTACTACACGACCACAAAATCTACCTGCAGCAATGGCGGCACAATTGTCCATCCAGGCCAACAACTCGCCACCAAAAAGGTTACCCAAGGTGTTGGTGTCGTTGGGTAAAACAATCTTGGAGGTGGTAACTAATGTGTCTTTGGCTAAAACTTTCTTCTTCAAAAGCGTAATTTTCCAGCAAAAATACCCCTTTTTATATGGATTTCACTGCATTTAAAGCGTTGCATTTGGTTTTTATGGTAGCCTGGTTTGCCGGTTTGTTCTATATGCCACGGCTGTTTGTGTACCATTCGGAGGCGTCTAAAAAAGACAATCCAGCGCGCGATATCCTTATTAAGCAGTTTAAAATAATGGAGAACCGGTTGTGGTATATTATTACTTGGCCTTCCTGTATCCTTACTTTGGGTTTTGGGATTGCTATGCTGGTATCGAGTCCCGCCTATTTAAAGATGCCTTGGATGCATTTAAAGTTGGCCTTTGTTTTTGCTTTGTTTCTCTACCACTTAAATCTAGGTCGCTTTTATCGCAAATTTCAGCGCGATGAGTTTCCGGGGAATTCCATGCGCTTCCGTTTGATTAACGAAATAGCCACCATTCTTTTGATAGCCATTGTTTTTGTGGTGGTTTACAAAAACCTGCTCAATTGGATTTGGGGTGTGGTAGGCATATTAGGTATAGCGGTGCTGCTTACCATTAGCATTATGCTCTACAAAAAACGGAGAAAGAAAAAGGAAGCGGAGGAAGGCTAAACCCCAATATACCAAAGGTCTAGGCCTAGGTCTTTACGAGCTGCACGCAATGCGGTTTTGACTGCACTGCGGTCTTCGTACTTTCCAATGCTTACGTAATACAGATTGTTGCGGTAAGCCGAAATAAAGGCTGGGTAGCCTCTTTTCTTGAAACGCGCTACCATGGTATCGGCATTGGAAAGATCTTTGAAACAACCACCGATGATTTCGAACTTATGCGTAGGCGCTGCTTCGGGCTGTATTTTTACAGGAATGGGTTGGGTGCTTAGCGAAACCGCTACAATGCCCTCGCCACTAATTTCTTCTTCTGCTACAAAGACCGTTTCGCCTTGGGTGTCCACCTTGCTGGGGAGCTCCTTGCGAACTTCGTAAGTGTGATTGCCGTAGCTGCCCCAAATGCTCAGATCCGATAAAAAAGAACCGTTGGGCTGTTTAAAAAGAAAACCGGCACCCAATGCAATTGGCAATGCCAGGGAGGCGGCAATTTTTAGCCAGTTTTTGCTTTTAGCGGTGGGCTGTGCAGGTGTTATTTTAATAACTGGTGTTTCCTCTTGTTCCAGTGCTTTTTCTTCAATTGCCGGAGGAAGCGCTGTTGCCTGCAAACCCATTTCTGTAGCCACGATAGATTCGGGCGCAGGGCAAGGCTCAAAATCGATACCCTTGCCCTCGTCTTTTAGCATACCTATTCCTTTAATGAAAACAGGTCGTCCAGCTTCGAGTGCTTCCGCTAGTTTTTCGCTTTCCTGGTCTACGAGGGTTTTAGCGCTATCCAAAGGAATGCCATAATAGTCGGCAACGGTTTGCGCTAATACATGGTTCAGGTCATTAAGTCCTGCATGAAAAACCAATTTTTTCCCTGGAGGAAGAATTTGCTGGTTCTCCGGGTCTATGGAGGCTGGCATGGCGTATACCAAAAATCCTCCCACTTTGGGAATTACAACACACTCCTTGCGTAATAGGAGACTAGCAACTTGGTTTTCGTAGCGGTAGCGTATCATTACTGCTAAGGTAGTAAAAAGCGCTGTTTTGGTGCTGAGCTAAGTTTTGCACCCCTGTTTAAAATGTATGACTTACAACAGGTGAATATCTTCGGGAGTATCTACACCACGCGCATGGTGCGGCGTTAATCCGACCTTAATGTTCAGGCCATTTTCCATCCAACCCAATTGCTCCAATTGTTCCGTTTTTTCCAATGTGCTCGCTTTAGCCTTACCCATCAATGCCAGGCCTGCTTTGCTAAAGCCGTAAATTCCTATGTGTTGTAAAAATGTGGATGGGGGTTCGCCATTTCTGGCAAATGGTATGGCCGCCCTTGAAAAATACAAAGCGTACTCCTTAAAATTCCGAACTACTTTAACAATGTTGGCATTGTTGAAATCTTGTGGATTACTGTTTTCTCGCGCCAGCGTGGCAATGGTAGCCTCGGGATCTTCTAACAGCGCAATCAGGGTTTCTATGCTTTCTGGGTGTATAAATGGCTCATCGCCTTGTATGTTGATAAGGTGGGTGTATTCGGCATGATATTCTTCCCACACCTCCATGCATCGAGCCGTGCCCGAGCTGTGGTTTTCATCCGTCATTACTGCCGTACCACCAAAAGAGGTAACGGCATCGTAAATTTTTTTGTGGTCGGTAGCTACAATGGCCTGCGTTACTTTCTTACATTTAGTAACCTGTTCGTAAACCCGCTGTATCATGGGTTTTCCTTGGATAAGCGCTAAGGGTTTGCCTGGAAATCGGGTGGATGCGTAGCGCGCGGGGATAACGGCCAAAGTTTTCATGAGGCAAAAATGCATGAAAGTATCCACAGAGGAAATAGCATCCCTACTTTGCTTGCAAAAGCAACCCGGTGTGGGTCTTATTTCGGCCCGTAAAATATTGGCTGCTTGCGATAACAAACCTGCTGCACTGCAACATCTTACCGCTGCAGCCATATCGAATATCGATGGGGTTTCCGTGAACGCGGCAAAAGGGTGGCAATGGGAAGACCACTGGGATTGGGCCCAGCAGCAACTGGAAGATTGTGCAAAATATGGCGCTGAGGCCATAACTATCCTGGAAGACGATTATCCGCAGCGCTTAAAGTTTATACCTGATGCACCCTTGGTGTTGTTTTATCGTGGCAATATTGCTGCTGCCAATGCCGAGCGTACCATTGCTGTGGTGGGCACACGCAACATAACGGAGTACGGTAAACAATGTACGCACCGGTTTTGCGAGGCTTTGGTGCAGGCTGGTGTTCGGGTAATATCGGGCCTGGCCTATGGTGTAGACACCGCTGCGCACCAGCAAACCATGGCGCATGGAGGGATTACCGGGGCCGTTCTTGGTCATGGTCTGCAAACCTTATATCCACCCAACAACAAAAAATTGGCAAGCGCTATGTTGGAAAAGGAAGGATTTGTATGCACCGAATTTCCCTTTGGTACAGGACCCGAGCGGCAAAACTTCCCTACGCGAAACCGCATTGTGGTAGGCATGTGCGATGCCGTATTGGTGGTGGAAACGGCCGTAAAAGGAGGCAGCATGGTTACGGCCTCCTTTGCGCAACAGTACAACAAAGACGTTTTTACTGTGCCTGGTAGAATAACCGATACCTACAGCGCTGGAGGGTTGGAGTTGGTGAAACACAATTTGGCGTTGGTATGTACCTCGCCCGAGGATATTTTTAATGAAATGGCATGGAACCCCATGCAGGCAGCAACACAGCCACAACGCAAACTTTTGGTAGATGATCGCTTCGAAAGTGTTTGGCATCACTTGGAAATTCCAAAAACCATAGATGAACTCTGCGCACTTACGGGAAAAAAGCAAAGTGAAATCAATGCCTTGGTTACCGAAATGGAGTTGGAAGGGTGGGTAACTTTGCTGCCAGGAAAAAGAGTTTGTAAAGCCTGACCAGCAGTCATTTTCTTAGTGATGTAAGGAGCCATAAAAAAATTACTTTTGCGCTAATTATATCCTTTAAAACTATGGTAGCTTTAGACGCATCCATCCAAGAATTTATGGCAGCGGTTGCTGCAAAAAACCCCAACGAACCGGAGTTTTTACAAGCCGTGCAAGAAGTTGCAGAAACGGTTATTCCATTTATAGAAGAAAACCCCAAGTATAAAAAGGCCAAAGTGCTGGAGCGCATTGCAGAGCCCGAGCGTGTTTTCATGTTTCGTGTGCCGTGGATAGACGATCGTGGTGAAATACAAATTAACCGCGGTTACCGTATCCAAATGAACAGCGCCATTGGACCTTACAAAGGCGGTTTGCGCTTCCACCCTTCAGTAAACCTTTCTATCCTGAAGTTTTTGGCTTTTGAGCAGGTGTTTAAAAACTCCTTAACCACCTTGCCTATTGGTGGGGGTAAGGGTGGATCTGATTTTGACCCCAAAGGAAAGAGCGACAACGAGGTAATGCGCTTTTGCCAAAGCTTTATGACCGAATTGCAACGCCACATTGGAGCCAATACCGATGTGCCTGCCGGTGATATCGGAGTAGGCGCACGCGAAATTGGATACATGTACGGCCAGTATAAGCGTTTAAGAAACGAGTTTACCGGAGTACTTACCGGTAAAGGATTGGAGTACGGTGGTTCTTTAATCCGTCCAGAAGCTACTGGATATGGATGTGTGTACTTTGCACAAAACATGTTAGAGAAAGCGGGACACGATTTTAAAGGCAAAACCGTAGCCATATCTGGTTCGGGTAACGTGGCGCAGTTTGCTTGCGAAAAAGCTACAGAACTGGGTGCCAAAGTGGTTACCTTTAGCGATAGCCAAGGTTATATCTACGATCCTAACGGTATTGATGCCGAGAAGCTTGCCTTTGTAATGGAGCTGAAAAACGTAAAACGTGGACGTATTCGCGAGTATGCCGATGAATTTGGTGTAGAATTTCACGAGGGTCGTCCTTGGGCAGTAAATGTAGATGTAGCCCTTCCTTGTGCTACGCAAAACGAGCTGAATAAGGAAGAAGCAGAAATGTTGGTAAACAACAAGCTGTTGGCCGTGGCAGAAGGTGCAAACATGCCTTGTACGCCAGAGGCGGTAGAGGTTTTTCAACACGCGGGTGTGTTGTACGCTCCGGGTAAAGCATCCAACGCAGGTGGTGTGGCTACTTCTGCCTTAGAAATGAGCCAAAACTCATTGCGTTTGTCTTGGACTCGTGAGGAAGTAGACGAGAAACTACAAACCATTATGAAAGACATTCACGAAGCGTGTGTAAAATACGGTACTGCCAATGGTAAGGTAGATTACGTAAAAGGCGCTAACGTAGCAGGTTTTGTAAAAGTGGCGGATGCCATGCTTGCACAAGGCTGCGTTTAAAATATAAGAGTAACGAAAACAAAATCCCGAATCTGTAAATTCGGGATTTTTTTTGTCCATGATTCCAGAACATCTTCGGTCGCGAGTTTTAAGCCTATTGCCCTTAGCCATAGCGCTCTTGCTTTTCTTCTTGCACTCTGTTTACACTTTTGAGCTTACCGGTAGGTTGGAAGCGCAAATTCCCTGGGGTTGGCGTACCAATTTGTTTTTGGGGCGCATGCTCATAGCACTACCTATTCTATGTAGCATTCCCATGGTTTGGGGGCGTTACCGCATCGCTGCGGTTTTTATATTGCTGTATACGGCAGGATTGTATCTGGATGCTTTAGCAGGCGCGCAAGTTTTTACCGATAACCTGATAGCGGTGCTCTGGGGCTCCCCGCTTTGGATTTCATCTTGGCTGTTGAGCGCAGCGCTGGCTTTTCGGTTTAAGGTGCAGCCGGTTCCTTACTACTGGGCTTCGGTGGTATTGATTGTTGCGGTCTTAGGTGGCGTTTTCTTAAAACACAAAATCTATCAGCCCGATTTGCTTGCGGTACCTGCACAACTACTGGATTTGATTGAACTGAGTGCATTTGGTGATTACCAGGCCCAAATCCCAGCAAACGGGTACATTCTAATGTATAGCTCTGGGTGTAGCACCTGTTACAAACTGGCCAAAGCCTGGAAACTAGAGAGTACGCGCAAGACGCTTCCAGCCGTACAATTTGTAATGGGACCCCAAGAGCAAATTGCACGCTTTAAAAAGAAAACTTCCAACGAAGAGCTGATTGTGCTCGACCGGGATACCTTATTGGATTTATCGGGACCCAGCGTACCGGTTATGTACAAAGTCGAGAACGGAGAAATAATTAAAAAGTGGGTGGGCGATGCATTCTCCTATCCGCAATTTGATGCTCTATAAAACACGAAACCATGGTCTTTTCTAAATTCGCAGCTCATCCAACCCTTATGCGCAAATTTTTATTTCTCTTCCTATTTGTCGGGATTGTAGCTACACCAGCCAAAGCCCAAAATGATAGCCTAGATCAATACCTAACCAACGCCATGGAAACCTACAACCAGGTGGGTATGGCCGTTGGGGTGATTAAAGATGGCGAATGGGTCTACAAAAAAGGTTTTGGGTTTTCCAATGCCGATTTACAAACCCAGATTAATGACCAAACTGTTTTTGAACTGGCCTCTTTAAGCAAGGCGTTTACCGCAGCATCTATGGGTATTTTGGTAGATAACGGCCTGGTGAACTGGGACGATCCCGTAAAAAAACACCTGCCTAACTTTAAAATGCACGATGCCTGGGTAACCGAGAACATGCAGGTGGTAGATTTGCTGTGCCACCGCAACGGCTACAATACCTTTGATGGCGATTTGCTTTGGTACGGTACAGATTATTCTGCGGAAGAAATAGCAGCACGTTTTGCTAAGCTTCCTCCCAAGCACGGTTTTAGAACCGAGTACGGCTACTCAAACCTTAATTTTGTAAACGCAGGCTTGCTGATAGAAAAGGTAAGTGGCCAAAGCTGGGCGGCTTTTGTAAAAGACAGCATTTTGGAGCCATTGGGAATGCGTGACTCCAAAACCCAGCTCAACAGTTTCTTGCGCTTGGTGAATAAGGCACATCCGCACATAGAGGGTGATGTGGTAGACTACCAAGATTTTGATGCTTGTATTGGGGCCGTTGGGGTGCGTTCCAATGTTGTGGATTTAGGAAAATGGGCGCGCATGTGGCTTCACCAAGGTATGTTGCCCGACAGCACCCAGTTGCTGCAGCCTGAAACCGTCAACAAAATTTTCTCCATGCACACGCCTCAAACCGTGAGCTTGCAACAAATAGAAAATGGTACGTTGTATCGTGGCGCGGCTTTGGGTTGGTTTACGGGCTTGTTTCAAGGGAAGCGTTTGATGCAGCACAGTGGTGGTTTGCCTGGATTCATCCTCAATTTGGCCATTATGCCCGAGGAAAACGTGGCCGTTGTGGTGCTTACCAACGACCAAACCGTGCTGCCTTTTGCGGTTACCAACGCCATGCTTACTCAGTTTACTGACATTACCGATACTACCGATTGGGTAGCCAAATACCTTCCTTACCAGCAGAATCGTAGTGAAGAAAAAGAACCACTGAAACCGCTAAACCCAGGCGATAAGTCCAATATCCCACTCGCCAGTTTGGTAGGAAGTTACGAGGATGCCATGTATGGCAAAGCATCGGTGCGTTTAGAAGGCAAAAAAGCGATCCTTACCCTAGAACCCACAGAACAATATTTCACCTCAGAACTTTCTTACCTAGAACCCAATACCTTTCGCATAAAATTTAAAGATCCATTTTTGCCCGAGGGCAAGGTGATCTTTGAGCTGGATAAGAACAACTACCCGGTGGGCTTCACGCCAGTTTGGTAGGAAGTTACGAGGATGCCATGTATGGCAAAGCATCGGTGCGTTTAGAAGGCAAAAAAGCGATCCTTACCCTAGAACCCACAGAACAATATTTCACCTCAGAACTTTCTTACCTAGAACCCAATACCTTTCGCATAAAATTTAAAGATCCATTTTTGCCCGAGGGCAAGGTGATCTTTGAGCTGGATAAGAACAACTACCCGGTGGGCTTCACCATCGATTTACCCAATCCAGACTTTCATTTCTATAATTTAAAATTCAACAAACTGTAACCCTATGTACGGAGGATTAAAAGAGCATTTACAAGCCGAGTTAAAAGAAACCAAAGAAGCGGGCTTATTTAAAAATGAGCGTGTTATTGCCAGTGCGCAAGATGCCGAAGTAACCCTAGACAACGGAGAAAAGGTTATTATTATGTGCGCCAACAATTACCTGGGTCTTTCTTCGCACCCCGATGTAATTAAAGCGGCACACGATGCTTTAGACACCCACGGCTTCGGTATGTCTTCGGTACGCTTTATTTGCGGTACACAAGATTTACACAAGGAGTTGGAGGAGAAAATCGCCAAGTTTTACGAAACCGAAGACACCATTTTATACGCGGCTGCTTTTGATGCCAACGGAGGCGTTTTTGAACCGTTGTTTACCAAAGAAGATGCTATTATTTCCGATGAGCTAAACCATGCATCGATTATAGATGGTATTCGTTTGTGCAAGGCAGCGCGCTACCGCTACAAGCACTCGGATATGGCCGATCTGGAGGAGCAACTTAAAGCAGCGCAGGCGCAGCGTTTCCGCATTATTGTAACCGATGGTGTGTTTTCTATGGATGGCGATATCGCCAAGCTGGATAAAATTTGTGACCTCGCAGAGAAGTACGATGCCTTGGTAATGATAGACGAGTGCCATGCTGCTGGTTTCATTGGTAAAACCGGAAGAGGTACAGCCGAATACTGCAATGTTATGGGGCGTGTGGATATCATTACCGGAACATTGGGCAAAGCTTTGGGTGGCGCCATGGGCGGATATACCACGGGTAAAAAAGAAATTATAGAGATGTTGCGCCAGCGCAGCCGTCCTTATTTGTTCTCCAATTCCTTGGCACCTAGTATTGTGGGGGCATCGGTAAAAGTGTTTGATATTTTAACAGAAAGCACGGCCTTACGTGATAAGCTGGAGGAAAACACCAAGTACTTTAAAGAAAAGCTGGTAGCTGCGGGCTTCGATATCGTTCCCGGAGATTCACCCATTGTGCCTGTAATGTTGTACGATGCACCTTTGGCACAGCAGTTTGCAGAAAAATTGTTAGAACGTGGCGTTTATGCCGTAGGATTTTTCTACCCCGTAGTGCCTAAAAATAAAGCCCGTATCCGTACGCAACTGTCCGCTGCGCATACCAAAGAGCAATTAGACAGAGCGCTGGAAGCATTTATTGCTGTGGGTCAGGAACTTGGCGTAATTAACAAATAGATGTTTACTGTTTTGTGGGAATATAAATTTCCACTACATTTGCACCCCATTTTGTGAAGATACATTAAAACAGAAGATAGTGGATACCTTAAGTTACAAGACCATATCAGCCAATGTAAATACTGTTGACAAGCAGTGGTTGTTGGTAGACGCGGAGAATGAGACACTTGGAAGATTGGCGAGTAAGGTTGCAAAACTTATTCGTGGTAAACACAAGACTAATTTCACCCCGCACGTAGATTGTGGTGATAACGTAATCGTTATCAATGCAGATAAAATTCGTTTGAGCGGAAACAAGCTAGATGAAAAAACCTACATCTCTCACTCGGGATACCCAGGTGGGCAGAAAGAGGTTTCTGTACGTACATTGCTTAAGCGTAAGCCCGAAGCGGTAGTGGAGAAAGCGGTTAAAGGAATGCTTCCAAAGAATAAATTGGGTAGCAAGCTTTTCACAAACTTGTTTGTTTATGCCGGAGGCCAGCACAAGCAAGAAGCGCAAAAACCAAAGAGCATAAATCTTAACGATATTAAGTAAGCAGGGATGGAAGTAGTAAATACTATTGGAAGAAGAAAAGCTGCAGTTGCCCGTGTAATCCTTAAAGAAGGTTCGGGAAAGGTGACCGTAAATAATCGTGAGTTGAATGATTATTTCTGTGTTCCTACACTACAGTATAAAGTAAACCAGCCTTTTGCCCTTACCGAAACCACAGACAAATACGATGTTGTGGTAAATGTAAACGGTGGTGGTATTACAGGCCAAGCCGAGGCAGTTCGTTTAGGAATCTCAAGAGCGCTAGTAAGCGTTAGCGAAGATTTTAAACCGGCTCTAAAGGCTAAGAATTTAATGACGCGTGACCCACGTATGGTAGAACGTAAGAAGCCAGGTCAGAAGAAAGCGCGTAAGAAATTCCAGTTTAGCAAGCGTTAATCTTATATATCAAACAATTGGTTTAGTATCCAAATGCCTGAGACTCACCTATGGTGGCTACTCAGGCATTGCTTCACCTACACAAGTCAACAAGGAAAGTAAACAACTATGGAAAACAAGCGATTCGAAGAAATGCTTCAAGCAGGTGTACACTTTGGACACCTCAAAAGAAAGTGGAACCCAGCAATGGCACCCTACATTTTTGCTGAGAAAAAAGGGATCCACGTAATTGATCTTAACAAAACATCTGCAAAGATAGACGAAGCTGGTGCGGCAATGCGCCAAATAGCAAAGTCGGGTAAGAAAATTCTTTTTGTTGCTACCAAAAAGCAAGCAAAAGAAATCGTAGCCGAGGCTGCTAAGTCTGTAAACATGCCCTACGTTACCGAGCGTTGGTCTGGGGGTATGTTAACCAACTTTGCTACCATCCGTAAAGCCATTAAGAAGATGTCTAACATCGACAAAATGGAAACCGATGGTACTTTCGATAACATCTCTAAAAGAGAGCGTCTTCAAATTACCCGTCAGCGTGAGAAGCTAGAGAAAACCCTAGGTTCTATCTCCGATCTTACCCGTGTTCCTGCAGCCATCTTTATTGTAGATATCAATAAAGAGCACATTGCGGTTAAAGAATCTAAGCGCTTAGGTATCACTACCTTCGGTATGGTAGATACCAACTCCAATCCAAACGAAATAGACTTTGCTATTCCTGCAAACGATGATGCTACCAAGTCTATTGAAACCATCATGAGCTACGTAGTAGAGTTCATTAAGGAAGGATTGTCTGAGCGTAAAGTAGAGAAAGACAAGGCTGATAAGGAGAAAGAAGCAGAGAAGAAAGCTGCGGCTGAAGCGAAAGCGGCTAAGGAAGCAGCCAAGGAAGAGGCTAAAGCAGAAGTAAAAGAAGAACCTAAGAAGGAAGAAGCAAAGGCTGAAGCTCCTGCAAAAGAGGAAGCGAAAGAAGAGGCTAAAGCGGAAACCGCTGAAGAAAAAAAGGCAGAGTAATTACCTAAAACGTACGATACAAAATGGCTGTTAAAATTTCTGCTGCACAAGTAAACGAACTGCGTAAGAAAACGGGCGCAGGTATGATGGATTGCAAAAAAGCCCTTGTTGAGGCTGAAGGCGATGCACAAAAAGCAATTGAAATCCTTCGTAAGAAAGGACAAAAAGTAGCTGCAAAGCGCGAGGATCGCGAAGCTACTGAAGGTGTGGTTGTAGGAACCTCCACTGAGGACAACAAAACGGGTGTTATCGTAGCGGTAAACTGCGAAACCGATTTCGTTGCTAAAAACGAAGACTTTATTGGTTTAACAAAAACCATCCTAAACGTTGCTGTAGAAAACAAACCTGCAGACTTGGATGCGTTGAAGAAGTTACCATTTGATGGTAATGGGTTAACCATTGAAGAGAAAATTACAGAGCAAACCGGGGTTATTGGCGAGAAGCTAGACCTTTCTGCTTACAAAATCATGAACGGTGATACTGTAGTGGTGTACAACCACCCAGGTTACAAGCTTACTTCTGGCGTTGTATTAAACAAGGCTGGTGACGCTGTTCAGGAAGCGGGTAAAGAAGTAGCGATGCAAGTGGCTGCGATGAACCCTATAGCACTAAACCGCGATGAAATTGATGCGGATGTAGTGAATAAAGAAGTAGAAATTGGCAAAGAGGAAGCAATCAAAGCAGGGAAACCCGAAGAGCTTGCTGAGAAAATTGCCAAAGGAAAACTGGGTAAATTCTTTAAAGAGAACACCTTGTTAGAGCAAGACTACATTTCTAACAACAAGGTATCTGTTCAAGGTTACCTAGACCAAGTAGAGAAAGACTTAACCGTTACCGCTTACGAGAGAGTATCTATCGCCTAAGCCAACGCGTTAACGCATTCTATAAAGCCTCACCTCTCGGTGGGGCTTTTTTTGTGCTCAATGCCAGTTAATGTTTGTAGAGAAGTGGGTCACCGCGATTTTACCATTGAACCCACCCTAAATTTTGAGTATTATTGCGCAAATTTCGCTGCATGAAGTACAAACGCGTTCTACTGAAGCTTTCGGGTGAGTCCCTTATGGGTGACAAAAAATTTGGAATAGACCACGATCGTCTTGAGGCCTATGCCAAAGAAATTAAAGCAGTGGTAGAAACGGGAGTAGAGCTGGCCATAGTTATTGGTGGCGGCAACATATTCCGCGGTATTCAGGCATCGGAAGGCGGCATGGACCGCGTACAGGGCGATTACATGGGCATGTTAGCCACCGTGATTAACAGCATGGCCTTGCAAAGCAAGCTCGAAGATCACGATGTGAAAACGCGCTTGCTATCGGCCATTAAGATGGAGCAGGTAGCAGAACCGTTTATTCGCAGAAGAGCCATTCGTCACCTAGAAAAAGGTCGTGTGGTAATCTTTGGTGCGGGAACTGGTAATCCGTACTTTACTACCGATACAGCAGCTTCGCTACGCGCCATAGAAATTGAAGCAGACGTTATTCTAAAAGGTACGCGCGTGGATGGCATTTATACGGCAGATCCAGAAAAAGATCCCAACGCTACCAAGTACAGCTCTATTACTTTTAGCGAGGTGTATGATAAAGGCCTTAACGTTATGGATATGACGGCCTTTACCTTGTGTAACGAGAACAAACTACCGATAATCGTTTTTGATATGGACCAGGGCGGAAACCTGGCCAAAGTATTAAGTGGAGATCCTGTAGGAACTATAGTAGAATTTTAAAATGGAAGATTTACAAGACCTATACAAAAAGGCCGAAGCGGCCATGACCAAAGCCATTAATCACCTGGAAGATGAGCTTTTAAAGATTAGAGCCGGTAAAGCCAATCCATCGATGTTGAGCTCGGTATCTGTAGATTATTACGGCACCATGACACCAGTGAGCCAGGTAGCCAACGTGAGTACGCCCGATGCCAAAACCATTACCGTACAGCCTTGGGAAAAGAACATGCTAGATCCAATTGGTACGGCCATCCTAAACGCCAATTTGGGTTTTACGCCCCAGAACAATGGCGATGTGCTGATTATTTCCATTCCACCACTTACCGAAGAACGCAGAAAAGAACTGGTAAAAAAAGCCCGCTCCGAAGCAGAGAATGCTAAGGTTGGAATTCGCAACGCGCGGAAAGACGCCAACGAGGGCGTAAAAAAATTGCAGAAAGAGGGCTTACCCGAAGACGAAGCCAAAGGTGCCGAGGAGAAAATCCAGCAGATGACCAATGATTTCTCTGCCAAAGCCGATAAGCACGTAGATTTAAAAGAAGCCGATATTATGAAGGTGTAGCTAGACTTACATCCACCCGAATTATTAAAAACCCAGGCATTTTGCTTGGGTTTTTTGTTTTAGCCCGTGCAAAGCCTGCCTGTACTTAGATCAGAGAGGAAAAATTTCAGATGGTAAAATTGGGCTTAGAATAAATTCCCGAGGTAGGTAGAGATATCGCTAAGCCAAACCGCAAGCGGATCCAAAGCCGCCCAATCGAGCGCTCTACCAATGATATACACCGAGAAGAGGGCGTACAATCCTACCAGCATTATGGCTTGCTTTAAACGCATGCTTTTGGCTTTGTAGAACACCAAAAAGGCCAATACCGTAACCAGAAGTAACAGAATGCGCAACTCGCCCACATCGGTGGTCGTGGCGGTGCTCATGTCTATGGGGCCGTAGATTAGGGTGTATAAAAACAAGGGGAGCCCCAGCGCAAAACAGATATCAAAAATATTGGAGCCCAAGGCGTTGGATATGGCATCATCGTAATTGCCTTTGCGGGCGTCTTTCATGGATAAAATGGTATCGGGCAAGCTGGTAGCGGCCGAAGCTACAATAACCGACAAGAAATACACCGGGATGCCCAAACCGGCAAACTGCGCTCCACCTACGGTAAAGGTGTCGCTGCCTAACCAAACGCAGGCTTCTACCAAAAAATGGCATGCAAAAGCCATCAATCCAGCCGAAAAAATAAGCAGGCCTATGGCTTTTTTGCGCGAGGGTCTGGAGAACAACCATTTGGGCAAATTCAACCACGAGAAAAATAGCACGGTAAGCAGCGGCTTTTGCTTCTTATTGATAAAAGGCTCATCCTCAAACTCGGGCTCGCTTACCTCCAGCTGCTTCTTGGTCATGCCAATGAACATAATGGCAATGTACACGGTGTACATCAGCATGAGCAGTAAGCCGTGTATGGGTTGCAGCGTATCTCCGCTAATAAAAAATATGAGGACCAGTTCGCTTAAAATAAGGGCTAATCCATCGCGGAGGATTACCTTTTTGCTAAGCTTGATCTTTTTAGTAACTCCGCTCAGAATGACAACCAATATTACCGCTGCGGGGATGATGACCCCGTTAAAAATGGCGCTTCCGGCCGTGGTGCCCAGACCGCTAGCAAAGCCCTCGGCATCTTTCAAAACCACTAAAAAGAAAAAGGTAGTCAGCAGCTCGGGCATGCTAGAGCCAATGGCGTTTATGGTAGCTCCTTTTACACCATCGCTGAGGTTTTTCCCCAGGTAATCGGCTGCTGACTCAAAGCCATCGCTAGCGCGCGCTATAATTACGCACGAGAGGTAAATAACTACAGCCGATAAAAAGATACCCATGCTAGTCTGCCTTTTGCCACGTGGTGCCCTCTTTGCCGTCTTTTAAGATTACTCCTGCATCGGCTAAGCGATCGCGGATAGCATCGGAGGTAGCAAAATCTTTATTGGCCCGCGCTTCTTTGCGCATTTCTATTAGGGTTTGCACTACTTTGTCTAGCGTATCGTCTTCTGCACCGCCATTTTCCAATCTGGGGTCTATACCCAAGACATCAATGAGGTAATCGGCAAAGAGCTCTTGGAAGTAAATGATCTCATCGGCTGATAGGTCGGTTTTACCATCAGCTGCAGCGTTTATTATTTTCACAGCATCAAACAGATGGGCGATAACCATGGGGGTGTTAAAGTCATCGTTCATGGCATCGGCACACTTGTCCTTCCAGTTTTTTTCTAGCGTGCATGCATCTTTTTTCGGTTGGATGTTTTGCAGTGCCTGGTAGGCATTTATCAGGCGTTTAAAACCTTTTTCTGCGCCCATGAGCGCCTCGTTAGAAAAATCTAGGGTAGAGGCGTAATGCGTCTGCATCATAAAGAAGCGAATAGTCATGGGTGAAAAACCTTTCTCCAACAACTCGTGTTGGCCCGAAATCAGTTCATCGGGGGAGAAAGCATTGCCCAAAGACTTACTCATTTTTTGTCCGTTTACCGTAAGCATGTTACCATGCATCCAGTAATTTACTGGGTTGCTTCCGTCTGCTGCTACCGATTGTGCAATTTCGCATTCGTGGTGTGGAAACTTTAGGTCCATACCACCGCCATGAATATCAAAGGTTTCTCCCAAATATTTGGTACTCATCACCGAGCATTCCAGGTGCCACCCCGGAAATCCATCGCTCCAGGGCGAGGGCCAGCGCATAATATGGCTCGGGTCAGCTTTTTTCCAAATGGCAAAGTCTACGCTATTTCGCTTCTCGTCTTGTCCGTCTAGCTCACGGGTATTTTCTAAAAGTTCTTCGATGACGCGGCCAGAGAGCTGCCCATAATTCCCCTTACTTTCTTGGTATTTCAGCACATCAAAATACACCGAACCATTGGTCTCATAGGCCAACCCATTGTCTATGATACGCTGTACCATTTGTATTTGCTCTACAATATGGCCTGTGGCCGTAGGTTCTATGCTGGGAGGAAGCGCATTAAAGGTATCCATAACGCGGTGAAAGTCGTTGGCGTAATACTGCACCACCTCCATGGGGTCTTTCTTTTCTAGTCGCGCCTTTTTCGCGATTTTGTCTTCACCCGCATCCTGGTCATCTACCAAATGGCCCACATCCGTTATGTTGCGAACGTAGCGCACCTTGTAGCCTAAAAATTTAAGGTAGCGGTAAACTACATCGAAGGTGATAAAGCTGCGCACATTGCCCAAGTGCACATAACTGTACACCGTTGGACCACAAACGTACAATCCTACATACGGGTCATTGATGGGTTTAAACGCTTCTTTCTTACGTGTTAATGAGTTGTATATGTGTAGCTTAGACATTTTGTTGCTTCCCTAGTTTTTGCTCCAAATTACTTAACATATCGGCCACCATGGCATCCAAATCAAAATTGGGTTTCCAGCCCCAGTCTTTTCGGGCTTCTTGGTCGTCAATAGAGTTGGGCCAAGAGTTGGCAATATCTTGTCGGTAATCCGGTGCGTATTGTATCTGGAAGTTAGGAATGTGTTTGCGTATCGATGCGGCAATTTCCTCTGGAGTAAAACTAAATCCTGCCAAGTTATAAGCCGAGCGCAGTTTAATCTTTTCCTTCGGTGCCTCCATGAGTTCTATGGTTCCACGGACTGCATCGTCCATGTAGAGCATGGGAAGTTGGGTATCTTTTTCTAAGAAGCACTCGTGTACTTTACCCTCCAGCGCATCGTAAAAAATCTGTACGGCATAGTCCGTAGTACCTCCACCGGGTAATGCTTTCCAGCTAATAAGTCCCGGATAGCGTATGCCGCGCACATCTACACCGTAGCGGTTGAAATAATATTCCGACCAACGCTCTCCAGCCAATTTGGTAATACCGTACACCGTGCTAGGCTCTAAAATGGTGCGCTGTGGTGTATTGTCCTTTGGAGTGGTAGGACCAAATACCGCAATAGAGCTGGGGAAAAATATCTTTTTTATGAAGCCATCGCGAGCCAAGTCAAATACGTGGCTTTGGGTGGTCATGTTCAGCTCCCATGCCATCTGTGGATTTTGCTCTGCGGTAGCCGATAACATTGCGGCCAACAAATACACCTCATCCACATCGTGTTTTTGGATAACACTTTGCAAGTTCATCTTGCTCATAGCATCCAGCTCTATAAATATACCCTGTGGGTTGGCTGGCCTGCGGATGTCGCTTGCAATTACCTGGTCTTCTCCTTTTAGTCTTCTAAGTTCCAAAATCAGGTCGGTACCAATCTGACCCGATGATCCTACAACAAGTGTTTTTCCCATGATTTCATTAACTTAACGAGGCACAAAGAACGCTATAGATTTGTGTCTGTCCTAGTTCTGCGGAAAAATAATAATTTCGCTTAGGAGCTTGATTTTTCAACCCCTCTAACGTAGTTTACAATATGCCATTTTATCATAAACTGGGTAAAATACCCCATAAACGACATACCACCTTTAAAAAAGAAGATGGTACGCTGCATTACGAACAATTATTTGGCACGGAAGGCTTTCACGGAATGTCTTCCTTGTTGTACCACCTTCACCGACCTACTATTGTAAAAGAGGTTTTAGAAAGCAAACCGGTTGCACCTAAGGTAGCAGTGGCCAAAAATATTAAGTCGAGAGCGCTAAGTGGTTTTTCGGTAAAGCCCGAGGACGATTACTTGCAGTCGCGAGTTCCCGTGTTGGTAAATAATGATGTGCACATTGTGCTGGCTGCTCCGCGAAAAAGCCTTACCCAGTACTTTTACAAGAATGCTGATGCCGATGAAATGATCTTTGTGCACAAAGGCAGTGGCGTGTTGCGCACCTTTATGGGGAATATCCCTTTTAGTTACGGAGACTACTTGGTGGTACCACGCGGCATGATTTACCAAATTGAATTTAAGGATGAGGACAATCGCTTGTTAATTGCAGAGTCTTTTAGTCCGCTACTTACCCCCAAGCGCTACCGAAACAATTTTGGGCAGCTGTTAGAGCATTCTCCTTTCTGCGAGCGTGATTTGCGCACGCCAGAAAAGCTAGAAACGTTTGACGAAATAGGCGATTTTCACATCAAGGTGAAAAAAGAAGGCATGCTACACGAACTGGTGTACGGTAGCCACCCTTTTGATGTGGTAGGATGGGATGGATATAACTTTCCTTATGCCTTTTCCATTCACGATTTTGAGCCCATCACCGGGCGGGTGCACCAGCCGCCACCGGTACACCAAACCTTTGAGGCGCACAATTTTGTGATTTGCTCTTTCTGCCCACGCTTATACGATTACCATCCCGAAGCGATTCCCGCACCTTACAACCATAGCAATATTGATTCCGATGAGGTGTTGTACTACGTGGATGGCGACTTTATGAGCCGCAACCACATAGAAAAAGGCATGATCACCTTGCACCCAGGCGGTATTCCGCATGGGCCGCATCCGGGAGCTTATGAGCGCAGCATTGGCCAAAAAGAGACTCTGGAATTGGCCGTTATGATAGACACATTTAAACCATTACAACTTACTCAAGCCGCTTTGGATATAGACGATGGAAATTACTTCCAAAGCTGGATGGAGGATAAATACAAATAGACATAGTCCCATGGAAAACAAATTAGCAGAACTGCACAAAGACCACGATCCGGCAAGTGATTTTTTGCCTATTAATGGTACCGATTATGTGGAGTTTTATGTAGGAAATGCAAAGCAAGCCGCGTACTACTACATGGCTGCTTTTGGTTATCAACCTTTGGCGTATGCAGGGCCAGAAACAGGTGTTAAAGACCGCGCTAGCTATTGCTTGCAGCAAGGTAAAATCCGTTTGGTGCTTACAACCAGTTTGTATCCCGATAGCGAAATTGCCGAGCACGTGCGCAAGCATGGCGATGGCGTAAAGGTGCTTGCCCTTTGGGTAGACGATTCCGAGTATTCTTACAAAGCCACTACAGAACGTGGCGCAAAATCGGCAGAAAAACCCCAAACACTAAAAGATGATGATGGTGAGGTAGTGGTTTCTTCCATCCATACCTATGGAGAAACACTGCACCGTTTTGTAGAGCGTAAAAACTACAAAGGAGCCTTTTTACCCGGATTTGAAAAGTGGGACTTTAAACCCCTTTCTGAGCCTACGGGCTTGTTGCACATTGACCACTGCGTGGGTAACGTAGAGTTGGGTCAAATGAACGAGTGGGTGAAATTCTACGAAGACGTCATGGGCTTTAAGTTGCTGATTACCTTCGATGACCAAGACATTTCTACCAAGTATACATCCTTAATGTCTAAAGTGGTTTCTAATGGAAACGGATACATTAAATTTCCCATCAATGAGCCTGCAGATGGTTTAAAGAAATCGCAAATTGAGGAATACATTGAGTTTTATCACGGTGCGGGGGTACAGCACATTGCCATTGCCACCAACGATATCTTGCATACGGTAGGCGAATTGCGCAACCGAGGCATAGAGTTCTTGTATGTGCCCGATACCTATTACGATGATTTGTTAGACCGCGTAGGCGAGATTGACGAAGACATCGAAGATCTGAAGAAGCTAAATATTTTGGTGGATAGAGATGAGGAAGGATACCTACTTCAAATCTTTACCAAGCCGGTAGAAGACAGGCCTACGTTGTTCTACGAAATAATACAGCGTAAAGGCGCAAAATCATTTGGTAAAGGAAACTTCAAAGCCTTGTTTGAGTCCATTGAACGCGAACAAGAGCGTAGAGGGAACCTTTAATTTTGATTAGTGATTAGTGATTAGTGATTAGTGATTAGTGAGTGGTGGAATGGATGCATCTGTGAAGCCGCTCACTTTTTTTATATCCACCCATAGCACAAACCGTAGCGCGGGTTTGCGGTTTGTTTTAAAAGTACCTCGCGCAAAGCCCAACAACATAATTGCCATACCATGGAAAAGCCCAACTGGAAAACCGTAAAAGAATTTAAGGACATCACCTTTAAAAAGAGTGGCCACGTGGCTCGTATCGCATTCAATCGTCCCGAAGTGCGCAATGCCTTTAGGCCCAATACCACTTCGGAATTGTACGAAGCCTTTTACAACGTACACGAGGATCCAGAAATTGGTGTGGTGCTCTTATCGGGAGAAGGTCCTTCTCCCAAAGATGGTGGCTGGGCTTTTTGTAGTGGTGGCGACCAAAAAGCGCGTGGGCATCAGGGTTACGTGGGCGATGATGGAAGACACCGCCTCAATATCCTAGAAGTACAGCGCCTCATCCGTTTTATGCCTAAGGTGGTGATCGCGGTAGTGCCCGGATGGGCCGTAGGCGGTGGTCATAGCTTGCACGTAGTTTGCGATTTAACGCTGGCTAGTAAAGAGCACGCCATCTTTAAACAAACCGATGCCGATGTTACCAGTTTTGATGGTGGTTATGGTTCTGCGTACCTGGCCAAGATGGTAGGACAAAAAAAGGCCCGGGAAATCTTTTTCCTTGGGAGAAACTACAGTGCACAAGAAGCTTATGAAATGGGTATGGTAAATGCCGTGATTCCCCACGATGACTTGGAAGACACCGCCTACCAGTGGGCGCAGGAAATACTGGAAAAATCGCCTACCTCCATCAAAATGCTCAAGTTTGCCATGAACCTTACCGATGATGGCATGGTAGGCCAACAAGTATTTGCAGGCGAGGCCACGCGCCTGGCCTACATGACCGAGGAAGCCAAAGAAGGCAGAAATGCTTTCCTGGAAAAGCGGAAGCCCGACTTTTCAGATACCAAATGGATTTCGTAAGCGATATTTTGGATTACAAGAACGTTTAAATCTAAAAGCCAATGTGCTAAGGCACTGGGACAACTTTAACGTATTCTTAACGTCCGTATTCAACCAATGGATAAGAAAAAACGATGGACGTCACGATTTAAGGGGCGAAGCCTTTTGGCTTTGTCTTGTCTCTTTGCGGCCATCGCCTCCGCACAAACACCCTACCCCGGCTGCCCCAATGTTAGCGCAACACCTGCCGATGGAAATCTTACCGTAGAAAACGATACGGTAGTTTTGGATTGCGGGGAAACCTGCACCCAGCTTGATGCCAGCTTTTTGGCTACGGGTGCAACTACGGATTATAATGTGGAAAGCATCACATACAATCCCCCGTTTTCTTTTACAGGGGGTACACGGTTGTTTGTAGGTGAAGATGATGTGTACTCGGACGCTATAAATCTTCCGTTTAATTTTTGTTTTTACGGGAATACCTATAACCAAATTGCAGTCGGTGCAAATGGAGTAGTCACTTTTGATATGTCATGGGCAGGTAACTTCAACTGTTATAGTATAGACAATCCTATACCCAACGCTAATAATGCGGCCTGTGCTTTAACAGAGAATGGAAACATGCCACACAATTCCATTTATGGGGCATTTCACGATTTAGATCCTCGCGTTGGGGGCTCCAACATTAATTACTCTGTAATCGGTGAGTTTCCATGCCGAACCTTTGTTGTGAACTGGGCCAATGTAGGGCACTTTGATTGTACCAATCTACGTACAACGCAACAAATTGTTATTTACGAAAACACTAATGTGGTTGAGGTTTACATACAAGATAAGCCGGCCTGTAATTCATGGAATGGGGGACGTGCCGTAATAGGTATTCAGAATAACAATGGAACAGCTGCTGTTGCTCCACCCGGAAGAAATACCTCGCGTTGGACAGCGAGCAATGAAGCGTGGCGCTTTACCCCCGATGGTGCTCCAAACTTCGAGCTTTCTTGGTTGGATGAAAACGGCAACCCAATTTCCACCAATACTTCCATTACGGTGTGTCCCGATGATCCCGAAAATCCTCAACCGGTGAATAGAACAGTACAGGTGGTATACACCCTGTGCGGTAACAACGATATTACAGTAAGCCAGGATATTGTGGTGGTTCCTCGTCCCGAGTTTAATGCCGAAGTAAGCACACAAGATGTATTATGCAACGGAGCATGCGATGGTGAAGCGACCATTACCATACCCGATGGAGTAGGTCCTTTTAACGCCATGTGGCCTGATGGGATTGCAGGGCTAAGTCGTGGTGGTTTGTGCTCTGGTACGTATAGTGTGGAGGTGACAGACGCCAACGGCTGCAGCCAAAACGTGGCGGTTACCATTGAAGAACCCAGCCCATTATCCCTGTCATTTACTACGATAGATGCACCCTGCAACGGAGAGCGCGGAGGACTAATACCCATCGTAGGTGGCGGTACAGCACCATATAGCTTATTGTGGTCGGATGGCGCTACTACGGACACCATTTCCAGGCTAGCGGGTTCGTACAGCGTAGAAATTACCGATGCCAACAATTGTACCATTTCAGGGGAAGCAGAAATAACCGAACCGGAACCTCTAGTCGTAGACACAAACTCCACCCAAGATTTAAGTTGCCCCGAGGCACGTAACGGTGTCATAGATGCCACCGCCACGGGTGGAACACCACCCTATGAGTACAGCATTAACGGGGTGGATTTTTTTACCAGCGGTAACTTTTCCAACCTGGATTCTGGAAATTATGAGCTTACCGTACGTGATGCCAATAAGTGTTTGGATCAAAATATCTATCGCTTAGAAACCGATAGTGTATCGGTAACTGCACCGGAGGATATTGCAATTTGCGAAGGAGAAGAAATAACCCTAACCGCCACGGGGAGTTTTGTTACTGTATCCTGGAATAACGGCATAACGGATGGCGTACCCTTTACTCCATCCCACCTTGGAGATTTGGAATACGAAGTAACGGCACGCAACGCCTTAGGCTGCGAAGCTAGAGATCAGGTAGTGGTAACGGTAAACGAGGTAAAAGATCCAACCATAACGCCAGTAGGTCCGTTTTGCACCAATAACGAGGATGTACAGATCGAAGTCGCTGAAAGTGGCGGTGTCTGGGGAGGGCCGGTAAGCCCAACCGGAGTATTTTCTCCCAGTGCCACGGGTTCGGGCACACACGAAATTACATACACCTTTGAGGGGCCTTGTCGTACGGCAGACACCCTACTTGTTGGGGTGAACGACCAATTTGAAGCGGAGATAGACCCAGCAGGGCCTTTTTGTGAAGGCGATGCTCGGTTTACTTTAACCTCGGCAACGCCCGGTGGTGAGTGGTACGGTCCAGGAATAGCAAATCGCAGTTCCAGTGTTTTTGATCCCAGACTTGCTGGGCCGGGCATGCACTGGGTGTATCATTTGATTGATAACGAGTGTGGAGACTTAGATAGTTTAGAGATTACGGTTACCCAAGCGGTGGTAGCAAACATAGCACAACAACCAGGAATTTGCCACGACAATACAGGGACACAGCTTTCTGCAACTCCTGCAGACGGATCCTGGGAAACCTCCTCCTACCTGAATGACGCAGGTGTTTTTACGCCCAATGGAAATATTGGTCCTGGAAGTTATCCTGTGGTATACGTGCCCAACGCGGGGTGCAACATACCAGACACTGCGTTGATTACAGTTTTTGATACGCTTGTTGCTACTCCGGATACCTTTTTGCTGGATTGTAAAGGGGATGCAGATGCTGTATTGAATACCCAAACCTCCGGAGGTTCTGGCACTGGATACTCGTATGACTGGAATCCTGGAGGGGCAAATTTGGGTGCAAGCCGCAACGGACTGAGTGAGGGAAGGTATACAGTAGATATATCGTGCAGCGCTGGATGCCAAGCTCAGGTGCAGCACGAGGTTATCGCTCCCGATGCACTTCAGCTGACACAACCGAGCACTACCGACTCCGTGTCTTGCAATGCTGGAACCGATGGTGTTATCACAGTATTCCCTTCAGGAGGTACGCCCGATGCAGCAGGAAACTATAATTTAGCGCTAGTTCCCAACGCGGGCATGGTCTCTGGCAATCAAATCTCCAGCGTTCCAGCAGGTAGTTATACCATTACGGTTTCCGATGAAAACGGCTGTAGCGTTACGGATAATGTAGTGGTTCAAGAGCCCAATCCTATTAGCGTATCCACCCAAATAGGCAGTGCTCACTGTCAGCAGAGTGATGGTAGCATACGTATTATCAGCATTGTGGGAGGAAGCGGTGGTTACCAAATGAACTGGCAGGGCTATAGCCAGACTAACGATTTAACCAACATTCCATCGGGTACTTACACGTTAGAAATTACCGATGCCAAGGGCTGTACCCACACCGAAGATTTTGTAGTACCCGAGGTAGCTGGTCCCACGGTAACACTAACTGCAACCGATGTTTCTTGTCGCGATAGCACAGATGGAGCAATAAGCAGTGCGGTTGTCAACGGAAGCACGCCTTTTAGCTACCTGTGGTCGGAGGGCAGCACAACCCCTGATATTTCGGGTGTGCCCGCGGGCGAATACAGCCTGGTGGTTACCGACCAGTTTGGATGTGAGGCAGAAGCAACTGCTGAAGTGGAGCAGCCCACGCAATTGAATTTGCAGAAAATTTCGGACGAAGTGCTTTGTGTTGGACAGTCGGCACTCAAGAACTTTCAGGTATCTGGAGGTAATCCGGGAGGATACACCTTTACCCTCAACGGAGAAACCACGGTGAATAGCTTTTCCACGGACACGGCCGGAGATTATACCATTCAAGCATTTGATAGCAAAGGCTGTCCTTCTGAGAAACGCAGCTTTAGTATCGATTATCGCGACTCACTCCGAGTTACCGTAGATTTTCCCGATAGTATTTGCCCCGGTGTAATATGGACGCTACAGGCCTCGGCCAGCGGTGGGTTAGAATCCTTTGATTACAATTGGAGTACGGGACAATCGGGTGCGGAAGTGGATATACCTACGCAGGCTACGAATACCGGGGAAACGGTAACACTAGTGGTTTCCGACAATTGTTCAACACCTTTTGACACTACACTAGAAACCCATTTTTATACTGTACCGAAATTGGCTGATGTTGTTACTCCAACCAGTGCTTGCGTGCCATTTTCTATCCGTATGGATGTTAGTGGTTTTCCAATACGGAGCCAGCAGTGGATAGACCACAATGGAGCAGTTATTAGCGAGGATGCTGTGGCTGAATACGAATACACTAAGGCAGGATCCTACCCGCTCTATTTTGAAGGAGAAACCAACCAGGGATGTGTGGTGCGTGATACCCTTAGTGTTCAGGCCAACCCATTGCCATTTGCTACGCTGCGGCAAGCACCCAATACCTTGGATGTAGTAAACCGCACAGGATTGTATACCGTGGTAAATTTTAATCATGTGAACCGCATTTACTGGCGTGCATTTTCTGCATTAGATTCTACGATTTTAGGTCAGCAAGAATCCACGCAATTCGCATATTTCGATTTCCCAGCAGATACAGGAAATTATGTGGTGGAGGCTATATTGGAATCTGAGTTTTTATGTCGTGATACCCTTTATAAAGCGGTCCGTGTAGGTCCCGCAGAAACCCATTTTGTTCCTACCGCCTTTAGTCCCGATGGCGATGGTGTAAACGATGTTTTTGCCATGGCCAGTGCTTATTTTAATGTGGAGAACTTCAAAATTTCCATCTACAACCGGTGGGGTGAAGAAGTTTACGCTGCGGAGGGCAAGGACTTTGCATGGGATGGTACCTACAGAGGTGAAAAGGTGCCTGTGGGTGCCTACGCCTTCTTTATTACGTACAACCTAAATGGATCCATCCAGCGGGAGTATGGTACCATACTGGTGCTGGATTAGCAAGGTCTGGATATGCTCATTTCATTCATTTCTTAATGTGCAATTTGAAGCTATGGCATCAGGATGGCTAGTGGCGTGCGCTAATATCTAGAAACAAAGGAAATTCTCTAATTTCTAATAAAGTCAGATGAAACAATCTGACCAGATCGCTGATAGCGTTAATATTGTTTTGCAATTGTATTCCTATTCTATGTGCCGGGAATGTGCCTATTCAATGGTACCCTATTTTCAATTCGTTTAGGATTTTATAAAGCCAGCTACAATTTTACTGAATAGTGGTTTGCTTAGGATATAGTTTAGATACGAGATGTCGTCTATCCATAATTTGGAAAATATGGAGTGGTATCAGTCTTCAGATAGTCGGAAATATATATCCAATTAGAGTTTAGATATGGAATCCTTAGAATTTGAAAGTAGGGATTAAATGGATAAGATATTTCTAGAATTACATAAATTCATGCTCGTAAAATTTGGAGTATGAGAAAAGCTACGTTATTCATATTAGCGTTTTTTGTTTGTAGTGTGCAGTGGGTATATGCGCAATGCGATCCCTCGGGTTGTGCAGTAGGTGCTTGCTATTGCATCTCCGATGCGACCGTTACCGATGAGCGAGGGACGTTATTTGATGATGGCGGTCCTGACTTTGAATACCAGGAAGGGGCGAGCCGTACCGAGCAGGTAATCTCTTACTTGTTTAACATTGAACCTGCATCGGGGTCCGACACCATTGTTTTAGATTTTGTTCAATTTCAGGTAGAAAGCTCTGTGGCTTGTGAGTACGATCATTTGGAGATTTTAGATGGGGGTATTTCTAGAGGTATATATTGCGGGGCTAACAGTCCTGGGGTCGTGGTATGTACCAATGGATCCGTAACCATTCGTTGGTTCTCGGATCCAAATACGGTTGCCGATGGCTTTGAAATGCGGTGGTACACCGATAGTCTGCCAGAGCCCCAGGATGAGGACCCAGGTACTGGAACAACCGGATACTGCGAAGCTCAAGGTGGTTCATGTACCTACACGGGATTAAATACTGACCCCGATGCTGACTATATACCTTTGGTTGAAATAGAATCGGATAGCGGCTTGATCTCAAACGCTACAGAGTGTGACTCCTATGCGGACTATTCAAACGTTGAGGAACTGTATGTGCCAATGACAGCAGGTTCCCCATACGGATTAAACGTGGATCGAATCATAAATTACGATTTCGGAGTGGTTCATGCCTTTGTTGATTGGAATGAAGATTTTGATTTTGATGATCCAAATGAAACCTACACGGGATCTACTGTAGTTGGAATAGTGGGTGCACCACAGATTACCATAATTCCACCGGTAGATGTTACCACAGGAAAGAAAAGGCTACGTATCCGAACAGCTCTGGCACCTAGCGTCCCTGATGCATGTGGAGCGGAAACCTATGGAGAAGTGGAGGATTATGCAATTATTATAGGTGAGCCCATATTTTGTGCCGAAAACCCATCTCCCGAGATGGGAGCCGAACAGTTATGCCAGAAAGGGATAAGCTTTTCATGGGAAAAAAATGATATAGGAGCAGAACCGGAGGGCTACATTTTCTATTTGGGCACAAACAATCCACCCAGCAATGTAATTGATAGTCTGGATTTAGGAGATACCACGGCCTTTATGCTCCCCGATACCTTAGAGGCGAACACCAAGTATTTCTGGAAGGCCGTACCCTACAATGCAGATGGAAGCGCTAGCGGCTGTGATCCCTGGGAATTTACCACCACTGCCGATGGAGATCCTGATGTTTCCGTTGAAATAGATGGCGAAGCAAAAACAAGAGTTACAGCATGTGTGGGTGTTGACTTGCCCCTACAGGCAACTTCTGCAGGTGGAACAGGCGCTGTTTCCTATCAATGGTCGGGTAATGACATTAGTAAACTAAATCGCGTGGACACCGCTTCAGTTGTGTTCTTTAGTGGCGAGTCAAAAAGCAATGCATATGTGGTAACCGCTACCGATGAACTTGGCTGTTTTGGAAGCAACGAAATTGTGGTATCCATGGAAGAAAATGCATCCGTGGGTGACGTTAGCAGTAACATCCCCTTATGCTTTCAAACAGCGTTGGAGATAGCGAGCAGTAATTTTAGAGGTGCATTGCAGTGGCAGCAATTTAATGATGGTGTATGGGTGGATCTGGAAGGAGAAACCAACGCGCTATATCGTAATGAAAGTCCGAGTTCAGGATCTCGTTACCGGGTGCTGGCCCGTACAGAGAACTGTGCTGACACAAGCGATAGCTTTTTAGTAGAAATTTTCGACCAATCAGAAGCTCCAGGCATTTCCTCAAGTACCCAAAGTTTTGGCTTTTGTTCGGGGCAAAGCCTGCAACTAATTTCTGGTGTAGAATTAAATAACAATTGGAACACAGGGAGCCAAAACGATTCAATAGAAGTAAATACGCCCGGGGAGTACACGGTTTTTTATGTAGATGACAATGGGTGCAATTCTGCCGTATCCAGTGTTATAGTTGAGGAGTTTGCGATACCGAGCGAACCAGTTATCGAGCAAGTGGAAAATGGGGTGATCAACCTCTGCACGGGCACGACGTTGGAGCTGTCTATTGCGGCCACCACTGACAGTATTGCATGGAACAATGACCCACAAACCAACAGCAATACATTTACTGTAAGCGAGCAAGGAAGCGTTTCAGTATCGGTAACAAACGATGCCGGCTGTACGACTATTTCTGAGACAGCAAGCATTGAAGAAAGACCCATACCCGAGACTCCAGAAATTCTTATTGAGAATGGATTAAACGGGTTTTGTGATGGGGAAACCCTTGAATTAAATGCAAATACTGATGAGCCTTCTGTAGAGTGGAATGGTGATCCATCCATAACCACAAGTACTATAACCACCGATACTGCAGGTACTTTTACACTTACCGCAATAAGCGGTTTTGGTTGTGCAAGTGAAGCAGCAAGTGTGGAGGTGGAACTTTTTGCCAATCCAGAGCAACCAATAATTACCAAACAGGATAGCCATTTGGTATCTTCAGTAACTACAGGTGAACTACAATGGTACCGAGAAGATGGTACTCCGGTTGATGGTGAAATGGATGCCGTATTTGAAAATGCGCCCGAAGGCAGTTATTACATTGAAGTCACCGACCCAGAAACCGGGTGTACAAGTCGGTCTGATATTATTGCTGGAGTGCGCAGCTTCGAGGATCTTCTGGGAGAGGTTAGTATTTGGCCAAATCCCGTTACCCAAGGCCACTTGGTTCGCATCAGTCACTCTAGCCAACAAGAAATTAAGTCTATACAATTGCTCAACACCCTAGGCCAAACCCTTAAACAGGTTCAGGATACGGATGAAATAAGCACTGCAGGAGTACTTGCAGGGACTTATTTCGTAAAGCTAACTTTCCACGATAATGACTATTTCATGAACATTAAACTGATAGTGGAGTGATGGGGTACAACAGGAGGTTTTTTACAAGCTTAAGATATATAAGGCTGTCTGCTGTAATCCATCCGAACAAGGAATAACATAAACCACCAACACCAAACATTACTAAAGGCGTAGAAGGATCTAGTTCAGTTGAAGGCTAATAGTCTTTGAAACGATGCTACCATTTTGTCCTAGTGATGGATAAATCTTTTCAACATGAAAAAAACAGTACTACTTTTTGCACTGTGCTTAGGGATTCTAGGTGCTTATGCGCAATACTGTCCCTATGCGGGCGATTGCGGAGACCAACTTCTGCTAGTAGATATTAATGGGTATGTTAATAATTCTGGAACCTGTGATTTTTATACCGACTACACGGGAACAGTGCCCATGTATGCCGAACCTGGATCAAACTTTATGGTAAATGTGGCGTGGCAGACTTTTTCGGACGCTGCGGTGTATTTATTTTTTGACTGGGACGAAAACGAAGTTTGGGATCCTGCCACCGAAATGTATGTGCTTGGAACAGGCGCGGCCACAAACGCCTCTACACAAGTTGTGGTTCCACCAACGGTAGCAAGCGGTGCGGTAGTAAAGGTTCGTGCTATGCTTGCCTTTATGTACGAGGCTCCTGACCCTTGCACGGGGCCTCCGGCTGGGGTGTTTTCAGTCTCTGAGGTGGAAGATTATACTTTAGAAATTCTTGATGAGCTTCCCATTGCCCCTGGTTATTGTGATGCCAGAGGTTTTAGTAATGGAGACAGGTGTAGAGTTTCTGGTGCGGGTACAGAGACCAACATGTGGATTAGCAACGTGGAACTTACCGGTAAATTTACCAATCGCAGCGACTCTTGTGGTATCGATAACGGCTATTCAGATTTCACCAACATTATTGCTGAGGTTGCAGCCGGAGAAACGCTGTCAGGTATTGTCGAAACTTTGCCCACTGCTGGAAGTGCGTATCACCTGGCAACTATGTGGATAGATTGGAATGCAGACAGAGTTTTTGATGACGCTACAGAGCGATACGATCTTCCCAAAGATGATGGAATAAGTAGGTACTTAATTAATGTGATTGTGCCACCAACAGCTGTAGAAGGTGTAACACGGATGCGAGTGCGCGCTTCAGACAAGCTGTTTGTGAATGACGTAAACCTCCCTTGTGGCACCACAAATCGTGGGGAAGTGGAGGACTACACCATTTTCGTTGGAAATCTTCCTCCCAATTGCGCTGAAAATTACATGCCCCAAGATGGGACAACAGACTTATGTTTGAATGGTATTGAGTTAACCTGGGATGCTCCATCGGATGGAGAAGCCCCAGATGGGTATAAATTATCTCTTGGAACTGATAATCCTCCCACAACCATTGAAGATAATACAGATCTTGGAAACGTTACTTCGTATACTATTTCTGAGGATCTTGAACCGGGAACTACCTACTTTTGGACAGTAACGCCTTACAGTGACGAGAATGGAGATGCCTTTAACTGTGTGGTAAACTCTTTTACCACGGCTGATGGCGGGAATCCCAACGTAAAAATTCTAGATGAAGACGGGCAACCAATAACAGAAGTTGTAGCATGCACTGGTGTAGAGCTCCCTCTGCAAAGTGAGGTTTCTGATGGAACTGGGGCATATGAATATGAGTGGACTGGGGATGATTTGAGTTTTTTGAGTGATTTGAGTTCTGATGCTACGGTATTCAATAGTCCAAACTCAGGGAATAACAGCTATACCCTTTCTGTTTCCGATGAAAATGGATGTTCGGGTTCGGCAACACTCTCGGTTTCTGTAGAAACAAATGCCAATGCAGGAACTATAGCGGGCAATACCGAAGTATGCTCGGGTGAAGATTTGGTTTTAACAGCAACGGGCACCCAAGGAGACTTGCAATGGCAGCAGATATCCGATGGTGTTTGGGTAGACATTAGTGATGCAAACCAATCTACCTATAGTACGCCATCAGCACAGGCAGGTTCCCAGTATCGTCTAATAGCGAGCACCGCAAACTGTGCTGATACTAGCGTGGTACTCAACATTACGGTTTTTCCGAAACCGGAGTCCCCAGAAATAACTACCTCCAACGGTTTAGAAGGCTTTTGTCAGGGTGAGGAATTAACCCTAAGCTCCAACCAAATCAACAACAACTGGAGCACCGGTAGCACCGATGCAAGCATCATAGTGACTGATGCTGGAAGTTACTCGGTAACCTACGTGGATGGAAATGGATGCGAATCAGAAGCAACAAACATTGAAATTGCGGAGTTTCCAGTACCCGATAAGCCTATTATAGATCAGGTAGAAAACGGGGGTGAAATATATGCCTGCGGTGGCTATCCCTTCGAACTCACTACATCCAATAATGCGGAATTTGATATTAGCTGGATTGGATTGAACGGGGAGACCGAGGCCAGCGCTTCGGCTACCGAGGATGGCGAAGTGCAACTAACGTTTACCAATGAATTTGGGTGCTCCACCAGTTCGGACCTAGCCAACGTTCAGGAAAAGCCGCTGCCAAGCACCCCCATTATAACGACTGAGGACAATAGCACAGCCTTTTGTGAGGGTGAAACCTTGGATTTAACAGCCCAAACAGACGCTGGAACTTCACTGGTATGGAACGATGATGCAGGAATAACCGGCTCTTCTATAAGCGTGGAAGAAGGAGGAGAATATTTTGTTACCGCAACCGATGCATTTGGTTGTGTTGCCCAATCGGAATCCATAACGATTACAGAAAATCCGCTACCAGAGGTACCTACTTTAATTACACCGGACGGAAGTACAGAGTTTTGTGACAATGAGAGTCCATACGTAACCACAGAGACCAATAATGTGTACTGGAACGGTGATGTGAGCAACACGGTGGATACGCTATTTATTGATGAAGACATGACGGTATTCGCAACAGCCGTAACCCAAGCAGGTTGCGAGCGAGCGTCTGAATCTATCGACCTTACCGTACATGTTGCTCCCGAAATACCATCAATAACAAACGATAACGGCACTTTACTTAGCTCGGTTAACGACCTAGATTTTGTGTATCAGTGGTTCTCGCAAGACGGAACGGAAATCCAGGGTGAAAATGAGCCCGTTTTCACCAATGCCCCAGAAGGAACCTATTATATTGTGGTTACTGATCCAGGCACTGGATGTGCAAGCCAATCCGATATCGTGAATGATATTCAACAGCTGGGAGCCTTCAATACCCTTAAAGTCTTTCCGAATCCGGTGGAGCGTGGTGCTACCGTGAGCATAGTAGGAGCTAAAAGGATAGGCAAGGTAAGGGTTCTTGATGCAAGCGGAAGGCAGGTGTTGGCTGCAGAAGGTGGCGACTTAAACACCTCTGGTTTAAGCAAAGGATTATACGTGCTTCAAATTGAGATGGACGGTTTGGAAGCACCCGTTATCTCTCAGCTAGTGGTGCAGTAACACCCAACTATACTTGAAAAAGGGGCTAGGTTTACACCTAGCCCCTTTTTTATTGCTACGATTTGGAACGGGGTTAAGGCGTTACCAAAACTACTCTTCATGCACCTTTTTGGAGTCTTCCAGTAAGCGATTCAATTCTTTAAACTCGGCCGCGGTGAGTTCCCGGTATTCGCCAGGATCAATATCCAGCTTAATATTCATAATGCGGATGCGCTTCAGCTTGCGCACATGGTATCCCAAGTGCTCACACATTCTGCGTATCTGTCTATTAAGACCTTGTGTAAGCACAATACGAAAACGACTTTCGCCCAACTGCTCCACTTCGCATTTGCGGGTAATCGTATCCAAGATGGGAATGCCGTTGCTCATTTTCTCCACAAAATCGGGCTTTAAAGGCTGGTAGGTACTAACCACGTATTCCTTTTCGTGGTTGTTGCGGGCGCGGAGTATTTTATTTACAATGTCGCCATCGTTGGTCATTAAGATTAAACCTTCGCTGGGTTTATCCAACCGGCCAATAGGAAATATGCGCTGCGGGTAGTTAATGAAGTCTACAATGTTATCTTTTTCCCTTTTGGTATCGGTAGTACATACAATGCCCACGGGCTTGTGAAAAGCAAGATAAACCGGTTTGTTGGCTTTTTTAGAACCTACTTTCTCCCCGTCTACCCGTACCTCATCGCCTGGCATTACCTTGGTTCCCATCTCGGGAACTTTGCCGTTTAGTGTAACACGATCGGCTTCTATTAAGGCATCGGCTTTTCTGCGCGAGCAAAATCCTACCTCACTCAAATACTTGTTTATGCGAACTCCATCAGACATGGTACAAAGGTACTTTTTGCAGGGATGTTTTTATACATAAATAAATTATGTATAATTGCCTTATGTATCAAAAGGAATTCCTTAAAGGCACAATAAAGACCATGCTCTTATCCTTATTAGAAGAGAAAGGCAGGATGTATGGGTACGAAATTACCCAAACGGTGAAGCAGCGTACGGCTGGAGAAATCTCCTTAACCGAGGGAGCACTGTACCCTAGCTTGCACAAGTTGGAAGCGGCAGGATGGGTACGTACTGACAAGGAAAAGGCCAACGGTAGGATACGGAAATATTACAGCCTAACCGACAAAGGTTTACGAGAAGCAACACGCGCAAAACAAGGCTGGAACAGCTTTGCCTCACAAATGCAAAGCATTATTACGGGACTGGAGTATGCTCACTAAAGAGGAAATTACAACCATAAAAGGCTGGCTGCATCCGCACCTTGCGGCCACCAAGGCATATGAAGAATTGCTAGATCATGCATGTAGCGCAATAGAACACTACATGATAACAGGATACGCTTTTACAGATGCATTTGCCCAAGTACAGGAAGAGTTTGCTCCCGAAGATTTTGCAGCCATACGAACCACAGAAAAACGCATAAAAATAAAACGAACGCTTATGATGGGTAGTCCATTCCTCCTCCTTACCGCCTGGGTATTCTTGTTTACATTAAACAGCTCAAAGCCACATCAACCCTGGCAATTGCCGCTCAAACAGGACAATAAGGTTCGCATGGCCTCGGGTTTTGGCTATCGGGTGCATCCCCTCTATAAAACGAGAAAACTGCATACTGGCATGGATTTTCTTGCACCCACAGGTACCCCCATCCACCCGGTATTGGATGGCAAGGTGACCAAAGTAGTGGAAAGTAAAACAGGATACGGTAAGCACATTGAAGTAACCCATAACGATAGCTTGGTTACGCGCTATGCACATATGCATGAGATTAAAGTTCGTGTGGGCGATATGGTAAGGGTAGTAGATACGATAGGTACGGTGGGTTCCACAGGAACGAGCACGGCATCGCATCTGCATTTTGAGGTTTTACTGCATCAGAAGAAGATCAATCCCACTAGAATGGATAGCGTTTTTCACTTTTAAACTGGCTTAATCCTTTAGCAGCTGTGGGACAGGCGATATTTTTTTTGCCTTGTAGTCAAAACAAACCATACCTGTTTTGGCAGTGGCGATCAAAGTTTCCCCTCGGGTTACTTTGTAGTAGAGCTCAAACCCAACGCGGCTAATGTTTGTATGGGCAACCGCAATGGTAAGGGTGTCGTTTAAAAAAGCTTCGGCTTTAAACTGTATGCCTACATCGGCCATAATCAACGAAGTCCCAAAAAAATCTAGCTCCGAGTTTGCCCCTAGATAAATGATATACTCTACCCGTGCTTGGTGTAGCAGCGCCAATAATCTATCGTTGCCCAGGTGGTTGCCGTAGTTTAGGTCCGTTACCCTTACGGTGTGTTGGCTGCTAAACTCAAAGTGTTCGGGAAGGGTAAGCTGGATGCGTGCCACGCTTAGGCAGGAATGTTTTCCAATACGCTCTCAAAAATAGCGAGGCCTTCCTTGTTTCCTAAAACGTTGCTGGCAGAACGCTCGGGGTGTGGCATCATACCAAACACATTTCCTTCTTTATTGCAAATTCCGGCAATATTATCTACCGAGCCGTTCGGATTTACCTTCTCGGTAATTTTTCCATCCACATCGCAGTACTTAAAGGTAATTTGGTCGTTATCCTCTAGCATTTGCAAGGTTTCTTCGGGGGCGTAGAAACGGCCTTCACCATGTGCTATAGGAGCCATTATGCTGGGCTTTTCTAGCACGTTTTTGCTCACAATACACTTTTCTGAAATAGCTTTAATATACACGTTAGCGCATATAAAGCGGTGGTTGTTATTGTGCAGTAAAGCACCTTCCAATAGGCCGCTTTCGCAAAGAATTTGGAATCCGTTACAAATCCCAAACACAAATCCGCCACGTTTGGCGTGTGCCATCACTTCGGTCATAATAGGAGAAAACTTGGCAATACTGCCAGAACGTAGGTAATCTCCGTACGAAAATCCTCCTGGAAGCAGAATAAAATCGCAACCTTGTAAGTCGTGATCTTTGTGCCAAAGCGGCACCACACGCTGCCCTAAGATTTCACCGAATGTATATAATAGGTCTTGATCGCAATTGGATCCTGGGAAAGTAACAACTCCAAATTTCATGGAACAAAGGTAACCGATTATGATTAATTGCTAATGGCTAAAATGGTATTGTACACACTAAGGACAACTAGTAGGGTAAGGAAGAATGCACTTACGATTCGGCTTTTTCCAAAGTAGAGAATAAGACTTCCTAAAAAAGCGACCACGGGTGTAATTAAGGCAAAAAACAAGGTGCCGTTAACCGCAGTAAAGAAAACGCCCCAAGCCGCTATAATCCAAGAGAAGAGCATTAAACCGAGAATGCGCTTCTGATATCGTAGCTCTACGGTAGTTTTTTCCATGCTTTTAAAAAAGAAGAACAAGCCGATAAGGCTGGCTAGCAAGCAAAAAATAAAGGTCACCCCAACCAGAGGATTGTTGAATAGGACAATTAGATTGGGAGCTTTCCACACCATTTTTGTTGCAAAGGGCCAATCCATTAAAAAGTAGATGGCACGGGCCAGCAACCATGGAAATACAAGCCCAACCAGCCAAAGAATTAAGTTTCTGGCATTAAAATGTCCCGTAATGAGGACTACCAGAATCGTAGCAAGGCCACCGAAATAGCTAGGCCAGTAGAATAAGGCCCCCAGCCCCAACATAAAGCTGGCCTCGAAGACTATTTTTCCACCAATTTTTTGGCTGGGTAAATAGAGCAACTTGTAGCAGGCCCATATAAAGCAAGCATTGGCAAGTTGTAAGCTATTGGCAAAGAGATTTTCGGGCAGTAGGCTCAGGGTAATTCCGAAAAGTAGGTAAGGTGTAAAGCTTGCAGGTTTTAATTGCTCGTGCCTATTCAACACAAAAGCTAGGAGGAAGGCAGTAGCTAAAGTCAGAGCCAAACCCAGGCTAGCACCCAGAGCGCCATCCAAATAAAAGGACAGCAGGGAAGGAAAAGTACTTTCCTGAATATTGGGCTGTAAAAACCAAACAGCACAAGTAGCGGTTACTATAATCGCTGTAGCTACTAGGTAGTGTATGGGCTGATCTTTCTTAAATATCGAAAATGCCATGCGCGGGCTGCATAATTAAAGGAGAACTGCTATTTTTGGGGCAAAATATACGAATCCATGAATCTTCAGGACATATTACAACCTATAGGTGACGCCATCGTTTGGTCTTTTGAAACCTTATTGGTACCACTAGGAAATTATCCCAACACCTTGTTTACCCTACTCGGATTCGTTGGTCTTGGCATTTGGTTAAAAATGCAAGGCAACTACAACAAGAAAGCCAAAGAAGAGGGTTCGCTTAAGTAAGATCGAACCCTATATCTTTCCGGTAATACATTTCGGAGAAATCTATTTTCTCCAACGCGCTGTAGCTGGTTTCCAAAGCCTTCTCGGTTGTTGCCGCTAAAGCAGTTGCTGCCAATACGCGTCCCCCGTTGGTGAGTACCGATCCATTCTCTTGCTTGGTGCCTGCGTGGTACACATACATTTCGGGCATATTTCCTGCCGCTTCTAGGCCACTTATCGTTTTGCCTTTTTCATATTTTTCCGGATAACCACCCGAGGCGGCAATAACGGTAGTAGCGCAACGTGGATCTACTGCTAGGTCTGCTTCCGAAAGCGTCCCAGTAAACAAGCTTTCCAGTAATACCAAGAAATCCGATTGGATACGTGGAAGTACCACTTCGGTTTCGGGGTCCCCCATTCTGCAGTTATACTCCACTACAAAAGGCTCGTCTTTTACTTTCATAAGACCAATGAATACAAAGCCCTTGTAAGGAATTCCATCTTTTTCCAACCCATTAATGGTAGGTACAACCACCTGGTTTTCCACCTTTTCCATAAACAGGGTATCGGCAAACTTTACGGGCGAAATGGCTCCCATGCCTCCGGTGTTAAGCCCGGTGTCTTTTTCGCCTATGCGTTTGTAATCTTTTGCTTCTGGGAGGATGCGGTATTTTTTTCCATCGGTTAATACAAATACCGAGAGTTCAATTCCGTCTAAAAACTCTTCGATGACTACTTTTTCGGAAGCCGCTCCAAATTGGGCGCCAACCAGCATCTTTTCAAGTGCATCCTGGGCTTCTTTAAGATCCTCGATGATAAGCACTCCCTTGCCAGCGGCTAAACCATCTGCTTTTAATACATAGGGTGGTTTTAGGGTGGAAAGGAATTTTTGGCCTGCCTTTACCTGAGTTTTGGTAAAGGTTTCGTAGCGTGCTGTGGGTATATTATGGCGGGCCATAAAGGCTTTTGAAAAATCCTTACTTCCCTCGAGCTGTGCGCCCGCCTTACTGGGGCCTACTACGTATACGTGTTTTACTGCTTCATCTGCCGCAAAAAAATCGCTGATCCCATTTACCAAAGGGTCTTCAGGGCCCACGACCACCATGCTGATATCGTGGTCTAGCACCGTTTTTTTTATGGCCTCGAAATCGTTTACGTTAAGGGGTATGTTGGTTGCAATGGCTTGGGTGCCCGCATTTCCAGGAGCAACATAGAGTTGATCGAGTAATGAACTTTGCGAAATTTTGTGAGCAATGGCGTGTTCTCTTCCGCCAGATCCTAATACAAGAACGTTCATGTACAATGGTTTTTGCAAAAAAAATAATATTTAGCCACCTAGCCGAGAATGCGGGAAATAAAAAATCCAAGACTGACTATAGCCTTGGATTTTCGTATTCAAATGAGAAAAATGTCGCTAGGATTTCACCCGTTTGATGCTACATCCTATGGCTTTCGAAGTAGGGGTAGGCACCGCTTCACCACTGCCTACAGCCTCTAAGGCATCTAATGCATAGGTTTCTTTCACTTCATCGCCTTTGCGATTGTCGTCTATAGCACCGCGATATACGAGGGTAAAATCGCTATCAAAAAGATACACATGTGGAGTGGTGCGCGCGCCAAAAGCATCCGCCAATTGGTGTTTTTGATCGATTAGGTAAGGCATGGTGTACCCTTGCTCTTTGGCGTGTGCAACCATTTGTTCGGGAGCATCGGCATCGCCTCTAAAGGCTTCGTTGCTGTTTACAAGTACCATACCAATACCGTTGGCTTTTGCGGTGCTGGCCAATTCATTATAACGGTCTTCCCACGCGACAACAAAAGGGCAAGTATTGCAGCTAAATACAACCAATAACCCATTTTCTCCTTTCAAGTCGTTTAGGCTTTGGCTTGCCGAGCCAGCTGGATCCTGCAATGCGTAATCGGTCATGGGTGCTTTAGCACCGAGCTCTAGCGGCTTTATGTTTAGCGGGCCTTTCATTACAAAGGCCGTAAGTACCGCAGCAGCCAAAATGATAACAGCAATGAGTATTTTTTTCATGATACAACCGAATTGATCTATACCTAAAGGTAGCGGAAATGCTTTATACCTGAACGAGTTAATGTGTTAAAAGATTTCCTACAGCGGAATATTACCGTGTTTTTTCTTGGGTAGATGACTCACTTTGGTCTTCAGCATATCAAAAGCGCGAATGAGCTTTTCGCGGGTTTGATGGGGTTTGATGACCTCATCGATATAACCTCTGGCCGCAGCATTGTACGGATGCGCAAAAAGCTCGGCATACTCATCCTCCTTTTCTTTAAGCTTAGCGGCTGGGTCATCGGCAGCTTTAATTTCCTTTTTAAAGATAATCTCAGCAGCTCCTTTCGCTCCCATTACAGCAATTTCTGCACTAGGCCAAGCAAAATTCATATCGGCACCAATGTGTTTGGAGTTCATTACATCATACGCGCCACCGTAGGCCTTACGGGTAATTACGGTAATTCTTGGTACTGTGGCTTCGCAAAACGCGTACAGCAATTTGGCTCCGTTGGTAATAATGGCATTCCACTCTTGGTCGGTTCCGGGTAAAAAACCTGGTACATCTTCAAATACGAGCAAAGGGATGTTGAAGCTATCGCAAAAACGTACAAAGCGGGCTGCTTTATTACTGGCATTGATGTCCAATACACCCGCTAGGTAGGCAGGCTGGTTGGCAACGATACCAATGCTTTTTCCAGCCAAGCGTGCAAAACCTACTACAATGTTGGAGGCAAATTCTCCGTGTACCTCAAAAAAGGTATCGCCATCTACGGTGTTATTGATTACATCGCGTATGTCGTAGGGTTGGTTGGCCGAATCGGGTACAATTTCATCGAGTTTGGGTCTGAGTTCGTTGCCCGGTTCATAGGCCACTGCAGGCGGTTGTTCCTCGCAGTTTTGGGGTACGTAACTCATGGTTTTTCTTAGGTCGTTGATGCAGGCCAGTTCATTGGCACAGGCAAAGTGGGTCACTCCCGATTTGCTCGCGTGGGTTTGTGCACCTCCTAATTCTTCGGAGGTAACTTCTTCGTGCGTTACGGTTTTTACCACGTTTGGTCCCGTTACAAACATATAGGAGCTACCCTCTACCATGTATATAAAATCGGTTAGGGCTGGGCTGTACACCGCCCCTCCTGCACAGGGGCCCATAATGGCTGAAAACTGAGGAATAACACCGCTGGCTAGGGTGTTCTTATAAAAGATATCGGCATATCCACCCAAAGAAACTACACCTTCCTGTATACGCGCTCCACCCGAATCGTTAAGCCCAATAACGGGGGCACCGTTCTTCAGGGCAAGATCCATGATTTTGCAAATTTTCTCTGCGTGCGCTTCAGCAAGCGATCCACCCAATACCGTAAAGTCCTGGGAGAAAACGTATACCAAACGGCCCTGAATTTTTCCGTAGCCTGTAACTACACCATCGCCCAAAAACTTTTGCTTGTCCAAGCCAAAGTTGGTAGACCGGTGGGTAACCAGCTGACCTATCTCTTCAAAACTGCCTTCATCCAATAAAAAATGAATGCGTTCTCTGGCGGTTAATTTTCCTTTATCGTGCTGTGCCTGAATGCGTTTTTCGCCTCCGCCCTTTAGGGCCTCCTCAACCATGCCATCCAGGCGCTGGAATTTCTCTTGCATGCCTTACTTTTTAGGAGGCCTAAGATAGAAAATGAACCCAAGCTTTCGGCTTGGGTTCAAGGGATCTAAAATCCTACCAGCTGCAACCCAACGCTAAAGGGCTTTAGCTGGGTGGTAGCACCTTCTTCAAACATGTTGGTGATGGCGTAATTGGCAAATAAGGTGAACGAGCCAAAACCAAGGCGCACGGTCCAATCTGCAGCAATGGGGTTTAGGTTAAAGTCGTCTTGCTGACGATCTTTTTGCAGCGATCCATTCAGTTTGTATTTCTGCTTGTAAATGCTTCCGATGCGCACATTGGCCAGTACACCTACTGCGATGTGTACATTTTTTTGGTAGTTGCGGCTGGTATTGAAGTTAAGTAGGAAAGGAACTTGCACATAGGTAACGCGCAACTTGTTTTTCTTGGGATTTAGAATGGTGGTAGGGCCAAAAAAGGTGGTGTCTTCCGTAGTGCTGATATCGTAAAACTCATTGGGTGTAAAACTCCGGTAATTGAACCCCAGTCCGGTCATGATGTAATGATTACCAAAAAGGCGGGTTTCTGCTTTAAGCAAGTTAATGCCCCAGTACATGGATTTTATGGGGTCGGTTTGCCAGGTGGTGTTTTCCGGTATAGTGGTGTTGCCGTTGGCATCGGCCATAAAGTTAAAACCCATGTCTATTCCCGTCCAGAAGGTGTTGCGGCTTTTGCGGCCTTTTTTTCGGGTGCCAATTAAAATATCTCCTTTAGAGTCGGTGCTGGCATAGGTGTCTCCATCACTAGAAGACTTATCTTTAATGTAGAGCAGCTTTGCATCTTCACCGAATTTTATTTCGGTAGTGTCGGTGGTTTTCTTCGGTTCTTTGGTCTCTTGTGCTTTAGCGGTAAAGCAAAGTAGCGATAGTGCAAATAGTGTAACGATAGTTTTCATAATACAAAGGTTTACATGCAGGTAACCAAATGTGGTGCCAAAGTTATTCCGAGAGGGTGCGATCTACTTTTATGTAGGGTAAATCCATCTCTAATTTATAGCTTCCATCGGGCTTTTTGCGATACTTTACTTTTTTTCCTCCAAAAAAATCAAATACATCCAGCATGTTGTTGCGCAAAGACTGGTTGATAGGGTAAACCATTGCATCGGGGGGTGGAGTGGTAGGAACGGTACTATCGGACACGGGTAAAAACTGCGGTGTGAAGGAGTCTGAAGGAGCCACCACATAGGTGGTTGATGGAAGGGTATCCACCGTTTTTTTTTCGGCCACTACCGGGGTAGGCTTGCGCTTTCGTCTTTTACGTACGGTTTTCTTCTTTACCGGTGCAGGGCTAGGTTCTTCAACCCGGGGCTCTGGTGCTTTTTTTTTGGTGGGTTCGCCAATGCGCTGCGGATTAAAATACTCGGGGTTAGAATATGCCTGCAACTGAGAATCTAAAGGGTTGGTAGGTACCAGCGATAGAAAGATAGAAGATTCGTTGTTGTTTTGGTATGCAAGGGACACTGTTTTTACAGAAAATGGAATGCCGGTTCTGGGCTCATAGGTGGGCGTTGGCCCCTTAGAAAATGCATCAAACCACTGCTTTATTTTTGGGTAGTAAAAAAAGACAAGCGCTGCAGCACCCAGTATAACAAGTATCCAAAGTAGTGGCGCAAGGCGTGTTCTTACCGTTTTTTGTTTTAGGACCCGCAAATCGTAGAATGCGATGGTATCATCCGGGCTTAGGATGGTTTTTTTGTAGTCTTCTACCAAAGATTTTAGGTAAGCACTGTCTTTTATTTTCTGGTTTGCTCGGTCTAGTGCTTCATCCGATAAATCGTCTTGCAACAGTGCAATGGCCAAGGTTTCATCTTGGTCGGCACGCTGCTCCATGTAGCGGTAGCGTAGGTCGTCTTTATTGGCGTATACTAAGTTGCTAATGTCGGTAAGGTAGGGCAAGGGTTCGGCTCCTTTTAGACCCAGTTGAGGATTGTGCTTTAGAAAGTGCGTTACGTGTTTTTGCTTTTCGGGTGCAAGCCTCCCCTCAGACCAATCCAATAAGTGAGCGCCTATATTTCTACTGCTTACCTTCATCCAGAGAATTGGGCATTAACCAGGTGTGATTTTAAGAGTTTCCGCGCTCGGTAAATCTCATTTTTAACGGCTTCCTCGCTCAGACCGGTGATGCTTCCAATTTCATCGTAGTTATAACCTTCGTAATCTCTCAGGATAAGCAAGGCCCGTTGTTGTGGTTGCAGTTTTTGCAGGCTCAGTTCAAGTATTTTCTGAGCTTTGGTAGCTGTTTTCTGCGCAGGTTCGGCATCTTGATCCAACAAATGGTTTCGCTGCACAGCTAGATTAAAAGCTTCGGTAAAAAGGAAGGTTTTTACCTTTTTCGGATCAATTTTCTTCCTTCGCTGCCACAATGCGGTAAAGCACTTTTTTACCAAGGTATTCGCCAAGCTTTCTGGCGCACCCATTTTTAGTACAAAACGGTACACCTTATCAGCATAGGCTTCTACACATTGGTTGTATTCTGAGGCCACCATAGCAGGGAGTTTGCGGCAATGAATGTAGGTATTTCCTTAGGAAGCAGTTTGCTTTCAACTTACGGATTTATTCATACAAAGGTGTTAATCGAGTTTTAATACCGTTAGGAAGGCTTCTTGCGGTATTTCCACACGACCTACTTGACGCATACGCTTTTTACCTTCTTTTTGCTTTTCTAGCAGTTTGCGTTTTCTGGAAATGTCCCCACCGTAACACTTAGCGGTAACATCTTTACGCAAGGCTTTCACCGTTTCTCTGGCAATGATTTTAGCACCAATAGAGGCCTGGATCGCAATCTCAAACTGCTGTCTGGGGATCAACTCCTTAAGCTTTAAACAAATTTTCTTACCCAACTCAAAAGCGCGGTCGCGGTGGATCAGGGCTGAAAGAGCATCCACTTGATCGCCATTGAGCAGCATATCCATTTTTATCAGGTCCGATTTACGGTATCCAATGGGGTAGTAGTCAAAGGAGGCATATCCACGCGAAATGGATTTGAGTTTGTCGTAGAAGTCAAAAACAATTTCGGACAAGGGCATCTCAAAAGTAAGTTCCACGCGATCGGCCGTTAGGTACACTTGGTTAGAGAGTTCCCCACGCTTTTCAATACATAGATTCATAACCGCGCCTACGTAGTCCGATTTGGTGATCACCTGTGCCCGAATAAAAGGCTCTTCGATAAAATCGAGCTCGTTGGGCTCGGGCATTTCCGAGGGGTTGTTTACTATAATTTGCTCTTCATCTTTCAGCGTTGCGTAGTAGCTTACGTTGGGCACCGTGGTAATCACCGTCATGTTAAATTCACGATCCAAACGCTCTTGGATAATCTCCATGTGTAGCATTCCCAAGAATCCACAACGGAAACCAAATCCGAGTGCCGCAGAAGACTCGGGCTCAAAAACTAGTGATGCATCGTTGAGCTGCAATTTTTCTAAGCACACACGAAGCTCTTCGTATTCATCGGTGTCTACGGGGTAGATACCCGCGAATACCATGGGTTTTACATCCTCAAACCCCTTAATGGCTTCCTTACAAGGGTTTTCAACTGTGGTAACGGTATCTCCCACCTTTACCTCTTTCGCCTCTTTAATTCCAGAGATAATGTAGCCTACATCACCGCAACCTAGAACGGTTTTCTTTTTCGGTTTTAGTTCTAGCGCACCTATTTCATCGGCATCGTAGGTTTTTCCCGTGTTCACGAATTTTACCTTAGATCCTGCTTTTAAGGTTCCGTTTTTAATGCGGATGTATGCCTCAATGCCTCGAAAAGAGTTGTACACGCTATCGAAAATCAAAGCTTGTAACGGGGCATTGGGGTCTCCTTTTGGAGCTGGAATGCGGTTAATAATAGCCTCTAGTATTTTGTCTACCCCTAACCCAGTTTTTCCACTGGCAGGAATAACATCCTCGGGTTCGCAACCGATCAAATCCATGATTTGGTCGGTTACCTCTTCGGGCTCCGCACTGGGCAAATCCATTTTATTGAGAATGGGGATAATCTCCAAATCGTGCTCCAGCGCTAGGTATAGGTTGGATATGGTTTGTGCTTCTATCCCTTGGGTGGCGTCTACAATAAGCAGTGCGCCTTCGCACGCTGCAATAGAGCGCGACACCTCGTACGAAAAGTCTACGTGTCCTGGGGTGTCTATGAGGTTGAGAACGTAAGGTTGTCCCTCATGCTCGTAGTTCATTTGGATGGCGTGGCTTTTAATAGTGATGCCGCGCTCGCGTTCCAAATCCATATCGTCTAGCGTTTGCTCTTTAAGCTCGCGCTCGGTAATGGTATTGGTAGCCTGTAGCAGTCGGTCTGCCAGGGTACTTTTACCGTGATCAATATGGGCTATGATGCAAAAGTTTCTGATGTTCTCCATAAGTGCAATTTGCCCGATTTACATCGGGTGGGCAAAGATACCACTTATATAAACTTGCAGATACGAATTTTGTTGGCTTGCATTTACAGGCGGATATACCCAATGTTTTATTGTGGGTGGGAGCCGTGCAAGCAAAAAGTACTAGCGTAGAATACTTGTTCCATTATCGAACTCAAACCGGTGTTGATTAAAAAATCGCAAATTGTAATTATATTTGCTAAAAATAGGTCAAGTTAGGTATGTCGACTTTTGGACAGTTTTTAAGATCGGAGAGAGAAAAACGAAATTGGACGCAATCTGACTTTGGAGAAAAAATAGGCTTGAACACAAGTGCTATCAGTAGAATAGAAAATGAGTCTCAAAGGTTTTCAAGGTTCAAACTAAAGGCACTTAGCGACCTATTTCAAATTGAAGAGCAGGTTATTAAAGACTTGTACTTCGCTGACAAATTCGCAAGAGAAGCTTTTCAGTATAGCTGCTCTGATACAATATTCTCGGTGGCTGAACAGAATGTCAAGTACATTAAGCAAAAAAGGGAAACTCAAGGTCAAATCGAATTCAAATGAAAAGGAAGTATTCAGAAATACGTGAGAAACTAAACTTTGTCATTGACAAAAAGACAACTGATGACATGGCTCATTTGACCCATTATTTCCACAACCATAAGAATGGGATTTCACAATACTTTAGACCTCAAGCCGAGAAGTATCTTTATCAGCTTCACGAAGAGCTTGGATTGGTTGAAGAAGCTAGTTTCCAATCATACCTTCCTTTCGAATGGGATATTCCCTTTCCAACTCCCAAAAGACCAAAATTTAAATTCATTGACCTATTTGCAGGAATCGGTGGAATTCGGTTAGCATACCAAAACAATGGCGGGAAATGCGTTTTTTCTAGCGAATGGGACTCTTTTGCCAAGAAGACTTATGAAGCAAACTTTGGAGAAGTTCCATTTGGGGATATAACACAAATTTCTGAATCTGAAATCCCTGACCATGATGTTCTGCTTGGTGGTTTTCCATGCCAACCATTCTCAATTGCAGGAGTTTCCAAAAAGAATTCACTCGGCAAACAACACGGTTTTTTAGACAAAACACAAGGAACATTATTTTTTGATATTGCCAGAATCATAGAGCATAAACGTCCTAAAGCTTTTATGCTAGAAAACGTCAAAAATCTTGTCTCTCACGACAAGAAAAGAACGTTTAAAGTCATTACCGAAGCATTGACGGAATTAGGCTATTCAATTCATTACAAAGTCTTAGACGCTAAGTACTACGTTCCACAACACAGGGAGAGAATAATAATTGTTGGTTTCGACAAAGAAGTATTTAGAGAACAGGAGCAATTCAAATTTCCAGAGCCTAAAGATCCTGAATTACGAATTCAAGATATTCTAGAAACTGAAGTTGATGACAAATACACCCTTTCAGACAAGCTTTGGAATTATCTTCAAGAATATAAGAAGAAACACCAAGCCAAAGGAAACGGATTTGGCTTTGGATTGACTGATTTAAACGGTTTTTCAAGAACTCTTAGCGCTCGATATTATAAAGACGGTGCAGAAATTTTAATACCTCAAGAAGGAAAAAATCCTAGAAGATTAACCCCTAGAGAGTGTGCCAGACTTCAAGGGTTTCCCGACACTTTCGAAATCCCAGTATCTGACAACCAAGGATATAAGCAATTTGGAAACTCTGTGGCTGTTCCATTAGTGCAAGCAGTTGGAAAAAATATTATTAAAGAATTACAGAGAGTAAATGAACCTAAGCAACCTAAAGTCGCTGTTTGCTGATAATGGCTGTACTGAAATTTATGTGAAGTCACTAGCAGCTAATGATAATTCAAAGAATCAGGTTTATTTCGGTGGTAACTTTGAAATCATTAATGTTCTTCCGATTACCAGCATTGAGACAATTGAAGCAGGGGATTGGAAAAGAGAACGATTCAAGGCTAAATTAGATTTTGCTTGGTTAAATGATGAAGGTGAAAAATCTGTTGCACCTCATGCACAATTGATTCTTTATCCAAAATATCCAGAAGTACGGTTTTCAGGTTTTCTTCTCGGTTGTCAGAATGCTCCTTCTGATTTAATGGCAAACAGAATCCCAGACAGGCTGCTCTTTATTTCAGTAAATAAAAATGGTAGGACTTTAGGCTATGTTTCTGCTCCAGATTCAGAAATAACAGCGGAGTTTAATCAATTGACAGAGCTTGGAGAACATGGCGTTTTCCAAGTAATTGAATTACCTCAAGTTGCCAACAACAGAAGTGTTCTATTAAATGAGCTTTGTAGAATTCATGGCCTTGGTTGGATTGAATCAAAAAGACTTGATTCAGACAGGAATGTTCTTTCCTGCAAATCTTCAAATTGTGGTGGATACACTCTTGAGGCAGAACTTGGTGTAACACCAAACGGATATTCAGAACCTGATTTCATGGGTTGGGAAATCAAGCAATTTGGTGTCAAGCGATTTGACAAAATAGATGCTTCGGTAATAACCCTTATGACTCCTGAACCTACTGATGGACTTTACAAAACCGAAGGGACAGAGTTTTTTATCAGAAACTATGGCTATCGTGACAAATTGGGTAGGTCAGACAGGATGAATTTTGGCGGTGTGCATAAAGTAGGAGAAGTCCATAAAACCACAAAGCTTGAAATGAAGCTTTTAGGATTTGATACTGAATCAGGAAAAATTAGAAATTCCAACGGACGAATTGCGCTTTTAGACTCCAATGGAATTGAAACTGCCTCATGGACTTTTGCTTCAATGCTTCTTCATTGGAATCGCAAACACGACAAAGCATGCTATGTCCCGTCACTTTCAGAGACAACAGGAAATAGGAAATATAAATACGGAAATAACGTAGTATTAGGAACAGGTACAGACTTCCAGCTTTTCCTTGCAGAAATGGCAAAAGGAAATATTTATTACGACCCCGGTATTAAACTTGAAAACATGTCAACTAAGCCGAAAATCAAGAGAAGGAGTCAGTTCAGAATCAAGTCCAAATTCCTACCTGATCTTTATCAGAAGAACGAAACCGTTGATGTGTGCCAGTCCTAAGTTCTAGTAAACTGTAATTCTTGTTCCTAGCGGACACCAGCAACGGTTGCCCCAAAACGGAAAAGTGCAGTAGAAAAAAACATATCAGGCGGCAGCTTGTATGGATAGTCGCAACGATGCGCTAACAAGTAAGCCAAACGGTGCTGCAGACGGAAGCCAAATAATCTGGGCTTCTTTTTGATAGAAACAGCAGATATTTTTAGGGCACAGGCTTCTTCGTGGTTCAAAGCCAAATAAAATATCATGGTTTCCATCCTTGCAGTTCTTCTTACTTTAGCGCGAAAATTCCCACAGATTTGAAGGTAATCGACCATATAAAAGCCGCCAAAGGAAAAACCTTATTCTCTTTCGAGGTACTGCCTCCGCTCAAGGGGCATAAGATAGAGGACATCTTTAGCGCTATAGACCCCTTGCTGGAGTTCGATCCGAAGTTCATTAACGTTACCTACCACCGCGAGGAGTATGTGTACAAGGACAAAGGCAACAACCTGCTAGAGAAGTTTGCTATTCGCAAACGTCCCGGCACGGTGGGTATTTCGGTGGCTATCTTTATGAAGTATAAAATCGATGTAGTGCCCCATCTTATCTGTGGAGGGTTTTCGAAAGACGAAACCGAAGACGCGCTGATAGAATTGAAGTTTTTAGGCATCGACAATATTCTGGCACTACGGGGCGACCCAATAAAAACCGAGCGCACCTTTGTTCCCACCAAAGGCGGACACAAGTATGCCGTAGACCTGGTAAAGCAAATTATTTCTATGAACAAAGGGAAATTTTTGCACGATGAGGTGTATGAAAATGCACCCACCGATTTTTGTGTAGGGGTGGCTGGATATCCAGAAAAGCACATCGAATCCATTAGTCCAGGGACCGATTTAAAGCACTTAAAAGCAAAGGTGGATGCGGGAGCTGAGTATATCGTAACTCAGTTGTTTTACGACAACGCGAAGTACTTTGATTTTGTGGAACGTTGCCGCGAGGCCGACATTCACGTGCCTATAATACCCGGTTTAAAACCTTTGGGTAAAAAACGCCACTTAAGCTTTATCCCAAAGACCTTTAACTGTGATTTTCCCGATGCGCTCGCCCAGCAGCTAGAAGGGGTAGACACCAATGAAGCCATTGAGGAAATTGGGACGGCATGGTGCATAAGACAATGTAAAGAACTTATTGCCGCTAAAGTACCTTGCTTGCACTTTTATACCATGGGCAACTCCAAACAAGTAGCGCAAATAGCCAAGGAAATATTTTAGGCGCCAGGCATTAAGCGCGCTACGTATTTTCCAATGATATCAAACTCTATGTTTACACGCTGCTGCGCTTTTAGGGTTCTAAAATTGGTGTGCTCGTAGGTGTAGGGTATTATGGTAACGGTAAACCCGTTGTCCGTTACATTGAAGCAAGTAAGGCTCACGCCATTGATGCAAATGCTGCCCTTCTCTACCAGGTTTTTGTTGGGCGTATCAAAACTAAAATCGTAAAGCCAGCTTCCATCCAGTTCTTCCACGCGGGTGCAGATGGCGGTAGTGTCTACATGCCCTTGTACCAGGTGGCCGTCTAGGCGGTCGTTGAGGCGCATGCAGCGTTCCAGGTTTAGCAAATTGCCTTCTTGTACCTCACCCAAGTTCGATTTTTTAAGGGTTTCATCTACTGCTGTAACACGGTATTTGTTTTCGGGAGATTGGAGTTGGTCTACCGTTAAGCAAACCCCATTGTGGGCAATGCTTTGGTCTAATTTTAGTTCTTCGGTAAAATCGCATTCCAACCAAAAAGAGCGGTTGCTACCTGCTTCTTCTATGGCCACCACTTTGGCGGTAGCTTCTACTATTCCTGTAAACATTAGCGTAATAAGGTTATGTAGCCACTGTAGTTTTGTGGCGTTAGTCCCTCTAACGTGAGTACCTCCAAATTGATCACGTAAAAATAGGTTCCTTCTGCAACGGGTTGTTGTGTTTCTCGGTAGTTACCGTTCCAGTTGATTTGTGGGTCTGTGGTTTCAAACACCAACTTACCCCAGCGGTTAAAGATTTCTACCTGCACATTGCGTACAAATTTGCTGGAGAAGGGCCTAAAAACATCGTTAAACCCATCGCCATTGGGCGTCATAACATCGGGCAATTGGTAGGCGGGGCAATTGTCGGTACAACCAATGTTGCTCGGCAAACTCTCATTTCCGTTGTCGTCTATGGCAGTAATGTAAAAGCAGCCTGCCACGGTGTTTTCTCCGGTAAAGGTGTATTGGTTTTGTCCTACGGGGAAACTTTCTATTTGCTCAAAATCTCCGTCTATGGTGGTTTTGTAGTACAGGTTGTATCCCGCCACATCGGGGGCACAAACAAAGTTGGTATCCTCCCAAGTTATGGCTACATTCTCCAATTCGCAATCCGCTATGGCTTGCAATACGGGTGGACACGGGGGTTCGTTGTCCACCGGAGTTGCGCACAACTCCTGGGAGAAGTTTATAAAGGGATCATTTAAGTCTACATTGCTGTAAGCACCTAAGGCTCTCACGCGGTAACAGTAGGTGCTATCATTAACTACATCTCTATCCTCGAAGTTAGGAGCAATACTGGTTCCGATAGAATCGAAGGTTTGTGTGTTGGGATCTAAGCGCTCGATAATGTAGCGGAAATTACCCCAGTTGACTTCTTCAGTCCAGCTTAGGCGCACTACTTCATCGCCAATACCACTTTCTAAGAAAATCGAACTGCTCACTCCGGAGGTGCCCACATCGTTGCCATTGCTTTCAAACACTACCCGGAACGCATTGGCTGTATCTTGAGTACCTAAGTTGCGAGCAATAAAAGTGGTATCCAAACCACCAAAGGTGTTGCTTGTGGGAGTGCTACCAATTTCTGTTGTAGCATTGGCAAAACCCACGCCTTGTAAAACTTTAAAGCGGTAGGGTGGTGGGAACGCATTAAGAGTATCCAGTCCTTGTGGCTTAGCCCATCGTATGGTGTCTACTCCGGTAGTGTTGTCGGTAACACCTACCGATACGTGGGTCATAATGGGTACATCCAACCGAATTTGAGTACAGGCCTCATCCGAAACTACGCTCTCAGCGCCATCGGCAAAACAGGCTACTAAGCGATAGCAAAACTCTGTTGTTGGGTCCGTATCGGTGTCGGTAAAGGATGTGGCAGCGGCATCCTCTAGGGTTGCAATAAGCTCGTAGCCCAGTTCATCGGGCATGCCGGTAGTACACAGCGGTCTAACGTAGCTGGTGGCACCCGCTCTGCGATACACTTTAAGCGCAACCGCTTCGGTACATTGGTTGTTGTAATTGGACCACGAAATTTGGGTTATTCCACCCACTACGTTGGCACTTACGTTTTGCACTGGTGGACCAATTACGGTGACTTGGAAGGATTTAAAATCTACCAGCTTAACCTCGCTGTTTTGATCTTCAGCTTTCACTACCACTTGATATGGGCTTTTGCGCACGTGGTTGCAAATGGTGCTCCATCCAAAATTTGCCGTGGTACTGCCCGATTGCGAAAAAGAAGCCGGGCTTTGGTTTACCTCAAAGGGCAAACCGCTGGCGGTAAGTACCAGGTTGTCTCCGTTTTCATCGCTAGCCGAAACGGGAATGGAAATACTACTCCCCGCCACCACACACGTGTCTAGGGTGGTTAAAGAAATTTCGGGAGCAATGTTGTCGCACGTTTCCACAGTAATTTGCATATCGCGCAAGACAGAACCTACGTATAACCCGTTCCGGAATTCCTCGATTAGAATAGCAATATTGTATTGCCCGGCTTGCTGGGGTGCGTCCCACACTAGGTCTCCCGTCCTGGCGTTTATAGAAATATTGTTATTCGGTCCTGGTGCAATGCCCGAGGGGCTAATGTAGTAATCTGGAATATTACCTCCCTCTACTCGGTTGGGGACCAAAGAGTACACCAAGCTGTCGCCATCGGGGTCAAATGCTCCCGGATTGTGGCGATAGGGTTGGCCCAGACAAGCTTGGTCTATGGGTGGATTTAAAAGTACAGCCGAGTTGTTGTGCGGCCCTACGTTGGCAGGAGCAAAGGGGTTAATAACCAGCTCGCTTTCAATGTAAAACACCACTTGGTCACTCTGCCCATTGGGCGGAATGAGGTTTAAAATGTTGTTGTTTCGGTTGGGGTCTTCCACCGAAATAATAAAGCGTCCCGGTCCGGCAAAATTGTGCACACCTCGGTAGCGGTTTATGGTTACATCGCGGTCTGCGTAGGTGTTGTTGTCTTCGAAGGTTCTGCGAAGCGTATCTATTCCCGTGTTGTCTCCCCAGTCTATCAAAAGTGCAGGGCGTTCCACCGGTGCCGATTCCTTGGTGTAGGTAATAATGGTAACCTCGTAGGTAAAACCAGATATCCTACGGTATATGATTTCTCCAGCCCGATTGTGCGTTGCAGCAGCATACAAACTGCTGAGCACAAACAATACTGCTAATACTTGTTTAAGTAAGCCACTTAATTTAGGGTATATGGCAATATTTATATTTGTTTGCAACGCTTTCAAGCTAGAAATATATTCAGACTCATGACCAATTTTCCAGAAGCAAAAGTGGTGAAACAGTTTAAAACCACGACCTCTTTGATAATTCCGTTTTCATCTATTAACGACAAGGCCTCTAATTTAGAGTTTAACAAAGAGGAAATAGATTATCTACAGGAAAAACAGAAAAATAAAGAACAAATTGCTGTACTCAACAAGTACCATCGCTTTGTATTTGTTCTCTTTAACAGCGACCTCAAAGCAAGCAATCCTTCGGAGTGGTACCGCAAGCAAGGTGCCGCAGTAGAGTCGGTAGCGCAGAAAGAGCGTATCGATACCTTGGGTATAGAAGGTTTTGCGCAAGCCGAAGCGTTGCATATCGCAGAAGGCATTGCACTAGCGGCCTACCGCTTTAACCGTTATTTCAAAGACAAAGCCAAGAAGGAAAACCATATCAAGCGCATCCACCTAAACCAAGCGGCTGTTACGGCCGATGCTTTGGAGGAGTTGATGGCTACGGTGGCCAAGGTGTGGGTTTCGCGCACTTGGGTCAACGAGCCCCAGAGCCACCTGAATGCGGTGCAGTTTGCGAAAGAAATTCGCAAGGAAGCCGAAGCCGTGGGTATTGAGGTAGAAATTTGGAACAAGGAAAAAATTGAAGCCGAAAAAATGGGTGGGCTACTGGCGGTAAACCGCGGAAGTGAAATACCTCCTGTATTTGCCATCCTACATTGGAAGCCCAAAAAGGCAAGCAATAAAAAACCTATTGTATTGGTAGGAAAAGGCGTGGTGTACGATACGGGGGGATTAAGCCTAAAACCCACCGCCAACTCCATGGACATTATGAAGTGTGACATGGGTGGAGCGGCTGCCGTGGTAGGTGCTATTTTAAGTGTAGCGGCCAATAAGCTCGATAAAGAAGTTTATTGCTTGGTACCGCTTACCGATAACCGCCCAGGTAAAGACGCCTATGCACCAGGGGATGTCGTTACCATGTACGATGGTACCACCGTTGAGGTGTTAAATACTGATGCGGAAGGTCGCATGATTTTGGCCGATGCTTTGGCCTATGCCAAAAAATTGAAACCCGAAATTACTTTGGATGCGGCAACGCTTACCGGTGCGGCAGAACGCGCCATTGGCGTACACGCCAGTTGCGTTATGGGCAATGCCAAAGGCAAGGTATTTAAGCAGTTGCAAAAAAGTGGAGAAGACACCTTTGAGCGTGTAGTAGAGTTTCCATTCTGGGAGGAATACTACGAGGATATGAAATCGACCATTGCCGACTTAAAAAACATTGGTGGTGGTACCGCAGGAATGATTACTGCCGGAAAATTCTTAGAGCATTTTGCTCCCAGCCCCTATGTGCACATTGATATAGCAGGACCTGCTTTTGTGCCAAAAGCCGATGCGTACCGACCTAAAGGAGGTACAGGCTATGGCGTGCGTTTATTGTATAACTTCATTAAAAATTACCCAGCGTAATGGCGCGAAAAAAGCAAAATGATCTCCGTGTAGGAATTACGGTAGGCGATCTCAATGGTGTGGGAATGGAGATTATTCTTAAAGCGTTATCCGACCCTCGCATTTACACCACATGTACACCCATCGTTTACGGAAGTGCAAAAGCCGCCTCTTTTCATAAAAAGACGGTAAAAAACGGGGATGTACATTTCAATATCATTTCCAAGGCCGAAGATCTTAAGTTGGGCAAACCCAACTTGGTCAACATTGAGGAATCGGAGATCAAGATTACTCTGGGCAAACCGGGGCTAGATACTGGCAAGTTTGCCTATCGCTCTATTGAAGCAGCTACCAAAGACTTAGCCGAAGGCTTAATCGATGTTATGGTCACTGCGCCTATCAACAAGCGATCTATTGCCGATGCTGGATTTAAGTTTCCGGGCCATACCGAATACTTAATGAACTACAGCCAGGCAGAGGAATCGCTTATGTTTATGGTAAGCGAAAACATGCGCATTGGTGTGGTTTCGGGGCACGTGCCTTTGGCCGAGGTGCCCAAGGATATTTCCAAAGAGAAAATCCAGTCTAAGGTGCGCATTATGCACCAGTCTTTACAGCGCGACTTTGGAATAGAGAAACCCAAAATTGCCGTATTGGGTCTGAACCCGCATGCTGGTGACGAAGGCGTTTTAGGATCCGAAGAAAAAGACATGATTAAACCAGCCGTGCAAGAGCTTACCCAGGAAGGCTTGTTGGTGTATGGTCCCTACGGTGCCGATGGTTTTTTTGGAACCGGACAGCAAAAAGAGTTTGATGGCATTTTAGCCATGTATCACGACCAAGGTTTGGCGCCATTTAAGGCCTTAGCTTTTGATACCGGGGTTAATTTTACGGCCGGCTTACCTATCGTGCGCACTTCGCCTGCACACGGTACTGCGTATAACATAGCAGGACAGGATGCGGCCAACCCGCAATCGCTACTGAGCGCTATTTATACCGCTGCCGATGTCCACAGTACGCGCCAGCAACAAAAAGAGTGGTATGCTAACCCCTTAAAAAAGCAGCGTACGGGTCGGCAAGAAGCAGATAATTAACTCATTTAAAGTAAAATAGAGGAGCGGGATTAATTTTTATTATCTTTGCGTCCCAATTTTTGAGAGATGGATGTTTTGACAGAGTTTAAGATTCCTTACTTAGGGCTTAAGGACGGTCAGCATCACTTCGATTTTGAGATTGGAGAAACGTTCTTTAACGCCTTTGAGGAATCGCTTGCTACGGCTTGCAATATAAAGATGCAGGTAGTGTTGGATAAAAAGCCCAACATGGTGGTTTGCGATTTTGATTTTGAGGGAACTGTGGTTCTTCCGTGCGACCGTTGTGGTGCGGATATGGAAGCCGATTTATCGGGTGAGGATAAAATCATTTACAAGTTTGATGATACCCCCACCATGGATGATGAAAGCTTGGTATTGCTACCGCCATCTGAAGGTGAGATTAATTTAGCACCTCAGATATACGAAATTGTACAAGTGCGTATTCCCATACGTAGTGTGCATGAAAACATAGAAGACTGTGACCCCGAGGTGATAAAGAAACTGAATGAGTTAAAACCAAAGGTGAATCATAACCCCCAGTGGGACGAATTGTTGAAGTTGAAAAAGAAATAAGATAGAGCCATGGCACATCCTAAGAGAAAAATCTCCAAAACCAGAAGAGATAAAAGAAGAACCCATTACAAAGCAGCGATGCCTACGCTAACTACCTGCCCTACCAACGCAGAAGTACACAGAAGACACCGCGCTTACTGGTACGAGGGTAAGCTATATTACCGTGGCCAAGTGGTTATGGAGAAAGAAACTATTGAAGAAGCATAGCGCTCGCGCAAAATCTTGCTATTAGAAGGCCCAAGTTACTTGGGTCTTTTTTGCTTTAAACCTATTTGTATATTTCGGCCGGATGACCAATGGAAGATCGCACAATGTAAGGGCTGCAATTACAGGCGTAGCGGGCTATGTGCCCGATTACGTGTTGACCAATGCAGAATTGGAACAAATGGTAGATACCACCGATGAGTGGATTACCACGCGAACCGGAATTAAAGAACGTAGAATTCTTAAAGAGGAAGGTAAAGGCAGCTCAGACATGGGTGCCGAAGCTGTGAAGCGCCTGTGCGAGAAACGCGGTATCCATCCCGAAGAAATAGATATGCTCATTTGCTGTACGGTAACCCCGGACATGCAATTTCCGGCCACCTCTAATATTATATGCGATAAAGTGGGCGCAAGCAATGCCTTTGGCTTTGATGTAGGCGCAGCTTGCTCGGGCTTTTTGAATGGTTTGGTTACAGCCCAGCAATTCATAGAAACGGGTCGCAATAAAAAAGTAGTGGTGGTAGGGGTAGATAAAATGTCTTCCATCATTGACTACGAAGACCGCCAAACCTGTATTATTTTTGGTGATGGCTGTGGTGCAGCCTTGCTAGAGCCAGTGGAAGAAGAAGTGGGGGTTATGGATTCCATTCTTCGGGTAGATGGCTCTGGAAGAACGTTTTTGCATCAAAAAGCGGGTGGTTCGGTAAAACCGGCATCACATGCAACGGTAGATGCCAGAGAGCATTACGTATACCAAGAGGGCAAGCAAGTATTTAAGTTTGCCGTATCCAACATGGCCGATGTTTCGGCCGAAATTATGGAACGCAACCAGCTTGTAGCCGATGACATTCAGTGGCTGGTACCACACCAGGCCAACCTCAGAATTATAGATGCCACGGCCAACCGTATGGGTCTGGACCCCGAGAAAGTAATGATCAATATTCAGAAGTTCGGCAACACCACTTCGGGTACCATTCCATTATGTCTGGTAGAGTGGGAAAACCGTTTAAAGAAAGGCGATAACCTGGTTTTGGCTGCTTTTGGAGGCGGTTTCACTTGGGGAGCTATTTGGTTGAAGTGGGCCTACGATGGCGCTGGAATTGAAAATAATTTATAACCTTGCCTTAAGCAATATCTGTTACAATGAACTATCAAGAGATTCAAGATCTTATAAAGTTGGTGTCGCGTTCTTCGGTAAACGAAGTAGAGATAGAACAAAAGGATTTTAAAATTTCCATAAAATCCGAGTCTAAGAAGAAGGCTAAAGAAGAAGCACAAGCCATTCAGGTGCCCGTGCAAGCGGTACCGCAAATGGCACAAGCTATGCCACAGATGGCGCCTCAGGCCCCGGCACCTGCTCCACAAGCTCCAGCTCCTGCAGCGGGTGGCGATAAGAAGAAGGAAGACGATGCGGACAACGATAAATACATCACCATTAAGTCTCCTATGATAGGAACCTTCTACCGCAGGCCTTCTCCAGACAAAGATTTATTTGTGAATGTGGGAGATACCATTAAACCAGGAGATGTGGTATGTATCATTGAGGCAATGAAGCTCTTTAACGAGATCGAATCAGAAGTATCCGGTACTATCGTGAAGGTGCTGGCCGAAGATTCTTCTCCCGTAGAGTACGACCAACCGCTATTCCTTATCGATCCTTCTTAGATCGTTATACAATAATCGCAACAACAGGGCGCAAGCTCCTAATTAACGCAGATTATGTTCAAAAAGATATTGATTGCCAATCGTGGAGAGATCGCGTTACGCGTAATACGCACTTGCCGCGAAATGGGCATTAAAACGGTAGCAGTGTATTCTGCTGCCGATAGAGACAGCTTGCATGTGCGCTTTGCAGATGAAGCGGTGTGCATAGGTCCTGCACCCAGTTCAGAATCCTACCTGAAGATCCCCAACATTATAGCTGCTGCAGAAATTACCAATGCCGATGCTATCCATCCTGGCTATGGTTTCCTTTCTGAAAACGCTAAATTTTCTCGCGTGTGCCAAGAAAACGGCATTAAGTTTATTGGGGCTACACCCGAGCAAATTGAGGGCATGGGCGATAAGGCTTCGGCTAAAAGTACCATGAAGAAGGCAGGTGTTCCTACCATTCCCGGCTCGGAAGGCTTGTTGGAAGATTTAAAAACAGCGCAGAAGCTTGCCAAGAAAATAAAGTACCCCGTTATCCTTAAAGCTACTGCCGGTGGCGGTGGTAAAGGAATGAAGGTGGTTTGGCAGGAAGAAGACCTGGAAGAAGCCTGGGACTCTACCCGCAGAGAAGCGGGGGCAGCCTTCGGTAACGATGGCATGTACATGGAGAAATTCATCGAAGAGCCTCGCCACATCGAAATTCAAATTGCTGGAGATCAGCACGGAGGGTTTTGCCATCTCTCAGAGCGCGATTGCTCCATACAGCGTAGACACCAGAAGTTGGTAGAGGAAACGCCCTCGCCATTTATGACCCCCGCCTTGCGTAAAAAAATGGGTGAAGCGGCCGTAAAAGCGGCTGCTGCCGTAAAATACGAAGGCGTAGGTACCGTAGAGTTTTTGGTAGATGCGCACCGCAACTTCTACTTTATGGAAATGAACACCCGGATACAGGTGGAGCATACCATTACAGAAGAAGTGGTGAATTACGACCTCATTAAAGAGCAGATTAAGATTGCTTACGGAGAAAAAATCTCGGGTAAAGATTATTTCCCACAGATGCATGCCATTCAGTGCCGTATCAATGCCGAGGATCCCTTTAATGGCTTTAGACCCAGTCCTGGCGCGATTACCACCTACCACCAGCCGGGAGGCCATGGGGTGCGGGTAGATACGCATGTGTATGCAGGTTACGTAATTCCGCCCAACTACGACTCCATGATAAGCAAGCTGATTACCGTTGCACAAACACGCGAAGAAGCCATCAGCAAAATGGAGCGTGCATTGTCGGAATACGTAATCGAAGGTGTGAAAACCACCATCCCTTTCCACCAACAGTTGATGCAAAACGAGCAGTTTAGAGAAGGGAACTTTACCACCAAATTCCTCGAGAACTTCGAGCTAAAAGGCTAAAAAATACGGAGGACAAGTACTGTACAAGGGATGGCAAACGCCATCCCTTTTTTTGTGCTATTGTTTAGCATGTGCCGATTCCCTATCCCGGATTTTTTTGGATGGGTAAGAAGTCAATACTGTAAAAGAGTCACGCGGCTTCGCTGTGCTGCGAGTTTGCGCTTTGGCATGTGGTGGTATAAGAGCGAAACCCTTCCAAAGTTTCAAACTTTGGAAGGGATGGGGTACACTCAAAAAATAGCTAGGTTTTTTGGATGCGCTTCCAGCTTTGGCAAGTATGTTTTCTACTCTTCTGCCTGGTGTCCCGGAGCTAACCAGGGTTCGGCATAGCTTATGGCTCCTGCATCCTCCATGTCCTGTAAGGTATCGCGTATGCCGGCATATTCCATGGTGGCCGGTATGTTCATTACAAAATATTGGTCGTTTACTTTTTCGGTATCGCAGCCCAGTTCTTCAAAAGGTGCGCTAAGGTCTTCTACCACAACGGTATCGGCCAGGATTACAATTTGCACCGTAGAGTTTCCGGAGTCTTGTAATGTGCTTTGGTACACTAGGTCGCCCGTTTCGGGGTCTTGTACGGTGCGTATGGTATCGTCCAAAGAGACGGGAGCACCGTAATGCGGAATGGAAGCCAGGCGGCACACTCCGTTGGCCTCGTCCACCACAGTAGCATTTTTGTATTCTACGGTGTCGCTGTCCAGTACATCGCTGTAATAACTCAAGCGCACTTTTACTAGGTCGGAAGTGGAAACGGGCTTCATGGTACTTTTTATTAAACCAACGTAATCGGAATGTAGGGGTTTTTTAGAACTTCGTCATCTTATGTTAAGATGCTTCCTTATGATGCGATTTCTTAGTGCGCTGGTATTCAGTATGCTGGTCCTTTGCAGCAATGCACAATCCAATGTTTTGCAAGCGCTAGAAAAATTGGAAAATGGCACGCTGCACCATGTAGTAGCGGGTGTGCAAACCCAGAAAAATTTCCAGCTTTTTGAAACCCGTGCGAATGCGGGGCAGCAGCCCATGCGCATTGCCTCTATTGCTAAACCCATAACCGCTGTAGCCGCATATACCTTGGTGGAGGAAGGTTTGCTACGGCTGGATGAACGTATTTGCGATATCCTACCAAACTGTGGCAAACATTGGGGGAATATTGAGGTAAAGCACCTCTTGGCGCACAGCGCAGGTATAGGTGGGTATAAAAACAACAAGGAACGCGAGAATACGGTGCACTATGATAGTTTGGAGTTGGCTCTGGATGTTTTTCGCGATCGCAAGCTAGATTTTGAGCCCGGCAGCGCATTTCAATACACTTCCTATGGCTATACCGTTTTGGGACGGATTATGGAGTTAAAAACGGGACAGCCCTTTGCTACCATCATCAAAGAGCGGGTATTTGTACCTGTGGGTATGAAGAATAGCTATGTTTTCGGGGCTGGAAATCATCCAGAGCCAGCAACCTATCACGTGGGTAAGAAAGGCGAAATAGAAGCAGTAGCAGCCACCAACCTTAGCGATCGATTGCCGGGTGGCGGTATCTACAGCTCGGTTGCCGACTTGCTGCTATTGGGTACTGCTTTAATGGAAGGTCAGTTGCTCGGCCAAAACAGTATGAACGCGTTGTGGAGCAACACGAGACTGAAAACGGAGGGCAACGCGTATGGCCACGGGTTCTATCTGTATGGAGACAATCCCAATCTAGGTCCTGTGGTGGGGCATACCGGTGCACAAACCGGTTGCAGTGCCTTTTTATTTTTGGCACCACAAGCCAAAAAGGTGGTCGTGGTACTTAGCGATACATCTGGCGCTATGCAAGAAGTATCCAACCTGGCCGTATCTCTATTGAATCGATCCTTTTAGTGCAGCTGCATTTGCTTGGTGCTTTTGCTTTCTTGCACCATTTGTAGCGCAGTGTCGTAGATGGCATCTACGTCATAACCACATTCTTTATACAACTCTTGCTGCGTACCATGTTCTATATATTTATCGGGTACACCCAAGCGTTTTATCTGACTGCGGTAGCCGTTGTCCATAGCAAATTCTAATACTGCAGAGCCCATACCTCCTTGGATGCAACCGTCCTCTACGGTTACCACTTTGTCGAACTTAGACAGTACCTCATGCAGTAAGGTTTCGTCCAGTGGTTTTACAAAGCGCATATCGTACATGGCCGCAGAAACTCCCTTTTCCGCGAGTTTTTCGGCAGCTTTCAGCGCTAAGTTTCCGATGTGACCGATACCTAGAATCGCTACATCCTCACCATGCTTCACCTTGCGGCCTTTCCCGATCGGAATTTCCTTGAGCGGAGTTTTCCAATTCTGCATCACACCTTTTCCTCTGGGGTAACGTATCGAGAAGGGTCCATGGTTTTTGTTGGATGCGGTGTACATGAGGTTACGCAACTCCTCCTCGTTCATCGGAGCAGAAACAATCATGTTCGGGATGCAACGGAAATAAGCTAAATCGTATACTCCGTGGTGGGTTGGGCCATCTGCTCCAACGAGTCCTCCTCTATCTAAGCAGAAAACCACATGCAAGTTTTGAATAGCCACATCGTGAATTACCTGGTCGTAGGCACGCTGCATAAAGCTGGAGTAGATGTTGCAGAAGGGTACCATACCCTGTGTGGCCAATCCAGCCGAAAATGTAACCGCATGCTGCTCGGCAATACCCACGTCAAATGCGCGATCGGGCATGGCTTTCATCATAATATTGAGCGATGAACCCGAAGGCATCGCGGGAGTAACCCCTACAATTTTTTCGTTTTTCTCGGCCAGTTCTACAATAGTATGGCCAAACACTTGCTGGTATTTTGGGGGCTCTGGGCTTTTGGGAACCACCTTCACAATTTCTCCCGTAGCTTTGTTAAACAAGCCTGGGGCATGCCACTGTGTGGGGTTTCCCGTTTCTGAGTAGTGGTAGCCTTTTCCTTTTTTTGTAAGTACGTGTAAGATTTTTGGCCCTGGAATGTGCTTTAAGTCTTCTAGCACATCGGTAAGGCGCATCACATCATGCCCATCAACAGGACCGAAATAGCGAAACTTTAGGCTCTCAAATAAGTTGCTCTGCTTGAGCAAGGACGTTTTAACTGCAGATTCTACTTTTTGCGCGATGGTTTGCGCGTTGGGACCAAACTTGGAAATTTTTCCAAGCAAGTGCCACACCTCATCCTTTACCTTATTGTAGGCTTGCGAGGTGGTAATATCGGTAAGGTATTCCTTTAGTGCCCCTACATTGGGGTCTATAGACATGCAATTATCATTGAGGATTACCAGCATGTTGGAGTTTTCTACCCCTGCGTGGTTCAGGCCCTCAAAAGCCAATCCCGCTGTCATGGCGCCATCGCCAATAACCGCAATATGTTGTTTCTCTTTGAAGTTTTGCAGTTTGCTAGCCACGGCCATACCCAAAGCCGCGGAAATAGAGGTAGAGGAGTGTCCTACTCCAAAGGTATCATACTCGCTTTCGCTGCGCTTGGGAAACCCGCTGATGCCTTTGTACTGACGGTTGGTATGAAACTGGTTTCTTCTACCGGTTAAAATCTTGTGTCCGTAAGCCTGGTGGCCTACATCCCATACCAGTTGGTCTACTGGGGTGTTGAATACATAATGCAGCGCCACGGTGAGCTCCACTACGCCCAGGCTAGCACCAAAGTGGCCTCCTTTTACAGAAACCATATCAACAATATAATCTCTAAGCTCCTCACACACTTTGGGCATTTGGTGTTTGTCCAATTGCTTGAGGTCATCGGGAGTATTTATTTGAGATAAAAGGGGTCCGGCTTGTATGTTATCCATGGCGGGTAAAAAGGGTCAAATTTACAACACAATCGTTACTAATGTATTAAACTTAAAATTGCACAGAAGGTTTACTTGCGTAAAACTGCGTACAAGTTGTGTTCTTCTTCTTTTCCAGAGAGGGTAACGTTGGGGTATAGCTGGAAATTATAGCTGCTTAAATGATCTAATGTTAAAAAACACTCTTCTGATATAAGGAAACCTTGGCCAAACGGTTTGCAGTGTTCTAAAATTTTAGCACACGTGTTCAGTGCATCACCATTAAAGGCAATTTCTTTTTTAAGATCTCCCACTTGGGCTACAATGGTATCGCCTACATGCAAGCTGGCTTTAAAACTGGGCACCAGGCCGTATTTTTCTAAGTAGCTGTGGCGGTTTCGGATTACAATAAACAGGAAGCTAAAATAGAGCTTGAGGCAGTTGCTGTTTTTGAGGCCTTTTTCAAAGGGCCAGGAAAGAATGACTTCATCGCCCACGTATTTGTAAATCTGTGCGTCGGTTTCAAAGACGGGTAAGGAAAGGTCTCTGAAAAAATCGTTGAGCAACTGGTAGTATTTTTGGTTGCCAATGCGCTCGTTAATGCTGGTGCTATCGTTAAGGTCGATAAACATAAAAAAGCGCCGCTCTTCTTTGGGCTTTATGTAACGCCCTAGCAGGTATTGACTGAGGATGCGCACACCAACAATGGCCTCCAGTTGTAAAAACAAACCAATGCTAAAGGCAATAAAAAGGCTTTGACCTGCAGCGAGGATGATGTCTTTTCGGGTGACGTCTACCGGATTTTCTTCCTGCCCCAACCAGTACATTACCGATCCTAGCAAAACAATAACCAGGGTAATGGTAAGCCAGTACAGCAACACCCGGGCTAGCAGCAGCACTATGGGGAGCTTTAATTTAAACCTGCGAATGAGATAGAGCTCTACAAATCCTGTGGTAAAACCCAGCATAAAACCATAAGCGGCATGCACGTGCTCGTAGGGTCGCCAAGCAATAACCAAAAACACCAGCGTAATCACGATTCCGAGGATACCGGTTTGGATACAACGACTTAATAATTTTCTGGTGAATATGCTCATGCAAATGCTTGGGTAGCGTGAAAATAAAAAAAACCGCCTCGGTTCAACGGAGGCGGTTTTGCTTTTAGCTGATGTTATACCGGAATTTCACCTTGTTTAAGATGAGGTACATGACCGGCACTATGATGAGTGTGAGGAAGGTAGCAAACGACAAACCAAAGATGATGGCCCAGGACATGGGACCAAAGAAGATTACGTTATCTCCACCCATGTACACCGCAGGATCGTAGCTTGTAAAGAGCCCCACAAAATCTATGTTTAACCCAATGGCCAGGGGAATAAGCCCAAGCACGGTGGTAATGGCGGTAAGCAATACGGGACGTAAACGCGTTTGACCCCCTTCGCTGATGCTGTTCATCACCTCTTTCATCGGCAAACGAACTTCTGGAGCTAGGTTTAACTCCTTTCGCTTGCGCTCCATGATGAGGTTGGTGTAATCGATAAGTACAATGGCGTTGTTTACCACCACACCCGCCAAGGAGATAATACCAATCATGGTCATAATGATGACAAAATCCATTTGGAATACTACAAGGCCTAACAGCACACCAATTAAACTCAGTACCACCGCAGTAATAATTACCGCAGGGGTTAATGTGGAGTTAAATTGAGCCACCATAATCATAAAAATGAGGAAGATAGCCACGACCAATGCGCGCGACAGGAAGGCCAATTCTTTGGCTTGGTCTTCTTGCTGACCGGCAAACTTGTACGTGTATCCGGCTTCTATGGTGTCAAAATCCTCTAGCGAAGCTTTAATGGCGTTAACCACTTCGTTGGCATTGTAGTCGTCTTTTACGGTGGAGAAAATACTAACCACGCGTTTTTGGTCTTTGCGCTTTATGGCGCTGTAGGTAGACGTGCGCTCGGGTTGTTTTATTACCGATGAAATGGGCACCTGGTTGATTTTGCCAGTAGATTGATCTCTAAAGGTTATTTTCTGGTTTAGAAGGTTTTCCAGGCTGTAGCGATCTTTGGGCAAATAGCGTAGGTTGATCGGGTAATCGTCTTCGCCCTGTTTAAAGGTGCTAATTTCTTTTCCAAAGAGCGCAGTACGTATTTGCGAAGCAATGGTGTAGGTAGACAGGTTAAAGGCTCGTGCTTTCTCCCGATCTATTTCTATGGGCAACTCAGGTTTGCCCAAATCTACATCCAGCTTCAGTTCGTCAAAACCCTGTACACCACTGCGGTAAATGTGCTCTCGCAAATCGTAAGCGGTTGCCAGGAGTTTGTTGTAATCCTCGCCTTCTACTTCTATGTATATGGGTGGCTCTAGGGGTGGGCCGGCAGGATCTTTGTCAACCGAAACTTGCACATCGGCATCAAAACCTTTAACCTCTGCACGTATTTCTTCCATTACTTCAGAGGTAGGTAAGCCGCGTCTGTATGGGAATTCCACAAAACTTACCGTTACCCGGCCCTTGTGGGGTGTAGTATTCATAGAAGGGCCCTCGTTGGGGTCGGTAGCTCCTTGGCCTACCTGCGCGATCACCGATTTCACCAACCAGTTTTTGCGTTTGTTTACACCTTCTAAATCCGAGGGTATTTCCTCTTCATACTTTTGAATGTAATTTAAAACGCGCTGTTCTACTTGTTTGGTAACCTCGTTGGTACGCTGGATATCGGTTCCAATAGGCATGGAAATAAACACGTTAACGTAGTGTGGCTCGTTCACTGGGAAAAACAACACTTTGGGTGTAAACGCGCCCATTAATCCTACCGCTAAAACAAACAGTACTATGGCTCCCGCAAAAAAGGCTCTGGGGCGTTTTCCAGCTAAACTGTAGTCTAAAAACCTGCGGTAACCACGCTCTAGTTTAGGTAGTAGCGTGTTTTGGAAGGCAATAGAACCGGGGTGTAACAGATACACATTGAGCAGGATGAGCAATCCGATAAGCAGGAAAATGTTGGCAAAAGCAAAGTTGTCGCCTTGCAACACATAGTGCGTAACAGCGCTAATTGCAGCACCTACGGCTGTAAGGATAAAGCCAACTCGCTTGGCTTTTCTTTTGTTAAGACCACCCTCTTTGTCCTCTATTTTCATGTAAGAAGCGGTAAGCACAGGGTTTATCACCAAGGCTACAAAAAGCGAGGAGCCGAGCACGATAATGAGTGTAAGGGGCAGGTATTTCATGAATTCGCCAATAATACCGGGCCAAATGGCCAGCGGGAAAAAGGCGGCCAGGGTAGTGGCTGTAGAAGCAATAATGGGTACGGCCACCTCACCAATTCCTTTTTTGGCGGCTTCTATGGAGTTGAGGCCTTCCTCGTCCATAAGGCGGTATATATTCTCTACCACCACAATACCATTGTCCACCAGCATACCCAGAGCTAGTACCAAAGAGAATAGTACCATGGTATTTAGGGTAATGCCCATAGCATTTAGGATAAGGAAGCTCATCATCATGGAGAGCGGAATGGCCACCCCAACAAACATAGCATTGCGAAGCCCTAAGAAAAATAGGAGTACCAATACGACCAGCATAACCCCGAAAATGATGCTGTTTTCTAAGTTGGACACCTGCTCACGCGTGGCATCGCTTTGATCGTTGGTAATGGTAATGTTGAGATTTTCTGGTAAGTATTCTTTCTTGGCTTCTTCCAAGATTTCGCCAATGGCATCCGAGGCTTCCAGTAGGTTTTTCCCCGAGCGCTTGGTGACATCCAGCATCACAACGGGCTGCTTAAACTCACGGGCAAAAGACTCCGATTCTTCATCGCCAAAGCGCACGGTGGCAATATCGCGCAAGTATACCAGGTCGTTGTTTTCTTGCTTTACGATAATGTTGCCTACCTCTTCGGGGCTTTTAAATTCGCCTTCTACGCGTATGGTCCTGCGGAAATCGTCTACCAAAAGCTCCCCCCCAGAAACGGTTACGTTTTCCGAGATAATGGCATTTTCTACATCGCCCAAGCTCACTTTTACGGCTTGCGCTTTTACGGGATCGATAGCTATTTCTAATTCCTTGTCTTGTACTCCGCGGATGTTTACCTCGTTAATTTGCGGGAGTTTTTCTATTTCATCTTGCAAGTACTCTCCGTACTCTTTGAGTTGGTCAATAGAGAAATCGCCCGACAAATTGATGTTCATGATGGGGAAGTCGGAGAAATTGAGCTCAAATACGTTGGGGTCGGCAGGAAGGTCGGTCGGGAAATCTCTATCCGATTTTGCGCGGTCTACTGCGTCTTTTACCTTTTGCAGGGCATCATCGGAGGAGACGTCAAAATCGAATTCTGCGATTACCGTGGAGTACCCTTGCACGGAGGTCGACTGCAAATTATCCAGCCCATCTATGGTAGAAATTTCTTTTTCTATGGGGCGCGAAAGTTGGTCTTCAATCACCTTGGGGCTGTTTCCCGGATAGGCCGTACCCACGTATATGGTAGGTACTTTTATCTCGGGAAAGTTTTCGCTGGGCATGGCCACGTAGGCGGCCATACCGGCAAAAGCGATAAGGATAGCCAGTAGGAAAACCGTTCTGCGGTTATTTACTGCTAATGAAGATAGCCCAAACTCCTTTTGTACTTTGTGCTTGTTGTCTTTAGCCATGGAATGGTTGGGTTTTTAAGATTCTACAGTTACCACAGAACCCGAGGTAATGCTGCGTGCTCCTTTTACGACCACCTCTTCGGTGCCCGAGAGTCCTTTTATAATTTCGGTTTGTCCTTGGTACGTAAACCCAGGCGTTACATACACGCGTTCTACGCTTTTTATGTCGCCCTTGTTTACCAAGATGTACACGTAGTTCTTGTTTTCTAAATCTTGCTGGATGGCTTTGGTAGGAATTACAATCGCGTTGTCGTTGCTGTAGTCCTGGATGTTTACTTCGGCTACCAAATTGGGCAGTAGTGCTTTGCTGCTACGGCTTAGTTTTGCGCGTACGTCAATGGTACGGTTGGCAGGATCAATGTACTTGCCCACCTGAGTAAGCTCGGTTTCTACGCTAAGGTCTATGGCCGGAAAGTAAAGGTTTGCCTTGGTACCGCGGTCTATTTTGCCCACGTAGCGCTCCGATACATCCGCTTCTAGTTTGAGACGGTCTAGGTTTACCAGACGACCTACCGGTGAGCCTGGGTTTACCAATTCGCCTTCTTTGGGAATCAAGTTGTCGATCACTCCCGAGAAGGGTGCGCGGATTACCGATTTTTCTTTTTGTGCATTTAAGCTTGCAAGGCTAGCCTCTATGCGTAGCTTTTCGTTTTTCGCTTGTTTAAACTCTAGCTCCGAGCCTATGTTTTGGTCCCAAAGGCGCTTTTGACGCTCGTAAATGAAGGAGGCTAGATCGTAAGCGGCCATGGCCTCTTCGATGTTTTTATCAAGAATTTCAGTGTCTAGTGCAACTAGCTTTTGGCCGGCTTGCACGTTTTGGCCTTCGCTCACGTATATAGCGCGAACGACTCCGCTGGTTTCTGCGGTAAGTACAATGTTTTTGTCGGCTTCAACCTGTCCTTGCACTTGGAAGTAGTGCGAAAAAGGTTGGTAGTTGGCTTTTACCGTAGACACTTTAGAGATTCGCGTGGTTTTTTCACCCGATTCCTCTTGGATTTGTACATCCAAATCGCGGATTTTTTCCGCTAAAATCTTGTATTCGGCCTCCAGATCTTCTTTTTGCTGGCGTAGGCTTTCTATTCCGGTGTTTTCTTCGCCCGATTGCGGGTTGCAAGCCAGGACAAGAATAAACAGCAGTGGGAGTGTGTGTATTACTTTCATAGTGGGTTTGGGCTTAATTATTTGTTGAGGAGTTTGTATAGACTGCTTTTAGCATCACTGAGGTTTATAATGGCGCCAATGTACTTGGCTTGAGCATCGAGAAACTGCGTTTCTGCTTGGTTCAAATCAAAGCTAGACGCCAATCCTTCGCTAAATTTTATGCGAGTTTGTTCGCGTATACGCGAGGCCAAATCCAAGTTGGTTTCTTGCACCTTGTAGTTGTTTAGCTCGTTTTTCAGGTTGGCTTGTGCGTTGCTTATTTCCAATTCCATGCCTTCGCGCACTTTGGTGGCATTTATTTGCGCTTTTTCAACAGCTAGCTTTTTCTGACTGACCTGGTGGTGTTTTTTCAGCGAGGTGAAAATGGGTACGCTCAAGTTTATTCCCACCAGGTTTACCGCAAAGTAGTCGTCTGTATTCGAGAGGAAATCAAATTGCTGGCGAAAGGCCTGCTGCTGGTGATTAAAAAAGGCGCTTAAGCGGGGTAAGTAACTGGCCCGTTCTGCTTTAAAGCGAAACTCTTGCAACGTAATGTTTTGTCGCGCTAGCTGAAACTCGGTGGTGCGCATAGCGGTAAACTGGTCTATCATCAGGTCGCTCATTTCGCCTTGGGTAAATTCACTTAGGTCGCTTATTAGCGAAATTTCTGCTGTAATGGGTAAGCCCATATTGTACTTCAGCAGGTTTTTAGAAAGTTGGATTTGCGTTTCTGCATTTACCACAGCATTCTGCACATTGCTGAGGTTTATTTTTAATTGCGATACGCTAATGTCATCGGTAAGCCCAGCTTCTTTTAGTGCGGTGGTTTGCTCGGCAATTTTCTCCAGATTTTCTGCGGAGGCTTTTAGGGTTTTGTAGTTTTCTTCGGCCGCAAGTACCATGGCATACGCGTCATAAACACTTTTGCGCACCTCCTGCTTGGTTAGTTTTTTCTGCATGCGCGACAGCTCCACTACTTCGCGGGCAGCTTTTAAGCCTATGATGTAGCTTCCGTCAAATAAAAGTTGGTTGGCGGTAATGTCTGCAGTAGCATTTTGCTCGGTTCCAAAAACTACCTCTGCAAAGGTGCCAGGTTCACCACCAAAAAATTCGGCCGGAACTACCTGCACCGGCTGGCGAAGAAAGTTGTTGTAGCTAACGGAGCCGGTTACCTGGGGCAGACCACTTGAAATAACCTCGTTTACCGAGGCTTTGGCATCGTCAATGTCGTTGTCCGCTTCTAAAAGTCGGTAGCTATGCAGCTCAGCATAGTTTTGGGCTTGGTCCAAGGTGTAACTTTGGGCACTGGCCACTAAGGGGCTTATTGCCAATGCGATACAGGCAATACAGGAGGCTAGTCTCATGCGGTATAACTAAATTTAGAAGGAGTTAACAGTTGTAGGCCTTTCTCCGAGGCTATGCCACGAAGGTGATATTCAAAAAACTGGGTTAAATAATGCAGGGCGGGGCGGCCATTTATGCTGCTGTGCATCAATTCTTGCATGGCGTTTAAATAAAACATGGCGGTAAATTCAGCATCGAGATTTTCACGGTATATCCCCTCTTTCTTTCCCCGATCAATATTCTCTATAATTAGCCGTTTCACAAAATCTTCTTTGTGTTTATTTATCAGTTCGTACGCTTTTTGGTGATATTTCTCCAACTCAAAGAACACGCTCGGATGCATCTCTTGGCGTAAATCGGCCAAACACTTCGCTACCAGTAGCATTTCATCGATGGCCGTTTCCTGTTGCGTACATTGCTCGTGCACCAAAGCTTCCATGTAGGCGATGTGGTTGGCGACACACTTATTTACCAGCTCGTCTTTATCGGTAAAGTGCTTGTAGAGGGTTTTCTTGGAAATTTTTAGCTCGCGCGCCAAATCGTCCATGGTAACACTTCTAAACCCTCGCGATAAAAAGAGGTGATGTGCAGCCTCAATAATATGTTGTCTTTCTTCACTCAAATCGGGGCAAAGGAAATACATTTTTTGGTTTTGGAAACTGAAAAAAATACTAAAGTTTCCTGAGTTTCGACAGCGAAATTTTGCCTGGCTTGTAGGCTCTGGATTTTTGGCGTTTTTTTGCTGCAAAATTTCGGCTATGTACAAGGTGGTTAAAGATTTGTTGCAATACGGTGCAGCAGACCAAAAAGCAGAAGTAAGAGGATGGGTGCGCACCAAGCGCGGAAGTAAAAACGTGAGTTTTATTGCCGTAAACGATGGCTCTTGCCTGGGCAATTTGCAGGTAGTGGCCGATGCAGCAAACTTTGCGGAAGAGGCCTTGCGCGATGTAACCACCGGAGCTTGCATACGTGTGATAGGCACATTAACCGAATCTAAGGGTAGCGGCCAGCAATGGGAAATGATAGCCGAGGAGATTGAAGTGTACGGAAAAGCCGATCCCGACACCTTTCCCATCCAACCGAAAAAACACAGCCTCGAATTTTTGCGGGAGAATGGGCATCTGCGCTTTAGAACCAACACCATGGCTGCCGTTTTTCGCGTGCGCCATTTGTTGTCTTTTGCCGTGCATAAATTTTATCACGACCGTGGATTTTACTACTTGCATACTCCTATTGTAACTGGTTCGGATGCCGAGGGAGCGGGCGAAATGTTTCGCGTTACGACCCTCGATGCGACCAATCCACCCAAAACCGAAGATGGGAAAGTGGATTACAGCCAAGACTTTTTTGGAAAGGAAACCAACCTTACGGTATCGGGTCAATTGGAAGCCGAACTGGGTGCTTTGGCCCTTGGAAAAGTGTACACCTTTGGCCCTACCTTTAGAGCCGAAAACTCCAACACCACGCGCCACCTGGCCGAGTTTTGGATGATAGAGCCCGAGGTGGCTTTCAACGACCTCAAAGACAACATGGACTTGGCCGAAGACTTTCTGAAATTCTGCATCCAATATGTGTTGGATAACGGAAAAGAAGATTTGGCCTTTTTAGACCAGCGCTTTGCCGATATCGAAAAGCAAAAACCGGCCAACGAGCGCTCGGAACACGGCCTGGTGGAGCGTTTGGAGCATATTGTTTCCAATAGTTTTGAGCGCATTACCTACACTCAAGCCATTGAGGTGTTGCAAAACTCCAAGCCGTATAAAAAGAAGAAATTCAAATATCCCGTAGAATGGGGAACTGATTTGCAAAGTGAGCACGAGCGCTACTTGGTAGAAAAGCACTACAAAAAGCCCGTAATCATTAGCGATTACCCGGCCAGCTTTAAAGCCTTTTACATGCGATTGAATGACGACCAAAAAACCGTAGCGGCTATGGATATTTTGTTTGCCGGTATAGGAGAAATTGTGGGTGGAAGTCAGCGCGAGGAACGACTGGATGTACTCCAAGAAAAAATGAAGGCTTTTAACATACCCGAAGAAGAAATGTGGTGGTATGTGGATACGCGCAAGTTTGGTACCTGCCCGCATAGTGGTTTTGGGCTGGGTTTCGAGCGTTTGGTGCAGTTTGTAACGGGTATGGGCAACATTAGAGATGTGATTCCATTTCCACGAGCTCCTAAAAGCGCAGAATTTTAGTCAACCTGTTTGCGGGTACGCTTGCGATGTTCTAAATTTTCCACATGCTAAAACAAACCCTGCAGCAAAAACTGCTTCAAAAGTTATCGCCTCAGCAAATTCAGTTGATGAAGTTGCTGCAAGTGCCTACCATAGAGTTGGAGCAGCGTATAAAGCAGGAGTTGGAGGAAAACCCCGTACTGGAAGAAGGCAAGGAAGAGCGCGAAAGCGACTTTGACGATGCCAACGAGTACGAGGAAGAAGATACCCGGACCGAGGCCGAAAAAGAGATAGACATTGAGGACTACCTCAATGACGATGATATACCCGACTACAAGCTTTATACCAGTAACAAGGGCCGCGATGACGATGAAAAAGGCGTGCCCTTGTCGGGTGGAAAAAGCTTTCAGGACAATTTATTATCGCAATTAGAGCTTCGCATTCTCAGCGATAAGCAACGCCAAATAGGCGAGCACCTTGTTGGAAATTTAGATGATGACGGCTACCTCCGCAGAGAGCTCGATGCTATTGTAGACGATTTGGCTTTTAGCCAAGGCGTAATGTGCAGTGTGGATGAGTTGGAAGAAGTGTTGCTCGTAATCCAAGACCTGGACCCTGCCGGGGTGGGCGCACGCGATTTGCAAGAGTGTTTGCAAATTCAGCTAGACCGCACACCATTGGATACCGAGCCGCTTATTTTTGCCCATCGTATTGTAGAGTATCATTTTGAGGCGTTTACCAAGAAACACTACCGCAAAATCTGCGAAAATCTAGAAATCGAAGAAAGCGACCTTAAGGAGGCCATACACGAAATAACCAAGCTCAATCCCAAGCCGGGTAATAGTTTGCAGGAATCGGCCAAGGTAAACATAACCGTAGTTCCCGATTTCTTGGTGACCACAGTAGACGGGGAGTTGCAACTGAGCTTAAACGGCAAAAACGCACCCGATTTGCGAGTAAGCAAGTCGTACCGAGAAATGCTACAGCGCTATTCCGAGACCAAGCGCGACAAGCAAGCCACCCTGTTTATCAAACAAAAGATAGACTCGGCCAAGTGGTTTATTGATGCCATACAGCAGCGCAACCAAACGCTTATGCTCACCATGAGCGCCATTATGGAGCTGCAGCAAGAATTCTTTGAAACGGGCGATGAAACCAAAATGAAGCCCATGATCTTAAAGGACATTGCCGAGAAGGTACACTTGGATATAAGCACTATCAGCCGCGTTGCCAATAGCAAATACGTGCAAACCGATCACGGCACCTATTTGCTTAAATCGTTCTTCTCGGAGTCGCTCACCAAAGCCGATGGCGAAGAGGTGAGCACCATAGAGGTGAAGAAAATATTGGAAGATGCCATTGCCGAGGAAAGCAAGCGCAAGCCATTAACCGATGAAAAGCTGGCAAAAATTCTAAAAGACAAAGGCTACAACATTGCCCGTAGAACCGTAGCTAAATACCGCGAGCAGCTTCACATACCCGTAGCGCGCTTGCGCAAGGAGATTTGAGAAACAAACCTCAGTAAACTGGATTTATCTGATAAGTCTTGTTTAGGCATCAAAAGTCCTTGAACCATCCTTTTATAATTCCCAAGCAACTATATAGTATATTGGCGGTCTATATAAAAACTAAACCTACTTAGTAATTAAAAATTGCCCTGCCTTATGCGTAAAATATTTATAATATTCCTACTACTGGCACCCTTTATTGGGAAGTCGCAATGTACAGAAGCACCGCAATTCCAATCGGTGATCGTAGAAATCAATGATATCTGTAGTTTCACGGATGACCCATACAATTGGCTCATGCCAGATAGCACTAACGGTGAACCCATAGATAGCATTGGGGTAACCATGTATCATTACCCCACGGCGGAACGCGATTCGCTGGTGTTATCCAAATCAACAGTTTATACAAACGCATACGTAGATTGGTCTGGGATGCAATTGGGTTACGGTTTGGTGGCCGAAGTTTTTGCGGTAAACTCCTGCGGTGTCAGCGATACGGTATCCACCCCAATAGACATTTTGGTTGGATTTGAAGCAGAGTCCTGTGCCACAAGTTACGGCACACAAATTTTGGGGAATACCCAAATAGATTTTAACGATAGCAGCGCGCAGACCTATATTATAGATTCTCCAGAATTGCGAACTTTTGTAGCGAACAACAGTCTGGACAACTTTTATACCGTTTTTACGCGATGGGAGCTCCAACAATTTGAAGGTGGAGGGTACCAAACTACCCTGTGGGATACGGTAATCAATGATGGGGTCATTTCAGATACAGTAGTGGTATTGGATGAAATACCCGATGGAAAATTTTATCTCATTGCTGAGTTGGACTTTATCTGTAATTGTACATCTGGGGAGAATGGCAGCAAAGTAGTGCTAGATACTTTAATCATAGAAAAGACGGACCTTCAAGGGGCTGGGGCTTGGATCTCTGGCCAAGCACTCATCAATGAAAACGGCAATTGCGCAGGAGCTGCGTCTCCAATTTCGGGGCAGGTGGTGCAAATACAACCCGGCAACAAATATGCTACAGCAGACAATAACGGTTGGTTTGGAGTAAACGTAGAACCCGGCACATACACCCTGTCTTTGTTAGGAAGCAATGGACAGAGTTGCGACACCAGTGGAGTAGCGGTTACCGTGGCACAAGGAGATACCAGCACCATTACCTTAAAAGCAAAGGTAGATTACACCGATGTTGCACTCAATTCTTGGGGACGTGCACTGATGCAGCGCGATAGCTATACGCAATGGATTTCAATTAAAAATGCGGGAAGAGCTTTACAAGGAGACGTGCATTGCGAGGTGCTCGAAAATAACGGAGCACAGGCGGTAAACCTGGACGATTCCAGTCCCTCTGCAAATTCACTAACTGCAACTACCGCTACCTGGGATGATGTATCTCTGGGATTTAATGAGGAGGCATCTTTCTACATAGAAGGGGCTTTAGAAAACGTGGTGATGAACGATTCCATAACGGCCGTGGTATCATACATAACTACCGATAGCACCTTTGTAGACACCTTAAAAGTGCTGGTAAGAAACTCTTACGACCCCAATGATAAATGGGTGGATGTAGAAGAAGTACTTATTGCCGATTACGAAGCGGAAATTCCAACCTTAAATTACCGTATCCGCTTCCAAAATACAGGTAATGATACGGCCTATACTATAGTTGTGCGCGATACGGTGCGCGAAAATTTAGACATCAGTACCTTAACGCTGGGAGCTTCCTCGCACGACTACACCTTTGCAATTTTAGATGGCAACGTGCTGGAGTGGACTTTTGAGGACATCCTGTTACCCGACAGTACCACCGATGAGCCTGGGAGCAATGGATTTATATTCTTTGACATGAAACCCAAGGCAGGCTTAGCAGTAGGCGATGTGGTTGCAAACAATGCCGATATCTATTTCGATTTAAACCCGCCCATTATTACCAATTTTGCAACCACGGAAATTACGGAGCCATGTGATTTGCCTGAAATTAAGAATGTACGATTTAACGGATTACAACAACCTGATTGGTGCGATAGTAATTTAGACAGGAATATCAGGGTTTCTTGGTTCAGGGTACAGGGGGCTCCATATGATTCGTGTGAAATAGTGTATTCCGTATATATCGATTCAGCCAAAACACAGCTGGAAGAAGTGGATCGGTTTAAAACGGACGGAACGCTTGTTGATAAAGAGTTTTCCAGTATTGGTTTCGGTTTGATAGTGGCGGTCACACCCATAAATGATTGTGGTATGGGCTTGACAGACACTTTGGAAATGCGGGTGGTTGAATCAATTCAACGCGAATCTTGTGATAGCACCTACCAAACTCAAATAATAGGCCAAGACTCAATCGATTTGATCGATAATGATCCCAAGACCTATGTCCTAGATTCACCAGAGTTGCGGGCATATGTAAACAAAAACGCTTTAGATACCGGTTGGGGGCGCTGGGAATTAAAACAGAAGGACGGTTCGGGGTATTACGAATCGGAATTTTTTGCTTTTGGCACCCAAACTCCAGTGGATACTTTAGTCACATTTGATTCCATTCCTCCAGGAAGATTTGTTTTGTCCTTTAGATTTAGTCCTGTTTGTGTTTGCGGGAGTTTTGAGGCCAACTCTTTTGCACGTTCTCATGTTATAGATTCATTAGACATATACAAAATAGACCTAGGAGGTAATGATGGATGGGTACAAGGAAACCTCTATGTGACGGAAACTGGAGATTGTGGTGATACTTCAACTACCATATCCAAACAACTAGTTCGTGTTAGCCCTGGGAATTTTTATGGGGTTACCAAACCTGATGGTTCCTTCAGTATGAGTTTAGAGCCGGGAGAATACACTGCAGAACTAAGCTCATATTTCGGTGAGCCTTGTGAGCCCGGTGGAGTTCCTTTTACAGTCACAACTGGAGATGCCACGGATATATCGTTAAGTCAGGAGGTTGCATTCTCCGACTTGTCCATCAGTGGTTGGGGTAGAGCGCTACTGCAACGAAACAGTTTTGCCTGCAACGTAGTGTTTAAAAACATGGGCAGACAATTAGTGGGTGATCTAACTGTTAGCGTTTTAGGTCCCAACCCTGAGGATCGAGTAACTTTTGATTTTACTAACCCAGAAGCTGACCCATTAAACGTGACGGAGGCGCAATGGAAGGATAGGGTGCTACCATTTAATCAAGAGGCAAGGTTTGCTATTCGTGGAACCCTCGGAAATGTTTCCATGGGTGATTCTATAACAGTAGAAGCGATATTTAGAGGTGACGGAGGGAACATATTTGTTAAAAATATTTCGATGCCAGTAACGAACTCCTACGATCCCAATGATAAGTCGGTAAACATAAACGGGATAATGATCGAAGATTTACTTCAGGAAGTTCCGTTTTTAGACTATCGTATTCGCTTTCAAAACACGGGTAACGACACGGCATTTACCGTTGTGGTTACCGATACGCTGCCCGAATATCTTGATCCAAGTACTCTGCTAATGGGAGCCTCCTCTCATGAATATGCTTTTAACCTTAGCGATGCAGGAGTCATGACCTGGACTTTCGAGAATATCAACTTACCTGATAGCGGAACGAATATGTTGGAGAGTCAGGGCTATGTACTATTTCAGATGAAGCCATTTCAAGATTTAGAAGTAGGTACTCTCATTCGCAACCGCGCAAATATATTCTTCGATTTAAATCCGCCCATCATTACCAATGATGCGGTGACCCAAATTACCACCATGGCTAGCATCCAGCAACACGGTTTGGCTTCCTACCAGTTGTATCCAAATCCAGTCACGCATCGCTTGCACATTCAGGGAGATCAGCAAATCCATGAGCTGCAATTGATTGACCTGCAGGGTGCTGTGTTGTATCGTGCCGAGGTGCAGGGAAAGGAAGCCGCTATGGATATGAGTGCATGGCTTCCAGGGGTATATTTTATTCGTATTGTGAATAAACAGGGTCTGAGCACAACACACAAAGTAGTGAAACGGTAATTCCGTATTTCGGTAAACAAAAAAGCCATCTTCGGATGGCTTTTTTAAACCCATGGCATACAAAGGATAGTACACTTTGGCAAATTACCGCAGGGAGATAATAATCATTTATTCGCTTCCAAAATTAAATATGGCCTGATATAAATTTGCCAATTATCCTACTGAAACTTTCTTTTCTTTGTGGCAAAGACAATTTCAAATGCAGTTTAAAAATCTAGTAGCTACCTTTTTATTTTCCGTACTTCTTTCAGCAAGTTTTGCTCAGAAGGTTAACATTTCTACCACGCCCCAGAACGCCTCAATTTTTGTGAATGGGAAGAATGTGGGAACAGGAGAAGCCCAGTTTAAAGTTCCAAAAAATGAGTGCATCACCATTGCTGTACAAAAAGAGGGCTACTTGTCAATGTCTCAAGATTATTGCAACAAAAAAGGCTTTCCCAAAATACCGAAGAACGACTACATCAAACTGGCTGTAGATGACTCGTATGAAGCTTCTACCAAAAGCGATATTGCCAACAACCAAATTGTGTTCAAACCCAAAAAAGGCAAGGTAGAGGAGAACTGGAAAACAGCCATCCGTGTGGTTACCGATTATTTGGATGCCATTGAAGTGAGCGACTCCGATGTAAAATACCTAAGAACCTCCTGGAAGGTAGACAGCTTTAAAGGATTTACCGTGCGTACGCGCGTAATCCTCCGCTATGTTAACGAGTCGCCACAAGAGATGAAAATTAAGCTGGTTTCTGAAATTGCAGACGGTGCCGCAGTTAGCGCCAAGCAGGATGAGAAATACAAAGCTTGGGATCGTATTTTGAAGAAGTACGGCAACTTACTAGACGAAGTGCGCACTCGCACCAACGCGTACTAATTCGAAGTAATTTCCACTATCAGAAAAGCCCCGGATAGCAATGTCCGGGGCTTTTTGTTTGGAGTTATCGGATTTAAAAGGTGCGGTTTTTTATAAGTCTAGTACTTTTTCAACTCAAAATCTTGTACGCGTTGGGTTTGTAGCCCTAAGGCAAAGCCGGTGTAGTAAAAAACACCTGTGAGGTCATAGCTGAGGAAAAACGCTTTGGCGCCCAATAAAAAGCCCATTTGCCATTGCAGCATTTCCAGTCGGTAGTAGTCTTTGGAGGAGCGCATTTGCCCCACGTTTCTAACCAGATGAAACTCGGGTCCCGTTACAAACCCACGGGCCTGAATAGGATCTTCGTTCTCGTTGTCTACAGTAGCCAAATTTAGCAAGCCATAGCCAGCATCCCAATTCATAGAAGGTTTCCAGGGGCTGGCCGGATTTTTCCAGGCGCGCTCCAAGCCCAAACCGAGTATGAGCGTTCCAACGCTGGGATCTAAAGGCCTTGTAGTATTAATTTCAAAAGGCAGTTTTACGGTGTTAAAGCAGGTTTGCATGTGCAGATTTATGCCCCAGCCTCCTTTGCCATGCATACCGTAGCGGAGGCCAAAACCCCAGCCCGGATTGAGGTGATTTCCCAAAACCCCAGAAAAACCACCATTAAGCGCATCAAACCCCAGAAACTGTTGCGTATGGTGCAAGTTGATGTAGGCAAAGTCTTCTTCTTTTTTCTTAAAAAAGTGGGGCAGTTTACGGTACTGGTTTTTACGAGCGTAGTACAGGGGGTAATTCAGGTTAATGTAGTAGTTGGCCGCAACGGCTTCCTCACCCTGGTAAGCGGGTTTAAAGCGCGGAAGCTCTCGGCATAAGGTGGCAAACTGCGTTTGTAGCGAATCATCCTCCAAACCCATAACGTACTTTAACGAGGGGTTGCCATATACATCAATGTTCAGTACCAGTTGTACTTCGTTCTGACTCAGCAGCATGCTGTCGCGCTCGCTGGTGGGAAATTCAAAAAAAGGTCCGAGTAGGGTATTTCTGTCGGCCTTGGGTTCTGGTGGGGTTATATCCGTTTCGCGCTCTTGCGATTGCGTAATACAGGGAAGCCCTCCTACCAGGAAAAGGCCCATTAAAATGGGGTAAATAGATCGTAACACCCCACTAAAATAGCGCAATTAGTTTGGGAATGTAAACGATGCCCGCTACGATGAGTGCGCCAATGGCTGCAAAAAATACCGCTCCGGCAGCTAAATCCTTTATTTTACCAACGACAGGCGATTTTTTCGGGTGGATAAAATCCATGATTTCTTCAATGGCCGTATTCAGTACCTCGGCCACCATAACTGCGGTCGCACACGTAATGGTAATAGCCCATTCTACCAGACTTAGGTCGAGAACAAAATTTACCAGACAAACAATAAGGAAAGACACTCCGTGAAAGCGCACGTGCTTTTCTCGGAAGGATAATAGGGCGCCTTTAAGCGCAAAACCAAAACTGGTGACTTCGTCTTTTAAACTCATCTTTTCTGCAATGCTAGTTGCCAATTCCAAGCGTGTTGCAAGGCTTCTTCTAGTCCATACTGGGCTTTCCAGCCGAGTGCCTGGTTAATTTTTTGGGTGTCTGCATACACCGCTTGTACATCGCCCGCTCTCCGTGGGCCTATGGTGTACGGTAAGTGGGTATCGCATTGGGCAGCAAAGGTTTTTACGACCTCCAGCACACTATGGCCTTTTCCCGTTCCTACATTAAAAATGCTTAGGCCTTCGGTTTGGCTGGATAAGTGGGCTAACGCAGCTACGTGGGCGCTTGCCAGATCAACCACGTGAATGTAGTCTCTTACCGCGGAGCCATCGGGGGTATTGTAATCGTTGCCAAACACGGTCAACTCCTTGCGCAAACCCGCAGCCGTTTGGGTAATGTAGGGCACCAAATTGTTGGGAACGCCCAAGGGCAGTTCGCCAATTTTACCTGAGGGGTGTGCCCCGATAGGATTAAAATAGCGCAACAAAACCGCTTTTAATTTGGGCTGGGCGTGGTGCTGATCTTGGATTACATCCTCGCAAATAATCTTGGTATTGCCATACGGAGATTCGGCTTGTTGGCGGGGGGTGTCTTCTTTAACCGGCAGGGTTTTGGGCTGTCCATACACCGTGCAGCTAGAAGAAAACACCAAAGAATGAATTTCTTTTTCCTGCATCCAGGCTAATAAAGTAGCCGTACCCCCCACATTGTTTTGGTAATACTTGAGGGGTTCTGCTACCGATTCGCCCACTGCTTTGTAGGCCGCAAAATGGATTACGCCATCAATATTGGGTTCGGCTTGCGAGAGTTCTTCCAAGTCTGCGCGTTGGGTGCAGTCCAGGCGGTAAAAGGGAATTTTTTGCTGGCAAATTTCCTCAAGGGCAGGAATAACCGAAGCTTGAGAATTGCTAAGGTTATCGAGAATGATGGGTTGATAGCCTGCCTCCACCAAAGAAACCACGGTGTGTGAACCAATAAAACCGGCTCCCCCGGTCACCAAAATCTTTTTCATGCGTGCCTGTTGCGGCCGCAAATTACTAAACAAAGTGGCACACCCTTATCCACCCGTATTTGCCATATTGCAGTATGGAAAAATTTAAGGCCTTACTGATTACGGAGAACGAAGGAAAATTTGAGAAAACGGTAACCGAGGTAGCATCCAGCCATTTGCCCGACAATGAGGTGCGGGTGGAGGTGCATTATGCCGCTTTAAATTACAAAGACGCGCTCTCGGCCTCGGGTCATAAAGGCATTACCCGCAAATTTCCGCACATTCCTGGCATTGATGCGGCTGGGGTAGTGGTTTCGAGTAAAAGTCCCAAATGGAAGGAAGGCGATGCGGTAATTGTTACTAGCTACGATCTGGGAATGAACACTTCGGGTGGATTTGGAAGGTATATTTCGGTTCCTGCCGAGTGGCCCGTGGCATTGCCCGAAGGCATGACACTCAAGGAAGCCATGGTGTATGGCACTTCGGGTTTTACTGCGGCTTTGGCGCTGCATCAGATGGAACAAATGGGTCAACACCCCGATATGGGTGAAATTTTAGTTACCGGAGCTACCGGTGCCGTAGGTACTGCGGCCATAGCCCTTTTAGCAAAAGCAGGATACAAAAGCATAGCCAGTACCGGAAAAGTGCAGGCCCACGATGATTTGCGAAGCCTTGGCGCCAACCAAATAATAGATCGCGAGGCGGTGAACGATACGTCATCCAAACCCTTTTTAAGTCCACAATGGTCGGGAGCTATTGATACCATAGGAGGAAACACCTTGGCGACTATTTTAAAAGCTACACGCCAAAATGCCAATGTTGCAGTGTGCGGTTTGGTAGCCTCACCCGAATTCAGCACCACGGTATATCCTTTTATTATTAAGGGAAACAACCTTTTAGGAGTGGAGTCGGCTACATGTCCCAGAACTGTGCGCGAAACGCTGTGGGAACGTCTGGCGAATTCTTGGCGCTTTTCGCTTCCAGAACACATGGTTCGGGAGGTGGGCTTGGACGGATTGCCCAGTGAAATGGATAAAATGCTAGCTGGAGAGAGCTATGGTAAAGTAATCGTAAAACACGGCTAGCCACTTTTCTCGATATTTGCCGTCCCAAAAGTCCAGGGAATAACCGCAGCTTTCGAGAAAGCTTGTGATATTTTTTAACTTAAGAGCGTATATACTCCATGGTATTGTTGTGAATAGTTTTCGTCCACATATCCGCTTAGGGTGCCTTTTGTGGTGCCTTTTGGTGGCCGCTTTGGCTCACGGTCAGTTACCTGGTGTTCCTGGCGTGGGTGTTGGCGTTCCAGGTGGCGGTGGAGGAGGAGGTACGGGTCCTCCAGATATTCCCGATAATATTCTTTATGGCTATCCCAATCCGTATGCTAACCGTGCGGTATCTTATCGCTCGGTATACCTCATTACTGCGGAGGAAATCGAGCAACTACAAGATGGGAACGGAAATACCTATACCAAAGACAAAGCACTGCTGGGGCTCTCCTTTTTTGTGGACGATGCCAAGGGACAACGCCTGCGGAACTTTCGCATTTCTTTGGCCGAGGTAGACTACGATGAATTTCCCGATGAACCGCTTGAAGAAACCTTTACCGAGGTGCATAGCCAGCCCGTGTACATTGAGCGCAACGGAGAAAACTACCATGCATTCCATTCACCTTATTGCTACACGGGAGAGAAGAATCTGCTGGTGCAAGTTTGCGTGCAAAACAATCCCGATGAGTCTTCCTTTAATGCCGGTATCTTATATGTCGATTCCACCTGGGTGCGCTCCTATCACGATTGGTCCGATGATAGCGAACCACTATGCAATACCAACTCGGCCAATGCGCAGTACTACGAAGGAAGGCCAGTCGTAAACTTCAGAGCAAGAAACTATGCCGCGGTAGATATGTCGGTGCTTTCCGCTACCAACCCCACAGGTTTGGAGTATGTAGAGAGCAAGCATCTGCCTGAAATCCGAATTTTTAATAATTCGTGCGAATCCCAAGATACCTATGAAATCGGTTACCAATTGGAGGGGCAACCAGCTGTACGGGAGTTTCCCGCTTACACAATGGCCTCTGGCGAACGCAAAACCTTTGTGTTCTCAGATAGCGTGTTGCTCGATGAACCGGGCTTCCATATCATGCGCTACTGGGTGAGCAACAGCAATGACAACCAGCTACAAAACGATACACTGACCCGACTCATTTGGGTGCGTAAAGATGAGTTTGAGGGGTTGGATTATACGGGTACCGACTTTTGGATCGGGTACATGCACAACCAAGCCAATCCCAACACCCTTATCCAAGAAGTATATGTAACGGGTCTGGACGAAACAGAGGTTACCGTTTCTATACCCTTACTGGGTTGGAGCCGCACCGTAAGTTTGCAGCCCTTTGAGGTAAAAAAGGTGGTTATCGATAATGTAGTAGGTGGATTTAGTATTGCCAATGATGAAGTGGGAGTGGCCCGGCCTACCGGTATCAACATTACCTCAGAGAGCGAGATATCCGTTTATGCACTCTCTACGGCCCCCAACAGTTCCGATGCCTATTTGGCCATTCCCAATTTTTCACTGGGACGCGAGTATTTCGCAATAGCCCCGATTGGAACCTTCGCTCCGGCTGATATACCTGGGGTTGTGGATGACGAACAACCCGCGGAAATACTCATTATAAGCCCCAGTGACAACACCGAGGTCGAGGTCATTTTATCGCAACCTGCCAATGGTCGTAATGCAGGTGACACGCTTCGTGCTTTTCTAAACCGAGGGGAAACCTACTTAGTTAAGGCCAACGTGGAACGCCTCTTAGGCATACCTAATGATAGTTACGACCTTACTGGGACGCGTATAAAAAGTAACAATAAGGTAGCGGTAATATCCGGTTCGCAATGTGCAACGGTGCCCGGTTTTGGTGAACCAGGCGCCTGCCAATTCTGCGACCATATTATGGAGGAGTTGCAACCCGCTTCTACCTGGGGTCAAACCTACTACCTAACTGACTACGCTTACAAACAAGGCAATGACTTTGCTCGTATCGTTAACGGTGAGCAATACCCTACCACAGTAAATGTCGCAGGCGATGTGTACGTGTTAGACACCATTGGCGACTACGTGAATGTACCCTTTAATGGCAACGTCCAAATTGTATCCACCAATCCGGTTCAGGTAATTCAGATGTGTACGGGTGGGCAGTGTGATGGCTCTACGACCGATCCTTTTTACATTAATGCTATTCCCGATGTGCAGTGGGGCTCCAACTACACCTTTACTACCATTAGTAACGACCGCTTCAATCGGCATTATATAAACGTAGTGAAGCGAAGCCCAGAAGGCCGCGTAGCTATTGATGGAAACCTTATTGACCCCAATTTATTTACCCCCATTACCAATACACATTATGCGGCCAAATTGGCCATTACCGAGGGAAACCACATGGTAACTACCGATACCACAGTTAGCGTATCTGTTTATGGTTTTGGGGTGGATGATGGATATGGCTATCCCGCTAGTGGTGCTAAGCTGCGTCCCATAAACATTCCGCCACCCGATGTGGAGGGTGTGGTTAATCATGTTTCATGTTACCAGTATGGCGATGGTCAGATCACGGTAGAAGGGGTAAATGGAACACCACCATACATCTACATCTGGGAAGACGGACCTCTGGGTGCTACCCGAAGCAACCTAGAACCTGGTAGCTATACCGTAACGGTGATAGACGACTACGGGCTAACTGCCAAAAAAACCTTTGTGGTTACGCAACCCGATCCTTTTTTCGCAACCTTCCAGGAAGACAGTGTGCGTTGTTTTGGTGAGAGCACTGGTCAACTAACGGCTAGCATCGAAGGGGGAAATCCTCCCTACAGCAATTTCTACTGGGAAAAAGGGGAGTCTAAAGATGTTTTCAGCACGTCTTTTACGATTACCAATCTGCTAGCAGACGAGTACCGCACTTACGTAACGGATAGTGAGGGGTGCAGAGCTTTAGATACTGTGGAGGTAAAAGAACCTAACCCCTTGGTATTTAATGCAGACATCACCCGGATTACATGCTATCAAGCAGATGATGGTGCCATAGGTTGGAATATTTCCGGAGGTACGGCACCATACAATACCACCTTTACGAGAAGTGACGGTAGTGCTAGTGCCACAGAAAACTTAATTCCAGGAACCTACCGCATTGCTACGGAAGACGCCAAAGGCTGTGAAAAAGATACCCTGATTGAGCTTACGGAAGCCACCTTTTTCAGTCAAAATTTTAGCATTACACCATCGGGATGTAAGGATATCGCTACTGGAAGCATAGCGCAGTTGGGTACAGGTGGAGAATTCCCGTATTCGTATGCATTTAATGGAGGCGCATTTGGAGAAGACAATACGCTAGACTCACTGCAAGCAGGAAGTTACCAAGCTACCATACGCGACAACCGAGGTTGCGAAATAACGCAGCAGGTTGAGGTAAATACGGTTCCTGTTCCTTCCTTTTCGGTGGATACCGACCCAGAAACTTGTCAGCAGGAAAATGGGGTCGCTCGCATGCAAATAGACGCACCAGGAACAACGCCCTACAACGGAATTTGGCTAACTGAAAACTTAGATACCCTTGCAACAGGTAGCGTAGCAAACAACCTTACCAAAGCATCCTACTTGTTGGTTGCTAGCGATGCCCATTGTACCGATACCCTACCTTTTGATATTGAAGCCTTGCAACGTGCCAAATACGATGCCGAAATAACACCCGAAACCTGTAATGCAGGCAATGGAAGCATTACGATAACAGTTACAGAGAGCACCGGAAATGCCACTATCCGACTCAACAATCGCAGACCCAACTCTGCCAATACATTCACAAACCTAGAAGCTGGCAACTACGAACTACGGATTGCGGACGAGGCCTGCGACTTTACCGAATGGGTTGAGGTGCCCTACATCCAACCTCCAACTATAGACTCTACCCATATTGCAGCGGACACCTGTTTGCGGGGTATTGGTGCGGCAACGGTATTTATTTCTTCAGACAATGGTCCTCTAACCTTTACCTGGCCCAACAACCCCAATGCCGATTCCAATAGCATTGCCAATGTTACTGGAGGTAACTACCCTCTAATTGTTTCGGATGGATTGTGTGAAACTACCTTTGATATAGCCGTACCCGAGTTGCGCATGCCCGAGGTAAACTTTTTTGACAACCCGACCCGATGCGAATCGGAGAACGGTAGGCTAGAAGCGGTGCTCGGCTTCTTTAATGGCGAAGTGTCCTTTGAGTGGACGCATAACCAGGACCGGGAAAACCTGATACAAAACCAACTGGATTCGGGTTGGTACAGCATCACCGTTACCGATGATTTTTGCACCGTGGTAGATAGCGGTTTTGTAGATCGGTTTAATGATTTTGAACCCAATGCAACCATAGTGGGCGATACCTGCGAAACCCAAAGCGGTAGTGTGGTTCTAAACCCCGGCAGTGAACGTGCATATGACGTTGTTTGGAATGAATTTCCCGATAGTACATCGCTACACCTCTATAACTTAGAAGGAGGTGCGTATACCGGAGAAATTAGTTCGGGCTTGTGTACCTACTACCTTGATTTTACGGTGCCTACTATTCGCAATCCACGTTTAAACGCCAATATTACGCCAGAGCGATGCGAGGACCGTAATGGTGCAATTGTGGCCAATCCCATAGGAACCAACCCTATTTCCTTGCAGTGGTTAGATACGAACCTAACGAGCTATACTCGTGATTCGCTGGTTTATGGCCATTATCCATACCAACTAAGCGATGCATATTGCACCGTAGTAGATTCTGTATTTGTACCGCCCAGTTTGTTTCCACCCGTAATAGTTTCGTTGGAAGAAAGAGACGCTACCTGTGGGGAGGACAATGGCGTAATTTCTTTAGAGGTTTATGGCCCACAACCCGAGTATGATTTGGTGTGGAGCGAACCCAGTTTTGGAGACTCCCTGTACCACGATAGCGTACCTCCCGGGGAGTATACCCTAAATGTGTATGGCCGCAGGTGCGCCAGAGCGTATACCGTTATCATTGAAGCGATTCCTGAGCTGAATGTAGAGGCCACGGTAGTTAAAAATGCCGATTGTAACGAAGCTAGTGGCAGGGTAGATTTTACCGTGCAAGATGCGCAAGGCGATGTGCGCTGCCTTTTTAATGGCATACCGTATAGCGACTTTCAGTTTATCGATAACCTGGATAGCGGATGGTATTACTACCAGTTCGAAGATGACCTGTGTAGCGTGGTAGATAGTGTTTACGTACCCTTAGGATCAGATCTTACCTACAGCGTGCAAAGCGAGCAAGAGACCTGTTCTCAAGAAAATGGTTCGGTAGCGGTGGCGGTTACGAGCGCAGCGGGTGCCGTTACCGGAACTTGGAATGATGGCTACTCGGGCTTGCAGCGCAATAATTTAGTGGGTGCCAATTATGTGGTGGAAATAAGCGACTCGTTGTGTAGCTATACCGAGCAGATCGCATTAGTAAACAGTCCGCTGCCCCCTACAATCACCTTAAATACCAAGGAAGATGCTACTTGCGGTTTAGATAACGGTGCACTGGATATTAATGTATCGGGTCCGGAAGCCCCTTATACCTACACCTGGAGCGACCCTGGTATGAATGGAAGCCTGGTACATACTGGACTGGAAGCTGGAGGATATGAACTCACGGTATCTGGAGATACCTGTACGGTTTCACAAATTTTTGGCATTGGTCAAGTAGCACCATTGCAAGTGATACCCGATGTGGTAAAGAATGCAGATTGCGGAGTGGCCAGTGGCATCGTTGGATGGGATATCATGGATGCTATAGGTGCAGTAGAAATCGTGTGGAACGGACAAGTACTGCCCAATACCCAGCCGCTTACCGATTTGCCAGCTGGAACGTATAACTATACCGCTTCCGATAACCTCTGTACAGTAACGGGAACGGTTACCGTTCCACTCGGCTTAGATCTAAGCTATCAGGCTCTGGTTCAAGATGAGAATTGCAGCGAACAAGACGGAAGCATCACTATTCAACCCGTACAGGTAGCAGGAAGCTTGCAGCAACAATGGAATGATGGAAACACAAACCTTATCCGTACCAATCTTAGCAGCGGAAGCTACACCATCATATTAGAGGACTCTCTGTGTGTTAAAGAGGAAACGTTTGATGTGGGGAACAATGAAGCCCCTGGTGGAACACTATCTGTCTTGCAAACAGAAGCGTGCGGTCAACAGGATGGGGCTGTTTATTTCACCCCAAATAGCCATGTGAACCGCTTTACCTGGAATACGGGAGTGCAAAATGTAGACACGCTCCGTAACCTGGGCGCGGGTGTCATTTCCCTAATCGCGACCAACGCCTATTGTGACCGAGATGTACAAATAGAACTGCCGCAAACCTTAGGACCACAAGCCAATCCCAGTATCCAACCTGAGTATTGTGACTTAGCCAATGGCCTTGTTGCACTGAACACCACCGTTGCGCCAGGCCATCAACCGCTATCCGTTACCAATGCAACGCTAAACCAGCAATGGAGTACCGATACCCTCCGAAACTTGGTTCAGAATACATACAGCATCCATTTATTGGATGGCCGAGGATGCGATACCACTTTTGCGGTAACAGTGCCTGCACTCTACGAGCGTTTGAGAAACGAGCAAATTCTTTGGACTCCAGAAAAACCCGTACGTGGAAACGAGGTGCTATTGGATTATGTGCTGCCGAAACCTTGGGAATTTACAACTTGGTCTGTCGGTGGACAACGCTTTACGGCCGACTACCCGGTCTTCAATGCTTTGGAAGATTCTATCCGCATCACCTTGTACGCGCAGCATCCCGGTGGGTGTGTAGATAGCAGCTGGGTATGGCTGGAAGTGATTCCTTCTGATGTTTTTTATGCCCCCAACTCTTTTACTCCAGACAACGATGGTGTAAACGATGTGTATTATCCTGTGGCAGATGATGTCTTATCCTGGTCGGGACGTATCTTTAACCGTTGGGGCGAGCAAATTCATTACCTGGATCAAAATTCAGAGCCTTGGGACGGACGTTATAAGGGCAAATTGGTGAAGAACGGAACCTACCCCGTGATTTTTACCTACACCGACATGCAGGGCATCAACCATCGCAAAGAAGCTATGATTACGGTAATTCGTTAAGCACGGGCGTAAGCGTTAATTGCTTCAGCATGTTATCGCTTTGGAGGCTGTTTTTATACAAACCTTCATTGCTCCAAATGTGGCGTGCTACCACACTTTTAAATCGCTGGTAAATTTCTTTTTGCTGGGTGCTATCCAAACGCTTAAAGTTGGCTAAAGGCTGCTGAACATCGGCCAATGCATCGTCCAAAACACGGTCTGGCAAGTAGTAATCGCGAATAAAATAAGCGAGTCCCATGTCGTTCAGCATTTCGCGGTTGTTGTTCGCAAATTGGAAAGCCGCGGCATTTAGAGCTCCTGTATAGAGCATAGCGCTTAATATTTCAGACCTTCCTGTGGTATCCAAGGGCACAAATATATCGGGTACAATCCCACCACCACCATAGACGGTTTTCCCTTTCGGGGTAGTAAATTTGAGGCTGTCCACTACGGCAATGCTATCGCGGTAGAACAACTCGCCACTGAGGTAGCGCTGGTGGTAGTCATCATCGTAATCGATGTTGCTGCCGTAAGGTTTTTGTATGCAACGTCCAGTGGGCGTGTAGTATCGTGCCACTGTTAAGCGCAACGCACTGTTGTCTTTCAGGCTTAACTGCTCCTGCACCAATCCTTTTCCAAAAGAGCGTCTACCGATAATGGTTCCGCGGTCGTGATCTTGAATAGCTCCTGCCACAATCTCTGAGGCCGAAGCCGAAAACTCATTGATAAGCACCGAGAGGTTGAGGTTGCGATAAGCTCCGTTTTTCCGAGACGTATACTCTTTTCGTTTTTCCGACTTGCCCTGTGTGTACACAATAAGCTGGTCTTTTTCTAAAATATCCTCACAGATTCGGATGGCCGCTTCCAAGAAGCCGCCTCCGTTATTACGTAGGTCTAATACCAGATGTCGAAGGTCGGGAGTGTACGCTTGGAGCGAATCCATAGCCGCACGAAACTCATCGTGGGTAGTTTTCGCAAAACGGGTTATTTTCATGTAGCCCGTAGTGTCGTTAAGCGGAAGGAATACTTCCACACTCTTAATGGGAATCTCGTCTCTACGGATGGTGTAAGGCAAGAGGTCGGCTTCCAGTGCTCGGTGCACGCCAAGTTGCACGGTGCTGCCTTTGGTGCCGCGCAATAGTTTTACCACATCGCTATTTCGCAATCCTACTCCGGCTATCGTATCGCCATCTACCGTAATGATTTGGTCTCCTGGCATTAAACCTGCTTCTTCCGAAGGTCCACCTGCAATGGTTTGCACCACATACAGGGTATCCTCGCGAATTACAAACTCTATTCCTATTCCCTCAAAATTTCCTTCCAGAGGTTCATTAATGGCGTTAAAGTCTTCGCGGCTAATGTAGTAGGAGTGTGGATCTAGATCTTCGAGTACGGTGCGAATGGCTTTGTCAATAATTTGCTCCTTTGCTACCGTGTCCACATAGTTTTCGTCAATAAAGCTAATCACGCGCGATAGCTTATTGGAGGAAGACGATGGGATAATAAATTCTATGTTTTTGGCGGGAAGTGAGGTGGCGATATAAAAGCCGATCCAAAGTCCCAATACTAAGGTTGCTGTTATTATGAGTGGAAGGTAAAAGCGGTTGGCTTTCATTAAGGGTGCGCTATTTGTTTTATGATCACGCCTGCCTTCTTTAGGATGGACAGGCCTTCAACATCTTTATACTGCTGGGAATACACAATGCGTTTTATTCCTGCTTGCAATATAAGCTTACTACATTCTTTACAAGGCGATAAGGTGATGTATAGTGTGGCGTTCTTAGCATTATTTGTGCTTTTGGCCACTTTGGTAATCGCGTTTGCTTCGGCATGCAGTACGTACCAATGCGTTTGGTTGTTTTCGTCTTCACAATCGTTAGGAAAACCCGATGGGGTGCCGTTAAAACCATCGGAAATGATCATGCCATCTTTAACAATGAGCGCACCAACCTTTTTTCGGTTGCAATGCGATAGCTCCCCCCAGGTTTTGGCCATTTTAAGATAGGCCCGATCGAAGCGATCTTGCTTTACGGGGTCATCATACGTTAATCCACCAACTATAGACATAACTATCAATAAAAAACCCCTCGCAACTGCGAGGGGTTAGTACCCAGGGCCGGGGTCGAACCGGCACTCCCGAAAGAACTGGTGTTTGAGACCAGCGCGTCTACCAATTCCGCCACCTGGGCAAGGCGACCCTTTTTGCGCGTCTACCTCCCGATAGTTATCGGGATCCGCCACCTGGGCAAGGCGTCCCTTTCTGCGCGTCTACCTCCCGATAGTTATCGGGATCCGCCACCTGGGCAAGGCGACCCTTTCTGCGCGTCTACCTCCCGATAGTTATCGGGATCCGCCACCTGGGCAAGGCGACCCTTTCTGCGCGTCTACCTCCCGATAATTATCGGGATCCGCCACCTGGGCAAGGTGTTTCGCAGCTTTTTGCACCCAATATTTTTGAGATCTTGCTGCGGCATTTTCTTAAGCTCCGCGCCTTTTTCCAAGGTTTTGCAATCTGCTATGGAGCAAAATTGGGCACCAAAAGTAGCAAAATTTACATGCGATGAACATTATTTTTATTCTGAAATTGCACATAAACTTTTCTTAACACGGTGAAAAGGCTACCTTTGCCCTCCTAAATTTTACCTCATGGAAGACTCTTCGCGCATATTCTCCGGCCAGGCATCCCGATACTTAGCAGAAAAAATCGCTAAAGCCTATGGAAAGGAGCTGGGCAATGTAGTGCTGAATAAGTTTAGTGATGGAGAGTTTCAGCCTTCCTTCGAGGAATCGATTCGCGGTACGGATGTATTCTTAATCCAGTCTACGTTTCCACCTATGGACAACCTTATGGAATTGTTGTTGATGGTGGATGCCGCTAAAAGGGCTTCGGCAAAGCGCATTGTTGCGGTAATACCTTATTTTGGTTTTGCCCGCCAAGACCGCAAAGATAAACCCCGTGTGGCTATTGGTTCTAAGCTCGTAGCCAACTTGCTAAGTGCAGCGGGTATAAGCCGTTTGGTTACCATGGATTTGCATGCCGACCAAATCCAGGGATTTTTTGAAATGCCTGTAGATCACCTTTTTGCTTCGGTACTCTTCACCGACTATATCAAAGGCCTAGATTTAGCGAACCCCATGATGGCAGCACCCGATACGGGAGGTACCAAGCGTGCCAATGCATACGCCAAGCACCTGGATTTAGATATGGCCATTTGCTACAAGCACCGCAGGGTAGCCAATGAGGTGTCTGAAATGATTTTAATTGGGGATGTGAAAGGCAAAGATGTGATCCTAGTGGATGACATTATTGATACTGCAGGAACCATTACCAGTGCGGCAGATATTATGATGGAAAAGGGAGCCAACAGCGTAAGAGCGCTATGTACGCACCCCATCCTAAGCGGCCCTGCTTACGACCGCATCGAAAAAAGCAGCCTTACCGAGTTAGTGGTTTGCGATACCATTCCGCTAAAACAGGAATCGGATAAAATTAAGCAGATAAGCGTTGCGCATTTGTTTGCCGATGTTATCCGTAGAATACAGAATTACGAGTCAATAAGCTCACACTTTATAATTCAATAAATAACAACAAAACAAAGCTGATGAAAGCAATTAATTTGAGCGGTTCTCTTCGCGAGAACGTAGGGAAAAAAGAGTCAGCAGCGTTACGTAGCGAAGGCAAAGTACCTTGTGTACTTTACGGTGGAGAAAAACAATACCACTTTTCGTTAGCGAGATTAGACGTTGCCAAAGTAATCTATACACCTGATGTGTTTAGAATAGAACTCGACTTAGGCGGTGAGTCTTTTAGCGCTATCGTTAAAGACGTGCAGTTTCATCCCGTAACGGATGCAATTGTTCACATAGACTTCTTGCAGTTATTCGATAAGAAGGAAGTAAAAGTGAAGCTTCCAGTGCGTATCGTAGGTAACTCTATTGGGGTTAGAAATGGTGGTAAATTATTGGTGAACTTCCGTAAGTTGGATGTTCGCGGATTACCCGATGCAATACCTTCTGAATTTGAGGTAGATATTACTTCATTGAGAATTGGTATGGCGGTTCGTGTAAGAGACCTTTCGGCAGACGGCATTACCTTCTTAAATAACCCGAACGCCATGGTGGTACAAGTACGTACGGCACGTGGAGCGGTAGACGATAGCGATGATGAGGAAGAAGGTGAAGGAGAAGAAGCCGAAGCCGCTGAAGAAAAAGCAGAATAAGCATCTTTTCTTATGAAATACCTAATCGTAGGATTGGGCAATCCGGGTGAAAAATATGCCAACACCCGCCACAATATTGGTTTTCAAGTATTGGACGCTATGGGAGTAGCGTCCAATTCTTTTTTTGAGGAGTGCCGTCATGGGTGGATGGCCCAAACTACCCACAAAGGCCGACAGCTACTCCTGCTCAAACCCAATACCTTTATGAACTTAAGCGGCAAGGCCGTAGCGTATTGGATGCAGCAGGAAAAAATAAGGCTAGAGAACCTCTTTATTATTACGGATGACCTGGCCATTCCCTTTGGCAAAATTCGCATTCGAGCCAAAGGCAGCGATGGCGGTCACAATGGGCTTAAAGACATCCAGCGTGTTCTGGGTACCCCCAAATATCCACGCCTCCGCTTTGGTGTAGGAGCCGATTTTAACAAAGGTCAGCAGGTAGACTACGTGTTAGGCACCTGGAACTCGGAGGAACAAGAAACCATAACCGAGCTCACCAAAAAAGCAGCCGATGCGGCCTTCTCTTTTACCTTTCATGGCATTGCCAATACCATGAACCAGTTTAATGGGTAGTTCAACTACAAATCGTTTACACCTTCAACACAATCCGAAACGTAGTGCCCTTGCCGGGCTCGGAGTGTTTTACATAGATGCGGCCCTGGTGGTATTCGTCTACAATGCGTTTTACCAGCGTAAGGCCTAAGCCCCAACCGCGTTTGCGGGTAGTGTAGCCGGGCTCAAAAACGGTTTTGTGTTTGTTGGCTGGAATGCCTTTTCCGGTGTCGGTGATGTCAATAATAGCTTCACCTGGTTTTTCTATCAGGTTGATGGTAATGCTGCCCTTGCCCTGCATGGCATCCACGGCATTTTTAATGAGGTTCTCTAGCACCCACTCAAACAAGGAAACATTGAGTTGCGCCTCCATGTCTTCTTGCCCGGTAATGGAAATGGAAACCCCTCTGGGAATGCGTTTTTTTAAGTAATCTACGCTGTGCGCTATAATGCCGTGCACTGGCATTAAGGTTAACTCGGGCGTTGCGCCAATTTTAGAGAAACGCGCAGTAATAACTTCCAGCCTATTGATATCCTGCCCCATTTCGTGCAAGATTTGCTTATCTACGCCCTGGCTCTCCAACACATCCTTCCAGGCAAGTAAAGAGGATAAAGGCGTGCCCAATTGGTGTGCGGTTTCTTTGGCCATACCCACCCAAACCTGGTTTTGCTCGGCATTGCGAAAGGTGGAAAACAACAGGTAGGAGATCAGTAAAAACACGGCTATAGCCACCAATTGCACATAGGGGTAATACTGCAGCTGGGTTAAAATAAAGCTGTCCTTGTAAAAGATGTAGTGGGGCTGGTTATTATTTAAATTCACCTGTATGGGAGTGTTCTCCTCACTCATTTCGGCAATGAGTTGTTTGAGTTGTGTGCTGTCAGAAACGGTGGTGGAGTCTACATTGCCAAAGGCAATGACGTTGGTTAGCGTAGAATCGGTAAACAACACGGGCACCGAAGCCGAGTTGATGACGGTCTCGGAAATAAAGTTGTTAATGAGGTCTTCCAGCACCACCTGCAGCTCTCTAAAAATGTAGGAATCGCGGTAGTAGAGGTACTGTTTGTTGTTGCCAGCATATTCAAAAGCTAGGGGTGGATAGGCCGCTTTAATTTTCTCAATTTCTTGCCTTATCAGGGAGTCGTTTTGGCTGGGCGCATCCAGGTTTTTTTCGGTAACCACATCGCCTGCTTCATCTACCACCACCAAAGGTATGGTGGTGTTGTCGGCTATGATGTCTGTAAGGGCTTTAAAGGTAGTTTGGTCCAGGTTGTCGGTGCGGTTGGAAGTAAGGATGCTCATGGCCATAAACCAGTGGTTTACCTTCTTCTGCTCCTCGTTGCGCAGCATTTCAAAAAGCTTTTCGGTGTAGGAAACCAGGTCGGCCTTGTTTTGGATGGCATCCGACCAAAGCCGCACTTTTTGCCGCTCCTCGTTGCGTATTTTGGTGATGATGCGGTTACTGTACCAAAGCGATACGCCAATAATAACCGTTGCCAGGGCAAATAGCCCAATTTTGGTGCGTTGCTTGCGCGAGTATAAATTCATGCCGTAGTGAAACGCAAGAACGGGATTTTTCTTGTTTGGCTATGAAAGTCTAGATACTATGGTCGTGGTCTTACAGGTCTTCTTCGGAGAAATCGATTTCCACTTTCACTTTTTCTTCTTCTTGGTTGGGTGCTAGCCAATGCCTTTTCTTCTTTTTTTTGCTGTCGCTGGCTACCGTTGCTGCCTCGGTGCTATCGCGTTGCGGAGCTGGTTTTGGTTTCTCCACATTCTTGGTTTCGGGTTCTTTTTCAAAAAAGCTTTTGCGGCTTACGGGGGTTTCCTCCTTTTGCATTTGCTCACGAAAGGCTTTGGCGGCTTCACTATCCAGACTAAATTCTGGATTGTCTGCCGTGCCACTAACTCGGATAAAAAGTCGCTTGCCAGAATCGCGCTCTTTTTTGGTTTTTCCTATCCGCAAGGCGTCAGCCAGCAAAAAATCCATGCGGTAATCAATGCGGTTGTCCATGCTGTGCTCACCGGCCAGGTTGAGATCAAAAACATCGGAGTTTACCTCCATCTTGGGAAAACGCACTACCCCGTTGGTAATTTCAAAGCGGTTGCTCAAATTCTCCAGGTGTATGGCCTCCAAAGCATTGGCCATGCGGTCTACATTTATAAACACGTTGGTGAGCAAGTTTTTGCGCAAGGCGCCCGAGAGTTCTTCGAACAGTGGCAACTGCTTCAAAGCACCCTTAGCAATAAGCACGTTACCTTGTGCATTTAGGCTTTTGGGTACCAACGATAGGTTGGCGTCTAAGCGCGTGCGAAAACTCACTTGAGCGTCCAAATTTCCCTCGAGATTCCGATGGCTTACGGCCGTTTGGCCAAAATCTTCGAACTCGTAAAACAGTTGTTGTACCGAAACGCCATCCAAGCTAAGATCTCCTGTTAGTAAAACGTGTTGGTTGGGCAGAAAATCTAAGCTCACATCGCCCTCAAAAATCCCGTTGGCCAGCCCCGTTTTGCAGTTGGTAAGGGTGAGGTTGCTGCCGCCATTCCACTCCAATTTACCCAGGTTTTCTTCTAAGGTAATTTTGTTGCTGGATATGCTTTTAAAGTAAAAATCTAGGTTGGCCACAATGGGCACGGGCGACCAATTGCCTTCGGATTCTTGAGAGTTTGCAAAGGCGTTGAGGTCTAACTGATTGGCCTCGAGGTAGCCCCGCAAGCGAATTTCGCTTTCCATTAAATTGGGGTCTAAGCTCACGGTACCCGAATACTGTAGGGTGTTGGTGCCAATAGTGAGCGTAGATTTTTCGCAAATCCAATCTTTCTTCTGGCGGGTAATCTGGGCATCTTCAAATTTCCAGCCGGGCTGTTTTTTGTTTTCTAATGAACCTACGACCAAGCGTCCCGACCCTGGCCACAATTGCAGCTTCTGACTTTGCAAGGGAACGGATATTTTAAGGTCGCCTTGGTAATCTACACTGCCCACATATTGGCTGGAAGGCGTATCCCACAGCACCCCGTTTTTTACGGCAAGCTGGCAGGATGGAAAGTGCAGTTGCAACACATCGCCCACTGCAAGGCTCCCATTTTTACTGGTAATAGAAACATCCAGGTAAGATCCCTTGCCGCGAATAGAAGCCAAACTGAACTGCCCGTTGTTGTATTTTAGTCTACCCTCAAATTGGTCCAAAACGATTGGGTGGAAATCGGAAAGATTCCACTGGGTGTTTTCCACCAAGAAATCGAGGTTTACCGCTACTTGTTCGCGCACGGAAACGCTGCCGTTCAACTTGGCTTTACCTGTTTTGGCCAGTTCCTCGGGCAGCAAGGCATTAATAAACGGAGAAAATTCTAGCGCATCCAGCTTAAAATAGGAGGAGTTGAGCTGTATGTCCCAACCTTGCTGCGTGTACGCTCCGCTGCTGTTCACTTCCAGTTCTGGAAATTGGAGTTGTACGGCATTCCAATACCAATGGTCTTCCTGTGCTACCAAATTTCCCTGTACGCTCAGTCGGCTTTGCTCTAGCCAGCTATCATTTTGGGTGTTCAGCGATAACGCTTGCGCCTGGCCAGCCAGTCTCAGGTTTTTTTGGGCGAAGTCGCCCGAGATTTCCAGGCGTTTCCAAAAGCCGTGGGTGTTTACATCGGGGTGTTTCACGCGCAGTTGGATGTTTTCCAAACTCACCCGACCAATTTTAAACGTGCTTTGATTGGATGTTCCGCTGCTTTCCCAAATCTCGAAGTTCCAAGAGCCGTTGGGCCGTTGTTCCAAAAACAATTGGCCATCTTCCAAGGCAATTTTGTCGATAACTATCTCGCGCTGCAGCAGATCAATTAAGGAAAACGCTAAGTACAAATGCTCAGCTTGCAGCACGGTATCGTTGGCTACAATAAGGCTGGGTTTATCGATGACAATGGAAGCCTTGGGAAATTGCTTCCAAACCGATAGCGATACCTTGCCAACATTTACGGGGTGGGTAAGGCGCTCGTTGAGGCCTTTTTTTACCTCGGCTACCAGCTCGTCTTCAAAGATATAGGCCGTAGCCAGTACTCCTGCACACAAGAGTGCAAGCAATACAAAAACCAGTAAAGCCAGCTTTTTAATCCAGGTAAACATAGCGCAAAGTTAGGGTTGGTAACGCGTGTAAAGGGCGCAGTACCAATAACTTGCCAACGGCTTCTTGTGAAATATATTGGAAGAGCAATGGGTATTATTTGCTCGCTTAGCGCAAGTCAATCCCCAACGAGGCTACTTCATGTTTTTTAAATTAATCACTTCTTGGTCGGTAAGCTTGCGGTACCTTCCGCGGGGTAGGTTTTTCTTGGTGATACCGCCAAAATAAACGCGGTCTAGTGCTACCACCTTAAATCCAGCCGAATCAAACAGGCGTTTCACAATGGAATTTCTACCTGTGCTAATGGTTAAGCCCACTTGAGTACGGTCTTCGCCATTGCCCACAAACTTAATTTCATCGGGTTTGTAGAAGCTGCCTTCCATTTCCACTCCCTCAGCAATTTCTTGCAGTTGGGTATCGCTAACCTTGCGGTTTAGCGTAACGTGGTAAATTTTCTTGCAGCGAAATTTGGGGTGCGATAATTTGATCAGGAAGTCGCCATCGTTGGTAAACAGGAGCAAGCCACTGGTCATTTTGTCTACTTTGTCTACCGGGTAAATATCCTCTTTGCAAGCGCCTTGCATCAGGGTACTTACGGTTTTGCGGCTGTAGGCATCGCCCATTAAACCCAAGAAATCTTTGGGTTTGTTGAGCACAAAATACTGCTTGACCTCCAGGCTTACCGTGTTGCCATCTACCTTGATTACGTCTTTGTCGGGATTTACCTTAATACCCAGCTCGGTAACAATAACATCGTTTACCGAAACGGCACCGGTACCAATAAGCACATCGGCTTCTCTGCGACCGCAGACGCCTGCGTTAGAGAGAAATTTATTGAGGCGCATGGTGTCCGAAAACTTTGGGATGTTTTTAGGGCCTTTTGGGCGGTAGCTTTCCCCTTCTTTTTTAGGCCCATGAGGCTTAAAATTTTTCTTGGGGCCTCTAGAAAAACTGGGTTTTTCATCCCGCTTTCCGGCTTTGTTTTTGTTGCTCCCTTTATCCCTCCAATTGCTTCGCTCTCTGCTCATTATCCAAACTTTGGGGCAAAGATAGCTTTATTCGTACGGACGAAACGCATCGGCAAAATGTTGGATGTCTTGTTGGCTTATTCCTACCACATCAAAGCGCACTTCCAGGTCCATGTCGTGGCGCATCACATACTCATGGGCCGCTTTAATCAGCAGGCGTTGTTTTTTGCGGTTTACGGCTGTATGCGGCTCGCCAAAAAACTTGGTGTTGCGGTATTTTACCTCGGTTATTACCAAGTATTCTTGGTGGGTGGATATAATATCGACCTCCCAATGCCCAAAGCGCCAGTTTCGTTCCAGGATTTTATGCCCCAGTTTGCGTAAGAACTGGGCTGCTTTTTCTTCAGCTTCATTTCCGGTTTCGAGGGACGACATACTCCAAGATAACCGAAAAACGGTAAAGTTGGGAGCGGGTTATTGGGTTTTCACCATATGAAAAGCACGGAAACCGCCATTGCCAAAGTGCACCTGGCCTACATAGTAGCCGGGCTTTACATCGGCTGTACTCACCTTGCCGCTTTGGTTTACCCTTGCAGTTTTTACCACGGCTCCTTTGCTATCCAATAAGGTAAACTCCAAAACGCCATCGCCTGCAAGGCGTATTTCCTGGTCAAAGGGATTGGGGCTTATGGTAAGGCCGTATTGCTTGTTGCTTTGGGCTATGCTCGTGGTCGTTTCGGGTGCGGGTGGATTGCGATTGTCGTCTGTAATGCGGTCTTGCTGCTGTACCAAATGGTCGGCATCTTTGTTGGTGCGGTAGGCAACTACAAACTCTTGGTTGGCGTTGCGGGATTCTACGGTTTCTACAAAGTAAAAATCGCCTTGCCAGTGGTTTGCTGTCATTTGGTGTACGGTGTAGCCTTGCGAGCGCAGTTCGTTGAAGCGCATGTGTGGGTTGGCTAACAAATCGGCTACTTCCAGAGCTTGCACGGCTTCTTCTGGAATGTCATCCAAACCGCTAGAGCTTGCCGCTGGCGTTACAAACTCCACTCCGTATGAACCACGACCGGTGATGGGGTCGTAAATCAGCGGGTTGTAAGGATCTTCTGCAATATCCAACGCAAACGAGGTGTGCACATCGCCAGAAAGTACCACCAAGTTGTCTTTATCCATTTCCTCGAGTACCTCATAAATGCGGTTGCGTGTGGCGGTGTAGCCATCCCACTGGTCTGGGTTTAGGGCATTTCCACCCGAGCGTACTACATTACGTAGCGGTGTTTGTTGGAGTACGGATTCGGGTAGTCCACCAATATTCCAGGGAGAAAACATTACTTGTTGCACAAAAACGGTCCAGGTAGCATCGGCATTTTGGCGCAGGTTGTTGTGCAGCCAGGCTTCTTGGTCAAAGCCCAACATGGTGCGGCTGGTGTCTTCGGTTTCCGTGGCAAAGAGGGTAAATCCTTCCGAGGCATCGGCTATGGGGTCGCGGCCGTAGTGGCGGCTATCTAGCATATTAAATTGCGCTAAATCTCCAATGCGAAATTGGCGCCATATTTTACTAAGGTCTTGCACATCTGGCGTGCGTATGGGCTGCCACTCGTGGTAGGTTTTAAAGGCTACCTGGCGCCTGTCCTCGTAGGGTCCGCGATCGGGGTCGTGGTCTGGGCTGTCGAATTTGGTAGCATCGTCCGAAACTTCGTGGTCGTCCCACACCAAAATCATGGGGTACAACTGGCGCAGCCGCTGCATGTCTGGGTCTTTCATGTAGTGGGCGTAGCGCAGTCGGTATTCTTCTAGTGTGTAAATACGTACGGGTGGAAAGGTAGGTCGGTCGGGCAGCCCATTGTCGCCCGAGCTCTCGTAGATAAAGTCGCCACAGTGCACTATAAATTCCAGGTCGTTTCTATCGGCCAAGCGCCCCAGTGCATTAAAGTAACCATCGTGGTAGTTGGTGCAGGTAATATGACCAAAGCGGATATCCGCGGAAGGATTAGCCGGTAGGGTTTTGGTTCTTCCTACCATAGATTGATGTCCGTTGGCCTCAAATTGGTAGTAGTACCAGGTATTGGGTTGCAAACCGGTAACATCCACTTTTACCGTAAAGCTGTTTTCGGCTGTAGAACGCGCGGTGCCACTGGCTACCAGGTTGGAGAAATCCATATCACGCGCCATTTTCCAGCTTACATCGGTGTCACTGGTGCTATCGGCAGGGGTGAAGTGGCTCCAAATAATAACGCGGTCTTGTAGTGGATCGCCACTGGCCACACCGTAGTTAAACTGCGCTTGTACTACACAGGTAAAAAGGGAAAAAAGTAGGGTAAAAGGAGCTAAGGTCTTCATGCGGCAAAGTTACCGCAGCGTGGTACGCCTCATGTTAAGCGGACTTTAATTTCGGGGTGAGGAAACCTAGAGAGAGAAATCCTGGAAGCCGCACTGCAGCATGAGATGATCGCATTTTATCCTGGCGGTTACCTGCTAACTATTGGCAGAAATCACTTGGAGGTGCTCTTTCATTCCGGTATTAAGTGGAAATATTTTTCATTTTAGCGATCAAATTGTTGGAAATTGAATTTTAGAAACTGGTTTAGTTGCTTGTTGGTTTCACTGATGTGCATTACGGTAATGGGTCAGGGAACGATACCAGAACCCGGGAATCGTGGTTATAGGAAATGGAAGCGTGCGCAGGCGTTTTCTCAAGTACATCAATTGCGAGACGGTGGCGTGTTGCTGGTTCGGCTCAACACCTACGCGCAAGCCATCGCTGCATTGGAAAAAGCGCAACAGCCTAATTGGGTTGCGAAAGCCAAGCGAATCATAACACAAGAGAACCAGGACATACGCGCTGCGTTTGCAGAAGATTTTTCCTTTTGCTCGGTCTATTTTTTCTCTAGCGAGCAGTCGCAATGGGTACTCAGTGGAGCTTTAGACTCCGTAAAATTCACCAATGCACAAGGAGATGTAGTACCTCAAGATAGCATTTCAGATCGCTACTGGTTGCTGGGAGATTTCGCCCATTCTGACCCGTACCAGAACTCGGGTATGGCGGTAAATGGCTTGGTAATTTACAGTCAAAATTACAAGCAGTTGCTGCATCCCTTCCCGTATTTTAACCGCAAGATCTTTTCCCGCCCGGATTTGTGCGTGCCCAAGCTGCAGTTTCGCTTGGAAGAGTTAGAAAAGAGAGCCGCCAGGTATGCATTGCGCTTTGCAAGAAAAAGAAAAAGCGCATCTACTTATGAGTAAATGCGCTTTCCTTGGGTAGCGTAACTTCAGTCTATAGCGTTGCGAACAACTGCTCCTGCGTTCTTCTGGTTTTTGGGTAGTTGGCCGATTGGTCTTCCTGCGAGCGGTAACCCAGGGTTAACAGCGCAGCAACCTTCCAGTCTTTTCCTAAGCCGAGCGCTTCGTTTAGCGGATCGGCCTCAAAACCTTCCATGGGGCAGGTATCTATTTCTAGAGCGGCCGCTGTGGTCATGGCATGGCTCAAGGCGATGTAGCTTTGCTTCTCTGCCCAGCTGGCCAATTCCTTGCTGCTTTTCTCCTTCATTTTGGTAGCTACAAAATCGGTGTAGCCCTGAAGTTCTTCTGTGGTTTTTCCTACGGCTTCCGCCTTAATTTTGGTGTAAGACTCCACAAAGTCGCGATCGGTTTCTGTTTTGTATACAAAAACAAAAAGGTGGCTCGCGTCTACTACCTGTCCTTGATTCCAGGCTATAGGCTGCAATTTTTTGCGAAGTTCAGTATCCTGAATATCCAGCACCTTAAAAGGTTGTACTCCGTACGAGGTAGGAGCCAGTTGTATGCCGCGCTTTATGAGCTCGATATCCGCCTCGTTTACCTTTTTAGTGGCATCGAATTTCTTGGTGGCGTACCGCCATTCCCAATTTGCAATTACTTGTTCTGCTTTTGTTGTACTTACCATTCCATGGGTATTTCTAGGGTTAATAATCTACTATTGGTATTGGTTTTTATCTCAAAGTTCTCGGTGTCCCAAATGCCTATGGCATCGCGCTCGTTCAGGGTGGTGTCGCCTATGGTAACCTCACCTTCCAGTACAAACACATAGGTGCCATTTCCGTTTCGCTGAAGGTTTTTTTGTACCGTTTTTCCTCCATCAAAGCGCCCGAGGTTAAAATAGGCATCCTGGTGCACCCACACTCCGGCATCATCGGGGTTGGGCGATACTACCTGGGCCCATTGGTTGTCTTCGTCCTTAGGGTCTAGAGTAATTTGGTCGTAGCGTGGCGTTACCCCTTGCTTTTTTGGGAATACCCAGATCTGCAAGAATTTTACCTCACTGTCTTTGTTGGCATTAAACTCGCTGTGTTCTATACCCGTACCCGCACTCATTACCTGGATATCTCCAGCCTTAATAATGCCGCTGTTGCCCATGCTGTCTTTGTGCTCTAGGTCGCCCGATAAAGGAATAGAGACAATCTCCATATCGTTGTGGGGGTGCTTGCCAAAGCCCATGCCCGGTGCTACGGTGTCGTCATTAAGCACCCGCAACGCGCCAAAGTGCATACGTTCTGGATTGTAGTAGTTAGAAAAGCTAAAGCTGTGGTGTGAGTTGAGCCAACCGTGATTGGCATGGCCGCGCGTAGCGGCTTTGTGGACTACGGTTTTCATGCTGTTGTTGTTTATCGGGGGTATATGATTAAAGCCCACCTGTTGGTTGTGGCGGGTTGTTTTTTCTTGGGTGGATGCGCTACGGACCAAACCTAGGGTAGCGGCAGCCGCCATGGATGTGTGTAAAAATTTCTTCCTATTCATGTAGCAACATTAAATGTTGAAGCAAATATAGGTACAAAAATAGATGTAGGTACATGAATAGGGTGATAAAAATTGTGAATGGGGAAAATGGAGGAGGTTACGATAACTTGTGGTATGGCTCTGTAGAGAAATATAATTTGTTAAATAGATTTAATTACTACCTTTAAAAGGCAAATCCCTCCAAAATGAAATCAATAATATTAGCCTCGGTAGCCCTGCTGTGGGCTGCCATAATCTTTGCGCAAGGCGTAAGAAAACCCATTCCACGAACCCAAAGTTTGGTGATAGACCTCTCAGACAGCGCAACAAGAGAGTCGTTGATGAAAGGACTGGAGCAGGAAAAAAAATTCAATGCTGAGGCTAAGTTCAACAAAGGTCTGTTACAGGATAACATAAATAAAGTGGAAACTGCCGCTTTTCGCATAACCCCCAATATAAATTCAGGGAAGACGGTGGTGGATCTTATAGATGATAAAGGCAATACCATTTTTAGGGAGGTGACCGAGCTTACCGATTATGCCGATGTTTCGGGCATTCTGAACACCGCCTTGGGAGGACTGGATGTGGGCACAGGAAAGAAACAAGCCTATTTATCTTCTGCATCCAATTTACTGGATGGCATTTTTGCGGATGTGGGTAAAGAACTGGATGCCGTACACCCTGTGGGGCACTTGCACATGAGAGATTCTGTAACCGTTAAACTAGAATATAGTTATGCCACAGACACAACGTCAAAAAGAAAAGAAAAAGCAAAAGAATCGCCAGCGTCAGCGGGAACGCAGGAGGACCCGTGCGAGGCAACGTCAACGGCAAGGACCACGAAGACGGGGAAGAAGACCGAGACAGCGACAACGCGGTTAAAGAAGATCCCATCGAAATACGGGTTTATTGAGTTGTCTGCAAAGGTGAAGTCCATTACCTTAGAATACTACAAGGGGTTTATCCGAGATATTCGCGTGTTTCTTACCGTGGACTCAGTAGAAAGCCTGGATATATTTTATCAGTTTAAAAATGGGGCTGATAGTTTGTGCCTTCACTACACCTATCCAGAGGGAACGGGTAGGCTTGGAGACGCCTTTCAGTTTACCAATATCTATTCCATAGGTGCGGCTAAAAAATCGGCTTACGAGAAGATCAACAACATTAAATTATTTGATAACCAGCTCAGTAAATCCATTTTTTTAGAGAAATTCTTGAGCGCCTTTCCTGAGTTTAAGGAGTTGCCAGATTTTGAATTTGGTAATGTATCCATCAACCTGGGAGAGGTGTTGTATTTTGATCACCGCATAGCGCCCAATCAGCTAAACGTGGCTCCTGCGGATGCTTGCATACAGCTAACCCGCTCCGATTCTGCCGCGGTTTTGGCCAAAGAAAAAAGTAGCGAGCTGATCAATGCCTATGTGTATAGTGATGTTGGTGGGCTGGCTGGCGTAGTTCCCAATGGGAATTTGCAGCTGGAACTGGATCGTGATTTTAGCCTGATTAATTACAGACGTCAAATTTTCTCAACGCCCCGGCTGGGATGGGGAATCTTAAACAACATCAATCTTTCGTATCAGTTATTGTCGGTAGCCGACCGTTTAAAAGTACCTGTAACCTTCATTAATAAGGCAGGAAAGCTCTCCGGGCAGCTTGCTGATGCTGTTCTGGGAAATCAGGCGGATACGGGGGATGTGCAGCGCACATTAACTCCTGTGCAAGCCCAGCAATACGCCAATAATAGCTTTAGCATGGGAGTAGATGTCTTAACGGTAGAAGCACAAGATATGGCTTCTGAGTTTTATGCCCGCTTTAATTTATCCTTCAGCGCATTGAATGTCTTACCGAACGTTTCACTAGATTCTATTGATGACATCAATCTCGACACCCAACTTTTTGAGCGCATAAATTTCACAACATTGGGACTTGGGCTAGCTTGGCGGACATTTAACGACACCCGTCTGAATATGGAGATGGCTTATCGTTTTGATTACACCAAGTTAATTCCCACAACTACGGACGATATCCAGAATTTATTTCTGGTGCACAGTCCAACGCGTTTCTCTAGCAATAAACGTAACAGGAGGCTTCGCAGCGGCACCTTTCGGGTTGCATTAATTGGAAACTTCGGTAAGGCCAATTTTATCGCAAGAGTCAGTTATACGCACGGTGTGGGCAAGCGTAGCTTAGCTTTTTGGCGCACAGAAATTGGTATACGGAAGGCCATCAATTTCACAACTTCAACCACGGCTTTCTCCGAAGCAATGGATAAAAAGTTGAAGGCAGCAAAGTTTTAAGGAGCAAGGATGGTGGCGTTTAAAACCCACTCCCAACCTCAAACGTCACTTCCTCCCCCGTTACCGGATGCACAAACTTTAAATAGGCGGCATGTAGGTACAGCCTGTCGGTGCGGGTGCCGTAGAGGTCATCGCCAACAATAGGCGTGGCCAGGCCTTGTTGGTGGGCGCAGTGCACGCGCAACTGGTGGGTGCGGCCCGTGTGGGGGTAGAGGTGCACTAGGGTTTTGCCTTCGCTTTCACGTACTTTTTCCCAACGGGTAAGGGCTTGCTTGCCGTATTCGTAGCAAACCAGTTGCCGTGGACGGTTGTCTAAATCTACCCGCAAGGGCAGGTGGATGCTGCCTTGGTTTTCTAGCAATATGCCATCCAATAGCGCTTCGTAGCGTTTGCTTACCGTGCGTTGCACAAACTGTTGCTGCAAGTGCTGATGGTATTCTTTTTTCTTGGCCGCAAGCAGTAATCCCGAGGTGGACATATCCAGCCGATGTACCAACAACGGTCCTGTAGCTTGCGGATACATGCCCTCTAATCGGGTGAGCACAGAGTCGTAAATGTTTTTTCCAGGTACGCTCAAAAGCTGGGTGGGCTTGTTTACAAGCACAATGGCTTCGTCCTCGTACACGATTTCCAAATGGAGGCCTTCTCCGGGGTTGCGCAACATGGGGTTGTCCTCCACGGCCAGGCCTTGGAGCATGTGGCCCAAAATGGGTTCGCACTTGCTCCGGCAGGCAGGATAGAAATTTTTGTGCGATCGGATTTCGGCTGGGGGCGAGGCACCCCACCAAAACTCACCCATGGCAATGGGTTTCAGTTGATTCAGGTAGGCAAATTGCAATAATTTGGGAGCCGCACATTCCCCGGCACCCGAAGGAGGAGAGTCCTGTCCGCGCTCCTGAAAAATACTGAGCAAGCTGCGTTCTTCGCCCTGAGCATTGCGAAAGGTGTAGTCGGTAAACATGCGCTGCTGCAACTGGGCCGACTTGTTTTTCCGCTCCTGCTTTAGCGTTTGAATCTCTTGTTGCCAGCGTAAGCATTCGGCCTCGGCTGCTTCAAGGCGATTGCGCCACTGGCGTTTTAGGTCTTTTAGGCGGTAGTGTGCCTGGGCACTTTCGCTATCCAGGCGCTGGACCACGGCTTTTTGTTCTTCGGCAGCCAGACTTTCCGCTTGGAGTCGCTGCTGTTTTCGGAGCTCTTTGTCTTTTTTTTGTTGCCTTTTGGTGTGTTGTATTTCAGCTTCAGCCTGTTCTTTGAGTTGTTGCAGCTGTTTTTTTACGCTTTGATATTCGGGGTGTTTCTCCAGCGCTTCAATTTGGTGGTTGATGGCCTTAATGGCACGTTCGCCAGCTCTAAAGTAGCCCTCTTGGGTAAGGATGTCGAAGACGGGAGGAACAAACCCATCATGGTGGTTTTCATCGGCCAGCTTGCCCGAAAATGCGGCAATAAAGCCCAGTGAGTCATCCTGTTTTTTTACCACCAGCACGCCAAACATTTTGCCAATAGCCCCATCGGCAGAGGAAGGTTCAAAGCCAAAATTGTGGCCAAAATCGCGCTCTGATAAATTTTCTTGTAGTTGCTGAGCCGCCAGTTTCACCAATGCATGCGGGCGGTAATTAAATGGAAACGTAAATTTTTTGGGTAGGGGGATGTCTTGAATATCCTCGCTAAAGTTCCAGATCAAATGGTGCTCCATGGCGGGGCAAAGATCGGGTTTTGGAGGTTAAGAATTAGGATGGTGATGGTTGTTGTTTTTGTGGCGAAATTCGACAGGGGTATTGATTGGTATTGGCAATTTTAATTTGGAAACTAGTGTGCATAGATTGCATCTAGTTCGCTCCGGCTCGGAGCGGGTCATCGAGCGCCCTTAGGAGCTGACCCTTGCGTCAGTTGAGTCGGGATGTGTTGGATAGTACTGCAGATTTACTTTGATGAAGAGGACTTCGACTCTAATGACGCTGGGGTCATTATGAAAACACGCGCAGTCATCAGCGTTGCTACTGGCAATTTCCTTTTGAAGCCTGATGGTTTAGATTTCTGCAGCTTTGTGTAGATTCAGAGCGGGTCATCGAGCGGAGTCGAGATGTATTAGGTAATACTAAAATTTGACCAATGAAGAGGACTTCGACTCCGCTCAGTCGCCAGCCTTGCGCCCTTGTTGAGAGCTGTAGCACCCAATCTGTCTAACATGGATTCAGTTTGCAAGGAGTTGTTTTATCGGTGAAATCTCAAATAAATGACTTCTATCCTAATTATGCTGTGGTCCATACTTATGGACACCTAGCAAGCAGCGCAGCTGTGTGTGAATTTGTTTTGAAATTCTTAGGTTTTCGGTTTTATTCTTTGCGCTCCATCTCGGAGCGGGTCATCGAGCGGAGTCGAGATGTATTAGGTAATACTAAAATTCGACCAAATGAAGAGGACTTCGACTCTGCTCAGTCGCCAGCTCTGCGCTTTTGTTCGGAGCTGGAGCGCCTATCCTGTGTAGCAAGAAGTTATTTTGCTGAGAATTAGTCAATCAGCAATGTTGTGATCTGTCCAAAGCACGTTTAACTTCTTTTCTAGCATTTCACTAAATTAAAACCATGGCAGGATGGGTTTACATACTTCGCTGTGCCGATGGGAGTTATTACACGGGTAGCACCAATAATTTGGCTTTGCGACTTAAGCAACACAAGGCGGGTATTGGTGCGCTTTACACCGCTAAGCGCCTTCCGGTCTCGTTAGTTTTTCATCAAGTGTATCAAAACGTTGGTGATGCCTTTCGTTGGGAAAAAAGGATTCAAAAATGGAGTCGGGCTAAAAAGGAAGCGTTGATATCGGGTCGTTTTGAGTTACTTCCTGAATTGTCTAGATGTAGCAATTTAAGCAGCCACGAGTATTTTAAGGGTAAAGAATAGTGCGGCTTCGATTTCAATGACGTTGCGCTGCGGTCATGAGTTGGAGAGTCTCAACCTCCAGCGTTGCGACAGTCAATTTCAATTTGGAAGGTGGCTTGATTTATCCATTTCGCTCCGGCTCGGAGCGGGTCATCGAGCGCCTTTAGGAGCAGACCATTGCGTCAGTTGAGTCGAGATGTTTTGGATGGTATTGCAACTGCAATTGAGGGGACTTCGACTCTAATGACGCTGGGGTCATTATGAAAACACGCTCAGTCGCCAGCCTTGCGCCTTTGTTGAGAGCGGTAGTTTAATATCCTTATTAGGATTCAACCTACCCGAAAGACAACCCCTACAAATACTCCAGCCGAGCTCCTTTTTCGGAAACATCCAGCCCAACTTTGGCTCCATGCAAAACAGGCAGGTTTTCGTCCACATGGCCAATGGGGGCATTAAAAGCCACGGGGATCTCGAGCTGCGTGCTATACTCGTGCACAATGTCCAAGGCATTTTTTCCCCAGGGCGTGGTGTTGTCGTTCATATCGCTCAGTTGTCCAATCACCATGCCTTTAATTTGATGAAGTACCCCGCTGTGCCACAGGTTTTGCAAGATGCGGTCTATGTGGTATAGGTATTCATCCAAGTCCTCAAAAAACAAAATGGCATCCGTATAGTCTGGGGCAAAGGGTGTGGCTTGCAAAGAATACAGCATGGATAAATTTCCTCCAACCAATTTTCCTTCTGCACTACCATGTTGGTTGTAGCGGTGCGTGGCCCAAGAAAGCCCCGGTATGTTCCCTGTTTTCAGTGCTTCCACAATGTTTGCAATGGCCGCTGGCGTGTTGGTAGGAAAATTTACCGGCATGGTACCGTGAATGCTGTTCACATCCAGCCGACTCAAGGCACCGTGTATGGCGGTAACATCGCTGTAACCAATGAGCCATTTTTTGGTGTTGGAAAGCGCCACCAGCTCCGAGATATCCTGGCAAATGCGTATGCTGCCATAGCCGCCACGAACAATCCATAGGGCATCTACGTCCGGGTGTTCCCACAGGTACTTAAAGTTTTCAAAGCGTTCGGTATCGGTACCGCCCAGTTGGTGGTTTTGGGCGTATATGTTGGGGGGGAGTACTACGTTGCAGCCTAAGTTTTCTAGGATTTGGGTAGCCGTTTCCGTATGCACTTTTTCTGCGTATCGTGCGGTGGCCACCAAACCAATGGTGGGATTTTTTTTGGGTTGCATTAGAGAATATCAGATAGGTTTCGAGCGCTGTGAAGAACGCGGTAAATGACGAGACTCCCATCCTCCACCTTGTAAAATATAATGTAGGGATCTAAAATTTGCTGGCGGAATTCAGGATTTATTCGCTCGCACAGGGTACCCAAGTTGGGATTGTTAGCCAACCTTTGGAATTCGCTACTGAACCACTCCATGAGCGTATCGGCAGCCTTGAGCTGGAAGCGTACATGGGCAATAAAGTACCAAATCTCCAGGAGGTCTTCCTTGGCTCTGGGCTTAATCTTTATCGGTATCGGGTAGTCCATACTGCTCGCGAGCTTCTGCTAAAAAGGATTTCAGGTTCCATGCTACCGATGGACCGCTTTTTTCTGCCTCCGTCAAAGCACCACGTAGCATGGTGATACGGGCTTCGTCCTCTTTTTTCTTTTGTTCTAGCAGTCGCAACCCTTCGCGAATAACTTCGCTGGCCGAACTGTAATTGCCGCTTTCCATCATCTCGGCAACAAAAGCAGTAAAGTGGGGAGTTAAGGAAACATTCATACGCTGTAGGCTTTAGCCAAAAAACGAAAAATAACAATAATTGTTATCGCTACATCATCCGGGCTACTCTAGCAATTCGGCTAACTTTGCCCAAAATTTTTAGACTTGAGCGAAGCTAAAAGATATTTGGTAACTGCGGCCCTACCTTATGCCAACGGGCCACTACACATAGGACACATTGCGGGAGCCTACCTTCCTGCCGATATTTACGTACGCTACTTGCGAAGCAAAGGCCACGATGTAGGTTTTGTTTGCGGTAGCGATGAGCACGGGGCGGCCATTACGCTGCGCGCCAAAAAAGAAGGGACTACCCCCAAAGCCATTGTAGATAAATACCACGGTATTATCCAAAAAGCCTTCGAAGATTTTGGGATGGCTTTTGACGTGTACCACCGCACCTCTGGCGATGACCACCACAAGGTAGCGCAGGATTTTTTCCTGGAATTGCACAAAAAGGGAGTGTTCGAGGAAAAAACATCGCAGCAGTATTTCGATGAGCAAGAGCAAACCTTTTTAGCCGATCGATATATCACCGGTACCTGTCCCAAGTGCGGCAACGAGGGCGCCTATGGCGATCAGTGCGAAAAATGCGGTTCTGCATTGAGTCCCGAGGATCTAATTAATCCCAAAAGTACCCTTAGCGGAGCCACCCCTGTACTACGCGAAACCAGCCACTGGTACCTGCCTATGGGCCAACACGAAGATTGGTTGCGCACCTGGTTGGATGAGGGAACGCTAGACGGCAAACTGCAACACGATCCCAAAGCGTGGAAAAACAGCGTACTGGGTCAATGCCGCTCATGGATAGACGGAGGTTTGCAAAGTCGCGCCATGACGCGCGATTTGGATTGGGGCGTACCTGTGCCTCTTGAAAATTCTGAAGGTAAGGTGTTGTACGTTTGGTTGGATGCGCCCATTGGCTACATCACAGGAACCCAAAAATGGGCCGCAGAAAACAATAAAAACTGGGAGGATTATTGGAAAAGTGAAGACAGTCAGTTGATCCACTTCATTGGTAAGGATAACATTGTGTTTCACTGCATCATATTTCCCATCCTGCTTAAAAACAATCCGGGCTATAATTTGCCGGTAAACGTACCTGCCAACGAGTTTTTAAATCTGGAAGGACAGAAAATATCTACATCTAGAAATTGGGCAGTTTGGCTGCACGAGTATTTGGAAGATTTCCCCAATCGCCAAGATGAATTGCGCTACGTGTTGTGCTCCATTGCACCCGAAGCCAAAGACAGCGAGTTTACTTGGAAGGATTTCCAGGCTAGGGTAAACAACGAGCTAGTAGCCGTACTAGGGAATTTCGTAAACCGCAGTTTGGTATTAACGCACAAGTACTACCAAGGCGAAGTGCCCAGCGTAGGAACCCGGACCGAGACCGACTTGGCCGTATTACAAGAGGCCAAAGCCATTCCCGCTAAAGTAGAGCAGGCTTTGGAGAAATTTAAGTTTCGCGAGGCCTTGCACGAGGCCATGGCATTGGCACGCCTGGGCAATAAATACCTGGCCGATGAAGAGCCCTGGAAAGTGGTAAAAACAGATCCCGAGCGGGTAAAAACCGTCATGAATGTTGCGTTAGAAATTACGGCAGGATTGGTGGAAGTCCTTGCGCCCTTTTTACCGCATACCACGGCCAAATTGCGCAGCATGTTGCAATTGGACGGTGTGGATATTTTGGCGCAAGAACATTGGTTAACCGCAGGCCATACCATTAATAAAGCCGAGCTGTTGTTTAAGAAAGTAGAAGACGAAGACGTACAAAAACAAATAGAAAAATTGGAAGCCACCAAAGTAACGGAGTCCAAAGCCACTCCAATAAAAGAACTCACCGATTTTGAAACTTTCCAGAAAATGGACTTACGTGTAGCCGAGATCTTGGAAGCCGAGAAAGTGCCCAAATCCTCCAAACTGCTAAAACTACGCGTTAGCATTGGCAGCGAGGAGCGCACGGTAGTGTCGGGTATATCTAAGCATTTTAAAGCCGAAGATATGGTAGGAAAGAAGGTGTTGATGTTGGCCAACCTGGCACCCCGTAAAATAATGGGCATCGAAAGTCAGGGCATGCTACTCTTTGCCGAGGACGATCAAGAGAAGCTCTTCACCATGGAAGCCGCTGCTGAGGTGATGAATGGCGCAGTGGTAGCGTAAGAAATGAGGTTTTAGTGGCTAGTGACTAGTCTCTAGTCATTAGGCACTAGTCTATCCGCTTCAATGCGAACATCCAAATCTCACGCAAGGCCAAGTTCCCTTAATGGCCAGGGACTAGCGTATCCCCCTCACCAAGGGGACAAAGGGGGATGTTTTTTTTGGGGAGAATTTATTATGCGATTGTCGAAGATTCTTTATCGTGTAAAGCTCGGAACATTGCGTTCCTCAGAAAGCCCGTGAGCGGAGCGCTAGGTTATTTGTTGTGAACTTCTCGAATCGTTTTCATTAATCCCTACTCTCTATTCACTAATCCTTCCTCCATCCATC
>CAZVJF010000004.1:0-185865 GCA_964627445.1 uncultured Flavobacteriales bacterium | reverse complement strand
ATTGGTCAAGATTCCCATAAAGGCTAGGGGCTAGCGTATCCCCCTTACCAAGGGGAAAAAGGGGGATGTTTTTTTGGGGATTATTACACCATGGTTGAGTAGATGCTTTACCGCGTCAATCTCGGCACATCGCATTCCTCAGAAAGCCCGTGAGCGGAGCGCTAGGTTATTTGTTGTGAACTTCCCGAATCGTTTTCATTAATCCCTACTCTCTATTCACTAATCCTTCCTCCATCCATCCTAACCTTTTCCTAATAGCCCTGTAATTGGTCAAGATTCCCATAAAGGCTAGGGGCTAGCGTATCCCCCTTACCAAGGGGGAAAAAGGGGGATGTTTTTTTGGGGATTATTACACCATGGTTGAGGAGATGCTTTACCGCGTCAATCTCGGCACATCGCATTCCTCAGAATGACAGTGAGCGTTGCGCTGAGTTATTCGCGGTAAGCTTATTTTTCACTAGCCACTAGTCCCTAATCATCTCAAAAACCACAACCGTCACATAAAATCGTACTTTTCTTTTGCATATTGCACCACCAACATTGTACACCATGATGCATTTAAAAAACATAGCCGCTTTATTGTTGATCGCATTCGGATTGGCTTGCTCGGTAACTACAGCGCAAGAAAAATCGGTATTGGCACCAAAAGAATTTGCCCAAACCATGGAGAGCACCGAAGAATTTGTCCTTCTGGATGTGCGCACGCCTGCCGAATGGAAACAAGGCGTAATAGCAGGTGCAAGGAAGCTCAACTTTTTTGAGGCGGGATTTGATGCACAGCTAGATAAACTGGACAAAGAGCAACCCGTATTTGTATACTGCAAAGCGGGTGGCCGTAGCGGTAAAACAGCCGAAAAACTCAAGGCCAAAGGCTTTACCCAAGTCTATGATTTGCAGGGTGGAATAACCGCTTGGATTGCCGCAGAACGTCCCGTTGCTGAACAATAAACCCCTGTGTTGAAAAGCTTTTAAACCGGTTACAAAATCCTATTACCCTTGAATGCGCTTCTGCGGTATCGCCTTAAACTGTATGCCCAAGGCGCTGTGGTTCTTCAGCAATCGGGGCAAGGTGTATTGCAGGTTATCTAAAGCTTTGGCGCTGTCGTGAAAAACGATGATGTCTCCGGGTTTGCTCATTAATACATTGCCCAAGCAAGATTCGGGGCGCGTGCCGGTGTCGTAATCTTTGCTTAGGATGCTCCACATTACAATTTGGTAGTCCTTGCGCAAGCTTTTAAGCTGCCCTTGCGTAAGCTTACCGTAGGGCGGACGAAACAGGGGGCTATCCACCCATTTGGCGCATTTTGCAGTATTGTTTAGATACTGCGCTTTGTCGGTTTTCCAACCGTTGAGGTGATGAAACGTATGGTTACCCACCGTATGGCCTTCTTCTAAGATGCGCTGGTAAATTTTAGGGTGCTTTTTTACGTTGTCCCCCACGCAAAAGAAGGTGGCTTTGGCATTCCACTTGGCCAAAGTATCCAGTACCCAAGGGGTTGCCTCGGGTACTGGACCATCATCAAAAGTTAGGTATAGATGGGGTTCTTTTTTCTGAAATCGCCACAAGATGCTTGGTACGATATGGTCTATCCAAGCGGGTGTAGCAGAAGGAACCCAATCACTCATGGCTTACTAGAAACTCACACGCGTTGCACTTTGGCGCAATCTATCATTGGCCTCTGTGGTCATCTGGTTCAAGACCTGCAAACGCTGTTTGAAGTCGTTCACCATAGCCGTGTCTGCAGCCTGGCGATCGGCCAGTTGTGTTACCCGGTTTACGATCATGCTAGAGATCTCCAGCTCCTGGCGGCTTTCCATTAAGAACTCACTTTCTAAACTGGTGTAATACTCTAGGTCGTCTTCAAAAATCTGGAACATGCGTTCAGAGAGCTTGTCGCCCATTTCTTTGTCGCCAGCGCGGTAGTATCCTTCCAGAATAGGCATGATAATACGGTTGTACGGTACGTTTTTCTCGGGCATTACTTCCATGCACTTGTCCAATACCTTTTTGGCCTTTTCTTTATCGCCCGCAGCCAAGAACTCATCGGCTAGGTTGCTAAACTGCAAGCGCAAGTTGGTGGTCATGCGCAGGTTGTTCTCATCCATGTAAATCTCATCTGAGTCCATGTTACCCCACGTGAATTTGTTCATCATGTTCTCGTACATCACTTCTTTGTTCACACGTCCGCTGATGTTCGGGTTGGGGTTGTCTGTTTTTATTGGAACCAGTCGATATGCCAATCCTTCCAACGAGAAATAATCCTGCAAACCTAAATAGGCATCGGTACCCGTGGTTACGGCAAAGTAAATGGGTCGCTCCCAATCGTTGGTGGCTAATAAATCCAATACCATTAACTGCGATTTGATGAGGTAGCGCTTATTGATAGTCCATTCTATCTGGTCTACTACCTTGGCGCTGTCGGCAACATCTACCAAACCACTGGCAATGGCTTGCTCTTTGTCTACCGATACCGAGAAGGTTTTGCTAGGAATGTAGTGTACCTTATCGCCACCTTGTGTGCCCAACATGTTTCTGTCGTCTTTTACGAAGGACATGGCGCGGTCTACATCCACGTAAACCCCGTTTTTGTTGCGACTGTCATCCAGGAACACAATATCGCGGGTGCCTTGGCGGTATTCGTATTCTTCCAGTCCAAAAGGTACGGGATCAGAATCGTAAGCCTTGCGCTTCATTTGATCGATATACCAGTCGGTATTGAGTAGCGAAAGGTTCACAACGCGCACATCCGTACGGTAGCCTTCAACCTCTTGCACGTACCAAAGCGGGAAGGTATCGTTGTCTCCGTTGGTAAACAAAATGGCGTTGGGTTCGCAACTGTCTAGGTAGTTTTTAGCAAAAGCTACTGCGGTTTCGCGCTTGGCACGGCTGTGGTCGTCCCAGCCCTCAGCAGCCATTAAAATGGGCACGGGTATGCACACCAAAAATGCCAGAGCCGCTTGGGTAAGTGGTTTTTTAACCTTGGTGCCCATAAAGCTAAATAAGGCTACGGCAACCAATCCTACCAATGCAATATAAAGTAGCGCGTAGGAGAGGCTATGGTCTGCACCAGAAACAGATTCGAGCAAGAACATGGCTACCCCAGTTCCTATGGCCGGTACCGCCAGTTTTTTCACTACGGCTAGGTTGGCCTCTCGGGCCATTTGGTACAGCGCGTAGGCACCCATTCCTATCCACATAGCAAAGGCGTAGAACGATCCTACGTAGGCGTAATCGCGCTCACGCGGCTGTAAGGGATACTGGTTTAGGTACACCACAATGGCAAGTCCCGTAGTGAGGAAAAGCAGCATCACTACAGTCCAGCCTTTAATGTCTCTAAAAAGCTGATACAATAATCCGATAATCCCGAGGATAAAGGGTAATAGGTAAAAGCGGTTGTAGCCTTTGTTCGAGGTCATAGACTCGGGCAGTTGGTCTTGGTTACCCAAGCGCTGCTCGTCTATCATTTTAATACCGGTAAGCCAGTTTCCATCTCTGTGGTTTCCGTGGCCCTGGATATCATTTTGGCGACCCGAGAAGTTCCACATAAAGTAGCGCCAGTACATCCAGTCTACCTGGTAGGTAAAAAAGAAGCGCAGGTTTTCGCCAAAAGTAGGTTTGTTTAAAATAGTCATTTGCCCGCGGTTGTCCTGCGTGCGAATGGGTTTTCCGGTAAAGTTACTCCAGCGTTTGTACTGCGATATGTGGCGGTCTTGCGCAGAGTACATCCTTGGGAAAATAGAGGAGAATTCGGGGTCGTAGTTGTACTTTTCGTCTTTTTGGTCATCGGTAACTACGTAAGAGCGCTTGATGCTAAGGTTGTCTTTACCAGACTCATCAATAAACTTTTGGGCATCGTAGTTGGTGGTGTAGGTGCGGATATCGCGATTTCCATCCGTAACGATATACCCTGTTTTGTACACCGGGTTGCCATCGCGTCTGGGGTCTTGCGGATCCAAAGGCGCCATCCAATATTGACCGTATAGCAAGGGTCTGTCTCCGTACTGCTCGCGGTTGAGGTAAGACAACAAAGAGAACACGTTCTCTGGGTTGTTTTCATCCATGGGTGGATTGGCATTGGAGCGTATCATAGTAACCGCGTAGGTAGACAATCCAAGCACTACCACAGCAAAACACAAGATTACCGTATTCCACAAAGGCAATTCTTTGGCTTTGGTATAGCGCAATCCAACCACTACTAGGGCTGCAATAACCAACAAGAAGAAGATGAGTCCTGTGTGGAAAGGAAGACCCAAGGTGTTTACAAACAGCAGCTCAAAAAGCGAGGCCAGTTGTACCAGTTTCGGGAAAGATTGGAAGACTCCTAGGATAAGGAGGGAAATAAGTGAGGTGTATATAATACCCTTGCGCGTGGTTTTAAAGTTGCGGAAGTAGTATACGAAGGCAATGGATGGAATAACCAACAAGTTCAATAAGTGAACTCCGATGGAAAGCCCCATGAGGTAAGCAATAAGTACCAACCAGCGTGTTGCATGGGGTTGGTCTGCAACTTCATCGTACTTTAAGATGGCCCAGAATACCAAGGCCGTAAACAGTGAGGACATGGCATAAACCTCGCCCTCTTCGGCAGAGAACCAGAAAGAGTCTGAAAAGGTGTAAGCCAATGCGCCCACGGTACCGGCTACCATAATGGCTACGGTGTTGCCCAGGTCTAACGCTTTATCCCTACGCAATTGCAGTTTTTTCATAAGAGCCGTAATGGACCAAAACAAAAAGAGTATGGTAAAGGCGCTGCACATGGCCGAGAGCATGTTTACAGCAACCGCCACTACATCTAAGGGAACAAAAAAGGAAAAGAAACGTGCCAGCAGCATAAAGAGCGGAGCTCCGGGTGGGTGACCCACTTGTAGCTTGTATGCCGAGGTGATGTATTCCCCACAGTCCCAGAAACTTGAGGTGGGTTCTACGCCTAATAAATACGTGATGGCAGCGATGGCAAAAACGCTCCATCCAACCAGATTATTTAACTTTTTGTATTCCATGCAACTTGAATAAACGCTGCGAATTTAAAAATATTAGGAGGCGCACTACCTATGGAATTTTAAAGGAGGCTTGCGGGGTAAAAAAGAAAGTCCTTATATTTGCATCCGCTTTTACAGCACTGCCCGATGGTGTAACTGGCAACACGTCTGATTTTGGTTCAGAAGAGTCTAGGTTCGAGCCCTAGTCGGGCAACTACAGAGAGACCGATTTCCATAAGGATTTCGGTCTTTTTTTTGAGCGTATTTCTCAGGCTTAAAGCAGTAATCCTGTTTCTTAGAAACTAGTTAAAAGCTTAAAAAAATGATAAAATGCAGGGGCTCATTTCGCCCCTGCATTTTTGTGTTTTTTCGGCTTTGTTAAGGTTGGTTTAGGAGGAAGTGGGCTAGCACCTCCACATACCAAGCTGCATTGAAAATTTTTGAGCCACGGGAACTCCTTCAGCGTTTTTTGCAGGAGACCACGTTGGCATGTTTGCCAAAATGCTGCGGAGTTTTTCTTCGGAAGCGTTATCATTTAGTGCTTTAGAAAATTGAATATCGCCCACTGCTCCTGTGGCCGATACGGTAAAATCCACCATAAGTCCTTGTGCTTCCGGGTGCTTGGATGGACTAAAGTCCTGTATTCCGGCCTGGTCCAAATAATTCATAAGGTCTTGGTAGTTTTCTCCAAACTGCGCTTGTTGTTCGGGTACCACGCAAAAAAGCACTTCCATGGTATGGATGTCGGCATCCCTTTCTTTGGTGTAGGCTACATGCAGCTTAAAAGTGCTGTTTACAGGAGCTTCTTGTAAAAGCTGCTTTTGTTGTTGGTTGAAGCGAATATCTGTTCCACGAACTTTTTCTCCACCTGCATTTTCCAAGGCAACATTTTGGTAAGTGTCAATCCAGTTTTCTGGGAAATCGGGCATCAGGTCTGTAACACTGCGTATTGTTTGCAATTGCTGGGGTGTTACCAAAGTACCCTGTCCGGCAACAACACGAAAAAGCAGTTTTTCTGGCTCGGTATTGTATTGGGTAAAGGAGAGCATGCTAGCGCTTTCAGAAGCCGTTGCTGCCTTACAGGTTTGGGCGTGAGTGCGCGGTTTGCTTTCTGTTAAAACAGATACGGCCATGGCGGTAAGGGTTGCAGACCAAAGTAATGCGGCAGGGAGGATCAATTGACGTTGCATAAGGATGCGTTTTAGTTTCTCCTGAAAGTACAGTAAGCCCATCCAGGTATAGTAAAACGGGTGTAAAAGAGTGTAAATGGGGTGGTAAATTATTGCGGCAGCACCAATTTATACCCCACACCACGGATGTTTATAATCTTAATCCGTGCATCCTGTGCTAGTTTTTTGCGGAGTTTGGAGATATACATGTCCAAGGTACGCCCTATGTAGTCGCCTTCATCGCCCCAAACTTCTTGCAGTAACTGTTCTTTGGTAAGGGTTTGGTTGGCGGCCTGGTACAACGCCCATAGCAATGCGTTTTCTTTGCCAGTGAGCTCGGTGGCTTCAGCGTTAATGCGAAGTAGCATGGTGGTGGGATTGAAGGTATATCCACCCAAACGGAGCTGCTGGGGCACGGCTGCTGTTTTTTTATTCCGTTGGAAGTACCAAATAAGTCCGACCACTAAAACAGCTAGGCCCAGGGCTACCATCCAGTTCCATTGGGCAGTATTCGCTCCGGAGGATGTTGTCTGTACCTCAGAGCGCTCGTTTTGCCAGGGACTTATATAACCGGGTTCCGTGGGCAGTCGGGTAATCACTATGTCGTAGCAGTCTGTAGGGTACTGCCTTCCCAAACACGGTGCGAGCAGGCTATCGTTGGCGTGGAAATTAAAAGCATACACTACCTCTTTTGTTTTGCATTGCATTACCGCAATATTTAGCGGAACGCTAAGCTGCGCCTGGTGAAAAACTCGGTTGGCAATGGTGTGCAGGCTGTCGGGAACCAACTTCCAGTCTGCAGCAAACTGTAGGATGTGTTGGTTTTTGTGAGTTACCACGGGCAGCACAGGTGTTGTACTATCTCCGACTTGTAGCAAAACTTGGTGCCCCAAGCTGCGCAGAACGACCTCAAATGTTTGAGGATGCTGGGCCGCAAGTTTTCCAGGCGAAAACCAAACCAGCAACACAAAAAAACAACAAAGGCACTGCATCACTGGGCAAAAGTAGCCGAATAAAAGGCTTTCTACATAGGTATACGATAGGTTTACAGTATTTTACATTGGAGCAATGCTTTGGAATACAGTACGTTGTATTCTAAGAGACATCAGCTGGGTTTAATTGAACCTTGGTGAAACAAATCCTCAAAGAGTTTTTTACTTTGTAAACCAAACCATCTCCTATGAAAACCTATATAATGTTGGGGCTAACTACCCTGTTTTTATTTGCCGGCTGCGGAAAAGACGATGACGGATCGGGCGGCACAGGCTTTAATATTTTCTCTGTCCAGGACGACAAAGCGTTTGGGGCGCAAATGGACAGCACCATTTTGGCAAGTCCGCAGGAGTACCCCGTATTGTCGCGGTCAGAATATCCAGAAGCCTACGCTTATTTGGAGGGAATGAAGGAGACCTTGCTGCAATCGCAAGCCGTTACCTACCGCGATGAGTTTGAGTGGAAGATTACCATTATAAACGATGACAATACCCTTAACGCTTTTTGCACGCCTGGTGGCTACATATACGTGTACACAGGTTTAATTAAATACCTGGATGCGGGCTATGAGCTGGCCGGTGTGGTGGGTCACGAAATTGCCCATGCCGACCGCAGGCACTCTACCAACCAGCTTACCAAGCAGTATGGTATTTCCACTTTGATCAGCATTGTTTTGGGTAACGATCCTGGGCTTCTAGCCGAAATATCCACCCAATTGCTGGCCCTCTCATTTAGTCGCAGCGATGAGCGGGAAGCCGATGAGTACAGTGTGCGCTACATGTGTCCTAGCGACTACCAAGCCGATGGTGCCGCAGAGTTTTTTGCCAAACTGATAGCCGAGGAGCAAACTGGTGGAACTCCCGAGTTTTTATCCACCCACCCCAGCCCAGAGAACCGAGTAGAAGCCATACGGGCTTTTCGTCAGGAATTTGATTGTACGGGTACCGACCAAGAAGATGCGGAGTATGCCAGTTTTGTGAATAGTTTGCCCTAGCAGACTAAAGCATTGAAAACAAAAAAGGCGGTCTGGATTGTGTATCCAAGACCGCCTTTTTTATAATGGGTTACGCTGGATTATGGCATGGGGTTTAGCCATGCATTGCGCAATGCTATTTGGTCTTCACTGGCATCCTCCACGATCTCTAGGAAATGCTTTTCGGTGGTTTCAACCACAACCGCTTTCGCCTTTAGCTTTTTCTCCTTCAGTTTGTCTTTTTTCTTGCGTTTTACCACTACCGTTACTTTGTCTCCGGCTTGGGTGTTTTCTACAAACTGGTTGTAGGTGTCCTGGAATTGTGCAGGTTGTAACTCTTGTCCATTTAAGCTAACCAATAGGTCTCCGGGTTCAAAGCCCATGTCTTTTCCAAATTCGTTGGCGTTATCGGTGTTGGTAATTTGTATAAGGCCCTCCTCTTGGTTGTAGCCCAAACCTACCTTACCAAAGGTGATTTTTGATACCTCTTTCTCCGCATCGTAAGCAATGCCAACACGGTTTAAGATGTCTTTGAATGGAAGGGGCTTACTTCCAGAAACGTAGGTTTCTAAAAAGTCCTTTACCTCGGGGTAGGTTTTATCGGCAATAATGTCAAACAGTTTGTCGTCTTCAAAAGGCTTGTCGGCACCATAGTCTTTGGCCAACTCGCGCATGAGCATCTGCAAATCCATTTTGCCTTCTGATAAATCCAACAAAAGAATATCCAGGCACATACCAATTAGGGCTCCTTTTTGGTACACATTTCCGTATTGAGCCGAGTAATCTTCCAGTACATTTTTACTCATTTTGGTAAAGGGTAGTGTATCATTGTACACCGAAGCCACACGCATTTTTTGCTTCATTACATCCAGGAATTCCTCCGTTTCCATAAGATCGTACTTCACTTGCACGTGCTGGGCTGCATACTCCGTACAACCTTCATACATCCATAGGTGCTTCGACATTTTTGGCTGGATGAAGTTGTAGTTGTGAATTTGCTCAGAGTGAATATTTAAAGGCGTTACAATGTGGAAGAATTCATGCGCTGTAACGTCGCGTATGCTGCTGGCGAGTTGTTCCGGGTCGCCTTCGGGCAAGCTAAAGAAAGTGCTGGTACTGTGCTCCAAAGCTCCGGCAGAACCTGAGTTCGAGGCGCCCTCGAAAAGGTAAATCAAAATGGCATACTTGTCTACGGGCAACACCCCGCCTAAATATTGGCGTTGGGCATCTAGGGTAGCGCGTACGTTGTCCAATACGGCCTGCGCACTCAGTTTATCGTTTGGTGAGTACACCGAAATTAAAACCTCACAGTTTCCAACGGGTATGCTGGCTGTGTCTGGCTCGCAGTACATTATAGGGTTGTCGTGCAATTGAAAGTAATCGCTTGCCAACCAGGTATCCGTGTTTCCTTCGCGTTTTGCCAACTCCAAGGAAGTAGCTCCGTAGAAATTCTCCGGGCGGGTAACCTCTAGGTGAAAGGGGTACTCTTTCATCCCCGAGATGTATCCAATAAACCCGAAGTTATTGAGCACAAAGTTTTTGCCGACTTCAATGTTAGTTCCACCCGGCTCAAAAATTTTGTTCTCCAGATCACTATCAAAGGTATCTTCTACCTTGTATTTTACCGAGCCCAGGCGCTGTGCGTTGCGTATTTCCCAACGATTGGTTCCCAGTGTACGCAATGCGATGGGGTTACCCAAGGTATCGTAAGCGTTGAGGTCTTTTACAAAGCGGCCAAAATCGGAGATAGAATAGGTGCCAGGAACAATCTTTGGCATTTGAAATTCTACCACGTCTTGGGTTACTCTAGGGATGTTTATTTCTACCGTAAGTTGGTCGTTTTCCACCTGGGTAAGGTCTAGCTTACAGGTGTAGTGGTCTTGCTGACCAAAAGCGAGGGTTCCTAACAAACCACAGAACGCAGATACGAGTGTCTTTTTCATGTTTTGGCAATTTTGCGCGATAAAAGTCTGTTATAATCCCAGCATAAACAAACAGGAATTATATGGAGGCAAAATGTGGTGGATTTTCGGTTAAATTGCAGCCCTGTATGGCACAATCATTTTTTTCTTTTCCCCGCGTATTACTTCTTTTGGTTGCATTTGCGTTGCCCTTTTTAGCAGTATCACAGGTGCAGCCTTACATTGATTATTGGGATTATGAAAAGCGCATTCCAAAGTCTAAAGGCGATTACCTCAAAGGTGAGCAAGAAGGCTTGTGGCTCTACTTTTATAAAGACGGCAAGAAAAAAGAGGAGCTCAATTACAAAATGGGCCTGCTGCACGGAGAGGCCATCAATTACTACCCCAATGGTAAAGTAGAATCGAAGGGCTATTTTGATTATGGAAGTCAAGATAGCACCTATGAGGCCTATTATGAGGATGGCACATTGGCTACGGAGGGCCAGTATGATGACAACAAAAAGGTGGGCCAGTGGCGCTACTTTTACCCCAATGGCCAAGAACGTAAAACGGTAGATTTCTCGGCACGTCCTAAGCACGGCAAATTGGTAAATAGCTATACGGTGGAGGGCCAGCCTTTGGTGGTAGCAGGAAACGGGATACACAAAGAGTTTAACCGCGATGGCAGTGTGTATGAGTTTGTGGGCTTTAAAAATGGCGTAGAGCATGGCGACTACAAGCAACAGTATCCGAATGGCGATACCCATATCGAGGGCGGCTACTTGGAAGGCGAAAAGCACGGCACGTGGACCTCTTATTTCCCCGATGGTACGGTGAAAAGCCGCTACACCTATTTAAAAGGCACTTTGGATGGATTGTGCGAGGAATATTTCCGTCCTGGGGTAATCAACTTCAAAGGGTTTTACAAACAGGGCCAAAAGAACAAAGCCTGGTTTTGGAATTACACCGATGGAGCGCTGGAAATGCGCGGAAATTTTTTAAACGACCTGCGTAGTGGTACTTGGACGTACAACTATCCGAACGGGCAGGTTTCTTCTACTGGCAATTTTGTAGCCGATAAAAAAGACGGCAATTGGGTGTTTTACTACAGCGATGGCGCCAAAGAAAAGGAGGGTGGTTATAAGGAAGATTTAAAATCGGGCTCTTGGACCTACTGGTATCCCAACGGACAAAAAATGAAGGCGGGTGGGTTTATCACGGATTTGGAAAATGGTGCATGGAGCTCGTGGTATGAGAATGGCAACCAGCGCGACCAGGGTAGTTTTGCCATGGGGCAAATTACTGGTGAATGGCAGGGCTGGTATAGCAATGGCAAAACGCGCTACACTGGAAGTTGGAAAGACGGAAAAATGTCGGGTTACTGGAAGCGCTATGCCGAAAACGGCAAGCTAAAAGAAGAAGGCGCCTATAAAGAGGGTATGAAAACAGGCACCTGGAAAAACTACGACCCTAAATCGGGCAACCTGGTCAGTGAGGGGAACTTTAAAGAGGACCTTAAAACGGGAACCTGGAAGTTTTATACCCCATACGGTAGCCTTGCCATGGAGCAAGAATACAAAGAGGGGCAGCTACATGGTGTAACCAAGGAGTACGACAGAAAACAAAACCTGGTGGCTGAAAAGACCTATAAAAACAACCGTTTGGATGGTACAGCTGTGTTGTATAAAAACGGAGAAGCCGTAAAGAAAATGACCTATGAAGACGGCACGCTGGAGGGGACGGAGTTGCTCAATCGTCCTTAGGTTCCAGAAAATTCGGAATGGTAAAAGGGTGTGCCCGTGCTATACAAATAGCAACTTGCGGTGAAGATTGTCGTTCACCGGTTTCCGCAAAAGAAATCACAAAAAAATACACGCACAGTGCACTACAAGAATATTCGTATATTTGCGGCAGAATTTTAAAGAGGGGACTGGTTCCCCTCTTTTTATTATCCCGCTATTATGATCGCTGCAGCGGCTATTAAGGAGGCAATTACACCCGTGTTGGAAGCGCAACAGCTCTTCCTGATAGACATTCATGTGGGTGCCAAAAACCAAATTAAAATAGAAGTAGACGGATTAGCGGGATTGCCCATTAGCGACTGCGTTAAAATTAATCGCGCTGTAGAGGCCCAGTTTGATAGAGACGTAGAAGATTACGCACTAGAGGTTACCTCGCCCGGGCTAGACCAACCCTTTAAAGTTTGGGAGCAATACAAGAAAAACGTAGGGCGCGAGGTTGACTTGGTGTTAAACAACGGAGAAAAGCGCAGTGGGCTGTTGCAAGAAGTAACCACAACCGATATTACCCTCGTTAAAGAGGAAAAGAAGAAAATAGAAGGAACAAAAAAGAAAGAATGGGTAACCATCACTCGTAATTTCGAGTTTAACGATATAAAATCAGCTGTTGTTAAACTAAAGTTTTAATGCCAAGGTAAAATGAGCTTGATGAATTTAGCGGAGTCGTTTGCAGACTTCAAAGACAATAAAAACATCAACAAAGAGAAGCTTCAAGCTTTGTTGGAAGACGTGTTTCGTTCTATGCTTAAAAAGCGTTACGGAACCGATGAAAACTACGATATCATCATCAACAGCGATCGTGGAGAGCTGGAGATTTGGCGTAACCGCGAAATTGTAGAAGACGGAGAAGTAGAAGACGACAACACACAAATTGCCTATTCTGAGGCTATTAAGATTGAAGAAGATTTTGAGGTAGGCGAAGAGGTATCCGAGTACATCGATATCGAAAAGTTTGGCCGCAGAAATATCCTTTCGCTACGCCAAAATTTGGTGTCGCGTATTATGGATTTGGAGAAAGACGACATCTACCAGAACTACTCCGAGCGCATTGGGGAAATTGTTTCGGGCGAGGTCTACCAAATTTGGAAGCGTGAAGTGTTGTTGTTGGATGATGACGGCATAGAGCTTATCCTACCCAAAACAGAACAAATACCGAAAGACTACTTCAGAAAAGGGGACTCTGTACGTGCGGTGGTCGCCAAGGTAGAAATGCGGAACAATAACTTACGTGTAGTACTTTCTCGTTCGGCTCCCGACTTTTTGGAGCGCTTGTTTGAGCAAGAAGTACCCGAGGTTATGGACGGTTTGATCACCATCAAAAATATCGTTCGCGAGCCCGGTGAGCGCGCTAAAGTTGCGGTAGAGTCTTACGATGATCGCATCGATCCGGTAGGAGCCTGTGTAGGGATGAAGGGACAGCGTATTCACGGCATCGTTCGCGAGCTGCACAACGAGAATATTGATGTAATTAACTACACCAACAATCCAAACTTGTATATTTCGCGGGCATTAAGTCCTGCTAAAATATCCAGCATCACCATTGATGAGGAAACAGGTAAGGCGGATGTGTTTTTGGCCGCAGACCAGGTTTCTTTAGCCATTGGTAAGGGTGGACACAACATTCGCCTGGCATCAAAGCTTACGGGGTATCAAATAGACGTATACCGTGAAACGGATGACAACGAGGATGTGGATCTGGAGGAATTTGCCGATGAAATCGACAGCTGGATACTGGATGAGTTGAAAGCAGTAGGATGCGATACGGCAAAATCGGTATTGGAAATTGGGGTGGCAGACCTTGTGAAGCGTACCGATTTGGAAGAAGAAACTATTTTAGAGGTCGTAAAGATCCTCGAAGACGAGTTTAAGTAGATTGAAGTGAGGTGGGTTGCAGCCTCAAATGGCAACACTGAATTAAGTAAAGAAGAATAGAGAGGAGACGCTATTTATATGTCTGAAACCAAGATAAAACCGGCTAGATTAAGCAAAGTTGCAAAAGACTGCAATGTATCGTTATCTACGGTAGTTGACTATCTGGGCGAAAAGGGAATAGAGGTGGATGGTAAACCCAACACCAAACTTACGCCAGAGCAGTACGAAATTGTATTGCAGGAGTTTATGCCGGATTTATTAGTGAAACAGGCCTCCAAGCAAGAAAGCATTGCTCGCCAGCCTAAGGAAACAGTATCCTTAGACTACATGGACGAGAAGGCCAAAAAAGAAGAGGAAGCCCGCAAGGCAGCCGAAGCAGAGGCGGAAGCTGCTGCCGAAGCCGAAGATGCACCTAAAGCCGAAGAAACCGCTGAGGAACCTGAGGCCGAAAAAGCGGAGTCCGAAGTAAAGGAAGAGGCGGAAGCGGTTCCCGAAGCTAAAGAGGAACCCAAAGAGGAACCCGAGGCTCAAGCAGAGGAAAGCCCGGTCGAAGAAGCCGAACAGCCCCAAGAGGCACCTGCGGAACCAGAAGCGAAAGCGGCTAGCGAGGAAGCTAGCGAAGAAGAAGGTGGACCTCGTGTAGTGGGTAAGCTTGATTTAAGCAATCTGAATACCAAAACGCGTCCTACTAAAAAGAGCCGTAAGGAGATTTTAGAGGAGAAAAAGGCGGGCGAAAAAGCCTTTAGAGAGGCCCAAGCCAAGCAGAAAGCGGAGGAAGACTCTAAGAAGGCTGCAGAAGAGAAAGCCAAATCCGACAAAGCGGAAGCGGACAAAAAAGCAGAACCCAAAAAAGAAGAGGAGGTAATTAAAGCGCAAGCTAAAAAGCTTAGCGGCCCAACCGTACTGGGTAAGATAGAATTGCCTTCCAGACCCGAGCGTAAGAAGTCGGATGTGAAGAAAGTAGCTTCCTCCGAAGACAAATCGGGCAACAAAAAGCGCAAGCGCAAACGCATACAACCCGAGGGCAAAGGCCCACAAGGTGGTAGAGGAAGAGGAAACGACCGTGGACGCGGAGGCAGACGCGAAGAAAAGCGCGAGCTTACCGAAGAGGAAATCCAAAAAGAAATTAAGGAAACACTGGCACGCTTAAGTGGTGGTGGTCAGAAGAATAAAGGAGCCAAGTTTAGAAGAGCAAAACGCGATGCCATTTCTCAGAAAATGGAGGAAGAAGCAGCGCGTAAGCAGGAAGAGCAAAAGCTGCTTAAGGTAACCGAGTTTGTTACCGTTGGTGAAATCGCCAACATGATGGACGTGAGTGTAAACGATGTTATTTCAGCGTGTATGACGTTGGGTATCATCGCGGCTATCAACCAGCGATTAGACGCGGAGACCTTAACTCTGATTTGTGAGGAGTTTGGTTACGAGGTTGAATTTGTAGATGCCGAGGAAACGGAAACCATACTAGAGGAAGAGGATAATCCAGAAAATCTAACGCACCGTCCACCTATTGTTACGGTGATGGGTCACGTAGACCACGGTAAAACCTCGCTGCTCGATTACGTTCGTAAAGCCAATGTAATTGCGGGTGAAGCGGGTGGAATTACCCAGCACATTGGTGCTTACAAAGTAGAGCTGGCAAACCGCGAAGGCAAGTACATGACCTTCTTAGATACACCGGGTCACGAAGCGTTTACCGCCATGCGTGCTCGGGGTGCTAAGGTTACCGATGTGGCCATTATTGTAATTGCTGCAGATGATGCGGTGATGCCGCAAACCAAAGAGGCCATCAATCACGCGCAAGCGGCAGAGGTGCCTATGGTGTTTGCTATCAACAAGATTGATAAACCCGGAGCCAACCCCGATAAAGTGCGCGAAGAGCTTTCGCAAATGAATATTCTGGTAGAAGACTGGGGTGGAAAATACCAGTGCCAGGAAATTTCTGCAAAGAAAGGTACCGGTATTGAAGAGTTGTTGGATAAGGTAATGCTGGAATCAGAATTACTCGAGCTTCAGGCCGATCCAACCAAACGTGCAGCCGGTTCTGTTATTGAATCCAGCTTGGATAAAGGAAAAGGATACGTAGTTACCTTGTTGGTAGAGTCTGGATCTATGAAGGTTGGAGACTTTATCCTTGCAGGTAGCCAGTACGGTAGAATACGTGCTATGCACAACGAGCGCGGTCAGGAGGTAGATATAGCTGGACCGGCAGATCCAGTTAGCATCCTGGGGCTCAATGGTGCAGTAAATGCAGGAGACCGCTTCCATGTGGTAGCGGATGAGCGCGAGGCCAAGCAAATTGCAGTGAAACGCCAACAGCTTACCCGTGAACAAAGCGTTAGAGCGCAGAAGCACGTTACACTGGATGAAATTGGTAGACGTTTGGCGCTGGGAGATTTTAAGGAGTTGAACCTTATTATTAAAGGGGATGTGGATGGTTCTATCGAAGCACTCTCGGACTCTTTACTCAAGTTGTCCAACGAGAACATTCAGGTGAATATCATTCACAAGGCGGTAGGACCTATTTCTGACTCCGATGTATTGTTAGCTTCGGCTTCCGATGCTATTATTGTTGGTTTCCAGGTGCGTCCAAACAGCTCTGCGAAGAAACTAGCTGAGAAAGAGGAAATAGAAATCCGTTTGTATAGCATTATCTACGATGCCATTGAAGAAATTAAGGATGCCATGGAAGGCATGCTTTCTCCAGATATCGAAGAGAAGATTGTTGGTACTGCAGAAATCCGCGAAACGTTCCGAATTTCCAAAGTGGGTACCGTTGCCGGATGTTTTGTTCAGGAAGGGAAAATTGTACGAAACAACAAGTGCCGCATCATACGCGATGGTATTGTAGTATACGAGGGCGAGTTAGGCTCACTAAAACGCTATCAAGACGATGTAAAAGAAGTGCCGCGCGGTATGGAGTGTGGTCTAAACATCGATAAGTACAACGATATTAAAGTAGGCGATGTGGTAGAGAGCTTCGAGCAAATCGAAGTAGCCCGAAAACTATAATAGAAAGTACCACTGGAGAAGCGTCAAAAGACGCACTCCGCTTATTCCAATTCAGGTAATTCAATGCGCTCAGGAACTACATAGGCTGTAGGGAATGAGCGCTTTACTTTTTGTAGAAAGGCCTCGGCATCCAATTGTGTTCTAAAGTTACCTACACGTACTCTAAAGTTTGGTTCCAACCAGGTGATGTAGGACTTTATTTTGGGAAATTCCTTTAAAAACTCCGTTTTGGCATCGGTAGCTTTCTCTCTAGAGCCAAAACACAACTGAACTCGAAAGCCGTCCATCTTGTAATCAGCCTCTGTGCTTTTCGAGAGCAATTGGCGCACTCCAGGTTCGATAATCAGATTCAAAACACCGTTTTGCTGCTGGTTTAAGCGGGATGAATAGCTGTTAGCGCCCATCACTTCATCTATGGTGTAGCTCCGTTGCTCTTTGGTGCTCTGGGCTTGGAGTGTGTTAAAAACGAGGCTTACAGGAACAATAAAAATTACAAATCGTATGATACGCATGAGGTGCAGTTGTAACAGCAAAATTAGAAAGCTACGGTAAATATTAGATTTTGGTTTTCTGCATTCTTTCCACAATTCAGCAGATAAACTAAATCGAGCAACGGAATTAACTCTTGCAGGTTGTGTACTGAGCCTCAGTATTTAACTGTACTTAACGTTAATTTAGAAAGGTTATAAATTGGATACTCAAAATCAAAAAGCATCGATTCAACACAGGAGAAATTCACTTTCTACTAAATTTGCCGTCACGAAATCTAGGATACAACATCCAGTTAAACCAAAGTATATGGTGAATTTAGGTAGGGTAATTGGTAAGAGCAGTCGTAATTTGCTAATCCTTTTCACCGTCCTGTTTTTCTCTGCGCAGTCCGCTTTCGCGCAGCCCAACGGAGAATTATTATTCAAAGGTAACTGTGCTTCGTGCCACCGTCCTACCGAGGAACCACTAACGGGTCCTGGTCTGAAAGGTGCTGTTGAGCGCTGGGCCGAAGCAGGAGACGAAGGACTCATTTACGGGTGGGTGAAAAACCCACAGAAGGTTCTCAACTCTGGGAACGCTTATGCGAACAACTTGTACAAAGAGTGGAAGTCCTCAGGAGTTATGCCGGCACAGGCAGTAACCAATGAGGAAATTGACGCTATTTTCGAGTACGTAGCTAACTATCAGCCTCCAGTAGCTGCAGCTGCACCTGCTGCAGGGGAAGAAGTTGCCGTAGTGAAAGAGTCCGATTCTACATGGTATGTAGTAACGGCTATTCTTGCGCTAATCCTAGTGGTGGCTGTATTCTCACTAGCAGGAGCGCGCAAAGCCATGAATATGGCAGTAGCGCGTGAGGAAGGTAAGGAGTATGACGGTCCGAGTACTTACGGAGATGCCCTGAAGTTGTGGATTATCAAAAACAAACTAGTGGTAGCATTCTTGGTAATCGTTGTAGTTGTAGCAGGATTGCGTCAAGGTTGGTACGGACTGGCTAGCATCGGTGTGTACGAAGGCTACAAGCCAGAGCAGCCAATTTGGTTCAGTCACAAGATCCACGCGGGTCAGAACCAGGTGAATTGTGTGTACTGCCACAACTCAGCAGAAAAATCGAAGCACGCAGGTATTCCTACTGCGAACGTATGTATGAACTGTCATACAGCCATCCAGAAAGGTTCGATCACTGGAGAAGAAGAAATCAACAAGATTTACGCAGCAGTGGGCTGGGATAAGGAAACACGAAGCTACACGGGCGAAGAGAAGCCGATTAAGTGGGTTAAGGTACATAACCTGCCCGACCACGTATACTTTAACCACTCACAGCACGTGGTGGTTGGTGAAATTGAGTGTGAAGAGTGTCACGGTGAAGTGAAGGAAATGACCGTTGCGCAGCAGCATGCGCCCCTAACCATGGGTTGGTGTATTAACTGTCACCGAGAAACAGAAGTGAAAATGGCCGATAATGGCTACTACGATGAAATGCACAGTCGTATGTCTCGCGAAGAGTTGAAGAAGTATCTCAACGGAGATGAAACAATTACTGCCAGTGACTTAGGCGGTATTGAGTGTGCTAAATGTCATTATTAAATCTACGGGAATCATAGCTTATGGCATCCATGAATAAAAAGTACTGGAAAGGCGTTGAAGAGCTGAACAACACGGAGTCGTTTCAGCAAACGGCAAACAAAGAGTTTAGTGAGCACATTCCGGTAGAGGACTTCTTGTCGGAGCAAGAAGTAAATTCGAGCGGAACATCGCGAAGAGATTTCTTAAAGTACATGGGGTTCTCTATTACGGCAGCCACTGTTGCTGCGTGCGAGACTCCTGTGATAAAATCTATTCCATACGTAAACAAGCCTGAGGAGGTAACTCCAGGTGTGGCTAATTTCTACGCATCTACCTTTTATGATGGTGTAGACTTTGCTAACGTTATGGTGAAGACCCGTGAGGGGCGTCCGATTTTCATTAAAGGAAACAAGGAGGCATTTACCGGTGGAAGCGTGAATGCACGTGTGAACACCTCGGTGCTCAACCTGTACAACACGGCAAGAGTGCAGCAGCCTAGCATGAAAGGTGAAGCTACATCTTGGGGTAAGCTCGATGCTAAAGTGATTGCTGAGCTAGAAGCGGCAAAGCAAGCGGGTAAAAAAGTGGCAGTGGTTTCCAATACCATTATTAGCCCCACAGCTAAGAAACTCATGGGAGAGTTTGCCGCGAAGTACAGCACAGAAGAGGGTACTATCGTAGACCACGTAGAGGTTGATGAGATAAACCATGCTGGAATTCGTGAAGCGCATAAGACAGCTACCGGTAAGGCGGTGTTGCCTTACGTAGATTTCGCGAAAGCGGACGTAATCGTATCTGTTGGTGCGGACTTTTTAAACGACTGGTTATACACCGCAGACCAAACCAAAAAATATACGCAGCGTAGAAACCCAGAGCAGAAAATGTCGAAGCATTTTCAGTTCGAGAGCAACATGTCTCTAGCAGGGTCTAACGCAGATGTGCGCATTCCAACCAAACCTTCGCAAGAGGGAGTGGTACTTGCCGCTATATACAATCACATCGCAGCAAAGGCGGGTGCAGCTGGTTTGTCGGTTAATACAGGAGACTGGAAAGCGAAAACTAAGAAAGCTGCAGACGAGCTTTGGCAGCACCGCGGTAAAGGTGTCCTAGTTGCAGGATCGGAATCTGCAGCGATTCAGGAAATCGTACTGGCTACCAATAAGTTGTTGGGTAACTACGGTAGTACACTGGACGTAAGCAAAAGCTTAAACCTTTTCGGTCAAGACAACAGTCAAATTACAGCTTTTGAAAAGGATGTAACCGCTGGAAAGTACCATGTGGTTATTTTCATGGGAAGCAACCCAGTATATCAATTGCCGAATGGAGCACAGTGGGCAAAAGCAATTGCTAAAGTGCCTTTCTCTGTAGCCATCAGTGAGTTTGCAGATGAAACTGCTTCTTTGTGTACTGCTATCGCAGCGCAACACAACTACTTGGAGTGCTGGAATGATGCAGAAGCGCGTGCAGGTGAGCTGAGTTTGACACAGCCAGCTATTGGGCCTTTGTATAAAACACGCCAAGCCGAAGAGAATCTTATAAAGTGGATGGGCGGAAGCGATTCCTACCATAAATATTTGAAAGCGAACTGGTCTGAGAACATGTTCGCAAAAACCGGTATGTTAGGTCTTGCGGCTGATTTCTGGCACCAAAGCCTGCATGATGGTCACGCAAGCATTACCGTAGATCCACAAGAAATAACTTGGGCTGAGAATTGGGATGGTTCCCAAGCTGCAGCTGCTGCCAATGCCATGGCAAAGAAAGCCGGTGGCATGGAAGTGAAACTATACCGCAAAGTGGGTGTAGGTACGGGTAGATATGCAGCCAACCCTTGGTTGCAAGAGATGCCAGACCCTATTTCTAAGGTGACTTGGGATAACTACATCGCTATGTCTCCTGTAGATGTTGAGGAGATGGGCTTTAACACCGAAATCGGTCAAGAGCTACCCGCCAGTATGGCTAAGCTTACCGTAGATGGTAAAACGGTAGAGCTTCCCGTTTTCCCACAACCAGGACAGGCGAGAGGAACCGTATCGGTAGCCATGGGTTATGGCCGCGGTGCGAACCAAGAAAATATTGGAAAATCTGCTTTCCAAACAGGTGAGTATGGTGGACACGTAACTACCGAAGATGGCGCCAAAATGCCTATTGGTAAGCGTGTAAACGAGCTGGCTACAGCAATGGGCGGAAGCTACATAGCCGCTGCATTCAATGCAAGCATAGAGTCGTTGGAAACAACATACCCTATGGCTTGTACGCAAACGCACCATACCGTAATGGGAAGAGAGTCTGTAGTGAAAGAGACTTCGTTAGGAGTTTTTACAAACGGACACAAACACGATTACAACCACTCGCATACCCTTCCATTCCACACGGAAGAAGGCAAAAAAGATGTGCCCGTATCGGAGATGGATCTGTGGAAAGAGCACCCTGTTGAAGAGGTGGGCCACCGTTGGGGTATGAGCATAGACTTGTCTACATGTATCGGTTGTGGAGCATGTATTACGGCTTGTCACACAGAGAACAACGTTCCTGTAGTAGGTAAAGATGAAATCCGTAGGAGCCGTGATATGCACTGGTTGCGTATCGACCGTTACTTCTCTTCTGCTGAAGAAGCGAAGAAGCATGCGAACGAGGACTTTAGCTACGGTGCAATGGAGAATCCAGAGGAGAATCCATCGGTAGTACACATGCCTATGATGTGCCAGCACTGTAACCACGCTCCATGTGAGACAGTCTGTCCAGTTGCTGCAACCACACACAGTAATGAGGGTCTTAACCAAATGACCTATAACCGTTGTATCGGTACTCGCTATTGTGCGAACAACTGTCCGTACAAAGTGCGTAGGTTCAACTGGTTTAACTACAAAGCATACAAGAAGTTTACCGAAGTAAACCCATCACAAGATGAAATGGGCCGCATGGTACTTAACCCAGATGTAACGGTACGTTCTAGAGGGGTTATGGAGAAATGTAGCCTTTGTGTACAGCGTATCCAAGCGGGTAAATTAGAGGCTAAGAAAAATGGAGAGCCCGTACAAGACGGTGCCATCCAAACTGCATGTGCAGAATCTTGTCCTACCGATGGTATCGTATTCGGAGACTTAAACGATAAGAACTCTAAGATTCGCAAGTTGGCGGATAGCAATAGAGCGTACAATGTATTGGAAGAGGTAGGTACTCGTCCTAACATTTACTACCAGGTAAAAGTTAGAAACGTAGAGGACCAACACCAACATCACGAAGCATAATTTAAAAGACTCAAATGCAAAAGGAAGCAGCAATAAGAGAGCCCTTAATAGTTGGTCACAAAACGTACCACGATATTACCAATGACGTAATATCTCCTATTGAGGAAAAAGCTCCGAAAACATGGTATCTCCTACTTGGAATTTCTGCACTCGTTGCCCTTTGGGGAGTAGGATGTATCCTTTACCTAATTGCCACCGGTATCGGTGTATGGGGATTGAATAAAACCGTAGGATGGGCCTGGGATATTACCAACTTCGTTTGGTGGGTTGGTATTGGTCACGCAGGTACCCTTATATCGGCAGTATTGTTGTTGTTCCGCCAAAAATGGAGAATGGCAGTAAACCGCTCTGCGGAAGCCATGACCATCTTTGCGGTAATGATGGCCGCCTTGTTCCCGGGGATACACATGGGACGTATTTGGATGGCCTACTGGGTTTTCCCTCTACCCAACCAATTTGGTTCGCTTTGGGTAAACTTTAACTCGCCACTACTTTGGGACGTTTTCGCGATTTCTACCTATTTCTCGGTTTCCCTGGTGTTCTGGTACATCGGCTTGATTCCAGATTTTGCTACCATTCGGGACCGAGTAACCAGCCCACTGCGTAAGAAGGTTTATGGTATGCTTTCTTTTGGTTGGTCGGGTAATGCCAAGCACTGGAACCGTTTTGAGGAAGTGTCTTTGGTATTGGCTGGATTGGCAACACCACTGGTATTCTCGGTACACTCTATTGTATCGATGGACTTTGCTACTTCGGTAATTCCAGGTTGGCACACCACCATCTTCCCACCTTACTTCGTATCGGGTGCGGTATTCTCTGGGTTTGCCATGGTACTTACGCTATTGTTAATCATGCGTAAGGCAATGCATTTGGAGAACTACATCACGGTGAAGCACGTGGAGTACATGAACATCGTAATCATTGTTACGGGTTCCATCGTGGGTGTAGCATACATTACTGAGTTGTTTATTTCTTGGTACTCTGGGGTGGAATATGAATCGTATGCCTTCTTAAACCGTTTCTCAGGTCCGTATTGGTGGGCATACTGGAGCATGATGACGTGCAACGTTATCTCTCCACAGCTTTTCTGGTTTAAGAAATTGAGAACCAACCTTTCGTTCACCTTCGTGATGTCGATTATTGTGAATATCGGGATGTGGTTTGAGCGTTTTGTAATTATCGTAACCTCGTTGCACAGAGATTACCTTCCTTCATCTTGGACCATGTTCTACCCAACTTGGGTCGACATAGGAGTGTTCGTAGGAACCATTGGAATTTTCTTTACGCTCTTCTTGCTTTTTGCCCGCTACTTCCCAGTGCTTGCATTAAACGAGATCAAGAGTATCCTGAAATCTTCAGGGGAATCATATAAAAACGAGGAAACGCATTAATACGCATTATGGCAAAGAACGAAAAGGTTATTTATGCGATGTACGATGACGATGGTGTCCTAATGGATAGCGCCAAGTCACTCGTAGAGAAAGGAGTTAGAGTACGAGACGTTTTCTCTCCATTTCCCATCCACGGAATTGATCCTATCATTGGCGTTAAGCCAACCCGTTTGGGGGATATGGCTTTTATCTATGGTCTCATAGGTATGTCGCTTGCGCTTATCGGCATGCGCTACTTTATGATTGTAGATTGGCCCATGAACATCGGGGGGAAACCCAGTTTTTCATTACTACAGAATTTACCTGCGTTTATCCCGGTAACATTTGAGTTTACAGTGTTATGTGCAGCACACGGTATGGCAATTACATATTTGCTACGCAACAAAACCATACCCTTTGCACCAGCAAGAAACCCAGATCCTAGAACTACTGATGATAAGTTTGTAATGGAGATCCGCACTGAAGACAACGGTCATCTTAATCCAGACGAGCTTTCAGACTGGGTTAATGCTACACAGCCGTTCGAATTGGAGCAGAAAGATTACATCGTAGAAGAAGAAAGTAAGTATTAAAAGCGCATTGCAACACATGATACGAATGAAATTAGTTTGGGCATTTGCAGCTATAGCAACCGTTGCTATTTCCTGCAGCCCCAATGAGCAAAGTCCAGGTGTGGAGTACATGCCAGACATGTATCGCTCTCCAGCTGTTGAGGCTTACGTAGATTATGAAAACCTAGAGGAGCTTTCGGTGAGAAAGCCCGTTTCAGGAACCATAGCCAACACTGGAAATTCGGAAACCGCTTGGATCAATTTTCCATATCCTTTCCCAGATACTCCAGAAGGATACGAGGCCGCGGGTCAGAAGCTGACCTCTCCACTAAAAACTACCGAGCTTACACTCGCTAAAGGAGAGGCCATCTATGAGCGTTTTTGCCAGCACTGCCACGGAGAAAAAGGTAAAGGCGATGGAGCCGTGGTTACCAATGGCGGTTATCCACAACCCCCATCGTATGATGGTGCGCAGCTAAAGAATCTTCCTGAGGGCAAAATGTTCCACACCATTACCTATGGTAAAGGTCAGATGGGATCGCATGCATCGCAGTTGAATAAGAAAGAACGTTGGTTGGTTATCCAGTACGTAAAAGCATTACGGAATGGTGGCGAAAGCCCAGACTTAGCGGTGGAAGAAGCAAGCGAATTAACAGCAGAAAATATCTAATTATACCCGTATATAATGGAGTTTGTATTTACTAAAAAAGCCAAGCGATCAACTTTTGCCTTAATGGCATTAGGTGTAATTGGGATCGCAGTAGGGGCTTTTACTGCAGAAGGAAATCAATTTTGGGCCAACATCCTGGTTAACAGCTTTTTCTTTTTAGCGATTGGACTGGGAGCCTTGTTCTTTTATGCCTTGCAATACGCAACGGAAACAGGTTGGTCTGCGTTGGTGAAGCGAATTTTTGAGGGTATCTACTCGAGTATCCCGGTTTTTGGGGGTATCTTGGTTTTGGTCTTGCTAATGGGTTCTTTCCATGTGCACCACATCTATCACTGGATGGATTCAGCAGTGTTCGATCCAGCTTCGGAGGAATACGATGCTATTATCGCTGGTAAGTCGGAGTACTTAAATCAACCTTTCTTCTGGATTCGCACCATTGCTTATATGGCTGCATTTATCCTATTTGCGCGCTTTTTCCGTAAAAAGTCTTTGCAAGAAGATGAAGAAGGAGGAACTGAAATACACAAACTGATGTACCGCAGAGGTGCTCTGTTCTTGGTGTTCTTTGCAGTATTCTCGTCCACCTTGTCTTGGGACTGGATTATGTCTATAGACACGCACTGGTTCTCTACTATGTTTGGATGGTACACCTTCTCGGGTATGTGGGTATCGGCCATGATTACGGCTATCCTTCTTATCCGTTGGCTAAAAGGTAAAGGATACCTTCCTTACGTGAACGAAAACCACATTCACGATTTAGGGAAATGGATGTTTGCGTTAAGCTTTTTATGGACTTACTTATGGTTCAGCCAGTTTATGCTAATCTGGTACTCAGACATTCCAGAGGAGGTAACGTACTTCAAGCAGCGTATTGACGACTTCCAAGTACCTTATTTTATTATGGTGATGACCAACTTCATCCTTCCTATGGTAATGTTGATGTCTCGTAGCGCAAAGCGTACCAATGCCATTCTGCTATTGGTTGGTTCCATCATCTTTTTGGGTCACTGGATGGACGTATACCTCATGGTAATTCCGGGGGCAACACACCACTGGCACTTAGGTGTATTTGAGATTGGAACATTTTTAGGCTTCTTAGGCTTATTTGTATACCTAACACTAAATGCATTTACCAAGGCTTCCTTCTTGCCCAAGAATCATCCATTCTTGGAAGAAAGTAAGCATATGCACATTTAATAGGCAGTAGAGAAAAAAGATTGAAATTATGAGTAAGTTATTGCTGTTAGCCGTAGTTGTTTTAGTAGTTATTGCCATAGCGCAGCTAACTAAGGTATACGAGCTTGGTAGAAGGCTTAAAAAGCAGCGCGAAGAAGAGATTTCCGTTGCCAACAACCGCTTAAATGCTAACCTGTGGTTAGTATTTATGGTGTTCTTCTACATGTTTTTTATTGTTCTGTCGGTATACTACTCCGATAAGATGTTGCCCGAAGCGGCCTCAGAACACGGAGCCAATCTAGATTGGTTAATGGGACTGAACCTATTGCTAGTAACCGCGGTATTCTTTGTTGTAAACACACTGTTATTCTGGTTCTCGTACAAGTATTACGGAAAGCCAGGTCGCAAAGCGGTATTCTTTCCACACGACAACAAACTAGAGTTGCTTTGGACCATTGTGCCTACCGTGGTATTAGCGGGTATCATCATTACGGGTCTCGTTGCTTGGAATGATATTACTGACGAGGCGGAAGAAGATGCAGTACGTATCGAGCTGTATTCGAAACAATTCGACTGGACCGCGCGCTATGCAGGGCAGGATCAGGAGTTAGGCAAAGCCTCTTTTAACTTCATTTCAGGTACCAACCCGCTTGGTATTATCACCCAAGAAGCAATAGAAAATAAGTTAGCTGAGATTGATGAGAACATCAAGTCAAAGGAGAGCCAGCTTGAAAATGAGGTAATGAGCGATGCGGTGGAAAAAGACACCGAAGTAGCAGTACGAAGATTGTATGCACAGAGAGCTCGCATCAATAGCCTGAAACTTGCTGAAAATGAGAAAGAACTGGGTTATGACGACAAAATTGTGAAGGCAGAATTTCACATTCCAGTGAACCGTGAAGTGAAATTTACGTTCCGTTCACAGGACGTTATTCACTCCGCATACATGCCACATTTTAGAGCACAGATGAACGCAGTTCCGGGTATGACCACAACGTTTAAGTTCAAGCCTACAATCACTACCGATAGTATGCGTACCATAACCGGCAACGAAGATTTTAATTACACCTTGTTGTGTAACAAGATCTGTGGCGCTGCGCACTACAACATGAAGATGGACATCATTGTTGAGAGTGAGGAGGACTACCAGAAATGGCTGTCAGGACAGAAAACGTTCGCACAAAGCCTAGGATTAGAAGATAAGGCAGAAGGATTAGCAGAAAATTTAAACAAGTAAAGAAATGGCTGGTACAGTTCACGCAGAAGGACACGCGCATCATCACGAAGAAACCTTCCTAACCAAGTGGGTTTTTAGCCAAGATCACAAGATGATTGGCCGCCAGTTTTTGGTTACGGCTGTGGTTATGGCAGTGATTGCCATGATGATGTCGGTATTTTTTAGACTACAACTCGGGTGGCCCGGAGAGAGCTTCGGAATCCTGAACACATTTTTAGGCGATAAATGGGCTCCAGATGGAGTTCTAGATCGTAACATGTATCTCGCACTCGTTACGATGCACGGTACCATTATGGTATTCTTTGTACTTACGGGTGGTTTGTCAGGTACCTTCTCTAACCTGCTTATTCCATTACAGATCGGGGCAAGGGATATGGCCAGCGGCTTCTTGAATATGTTGTCGTACTGGTTGTTCTTTTTGTCAAGTGTTATCATGGTAGCTTCTGTATTTGCAGAAGGTGGACCAGCATCTGGAGGATGGACTATTTACCCACCATTATCCGCACTACCGCAGGCTATGCCCGGTTCAGGATTAGGTATGACGTTGTGGTTGGTTTCTATGGCCATATTTATCGCTTCTTCATTGCTAGGTAGCTTAAATTACATCGTTACCATCCTTAACTTACGTACCAAAGGGATGAAGATGACGCGCCTGCCACTAACCATCTGGGCGTTCTTCATTACCGCAGTATTGGGTGTGCTTTCTTTCCCAGTGTTATTGTCAGCAGCATTGTTGCTTATCATGGACCGCTCGGCAGGAACGGCATTCTACTTATCAGACATCTATATTGCAGGTGAAGCATTGGATGCAACCGGTGGATCTCCCATCTTATTCCAGCACTTGTTCTGGTTCTTGGGTCACCCTGAGGTATATATTGTAATGCTTCCTGCACTAGGGATTACTTCAGAGATTATTGCAACCAATTCACGTAAGCCTATCTTCGGTTACCGTGCCATGATTGGTTCTATCCTAGCCATTGGTTTCCTTTCGTTCATCGTATGGGGTCACCACATGTTTGTAACCGGGATGAATCCGTTCTTAGGATCGGTATTCGTATTCACCACCTTGTTGATTGCGATTCCATCCGCGGTGAAGGCGTTTAACTACATCACCACATTGTGGAAAGGACACATCGTGTACACACCTGCCATGTTGTTCTCTATTGGTCTTGTGTCATCCTTCGTAACGGGGGGTGTAACGGGTATCATCCTTGCGGATTCTGCTCTGGATATCAACGTTCACGATACCTATTTCGTAGTAGCACACTTCCACATAGTTATGGGACTTTCAGCCATCTTCGGGATGTTTGCCGGGGTGTACCATTGGTTCCCTAAATTGTTCGGACGCATGCTCAACACCAAATTGGGTTATGCCCACTTCTGGGTAACTATTGTGAGTGCTTATGGAGTTTTCTTCCCAATGCACTACTTAGGTTTGGCAGGTGCGCCAAGGCGTTACTATGAGTACTCTGAGTTTGCCATGTTCGACCAAGTGGTAGACCTGAATGTGATGATCAGCGTGTTCGCTATCATTGGTGCGGCAGCGCAAGGAATCTTCTTATTCAACTTCTTCTACAGCATCTTTAAAGGTCAGGTAGCGGTTCAAAACCCATGGAAGTCGAATACATTAGAATGGACGACTCCGGTAAAACATATCCACGGAAACTGGGAAGGCGAGCTTCCTACAGTGCACCGTTGGCCTTATGATTATAGCCGCTATGAAGAGCAAGATTATATGCCTCAAACCGTTCCTTTAAAAGAAGGCGAAGAGGATCATTAGATTGAAAATTTACTGCACATACAGAAAATCCGCTGAGCTCAAGCTACAGCGGATTTTTTTTATGCTGGTTATCAGCATGTTGCCTGTAGTGGCAGGTGCCCAAGTTGGGGACTTGCTTAAGCAGCAAATCAATTCCAATAGCGGAAAGCCCGTTCTGCGGTTGGATACACGAAATTCCTTTATTGGAAATGCTTCGGTACGGGTAAAGGGCATACAAGTGGGCATGGGGTATGGAGCCAACCTGCAGCTCGGATTGGGCTTTCATAGTACACGTTTTGCGAAGCGTATACCCACAGAGCGGCTCAATAATTCCAAGGTATTTCTCGATTATGCAGCTTTTTTCTTGGAATACGAGTTCTTTAAATTTAAGAAGTGGCGAGCGTCTTATCCGATGCAACTGGGCTTCGGAGCCATTACCTTAGAGGAAAAAAATTCAGGGAACTATTTGGCCGTACCCTACGAAGCCTTGATGGTGGTTAGTTATTTTCCCAAACCGTACTTTAGCTTTGGCTTGGGCCTGGGTTATCGTGTATTACTTGCTGGAAATAACAGCTATGGCTTAAATTTTAATTCTCCCATATATAGCGTTAAATTCAACCTGGTTTTCCAGGAAATACTGGCAGCACTTAAAAAGTAGAGCGTGGAAGATTTTGATTTCCGAGATGATGATTCCCTGGGTAAGGAGCAGGAGTTTGAGCGGGCATTGCGTCCGAAAAGCTTCGGGGATTTTAGTGGGCAACAACAAGTATTGGATAACCTTCGGGTGTTTGTACAGGCCGCTAAAAATAGGGGCGAAGCATTGGATCATGTCTTACTACATGGTCCTCCTGGGCTTGGTAAAACCACGCTAGCAAACATTATTGCCAATGAAATGGGCGTGGAGCTAAAGGTAACCTCGGGTCCCGTTTTAGATAAACCAGGCGACCTTGCAGGCTTGCTTACCAACCTAGAGGAGTCGGACGTACTTTTTATTGATGAGATACACCGTTTAAACCCCGTGGTAGAGGAGTACTTATACTCGGCCATGGAGGACTTTAAAATAGACTTGGTAATTGATGCGGGCCCTAGTGCTCGCAGCGTACAAATTACCCTCAACCCCTTTACCTTGGTTGGTGCTACCACGCGTAGCGGCTTACTAACCTCACCCTTGCGCGCTCGTTTTGGCATTAACTCCAGGTTGGAATATTACAATCCTGAAGTGTTAAGGGGAATCATTATCCGAAGTGCAGACATCATGGAAGTGGAGATTGCAGAAAAAGCAGCGCAGGAAATAGCCGGCCGCAGCAGGGGCACACCACGTATAGCAAATGCACTGCTGCGCAGAGTGCGTGATTTTGCCCAGGTTAAAGGCAGCGGTAAAATAGACCTAGAGATTACCACCCATGCACTGAATGCGCTAAATGTAGACCACTACGGGCTCGATGAAATGGATACGAAGATACTACTGGGTATCATAGAGAAGTTTGCTGGAGGCCCCGTAGGACTCACTACCATTGCTACAGCGGTTGGGGAGCAAGCAGGTACCATTGAGGAGGTCTACGAGCCCTTTTTAATCCAAGAAGGTTTCCTGATACGTACACCACGCGGACGCAAGGCCACAGAAAAAGCCTACAAGCATTTTGGCAAAATTCCAGGCACAGACGCATTATCTTTGTTTTAGTGCGTGCTTCCATTCAGCAACATACTACACAGATCAAGCAAATAGCGCAGGACTTAGGTTTTGACTTTTGTGGTATTTCCAAAGCCGATTTTCTAGAACAAGAAGCGCGCGATTTGGAGTCGTGGCTACAGGCCGAGAATCACGGTACCATGGCTTACATGGAAAACTACTTTGATAAACGCGTAGACCCGAGAATTTTGGTTCCCGGGGCCCGTTCGGTGGTAAGCTTACTCATGAATTATTTTCCAGAGGAACGGCAGTGCGAGGAGGCCCATTATAAGGTGGCGCGCTACGCGTATGGCCGCGATTACCACAAGGTGATTAAGAAGAAGCTGAAGGCTTTTTTTTACCGCATCCGAGAGGAAATAGGAGATGTAGATGGCCGCATTTTTGTGGATTCGGCACCGGTGATGGATAAAGCCTGGGCCAAACGTTCGGGTCTGGGTTGGATTGGCAAGCACACCAACCTGATAAACCGACAGATAGGCTCCTATTTTTTTATTGCGGAACTGATTTTGGATCTGGATCTCATAGCAGACGGCCCCATTAAGGACTATTGCGGCAGTTGCACTAAGTGTATTGATGCCTGTCCTACCGATGCCTTATCACCCTACCAAATTGATGCCTCCAAATGCATATCCTACCTCACCATAGAACGGAAGGATGCGATACCTGAGGCGTTTAAAGGACAATGGGAGGATTGGATTTTTGGCTGCGATATATGTCAGGAAGTGTGTCCCTGGAATCGTTTTGCGAAGCCGTTAACGGTACCCGATTTGCAAGCCAAACCAGAAATTATGCTTCTGGATAAGGGCAGTTGGGAAGACATGACGGAAGTCGTGTTCAATGAAATTTTTACAGGCTCGGCCATAAAAAGAACCCAATACCGCGGTTTAAAGCGCAATATTGGGTTTCTTTTAAAACGGGGAAGTTAGGAAGGGAAAGGGATGCAATCTTATTCGGTTGCTTTTAATTTTACCTTATTGACTTGTAACACTTCCTTGCTGTTTTTATCGTATACAAATCCAACCAAAGACAATGTATTGGGGTTCCAGGTACTGTCTATTGCAGCCTTGTATCCCAACGATAAAAAGGCATCTGTGTCCGTTTCACTTAAATCGATATCCGTCCCAAACGCACCATTGAGCGAAGTGCGTAGGGTGTGGTTGTGCACGTAATCGGGAACATCGGCTGTGGGGTAGCTCGCATCGCCTTGTGGCGGTGCATAGTTCCGTTGCCAGTCTACTATGCTATCCTCAATAATTACTAGGTTTAAGGCTAGATTTTCGCTGCCGTCAAAAGCTACGAGTGGCTGTACAAAAGCCTGGGCGCAGATGGAGTCGGTAATGCTACCCACCAAATGGATTTCCATTTGGCTTTCATCATTTAAGCGCTTGGTAATTTCCGCGTTCCACTCTCCCGGGCCTAAAAACTTGGCTCCATCTGGCCCTTCTCGGTTTATCATCCCGTTCGGGTTCCCATTGTCTGAAATGCCAAAATCTTCGTCCCAGGTAACCCCTGTTTCGCAGGTATGATCGGTGTAGAATTTACTCGAAGTAGGATAATAATCGGCAAAACCACCGGCATGTACGGCAATTACAATTACCTGCTCTGGGTAAGCCTCTTCGAGTTCTTTAGCAGTAACGGCAGCCCCCGGGCAATTGCCACAGGTATGGCCAGTATAGTCTTCCAATAAAATGCGTTTAGGGGCCTCAGTTACCGGCAAAATTTCTTCAGAACTGCACTCGGCAGCTACTGCGTTCGATTTGGGATACGGATTTCCTATTTTATCGCACCGCGTTAAAAATAGGAGTGCTCCTATTGCAAGAACAGATCGTAATGTATTCATAACCAATATCTTAAAAGGTGCCACTTATGGTTAACGATAATCCGCTGGAAGCCGGAACGGTACGGCAGATTCCACCTACACAAAAAATACCGGCACGCTGCTTACCATAGTTAGCGGTAATGCGAAAGGCATCTTTAATGTATCCTACCGAACCAATGAGGTAGTGTACGCGCAAGTCTGCTTCTGGATTACCATAATTCCATTGATCAAAAATGGAGAAAAACCACTTGGGCGATATGGTGTATTCCAGAATGGCGGAGGCCCAATCGCCCTGATCTTGCTCGGTGCGCATGTGTTGCACCTCTAATCGCAAGGTTTTTCTGCGTTTTATCTTGTACTGTACATCGGCAATGTGGATGGATGCATTGACATTGGGTTTGCCTTGCAGCCCTTGCACTACAGACATATTGTAAAACAGGTTTACGTAGTTGTAAATAAAGCTCCACTGTTTGTTGATGCGTTTGCGCACTTCCAGGTTGATGTCTCTAAAATAGCGTTCATCTCCAGTTCTAAATACGGTACGTTCGTAGCCCTGGCGAAACTCATCTAGGCTATCGGGTATGTTTACCTTTTGTAGGTCAAACACCTCACTGTAGTTAAACGCCAGATAAGTTCCGTATTTGCCGCCTAGGAAGCTGTTTCTAGGAAAGGTGTATAGCAGCTCTACTTGGTGTCCCATCTCTCCATTGGGTTGCACAGCATACGGATAAAAAGACGCGGCCAAGTTGTACGTGTGCTGTCGGTTTAGGGCAGGGATGTAGTTGATAAACAGGTTGTTACCCGACTGGTCTCTATCGCTGCGGAAAGACATGTTGTCTACCCCTTTCACGCTATAGGTAATTCCGAATCCTTTTGTGGAGTAGGAAGCACTGGCCAAGAGCGCTTTTCCATTTTGGTAGATGTAGTTGTTATCAAAAGACGGATCGTTGATCTTATGAGCATACTCCGCCATCAAGTTTAAGCCCTTATAGTTAAAGCTACCACGAATGGAGGTTGCGGTAACGTTCTCAGGTAGGATAAGATCAGAACGATCGTCTTGCTGGAATTTAGAAACCACCGATCCCGCCAACATCATTTGTGCCGATTTATCGCGTAGGCCTGGAATGAGGTGGTTTAGCGAAAATTCAGCATCAGCTCCGCGCACAATGCCCTCGCCTTGTTCGAAAAACAAGCGTTGGGTACCCCAAATGGTTTTTATCCAGATACCGTCTAGGGGTTCAAACTTTAAACGAAATCCATCGAGTGCATTGTCGTATCCCAACGCTGGGGCATTGTATGCACGCAACACCAATCCACTACCAAATTGCTCGTAGAAGTTACCCGCTGTAATTTCATAGTTATCGCCTCGGTAAGAGGCATAGCGGTAGGGAATGCCTTGCCCTTTATAACCGGGAGGAAACCCAAGTAGCGGATTAAGGAAAGCCTCATACCGCACACCAGCGCTAAAGTTCCCCTTGTTATAGATTACGTTTAAGAAACCATTGCTGAGCATGGTTTCATCGGGTTGCTCTGCTCCAATGAGACTGTCTTCCTGGTAATATTGGGCATTAAACTCAAAATTACCGCTGATGTTACCCGTGTTTTGTGCCCAAGACAGTAGCGGCAAAAAGGCTAAAATTAGTAGGAGTGGATGCTTAAAATTCTTCACCATGCGATAGCTTGGAAATCACTTCATATAGTTCTTCTTCGTCCCCGTAGGCATAGCCATTGTGCTGCCAAACAATTTCTTTATTGGCGTTGAGCACAAAGGTGTGAGGCGGGTTATTTACGTTGAGTGCTCGGCTAAAATCCATGTTGGGATCCATCAGCACCTCGTACTCCCAGGCGCGGCTGTTGGCGTAGGGTGCCACTTTGGCCATATTACGGCTATCGTCTATAGATACCGCGTAGAGTTTAACCCCCGTTTCATCCACCCAGTCAGGATAGATTTCGTGTATCGTATTCAGCTCCTTTTTGCAAGGTCCGCACCAGGTAGCCCAAAAATTAATGATGATGGGATTTCCACCGTTATCGATGTCGGCCGTATTAAAAGGTGCGCCGTTCATGGCTTTAATGGAAACAGAAGGTAGCTGTTGCTTTTGCTGGGCGGCAATGCTCACTACAAGGAAAAGGGAAAGTAAGGTTACTACGAGTTTCATAATGTTGAATTAGATTAAAAAAGCCCTCTGGAGGGAGGGCTTTTTCCAGTAAAAATGCGTGTAAAATTACAATTTTGAAACTTTGATCGTTTCAGTAACACCTTTGGCAGTTACCAATACTTCGTAAATGCCAGTGGCAAAATTGTCTAGGTTAATTTCCATCTGGTTGGATCCAGCATTGATGTTGCGCTCACCACGGTACACGGTTCTACCTGTAGCATCTACAATGTGTACGTTCATTTCTGCGGCTTTTTCGCTGTTTATGTTTAGGTTAAACGTTCCTTCAAAAGGGTTAGGGCCAGCGCTTAAACCAAAGAAGCTTACTTCAGCATCCTGAATACCGACTTGTTCTGAGGCTAGTACATCCTCCGCACCAAAAATTTGGTTACTGTTAGCGTGTTGTATGTACGCCACTATACCTAAGTCGTCAAACTCCTCAACAGAGTGCTCTGTAGCATGGTCTATAGGGTTGCTTGCGTTTGCAGGAAGTCTGTAGTTTCCGTTGAATGTATACGAACCTGTAATTACCAATGGGCTGCTCGCAGACACACCGGTCAAGGGAGTACCTGCTGCTCCATCAATCATTTTCTTCATAACCTGTTCAAATTCGCGCTCACCATTGGTAGCTACGTTGCGTGTTGTTGTCTCTTCTACGATGCCAATATGTAAAATGGCTTCATTATCAGGAAAATCAAAGTTGGAGCTGATTGTAATTGTATAATCTATGGTTTGCGACTCTACATCAATGGTGTATTCAATGTCAATGTCATTTATCGCAGGAATATCCAAGTATGGTAAATAGTCAGAATTTGCAAATCCTGCAGCGGGGTTATCGTCCCAGCTACCATCAATCTCAACTCGCGGTATAGAGTTTACGCCATAGTACGCTCTTCTTGCTAGTGCTTCTTGCGTAAAGTATGGGTCACCTGCACCTGGGAAGTTCTGTTGGTACTTTATTAAAACGTACTCTTCTCTGTCCTTTTGGTCCAAGAGTGCATGAATGTTTTCGTTACCAGGACGGCAAGGAGGACAAGAGGAAGCAGTAAAGACCTCGATCAAGGGCTTTCTTTCAAAAGCAGTCTCTGGGTTATACAATATCAAGCTGTTGCCGGCTGAATTGTCACTCATATCGGTATCTTCAACGCCGTTGATTTTAGTAACTGTAAAGTCTAAAGAGTAAAACCCAGGTTCTCCAGAAATAAGGTCTTCAACAGGTATGCTTGCAACTTCTAAGGCACCGATACTGAGTCCGGATATAACGGTAGTTTCTGTACTCCCACCTATTGTGTAACTTAATTCCACTGAATTTATAGCATCTGCTCCAAGGTTTCTAACAGTTAAATTCCCCCCGTAAGGATCTCCAGAGGCCTCATAAATACCCGTGTTGTTAGTATTCATATTGTAAGCTTCTGCAGAAATCACTTCAATACCGGTACTGGGAGCCTCAACAACAGAAAGGTCATCAAAATACCAATAGCTATCATATTCTGAGATAAAACGAAAACGGATATACACGTTAGCCTGTTCTGATGCAACTTCCGATATGTCTAAGCTAAGCAGTTCGATCTCCTCGGTTTCTGCTGTGGAGCTGTACATCTGTACCCAGTTGATACTGTCGTTGCTCACTTCAACGATGCGCTCTGCACTATTGTCACCGCCACCCAGATAAAACTCTTCCATGTTCATGAATACGGTTGAAGCACCTGAACAATCGAACCCGAAAGAGGTCATCTGCGCATTTCCGTCGTGACGGCCTTGGGTAGTTGTATTGAATCCGTACACCAGCACCATACCGTTTGAACTGGAAGAGGTTAATCCTGCCTGGGTAAAGAACTGGAAGGTCTCTTGGCTAGTTGGACTTAGGTTCTCAATAACCCAACCGGGCGCTTCGTTCGCGAAATCTTCATTAAATAATTCGGTCTGAGCTTGTATAGCGAAAGCCGAAGCAAATGAAGCAAGAGAAAGTAGTATTTTTTTCATGCTGTTTTGTTTTGTGTGGTAAATGTGCGGTATGTCAAAGGCTTTATCAATACGACACCAAACTATTATTAAAAAAGGATTGGCTTTTCATTACAGCCTAAGTACCCCATACCTATAAAGTTTAACAGCAAAACAATATTGTTTAAATCATGGCCTTGGGTTAGCTATCCCTATGTATATCAAAGGATGCAGGCGTATGAATGCGAAAATTTGTTAAGCGGAAAACCGTAGGAAATTCTTTGACCCAAAATTGAATACTCGACTGGTTTTATAGGAGAGTAAAACATCGCTGTTTTAGATAACTTCATCAAGAATTCCTGTACTTTTGTCTAAAAATTAACTGTATGGTTAGAAAAATACTCTTAGGCTTGTTAGCACTTAGCTTTTTTAGTGTGGCGCAAGCACAGATGGCTTTAGATAAAGAAGGGGAAGTGGTAGTTACCCTGTTACCCTCTGATTTCGATGCTTCTTTAACGGTTTACATTACAAATGAGTCTAACTCTGAGGATTGTTCCGTTGCCGTTCAACGCGAAGAAATATCCACGGTTTTAGGTACATCCAATTACTTTTGCTTCGGTGTAAACTGCTATCCAGCAAGCACCGATGCAAGCACCAATTCACAACAAATAGGGCCTGGTGGAATGGATAGCACATTTAAGGCCTACTACGAGCCAAAAGGTAACGAAGGAAACTCAGAAATACGCTACTGCTTTACCGATGAAAACGATGCTAATGCTGAGCCGATATGCCTTACCATCACCTTTGCTGCTGCAGAGCAAACATCGATTCAGGAAATGGATCGCGAGGTTAACCTTACTGCATTTTACAGCGCAGAGAAGGAAGCCATCACGTTAGGTTATGCCAACCTCACTGGAAACGGATCGGTAGAAATAAGAGACATTACAGGTAAAGTGGTACAGAGCACTGCGGTACAGCTTGGAAATGGCGTGGTGCTAGTTCCAGCAGGAAATCTAAGCAATGGAATACATATTGTGAGTTTAAAGGACGCAAACGAGAATGTAGTAGCGGTTCAGAAGCTGAGTGTTTACTAAAGCGATATAGGATATACTCCAACAAAAAAGCCCCGATCGGAATTCCGATCGGGGCTTTTTTGTTTACGCATAACTGGCGTTAAAACAGTTGTCAATAATGAGCGAGTATTGCTTGGAAAAGCGCTCCAAACACCACTGCCGTAAGTGTTGTATTTCCCGGGTGCTTTGTAAGTTTCGGATGCCCTTTCGAAGTTCTTTTTCGAATAGGCGGGGATCGAAACTTACCTTTTGCAACACTTTTTTAGTGAACTCTAACATGGTTTAAAACAGTTTAGGTTTTTATGGTGTCTTCATGCCTTACGAGAATAAGCGAAAGCCAACTTTAGTGAAGATCCAGGCGTTTACCTGACCTCCGGGTTGTAAGTGGGTCGTCCGTTCGCCTTCACCTACTTGTCGTATGGGCGTGATAGAATTTCCAATACTAAGATCTACAAAGAACGTTGGTTTCACAAGATAGCGAATTCCGCCAAATGCTCCCAGTTCAAATCTGTTAAAATCAGGTTGAAACTGCAGCTCGCCATTTACATCTTTTTCTTTATTGTACACCAAGGTGCCTGCGCTTAAACCCGCGTTAAACGTGAATTTTCCTGCCTTGTAGATTAATTTAAATGGGACTTCTGCGTACCATAAATTCATGGTGTAGGTGGTAAAATCACCGTTATCGGTATCCGCTCTTTTGGCGCTTCCTTTATTGGCAAATTGAATTCCTATGCCATAGGTGAAGCGGTTTCGGTTTTGCCGCATAACCCCGAAGGAAGCTACTGCACCAAACTTATCGTAGCCCCCATACGAATCTCCATGAACTTGTGAAGCCGTAATGCCGAATTCTACTTCGGGAGTAAAGGCCCTGCGCTGCGCCCAGGCCGAATTGGCGCTTAGAATAATACCAATAACTAAGGGAATCCAAATTTTCATGAAGGTAGTTGTGCTATTAGTTCGTCAATACCAGCGGTGGCTGTTTTTCTAATAATGGTAAGGGGATTGGGCGTGTTCAGTGCTACAGCGCCAGGGTCTAATACATATATGGGTACCGCAGCGTCTATGTACTCATACAAACTAGCGGCAGGGTACACTTGTAAGGAAGTTCCAATAATAACGAGGATATCTGCTTGTTGTGCTATTTGCATGGCTTCGTACATGGCAGGAACAGGCTCTCCAAACCACACTACGTGGGGTCTTAGTTGGTGGCCTTCTGCATTCTGATCTCCTAACGCAATATAGCGCTCGCTATTTTCTAGCTTGTAAATTAAATCTGCATTCCGTGCCGATTGTACTTTTGTAATTTCTCCGTGAAGGTGCAAAATTTGTGTGCTCCCTGCTCGCTCGTGCAAATCGTCAATGTTTTGGGTAATAATATGTACCTCAAAATGGTTTTCGAGTGCAGCTAGCTTGTCATGGCATGCATTGGGCTGTGCAGCGGTGACTTGTTTCCAGCGCGCAGCATAAAACTCCAGAACCAATTTTGGGTCCTTAGCCCAAGCTTCGGGCGTGGCTACATCGTACACGCTGTGGTTTTCCCAGAGACCATCACCGTCTCTGAAAGTTTTTAACCCGCTCTCTGCGCTAACCCCGGCACCGGTAAGCACCACAAGTTTTTTCTTTGTCATCCAAAAAAGGGATTTACAATTGCGTTCCTAGGTAGAGTGCTTCTACTACCTTTGCCGCTCAAAGATAATTTTATGGCGAAAGGAAGGCGGCAAGAAGCATTGGATTATCACAGTAAAGGCAAACCGGGAAAAATAGAAGTGGTTCCCACCAAGCCTTACAGTACACAACATGATTTGGCCCTGGCATATTCGCCTGGAGTAGCTGAACCCTGTAAAGAAATCCACGAGAATACCGAGAAGGTCTACGACTACACGGGCAAGGGAAATTTAGTAGCGGTAATCTCTAATGGTACAGCGGTATTGGGCCTGGGAGATATTGGTCCCGAAGCATCCAAACCCGTAATGGAAGGGAAAGGACTTCTGTTTAAAGTGTTTTCCGATATCGATGTTTTTGACATTGAGCTGGATGCCAGCGATCCCGATCGTTTTGTAGATACCGTAAAGGCATTAGCTCCCACTTTTGGAGGTATAAACCTCGAGGATATTAAAGCACCAGAAGCTTTCGAAATAGAGCAGCGCCTAAAAAAGGAATTGAACATTCCGGTGATGCATGATGACCAGCACGGTACTGCCATTATCTCTGCAGCCGCCTTGTTGAATGCGCTGGAATTGGCCAACAAAAACATCCAGGATGTACGGGTAGTAATTTCGGGTGCAGGGGCAGCAGCCATCTCTTGCGCGCGCCTGTACGTAGCGCTGGGCGTGCAAGAGCAGCATATTGCTATGTTCGACTCTAAAGGGGTAATCCACACCGGGAGAGACGATCTCGATCCACGCAAACAAGAATTTGCCATAGAAACACAGTACCGAGACTTGGCGCACGCTATGGAAGATGCCGATGTGTTTTTGGGGTTGAGTATAGGAAACATCGTATCGGCAGAAATGCTAAATAGCATGGCAGCTAACCCCATTGTGTTCGCTTGTGCCAATCCTGATCCCGAAATACCTTACGATGTGGCCATGGAAACGCGTGATGATGTTATTATGGCCACAGGTCGATCGGATCATCCCAACCAGGTGAACAACGTTTTGGGTTTCCCTTACATATTTCGCGGAGCATTAGATGTGCGTGCTACCGAGATCAATGAAGAAATGAAGCTCGCTGCCGTAAAAGCCCTGGCATCGCTTGCTAAAAAGACGGTGCCTGAGGAAGTAAGCCGTGCTTATGGTCTTAAGAATCTCACCTTTGGTAGGGAAAATATTATTCCGAAACCACTCGACCCGCGCTTGATTACCGAGGTGTCTATGGCAGTGGCCAAAGCCGCTATAGAAAGCGGTGTTGCCCGAAAAGAAATAACGGATTGGACGGAGTACAAAACCAGTCTTAAGGCCCGTTTGGGCTTAGAAAAGCGCTTTACCCGAAATATTTTTGAGGTAGTAAAGCAAAGCGAACCCAAGCGCGTGGTTTTTGCCGAGGCAGACAACTACTACATTCTTAAAGCTGCCCAAATTGCTTGGGAGGATAAGCTGGCGAAACCTATTCTCTTGGGTAACGCGGAGGAAATTGAGCGCTTGCGCAAAGAGCACCAGCTCGATTTGTCGGGATGTGAAATTATGGATCCGCGCAGCGATGCGCAGGCAGAATTACGGGCCAAGTTTGGGCAAATATTCTTTGAGAAACGCCAGCGAAAAGGCGTTACGCTATGGGAGGCTAATAAGTTTATGAAGGAGCGCAATTACTTTGGCTCCATGATGGTGGAGACCCAAATGGCCGATGCCTTTTTGAGTGGAATTACCCGTTCCTATGGCGAGGTATTGCGTCCTGCGCTGCAATCGGTAGGCACGGAGCCGGGTGTAAACCGCGTTGCAGGGATGTACGTGATGCTTACCAAAAATCGCCCCTTCTTTTTTGCCGATACTACAGTAAACCTCAATCCAACCGTAGAAGAGTTGGTAGAAATAACACTGCTTACTGCCAAAACGGTGCGCAAGTTTGGTATTGAGCCCCGGGTAGCCATGTTGTCGTATAGCAACTTTGGTTCGGCCAGCGGTGCCGATGCTCAAAAGATGAAACAAGCTACGGCCATTCTTCAACGCGATTATCCCGACCTTATCATAGACGGGGATATCCAAGCCAACTTTGCCATTAACAATGAGTTGATGGGCGAGAAATTCCCTTTTTCGAAGCTTATGGATCAGCGCACCAACACCCTTATTTTCCCCAATCTTTCGGCAGGAAACATTGCCTACAAGTTGCTCGGAGAAATGGGGGGGATAGAAACCATGGGGCCCGTTCTCATGGGTATGAAGAAGCCGTTCCACATCCTTACTCTGGGTTGCTCCGTAAAGGAAATCATCAATATGGTGGCTATAGCTGTATTAGACCACGAAACTCGTAAGAACCCTCAACCGGTAGCGCAATGATTCACTTTTTACAAGGTAACATCGAAGAAAAAACACCCACCCATTTGGTATTGGAAGTCAATGGGGTAGGGTATTGGATACATATTTCACTGCGAACTTTCGAGGACATCCCCGCTAGTGGTAAATACCGCATATTTACCCACCAAATTATCCGGGAGGATGCCCATTTGCTCTACGGTTTTTCTTCGTTGGAAGAGCTGGATATGTTTCGTCTACTCATTGGTATTTCGGGGGTAGGTGCGGCAACAGCTCGTTTAATTTTGTCATCTTTGTCGGCCCAAGAAATTAAGGTAGCCGCAACGTCCGAAGACGCAGCCACATTTAAGAAAATTAAAGGTATAGGAGCCAAGTCGTCCGAGCGCATCGTGTTAGAGCTCAAAGATAAGTTTAAGGACGTGGATGTAACTTTAGTAAGTGCTCCAAGCAATACTTTATTAAATGAAGCGTTATCGGGCTTGTTGGTGCTGGGATTTGATAAAAATAAGGCGCAAAAAGCATTGGATAAGGTGGCAGTGGAAAACCCTGCATCCGTAGAGACTGCCATTAAAGCAGCCTTAAAATTATTGTATTAGCAGGTGTTGGGTTTGGGTAGAAAGGAAGTCCTGAAAGTATTATTCTTGGTATGTTTTGGAGCGGTGTGCTACACACCTGCCCATGCCTTTCTAATTCAACAGGTAGATAGCCCCGATGTAGATCTACCCTTTCCTCCCAAAGATGGCTTTCAGTCTAATGATGAATACACCCCAGCCTTTAACCTAAACACCCCGAATAACTTTTCTACGCAAGTACGCTACGATCCGGAGACGGGGCGCTATACCGTGTACAAGAAGATTGGCGACAAATACGTAAGATACCCCCAGTCGTTTACAGTTTCCGAGTACTTGAATTACGATCTCGATAAGTCCATACGCGAATACTGGAACACCAAACAAGAGGCCGATGCCCTAAGCTCTGAGGATGGTGATGTGCGAGCAGAAAAACCACTCATTGGTTTTGAGGTAGAAAGTGAGAGTTTCGATAGAATTTTTGGTGGAAATCGCATTGATATTCGTCCGCAAGGACAGCTAGAGATTGACTTTGGTGTCAACGTAAGTCGCACCGAAAACCCCGCCCTGGCCGAGCGGCAACGTAGAATTATTACTCCAGAGTTTAACCAGCGCATCCGCCTCAATGTAGTAGGGCAAATTGGAGAAAAGCTAAAGCTTGGAACCAACTACAACACCGAGGCCACCTTCGATTTCGAAAACGAAATGAAGCTGGATTATGCCGGGGAGGAAGATGACATTATTAAAAAGCTGGAAGCAGGAAACGTTTCCTTGCCGTTGAATAACAGCCTCATTACAGGTAGTCAGAGTTTGTTTGGATTAAAAACCCAGTTGCAATTTGGGCGGCTTACCGCTACCACCGTTTTTTCTCAGCAAAAGGGTAAACGCTCGGAAATAGAAACGCGCGGAGGTGCGCAAACTCAGGAGTTTGAGATTAAAGCCGATGAATACGAGGCCAACAAGCACTTTTTCCTCTCTAACTTTTTTAGAAACCAATATGATAAGGCGTTAGCCAGCTTGCCCAACGTAAATTCTGGGGTAAACATTACCCGCTTAGAGGTGTGGATTACCAACTACAACAATACGCCCGAGGATACCCGTAACATCATCGCCTTATCCGATCTAGGGGAAGATACCGCCTACGCCACCGATGGATACAACGGTAGCTTTGTACTGCAAGATTTAGCACCAGGCGAGGTGCCCGACAACGATCACAACAACCTGTTTCAGTTTGCCATAAACCAACCCGAAGTGGTGGCCTTTTCTAATGCTTCGCCTGTATTGGAGCAGGCCGGATTGCGCTCTGCAGTGCACTTTGAAAAGGTGGAAAGCATGCGAAAACTAAAGCCTACGGATTACAACTTGAATCCCCGGCTTGGGTTTATCTCACTAAACTCGCAGCCCCTCAATAACGATGAGGTTTTGGCCGTGGCTTTTGAGTATACCCTAAACGGTGAAACGTATCAAGTGGGTCAGTTTTCTACCGATGGAGTTACACCACCCAATGCACTGGTTACCAAATTAATCAAGCCCACCATCTTAAACCCACGCCTACCACTGTGGGATTTGATGATGAAAAACGTGTACAGCATTAACGCATACCAGGTCAACCAAGAAGATTTTATTCTCAATGCGCTGTATAATAGTCCCGAACTGGGAGTAAACCTGAATTACATTCCTGTATCTGGGGTGGAAGAGTCGCCACTGATAGAGGTTATCGGCTTAGACCGCTTGGATGCTGTGGGTGCCGCCAATCCCGATGGTGTTTTCGATTTTGTAGATGGTGCAGATACCAAAGGAGGGACCATCAACGCCAGAAACGGACGCATTTACCTCACCTCGGTGGAGCCTTTTGGTGATTTCCTCAGGAGACAATTGAATGCTGCCGGTGCCGATCCAGCAGAAATTGATCGGGTGGTATTTGAAGAACTCTATGATTCTACGGTAATCGCAGCTCAGCAGATACCCGAGCGCAACCGTTTTAGTCTGGCAGGATCCTATAAATCAGCTTCTGGCGCAGAGATATCGCTAAACGCATTAAACGTACCCGAGGGTTCGGTGGTGGTTTCGGCAGGAGGTGTGGTGCTGCAAGAGAATGTAGACTATACGGTAGACTATAACCTGGGGCGTGTTACTATTATTAACCAGGGTTTGCTAGAATCGCAAACGCCCATTAAGGTTTCGTTAGAAAGTAACTCCCTGTTCTCAATTCAGCAGAAAACACTCATTGGTGGGCGTTTCGACTATCGGGTAAACAAAGATTTTAATATCGGTGCCACGATCATGAACCTCTCCGAAAGGCCCATTACTCAAAAGGTGAATTTTGGAGACGAACCCATCAACAATACCATTTTTGGTTTTGATGTGGCCTACCAAAAAGAAGCTCCTTTTTTAACCAAGCTGGTAGACAATATTCCCTTCATTTCCACCAAAGAAAAATCCAACATATCCTTTAATGGGGAGTTTGCCCAACTGGTTCCAGGGTACTCTAAAGCTATTGGCGAAGGTGGTAATGCCTACATTGACGACTTTGAAGGAAGTCAAAGTACTATAGACTTGCGTTCCATTACGGGGTGGACATTAGCCTCTACACCGCAAGGGCAACCCGGTTTGTTCCCAGAAGGAAGTTTAACCAACGATTTAGCCTACGGTTACAACCGCGCTTTGTTGGCCTGGCACGTAGTAGACCCCTTATTCTACCGAAACAACAACCTTACCCCCGATAACATAGACGAGGATATCCAATCTAACCACTTCCAAAGACAGGTATTGGAGCAAGAGGTATTTCCAAACCGGCAGCTGGCACCGCAAACCCCGGCAAACATTGCTGTTTTTGATTTAAATTATTTCCCCAACGAGCGCGGACCTTACAACTATACTCGCGAGCTTAACCCAGACGGTAGCTTACAAAACCCAAGGCAACGGTGGGCGGGGATAATGAAGCGTATTACTACCAGTAATTTTGAGCAAAATAACGTGGAGTTCATCCAATTCTGGCTCATGGATCCGTTTAACCAGGACAGCGAAAACCAAACGGGTGGAGACCTCTATTTTAACCTGGGTAATATCTCCGAGGATATTTTAAAGGATTCGCGTAAGAGTTTTGAGAACGGATTGCCCAAGAACGCAAGCGATTTGGATGCCCAGCTGGATACTACCGTTTGGGGCTTGGTACCCGAAAAACAGAGTATAGTAAACGCGTTTGATAACTCGGATGGATCTACCGTAACGCAGGATTTAGGATTTGACGGTTTACCCGATGAAGGCGAGCAAGGCTTTTTTCAGGATTACCTAAACGATTTGCAAGGTGTGCTAGATCCTGCCGTGTATGCGGAGTTAGCAGCAGATCCTGCCAACGACAACTACCACTATTACCGAGGAACCGATTACGACCAACAAGAGCTAGACATTATTCAGCGTTACAAGCGCTACAACATGGTACAAGGCAACTCGCCAACTACCGAAGACAGTCCAGAGAGTTATCCAACCTCGGCTACTGCCGTTCCCTCCAATGAGGATGTGAATTTGGATAATAACCTTTCGGAAAGCGAAAGTTATTTTCAGTACCGCGTATCCATCCGTCCCGAGGATATGGTGGTGGGCCAAAACTACATTACCAACGTGGTGGAGGCAGTACCCGAATTACCCAATGGAGATGAAAAGCCCGTAAAGTGGTACCAGTTTAAAGTGCCGGTGCGCAATCCCGACCAGGCTATCAATGGAATTCAAGATTTACGCGCTATCCGCTTCATACGTATGTTTATGAAGGACTGGGAGCAGCAAGGAAACTTGCGTTTTGCCCGTTTGGAGTTGGTGCGAGGAGAGTGGCGTAAGTATGAAAGCGACCTGCTGGAGGAGAATGCCCCCATTCCTGCCACCACCAGTAACCTAGACATCGCTGCAGTAAACATTGAGGAAAACTCGCAGCGTACCCCAGTAAACTACGTGTTGCCGCCCGGTATTGTGCGCGAGCAAGATGCCTCTACCACCAACCTGCGCGAACTAAATGAGCAATCTTTGGTACTCAATGCCAATTCGCTAAACGATGGTGAAGCCCGGGCCGGTTTTAAAAACACCAGCTTTGATGTGCGCCAGTACGAGAAAATACAGATGTACGTGCACGCGGAAAACGTGATTGAAAACCAAAACATTCCGCTGGAGTACGGGGATGTTACCGTGTTTGTGCGCATGGGTAGCGATTTCGAAGACAATTATTATGAGTACGAGATTCCGGTTACACCTACCGATATATCGAATGGAACCGTAAGTGACCCGCAGTTGGTGTGGCCCGAGGCCAACAACATGATCATTGAATTTCAGGAGTTGGTAAATGCGAAAATTAGCCGCAACAGCTCGGGAACCCCATCCAACCAGCCCTTTTTTGTAGACAAACCCAATGCCCGAATTACCGTAAAAGGGAATCCTGTGCTGAGCGAAGTAACTACGTTAATGATTGGGGTGCGTAACCCACTGGCCGAGCGTAACCAATGGACGCAAGACGATGGCCGTATACGCAATGTTGAGGTTTGGGTAAACGAGCTGCGTTTAACCGATTTCACCAACAAAGGCGGTTGGGCAGCGGTAGGACGGTTAAGTGCCGATTTGGCCGACTTTGGTACCGTTGCAGCCGCAGGTAACTACAGTACGCCTGGTTTTGGTAGCATTGAGAAAAAGGTAAACGAGCGCCAGCAAGAAACGCGCAAAGGCTACGATACGCAAATGAATTTGCAACTGGGTAAATTTTTCTCTGAGGAGTCGGGGATTAAGGTGCCCATGTTTGTAAGCTACTCTAAGGAAATTGTGGATCCACGCTACGATGCACTCTCTCCCGATGTGGAGGTGAGCCAGTTGCGGGGCGAACAGCGCGAAAAAGCCCTGGAAGTTTCGCGGGCACTTACCGAAAGGCGTTCCATTAACTTTACTGGGGTACGTAAGGAGCGCACGGACTCTGAAGAAAAACCCAAGTTTACCGACATTGAAAACTTCTCGCTAACCTACGGCTACAACGAAACCAAATTTCAGGATGTAAACGTGGCCACGCGTTTAAATAAAACCTACCGTGGGGGAATAACCTATGGCTTTGCAAACCAACCTAAAAACGTAAAACCCTTTAAGGATATCAAATGGTTTCAAAGTGGGAAATATCTGGCACCCATACGGGATTTTAACCTTTTTCTTGGACCCAGAAACATAGGCTTTAGCACCACGGTAAACCGCTCGTATACCGAACAGCAATTGCGGGGAAACATCGAAAACGAAAACTTCCTGGATCCCAAAGCAACGTACACGAAAACCTTTGCCTGGGATAGAGTGTACGATGTGAAGTACGACATTACCCGCTCGCTAAAATTTACCTACAACGCCAACAACCAAGCAGTAATAGGTGAGCCCGCAGGACGGGTGGATAACGAATTTGAAGATGAGTACGAGGTCTTTAAAGACAGCGTACTCGCCAGCGTAAAAAAGGGTGGAGAAACTACGCACTTTACCCAAACGGGTGTGCTCAATTACAACGTGCCGCTGAGTAAAATACCCGCTTTAGATTGGCTGGATGCAAACTTAAGCTACAATGGAAGCTACGACTGGCAGCGGGCACCTTTTTCTCAAGATACCTTGGGGAACACCATACAAAACTCCAATACGCAATCGATTAATGGGCAAGCTACCTTTAGCAAACTCTACAATAAAATTAAACCCTTAAAGGAGCTTATTGCCAAAAAGAACAAGGCAAGACGTTCGCGCAGACGCTCTAGCAGTACTCGCGGTGGAGCGGTGCAGAAAGGCTTGCGAACGTTATCGGGAGGCGATTCCACACAAACCAAAAAGGAGAAAAACCCCAACAGTTTGTCATTTGGAGAGAGCATTTTGAGCTTGTTGATGGCACCCAAGTCGGCTAACCTTACGTACAGCAAAAACCAGGGGATGTTGCTGCCGGGTTATGGGCGTAAATCCAACATTATTGGTATGGATCCGGGCTTTAATGCACCCGGTTTGGGTTTTGTTTTTGGCGAGCAAAACGAGCGTTTTCCATTTGAGGCAGCCGAAGCAGGTTGGTTGGTCCGTGAGCCCGATTTATTCCAGCCGTACACCACCACGTTTAATGAGAACTTTAATCTGCGCCTCAACCTAGAGCCCATCAAAGACTTTAGGATGGATATGACCTGGCAGCGCGATTTTACGGTGTCTACCTCTAGCTTTTTCCGTTTTGTGGAAGAAACGGGCCAGTGGGAAAATCAAAGCCCTACCGAAAATGGTTCTATTAGCTTTTCGATCAATGCAATACGCACAGCGTTTACCGCAGACGATCCCGACAACTTTACCAATCCGCTTTTTGATGACTTGTTGGCCAACCGGTCTACCATCTCCAGCCGATTGATCGATGAAACCGGGCAAAACGGTTTTGGTCAGGAGTCTCAGGACGTATTAATACCCGCTTTCCTAGCGGCTTACACAGGCAAGGATGCTGCAAGCATAGAAACCGACATTTTTAAAACACCTTCGGCTCCAAACTGGAACATCGCTTACACGGGACTCAACAAATTGAAAGTGTTCCAGAAGCTGTTTCGGAGTGTATCTATAAACCACACCTACAAGGCCTCGGGGCGTGCCAGTTATTCGAACAACGTTGCCGTTACCGAAGCCATACGCAGAGGTGAACCGCGTCCTACCGATCCAGACGGCAACTTTCTTCCCGAGAATCAAATTAATACGGTAGGCTTTCAAGAGAGCATGTCACCGCTTATTGGTGTAAACATTAGCTGGAAAAATAGCCTTAGCACCAAGTTGTCCTTAAACAAAGACCGCCAAGCTTCCTTAAGCTTGTCCAACCAACAAATTACCGAGGTTAAAAGTACTGGGCTGGATATTGGCTTGGGCTATCGCTTTAGAGACGTAAAATTCCCTATTAAACTGGGTAAAAAAGAGGTGCGCAGCGATTTAAATGTCAACTCGCAAATTACCATTGCTAAGAACGTAACGGTGATTCGCAAAATTAATGAGCAGGTAAACGACCCTACTGATGGACGGTTGACTATTTCTATCCGCACCAATGCCGACTATATTGTAAACTCAAAAATAACCTTGCGTGCCTTTTACGAACGCAACGTTACTAAGCCCGTGCTTTCGATACCCTTTCCAACCTTTAACACCCGCGCAGGCATCAGTATACGTTTTTCCTTCTCTCCCTAATTTGCTGGACTAGCTATTTGTTTATTTTTGGAGCAAACAGAAAGACAACGATGAATTTACCCGAGAATTTACTGTACACCAAAGACCACGAGTGGGTTAAGGTAGAAGGCGATGTAGCCACCGTTGGTATTACCGATTACGCCCAGGGCGAGCTTGGTGATATTGTATTTGTGGATGTGGATACCCTAGACGAAGAGCTTGACGAAGGCGAGGTATTTGGTTCGGTAGAGGCCGTTAAAACAGTCTCGGACCTTTTTATGCCTGTTGCTGGTGAGGTTATTGAGTTTAACGAGGATCTGGAATCGGCACCCGAGCAGGTAAACGAAGATCCTTACGGTAAAGGCTGGATGATAAAGATTAAATTGAAAGATACCGATACCTCTGCATTGATGTCTGCTGCCGACTACAAGGCAACGATATAATGATTTTTCGCTTCCATTTTGTGAGCATTATTACCGCTTTGCTCATTTTAATCTTGGGGGTGATACCCGCACATTTTTTTCCAAAACAAGATATAATAGGAGCTGTGGCCATGGATAAAGTGGCCCATTTCCTGTTGTATTTTATTTTGGCGATTACCACGCTCGTGGGATTTAAAAAGCACTATTACTACGGTGGGTTTAATCTACACCCAGTGCTTAGCGCGTTGGTATGCCTTATCCTGTATGGCTTTTTGGTAGAGCTTATTCAGACTTTTCTTGATACGCGCAGTTTCGAGTGGATGGATATTATGGCCAACAATGCGGGTGTTTTGCTCGGGCTAATCACCTTTCGGTTGATTTACGGGAAGCGCTTATTTTACAATTAAATTTTAGCGGCAATAATGGCAATTTGATGCGCGTTTTAGAATCATATTGTTATTTTTGACGCAAACACCACTACTATGGAGGTAAAGAAGAACGAAGAAGCCAACCTGGAGAAAAAGAGAGCTGGCTTTCTTTTTGTGGGCCTTGTTTTTGCCCTGTCTCTAGTGCTTTTGGCATTTGAGTACACCACGTACGATATTGAGGTTACTGAATTGGGAGGTCTTAACCTAGACCTAATCGAAGAGGAAATAGTGCCTATTGCTCAGATTCAACCACCACCACCGCCACCACCACCAAAACCTACAACCGTTATCGAAATTGTAGATGACGAAGAAGAGGTAGAAGAAGAGCTGGAAGTAATGGATTTGGAGGTGGATGAAGACACCGACATTGAAATTGTGGAAATGCCTGCAGAAGAGGTAGAGGAAGAAGAGATCTTTACCATTGTGGAGCAAATGCCAGAATTCCCGGGTGGAGAGGCTGAGCTCTTCAAATATCTGGGTAAGAAGATTAAGTACCCTACCATGGCGCAAGATGCCGGTATCCAAGGGGTGGTTTTCGTAACCTTTGTGGTAGAGAAAGACGGATCTGTGGTAGATGCTAAAGTTCTTCGCGGTATCGGAGGAGGTTGCGATGAGGAAGCACTTCGCGTGGTACGCAACATGCCCAAGTGGAATCCCGGTGAGCAGCGTGGTAAAAAAGTAAAAGTACAGTACAACTTACCCGTACGCTTTACCCTTAGATAACCTTACGCTTTTGCGTAAAGGAAAACCCCAGCCCAAGAGGCTGGGGTTTTTTATTGGATGGATTTTAAAATAAAGTTGTTCTTTCTTGCGTTGGATAGATAAAACACATGAAAAGCTTAAAGAATTATCGCAAAAGCATTGAGAATAAGCGCAGTCGGTTTTTTCTAATGGGGCTGATTGTCGCCTTATCGGCTAGTTTGTTGGCTTTTGAATTTGAAGTGGTTTTCGTAACCTTTGTGGTAGAGAAAGACGGATCTGTGGTAGATGCTAAAGTTCTTCGCGGTATCGGAGGAGGTTGCGATGAGGAAGCACTTCGCGTGGTACGCAACATGCCCAAGTGGAATCCCGGTGAGCAGCGTGGTAAAAAAGTAAAAGTACAGTACAACTTACCCGTACGCTTTACCCTTAGATAACCTTACGCTTTTGCGTAAAGGAAAACCCCAGCCCAAGAGGCTGGGGTTTTTTATTGGATGGATTTTAAAATAAAGTTGTTCTTTCTTGCGTTGGATAGATAAAACACATGAAAAGCTTAAAGAATTATCGCAAAAGCATTGAGAATAAGCGCAGTCGGTTTTTTCTAATGGGGCTGATTGTCGCCTTATCGGCTAGTTTGTTGGCTTTTGAATTTGAAGTGGTATCCACAGCCAACCACACTAATACGGCACTTACGCTAGAAAACAATTTTATAGAGATCGAACAGATTCCCGTGGCGCGCCTCGAGAAATTGGAACCGCCCAAACCTAAGACCACCCCCACAACGGTGATTGAGATCAGCAACGAACCCATTCCTGCAACTAACGATGCACCTTTTGATGAAAACCTGGGTCCAGAAACGCCCGACAATCTTCCACCCGTTGCTTTAATACCGGAGGACGTTCCCGAAGAGGCACCAGTACCTTACGTAGTAGAAGAAATGCCCGAATTTCCCGGTGGAGAAACCGCTTTGTTCCAGTTCATTCAAAAAAACATGCGCTACCCAACTCAAGCCAAAGATGCGGGTATCGAAGGCGTGGTCTACCTTAATTTCGTGGTAAATGAAGCGGGTAGAATTACCGATATCAACATCTTAAAAGGCATTGGCGGGGGTTGCGATGAGGAAGCCATACGGGTATTACAAAACATGCCCTTATGGAAACCCGGAATGCAAGGCGGGCGCAACGTGAAGGTGCAGTTTAACATGCCGCTTCGCTTTCGTTTGCAGTAGATACGCAGCACTTAAAGTTGTTAAGGATTAATAAGCGTATGCTTTGGAGGTGAAACCTAGGTAGCGGGCCAACATTTTCAAAATATATTTGCGCGAGCACCTGAGCCCTCGGGTGCCTTTGAACCCGTGCACATGAACGATAGAAGAATCACTAACCTGCTGCTTACCATTATTGCTGTCCCCGTTTTTGTAATGGTAATAAAGTGGCTCAACTTCATTTTTGTGCCGCTCATTTTTGCCATGTTTATTACCCTGCTTTTTATTCCGGGGCTGAGGCGCTTAAAGCGTAGGGGTGTTCCTAAAATATTTCGGGTAGCCATTGCACTGCTGGTAATTGTGGTGGCAGGATTTGGATTGTACCATCTGCTGCGTTTATCCAGCCAAGAAATATTGGCAACCAACAGCGCATTTATAGCTCAGTTGCAGTCTAAAATTGCCGAGGTGGATGCCTATACTATGCAGGAGTTTGGTTTTTCTGTGGTTGCGGATTTTATGCAGCAACCCGAGCTAAAAAAGGAATGGGTAATGAACAACCTAAAATCTTTTGCGCTCTTTTTGTTTGGCGCGGTTCCGCAACTGCTTACGGCCCTGTTTTTTGTGGTATTGCTGCTGTTTGAGTCTATTGATGTGGAGCGCGTGCTCAACTCTACCATTCTAAAAAATCGCATTTCTTCCATCAAAGCCTTTACCCGCATAGAGAAAGACATCGTTACCTTTTTGCAGGTTAAGTTTTTAGTGAGCTTAGGCACGGGCATAGGCACAGGCTTGGCCTGTTATGCGTTTGATGTGAGCTTTCCCATCTTCTGGGGGCTTTTTGCTTTTGTCATCAACTTTGTACAAATGGTAGGATCCATTATCACCATCGTACTCCTTTCACTATTTGCTTTGGTAGACCTGGAGTTTTCTGCAGCGCTGTTCTACTTTGTATTGTCCATTTCTGGGGTTCAGGTGTTGTTTGGATCCATTTTAGAGCCCATTTTTATGGGGAAATCTTTCTCCATCAACATTATTGTGGTGCTCATCATGCTTATGTTCTGGGGTTTTGTTTGGGGCATTCCCGGCATGATATTATCCATACCGCTAACGGTTTTCATCAAAATCATCCTCGAGCAGTTTGAGAAAACCAAGCCCATTGCGCGCTTGATGCAGTAGTGTTTTTATGCCGTTTTGTATTGACCACTTATTGTGGTGGTTGCTGGATGTTTTGGAAGGTTTAGGGAGACCACAATGCTGGCACTTCGTAACGTTATTCGTCTGCAAGCATTGGCGCGCTACTTCCTATCTGTTTTTGGTTTAGATGATTCCGGTGCGTAAATAAGTAAACAAAAAGATGTATCGGGTTTAGATAAGAATACAACAATCAATTAAAATAGGAATAAGTATTGATTGTTTCATTTTTATTTTAGTGAAAAACCTGCCTCTAAATGAAAACAAACGCTCTCTCTCTCTCTCTCTCTCTCTCTAGCGTTACTTAGCGTCTGTGGAGTGTTACTACAAACGCGCATGGTTGCCCAAAACTATTTTTGGAACGGCAAACAAAAAGCCAACATCGTGGCCGATTCCTCGCAGGCTTATGTGATGCACTGGGAACCATTGGAGGTAGATACCCAAACCACGGAAATAAAGAATAGTGGTGTAATTAATTATGGTGCTATGAAGTTCTACAAAGGCCAACAACCCAGGCGCTTTAAGTGGTCCATTGTAGCGAGTAAAAATGGAGGGCCTGTTACTTTACCCGAACAGACCATAAACTACAATTATTTTTATAGTATTTCAGGCAATCCCAATACTATAGCACCCTCCAACTTAATCTATCTAAAATTTAAAGAACTCCTGGTAGGATTACAACATTTAGAAACGGTGCTTACTAACTTACAAGTTACGCCTGTTGGAAGCCCCTCGCACATGCCCCAGTGGTTTACATTGGTATGTACCTTGCCCGGACAAAACACCATAGCGATAGCTAACGCCCTCTATGAAACCGAACTGTTTGAATATGCCTACCCAGACTGGATGATACCCTTTGAAACTGCGGGCTGCGCTACCAACGACCCCTTATATGGCGACCAATGGCATCTGGAAAACACAGGGCAGTTTGGCGGTACACCCGGCATAGATATCAATGTTTGTGAGGCCTGGGAAATAACGCGAGGTGGAGCGAATGCGGTGGTTGCGGTAGTGGATAATGGCCTGGATAAAGGGCATCCAGATTTGGGTATAACTCATTCTTTTTTTTTCGACACTGAACGAAATGACGACCCCGAGGGAGAAAAGGTAATAAGAGGTGGGCATGGGCAATTTGTGGCTGGAATTATTAATTCTACTAAGGATAACAATGAGGGGGTAACAGGAATTGCACCTATCACCCCTGTAATGAGTATTGTACATTCTTTAAATGACCCTCAAAAGGATGGATACTTTCCAAATCTTGCATTGCAGCTTGGTAACGGTATTAAGTTTGCCACGATAAACGGAGCTTCAATTATCAATTGTTCTTGGGGAGCCCCAGGAAATATATCATATCCTGACTCTTCAAAGTTGGTTCTTCAATATTTAGAAGAGAATATTAGATATGCAATTGAAGAGGGTAGGGACGGACTAGGCTCAGTAGTTGTTTTTGCAAGTGGCAATACCTCTGCTGACGGAGTAGTGGATTATCCCGGAAATACAGATGATAGAATTCTGGTTACAGGTAATATTGATGCTTGTGGGCTTAGATTCGATAAAGATCAAACTTGCATGTTAGTTGACTTTGGCAGAGCCCCTCCTTCAGGTTATGGTGAAGAATTAGATTTGATGGCCCCTGGGACCAATATTTTAAGTACAGATGCAGAGTTCACACATAGAGGGTTGATAAATGGCAGTTATTATGGGTACTCAACAGGTACCTCCTTCGCAGCTCCCATGGTAGCAGCGGTAGCTTCCATGATGCTGACGGTAAATCCCAACCTTACCCAAAAGGAGGTTTCAGACATCTTATTGCAAACCGCTCGCAAAGTACGTGAGGATGTTTACACCTACGATCCCAATGTGCCCGAGCGCATGGAAAACGGCTCCTGGAACATAGAGATGGGTCACGGTTTGTTGGATGCGGGAGCAGCGGTCCAAAGGGCTAAAGAATTATGTGAGGGTCCTGCAGAATTGTACACCCAAGACACCTATGGAGATCATGGCCTGGAACCGTATGAACTGCAAGATGATGAATACCCATGGTTAAGCCACGATATCTGGGTAAAACAAAACCAGACTACCGACCACAGTGATCGTACCCATGAAGTAGTGGATCCCACAGATGACAATGGAAATCCGAAAGCAAGTTATGTGTACGTATCGGTAAGAAACCGCGGTTGTTCTCCTACTGTAGGTTTTGAGACCGTTACCTTACACTGGGCTAAAGCAGGAACGGCTTTGTCCTACCCCAACGATTGGAATGGAGTGAACACTTTGGGGCCTAATAATGCCCCCGCCGGAATGGAAATAGCAACCCTGACAGTACCCGCAGGCCTTAAACCCGGACAGGAACACATTATGGAGTTTGAGTGGTTTCCTCCTAACCCTGATGATTACGATTTTTCTGAGGAACCTTGGCACTTTTGCTTGCTATCGGTTATCCGCGATCCCAACGATCCATTTACCATGTATGAAGAAATTAACACGTTGGTTCTACGAAATAATAAAGTCGCTTGGCGTAATACTTCAGTAAATGATCCAACGGAATCTCCTAGCCCTAATCCACCGGGTCCAGGTCCCAAAACACCCTTTCCTATGGCAGGAGTTACCGTAGGTGTTGGGAACCCTTCGGATGAGAATGCGGTAAATACAGACATCACTTTTAATTCCCCAACTATAGCTTTTGGTAATTCCATTACCAATGACAGCGAGGTGTTTATTTCCATGCCCGATGATTTGTACAACCAATGGCTTTTGGGAGGGGCACAAGCCGAAGGCATTCGCCTGTTGGATTTGGAAACCCTGTTGGATAAGCTATTGCTTCTGGATATTCCCGGCATATTGTTTAATGATCGCAATGTATTTGAAGTAACAGGCGATGCAGTGCGTTTTGGGAACATACCCATGCCTCCAGGAGCCAATTACAACATTAGCATGGTACCCTTGTACCCCGAGAGCAAAAGCAATCCAAACAAGGACGTGTATGAGTGGGACGTGGTACAGCGACATACCTTAAGCCAGGAGCTTGTAGGAGGGGTACGTTTGGAGCTAAAGAAACCCTATTGTAACTACGCACGAAGATGGGTTTGGGATGAAACTATAAACCTGGGCGAAACAGGCACAATGCAGGCATACGGTTTGGACGCCAGTAGCACCATATTTCGGTGGACCAATGCCACCGGCCAGGTAGTTTCTACTGAAGCATCCTTTGAGTACACTGCGGTGGCAGATACATACTACGAACTGCAAGCCATTACAGACGAGGGCTGTAGCTATACCCAACGTGCTGAAGTAGACGTACAGCTCCCAGAACTTGCTCCACCAGGTGATGCTCCTAAATGCTATTCTGCTTTGGCAGTGCAGCCCAATCCTGTTTTTGGAGACATTTTAGAGCTCCAGTTAGAAGCAAATAGTGATGGAGAGTTGGATATTGTAATTAACTCTCCCTTAACGGGCGAGGAGCTGTACAGAACCGTGCAGCAGATACAAAAGGGAATTCAAACCATAGAACTGGATATTCGCGATTTAAACCGCGGAACCTTCATATTGCGCATCCAATGTGGCGACACCAATGTAAGTGTTGATAATAGAAACTTTATAAAGCTTTAGAATATGATACGTTTTTTACTGATTTTCAGTTTACTCGTTTGTGGTTTCATGGTGCAATCGCAACAATTGGATGAAAGCTTTGGAAATAGGGGGGATGGGTTTGTTTACATAAGGGATGTAATACATGATTATGAGCCTATTGATCTAAAAATCGCGGACAGTGGTCTATTTGTTCTGGCAACTTGCGGTAGTAATTGCGACAGCACGTTCTTTATTTTTCGTTTTGATGCAAACGGGATGCTGGACTCAACTTTTGGAGATTTTGGAACCCTTACTCAACCAACAAACCATGCCATCTCATATGCTGAAATAGAGGTGAAGCAAGGGTGTATTACTGTACTTACCAAAAACCATAGATTGGGGTCGATCGCTTTACAAAATGTTTTTCGGTACACGAATATGGGTGCCCCAGACACCTCATTCAACACAGATGGTATTCTTTCATTGGTTAATGACACCGTATTCCGCTTGTCTCACTTCATGGATTCGGTTGGCGGCATTTATACTATTAGCCGGGTTGGATTTAATAATAATGCTTATAGAGGGATAGAGCGGTTTACCAAAGCGGGGGAATTGGATACTTTTTATGGCTTTGTACCTATTCCTGCAGTGAATGATGATGAGGTCGGGGATGTACAGAAAATGTGCTACGACACAGTAGAGGGTGCTGTGTATGTAACATCGGGCTTATATCAACCCGGAGGAAGCTTCGAATCAACACGACTATTCGTTGAAAAAATAAATTTGTCAGGGGATTACTTCTTGGATTTTGGAACCAACGGGGTATATACAAGTGATGTTCTAATATCGAGTTTTGCTGCTGATCCACTCATAGTTTATGACATTGATATCCTTGAGAGTGTCTTGGCAGTAAACACCAATGCATCTAGCACTAGCGGTGAAGGATCAGCAGTGGTGCGTTTTACGCGAAATGGTGTAGAAGATGATGAATTTGCTACTGAAGGGATTTTATTTGACCCCAGCGGAGGATCACTAACTGCTTTGCACCTTACAGATGGTGATTTTTATACACTGGGTTCAGGAGTTACAAGCTTTGGTATTCATAAATACCGTGCCAATGGTACTGTTGATGGGGCTTTTGGCAATCAAGGAACCTTTGATGTGGTGCCCCCAGAGCCTGCAACAATAAATCAACCACTTATTGCTAAGACACCTTCAACCACCGAATTGGTAGTAGTCGGTATTTCTAAAAATAACCAAGATGCACATTCATTGGTCATGTTTAAAGTGCGTGATACCCAAGTTGGTATTGGGAAAAGGAACGCTATAGCGTCCAGTTGGCTTTCCCCCAACCCCGCGCAAAACACCCTTCACCTTCCTCAGGAGCTATCCAGCCAAAACCTAAAACTCTATAACAGCCAAGGGCAACAGTTTGAGGTGGTGCAGCCTAGTGTAGACCAATTGGATGTTAGCCGTTTAGCTGCCGGTATGTATGTGTTGCAAGCTGGCGAAAGGGTGTGGCGTTTTGTGAAGGAGTAAGCAAAAGGGCAGCATAGCACCACTGCATTTATGTGTATACTTGATGCTAAACCTTTACATCCCTTTACGGTTAGCCAAGTATGTCCTTACTGCGTCTTACTTCTTCGGGTTGGTATTGTCCGCAGGGCGATTTTTACGTAGACCCTACGCGGCCGGTATCCAAGGCCGTCATTACCCATGCCCATGCCGACCATGCCAAGATGGGCTCGCAACACTACCTCTGTACACCGCTTACGGCAAAATTGCTGGAGCAACGCTGGGAGCAAACCATGGAAGCCCAAACACCAGAGTATGGCCAGGTTACCGTGGTCAATGGGGTGCGCGTTTCTTTTCATCCAGCAGGTCATGTACCCGGTTCGGCTCAGGTACGGCTGGAATACAAGGGGGAGGTTACGGTAATCACAGGAGATTACAAGCTAGAGGACGATGGCCTGAGCACGCCCTTTGAACCCATATCCTGCCACACGTTTATCAGCGAGAGCACCTTTGCACTGCCCGTTTTTCAATGGCAACGGCAGGAAGTAGTAATACAGCAAATGCTGCAATGGCACCAGGAAAACACTCAAAAAGGCATGGCTTCTTTGGTGCATGCCTACTCGCTGGGCAAGGCCCAGCGCTTGATCGTGCAATTGGCGCCTTTTGTAGACCGCATTTGGGTGCATCCTGCCGTGGCCCAACTCAACCCACTCATCCTGCCAACCGAAATGCAACAAAAAGTGTGCTTGGCCGAGGCGGGGAATATTCCAGCCAGCGAAGCCAAAGACGCCTTTATTATTGCGCCACCCACCGGAAAAATACACACGGGAAAAACACCCTGCAAACAAGCCTTCGCCAGCGGTTGGATGGCGGTGCGAGGAATAAAACGCAGAGACAATGTAGACCAGGGTTTTGTGATATCGGACCATGCCGATTGGCCTGCGCTGTTGCAAGCCTGCCAGCAAAGCCAAGCCGAGCAAGTAGTTTTGACCCATGGGTATAAAGACACCTTGGCACAGTACTTAACCGAAAACGGCCAAGCGGCCTGCGTAGATACCGATTTGATGCTATGAAGGCTTTTTGTGAACTGTATTACAACCTGGACCAAACCAGCAAAAGCACGGAGAAGCAGGAGCACCTGCAACACTACTGGCAGCAAGCCGATGCCGAAAGTAAAACCTGGGCGGCAGCTATTTTAAGTGGGGCTTTTCGCAAGCGTCTGGTGCCAGCAGCCATGGCCAAAGCGTGGGTGTGTGAAATCACAGGCATTCCCGAGTGGCTTTACGAGCGCAGCTACGAAATGGTGGGCGACAGTGCCGAGACCATCGCAAAACTGTTGCCGCCAGAAGGCGGGGGAGGCAAGGAGGATAGCCTGGCCCATATTATGGAAAGCATTTTACGGCATCGCAAAGCGGGCGAAGACGCTCTCAAAGAATTTGTAGTTCGCAAATGGCAGCAATACGATGCCGACACGCGTTTTGTGTTCAATAAACTACTTACGGGTGGATACCGCGTAGGCGTGGCTAAAATTTCCATTCATAAATCTCTGGCCAAACACTACCAACTCAAATACGAGGATGTGGCCTTGCGCCTCATGGGAAAATGGTCGCCACAAACGGAGTCGCTCGAAGATTTGTTACTGAAACCCCAGCTCAGTTTCGACCAAGCTAAACCCTATCCTTTTATGTTGGCCAAAGCCCTAGAGAAGGATTTGGATACTTTAGGTAAACCCAGCGATTGGTTGATAGAATACAAGTGGGATGGCATACGCGGCCAAGTGGTAAAGCGTGGAAGTACGGTCAGTATTTGGTCGCGCGGGGAGGCTTTGGTCAGTGAGCAATTCCCAGAGTTGTTGGCCTTTTTTGGTGGATTTAAGCAAGATTTTGTTTTGGATGGCGAGTTGTTGCCCTATCAGGATGGGCAGGTGTTGCCCTTTAATGTGCTGCAGACGCGGCTCAACCGGAAGAATGTGAGTCCGAAGCTGGTAAAGCAAAATCCTGTGCACTTATTTGCCTACGACTTGGTGGAGTGGCAGGGGGAGGATATTCGCTCTTGGAACCAGGGCCAGCGCAGAGAACAGCTAGAGCGGCTGGCAGCAGATTCTGTGCTGCAAATATCGCAGCGCTTGGAGTTTACCAGTTGGTCTGAGGTGCAGCAAATCCAGGAAGCTGCGCGCGATATTGGCGCAGAAGGGCTTATGATTAAAAACCTGGAAAGCACCTACCAGGTCGGTCGCGTGCACGATACGTGGTTTAAGTTCAAATGCGAGCCTTTTACGGTAGATGCTATTTTGCTGTATGCCCAGGCCGGGCGTGGGCGCAGGGCCAATTTGTACACCGACTACAGCCTGGCCGTGTGGGATGGCGACCAACTGGTAGTTTTTGCCAAAGCCTACTCGGGCCTTAGCGATGAGGAGTTGAAGGAAGTAGACCGCTTTATAAAAGCCAATACCAAAGAGCGCTTTGGTCCTGTGCGCAGCGTAAAACCCGAACTGGTTTTTGAAGTGGCGTTTGAGGGGATACAAGAATCCCCGAGGCATAAGTCGGGTGTAGCCACGCGCTTTCCGCGTATTAACCGGTGGCGCAAAGACAAAAAGCCCGAAGATGCAGACACCTTGGAAATGGTGAAGGGTTTGGCGCAGAATACAGACTTATAAGTCCTATGCTGCTACTACTTAAAATTGCCCCAACGTAATAGTTCCCGTATGTTTGCCGTGGGGAGAATACCCCTTATTGGAAACCCTTATGGCAAAAGTTGCACTCATTACCGGAGTTACCGGTCAAGATGGAGCCTACCTCTCGGAGCTCCTGCTAAAAAAAGGTTATGAAGTACACGGTTTAAAGCGGAGATCTTCGCTGTTTAACACCGATCGTATCGATCATTTATACCAAGATCCACACGAGAAAAACATAAGCTTTAAGTTGCACTATTCCGATTTAACGGATTCCACCAACCTTATTCGTATCATCCAGGAGGTGCAGCCCGATGAAATCTACAACCTGGCAGCACAAAGCCACGTGCAAGTGTCTTTTGAGATGCCCGAGTACACGGCCAATTCCGATGCGGTCGGAACGCTCCGCATTTTAGAAGCTATTCGCATTTTAGGTTTGGAAAAGAAAACGCGCTTTTACCAGGCCAGTACCTCAGAGCTGTACGGTTTGGTACAAGAAATTCCACAAACCGAAAAAACGCCTTTTTATCCAAGGTCTCCGTATGGGGTAGCCAAGCTCTACGCTTTTTGGATTACCAAAAACTACCGTGAGGCTTACGATTACTTCGCTTGCAACGGCATCTTGTTTAACCACGAATCGCCCTTGCGAGGCGAGACCTTTGTTACCCGTAAGATTACCCGTGCAGCCGCCAAAATAAAATTGGGCCTGCAAGAGAAACTCTACCTGGGCAACCTGGATGCGCAACGCGATTGGGGCCATGCCAAAGACTACGTGGAAGGCATGTGGCGCATGTTGCAGCAAGACACTCCAGACGATTACGTATTGGCTACAGGGAAAACCGTAGCCGTGCGCGAGTTTGTAAACCTGGCATTTAAGGAAGTAGGTATCAGTCTGGAATGGGAAGGCAAGGAAGCCGAAGAAAAAGGCCGCGATGCTAAAACCGGAAAGGTGCTGGTTGAGGTAGACCCTAAGTATTATCGTCCAGCCGAAGTAGATTTACTGGTAGGCGATGCCAGTAAGGCCAAGAAGGAATTGGGATGGGAACCTACCCATAGCCTTGAGGATCTGGTAAAAGACATGATGGAGGCAGATCTCAAACTGTTCCAAAAAGACAAATACCTGCTAGAAGGCGGACATAAGATTATGAATTACCATGAATAAATCGGCCAAGATTTACGTTGCCGGTCACCGCGGTATGGTAGGATCGGCCATTGTGCGCAAACTGCAAGCGCAAGGCTTTAACAACCTTGTTTTTCGTACCAGTAAGGAATTGGATTTACGCAACCAGCAAGCGGTAGATGCATTTTTTGAACAAGAGAAACCCGAGTACATTTACCTCGCAGCGGCCAAAGTAGGTGGCATTGTAGCCAACAACACCTACCGTGCCGATTTTCTGTACGACAACCTGCAAATCGCCAGCAATATTATTCATGCAGCCCATCAACACGCTGCGGAAAAGCTGTTGTTTTTGGGCTCGTCCTGCATTTATCCCAAGCTGGCACCGCAACCGCTCAAAGAGGAGTATTTGCTTACGGGTGCTTTAGAGCCTACTAACGAGCCTTATGCCATTGCTAAAATTGCGGGCATTAAGCTATGCGAGGAATACCGCAACCAATACGGCTGCAATTTCATTTCGGCCATGCCTACCAATTTGTATGGTCCCAACGACAATTACGATCCGCAGAACTCCCATGTACTGCCTGCCCTTATACGCAAGTTCCACGAAGCCAAGGTGCAAGGCGCGGATAGCGTTACCCTATGGGGTACCGGAAGCCCAAAGCGCGAGTTTTTGCATGTAGATGATTTGGCCGAAGCCTGCTTGTTTTTAATGGAGCATTACAACGAGCCAGAGTTTGTAAATGTTGGTGTGGGCGAAGACCTTAGCATTCTAGCCTTGGCAGAAACCATTAAAGACATTGTAGGATATACGGGTACCATTACCCACGATACCTCCAAACCCGATGGCACCCCAAGAAAACTCATGGATGTAAGCAAACTGCATGGGTTAGGCTGGAAGGCCAAGATTGGTTTGCAAGAGGGTATTGCTTCGGTTTACGAAGAGTTTCAGGAAAAATATGCTTTGGAAGCGGGGATGTAGCATAGTCACCGTTCTGGTTTTGACTCTTGTAGGACTCAGAGCGTTTGCGCAAGGCAACGAGGGATTTTTAGATAAACCCTTTAGCGTCATCGATACCGGTCTGGCGCAGCCCATTAGTTTTAGCGATAGGCTTTTTCGAACGCCCGTAGCCAGTTTTACAGATGGCGGGTTGCGCTTCGATGTGAACCCTTTACTCGATCAAAAGGTGGGCAATGACGGCTGGTGGCGCAACGGCCGTGGGCTGTATTTAGCGGCCTACTCCAAAAAAATTTGGATAGAGACCTATTATCTAGAAATGCAGGAAGTAAATATTCCCACTTCCTTGCGCCAGCACTACCAAAATACAGGAGCTATTCCCAATTACAGTCGCCACAAACGCTTCAAAGAAACCGGTTTCGATGTCAATAACGTGTTTGCTACCGTAGCTTTTTCGTTGGCACCCGATTGGGATGTGAAGACTGGATTTGGCCGCATACAACCGCAGCGCAACACCCGAGATTTGGTGTACGGCAGGCACTTTGCTTCCTACCCCTTCTTGCAATCGCAGTTAAAATTGCGGCCATGGGGTTTGTATCTGGACAACCGCTGGTTTCGCTATACTACCTTAAATCGTTTGCCGGCCACGGCTAGTGCCGAGTCACAGCTTATCCATATTCGGCAAAACGCGTCTTCATTGCGCTGGCAAATCAATTCGGTTTCTCACGTTACGTTGGGGCATGTGCACTACACCAATTCACTCGATAGCATTTCCAACACAGCAACCCGTGTGAGTTGGCAGGGGCTGAGTCCTGTGCCCTGGGTTGCTTTGCTTGCAGATCCAACGGAAAGTGTATGGCATTTTCGTTATCAATTGGGTGTAGAAAAATGGCCCGTACGGCTGCATGGGCAAATTTTGGGTGGACAAGAAAGCACTGTTGCACAAGCCTTGCAGGGAATTTCTTGGGGGGTACAGCGAGAAGATGTGAGTCTGCGCCTAGATGCCAGTTACCTTCTAGTGAACGAGCATTTACCTGCCTTTACCCACTTGGAGCAAGAGGCCGCATGGAGCCAATTGTTTGGCAATCAATGGCTTTTTACAGCAGAAGCCCGTTATAAGCGCTTGTACATGGATGCGTTGGTAATGCAGGCCGAGGGTTATGGCTATGCAGAAAATCCAACCGAGTCTGTATTACGCTATTATATACTAGCAGGGTTTTTAGTAAACCCCAGTTACAATTTACGTCTAGGATTGGGGTATCGGAATGGTATGACCAGTGGAGCAAACGAAATTGTATACTTTAGCGCCACTACCGATATCCAGTGGAGATATTTAGATTTTTAAATTCATGTTCGAAGTATTTTTCTGCGGGTTAATCCTCATGCTCATTGCCACTCCGGTAGTAATTAAAGTGGCTAAGATTAAGCACTTGGTGGATGTCCCCGACCGCAAACGTAAAATCCACGCCATCTCCATCCCTACCATTGGAGGTGTGGCCATATTTGCCTGTTTCTTGGTTACCTTTTGCCTTTTTGCGCCAGTAACCAACATTACTACAGGTAATGAGTTTCGCTACCTGGTGTGCTGTTTGGTCATTCTATTTTATTTGGGGCTAAAAGATGATATTACTGGCCTATCGGCTCTCAAAAAACTGATTGGTCATCTAATTATTGGCTTTATTTTGGTGTACTTGGCAGACATCCGAATTTCTAATATGGGCGGCCTTTTTGGAATTCACGATTTGCCCAATGTGGTCTCTTACGCACTTAGTATTTTTACGTACATCGTTATCATTAACTCGCTTAATCTTATTGATGGTATCGATGGTTTGGCAGCAGGTATCGGCTGTTTGGCTTGCTTTCTTTTTGCTTTTTACTTTTACCACTGTGGCGATTGGTTTTGGACCACCTTAGCCGTATCTATGGCAGGAGCCCTGGTTGGTTTTTTGGTCTTTAATTTTTCACCAGCGCGCATTTTTATGGGCGATTCGGGCTCCCTGGTTATTGGTTTCATCGTAGCGGTACTCGCTATTAAAATGATCAACTACCGGGGGCTTCCAAAAGCACCGTATTTGGTGCATTTGTCCAAGCCCGTTCTGGCCATGTCCATACTGTCCTATCCACTCATAGATACCTTGCGAGTGTTTATGGTGCGTATGTTGCGTGGGGTTTCTCCATTTTCTCCGGATAAGAACCACGTGCATCACATTCTTATTAACGGTAAACGCACCCACAGCCGCGTGTCTATGCTCTTGTACTTGTATACTTTGGTGGTAGTTGCACTTAATTTTTTCTGGTCCGACCTGGACAAAACCTACTATTTCTTAGGTATGGTAGGAAGTGCAGCTTTTCTGCTTCAAATGCTGGTTTGGGTTAAAAAACGCATGTAATGCGGTGCTTGCTAACAGGAGTTTCTTTAATGTTTAGCGTTTCGCTTTTCGCACAAGCGCTGCTGATTAACCAAAAAGATAGCTTAACAGCACCCGTGCAAGAGCCATTGGAAATGGAGCTTCGTGCGTTTGGTGTTTCCCAAAATGCGCAAGCTACCCTAGTAGGGCGCTATAATTTTTCCTTAAACATAGACCGGTGGCATCTGCGTTTGCAGCCCACGTGGTTTTTTGGAAACGCGGCTCCTGTGCTTTTTAATGCTTTTGATCGCGGGCAAAAAACACCGCCCAATTACATTGCGCTAACATCGGGTGTAGGTTTGGGTGGATTGGTTACCCTTCGCTATGACATTTCCCCGGCTGCCTGGGTAGATGCGGGCATGGCCAGCTTTGCCGACCGGCAAGGGCAAAACGGCTTGTTGCTAAACGGTACTACGGCTCCGGCACCTTACTTTAGGTTCGGTTGGATGGGGGAGCATTTATCCTTTACCTACCTATACCAGATATTGCAAAACAATGCCAACTTGTATCCCGATGACCGCTTCTTTAGCAAGAACAAGGGATTGGTGTTTCATCGCGTGGAGTATCGCAGAAGCCACTGGAGCGTGGGTTTCTTTGAAAGTGTGTTTTGGTCGGTACAGGATTCCTTGGTAACCAGATACTTGGATCCAGGTTATCTCATGCCTTTTGCCTTTTTAAGGCCTGTGGAATTTTCATCCGGTTCCTCTGATAATGTGTTGTTGGGAATGGATTTAGCTGTATACGACACACGCTGGAAGGGTTATGGACAACTGGTGTTAGACGAGTTTAAGTTGGATGAATTTCGGTCGGGCGAAGGTTGGTGGGCCAACAAATGGGCCTGGCAATTGGGTATTGCCTATACAAGCACCTGGCAGGATGCTGCAGTAAGCTTTCGCCTAGAACACAACCGTTCGCGACCTTTTACCTTTTCGCATAGCTTCCCAGCACAGAGTGTTTCTCAGCAAGGCTTTGCCTTGGGGCATCCGTTGGGCAGCAATTTCTGGCAACAATTTTTGCAAGCCTCTTGGGAAAAAGAGCCTTGGTCGATTAGCGTGGATCTATCCTTAGTAAACCTGGGCAGTCGCAGCAGTGCACTGGGGGGGGACATCCTGGCATCCAATACCGACCGCACAGCCGATTTTGGCTTTTTCGGACTCTCACAACCCGATCGCTATGCGTACGCACAAATTGAAATAGCACGGCAGGTATTCCTAAAAGAACAGACGCTATTTGCGGGTGTTTATGCAGGAGGACGTTCTCAATTATCCAACGCCAATCCACTCTGGGTGGGGGTTTTCGTGCGCAAAGGATTATTTAGGAACCGATTCACCTACTAGAAACCGCGAAACCCCTATTTTCGCACAAAATTTATGCGCGTGACGCAGCCTAATAACCCTGTATACAATCCGTTCGCTTCCATTCCAGCCCTCTTTAAATTTAGACTGGCATCGCTGGTTATTTTTTCGGCAGTGTTTGGCTACTTATTTCACCATACGCCAGAAGGTTGGGAGTGGTTGAATTTATTGTGGCTTTTTCTGGGTGGCATGCTGGTAACGGGAGCCTCTAATGGTATCAATCAAATTATAGAGCGCGATTTGGATAGCCGAATGGAGCGCACAAAAGAGCGCCCGCTGCCTGCAGGAAAAATTAACAAGAAACAAGCTTGGACGCTGTGTATTGCGGCAGCGCTTTTGGGCTTAGGAACGCTGTATTTCGCATTCGGCTGGTTAACCCCGCTGCTCAGCTTTGGTGCTTTGGTCTCTTATGCTTTTGTGTATACACCCTTAAAGCCCGTAACATCTTTTGCGGTATTTGTGGGTGCTTTCCCTGGAGCCATTCCGCCACTATTGGGTTGGGTTGCTGCTGCCAATAGCTTTGGTTTGGGCGGTGGTTTGCTGTTTATCATTCAGTTTATTTGGCAATTTCCCCACTTTTGGGCCATAGCCTGGGTTTTGGAAGACGACTACAAGTTGGGTGGATTTCAGCTCTTACCCTCCGCTGGTGGGCGCGATAAAACCAGTGCTTTTCAAATTTACATGTACTCGCTGTTTTTAATCCCCTGCGGTTTGTTTACCTGGGCATTCGATTTTACTGGAATTTATGGTTCTGTAATTGCAGCCATAGCCGCTTTACCTATTGCGTACTACTCCGGTAAACTTTACCGCGATTTATCGGTTGAATCTGCACGAAAAGTAATGTTCAGTAGCTTCTTTTATTTACCAGTGGCGCTCATTGCTTTGGTAGCAGATAAATTGTAATTCATGACAGAGAATACAGAAACCATCACCAACCCCGAGGATCCCGCAGTAAAAGCGCGGTCCAAGAAAATGCTGTTGTACATAGGTATCTTCAGCATCGTAATGTTGTTTGGAGGGCTCACCTCCGCATACATTGTATCCCAAGCCGACTCGTTTTGGGTGTCCATAAAAATGCCGGTAGGTTTTTATATCTCTACGGCTGTGCTATTGGCTAGCAGTGGCACCATGTGGCTAGCTATAAAACAGGCGCGAAGCAATGCCAACCCAACCGCTATGGTGGCGCTTACCTTGGTATTGGGGATAGCCTTCGGGGTTTTGCAATTTCAAAGTTGGAATCAGCTGACCGAAACCGGGAACTACCTCATTGGAAATCACATGGATTTACAGGGTGAATATGGTGAGGACTACACCTTTATCCTAAAAGGAGAGGAGCTGGTTGAAGCCGATGGAGAATTTTATTTACCAAGCGACCAGCTTAGAGAAAACCCACTCAAGGACAAAGTTTTGGGTGCTAGAAACACCGCTAGTAGCTACATTTACATATTAAGTGCAGTACATTTACTTCATTTGGTTGGAGGGCTAATTTACCTTATGGTAGTGCTAAGAGGTTCAGCCAAAGGTAGATACAGCAGCGGCAACTATTTGCGATTAGAGCTTTGTGGAACCTATTGGCATTTTCTCGATGGTCTATGGCTATATTTGTTCCTCTTTTTGCTTTTTATTCATTAAAATTGCACAACTTTTAACGATAGGAGCGGTTTATGGGAGGTCATGCCAGCAAACAAATAGATACTGCTACGTTGTGGGGAGGTAAAGGTTCCCCCTTTAGTATGAGCTACGGAAAGCTCATGATGTGGTTTTTCTTAGTATCAGATGCACTAACATTCGGAGGTCTATTAGTAGCCTATGGTTACGCACGCCATAAGTACACGGGGGAGTGGCCTATAGCAGAGAAGGTATTCCATGCCTTCCCAGGTGTAGATGCACACTTACCACTGGCTTATGTGGCCTTGATGACCTTTATTCTAATTGTTTCATCCGTAACCATGGTGTTGGCTGTTGAAGCCGGTCACCGTTTGGATAAGAAGGGTGTGGTAAAATGGTTAGCACTTACTGTAGTTGGTGGTTTTGTGTTCTTGGGCTCGCAAGCCTGGGAGTGGAGCCACTTTATTCACGGAGAGAGCGGCTATGTGATGTTAGAGAATGGCCAAAAAGCTACGTTTGAAACCCACGGACACCATTACCACAGCAATGAGGAGCTGTATGCCGAAGCCGACTTGGTTTTGGAAGATGGAACCGTACTTACCGGAGCCAAGAAAGAAGCAGCCTTGGGAACCATGTACAAGCACGTACAAGGAGCCAACCTTAAAGAAAACGAGTACGGACCGCAGTTGTACGCCAACTTCTTTTTCTTTATCACGGGTTTCCACGGATTTCACGTGTTCTCTGGAGTGGTGATCAACCTATTGGTATTGATACAAGTAATGCGTGGAACCTACGATTCTCGCGGACACTTTGAAATGGTCGAGAAGGTAGGATTGTACTGGCACTTTGTAGATTTAGTTTGGGTATTTGTATTTACCTTCTTCTACTTATTGTAATACCATAAAGCACGATACGTAATCATGGAAAGAGACGATATTATTGAATATTCTCCCGATCAGGTTCACGGAGAAGAGGAAGGAAGAAAGATTCGCAAGAAGATTTGGATGGTAACCCTCATCCTGTCTGTAATTACCATCGTTGAGGTAATGGTCGGAGTGTATTTTGGTAGAGGCACCGTATCCGATGGCGCTTGGTTAGGAATAAAGATTTTCTACATCGTGCTTACCTTGGTAAAAGCAGGTTACATTGTACTTACTTTTATGCACTTAGGGGATGAACGAAAGAACGCCAGAAACGTTATTTTGTATCCATACATCCTGTTTATAGCATACCTTATTTTTATAGCGCTGACAGAGTCATCATACATCAACGATATGCTGCAGCGTTATTTCTAAAAACGCGTGGCATTGAAACCAGCACCGAAATACTTAAAATGGACAGGCATAGCACTCATGTTGCTAACGCCTGTTTTTTTATTGATTTTTCTGAACAGCGGAACGCATAACTTTAAGCGTCTTCCGGTGTATGGCCCGAAGGTGGAAATCCTTAACGAACAGGGCCAGTTCGATACGTTGGATCATACCATTGCTCCATTCCAGTTTACTACGGAACACGGAGAAACCTTTGGCACCGAAGACTTAGATTCTACCATCTACGTGGCGGCATTCTTCTTTACGCGTTGCCCTAGTATTTGTCCTACCATGAGCAAGCAAATGGCGCGTTTGGCTTTAAAGTTAGAGAACGATGCCTTTGATGATATACGGTTTGTGATGCACACCGTGGATCCTGCTCATGACACGGCTGAAGTGCTGCTGGAGTACGAGGAAAAGTACTATCTGGACGAAGATAGAACCGTTCTACTTACAGGAGATAAAAAAGCTATTTACAACCTTGGAGCTACCAGTTATTTATTGGCCTCTCAAGAGGACGTGAGTGCTCCCGGAGGTTTTTTGCACTCGGAAAAGTTCGTGTTAATAGATCGAAAAAACAGAATCCGCGGGTTTTACGATGGCACCAGCACCGAAGAGGTAGACCGGTTAGCCGATGAGATAAAACTCCTGATGAAAGAAGAAGCCATAGATGCCTACAACAGAGAAAAAGCTCAGTCCTAGCACGCGCAAGCTGATCATTGCTGCGTCCGTTGCTATTCCCTTGGTGGTAGCCATATTGTTCGGTGTTAAGATAGATGGGTACGATCTTACTTTTCTGCCACCCATTTACGCCACTATTAATGGCCTGACTGCTGTCTCTTTGGTGGCTGCCGTAATTATGGTGAAGCAGAAGAAAATAGAGGCACACAAGCGGCTGATACAGTTTTCTATTCTGTTATCCTTGCTGTTTTTGGTAGGATACGTAGCGTATCACATCACATCAGAGTCTACACCCTATGGTGGCGAGGGCGCTATCCGCTACGTGTACTTTTTCATTCTTATCACCCATATTCTGTTAAGCATTGGCATCATTCCACTGGTACTATTTAGCTACGCCTACGGAATCAATTACTTAGTCGAAAAACACAAACGCATCGTAAAGTATGCCTTTCCTTTGTGGCTATACGTTGCGGTAACCGGAGTGGTGGTGTACCTGATGATTTCACCGTATTATGCCTAAGACTTTTTGGTACATAGCGTTTTTTTTAATGCTCCTTTTAGTCGGAGGAGATGCAGATGCACAATGTGCCATGTGTAAAGCGGTAAGTGAATCCTCTTCGCAAGCCGACCCCGATCAAATGAATACCGGAGCGGGTTTGAATAAGGGCATTATCTACATCATGTTTATACCCTACATTTTGTTGGGCTTCTTATTCTGGTATTTCTTTCGCAAAAAGATCCGCGGTTTCTTTGTAGAGATGGGGCTTATTGGAGCGTAGTTCGTTTACTCCTGCTTATCGCTTAAGCTTCAAGCGCTTTACCTCAGTGCGTTTGCGTATCACCCAATGGTAAGAATGAGATTCCTCGTACCTCGGAATGACGGTAGGTTTTGTTGTATGCTTTTCGGTGTTTGTTTCTTGAGTGCTTCTGGAGCATTGCTAATCCTTCCATTCGCTCATCTCTCCTACATCCTCTCTAATCTTTCCGCTCTCTCCGTGCTTCAAGCCTTGTTATTTCCTTGCGCTCTTGTTCTCTCGATACAATCTTCCTTGCAGAGATCACTCGAGAACCGATTAAGACAGTGGTTACGTAACGATCCACCGAGGATTAAGAAAGTATTCTTCTCCCGGCTACGAGCTTTCAACTTTTCACCTTCTCAACTTTTCACGCTTTTCTCTTACCTCTCATTGCTCATAGTAATGTAGAATTCAAGTGGAACTTAAGATTGGATTAATAGATGTGGTACAATGGGAACTCAGCTAAGTCTAAATCTTACATCACTAGGGAGGGAAAAATAAGACATAAAGGGGTGATCTGGGTTGTGATCGTACAGGAGCATTTAAGAAATATAGGTTATTTTAGAATTGGTAGTCGCAGTAAAACTCCAACACTGACACTGTAATGACTTATCCTTAATATAAAAGGGTTTAAAGTTTATTAGTTTTGATGAAAAGTGTATTTACACTGGCGAAAACCTTGGTGCATTAATGGATTTACCAAGACGGATGCATGGCCTACAGCTAGTGTAAAAATTTATCGGTATTCAAAAATATGAAGAAGTTTATTACTCTATTCTGGTTGTCATTTGTACTGAGTGTAAATGCGCAACAACCCGGGACAGTAGATGCTGCATTTCTGCCATTTACTGGGGCGCAAGCCAATAATATTCATAAAATTATTGAGCTAAGAGATGGTAACATTTTGCTTATCGGAGCTATAAAAATAGAAGGACCTGGCTATGAAATAGATGGTTTGTGTAAAACGGATAAAGCGGGGTTCTTAGATGAAAGTTTTGTTTTCAATAAAGAAAACATGGAAATTTTTGATGCTCTGGAATTGCCAGATTCTACTATCATCATTCTTTCTGGTGATAGTATATTCAAACTGAACCCTAATGGAGAGGTTAACAGTCAATTCTCTGCTATTTCTGTGGAGGATGGAATACAATATGACCTCATACCATCTTCTACCGAGAGATTTTTGTTCAGCAGAAGAATAACAGGGGAGAGTTTCACTACAATAAACCGGTATTTTAAGAATGGGGATATTGATAATTCATATCAGATTAGTGAAGAAGTGCAGTATATGAGCAACGCAAGTGCTGTGCCGGAAACCTTTAACGGATTCTTCGGTCACGGTTTTCTTAAAGGAGAAACAAGTTCGTCAATATGCTTTATTGATGACGATGGAGAATTGCAGTATGTGTCTGATCTTCCTATGAATCTTTTGCAAGAATTACAAACAATTTCAGATAGCTCATTTATTGTATCTTATATCGATCCTAGTAATAGCCAAAAACATGCAATTGAAAAAGTGGGGTATGGCTTTACTATTTTAACAACCCGTGAACAGGAGTTTTTCCAAAGAGGGGTTTATGCACGAGATTCAACAGCCTGCGTTTTATCACTGTACAATGAAACGGCCAGCTTAATTTTTTACAACGCTAGTGGAGAACGGACAGACTCTTTGTACTTGGGTTCAAGCGACATATACGGTAACATTCAATTTTCCCCACAAACAATCGTTATAGTTCCAGACAGTCAAAGCTTCTTATACAGCAGTAGCGGGGTTTTGGATGGGTTGTTAAATGGGGTACCTATCAGTAGGACCCATCCTAGATTTTACGCATCCAGATCACTGTATTTAAACAACCCGGTCTTTTATCCGTCTCAATTAGTGACATTCGATGATAATAGGGACGCGTTTATGCATTACGACTTCGAAGGAAATCTTGTCGAATCGAAAACAAAAGTGGGTCTTTCTTATCTCCCTGGTGTTGATAACGATTTTGGGCATATTGTTAACGGGGCGGATTACAAGTACCATAGGTATTTTAATGGTGTGTTAGATACAACTTGGTTAGATACCGATGGGGAAGGATTAGGTCGCGTAACAGGTAGTGATTATGATTACATCTATTTCTCCGAGTATGACTTTAATAGTTCGAGCTACATAACTAGGCGGGTTAACCAGTCTGGTACTGTAGATGCCGATTTTATGATTGAAAAGGTCGTGTCTTCGAGTGATTTTTTAGAGAAAATAGTTACCACAAGTCAAAATGAGACTTACGTGATTTACGTAAATTTTTTTGCTAATCGTTACACGTTCTCATTATACAACGAGGATGGTGCATTGAATGAAACTTTTGGTGAAAAGGTTTTACGTGGAGACATCTTAAGAGCATTTGGTGATCAACAAGGAAATTTAATAATGGCAATCACAGAGTTTGGCGAACCAGAGAAGGTCTTTAAATATAATAGAGATGGCATTCTTGTAGATGGTTTTCCGTTTGAGGGGTTTTATGACTTACTGGGAACAGACTTGAATAACAATATTTATGTAAGGGATTTTCAACAGGAGCAATTAATTCGGTTCACACCAGATGGGGTGAGAGACCAGAATTTTATACCGGGAACCAGTTCCGATCGTTTGCTGTTCGATGATTTTTATGTGGATTCACAGAACAGGATTTATCTATCTGGTCCCTATTTACATTATAACGGAAGAAAAACTAATGGTTTGGTTCGTTTGCACAATGATGCCGTTAGTGGAGTAGCGGAACATGAAGCTGGCGGTCACCTCATGCTAAGTCCCAATCCGTCTTCTAATTTCTTTACAGTTTCCCCACAAGGTATTAATGGATCGGAGGAAGTTCAGCTGGAAATCCACTCCATGGATGGTAAAAAGGTGTACCGTGAATCCTTTGAGGCTCAAGATGTGCTACGTGTGGAACACAACTTACCTTCAGGGCTCTACGTGGTATCTTTATCTACAACGGAAAGACAAAGTGAGCTGTTAGTTGTTGAATAGATCTTTAGGTTGAAGGCATTAGTTCAGCGGCTGTATAAACTCAACTCTGTCTGAGATAATCTGTGGTATAGAGGTTGTTTACCTTATCAAGCCGGGTATAATGCTCGCCCTTAGGGTGAACAGTGTTAAAAATCACGCTTATTGGCTTGTAGCACCGAAGGCACAGCTAGTGTTTAAATTACCTCTCCCTAAATCCTCCTCCACGAGAGCGAAGTGTTATGCGCTTGGTCTGTAATTGGGTGACTGGGGCTTGCTCTAGCTTACTTTCATCCCTTCATCTTACTTGTACATAGTAGCGTTGAGCCCCTTCCTTCGTCAGGGTGGCAGAGCGCTTTGCTAAAACGTGGAGCCTTCAACTTCTCACCTTCCAACTATACCTTATTCACTCATTTCTCCTCCCGATCTGCCGTTCAGCCCAATTTGTCAGACCACTCAACGACCGCTTGTTATCTTGCTGGGTAAATACATGTGCTATGAAAAATATACTCTGGTTGTTGTTATTGCCACTTGGGCTTTTTGCTCAAGAAAGCCACCTGCTGAACAAGGAGCTGTCTAAAGAGGAGCAGGCCATTCTAAAGCCGGTACTGCAAATTTTTGATGGCATGCGCGCAGGAGATGGTGCTCTGGTAGCAGATGCATTTACAGCAGAGGTCTCGATGTTTACTTCTTTTAGCGATTCTACTGGATCCCCTCAATTGCGAAAGGGCGATGTGCAGCGTTTTGTGGATGCAGTAAACAGCGAGCACGATGCTGTTTGGGATGAGCCTATTTGGAACATTCAGATTCAGCACAGCGACAATTTGGCTACTGTGTGGACCGACTACGCCTTTTATTTGGGTAAGCAGTTGCTGCATTGTGGGGTAGATGCTTTTACCCTGGCAAAACAAGCCGATGGATCATGGAAAATCTTCCACCTTACAGACACCCGAAGGACAAAAGGCTGTGCGATTCCACCGGCATTGCAGCACGGCCGGTAATGCATTTTTAAAAGTAGTACTTTCCGGCAGTAGGATGCAGGCTAGCCTAGAAATGAGGCTGCGGATATGTCTAATTTTCAATTCAAAAAAACACGATTTCAGGTGTTCATGTAAACCCTAAATCCCAAATAAGTTACACGCTTTTGTGATTACTGTGATATAATACCGTAGCTTTGCAGTGCAAATGCGGAGATCGCATTTTCTGAAAAGTGCGTTTCACTTGCAATTGGAAGTCTCGTTAAAGGCCTAGCACGCCTCCTTAATTTTACCTCTCCTGTAACAAAACAAGCTTTTAAAGAAACCTGGGTTTAGCCTGGGTAGCGTTTTGTTTAATTAATAGTTGCCATATTATAAGTTACTCGTTTCATTTTGCCTGTTTTCAAGGCACGCGCATGGTGCGCTTTTTACCTTTTGCTATTTCACAACTCTTGGTTTACACCCGTTGCACTGCTTACAGACAACGGTACTGGGAAAATAGTATGCAAAAGAATGCGATGGACAACGAGGGAAGTACTATGGCTAAAATCCAAAAGAATTTATGAGTTACGGAATAAAAAGAAAGCCAGATCGTAGGCGTGCCAAAAAGCCCATGGTTTCGGCAATAGACCCAAAGATGCTGGTGAAAGCTGCGGTGGAAACCAAAACAGAAAGTTTTGTGCCTACGCTTAGCTACGCAGCAATGGAACTAAGCCCCAAGGTTAAAAGCAACCTCAAAAGCAAGGGCTACACCCATCCTACCGAAATACAGGAAAAAGCAATACCAGAACTGATAGCGGGACGCAATATGGTAGGAATTGCCGCCACCGGAACTGGAAAAACAGGAGCTTTTCTTATCCCTATAGTTGCGCAAATGGAGGTAGAAACGAATACTACTGCTTTAGTGGTGGTTCCTACCCGAGAGTTGGCAGAGCAAGTGCTCGCTGAGTTTAAGGAAATCAGTAAAGGTATGGGCTTAAGCGCTGCATGTTTTATTGGTGGTACCAGCGTAGGAAAAGACCTTAGCCTGGCCCGGAAAAAGCAAGACCTTATTGTAGGTACTCCAGGGCGTTTACTCGATTTGATTAATCAAGGTGCTTTGCGCTTACAAGGTACAGATATCTTGGTATTGGACGAGTTTGACCGTATGTTGGATATGGGCTTCTTACCCGATGTTAGAACCATTACAGGTCTTATGGGCTCGCGCAAGCAAACCTTGTTATTCTCTGCTACGCTGAAAAAAGACCAAGAGAAGGTGATACAGCAGTTGGTGGAAAACCCAGTGCGGGTAAAAGTGAGCTCCGGTACCGAAAGTAGCAGCAATGTTCAGCAGGATATAATACGAGTAGCAGCCCACGAGAATAAGTTCGAGATCTTGGCTAAAATGCTGCAAGATAGCGCCTTAGAAAAGGTGATCCTCTTTGCGGAAACCAAACGAGCGGTAGACCGCATCCACGTGAAGCTAAAAAAGAGTGGCGTGTTTTCGGATGTGATTCATGGCGATAAATCGCAAAACTACCGTAGCAACGCCATTCGCAAGTTTAAGAGTGGAAGAACCCGCGTTTTGGTGGCTACCGATGTAGCTGCACGCGGTATTGATGTAGATGGCGTAACGCACGTTATCAATTACCAACTGCCCTTAACCATGGAGAGTTATATCCACCGTATTGGAAGAACGGGCAGAGCAGGTAAAAAAGGAATGGCGTACACATTCGTCAATTAAATCAGGTAATTATAAATAAACCATAAAGTAAATTACACAGTTATGAATGAAGGAGTAGTTAAGTTTTTCAACGATGAAAAAGGGTACGGATTTATTACACCGACCAATGCAAGCAAGGACGTTTTTGTACACGTAAACGGACTTATCGATGAAATTCGCGAAGACGACCGCGTGTCTTTTGACACCGAAGAAGGTCGCAAAGGTTTGAATGCGATTAACGTTAAAATTATTGACTAGTTTTTAGACCTAGCATGGCTCTATGGACAACTATGTCATATAGAGAAATCCATTAAAAAAGCCCTCAGATGCAAATCTGAGGGCTTTTTGTTTGTATCGAGTATGTGTTATTTAAAACTGCTCTGCCTCGGTGGAGCCTTTAAGTGCAGTGGTAGCACTTTTTCCGTTGGTAATGGTGTTTTGCACGCGGTCGAAATAACCGGTTCCTACAAAACCTTGGTGCTTGGTAGCGCGGTATCCTTGCGCCTCGTTGGCAAACTCGGCTTGTTGTAACTGGCTGTATGCATACATGCCCTCTTTCTTGTACGCTTGGGCCAACTCAAACATGCTGTGGTTTAGTGCATGCCATCCGGCTAGTGTAATAAACTGGAATTTGTATCCCATGTCGGCCAACTCCTCACGGAACACTTTCATGGTTTTGTCATCCAGGTTTTGCTTCCAGTTAAACGATGGTGAGCAATTGTAAGCCAACATCTTTTCTGGGTATTTTTCGCGTATAGCTTGGGCAAATTCACGGGCTTCTCCCAGGTCGGGTTTCGAGGTCTCGCACCACACTAAATCTGCATATGGAGCATAGGCTAGCCCTCTAGAAATTGCTTGCTCTAATCCAGCCTTTACATTATAAAAGCCTTCGTGCGTGCGTTCTGTGCTCTGGATAAAGTCGTGGTCGTACGGATCGATGTCTGAAGTAAGCAAATTGGCTGCATTGGCATCCGTTCTTGCAATAATAAAGGTGGGCACGCCCATAACATCGGCTGCCAAACGAGCCGATACCAGTTTGTTTACTGCATCGCGGGTGGGTACGAGTACTTTTCCACCCAAATGACCACATTTTTTAGCGGAAGAAAGCTGGTCTTCGAAATGCACGCCAGCAGCACCTGCTTTTATCAGCGCTTTCATCAATTCAAAGGCGTTTAGGTTGCCTCCAAATCCGGCTTCGGCATCGGCAATTATGGGTACCAGCCAATCGGTATCGGTCTTATTATCCATCCAGTGGATTTGGTCTGTGCGCAGCAGCGCTGCATTGATGCGTTCTACCATTTTGGGCACAGAGTCCACAGGGTATAAGCTTTGGTCGGGGTACATTTCGCCAGCGCTGTTGCCGTCTCCGGCTACCTGCCAGCCCGAGCAGTAAATGGCATTTAATCCTGCCTGTACTTCTTGCACGGCCTGATTGCCCGATAGGGCTCCTAATCCATTAACAGTAGTTCCGGCTTGTAGCAGTTTCCAAAACTTCTCGGCACCGTTTCGGGCCAGGGTGTAGTCTTGTAGCAAAGAGCCACGCAGATCTATTACTTCTTCGGCTTGGTAGGGGCGTTTGATGCCTTTCCAGCGTGGGTTTTCAAGCCATTCATTGGTTAATTCTGCCGCAAGGGCTACTTTTTTAGTATTCACAGTACTCATGGTATCTATGGGTTTGGTTGTTATTAAATGAGCTCGTATGCTTTGAGCGTTAAAAAGTCTTGGAATTCGTCTTGGAAAATCAGTTCTCTAAAAAGGATGGATGCGTTTTCAAGGCGGTTTGCAGGAATGCCCTCAAGTAGTTCGCGTACCTTTTTTTGTTCTTGGTAAAAGAGTACCTCTAGGAGTTCCTTGGTTACGGTGCGGCCATCAGTGAGTTGTGCCTTGTGCTGCAACCATTGCCATAACTGTGCTCTGGAGATTTCTGCGGTAGCGGCATCTTCCATCATGTGGTACAAGGCGGCTGCACCGGTTCCGCGTAACCAAGATTCAATGTATAGCAGGCCTACATTAATATTCTTGCGGATGCCTTCCTCTGTAATGTTGCCCTCTGGCATTTTAAGCAGGTCGCCCTGGTTAATTTCTTCCGGCACTTGCTTGGATATTTGGTTGGCCTCTGGCATGTGCTGGTTAAAAACATCGCGTACTACTTGTACCAAACCCGGGTGGGCTACCCAAGAGCCATCGTGTCCATCCAGTACCTCACGGGTTTTATCTTTCAGCACTTTTTCTATGGCTTGGTTGTTTTTGGTTTCGTTATTTTTTACTGGAATAAAAGCCGACATCCCTCCAATAGCATGGGCTCCTCTGCGGTGGCACGTTTTTATAACCAGTTTGGAGTATGCGTGCATAAAGGGTGCCTCCATGGTCACTAAATCGCGATTGGGCAGTACAAAATCGGGGTGGCGTTTCAGGTTTTTGATCACAGAGAAGATGTAATCCCAACGACCACAGTTTAATCCTGCCGAATGCTGACGGAGTTCGTAGAGAATTTCATCCATCTCAAAAGCCGCAGTCAGCGTTTCAATAAGCACCGTGGCTTTAATGGTGCCCTGTTCTATACCCATGTAGTTTTGGGCAAACACAAACACGTCATTCCACAGGCGGGCTTCCAGGTGCGACTCTAACTTGGGTAAATAGAAATAGGGTCCGCTACCTTTTTCTAATAAGGTTTTGGCATTGTGAAAGAAGAACAATCCAAAGTCTACCAACGAGGCGGATAGGCGCTTTCCGTGGTAGGTAATGTTTTTTTCCTCCAAGTGCCATCCACGCGGTCTTACTAGCAGCGTGGCTGGATTTTCGTTGAGTTGGTATTTTTTTCCTCTGTCATTTTCAAAAGTAATGGTGCCTAAAATGGCATCGCGCAAGTTGATTTGGCCGTTGATGCAATTTTCCCAGGTGGGGGAATTGCTGTCTTCGAAATCGGCCATAAAGGTTTGTGCGCCACTATTGAGGGCGTTGATTACCATTTTTCGGTCTACCGGACCGGTAATTTCTACCCGTCTATCTTGTAAGTCTGCCGGAACAGGAGCTACCCGCCAGGTGCTGTCTGCCACATCTTCGCGGTGTGGTAGGAAGTTGGGCAATACTCCACTTTGAAATTTAAGTAAGCGGTCTTTGCGTTTAGAAAGTAATGCTTTGCGCTGATCGTCAAAGGTTTCATGCAGTGCGATTAAAAACTGCAGTGCTTCATCGGTAAGTATTTCTTGCTGCTGTGCAACGGTATTTTTTATGCGAATGGATGCTATTGATGTTTCCATGGGATTGAGTTTTTTACAAAGTAACGCCAAACGAATTTATTCTGCAAGCGAATATTCGCTAAAAAAGCATATTTCGCTGATCGAGTAAATTCAACAACGGATGAAACTGTTTCGTATGTTTGCTCCCATCCATGCAGGCAGCATCAGAAGATAAAATCAAGATCATTTTTGGACTCAAGGTTTCGCAACAGCGAGCGCGCTTGGAGTTGAGTCTCAGTGCGCTATCTAAAAAGTGCGGGATGTCTGCTTCCTACCTGAATGAGATTGAGAAAGGGAAAAAATACCCCAAGGCCGAGAAAATATACGCCCTTGCCAATGCATTGGAATTGGAGTACGATGACCTGGTATCCCTTAAGTTAAAGCAAGATTTGGCTCCATTGGGCGATTTGCTGAACTCGCGTTTCTTCGATCAGGTGCCCTTTGAGCTGTTTGGCATGGAGGGAAGCCAAATCATTGAGCTACTTGCAAAAAGTCCGGCACAAGCCTCAGCTTTTTTAGGAGCATTTATGGAAGTAGCGCGCCATTATAACATCAGCGAAAAGGAATTTCATGCTGCGGCATTGCGCTCGTATCAGGAAATAGCCAATAATTATTTCCCCGAAATTGAGAAGAAAGCAGCCGCGTTTTTGCAAAAACACACCCTGAATCCGCAGGCAAACGACTTTCTGCAAACCTTGGAAGCTTTGCTTCTTTCGGAGTATGGATATACCATAGACCGCAAGGCACTACAAGAAAATAGCTTACTGCATGGAGTAAAGAGCTTCTATACGGCTTCGAGTACAACGTTGTACTTAGAAGCTTCGCTATCTGACAACCAGCAATTGTTTCTCATTGCGAAAGAACTGGGCTTTAATATTCTAGGCTTAGATAAAGCGCACCGTGTAAATACAATCGGAGGGCGGATCGATATTTCCAGTTTCGACCAGCTACTAATCAACTTTCAGGCCTCTTACTTTGCAGGTGCCATCCTGCTTCCGGAAAAAGCCATGGTAGTAGAAATTGGAAATTGGTTGAACATACCTACCTGGGATGCTCATTTTTTGGTAGATCTTTCCAAGCGCTGGAATGCTACACCAGAAACCTTATTCCATCGCTTTACCAATTTGCTGCCACAGCACTACGGTTTGGATACCCTGTTCTTCTTGAAATTTAACCAAAGCGGAGCACAAGCTCCAGTTTTAGAGCGCGAATTGCATTTGAATAAAAAACACCTGCCCCATGCGAATAATTTGGGCGCGCATTACTGTGGCCGATGGGTAGCACTGCAGGTACTTAGAAAGCTTACTGGTGGTAAAAAAACTGGCTTAGATACTCAGGTGCAGTTTTCGAATTATCCGGGGGGCGAGAAGTATTTGGTAGTTGCCATGGGGCGTTCGTTAGCATCGGGTGAGCAGCGTGCCACCAGCGCCTGCTTGGGGATTTCGGTAAACAACAAGAGCAAACGCAAAATTGCCTGGATACAAGACCCTCAAATTCAAACACGCGAGGTAAATGTGCTTTGCGAAAACTGTGGTATTGAAAATTGTGAAGAACGCAGTGCAGCACCTAGCATACTGCAGGGTAAGCAGCAACGTGCAGAAATTAGGAAAGCTTTGCATGCGTTGGAATAAAAATTTACCATCTTTGCAGCAACGTTCTTAACGTACACCTTATCAAGAAAGGCGGAGGGACTGGCCCTTTGATGCCTTGGCAACCCAATTTGCGCGTGCGCGTAGCTGAAGGTGCCAATTCCAGATTCCGAAAGGAAGCAGATAAGTCAGCAGACAAAATGGTTATTTGTAAGAAATTATAAAGCCCTGTTGGCATAAGCTAGCAGGGCTTTTTTTATGCCGTAAATTATGGATAGACAAGCTGCTTTACAACGTGCCGCAAAGGAGCGCATCTTAATTTTAGATGGCGCCATGGGCACCATGATACAGCGCTATAAATTGGAGGAAGAAGATTTTAGAAATCCATCCCTCCAACACATTAAAAAATCGCTTAAGGGAAACAACGACCTTATTGGTTTAACACGTCCTGAGGTGTTGCGCGCCATACACGATGCTTACCTAGAAGCGGGTGCCGATATTATCGAGACCAATACGTTTAGTGGTACCTCTATTGCTCAAGAAGACTACGACTGCCAGGATTTGGTGTATGAAATCAACTACCAATCGGCAAAAATAGCCCGGGAGGCAGCCGATGCCTTTACCGCTAAAAATCCAGATAAACCCAGGTTTGTAGCAGGTTCCGTAGGGCCGACCAATAAAACCGCATCGCTATCGCCCGATGTAAACGATCCCGGATACCGCAACATAACCTTTGATGATTTGGTAGCGGCTTTTGCCGAGCAAGTGGGCGCGTTAATGGATGGCGGGGCCGATCTTATTTTGTTCGAAACCATTATTGATACGCTCAACGCCAAAGCAGCCCTATTTGCAGCCGAAGAAGTGTTCGAGCAAAAGGGTCAACGTTTGCCCATAATGGTTTCCGGTACCATAACCGATGCCAGTGGTCGTACGCTGAGCGGACAAACTACTGAGGCCTTTTTAATTTCCATTAAGCATATGCCTTTGTTTTCGGTGGGATTAAACTGCGCTCTGGGAGCCGAGGCCATGCGTCCTTATGTACAAACTTTAGCACATAAAGCACCTTTTTTGGTTTCGGCTCACCCCAATGCGGGCTTGCCCAACGAGTTTGGAGAGTACGTAGAAACACCCGAAATGATGGCCAGCCAACTAAAAGAGTTTTTAGACCTCGGCCTGCTTAATGTTTTGGGTGGATGTTGCGGCACTACGCCCGAGCACATTAAAGCCTTAGCCGAGTTGGCTGCTACGTACCAACCCAGAAATGCTTCACAAGAAACCGTGGCGCAATAAATACAGTCCGAATTCGGAACATTTGAAGAAGAAAATCAATACAAGCTTAGGGAAGATCCTTCCAAGAAATTTTACAGCATACCATGCCCAACCACTTGCAGCTCTCGGGGTTAGAACCCTTAACCATAACGCCAGAAACCAACTTTGTAAATATTGGTGAGCGCACCAACGTTACCGGCTCCCGCAAGTTTCTCCGCTTGATAAAGGAGCAGCAGTTCGATGAAGCCTTGGAGGTAGCCCGCGACCAAGTAGAGGGCGGTGCCCAAATCATTGATATCAACATGGATGAGGGAATGATTGATGGCAAAGAAGCCATGGTTACCTTCCTCAATCTTATTGCTGCCGAACCCGATATCGCTCGTGTTCCCATTATGATAGATTCCAGCCGATGGGAAATTATAGAGGCTGGATTAAAATGCATCCAAGGAAAGGGCGTAGTGAATTCCATTAGCCTTAAAGAAGGCGAGGAAACCTTTAAAAAACAGGCCAGGTACATCCAGCGTTTTGGTGCGGCTGTGGTAGTGATGGCTTTTGATGAAGATGGGCAAGCGGACAGCTACGAACGCAGGATAGAAATTTGCGAGCGATCCTACCGCATTTTGGTAGATGAGGTAGGTTTCGCGCCCCAGGATATCATCTTCGATCCCAATATATTTCCCGTAGCAACCGGCATGGAGGAGCACCGAAACAACGCCCTCGATTTTTTTAGAGCCACCACTTGGATACGTGAAAACCTGCCCCATGCCCACGTAAGTGGGGGAGTGAGTAATGTGTCTTTTTCTTTCCGCGGTAATAACACGGTGCGCGAGGCCATACACGCTGCATTCCTATACCATGGCGTTAAGGCGGGTATGACCATGGGTATTGTAAACCCCAGTATGTTGGAGGTATACGAGGATATTCCCAAAGATCTCCTGGAAGTGGTAGAGGACGTGCTGCTCAATCGCAACGATACTGCCGAGGAGCGCTTGTTGGAGATGGCAGAAAACCTCAAAGGAGGCGCTGCTAAACAACGCAAAGCCGATCTTACCTGGCGCGAAAACCCCGTGGAGAAACGCTTGGAGCATGCCTTGGTAAAAGGAATTCTGGAGTTTATTGAAGAAGATACCGAGGAAGCCCGCCAAAAAGCCGAAGCCCCCTTACAGGTGATAGAAGGTCCGTTGATGGACGGAATGAATGTGGTAGGAGACCTGTTTGGCTCGGGGAAAATGTTTTTGCCTCAAGTGGTGAAAAGTGCGCGAGTAATGAAAAAGGCCGTGGCATACCTACTGCCGTACATTGAAGCCGAGAAGGAAAGACAAGCCAGTTTGGGTGCATCCACCCAAAAAAATAAGGGCAAAATATTGATGGCTACCGTAAAAGGCGATGTGCACGATATTGGAAAAAATATTGTGGGCGTGGTCTTGGCCTGCAATAACTTTGAGGTGATAGATCTTGGGGTGATGGTGCCAGCCGAAAAAATTCTACAAGCAGCCCGCGAGCACCGGGTAGATGCCATTGGGCTTTCGGGGTTGATTACGCCCTCGCTCGATGAAATGGTTTTTGTAGCCAAGGAAATGGAGCGGCAGGAAATGGATATCCCACTGCTTATTGGTGGCGCCACAACCTCGCGCGTGCACACGGCTGTGAAAATAGCGCCCCAGTACACCAAAAACAGTGTGGTGCATGTGTTGGATGCATCGCGATCGGTAACCACAGCATCCAAGGTATTGGGCTCCAACCAAGATGCGTTTAAGGCAGAGATTGCGGCAGATTATGAGAAGTTGCGTACCTATCACTTCTCAAAAACCAAGCGCGAGAAGCTGGTAGATATGGCTATCGCACGCAAAAACAAACCCGAACTTTCGTTTACCGAGAATGAAGTGGTAAGGCCCAATCTCCTAGGGACAAAAGTCCTGGAGCAAATACCTCTGGAGACCTTGGTAGAGTATATAGATTGGACACCTTTTTTCCAAACCTGGGAATTGGCGGGCCGCTACCCAAATATTTTGGAGGATGAAGTGGTTGGAACCGAGGCAACCAAACTCTTTGCCGATGCCAAAGCCATGCTAAAACAAATTATAGCGGAGCAATGGCTGGAAGCCAAGGCCGTCTTTGGCTTGTGGCCCAGCTACAGCGAAAACGATGATGTGGTACTGTGCCAGCCCGAGGATATCTCCAAGGAACGAATGCGTTTTCACCATTTGCGCCAGCAAACGCAAAAAGCCAAAGGGCAGCCCAATTTATGCCTGGCCGATTTTGTAGCGCCCAAGGATGCGGGTATCCAGGACTACAGCGGAGCCTTTGTGGTTTCGGCTGGATTTGGTTGCGAGGAAAAAGCCGAAGCGTTTAAGCAAGACCATGACGACTACAATGCCATTATGGTAAAAGCTCTGGCCGATAGGCTGGCAGAAGCCTGTGCCGAGTGGTTGCACAAGGAAGTGCGCACCCAATATTGGGGCTACGCTAAAGAAGAACGCTTGGATAACGAGGGCTTGATCCGCGAAAAATACCAAGGGATACGTCCTGCCCCGGGGTATCCGGCCTGCCCAGACCATACCGAGAAACCCCGTTTGTTCGATCTGCTTGAGGCGCAAAAAACCATAGGCGTTACCCTAACCGAAAGTTTGGCCATGTGGCCTACCGCCTCGGTGAGTGGCTGGTACTTTGCGCATCCGCAGAGCAAGTATTTTGGTATCCGTAAAATAAAGCAAGACCAATTGGAGGACATTGCCCAACGCAAGGGGCTGGAATTGAGCTACATGGAGCGCTGGCTGCAGCCGGTGTTGTAGTTAAAAAAGGACAGTCGTTGAATTGTTCAAATACAATGTTGCAGGAACCGGTAGTTTTATCTAGTGGCACCTTTATTGCAACCCATGCTGTAAAATTCTAGTTTTAGAAATATGAAAAATGTACTGCTGGTATTCTTTACGGTCTTTATTGCTCAAACTGTGGTAGCGCAAGAAGACGACCCCTTAGATGACATCTACACCTTAGAACCCCGAACAGCAGACTGTTTGGGTGCGGTAAAACTTCCAGAAAAACTAGGTCCTGTAGTGGGTAATAATAAAATTGGTGCTAAGATTGAATTCTATAAAAAAGATGAACGCGTTCCCTACTTATTTGCCTGGGAGCACAATGTGGTGTGGTACCGCTTTGAAGCCGAGCGCAGCGGTATGTTGCACTTGCTCATCATTCCCGAAGACCCATCGGAGAATTTTGATTTTGTAATCTACCATGCCGAGGGGCCTTGGTTTTGTAGCACCCTTAGTGAAGTGGTAGACAGTCCTATACGGTCTAATATTTCTGCCACACCGGGCGCAACTGGTTTGGGCGACTTGGGTAACCAAGAGCTAGTGCCCGAGCAAGATTCCAATCCTTTTAGTGCTCCTGTTGCCGTTACCGAAGGCGAGACGTATTACATCGCATTGGATTCTCCCGATGGGAAAAACAGCGGTCACAGTATAGAGCGCGAGATTAAATAATACTTAACGAATCTGTAACACATACTTTAAGTGATTTAAACCTTAGGTAGGTTGCTTTGCCGCAAGCAAACTATAACCTACCCTATGAAAAAAGTATTACTCTCTCTGGCTACGTTTGTAGCCCTTAGCGCAGCAGCGCAGACCAATCTAAACCTTATCGGAACGTACAATACGGGCGTGTTCGATGAAGGTGCTGCAGAAATTGTAGCCTACGATGCTGAAAACCAGCAGGTGTTTTTCACCAATGCCGATGCGGCTTCAATTGGTATGTTGGATATCTCCAATCCAGCCAGTCCTAGCCTAATTAAAAACATCGATATCACGGCATACGGAAGCAATGCAAACAGTGTAGCCGTGTACAACGACATCGTAGCCGTAGCCGTAGAAAGTACTACCGTAGATGGCAACGGTAAAGTGGTTTTCTTTGATTTGGACGGAAACTACGTAAATGATGTAGAGGTAGGCGTCCTGCCCGATATGGTTACCATTGCCAGCGATGGTTCTGTAGCCATGACGGCAAACGAAGGGGAACCTTCAGACGATTACACCATAGATCCAGAAGGAAGCATCTCTATTATAGACCTAACGCCTGGTGTAGCCAACCTTACGCCCAACAATGTAACTACCTTAGGTTTTGGAGATTTTGAGCTGGCCGATCTAGACAACTCTACCCGCGTTTTTGGTAACAATGGTCAAGCTACCGTGGTGCAAGACATGGAGCCCGAGTACATTACCATCGCTCCAGACAACCAAACGGCTTATGTGGCCATGCAAGAGAACAATGCCATTGCAGTGGTAGACCTCACCACCAACACCATTACCGATATTTTTGGACTGGGTTTTAAAGATCATAGCGAGGCAGGAAATGGTTTCGATCCATCCAACCGCGCTAACGAAATAGCTATTGCGCCACAGCCTACTTTGGGTATGCCACTACCCGATGCCATTAAGTCTTTTGCTATTGCAGGGGTAGACTACATTGTTACCGCGAATGAAGGAGACAGCCGCGATTACGCTGCCTTTAGTGAAGAAGAGCGCGTAGCCGACTTGGTTTTGGATGCAACTGCATTTCCAAACCGCGATATCATTCAAAACGACACCCTTTTAGGACGTCTAAAAATTACCACTACCCTGGGGGATACCGACAACGATGGCGAGTACGAAGAGCTGTACTCTTACGGTACTCGTTCTTTCTCTATCTATAATGCGCAAGGTAACCTGGTATACGATTCGGGTGACGACTTTGAGCAGACCATTGCTGCCGAATTTCCAGAGAACTTCAATTCCAACAACGATGACAACGATAGCTACAAAAGCCGTAGCGATGACAAAGGTCCCGAGCCCGAGGCTATTGAAGTAGCTACCATTGGCCTTAGAACTTTTGCTTTTATTGGCATGGAGCGCATGGGTGGAATTTTTGTGTACGACATTACCAATCCCGTAATTCCCGTGAACCTAGGTTACTTCCTAAACCGTAATTTCGATGCGGCTGCCAATACGCCAGAGGCTGGTGATTTGGGTGTAGAGGATATTAAGTTTATTCCTGCAGCGCAAAGCCCGAGCGGAAGCGATATAATTATTACTGCCAACGAGGTGAGTGGCACGGTTTCTATGTTCGAGGTAGATATTCCTACTGGAATTGATGAAAATACCGGAGCTACTGATTTCCAGCTTTACCCGAACCCAACCAATGGACGTGTTGTATATACCTCTGCGGCTGGCAATTACCAAATTACCGATATGCAGGGTCGCGTTGTAAAAAGCTACAGCAACACACGCACACTTAATCTTACAGGTGTTGCCAACGGAACCTACATTGTAAAAGGAAGTAAGGGTGTAAGCCAAAAATTGGTGGTACAGCACTAAATTCCATTTAAACCCATATTCAAAAGCGGCTCTCGGGCCGCTTTTTTTATGTGCTGCATATAGCTGGTATAATCGGTAGTGCTGGCGCATGGGGTTTTGGTATATTCGCAGCCAAACAATATCCAAATATTATATGCGGATTTTACTCGTTGCAGCTGCTTTTCTTCTAAGCTTTGGTGCTTTCGCCCAAGAAAAGTGGTCTTTAGAAAAGTGTATCAACTACGCTATGGAGAACAACATCTCCATTAAGCAAAGTGAGTTGCAAGCAGAAATTGCCGGTTACAGTAAGCAGCAGGCCAAGCTAGATTTACTCCCCAGCTTAAATGGTTCGGGAACTCACGGGTACAACTGGGGGCAAACCATTGACCCCTTTACGAACCAGTTTGCCACGCGCAGGGTACGTACCAATAGCGTAGGGTTTCAATCGCAGGTCACCTTGTTTAACGGCTTTTCTTTGGTAAACCGGGTTAAGCAGGCCAACTACGATTTTATGGCCAGCCGTGCCGATGCCGAGCAAATGAAAAACGATGTAGCACTCAACATCGCCAACGCCTACGTTTCGGTGTTATTTGCAGAGGATTTGCTGGAGATTGCTCAAAACCAAGAGGAGATCTCGCAATTGCAGCGCGATCGAGTAAAGCAATTGGTAGATGCGGGGCAGTTGCCCAAATCCAACCTGTTGGATGCGGAATCGCAGTTGGCATTGGATGAAGCCAGCACCGTACAACGCCAAAACGATTTGGACCTCGCCTACTTATCGCTAGAACAAATTTTACAGCTAGAGCCTGGAAAGAAAATATTGGTGGAAGAACCAGGACAGCTCGAGGTGAATCAAAGCTTCTTAAGCAACAAGCCAGCCAGTATTTACGAAAATGCGCTAGAGCGTTTACCCCAAGTAGCCGCCAGCGAGTATCGTGTAAAAAGTGCAGAGCGCGGTTTAGCCATCTCCAGAGCGCAATTAATGCCTCGGTTAACAGCGAGTGGGTCTTACGGTTCGGGGTATTCGGGTAACAACCGCATATTGCGTGAAGGAGCTACCCCCAATATTTCATTTGATTCTACAGGATTTACTAGCGGTGGTGAAGCGGTTTTTGAGCCCAACATTAGCTTTGAGGATGAAGACTTCCGTACCAAATCGTTTGTCGATCAGTTGGATGACAACCGAAATCAATCTCTGAACTTCTCTTTGGTTATCCCGATTTTCAACGGATGGTCGGCTCGTACCTCGGTAAAGCAGGCCAAATTGCAAACAGCCATTAACAATTACCAGTTGCAACAAACCAAAAACACCTTGCGCCAGGATATACAGCGTGCCTATGCCGATGCACGGGCCAGTTATAAAAGTTACGAGGCAGCTAAGAAATCCAGCGCGGCAGCGGAGGAAGCGTTTAAGTATGCCGATATCCGCTACACGCAAAATCTAATTAACCAGGTAGAGTTTTCTAACGCCAAGGTACGTTTGGCCAATGCACAGCTAGAGCAAAGCCGTGCCAAATACGACTATGTATTTAAAGTAAAGGTGTTGGATTTTTATAAAGGAGAAGCAATAGCATTTGAATAAAGACCTATGAAAGGAAAAAAACTTTGGTGGATTTTAGGTGGTGGCTTGGCCATCTTGTTAGTGGTTGCCGTTTTTGCAAATAAAAACAGAGACACCACAAAAAAGGTAACGGTTGCTAAAGCCAGCCTCAATACCATTACCGAGAAAGTTACAGCCAACGGGAAAATTCAGCCAGCACAAGACGTAAAGATATCTTCTGAGGTTTCGGGAGAAATTGTGGAGCTGAATGTAAAGGAAGGCGACCAGGTAAATAAAGGCCAGCTGCTCATAAAAATTAACCCCGATATTTTTATTGCAGCGGTAAATCGCTCTTCGGCAGCGCTCAATACCGCCAAAGCAAACTTGGCTTCTTCTAAAGCGCGCTTGGCTCAAGCAAAAGCCCAGTTTGTAAATGCTGAAAAAACATTTGAGCGCAACCAGGGAATTTTTGAGAGCGGAGCCATTTCGCAGCAGGAATACGATAATGCCGTGTCTAACTTCGAGGTAGCCAAAGCCGAGGTAGAAGCATCGGAGCAGGCAGCTAAGGCGGCCGAATACAATGTGAAAAGTGCAGCCGCAACGCTTAAAGAAGCTCAGGATAACTTGCTGCGGACCGAAATTTATGCACCCCAACGCGGAACCATTTCCTCTCTGGCTGTAGAAGAAGGAGAACGTGTGGTAGGTACGGCACAGATGGCCGGAACCGAAATGATGCGTATTTCGGATATGAACATGATGGAGGTTCATGTGGATGTGAATGAAAACGATATCATTCGCGTAAGCATGGGCGATACCGCTTTGGTTGAGGTAGACTCCTACCTCGGACAAAAATTTAAAGGTGTGGTTACTGAGATTGCTAATGCGGCAACCTCCTCAGGTATGGGAACCGACCAGATTACCAACTTCGCGGTTAAAATTTCCTTATTGCCAAGTTCTTACAAAGAGTTGCTTAAAGGCAAGCCCGAGAGCTTTAGCCCGTTTAGACCCGGTATGTCGGCTAACGTAGATATCTTAACGGAAACCGTGAAAAACGTGGTGGTTGTACCAATTGAGTCAGTTACAACGCGTACCGATTCTGCAAAATTCTCCTTTGCAAAAATAGCCGCGAAGAAAGAAGACCAGAAAGAAGAATTTGAGTGTGTGTTCTTGTACGAGAATGGAAAAGCTGTAATCCGCCCTGTAGAAACAGGCATACAAGACAGTCGCTACATCTATATTAAGGACGGTTTGGATACGGCAAGTGTAGTGATCACAGGTCCTTATGCAGCGGTATCTCGCGAGCTTTCGCACGAATTGGCAGTAGAAAAAGTAGCCAAGTCCGAGCTGTTTACTAAAGAGGAGGAATAAACATTGTCCACCCTTTTCTTGGCCTTAGAAACAGCCACAGAAGTATGTTCTGTGGCCTTGTTTAAGGGGGAAGAAGTGCTTGCCTCTCGGGAGTCTGGTGCTCTGAAATACGACCACGCAGAAAATCTTCACCCCTTTATAGAAGAGGTTCTGCAAGAGGCAAAGGTTTCCTTAAATACCCTATCGTTTATAGCCGTGAGCCAAGGACCCGGTAGCTATACCGGATTGCGCATAGGCGTGGCAGCTGCCAAAGGCTTGTGTTTTGCTTTAGGCGTGCCGCTGGTAGCGGTAAACCCCTTACAAGCTATGGTGTACGGGTGTTTGTCTTCTGGGAAGTATGCCGAAGATCTTATCCTTCATCCCATGTTAGATGCCAGACGTCAGGAGGTTTTTACGCAATCTTACAATGTTAAAGGAGAGCCCTTAGACGAAATTCAAGCAACGATTTTGGAAGAGGGAGATGGGTTCTTTGCGCGTGAAAACATATTGGCGTTAGGGCCAGGAGCAGATAAGTTTCAAGAGCAATATCAAAATGGAAACCAGTGGAAACCCAAGGTGTTTCCCTCGGCTAAAGATATGGGGACTGTAGCACTCCAAAAGTTCCAAACCAATCAGACCGAAGATCTGGCCTATTTTGAGCCTTTTTACTTGAAAGATTTTATTGCTATTCCGGCCAAGCCCAAGTTTAATAGAAGGAGTACCTAAACTCCTTTATTGTCATTTCCTTGGTGTTTACATTGGTGGTTAGCACGCTGCGTAGCGTACCTGTATCGTTGTAAAAGTAGTCTGTAAGTTCCTCTAAAACGCCACCATCGTAGGCCTTAATGCCTTTTACTCGTCCGCGTTCATCGTACTTAAAACGGTACTCGGTGGCAGTTACCCGTGTGCCGTTGATAAGGGTTTCTATTCTACCCGCTTCATCGTAGCGATACATAAAGGTTTGGGTTTTACGGGCATCGCTACTGGTGTAGTAAAATCGGGTAGGTTGAAGCTTTTTAGAAAGCTCTAAACGGCCTTTTCGCTGGCCAAATTCCGTGTGGATATCAAATAAATACTTGGTTCCGCTGCTTTGAGGGCTCCAATACCGCTCGTATTCAAAGGCAATGCCCAATTGCTTCAGTGCTTCGGAGGTTGAGGCATCTCGGTTCTCATACACATCATAGCGTATCAGTTCCGGGAACTTATTGGCCCATTGCAGTTCTCGGTACAACCAGCGAGCACCGGTGTTTTCTAACCATCGCAGCGGTAAGTGGCTATCACCCCAGCCGATAATGGTTTTTAATGTGTCATCCAGCGACTCAAAAATGATATTCTTACTGATCAGATCGTGCTTATTCCGGCTAAACTCCAATACCTCGTACTGGCTCAGTTGGTAAATCGGGCGGCCCTCAAACTTTTTACTCGTGGTAATGGTAATGCTTTGGATGTTATGTTGGCTACAATACTGCGATGAAAAATAGGGGTACTGCTGGATATGTTCTGGAAACACCACCACAGGCATGCTGGGGTTGGTACCCGTATTACCCAACCAAATCAAAGTCCATAAAAGGAGACGCATACCCAATCCTTAGAGTTTGATGTCAATTGCTTCCTTAACGCGGTAGCGTTTACAGAAGATGCCCAGGGTACAAACCTTGAGTTGGCCGCGCAAAACAACCTCGGTTTTTCCTCCGGTAATTAGTTTTCCCAATTGCTGCAATCCTCCCAAAACAAAGGCATCGTTGGCCATATTCAGTTGCATGGGAATATCCGTGGTTTCTATGGGGAGTAAGGTGGTTTTTTGCCCCAGTTGCGCTTCGCCCAAGGTAAGGCTACCGCTGTGCAACGATAAATTGGCAGCTTTAACACGTAGTCTTAGGGTATTGGGATTATATACGCCCACTTGGCCACGAATTTTGCGGTAGCCGTTACCGGTATCCACCCGTTGGATATTGAAATTTTTAAACTCCAGGTTTTGAAAGCTGCAGGCACTGGTTGCCAGTACCAATAGCAAACACCCCAGCTTACTTCGATTTAAGCGCAGCATATGCTTTATAAAACTCGGGTATGGTTTCTATGCCTTTGCGATAATTAAATAGTCCAAAATGCTCGTTGGGCGAGTGGATGGCATCGGTATTCAGGCCAAAGCCCATCAGCACCGTTTTTACTTCCAAAACCCGCTCAAATAGTGCTACAATGGGTATAGAGCCTCCACTGCGCGCAGGAACGGGCTTTTTACCAAAAGTTTTTTCCATAGCGGTAGCTGCAGCGCGGTATTCATCGGAGTCTACGGGAATTACGGCCGGCTCTCCTCCGTGGTGTGGGGTTACTTTTACCGTAACGTAGTCCGGAGCAATGGCTTCAAAGTGTTTTTGAAATTTCTCGGTAATCTCATCGGGGCTTTGGTTGGGTACTAAACGCATGCTAATTTTTGCCTGCGCTTTAGAGGGCAGTACCGTTTTGGCGCCTTCGCCAATGTATCCACCCCAAATACCATTCACATCCAGGGTAGGGCGTATGGAGGTGCGCTCTATGGTAGAATAGCCTTGCTCGCCTTTTACGTTGTTAATGCCCAAATTTTCGTTGTAGGCTTCCTGAGAAAAGGGTATGGCTGCCATAGCGGTGCGCTCTTCGGCACTTACCATGGCTACGTTGTCGTAAAATCCTTCCACGGTAATGCGGCCATCTTTGTCTATCAGGCTGGATACCATGTCGCACAACACGTTAATGGGGTTGGCAACACCGCCACCGTACACGCCAGAGTGTAAATCTCTATTGGGTCCCGTTACTTCTACTTCTACGTAAGATAGGCCGCGTAATCCAGTAGTTATGGATGGAACGTCTTGGGCTACCATGGCCGTGTCTGATACCAAGATAACATCGCAAGCCAGGCGCTCTTTGTAATCGGTGAGGAAATAAGCCAGGTTTTCGCTACCTACTTCTTCCTCGCCTTCTATCATAAATTTTACGTTGCACGGTAGCTCGTTGCTCTGCACCATGCTTTCAAAGGCTTTTACGTGCATGTACATTTGGCCTTTGTCATCGCAGGCACCACGCGCAAAAATGGCGCCTTCGGGGTGCAGCGCGGTTTTTTTAATGATGGGCTCAAAGGGCGGGCTATCCCACAATTCTACCGGATCGGCAGGTTGTACGTCATAGTGGCCGTATACCAACACCGTGGGTAGGGTAGGGTCTATAATTTTTTCGCCATAGACAATGGGTAGGCCTTTGGTGGCTACAATCTCTGCGTTATCGGCACCCGCATCTATTAACGATTGTTTAACAAACTCCGCGGCTTTATCTACGTCTTCTCTGTACGCTGGGTCTGCGCTTACAGAAGGAATTCTTAACAAAGACTCGAGCTCGCTTTGGAAGCGATTTATGTTATTTTGAATATATTCTTGTACCATATTCTGGCTTAAACAGTTAGGATTAGCAAAAAACGCTGGCAAAGGTATGAATTATGGCCGGCAGCACGTTTCATGAACCCAGGCACCAACCTACATATGTTCCCCAAACGCACCTTATGGCTAGGTGTTTTGTTGGGGTGGATGTGTTTTTTCGGGGTAGGGTCCGCTTATTCGCAGTTTGCCGTAACCAGCGAGGGGCAAAATGGCGACCCAGAGCACTTAGTGCAGAATGTGCTGATTGGTGAGGGGGTTGCCGTGAGCAACATACAGAGTGCTGGGGTACAAGGTCAGTTTGGATATTTTACTGGTGGGGAGGATATTTTTGGTTTCCCCAGAGGAGTCATTATCTCCAATGGTTTGGCAGAGGCTGCACCCCGTTCGCACCCTTTAAATGGTTCGAACCAAGAGGACGCAGTGAGTTATGAGTATTTTGAATCGTCAGACGATGAAGATTTGTTAACCGTTAGTCAAGAAACCAGCAGCCAGTTGGGCATATCAACGGCAAATGCCATTAATGACGTAGCTTCTGTTTCTTTTGATTTTATTCCTACTGCCGATGAGGTGTCTTTCCAGTTTGTTTTTGCCAGTGAGGAATATCCAGATTATATCGAATCCAAATTTAATGATGTTTTTGGCTTTTTTGTTGCAGGTCCCGAGATATCAGGCCCCTATACGGCACCTTTGGAATATCCAAACGGAAGCCAAAACCTGGCTTTAGTACCCGGTCAAAATTTGGGGATCACCGTTAGTTCCGTTAATGAAGACAGAAATAGGCAGTTTTATGTAGATAATACAGATGGGCAGTTTGCTACCCATTTTAATGGATTTACTACAACAATTACCGTAACCTTTGATGTCGTAAGCTGCCAAAAGCACCATTTCCGATTTGCTATTGGAGATGGTACCGATTTTCAATTCGATAGCGCCATTCTTTTGCAGGAGGGCGGTTTTACTGGTGAAAAGTTTAATTTAACTGCAGAATCTACATTGTTTAGAGAGGAGGCCTTCTATGGGGAGGGCTGTGCCATGGCACAATTGGAGTTTACCCGACTAAACGGGTTTTCTGCAACGGACTCACTGAGTTTTAATATTCTGCCAACCTCGCAAGCCGATGCCAATGATTTCGGCTCGAGCATACCCGATTTTGTGGTGTTTCAACCCGGAGATACGGTACAAACGGTAACACTGGAAATTGTCAACGATGAGCTGCAGGAAGGGGATGAGATTTTTAGGGCTGAGGTACAGTCCGATAACAGTTGTTTTCAACCCTTACCCCTGGAGTTTACCATACGCGATTTTTCCCCCTTACGCTTAGATGAACCTGCGCTCACCCAAGAAATTTTCACCTGTGCGGATAATGATTTTAACTTAGTTCCGCAGATAGCGGGAGGTTTTGGATTTTACCAATTTGAGTGGTTGCGCAATGGCCAAATCATTCCTGCCGAGCGAGATTCTGCCTGGCAAGTGGAGGTTTTTGATGGCGATGAAATATCGGTGCGTATTACCGATACGTGTATTTCAACCGCTATTACCAAAACCTGGGAATTTGTATACAATACCCCGGATCCGCTATTGCTCTATTTAGAAGATCAGCGTGCGCTACGCTGTAGCAATCAGCAAACTACCCTAGCGCCCGATTCCGTGCGAGGGGGTGAGCCACCCTATTCGTATCGCTGGTATCTGCCCGATGGAACCACCCTGGGAACCAATAGGACCTTACAAGATACTTTTCCACAAAGCACCGAAGTGATTTTACAGGTAAATGATGTTTGCGGATTGCAGGATAGAGATACCATAGAGATCTCCGTACAGGTATATCCTCCCTATGAGCTTACCCAAAATTTTACGGATACCCTGCTTTGTCAGGGTGAATCTATACCGGTAATGTGGAATGCAACGGGTGGCGCAGGGAATTACCAGGCCAATTGGGGAGATAATTTTAACGGCACTTCCAACACCCGAGTTTTTAAACCCAGCAAAGATACTGTTGTGAGTATTACGGTAGCGGAGAATTGTGGATTGAAGAAAGTGGTGGAGTATCTCATTGATGTCATTCCGGTGAAAGCAGATTTTGAGATACGCTACGAAAACGATCGGGTAAATATTGAAAACTACAGCATAGGTGACCAACTCAGCTACCAATGGTTTTACGATGGAGTTCCTTTTTCGGAAACGCGTACCCCCATGGTAGAAATTGTGGACACCGAAGACCATTGGTTGTTACTACAGGTGCGCACAGCAAGCGGTTGTACCGATAGCTTAGAAAAGCTGCTGGCGCCTCCGTTAGAGTTATTTATTCCAACGGGGTTTACCCCCAACGAAGATGGACTTAACGATACCTGGCGTGTGTATGGCCCGCCACTCGATCGGTTTTTGTTGGAAGTGTACGATAGGTTTGGACAGTTACTATTTCGTACAACCGAGCCAGAACAAGGTTGGGATGGTAGGTTACCTGGAACCAATGAAAGGGTTCAAGGCACATTTGCGGTGTACATTTTAGCGGAACGCGGCAACCAACGGATAGAGCGCAGGGGGTCTTTTACATTGGTCCGCTAACCCTTTAAAATAGTGCCTTGCCCGTCATGGCTTCGGGCTGGGGTACGTCCATCAACTTTAAAATGGTAGGGGCCACATCGGCTAAAATACCGTCTTGCAATTCGCCAATTTCTTTTCCGTAAACGATTAATGGGACGGGGTTTAATGAATGGGCCGTGTTGCTGGTTCCGTCTTCGTTCAATGCTTGGTCGGCATTGCCGTGGTCTGCAATTACTACCACGTTGTAATCGAGTTCTTTGGCCGTTCTACAAACACTTTCCAAACAGCGGTCTGTAGTTTCTACCGCCTTTACAATGGCATTAAAAACACCGGTATGTCCAACCATGTCTGGGTTGGCAAAATTTAAACACACAAAATCGGGTTGGTGCTCTTGTAGGTGTTGGTTTACCTTATCGGTAAGCTCAAAGGCGCTCATTTCGGGTTGCAAGTCGTAGGTAGCCACTTTAGGGCTGTTTACCATAATGCGATCCTCTCCTTCAAAAACAGCTTCCCTTCCTCCCGAAAAAAAGAAGGTGACGTGGGGATATTTTTCCGTTTCGGCCGCACGCAATTGGGTTTTGCCCGCTTTGCTTACGGTTTCACCCAAAGTGTCCTTAAGGTCATCTTTTTCAAATATGACGTTCACCCCGGTAAAAGAGGCATCGTAGCGTGTAAAGGTGGTGTAGTGCAATGGCAGCGTTTTCATGCCGTGCTCGGGCATGTCTTGCTGGGTCAACGCCATGGTGATTTCGCGGCAACGGTCGGTGCGGTAGTTGAAGCAAACCACAACGTCATTTTCTGCAATCGGGGTAAATTCTGGAAATAATGCCGGTGTGATAAATTCATCGGTAGTTCCAGCCTCATATTGTTGTTCAAATGCCTCGGTTGGGGATTCGTAAGATTCCCCAGTACCCGCAGTAAGCAAATTGTAGGCTTTTTGAATACGCTCCCAGCGTTTATCGCGGTCCATGGCGTAGTACCTTCCTACCAAGGAACATACTTTAGTTTTTAAGCCTTTGATATCCAACCGCAATTGCTCCCAATAGCCTTTCCCGCTTTGTGGGTCCGCATCTCGGCCATCGCTAAACAGGTGGATGTGTGTGGTAACTTCTTCTGCGGAGGCGGCCTTACACAGCGCTACTAAATGGTCTTGGTGTGCGTGAACACCACCAGGAGAGGCCAATCCAAAAGCATGGAGCCTTCCTCCCGAATTTTTGGCATGCGCTATAGCGTCTTTAAGGGCTTGGTTTTCGTAGAAACTGCCATCCTCAATGGCCTTGTTAATTTTAACCAGATCTTGGTAAACCACCCGGCCTGCGCCAATGTTTAGGTGCCCTACTTCAGAGTTACCCATTTGACCTTTTGGCAGGCCCACGTTTTCTCCATCGGTTAGTAAAGAAGCGTTGGGGTATTTAGATCGGAGGCTATCAAAAAAAGTGGTGTTGGCATTGGCAATGGCATCTGTATGATCTCCTTTACCATAGCCCCATCCGTCTAAAATTACCAATAGGCATTTGTTACTCATGCTGGATTTTTAAAGCGTATTACAAAGGTACTTCCTTTTCCGGGGATGCTGTTCACGGTTATTTTTCCTCCGTGCTCTTTCACAATGTTATGGGTAAGATACAGTCCCAATCCGGTGCCCTTAGTTTTTCTAGTTTCTTCGTTTTCTAAACGGTAAAAGAGCTTAAATATATTATCTTGCTCCTCTTTGGGAATACCAATACCGTTGTCGCTTACCTGCAGCTCGCACGCTTGTTCTTTGCGCAACAGAGCTACCTCTATCGTGCCATTTCCTTCGCTGTATTTTTGCGCGTTGCTCAGAAGATTGTGCATCACCGTTTCCATAGCGGCAGGGTCGAAGGTGAGGAAGATATCTGCCTCAATATTTGTGGTTAGGGTTACATTGGGCGCAGAGATCTCTTGCCATTGGTACAGGTGGTCTTCCAAGAATTTGCTAAAGTTTTCTTCCTTGCGTTCTACGGTAAATTTGCCCGTTTCTAGCCGCTGTGCCAAGAATACATTGTTTACCAAATCTGAAAAGCGATGGTTTTCGGCCAAAAGGGTTTCTAAGAACTGCTTTTGTTGGGCTGCTGCAAGGTCGCGCTTTAGCAAGGTTTGAATGATAGTGCGGCTGGTGCTCAATGGAGTTTTTAGCTCGTGCGATACCGAGAGTAAAAAGTTTTTTTGGCGCAATACCAGGGACAACTCCTTACTAATGCTACGAAACGCAAGTATCAGTAACACAATCAGAATGGTAACAAAAACAGCCCCCTCGCCATAGAGCATGTAGCGTGTTTGTCGCAATACCGCTTCGCCTTCTTGGGCATTGCGCATGGCGGCTATATCGCCTGCCTGGCGGTAGAGTAGGTTACCCCACCAAACAAACTGGGCTATTACGTAAATAAATAAAAGCCCAAAAAGGAAATAAGAGCGTTTGAGTTTGTCTTGTTGCATAAAACAAAAAACCCCGACCATGTGGTCGGGGTTGTGGGACGAGGCAGGATCGAACTGCCGACACAAGGATTTTCAGTCCTTTGCTCTACCTACTGAGCTATCGTCCCAAAAAGCTCCCGTGAAAACGGGTGTGCAAATGTCGAAAAAAAAAGGAATTGCAAAAATAAAAGTGCAGAAATTTTCTTGCATTAATTTTGGGCATGGCTAAAATACTGGTTGTTGACTTGGGAAATACCCGCTGTAAGGTGGGTTTGTTTGAGGCGGATGCACGAACTAAAACCTGGAATTTTAGTGAGGATGTTGCGGCTGACATAGCGAATATTGTTGCCAGTGAAACGCCAGAACAGGTGGTGGTCTCCAATGTTGGGGGCATGCTCCTACCCGATATCCATCCCAACTGGATCCATATTGACTATAAAAAACCACTTCCCATACAGATAAAATACCAGCAGCCTGCCGATGTAGGAGCCGACCGTATTGCCAATGCGTGCGCGGTATTTCATCGCCAGGAAGCCACCATGGTCATAGATGCTGGTACCTGCATTACTTATGATGTGGTGGCCGAAAAAACCTTTGTTGGAGGTGCTATAAGCCCCGGGTTGGCCATGCGCCTTCGTGCAATGCATCAACAAACCCAATTGCTTCCGCGGTTAAATGTTAAAGTTCCAGAAGCTGCGTTTCCGTTTACCAACACAGCAGATAATATGCAAGGCGCTGCATACCACGGAGTCATTGCAGAAATAGATCATTTTGTGGCGCTTTTTAAAAGGCAATATCCGCTTGGAAATGCAGTTATAACCGGTGGCGATGCGGCTGCGTTGCAAAAGGGCTTAAAAAGTAACATCTTTGCGCACCCGAATTTAACCCTACAGGGTATTTATAACATCTACAAACACCAATATGCCTAACATTAAGGCAATTTTAGTAGGAATCACCTTTATTGTTGCTACCAGCGTACATGCCCAAAATGCCAAAGAAAGCTTGTTTGGAAGGTACGGATTGGGCGACCTAGAGTTCTTAGGAAGCACCAGCGACATGATGGTAGGGGGTACTGGAATTGCAATGGGTCAAACCAACGAAGCCAATTTATTAAACCCAAGTTTTACCGTTTTTCAAGACGCTCCCGTGTTTAATGTCAATGGGGGTTCCATTCGGAAAAACATTGTGGGCAGCGGTTTTGAGCAAAACCAAAGTTTCTCGGGAATGCGCTCGTTTTCCATGGCTTTTCCGGTGGCCCGGAAATTTGGTTTTCAATTTGGTCTTCGCCCATTTACCAACGCCAGTTACAACATTACTACTACCCAAACGAGGGCAATAGCAGACAGTATTGACGTGAATGCGACTTATCGTGGAAACGGAGGATTGCGCAATGCATTTCTTGGAGTGGTTTACGATATCTACAATACCGATGACTCTCTAGATTTGGTTCTCGGTGCACAGTTTGAACACTTCTTTGGTCCAACGGAGCAACTAAGAATCTTGTACACACCAGCGTTGGATGAAACGGGTTATGGCATACGTAACGAACTTACGGCCAATTTGCAGGGTTCTACCGTAGCCTTGCACGGTTTGTTTCGTTTTTATCCAAACCCCAACAAATCGTTGCGGGTTTCTGTAGGTGGTTTTTACAAGCCTGCTGTGAAACTATCTGGAGATCAGGAAATTTTCTCCTACACGTTCCAACGCAGTTTAACAGGCGTTGATGCAGGAGAGGACACGATCCAGTTTTCCAATACCAGCGAGAATACCGCTACTTTACCGGCAAGAATTGGGCTGGGGGCGTCCATTACATTTTGGGATGGATTTCAATTGGGTATCGACTACCAACGACAAGATTGGTCGCAGTTTAGCCAGGAAGTGAGCTTGGACGTTTTTGATGGGAATTTTAGCAACTACCAGCGGGTTTCTTTGGGACTGCAGTACACCCCGAACAAGAACATTCTGTTCAATGAACCCATTTGGAAATTTATGACCTACAGCGCTGGAGCGTGGTCTACCAACGACTTTATTACCTACAACGGGAGCGAACTAAAAGAGATTGGCACAAGTTTTGGTATCAGTATACCGTTTAGAAAGAGCCGCTCGTACAGTTCTGTGCAAATGGGAATGACCTACAGCGTACGGGGAGACCTTTCGCAAAATTTAATACAGGAGCAAAATACGCAGTTTATCTTTGGCGTCAGTTTGTGTCCAAACTTTATAGACCGCTGGTTTTACAAAAGGAAATACGATTAAAATGAAAAATAAAGTAATAGCCACCTTTACCTTATTGATAGCCGGATTAACCGGTGTGTTTGCGCAAGCAACAGACGATCCGAAGTACGGAGAAACTCCGGAAATTCGCGAGGAGTGCTTAAAAGCGCTGTCGTTGTATCGCGAGTTCCGTGATCAAAAGAATATTGATGACGCCTTTGACCCTTGGAGAACGGCTTACGATATATGCCCAAAAGCGGCAAAAACATTGTACACCGATGGTGTAGATTTTTACGCGTACAAAATTAAAAACAGCGATGATGGTGCAGAGCAGAATGCTTTTCTAGATTCATTGTTGGCCGTTTATGATAAGCGTATTGTACACTTTGGTGAAAAAGGCAAAGTACTGGGTTACAAGGGTACACAAATGTTTAAGTACCGCAGTAACCAGCCACTAAAGGCGTACAAAGTGCTCAAGGAAGCTGTGGAAATTTCAAAAGAGCGCACCCAACCGGGAGTTCTAGACATATACTACAGAACTATGTTTGAGGCGTTTAAGAACGGAGAAATTGAGCGCGAAGACCTGTTAACCGAATACTTAGTAATCTCTGAGTACATCGATCAAGGGCGTTCTAAAACTAAGGAAGCTTACTACAAGTATTACGACAAAGCAAAGGATAACATTAACGAATACTTTGTACTGATAGCGCAGTGCGAGGATATTAATCCACTTGCAAAAAAGAAATTTGAAGAAGCTCCAAACGACCCCGAGAATATTAAAAAGCTGGCTAAGATTATGACCAAGCGCGAGTGTACCGAGTCGGAGACCTTCATTAAGATCGCTAAGAAGCTTAACGAAATAGAGCCTTCTCACGAGTCTTCATATACCTTAGGGGTAGCGCTATTAAAGCAAGCGAAGTATGGAGAATCTCTTACTTACTTTAAGAAAGCGATTGAGTTATCTCCCGAGGATAACACCGAGCTGGAGAGTTACTACTTAGCTGCTGGAGGAGCTGCAGCCGCTATTGGGCAAAATGCAACCGCCAATACTTACGCCAGAAAAGCATTGGAAATTAATGGAAACAGCGGTAAAGCGTATATGCTTATTGGTGATGCCATTGCAGGTAGCGCAAGCTCTTGCGGAGGGAATGAATTTGAAACCAAAGCGGTGTATTGGTTGGCAGTAGACTACTACCAAAAAGCAAAAAGCGTAGACCCAGATGTGGCGAGCTCGGCAAACAGCAAAATTGGAAGCTACTCGGCACGGTTTCCAGACAAAAAGCTCATGTTCCAATACTCTATGGTAGATGGATCTGGAAATGCGAAAAAAGAGCCGGTTAAAATTGGTTGTTGGATAAACCAAGAAGTGATGCCTCGCTTGTAATCCCTTCATGAAACTTACAGATATCATACGCAAAAGCACAGTTGCACTGGTTGTAACTGTGCTTTTTTCGTGCAGCAATACCTATGAGGAGGTGAATAAAGTAGCCTCAGATGAGCTGGTACCCTTTGCCGAAAGCTTTGATACCGAAATTATATATACCGAGGAAGGCGATTTAGAATCGGTATTGCGCGCTGCCCATATTCAGCGCTACAAAAGAGAAGATAGCAGCTGGACATTGATGCCAAAAGGAGTGTATGCCACTTTTTACAATGATACGGGCGCTGTGGATTCGGAGATGGAGTCGCAGTATGCACTCTGGTTGCAAAATCGAAATGTAGTTATTGCAGAAAAAGATGTGGTGGTGAAAAACATCAAAGGCGAGCAATTAAATACCGAGCGACTAGTTTGGTACCAGGATAGCGGAATCTTTGTAACTCAGGAATTTGTAAAAATAACCCAACCAACTGGGGTTATTTATGGGAAAGGCTTGCGAGCCACTGAGAATTTTGCCGATTACGAAATTCAAAATATAACGGGTAATATCGCAGTAGAAGAATGAAAGGAAAATATTACCATTTAATTATGGAGCGCTTTATGCTAGCGCTCAGTATTATTTGTACACTCCGTTTTGTATACGGCTGGTATCAAGTGGGCGAAACCGACTGGATGCTTTTGGTCTTTGCATCCTTTACGTTGCTGCTCTATTATATGCGCAGACGTTTCCGTAAACGTCACTATGAATAGCAAAAATTGTATTTTTAGACCGCTAACCATCATTACTACATGGACCCAGACGATCCCCTGGTCAGTCTCTTTATAATTATCTGCACCATTTTGGCATCGGCTTTTTTCTCCGGATCCGAGATTGCCTTTGTTTCTGCCAACCGTTTAAAAATTGAGCTCGACAACAAACAAGGGACCTTGTCGGGTAAGATTCTTGCTTTTCTATTTAAGCGCCCTTCCCAGTTTATCGGTGCTATGCTGGTAGGGAACAATGTGGCCTTAGTTATCTTTGGTATTCAGATGGGAGGCATACTTTCGCCCGCCCTAAATGGCTGGTTGGGCTTAGCCGATGATGGTATCACTTCGCTCCTTCTAGAGACCTGCATTTCCACCTTGGTAATTCTTGTTACTGCGGAGTTTCTGCCAAAAGTTTTATTCTCAGCACAGCCCAATTTGTCGCTAACACTCTTTGCCGTGCCTTTGGTTATGGTGTTTTTTGTGCTGTGGCTACCGATGATCATAACGGTGGGGTTTAGTGAATTTTTACTTAAGCGAGTGTTTGGGGTAGGGTTGAATGCCGAGGGAGAATCTACTTTCGGCAAGGTAGATTTGGACCATTACGTAAAAGAGGTGCTTACAGGCGGTCATGATAAAGACGATGTAGGGCACGAGATTCAAATCTTTCAAAACGCGTTAGACTTCTCTAAAAGCAAGGCCCGCGATTGTATGATTCCCCGGAATGAGATCCTTGCTTTGGAGTTGGAGTCTCCACTAGAAAGTTTGCGCGAAAACTTTGTGGAATCCAAGCTTAGTAAAATTCTTATTTACCGCGATAGCATTGATAACATCATTGGCTACGTGCACAGCTTCGATCTTTTTGCGAAACCCGACAGCATCAAAGCCATTATGCGCAATGTATTTATTGTACCGGAGAGCAAAAACATCCAAGAGGTTCTAAAGCAATTTATAGAAACCAAAATTGGTATTGCCGTAGTGGTAGACGAGTTTGGAGGCACCAGTGGCATGCTTACCATTGAAGATGTTATTGAGGAAATTGTTGGAGAAATAGAAGACGAGCACGATGAAGATGAGCTCACCGAGATAAAGATCTCAAACGATGAGTATTTATTCTCGGGCCGCTGCGAAATTGATGAGATCAATGAAAAATTCCGGTTGGAATTACCAGAATCGGAAGATTACGACACGCTGGCCGGATTAGTGCTCTTTGAGTTGGGGGAAATACCCAAGAAAGGCAACCGCATACAGATCCCCAACTTTCTCATCATGGTAGAGGAAGCAAGCAATACAAAGATAGAATTGGTGCGGCTTTTGGTAAAGCAGGACGATTAACTTTCATAACTCGGCAAACCGCACTATTTTCGCAGCCATAATTTTATTAAGGAAAGATTCGGGCAGATGGCTACAATCGGAAAAATTAGAAAAAGATCGGGGTTACTTTTAATAGTAATCGGTGGGGCAATGGGAGCCTTCATACTAGGAGACTTCTTTAGCGGAGGTTCTGGGCCACAGCAGCAAATAATAGGAGAGGTAGACGGAACGGAAATCGATAGCCGCGAGTTTGAGTACCGCGTGGAAGAGATATCGCAAGCGCAAAAAAGCGTAGGCGCCAATATTGATGAAAGTACGCGCGAGCAAATCCGCAATCAGGTATGGAATACCATCATACGTGAGCATACCGTAGACAAGGAGTTTGATAAGTTGGGCTTGGATGTAAGCAAAGAAGAGTACGATGATGTACGCTTTGGTGCTAACGTTTTGGATTTCCTAAGAAGCAACCAACAGTTTCAAGATCCCGAAACAGGACAGTTTAATCCACAGAACGTACGCCAGTTTTTCGCGGTAATCCAAGAGCAATACCCTATGTTCTGGAAATTGCAGCGCGATAACGTGGTAAAGTCACGCATCCAGGAGAAGTACTTCGATCTTATTGAAAAAGGGGTTTATGTAAACAGTGTAGAGGGCAAACACGATTACATTGCTAAAAACCGCCAAATAGACATTCAATATGTATTGAAGCGCTACAGCGCAGTACCCGATTCTGCCGTGTCCTTTACAGAAAGCGAGTTAGAAGATTACTACAGCGAGCACAAGGGCGATGCCAAGTACAAGCAAGAAGAAAGCCGTAGCATAGACTACATTACTTTCGATAAAACCGCTACAGCGGCAGACCGTGCAGCCATCAAAGATGAGTTAGCAAGCCTTAAGGAGGAGTTTAAAACTGCGGAGAATGACACGACTTTCGTTGAACTAAATAGCAACGTGCCTGCGTATCGTTCGGTAACCTATCGCGAAGGAACTCTAGATTCTACTCTAGAAGCAAAGATTACGAGTGCAACAGAAGGTACCGTTGTAGGACCGTATGAGCAAAACGGTCGTTTTGTGCTCTCCAAAGTGGTATTAAATGGTAAAGAAGCCGAAGTAAATGCTAGACACATCCTTTTGAATATTGGTCAAGGAGAGACAGCAGCGCAAGTAGAAGCAGAGGCAGATTCTTTAATCCGAGTTATTAAGAAGAAGAACAATTTCGAGGCATTGGCTGGACAGCTGTCTGACGATCGTGGTTCGGCTTCTAAAGGCGGAAATCTCGACTGGTTTGGAAAAGGACAAATGGTAGCTCCATTTGAGAAAGCAGCTTTTGACGCTCGCGTAGGAGAAATTGTACGCGCCACATCACAATTTGGAGTTCACATCATTGAGGTGTTAGACCGCAGAGAGGTAGATAAAATACGCCTGGCACAAATTACGCGCCCCATTGAACCCAGCAACGAAACGGTGGACGAAATGTACAATGTGGCAAGCGAGTTCAGCATCTCTAACGACAACAAGGAAGCCTTTTATGCAGGTATCGATAAAAATGGATACACGCTTAAAACCGCAGATGATGTTACTCCGGGCGCACAGTTTGTTCCTGGATTGGGTTCTAAGGCAGAAAAAGTATCTCGTTGGATGCTGGGAGCAGAGCTTGGGGATGTGTCGGAGCCTTTAGAGCTAGACGGTATGTTTGTAGTAGCGCTTTTGACAGAAATTGCTGAAAAAGGTGAACCCGAGTTGTCTCAGGTACGCGATGAAATGGAGCGCGATTTAATCCGCGAAAAGAAAGCGGATTACTTAAAAGAGCAAATGCAAGGCACAGACCTTAATGCAATTGCTTCTTCCGTAGATGCCTCTGTGCAATCGGCCAAATCCTTATCGTTTAGCCGCAGCAATATCACCAGCGCAGGTCGCGAGCCTAACGTAGTAGGCCAAGCTTGCACACTACCCGAAGGTGCTGTGTCGGTACCGCTTAAAGGAGAGTTAGGGGTGTATGTGGTTAAGGTTACCAAGATTACCGAACCCAACGAGACAGAGACTTACGCGAGCAATCAGCGCTCTAAGGAAATTATGCTTGAAGGCCGTGTGCAAAACACCGCATACCAGGCTATACTAGAGCAAGCCGATGTAAAAGACGAGCGTTACAAGGTGTTTTACTAGAACAATTAAAGATTTACAACTGAAAAAGGGTGCTCCGTGAGGAAGCACCCTTTTTTTGTTTTTCAACTTTTTATGTATTCTTGTTCGCTTTATACCCGATTCACTGGGCTAAATATGGTTTCAATGCGTGTATTTAAAAGATGGAGTCTGTTTTTGTTAGGATTGGTGTTGGTGGCATGCGTAGCGAACCTGGCAAATATTCGTAGAAACTATTACAATTATAATGAGCTGGTGGCCGACCAAGCTGCCCATACCGAAACACCCTATTTGAAAGCACATTACAAAAATGGTGATGTGGTGGTATTTTCCAATGCATGGAAAGTAAATGCACAAACCCGTGAAATAGTAGGCACAGGGGTTCGGTATAACTACGATAGGCTGCCTTTAGCGGGGGCGGTGCATGCAGTTTCTGTAGATAGCCTAGCGCTCATAGAAACCAATGACGATTTACAACAAAAGGATAAACGCATTCTGGCGCCCATTGCCGTGTTGACGGGGGTTAATCTAACCCTTACCGCTTTTTGCGCAGCCAATCCTAAAGCTTGTTTTGGCTCTTGCCCTACCTTTTATTTTGAGACCGATCCTGCCAATGTCCATTATTCCAGAGCAGAGGGTTTCTCTAACGCCATTTTGCCCCGGTACGAGTATACCGATATCGATGCTTTGGGTACGGCCACAACAGACGCCTCCGGCAAGTTTGCCTTGGTAATGAAAAACGAGGCGCTAGAAACTCATTGTATCCGTGAAGCGACACTTTTGGCAGCACCAAAAAGTTCGTATCGAGTCTTACACGGGACTGACGATCAATTTTATTACGCCGGGTCGGGCATGCAACCCAACACGGTGTGGAACGCTACAGAAGAAAAAGCATTGAATAACTTCTTAGTAGATGGAAAGGAATATTTAGCACCCGCAGATGCGAATAACCTCAATACCAAAGAAGAACTCATTTTAGATTTTGCAGATCTTGAGCCGAACCAGGCTTACGGATTCGAAATCAAATTCCGACAGGGGTTTTTAACTACCTACCTTATATACAGCGCTTTGGGCTATATGGGGAATAATTTCTCCGATTACCTCGCAGAAATAGAAAATGCTCCCGATGCTAAAACACGCTTTAAGAATGGTATTAAAAAGGTGTTGGGGGATATTGAGGTGTACTCCTGGAATGAAAGTGAGAGAGACTGGCAGCTTCAGGGAGGATTTAACGAAACGGGGCCTATTGCCATCAATCACCAGGTATTACCGCTATCCCTGCCATCCAATAGAATAAAATTGCGCTACAATAAGGGCTTGTGGAAGTTTCAAGAATTGGCGTTGGTACCTTTACAAGGTAATGCAGCGCCCGTACGAGTAGCACCCAGTGTAGTAAACTTAGAGGGCCAGGCTTCAGATAGCCTTACTTCCCTTTTGCAGCAAAAAGATCAGTTGCTGGTGTCTATGCCTGGAAACGCGTTTACACTGCAGTACCAACTTCCTGCTAAGCATACCGAGTACGAGCTTTTTTTAGAAGGTACAGGCTACTATTTAGAGTGGATGCGTGATGAATGGATTGCCGAGGAGAGTGCGTGGAAATTACTGCAGCTGAGCTATTTTCCGGAGCTGTACCTACGCAGTGAGGCCGCAGCTTACAAATCCTACGAAACTACCATGGAGCAGCAGTTTTGGAACTCAAGGTTGAACACAGAGAACATTGCTTATTATGAGTAGACGCATCGCATTTATAGTGTTGATTTGGGCGCTCAGCAGTTGTGCAAAAAAGGGCTTAATTTATTCAGAGGACTTTCCTACCGATGTGTACGGCTCAGATATCATATTAGTAACCGAAGATCGCAAGCAATATAATGGGGAGCTTATTGCAGTAGATGACCGGGTTTGGATTTTGCAGGATGATGGCAGAACCCAGTCTTGCGATACCAACTCGGTAATGTTGTATGAGCTGCGCTTGGCACAACGAAAGGGTAAATTAGGTTGGGCAGCAACAGCGAACCTTTTATTACCTATATCTCATGGAATCTTGGGCCTAATTACCTTACCCGTGTCACTTATTACCTTAGGGTCACTGGAGTTAGCAACCAAAAAGTACGACATTAAGCACTACGAAATTACTTACCAGGAGCTTCGCAAGTTTGGTCGTTTTCCTCAAGGAATTCCCTCGGAGGTAAATGTGCACCAATTAACTCCGAGAAATCCCAAGTACGATGAATAAGACCTTGGGTTAACGGAGAATATCCAAGCGCTGGCTATCGAGGCGCAGTACAATGGCTATCATGGCTACAAAGGAGAGTAACGAGCTTCCTCCATAACTAAAGAAAGGTAAAGGAATACCAATAACAGGGGCCAAACCAATGGCCATACCGATGTTGATGGTAAAATGCACAAAGAGTATACAGGCTACTCCGTAAGTGAAGATTCTAGAGAAATCGCTGCGCTGTCTTTCGGCAATAGCACTAAGCCGCAGTACAATAGCAATGTACATGATTACGGTAAAGGCGGTGCCTAAAAAGCCCCATTCTTCGCCTACGGTACAGAAGATGAAATCGGTGCTCTGCATAGGGACAAACTTAAACCGGGTTAGCGAGCCCTCTAAAAAACCTTTGCCCGAAAATCCTCCACTACCGATGGCAATTTTGCTTTGTCGCACGTTGTAGCCTGCCCCTTGGGGGTCATCGTCTAAGCCCAGCAGAATTTCAACACGCGTTTTTTGGTGTGGACTGAGTACCTTATTAAAAACCGCATCTACCGCTCCTGAAAATAGGATACCCAGTAAAGTGAGCCCACTAACAATAACGGTAGCCCTTTTTTTAAAGCGCTTGTAGCTTACTTTACGCACAATAAAAAGCGCCAACAGCCCCATGAGCAGCAGTATTCCCATAAAATAGAATTTGCCGTTTACGGGGATCTGGGTAAATGGAATGTTGTAGCTGTTGTTCTGCATTATAAGTACTAAAACAGCGATGAACAATGCTAAGATGGCCGAGAAAATGAGGTTTCCTACTAGCTTCTCTCGGTATAAAACCAAAACAAAAGCAGAAAAAACAATGGCGGTACCCGTATCGGGCTGTAGTAAAATCAGTACTGCTGGTAGGCCAATAATCAAGCCAAGCGTAAGATAGAGGGAGGTTCTGGGGTTGCCACTGCGGTCTTTGAGTACGCTGGCTACAAATAGGCAGGTTGCAAATTTGGCAAACTCAGCGGGTTGTATTCCAAAAGAGCCAATTCCAAACCACGATTTTGCTCCGTTAATTTCCCTGCCGACCAGCAATACTAGTATCAGAAGTAGGGTAACACCACCATAAATAAAGGGTGCGGCCCGCAAGAAGATAAACCCATCGGTAAGTAAGATTAAGAAACCCACTACCACGGCCAGAATAAGCCAAACTCCCTGTTTGCCATACTCTTGGTTAAGGGCAAGTACCGAGGGGTAATCTGGGTTAAAATTAGCTGCGTAAATATTCATCCATCCAAAAATGGCTAACACGAGTACCAGGATAAGCAAGGTCCAATCTATGTTAGACCAAATTTTATTTCTGCGGTTTTCTATCATAGTAAATCGGCTTCTAACATGCGTTTTTCCATGCGTGGCCGGGTAATGGTGTCGGTTAAATATTTCTCAATAACCAGGCTGGATATGGGGGCGGCCCATGTACTTCCAAAGCCTACGTTTTCTACATACACCGCAACGGCAATTTTGGGGTTGTCTTTGGGTGCAAAAGCTATAAAGATAGAGTGGTCTTCACCGTGCGGGTTTTGTGCGGTACCTGTTTTTCCGCAAATTTCAATGTCCTTTAATCGCGCGCGTCTTCCGGTACCTTTTTCTACCACATCGGCCATGCCGTTTACCACCATGCGCCAATAGGTGCTGTCTATGGGTACTACATTTTGTGCTTTAAAATGTGTGGGAATGGAATCAGGGCGATGACCGAATTTCTTAATGAGGTGGGGAGTAATGTAGTATCCGCGGTTGGCGATGGTGGCGCACATGTTTGCCATTTGTATAGGACTTACACCAATTTCTCCTTGGCCTATGGCTAGAGAAATAATGGTTAGTCCTTTCCATTTTCCGCTACCGTAGTATTTGTCGTAGTAGCTCACTTTAGGGATGAAACCCGAGTTTTCTGAAGGTAAATCAATACCCAACTTTTTACCCAATCCGAATTGTGTAATGTAGTTGCGCCACTGTTGGTAGTTTTGCTGGGTACTATCGCCTCGGTCCATGTAATTCTTAAAAACATTACAGTAGTATGCGTTGCAGCTGGTCGTTACGGAGTAATTGTAGGAAACTGGGCTTGGATGGCGGTGGCAACCTACCTTACCTCCAGGATAGTAGTATCCTTGGCGGCAGGAGAATTTGGTGTTCGCATCCACAATATTTTCTTGCAAACCCACTAAGCCATTTACAAGTTTAAAAGTAGAACCCGGTGGATAGCGCGCCATAAGAGCGCGGTTGAATAAAGGCTTTAGGGTGTCTTGCAACAGTTTGTTGTAGTTGGCAGAACGTACCCTTCCTATGAGTAGATTGGGATTGTAATTTGGGTTATTGGCTATGGCTAAAACTTCGCCCGTAGCTGGTTCTAAAGCAACTACCGCACCGCGTTTTCCAGATAGGAGCTGTTCAGCATAAGCTTGCAATTCGGCATCTAGGGTAAGTTGTATGTTTTTGCCGGCTTGTGGAAGGGTATCGTAGGCGCCATCTTTATAAGAGCCTTGGGTGTTGTTATGTACATCGACTACCACATAGCGCACGCCACGGTCACCACGTAATATTTCCTCGTATTGCTTTTCTATGCCGTTAAAACCAATGTAGTCTCCTTTTTTGTAGTACCGGTTTTCTTCCAAAACTTTTGGAGATACTTCGCCCACGTAGCCTAAGATGTGAGCTGCGATAGGTTTGGGATACGTACGCAAGGTTCTGCTTTGGCCAAAGAACCCTGGAAACTGAATGAGGTGTTCGGCTATTTTTCCGTATTCCCGCGCGGGGATTTGCTTTTCGAAAACACTGGGTTTTCGCATGGAGTAGGCTTTGGCTTCTTCCATGCGCGCTATAAATTCGGCTTTACTTACATCCACCAAATTGCAAAATAAATTGGTGTCGATATCGTCTACGTCTTTGGGTACTACCATAAGGTCGTAAACGGGTGCGTTGGTAACCAGCTCTTTACCATCGCGATCGAAAATAATGCCTCGGGGTGGATACGAGACCACCCTGCGTTCGCTCATGCTGGCCGCCTGTACTTGATATTGGTTGTCTAATACCTGTAAGAAAAACAGGCGAATTAAAAAGACGAGCCCAATGAGTGTAAAAAGGATAAGTAGAACGGGTCTCCGCTCAGAATTCATCATGCTTTAGCGCGTGCGTTTTTTAGAAAATAGAATATCGGTTAAGATACACAGTATAGCGCTACTTAACCCACTTAGTAATGCACGAACTTGAATATTTATTGCATCCTGTAATCCAGACTGCGAAATATTAAAATACCAGATACTCTGCAGCAGGCATAATATGACTACAAAGGTGGTAAACCAACGCGCTCCAGGTGCGTAAATAGATGGACTTAGGATGTCCTCTACTTCGCCACGCTTGGTCATCACTGCAATTAATTTGGGTCTTACATATCCTACCAATACACCCGCGGAGGCCATAAGCCCGTAGGTGCCAGTAAATAAATCAACCAAGGCTCCAGATAGAAATCCGAGAATAATACTTGCCGGAGAGGAAAGCGTAAAGGGTAGTTTAATAAGAAAGTACGGGTAAATGAATAAAACAATCCAAGTGCCCCAAAGCACCACGTGATCTAACACCCACACCTGCGCAAGTACCACCAATACCAAACGCAGCAGTATGTTGATATAGCTTCCTATCATGGTTGAGTTAAGGCGTTTAATTCGTCCTGGTACACGTGCTGTACTATTTGTATGTGGCGTAGGGTAGAAAAGTCTACGGCTAGGTCTACGGTTAGCTCGGTTTGCCCCGTGTTTCGGTCTCTGTTTACATTGGCAACGGTGCCAATAGGAATGCCTCTGGGGAAAATAGTAGATGCCCCCCGAGTAATAACTGCATCGCCTTCGATTACATTGATATAATCGGCCATATCGTACAGTACTGCTTGCTGTGCATCTTGTCCATTCCAGCCCAGTAAACCAAAAAAGCCCTTGCCGAGTATTTCTGCACTGCAGGTAAACTGAGTATTGATTACCGGTATGGCCAGTGCATAATGTTCAGACACCTCTGTTACCATGCCTACGATACCTTGAGGTGCTATAATGCCGTTTCCTACGCGCACTCCATGAATGGATCCCCGATTTATTGTTAGCGTGTTTCGCGGTTTTTGCGTAGAGCTGTTTATGATTTGTCCGGCAGTGTAAAAATAGGTTTGCTGGAAGAGCGTATCCCGTTTTTCAAAAAGCGTGGAAGGAATGTGAGAAAAACTTTTGTGCTGCTGGGCTTCTAGCGTTTCTATGCGAGCGTTTAACCTTTTGTTTTCTGCTACTAAGCCAAAATATTGGTCTATACTGGCGCGCACACCAATAATGGCACCTGTGACGCCCGAGGTGTTTTTGGCAAATACCGCTTTTTGAAAACTGCTGTTTTGATACAACACATTCATGCACAGCGCCATGAGCGAGACCAATAAGAGCTCTGCTCTAACGCGATAGAAGAATGCAAATACGTTGCGCATAAGAACGCCAGGAGGTTAGTCGCGAATCAAGAATTTAAATTTGTCGATGTTTTTTAACGCGATACCGGTACCGCGAGCTACCGCACGTAATGGGTCGTCTGCAATGTGGACCGGTAATTTTGTTTTCTGAGAAATACGTTTGTCCAAGCCACGCAACATAGAACCACCTCCGGCCAGGTATATACCGGTTTTGTAGATATCGGCAGAAAGCTCTGGGGGTGTCATTTCTAAAGCCGTTAAGATGGCTTCCTCTATCTTGGAAATACTCTTATCCAGGGCATGTGCAATTTCTCCGTAGGAAACCATAATCTCTTTGGGAACTCCGGTCATCAAGTCTCTACCACGAACTGCGTAATCTTCGGGAGCATCATCCAATTGGTCTAAGGCAGCACCTACTTCAATTTTGATTTGCTCTGCGGTGCGCTCACCAATAAGGATGTTGTGTTGTCTTCGCATGTATTCCTCGATGTCGTTGGTAAACTCATCACCAGCAACGCGTATGGACTTATCGGCAACAATACCACCCAAAGCAATTACTGCAATTTCAGAGGTTCCACCACCGATGTCAATAATCATGTTCCCCATAGGCTCTTCCACGTCAATGCCAATACCTACGGCTGCGGCCATGGGTTCGTAAATCATGTACACCTCTTTGGCACCGGCATGCTCGGCAGAGTCTTTTACGGCACGTTTTTCTACCTCGGTAATACCGCTTGGAATACAAATTACCATGCGTAAGGCCGGGGTAAACAAACGGTTGCCCGTGTATATCATCTTAATGAACCCGCGTATCATGTGTTCTGCAGCGTAAAAATCTGCAATTACACCGTCCTTTAAAGGGCGTACGGTTTTGATGTTTTCGTGGGTTTTACCGTGCATTTTCTGGGCTTGCTTACCAATGGCAATAACCTTAGAGGTAGCGCGGTCTTGTGCCACTATAGATGGTTCGTCTACAATTACCTTATCCTGATAAATGATAAGGGTATTGGCGGTACCCAAATCAATGGCGATTTCTTGCGTAAAAAGGTTTTTAAAACCCATGGTGCGTGCTAAATATTAATGTTTAAAATGTCTATTTCCTGTGAAAACCATGGCGAGGTTGTTGTCATCGCAATAGTTCACTGATAGTTCGTCTTTAATGCTTCCTCCCGGTTGTACAATGGCGGTAATGCCCGCTTTGTGTGCTATTTCCACACAGTCTGGAAACGGAAAGAATGCATCGGAGGCCATTACGGCTCCGTTTAAATCAAATTCAAAAGTGTGTGCCTTTAATATGGCTTGCTGCAAAGCATCTACACGGCTGGTTTGCCCTGTGCCGCTGGCTAAGAGCTGCTGATCTTTTACCAGTACAATGGCGTTACTTTTGGTGTTTTTTACCAAAGTGTTGGCAAACTCCAAATCCACCAACTGCTCCTGGGTGGGAGCCTTTTTTGTTACCGTTTTGTAATCGCTGTGACGGTCTACTAGGCTATCGCGTTCTTGCACTAAGTAGCCGTTTAGCGTACTTCTTACATGTTGCGGATTCCAGTGTAGGTTTTTCGTTTCTAGTAATACCCTGTTTTTCTTGGATTTGAGGATTTCCATAGCCTCGGGCTCAAAACCTGGAGCCGCCAATACTTCAAAAAACAACTTGCTTATTTCTTTAGCTGTTTCTGCATCTATGGTTTGGTTGCACGCCAGGATGCCGCCAAATGCCGAAACTGGATCTCCAGCCAAAGCATCTTTCCAAGCTTGGAGAACAGTATCTCTACTGGCAAAACCACAAGCATTGTTGTGTTTTATAACGGCAAAAGTGGGTTTGTCGCTGTCTATGTCGTTTACCAATGCCAGCGCTGCATCAATATCTAATAAGTTGTTGTACGAGAGCTCTTTACCGTGGAGTTGTGTAAAGCAGTCTTCTAAATTTCCGTGGTAGGCTGCCTTCTGGTGCGGATTTTCTCCATAGCGGAGTTCCTTAACCGGACCTGGAATGTTCAGTGCATTGCTATCTCCAGCAAACCAGTTGTGAATGGCGGTGTCGTAACCCGATGATACTTGGAAGGCTCTTTGGGCCAGCGCTTTTCGTTCTTCAAGCGAAGTGGCACATTGATTTTTGGTAAGCAGCTCTTCCAGGTGCTTGTATTCATTGCGCGATGCTACTACCGTAACATCGTTAAAGTTTTTAGCGGCTCCCCGAATAAGGGATATTCCACCAATGTCAATTTTTTCTATGATGTCGCTTTCACTTCCTCCAGCGGCAACGGTTTCTTCAAAAGGGTAGAGATCTACAATAACCAGATCAATTTCTGGTATTTGGTAGCGCTGCATTTCTTCAGTATCCTGATCTAAGACACGTCTACCCAAAATACCTCCAAAAATTTTCGGGTGCAGGGTTTTTACTCTTCCTCCCAAAATAGAAGGATATGCCGTAAGGCTTTCAACGGGAATTACATCCACACCTGCTTTCTCAATGTAGCTTTGCGTTCCACCTGTAGAATAGATGGCCACATCGTGTTTGCGAAGAATATCGATGATGGGATCGAGCCCCTCTTTATTGAAAACTGAAATGAGTGCCGAACGGATGGGTTGTACCATGAAAATAACCTTAAGAAAAAATAGTGCAATATTACTGTTTACAACGCTAATAGCCAATTACATAGATGGATTTGCGTGCGATTGCTACACAATTTTTTTACGAATGCGTTTTATCGGGTATGGTCGGTGACTCGATTCGAGAGAATAAACAGATATTTGGGGCATGATTTTGCTGAAGCTGCTTAAGGAAAGTTGGGTATTTGCATACCAAGGGTTGGTGTTAAACAAGCTGCGATCGCTGCTTTCACTTTTGGGCATTACTATAGGAATTTTTGCCATTATTAGTGTGCTTACCTTGGTAGACTCCTTGGAAGATGGAGTGCGCGATGGTGTAGCCTCTTTGGGAGACGATGTCATTTTTATTCAGAAATGGCCTTGGGGTGGTGGCCCGGGGTTTGAGTGGTGGAAATACTACCAACGACCACAGGCACAGCCCGATGAGGTGAAAAAAGTTTTGGCCTATAACCCCCCTGCTGCTGGGGTAGCCTACAATGGCGATTTCTCTAGAAAGGTAAGTTACAAGAGTGCCACGTTAGAAAACGTGTCTATAGTTGCCGTAAGCGAAGATTTTGAGCGCGTAAAATCCTTGTCTATCCTTACAGGAAGGTTTATGACTCAAAACGAGTTCCGATCGGGTGCGCCCATTTGTGTTATCGGATACGGCATAGCAGAGAATCTTTTCGGTAACCCAGAATTGGCACTGTATAAGGAAATAAAAATAGCGGGTTTGCGAACGGCTGTTGTGGGGGTCTTTGAAAAAGAAGGCAGCAGTATTTTTGGAGACAGTGTGGATGAGCAAATCATGCTTCCGGTAAATTATGCCAAGAACATGACCAACCTGCGAAATGTGGGTGGGGCTATTATGGTGAAGGCCGCAGCTGGAGTTACTAATGACCAGCTGAAGGACGAGCTCGAGGGCATAATGCGCAACATTCGCAGAATACGGCCCAAAGAAGACAACAATTTTGCCCTCAACGAATCCTCGGTAATAAACAACCAATTGGACGGGCTCTTTGGTATCATTAATACCGCAGGGTTTTTCATTGGTATCATGTCCATTTTGGTGGGAGGATTTAGTATTGCCAACATCATGTTTGTATCGGTAAAAGAACGCACCAGTTTAATTGGAATCCAAAAAGCCCTGGGAGCTAAGAATTATTTTATTCTGCTGCAGTTTCTTTTCGAAGCGGCCTTCCTGGCAGTGGTGGGTGGGGTTATTGGCCTCTTTCTTATTTGGTTAGGTACCCTAGCAGGGAGTGCCATTTTTGATGTTTCCGTAGTGCTGACGGTTAAAAATATTGTGTTGGGTATTGGTATCTCGGCAATTATTGGTTTGCTTTCTGGAATTATACCCGCATTTTTTGCTTCGCGCTTAGATCCGGTAGAAGCAATACGCAGTAGCTAAAGGCCAATGTATATACCGTAATAAAAAAGCCGCCCAATACAGGCGGCTTTTTTGTGGATTAGCCCACATGGGCTAAGGCAATGTGGAAGTACCTTCTAGTTTCTTCCTATCATCTTAGATGGATCTACCCATTCGTCAAACTCATCGGCAGAAAGGTAGCCCAGGTTCACTGCTTCCTCTTTTAATGTTGTGCCATTTTGGTGCGCGGTTTTGGCAATTTTTGCTGCTTTTTCGTAACCAATCTTGGTGTTTAGCGCAGTTACCAACATCAATGAGTTGTTGAGGTTGTCCTTAATGCTGGCTTCGTTGGGCTCAATTCCTGATGCGCAGTTTTTATTAAAGGACTCACAACCATCGGCTATCAGTTGTGCCGACTGCAATAAATTGTAGGCCATCACAGGCTTAAATACATTGAGTTGAAAGTGCCCGTTCATGCCACCCGTTGTTACGGCAACGTCGTTACCTACTACTTGGGCGCAAACCATAGTAAGGGCCTCGCTTTGGGTTGGATTTACTTTTCCAGGCATAATGGAAGATCCGGGCTCGTTGGCGGGAATAGTGTATTCTCCAATACCACAACGGGGACCCGAAGCCAATAAACGTACATCGTTGGCAATTTTCATAAGAGATACCGCCAGTTGTTTCAATGCACCGTGGGTTTCTACAATGGCATCGTGCGCAGCTAAAGCTTCAAATTTGTTCTCCGCGGTTACAAAGGGATGGCCGGTGAATTCTGCAATTTTTTTAGCTACCAACTCAGCGTAACCCTTTGGCGTATTTATCCCGGTACCTACTGCCGTTCCTCCCAAAGCCAACTCCGATAGGTGAGGCAGGGTATTCTTAAGGGCTCTAAGGCCGTGATCTAACTGCGATACAAAGCCAGAAATTTCCTGACCTACGGTTAACGGTGTGGCATCCATTAGGTGGGTACGGCCAATTTTTACCACGTCATCAAACTTCTTGGCTTTGTCGGCCAATACATCGCGTAAGCGTTCTACGGCAGGAATGGTGTGTTCTACCACCTTTTTGTAGCATGCAATGTGCATCCCGGTAGGAAAGGTATCATTAGAAGACTGCGATTTGTTCACATCATCGTTGGGATGGATCCACTTCTTCTCATCGGTTAGCTTTCCTCCATTAATAACATGTGCACGGTTGGCAATCACCTCATTGCAGTTCATGTTGCTTTGGGTACCCGAGCCTGTTTGCCAGATTACGAGTGGAAACTGGTTGTCGTGTTTTCCCTCTAAAATTTCGTCACATACTTTAGAAATGCCGTCTTTTTTGTCTGCATCTAAAACACCTAGCTCAGAATTGGCATGCGCTGCAGCTTTCTTTAAATAGGCAAAACCGTAGATTACTTCTAAGGGCATGCTGGCCTCGGGGCCAATCTTAAAGTTGTTGCGAGAGCGCTCGGTTTGTGCGCCCCAATATTTGTCGGTTGGTACCTCTACAGGTCCTATTGTGTCGAATTCGGTTCTAAATTCCATGAATTAGCAAGGTTTTCGAATAGATTATTTGTTACTTTTGGGCGAAAATAACGAATACACGTCTAGGTATGGAAGGAATGGAGAACATGGAAGCCGGATTCTACATCTTTTTAGCAATTGCGGGGATGGCGTTTTGGATGTTGATCTTTTTATTTGGAATAGCATTGCCTTACTGGGTTACCCTAGGATCTATTGATATGCTTAAGAAGTTTACGGGTGGGAAACCCAGCGAGGAGCAACCGACCGAGGTAACAGCAGAATAATTATACGGTACTTGTATACTACGGCACCCAAGTGGTGCATAAGTAACCATAAAAAAAGAGCGTCCTATTCAGGCGCTCTTTTTGTTTAGTAAGGTTTAGCTAAAGAATTTCCAAAGCTTTATCTGCCGGGCGTGCTACCACAGCCTTGGTGTCTTTAATTACTATGGGGCGCTCAATAAGCTTGGGGTTTTCCAACATTACACGGATCCATTCGTCCTCATTGAGCTCTAAACCTTTTAGTTTTTCTTTAAAGTAGGCTTCCGTTTTACGCACCAGGTCTTTCGCTGGCATGTTTAGCTTGGCTAATACCTTCTTAAAGGTTTCAACGGATGGCGTATCATCCAAATACTTTACTACCTCAAAATCCAAACCTTTTTCTTCCAGTAAGGCTAGGGCTTCTCTTGATTTTCTGCAGCGGGGGTTGTGATAAATTTGAATCATAGCGTTTGTTTTTATCCAAAATGCATTAAAAAGGCTTTTAGAAATGGGTCTAAAGCACCATTTAAAACATCGTCTACATTCGATGTTTCTTGGCCCGTTCTCACGTCTTTAATCATTTTATAGGGGTGCAATACGTAGTTGCGTATCTGCGAGCCCCACTCTATTTTCATTTTACCAGCCTCAATTTCGTCTTGCGCTTCGCGTCTTTTTCGCAGTTCTATTTCGTAGAGCTGTGACTTTAGCATCTGCAAAGCTTTCTGGCGGTTGTCTTGTTGTGAGCGGCTCTCCTGGTTTTTAATAATAATGCCAGAGGGTTTGTGGTGTAAGCGTACGGCCGTTTCTACTTTGTTTACGTTTTGGCCTCCGGCACCTCCAGAGCGCATAGTTTCCCATTCTATGTCCGATGGGTTTATATCTATCTCTATATTATCGTCTGCCAATGGGTATACGTACACCGAGGCAAAAGAAGTATGGCGTTTTGCGTTGCTATCAAATGGCGAAATGCGTACCAAGCGGTGCACGCCATTTTCGCCTTTTAGGTATCCAAAGGCAAACTCGCCTTCTATTTCCAGCGTTACGGTTTTTACTCCGGCTACATCGCCATCCTGGTAGTCGAGCTCTTTTATTTTGTAGCCGTTTTTTTCGGCCCACATGGTGTACATGCGCATGAGCATACTGGCCCAATCGCAACTTTCTGTACCTCCAGCCCCTGCGGTAATTTGCAATACAGCTGCCAGGTTATCTTCGGGTGCGCTTAGCATTTTCTTTAGCTCTAGCGCTTCCACCAGTTCCAGTGCTTCTTGCTCCTTCTGGGTTACTTCTTCTTCAGAGCCCTCGCCTTCTTTCAGAAACTCTTGTAGAATTTTAATCTCCTCCAATGCCTGGTTAGCGGCTTCAAACTCTTTCACCCATTTTTTGAGGGCTTTTAAATCCTTCAGGGTTTGTTCCGCATTTTTAGGATCGTTCCAAAAGTTAGGGTCCTGGGTATACTGCTCCTGCTCGGCTATTTTTTCTTGCTTACCAGCAATGTCAAAGGTACCCCCTTAACGCATCCAGGCGCCCGTCTAGTTCTTGAATCTGATCTGTAGTTAACATGCTCTTTTTTCTATAATGCCTGTATAAATCTCTTGTATTAGCGGGAATTCAAATCCACGCTGCGCCAAAAAACGGAAAAACTTTTGACGCTGATCCCAACTTTTTTGGGGTTGGTATTGGTCCCATTTATTTTCCATGAGTGCTTCCAAGGCCGTGATGTACGCCTGGTTGGAAAATTGCGACCAGGCAAACGTGGCGGTTTTGGAGGAAATACCGTGTTTTTTAAGTGCGGTATTTATTTTGTTACGGCCCCAATGGGCTAGTTTTACCTTGTCGTTTATAAAGGCCGATGCGAAGCGGCTATCATCGATAAAATTGCCTTGCACTAAAGGAACCAACATTTCTTGTGCCGCAGCAAAAGAAAAGCCATAGCTAAGCAACTTATCTATGGCTTGTTGTTGCGAAAGCTCTCGCAGCCGGCAAAGTTGTTTTACCCGCTGCAAGGCTTCGTCTCGTGTGTATTTTTGCTTGGGATTAAGCATCCCGTGGGGTTAATGGTTTAATCCAACACCTCTCCTTTACCATTTTCAAATTTGTATACCAGGTAGGGTAGGGTGGTATCGGGTATGATTTTAATCCACATTTTAAACTGGCGCATCCATTTACGTTGAAACTTAAATAAGTTGCGCTTTAAGTAGGCCTCAATGTAAGGATGCACACGTAGCCTGAGCTGCTTGGGCTTGTACTCTGAAAGCAAATAATTCATTTGCGTTTCAATTTCCTCACTTAGCAGCACCGAAGGCTGTATTTCGCCCGTTCCTTTACATACAGGGCAAGATTCTGAGGTGTTAATCTCGATCTCTGGGCGTACCCGTTGGCGTGTAATTTCTACTACACCAAATTTACTGGGAGGAAGGATGTGGTGTTTGGCCTTATCACCGCGCATTACCTCTATCAGCTTTTCAAAAAGCTTCTTTTGGTGCGCAGGGTCTTGCATGTCGATAAAATCCACGCAAATAATGCCGCCCATATCACGCAAACGGATCACACGGGCAATTTCCTCGGCCGTTTCCATGTTGGTTTCCAGGGCATTTTGCTCCTGGTTTTCCGAGGAGTTTCGGTTACCACTGTTTACGTCAATTACGTGCATGGCTTCGGTATGCTCAATAATGAGGTAAGCCCCACTTTTCAGCATAATCTTTTTTCCAAAAGCCGCTTTTATCTGCTTGTGCACTCCAAACTGCTCAAAAATGGGCAAGTTGCCACGGTAGTGCTTTACAATGCGCTCTTTTTCTGGGGCTTTGCGTTGGATGTAGCCCTTGATATCTTCAAACAGCGTGGGGTCGTTTACCTGTATGCTGTTGAAGTTGGCGTTGAGTAAATCGCGGAGTATGGCCGAAGTTTTGTTGATTTCGCCCAGCACGCGGGTGGGTGCTTTTACTCCTTTAAGATTTTCAAAAGTCTTCTTCCAGCGATCTACCAGGTCGCGTAAGTCGGCATCTAATTCCGCTACTTTTTTCTTTTGCGCTACGGTTCTAATGATAACGCCAAAGTTGTCGGGCTTAATGCTCTGCATGAGGCGCCTTAGCCTATCGCGCTCATCGCTATCCTTTATTTTTTGGCTAATGGATATTTTGTTGGAAAAGGGTACCAAAACAATGAAGCGACCTGCCAGGGTTACTTCACAGCTTAGTCTTGGGCCTTTGTTGGAGATGGGCTCTTTGGCAATTTGCACCAAGATGTTATCTCCAGAGGAAACTACATCGGTAATTTTCCCTTCTTTTTCTATCGGTTCTTCTTCGGTAAAGTTGTCTAGCAAGTGGGTGTTTAATTTCCCCTTATGCGCTTTTTGGGTATAGGAATTGAGGGAACGGAATTTTTGTCCCAGATCTAGGTAGTGCAGGAAAGCATCTTTTTTATATCCCACCTCTACAAATGCAGCATTAAGGCTGGGAACTACCTTTTTTACGCGACCTAAGTAAATGTCGCCAACGGTAAATTTTTCCGTGCCTTTTTCGCTGTGTAGCTCAGTAAGGACCTGATCTTTTAAAAGCGCAATTTCAACTTCACCGTGACCCGAATCAATGACAAGATCGTAAGTCACAATGTTTGTGTTTAAGTTAAAACAGGCGTAGCCGGCACATAGAATGCCCGGCTACTATAAGTAAAACAAAGAAAACCTCAAGGGTTATTTCTTCTTCTTGTGACGGTTTTTGCGAAGTCTTTTCTTACGCTTGTGAGTTGCCATCTTGTGTCTCTTTCTCTTCTTTCCGCTTGGCATAATGCTTAAGTTTTAAAGATTAGTAATTGTATTTTTAAACTGTTGTAAAGTTTCTTGTAAAGCCGTGTCTTGCACGGTTAATAAAGCCTCATCTAAAATGATGTTGGCTTGCTCCAAGCTGTCTACGTTAGCGTAGCATAATGCATGGTAATAATAGGCGTCTTCAAATTCTTTAAAGGCACCCAATTCCTTCAGGTGGTTAAAGCGGTTTAAACCTTTGCCCCATTGCTGCGACTGAACCGAGAAAACGCCTAAGTGGTATATCGCATCTTTTTGGTTAGGATCCTCCTGCAATACTTCACGCAACAATTGGATTCCCTGCATGGGCTGTCCCCCAAACTGCACTAAAGCAATAGCTTCTTTTACCTTGTTTTCCGTGCTGATTTCAGGTGTGGTGTTGCTAACTCCAGGTTTGGTTGGCAAAAGGAAAATTAAAACCCCCAATGCTCCAAAAACGAGTAGGAGCCCTATTTTGGTTACGGTTGCGTTCATGATTTTACCTTCTCCTTAACGGCATCTACAAAAGTTTTTGCCGGCTTAAAGGAGGGAACAAAGTGCTCTGGGATAATAATAGCCGTATTCTTGGCTATATTTCTTCCTGTTTTTTGCGCTCTTTTTTTAACAATAAACGAACCAAATCCTCTTAAATACACATTCTTGCCGTCTTCCAAAGATCCTTTTACGCTGTTCATAAAAGCCTCTATGGCTGTTTGAACGACAATTTTTTCAATTCCAGTTTGGTCTGCTATCTCAGATACCAAATCTGCTTTGGTCATACTTTTTCTCTCCGACTCCAAACCCTACCTTTTTTAATTTTGGGGTGCGAAGATACGCTTTTTACCTTAAGCGGCTTTAAATCAGAACAATAAAAATAACCCGATAGCTCAAAAAATATGGCACAGGGCCTCGCACAACGGCTTTTAAAATGGTACGAAGCGCAAAAAAGAGATTTGCCTTGGCGTGCAAACAAAAATCCATACTCCATTTGGCTATCCGAGGTTATTCTTCAGCAGACGAGGGTACAACAGGGAATGCCGTATTTCCAACGTTTTATATCGCAATATCCAACCGTGCACGATCTGGCAGCGGCGCCCGAAGAAGAAGTGCTACGGTTGTGGCAAGGTTTGGGCTATTACAGTAGGGCGCGCAACTTGCATCGCTGTGCAAAAACGGTAGTAGAAAGCTATGGCGGTTTCTTTCCAGATTCTTTTCAGGAGCTGAAGAAGCTACCTGGAATAGGTGCATATACAGCAGCAGCCATAGCTTCTATAGCTTTTAACGAGGCGGTGGCTGTGGTAGACGGCAATGTAATTAGGGTGGTAACAAGGCATCAAGGTATTGATGACGTGGTGCAGCAAAGTGCAGTGCAAAAGGAAATAAACAGGGTGGCCAATAGTTGGATTAGCAGCTCGGAACCAGGAAATTTTAATCAAGCGCTGATGGAACTGGGGAGCCTGGTCTGTACCCCAAAATCTCCACGCTGCGGGGGGTGTCCCATCCAGTCTAGCTGCCAGTCCGTTGTTGACGGTAAGGCAAGCCTACGTCCGAAGAAGAAAAAGCCCAAGCAGGTGCGCAAACGCTATTTTAATTATCTGCTTATTTCGGATGCGGATGGGTTTTATGTGCAACAAAGAAAGGATACCAGGGATATTTGGAGTCAGATGTATCAATTGCCTTTGCTGGAAAGCAGTGCTGAGTTAGCTTCGGAGAGGGTGCCTTCGGAATGGGAGGGAAAAGTTTCCTTTGCATTTCGGTTGAGACCGCATAAGTTATCCCACCAGCACATATATGCGAGTATTTGGTTGGGAGAACCCTCGCTGCTCGAGGGGGCTACTTGTTTAAAAGTAAGCGAAAAGCAGTGGGAGGATTTGCCCAAACCCAAGCTAATGCTTAGTATCTTTGAACAGCTGAAACATTTTGAGATTAAAACATAGAAACGAAACTAAAAATTGATATATTTATTAGGTAATCCTAAATATTTATTGTTATGGCAGGAATAAATAAAGTAATCCTTGTGGGGAATTTGGGAAAAGACCCCGAGGTAAGAGCGCTTTCCAACGGTTCTAAGATTGCCAAGTTCTCTTTGGCGACCAATGAAAACTACAAAACCAAAGACGGAAACTGGAACGAAAGAACCGAGTGGCACAACATTACGTGCTGGCGAAACCTAGCCGAACGCGCAGAGAATACCTTAAAAAAGGGGGCTCAGATTTACGTGGAGGGCAAGCTCCGTACCAATAGTTACGAAAAAGACGGTCAGACCCGCTACATTACCGAGGTTGAGGCCGAGTATTTTACTATTTTAGGCAACCGAAATCAGGAAGGAAATTCAAATACCGCAGGTGGTGGCAGCATGGCAAACGAATCGGTTTCTGCTGATATAGCCGCAGACGGAGATAAAGATGATGACCTTCCATTCTAAATTACACTGATTGGGGACTTCGTGGATCGAATTTTCCGCATTATTTATAAGCTTTAAAGGCATAGACCTAGGTACTGCAGTAGCACTTTTTGTCATTGTGCTACTGCTTTTTTGTTCTGCCGTTATCTCAGGTTCTGAGGTGGCTTATTTTTCCTTATCACCTAGTGATATTGATACCCTTAAGCAAGAAAGCGACCCGAAGTCTAAGCGGGTTTTGGAGTTGCTCAGCATGCCTAAAACCTTGTTGGCTACTATTCTTATAGCCAATAATTTCATCAATATAGCCGTGGTTCTGCTATCTACAGTAGTTATCACCGGTTTTTTCAGTTTTGATACAGAACTGGCAGCCTTTTTATTCCAGGTGGTACTGGTAACAGTGCTCATACTCATTTTTGGTGAAGTTATCCCCAAGGTTTTTGCATCCCATCAATCGAGAAAGCTTGCTTTAGTAACCGGTGCCGTGCTCGCTTTCTTATGCAAAGTGTTTCGCCCATTAAGTAAATTATTGGTTGGTAGCACGAGTTATTTAGAAAGTAGAATCAAGGCGAAATCCAATAACATTTCGGTGGGCGAGCTGGAACAGGCACTAGACCTAACAGAAGACGAGGAAACCAACGAAGAGGAACAGCGAATATTACGGGGTATTGTAAAGTTTGGTAACACTGAAGTGCGCCAGATTATGACCTCGCGGGTGGATGCAGTAACCGTGGATGTAAGTACTGGTTACGAAAAACTATACGAGACGATTTTGGATTCTGGTTACTCCCGTATCCCAGTTTGCAACAACTCCTTCGATGACATTTTGGGTATCCTTTACATTAAAGATCTCATACAGCATATTGATGAACCTGAAGTAGATTGGCGCAAGTTGCTCAGGCAGCCTTACTTTATTCCAGATACCAAGAAAATTGTAGATCTGTTAAAAGAATTTCAAGAGCGTAAAATTCACATGGCTATTGTGCTTGATGAGTACGGTGGTGCGCTGGGGTTAATTACCCTGGAAGACGTTGTAGAGGAAATTGTGGGTGATATTTCCGATGAGTTTGACGAGGATGAACTGGTCTATTCCAAGGTAGATGACAACACCTACATTTTTGAAGGGAAAACACAACTGGTAGACATTTATAAGATACTAAACATAAGCGGAGAAGAGTTTGAAGCCGCAAGTGGTGACAACGGTACCATAGCCGGTTTTGTGGTAGAGTTGGCGGGTAAAATTCCTTTAAAGAACGAGAAAATAGAGTTTGCCAATTGCGTTATCACGGTAGAAGCTGCGGACAAACGCAAGGTAAAACGCGTAAAACTTACTATAGACCGATGAGACCCTTTTTAGCCAGCATCATTTGTCTGTTTATGATTACCGCATGCACCGAGGCTCCAGTGCCCAAAAAGCGCGGGTATATTCGTATGAATTTTCCAGAGCATGCCTACCGTTTAGCACAACCCGACTGCCCTTACCAATTCGAAATATCTACCCAAGCCGCTTTACAGCGAACTGCAGATGCCTGCCATTTTAAGTTGTGGTACCCCGAATTTAAAGGGGAGGTTTTCTTGAATTATCTGCCCATAAACGAGGATAACAGCTTGCGTGATCTCTTAGATGAAATGCATCGCCTGGCTTACCAGCATGAGGTAAAAGCGAGTGCCATCAACACGCGAAGCTGGCAGGTGGACAGCTTAGATAAGTTTGTGCTAGAGTACAAGCTAGAGGGCAATGTAGCTTCAGCATATCAATTTTGCGTCACAGACAGTACCGACCATTTTCTCCGAGGAGCCTTATACTTTAGAGCACAACCCAATGCAGATTCGCTGCGTCCAGTGCAGCAATACGTGATGCATGACTTAGACCACTTGCTCACAACGTTTCGCTGGCGTTAGGAGTGCGTTCTGCCAAGTAGCCTGCGCTTTTTCCTGCATCCATCCAAAAAATAAGGTACAGGTTGCCTTTGGGAACGAGCTTGAGCTTTTGAGCAAGCACTTCGGGCTTAATCTTTGGGTGTAATGAGATAATATGATAGTGCTTTCCTTGCAATGCCTTTTTTAAAGCGCTGGTATTGGTTGGAACAGGGCTTACGGCGCGAAATTGTCGGTAAAACGGAGTTTCTATATCCTTGCCACCAAAGAGCTTGAGAGGGTCGTCTACACTATTCAAACCCAATTCTGCTGCGAGTGTATCCGTTAAGCCGCTTTTTACCAAGCCCGGGTTGGGCACATAGAGGTACTCGGGTAAATTCTCGGTTTTTTGGAGGGGGTCTTTTTTGGGAGGAAAGTTGGGGTGGTCTACAGCATGCGTCTGGTTCTTACCATCAACGTGTACGTATTGCAAGGTGAAACCTAAGGGGTTTTTAGAGAGAATCCACACGATCTCTTTTACCTCTTGTTTGACCTCAATAACAACAACTGCTTTGTGGTAATGGGGTATATCTTGCTTAAGCAAAAGCCCCAAATCTACCATGGGCGATAGTTTGAACAGAATTCCTGCTACCGATTTTTTTTGTGCCGCAGCAATAACTTCAGAAGGTAGCGGCTGGTGATCTTCTAGATGAAAGGAGCGCTGGTTGGAGCTGTCTCTACGTTGCGGATCGGCATATACCCAATCGGTTTCCCCAGCATGCATAGCAAGGTACGTTAAGCCATCGTCTGGTACTGATGTAATGGGCAGATTTAGCGTTTCGAAGTTTTGTTTGGCTATTTGCTGTAGGTACTCTTGGTGTTCTACATGCGTGTATTGCACCTGTTTGGATAGAAATATTGCATCCAGACCAAATCCACCCGTGATATCAATGATTGATTTTGCTTGTAACTGTGCTAGTAGTTGACCTTTGGCGATACAGCTCTGTTGGCTAGAGGTTTGTTCTAAGAAGAAATTAGGGGGAAATAGGATGCCGGGCTGCTCTGTGAGTTCGGGAGCTTTTTTACGGAGCTTTTGCATGGCCGTCCATTGGTGTACAGCCACGGTTGCAGGTACTCCGTGTACTGGTTTTCCTGCCAGTAAAACTTTGTTAACGGCCGCGCGGTTGCTGGTAGAAAGCCACTCGCGGAAACCTGCGCTGGTTAATGCTTCTTTGCTGGTCTGGAGTATTTCTTGCAGTGTTTCTCTCATAAAAAATAAAGTGCGGGTAAAGCCTTAGGGCCTACCTTTGCTGCTTGGTTTTCTTTTTATGAAACAATCTGAAAAAGGCTTGTTGTGGGTTTTGGCCGCCATACAGTTTACCCACATCATGGATTTTATGATCATGATGCCGTTGGGAGATCGATTGATGGAGGCGTTTACCATAACTCCAGCGCAATTTAGCCTTATTGTTTCTGCTTACACCTTTAGTGCAGGGGCTAGTGGCTTTTTATCGGCCTTTTTTATCGATAAGTTCGATCGTAAAAAAGCGCTTTTTTTCCTTTATGTAGGCTTTACTGTGGGCACGTTCTGCTGTGCTATGGCACCCAATTACGAGTTTCTGGTCATTGCGAGAATTTTCACGGGTGCCTTTGGTGGTGTTGCTGGGGCCATGGTGCTAACCATTATTGGCGATGTCATTCCCTTGGAGCGTAGATCCTCGGCTATGGGTTTTGTAATGGCATCTTTTTCTGCCGCTTCAGTATTTGGGGTTCCCTTTGGATATTACCTCGCGGAGCAATCCGATTGGCATGCTCCATTTTATTTGCTGGCTGTGTTTGGTGTATTTATTAGCATAGCCTTATACCGCTGGGTACCTGAAATGAGGGCGCACCTGGAAGGGGCTATTCCTGCGGGCAGGCGTTTGCGGGTTATTACGAACATTACTAAAGATCCCAACCAGTTGCGGGCCTTGCTTTTTATGATACTGTTAATGCTAGGCCAGTTTACAGTGATACCTTTTATTGCTCCGTATATGGAGCGAAACGTGGGTTTTGAAGGAACAGAAATTACGCTTATTTATTTGCTAGGGGGCGCTATTACTATTTTTACTTCTCCGCGCATTGGGCGTTTGGCAGACCGGATAGGCCACCGGAAGACCTATTTTATTTTTGCCCTCATCAACCTGTTGCCTATTGTCTTGATCACTAATTTTCCTCGATTGCCCATTGGGTATGCGCTTATAGTAACCACTTTGTTTTTTGTTACCTCGGGCGGAAGGTATATTCCAGCACAAACCTTAATTACCAGTGTGGTAAAAAGGGAAAATAGGGGGAGTTTCATGAACATTACAAGTTCAGTGCAGCAAATAGGTGCTGGGATATCTAGCCTAATTGCAGGTGTAGTTGTGGTGGAAAATAGCGTAACGAAAGAGCTCGAAAACTTTGCTTGGGTAGGTGGTATTGCCGTTTTTGCTTCGCTTTTAGCGGTTTGGGCATCGCGCTCTATTGTGCCCAAAAACTAAAAAGCCTCGCTGGTGATCCAACGAGGCTTCTTCGATATGATTCATTAATCGTTTACTCTTCTTCGCTAGCGAGTTCAGCGGTGGCATCAAATTTTACGGTAATCACCGCATCAAAGCTGTAGGTGTTGTTTGTACCGTTGGTAGCGCTGTAGTTACTGATAAAAGTGGCATCGTCTCCTGCTTTCAAGGTTGCAAGCAATTCATCTATAGAAGAAACGCCTAAATCTTCCGCTGTATAGGTCAGTGGCAGTACTTCGTATAGCTCGGCAAAAGTGGCGTAGCCACCAAATAAATCGGTATTAAATACTTCGATGTCGAGTAGTGGTCCAAAAGCCATTTTAACGTCTGCACGAGCCGTAAGGTGATCCAAGCTGTCCGTGTTATTTAAGTTGGTGATGTTTACCACTACCTCTTTAATCTTTAGATCTTTTACTTGGTTCAGTTGCTCTTCTAAATCTTCATCTACTGTTGCATCAAAAGTGGTAGTATCCGTTTGGGTAACATCTCCTGTGTTTGCAGGAATTTCAACAGCGGTTGTAATGGTGTGTTCAAAAGGAAGAGACACATCAAAGGTGGTTTCTTCGCAAGCGGTAAAAGCAAACGCTCCTAGAGCCATTGCTAATCCAGAAAAGTACTTTCTCATAATACAGCGTATAATTCTGTACAAAGGTAAATAAATAATCTATGAACTAAGCTAAACCCGATGAACTTCAACTTTTTACAGATGCAGTGAGCATGGTGTGCCCCCAAACCTTAAACGCCATGTTGAGGTACTGTATAAGCAGCAGCAGGGCTACAAACTGGTGCGCTGTTCCCCAGAAAACGGAGATGTCTCCACTTTTGCCGCCCAGTAAGGTAATGATACCCAGAACAATCTGTAAAGTGACCATAACCAACATCCAAAACCAGGTGGTTCCATACATGGCTTCTTTCTTGAGCTGCAAGGCAATAAAAACGGTTATGCCGGCCACTAAATAGGCCATATTGCGGTGGATGAATTGGACCCCGTCTTTATGGTCTGTGAGGTTTTTCCATACACTATCGAAGGGAGTGAGATTTTCTGGAAGGAATGCTCCGTTCATGCTGGGCCATGTGTTATACACCAATCCGGCATCCATTCCAGCCACAAAAGCGCCATAGATAATTTGTATTCCCAACAACACCAGTCCTGCTGTTGCAGCGCGCTTTAGCAGCTTACTGGCTACCGGTATTTGCAAAGTCCGTGGTTGGCTAGTTTTTAAATAGGTCCAATACACGTAAGAGAATAAGGAGAAGGCGGCACTGAGGTGAATGGCCAAGCGGTAGTGACTGACATCGGGTCTTTCGCTCAGACCACTGCTTACCATAAACCAGCCCAGGCTACCAACAGCACCCCCACCCAGCAAAATAACAATGCCGCGTTTTTTTAGGATAGGAATAAGTTTACCGCGCACCCAGAAATACACGAAGGGAATAATAAAGACAAAGCCCATGAGGCGGCCCCATAGTCTGTGGAAGTATTCCCAAAAGTAAATGCGCTTAAAATCGGCCATGGTAAAATGGCTGTGACGAATGGCGTACTCTGGTATTTGTTTGTATTTAGCAAAGGCGTTTTCCCAAGCTTCCTCGGTCAATGGTGGAAGAGTGCCTTTAACCACCTCCCATTCGGTAATACTCAAGCCCGAATCCGTCAAACGGGTAATGCCACCAATGAGCACCATTACCGCAATCATTATACAACCAGTAACTAACCAAGCTCTAACGCCCTGCATGTGGTAGAATTTTTAAGCAAAAAAAAAGGTTTCCTCAATAGAAACCTTTACTGCCAATTTTGTTGCGGCCATTACTGGAAAAGTGCTCCGTTCAACACGTCAAATATATTGGGTAGTGACAACGATGGAAGCGAAATTTGCTTATCCATCATTTGCTCAGGATTTTTATCCAGACCTGTCTCTTTCTCTAGTTTTTCGTAGCTGGTTTCGGTAACCACTATTTCTACAGCTTTCACCTTATACTGGCCATCGTTGAGTTTTTCTATGGCTGCTACTAATTCTTTCTCGGTAATACGCTGGTCATCAAAATCTACCTCTGCCATACCCGACTTGTCTTCGGGATTGAAAGATACATCTGCAGTAGCTACACCATCTAAGCTTTTCAAGCTCTTCTTTATAAGGCCGCCACACATAATTTCGCAAGCCATGCCATTTACCGCCAATTTGGCTTTGCTTCCTTTCTGTTCGCCTTCTACGTAGCTGTATTTTACCGCTACATCGTTCTCTTCTGTTTGTTTTGCTGTTTCTGGGTTACTGCTACAGGCAGCAATCAAAGACACGCAAAAGATTAGGGATATGGTACGCATGTGCTTCATCATTTCAGCAAAAATAAAACAATATTTGCCGGCAATTAAGCGCTTAACAATTTTTACTCTTGAAGAGCTACGGTTGGATTATTTCGCGGCTGGGTTTACTGGCTTTGGTTTGGGGGAGCTCCTTTATATTGATGAAGCGCGGTCTATTCGATGCATCCGGAGATCCTATATTCTCTGGTTTGCAAGTAGGCTTTCTACGGATAACGCTGGCTGCATTGACTTTGCTCCCTTTTGCATTGAAACATCGTAGCGTGGTTAAGCGCAGCAATGCGTGGCCTTTGTTTGTCGCTGGGTTTGTTGGAAATGGAATTCCAGCGATTTGTTTTGCTGTGGCGCAAACACAAATAAATAGCGCGCTTTCGGGAGTGCTCAATTCGCTTACACCCTTTTTTACCCTAATTCTTGGTGCGCTATTCTTCAATGTAAAAGGCACGGTGCTAAAGTATTTGGGAGTTACCGTGGGTCTGGTTGGAGCAGCGGGGCTTATCCTATCCCAGTCTAATTTTAATTTTTCCTTTTCCGATGTGGGCGGGTACAGCCTCTTTGTTGTAGCTGCTTGTCTCGGGTATGCCACTAGCGTAAACGTAATAAAAACCTATCTGCAAGAATTGCGGCCCGTTCAAATAACGGCTATTAGCTTTGTTATGCAGCTGCCTTTGTTCTTGGCAGGATCATTACTTCTCGGTGTGCCGCAAGTAATCGCGCATCATCCCTCGGGTTGGAGTGCATTTGGTTTTATAGCCATACTGGGCATAGTGGGTACGGCTTTGGCAGTCATCCTGTTTAATTATGTTATACGAGCAACTTCGGCTTTAACCGCTTCCTCTGTAACCTATCTCATTCCTATTGTAGCTGTTTTTTGGGGTGTGTGGGATGGAGAGGTGTTTTCTTGGCTGGATGGATTGTTTGCTTTGTTAATAATTTCAGGGGTTTATTTAGTGCGCACAAAAAAAACTTGAGAGAGTTTATTTTTTATCTATCTTTGCCCTCCCTTAAAAAGGAAGATCATGTACGCTATTGTTGATATTGCTGGACAGCAGCTTAAAGTGGAGCAGGACCAGGAGTTGTTTGTAAACAGACTGGAAGGAAAAGAAGGAGATACATTAAGCTTCGATAATGTGCTATTGGTGGACAATGATGGTAAAACTACCATTGGCGCTCCCAAAGTAGACGGTGCTTCGGTTACCGTTGAAGTAGTGCAACATTTGAAAGGCGATAAGGTAATCGTCTTCAAAAAGAAGCGCAGAAAAGGATACCGTGTTAAAAACGGTCACCGCCAGGCGCTAAGTCAAATTAAAGTTACTGGTATTAACGCATAAAAATTTTTAGATCATGGCTCACAAGAAAGGGGTAGGTAGTTCTAAGAACGGTAGAGAATCAGAAAGTAAACGCTTAGGCGTAAAAATATTCGGTGGGCAAGCAGCTAAAGCCGGAAACATTATTGTTAGACAACGTGGTACACAGCACCATCCAGGCGAAAACGTAGGTATGGGTAAAGACCACACATTGTTTGCTTTGGAAACAGGAACTGTTGTTTTCAGAAAAACAAGAGATAACAAGTCGCTTGTTTCTGTAGCTCCTGCAGAAAACTAGCAACGAAATTTTATCATTGTAAAAGCTCCACTATTTTCGTGGGGCTTTTTTTATGCCCTACTATATTTACAGCACCCATGTTAGAAGTACAACGCATACGTCAAGATAAAGATCAACTAGCGGCCGCTTTAGCTAAGCGCGGCATAACGGATGGAGCGGCACTACTCGATGCCGTGATAACAGCCGATGATGCGCGCAAAAACACACAGGCTCAAACCGATCAAATTCAGGCTCAGATAAAATCGCTATCCAAGGAAATTGGATCACTTTTTAAAAACGGGCAAGCGGCAGAAGCAGAAGCTTCTAAAGCCAAAGTAGCCGATTTAAAGGAATCTTTGAACGGGTTAAAAGCGCAAGCAGATCAGGCGGAAGGCGACTTGCGAAATGCGTTGCTGCAAATACCTAATGTACCCCACGAAAGTGTACCTACAGGAAATTCGGAGGCTGAGAATATCACTGTATTCGAGAGCGACTTAAAAAATGCAGCAATAAGCAATGCCAAACCTCATTGGGAGTTAGCCGATGCATATGGGCTTATAGACTTTGAGTTGGGTGTAAAAGTAACAGGTGCAGGTTTCCCAATTTATAAAGGAAAAGGGGCGCGTTTGCAGCGGGGTTTAATTCAGTTTTTCCTGGATGAAGCTCATGGTGCCGGTTACGAAGAAATTATTCCACCCCATGTGGTAAACGAAGCTTCTGGCTACGGTACAGGGCAGTTACCAGACAAAGAAGGGCAGATGTACCACATTACCGAAGACAATCTGTATTTAATTCCAACCGCAGAAGTACCGCTAACCAATTTATACCGTGATGCGCTTATCAAAGACACCGATGCGCTTCCCATAAAAATTTGCGGATATACCCCTTGCTTTAGAAGGGAAGCGGGCTCATACGGTAAAGATGTTCGCGGTTTAAATCGATTGCACCAATTTGACAAGGTGGAAATTGTACGCGTGGAGTTACCAGAGAATTCTGCTTCCGCACTAGAAGACATGAAAAACCACGTAGCGCGGTTGCTAGAAAAGCTGGGGCTGCAGTACAGAATTTTGCGCCTATGCGGGGGTGATTTAGGATTCGCATCTGCGTTAACGTACGACTTTGAAGTGTACTCCGCAGCGCAAGAACGCTGGTTGGAGGTAAGCTCCGTCTCAAATTTTGAGACCTTTCAAGCAAATCGCCTTAAATTGCGGTATAAGAACATCGAGGGTAAAAACACCCTACTGCACACCCTAAATGGTAGTGCATTGGCCTTGCCTAGAATTGTGGCTGCATTGCTGGAGAACCACCAAGATGAGCAAGGTATAGCTATGCCTGAAGCATTGCATAAGTACCTAGGATTTGATCGTATTTAAACGACATAGCAAATCACGTTTCCTGCTAATGCTTGCGGCATTAGCCTTAGCGGCATGTTCTAACCCCAGGTATGAAAAGGCTAGTAAGCGCATATTGCAATGCGAAAAGCAGCTGGAATCCTACCAAAAACAACTCCAGCAGATTGATACGACTAAATTGGCAGAAATACACGCATCGGTGGAGTTAGCCATTGATACGCTTGAAGAATTGGCCATCCGCAATACCTGGATTCTAGAAAAGGAAGAAGCAGAGTACTTAACCAATTACAAATCTTTAGCAGCTCCAGCGAGGCAATTGTCTAAGAAAGCACAGATCTTGCAAGAAGAAATGCAATATTCGGAAAATCAGTTGGCCAATTTGCAAACCGATATTCAGAATAAAGCGTTACCCATAGATAGTGTGTTGCTTTATTTATCGCAGGAAGAAAAGGCGCTCGGCATCCTCAAATTGTCTACCAAAAATCTGGTAGATGGCAATGAGGTTTTAATGGCGCGCTACCAATTGTTGCATCCGCAATATAGTTACTACTTCAACCGTATAAATAAGCGCTAGAGTCAGGCTTATGCTGTATCGTATTGTATGTTTAATTGTGCTTTTAGCTGCTAGCCTGGTGGGGTTTTCTCAGCAGAGCGATAGGGAGTTTGCCGAGTACTATTACAAAAACAAAGAGTACGAAAAAGCTATTTTGTATTTCGAGAAACTGTACGACCAACAACCCGGCCGGTTTTACTACACCCGTTTACTCAGTTGCTACAAACAAACCGATGCGGTAGATGATGCCATTGATTTGGTAAAAGAATACCTGCGCAAAGAAGACAATTTTACGGAAGGATACTTCGATTTGGCTTTGCTGTATCAGCGCCAAGGAGACGAGCGTAAAATGCAGCGCTATCTGGAAAAAGGCATGGAAAATCTTCCTACCAACCGCGGCTCAGTGAGCAGTATAGGCAGGAAATTGGAAAATGCTGCCATGTACGAGCAAGCCCAACAACTCTACGAGTATGCAAAAGCCAATAGCAATAATGGCTATGGTTACAATTTGGAACTCGCCAATTTGTATGGTGTGCAAGGGCAAACACAGCGCATGGTGCGTTCTTATATTTCTTTGGTAAGAGAAAATCCAGCCTACTTAAACTCGGTGGAATCGGCCTTGATCCGCTACCTCGATTTTGTGGATGATGATGACCAGGCCACCCTGCTGCGAAACGAGCTGCTAACCGCGGTGCAAGAAAATCCTGAAAGCAAAAGCCAGGCGGAACTGCTTATCTGGTTTTATTATCAGCGTAGAGAGTTTGCTCCCGCTTTGGCGCAGGTAAGAGCGCTGGACCTGCGTTTCGAAGAAAATGGAACACGCGTACTGCAGTTTGCCCAGTTGGCTGCCCGAAACCAAGAGTATGGTGCCGCCTACAGAGCTTACGATTATTTGCAGAATCAATATAAAGAGACTGACCTAATTGGGCAGGTGTATACGCAAAAAGCCAAAATGGCTTACCTGGAGTTGTCGCAAATGCCCACACCGAGTCAAGAGGATATTGCCAAGGTGATGAATGCCTTTGATGAGGCGATTAACAGCATGGGCAAAAATGTAAGTACCGCTTCTTTGCTCATCGATTATGCGGATTTTACCTTAAAATTTGGAGCAGGCATCCAAGCGGCCAAGCAGTTGTTGCAAGAGGTTATTGAAATGCCCAATGTCTATGACAAGATTGTTGCCTTGGCCAAACTAAACCTCGCAGATATCAAACTGATAGCGGGCGACATTTGGGAGGCGGCACTGCTTTACGGTCAGGTAGATAAAAAATTTAAGGAGGACGAACTGGGTGCAGAAGCTAAATTTAGAAATGCTAAGATTGCCTTTTACACCGGGGATTTTGAGTGGGCACAGGCCCAGCTTGATGTGCTAAAGTCGGCTACTTCGGAGCTCATAAGTAACGATGCTATGGAATTGTCGCTACTCATCAGCAACAATTTTAACCTGGATACCGTAACGGAGCCACTCGAGCTATATGCGGCAGCCGACTTGGCTGTGGTTCAAAACAAGTATGAAGAAGCGGATAGCTTGTTCACGGAGCTAAACTCCAAATATCCTGCCCACTCTTTAGCCGATGAGGTGTTGATGGTGCGCTACAAAATGGCAATGAAGCAGAAACGCTTCGCTGCAGCGGCTTCCTACCTGGAAGAAATCATTACAACCTACCCATTTGATTTAATGGGAGACAATGCCTTGTATTTATTGGCGGAGTTATACTTAAACCAGCTGGATGACCGCGATAAGGCAGCCGAACTGTATCAGAGGTTGCTGCAAGATTACCCAGGAAGCCTATTTATAATCGAGTCTCGGAAGAAATTTAGACGCCTGCGTGGCGATGTTTACTTTGAAGGATAGCCTATGCTGATTTACAACGTTACCGTGAATATAGATTACGAGGTGCACCAAGATTGGGTGCAGTGGATGCGCGAGGTACACATACCCGATGTAATGGCTACAGCGTGTTTTGTGGAGAGTAGATTTAGCAAGGTTATGGTAGACCATGATCAAGGTGGAGAAACCTACTCCATACAGTATTTGGCCAAATCGCAAGAAGATTTAGATCGGTACCAAAAAGAGCATGCAGCTGCTTTACAGAAAGACCACACCCAAAAGTTCGAAGGAAAATTTGCAGCGTTTAGAACCTTGCTCAACGTGGTAGAACAGTACCATGGTTAGAGCTAAAAAGCATCTGGGGCAGCACTTCTTAAAGGATCCTGAGGTGGCCTACAACATTGCAAAAGCGGTAGATACTAGCTTGCAGCCAGTGTTGTTAGAGGTAGGCCCAGGAACGGGGGCACTTACACAGCATCTGGTTTCCCTGCCGCAAGACCTGTGGCTTTCAGAAATAGATCGCGATTCTGTGCAATATCTGCATGAGCATTACCCCAACCAATTTACCTTAAAGGATGTAAGCTTTTTAGATGGCGACTGGGCTTCCTGGATTGGTGGCCAGTTTGCTGTGGTTGGAAATTTTCCCTACAACATATCCAGTCAAATCGTATTTAAAATGCTGGATATGAAAGCGCACGTGCCTCAACTGGTAGGGATGTTTCAAAAAGAACTAGCCGAGCGAATATGTGCAGCCCCAGGCAGCAAAACCTACGGGGTAATTTCCGTTTTAAGCCAAGCCTACTATACGTGCGACTATTTATTTACGGTGCCGGAACACGTGTTTGTTCCACCCCCAAAAGTGAAGTCGGGAGTTATAAAAATGGTCCGTAAAAACACGGAGCTGCAGTGCGACCCCCTGCGTTTTAAACAGGTGGTAAAAGCAACTTTTAATCAACGCAGAAAAACCATACGCAACGGACTAAAAAGCTTAGGGGTTGCAGTGGAAGAACACCCCTTTTTGACCCAGCGGCCCGAGCAACTTAGCGTAGCCGATTTTGTGGAGCTGACCAATCACGTTTTTCCCACGGGCTAAACACTTCGGTTTATTACCTTAGCCTCCCGTAAATCTGTGCCTATGGCTTTGGAAATAAACAAGCATCTGTTAGATGATATAAGTGCAGCAATAGATGCAGGAAACGACAGTTTTCTCGAAGCCACATTTCAAGAGCAACATCCTGCCGATTTAGCCGAAATTTTAGAAAAACTTCCCTTTAAAGAGGCCGACTACATCCTTAAAGTATTGGCCAATGAAGTGGCAGCCGAAGTGCTTATTGAGTTGGATGAACCCATACGCGATAAGTTGGTTGCCCAGCGAACCTCCAAAGAAATTGCCCAGATTGTTGGCGAGCACATTAATTCCGATGATGCAGCCGATGTACTGGCGGAGCTTCCCGACCAGAAAAAGGAAGAAGTGCTGTCTTTGCTTGAAGATGCTGAGCAGGCCAGCGATCTTGTAGACTTGCTTACCTACGATGAGGACAGCGCCGGAGGCTTGATGGCCAAAGAGCTTATTAAGGTTTCTATGGACTGGGAAATTACTTTTGCCGTGCGCGAAATGCGCAAACAGGCCGAGGAGGTAGATGAGATTTACAACATTTACGTAGTAAACGACAAGAACCAACTTATGGGTACCTTGTCGTTAAAGAAAATGCTTTTTAGCGCATCGTTAAAGGCCCAAATTGCCGATATCTATAACAAAGATCAGTTGCACTACGTGTACGGAGATACTCCGGGCGAGGAAGTGGTGCAAATCATGAAAAAATACGATTTGGTCGTGTTGCCAGTGGTAGACGAGCATATGCAGTTGTTAGGGCGTATTACCATTGATGACGTAGTTGATGTGATATCGGATGAGGCTGCCGAAGATTACAACCTTGCATCGGGTTTATCGGAGAATGTAGAAAGCAGCGATAAAGTTTGGCAAGTAACCCGGGCCCGTATTCCTTGGTTGCTCATAGGTTTGGCCGGGGGGATTATCGTATCGCAGGTTATTGGTATTTACGAAGATCAGTTAACCATCAACCCCATTTTGGCCTTTTTTATACCACTTATTGGCGCGATGGGTGGAAATGTGGGTGTGCAATCCTCAGCGATTGTGGTGCAAGGCTTGGCTAACCGCGATGTACAAATTGGAGGAGTTTTCGCCAGGTTGCTAAAAGAGTTGAAAGTGGCTTTTGTAAATGCCGCCATATGCAGCGTATTACTACTTGGCTATAGCTTGTTGGCAAATCCCAACCCAGATTTGGCCTATACCGTTTCCTTATCGCTGTTTAGCGTTATTGTGATTGCCAGTTTGTTTGGCACGTTTATCCCGCTCATGCTGAACTATGCTAAGATAGATCCAGCCCTGGCCACAGGACCTTTTATTACTACGGTAAATGATATACTGGGGCTTATCATCTATTTCATGATAGCCAAGGCTATTTACGGTATCTAGCCCATTACTTGCGGAAACTCAGCAATAATTTCTTTTAAGATAGCGGAGGTGATCGGTTTAACCACATATTTACTCACCTCGCTGTACTCCTTCGCTTTTTGCTGATCTTCCTCGTTTACGGATGAGGTAACAATAAAAATGGTGATCTCCTCTGCCAATTGGCCTTTGAGCTCGCGAAAAGCATCTAAGAATTCCCAACCATTCATTACCGGCATATTAATGTCCAGGAATATAGTCTTTGGAAAAAAGAGCTCGGGATCTTCTATAGCACTCCTGAGATGTCGAATAGCTTGGTCCCCATTTTCGAATAACACAACGTCTTCCGAGGCCTGTAATTTTGAAATTTGAGCCTTTAGGATATGCCGAAATAAATTATCATCATCTACGATAGCTATGCCTCGGTATTTCATGTTGGTTTGGTTCGTTGTGGTAGACTTGCAAAGTAAGGCAATTTACGGTAGCTAAGCGCAATGTTTAACATACGTATAATTGCTGACGGTTTAAAATTACTGACCAGACTAACAGAACTCAAACAGGATCATGAGCAGTAGCAGAAAAACCATCGTTTTTATAGATGTTGTGCATGCAAGTTTGGCAGAACGTCTTACACAAGGTGGTTTCCAATGTGTGCAAGCAGAGTTGATGTCGGCTGAGCAAATTCAGAAGGAATACGGTAATGCCCATGGCTTAGTGGTTAGAAGTCGCTTTCCAATACATCGTGAGTTTATTTCAAGCTTCTCGCAGCTGAAATTTATAGCGCGCTTTGGTGCGGGGATGGAGAACATAGATGTTGCCTATGCCGAAGCCAACGGCATTCGCTGTTTGCGTGCACCCGAGGGCAACCAAACGGCTGTGGCCGAGCAGGCCTTGGGTATGTTGTTGGCTCTACTGCACCGGGTTATTATTTCGTCTAAAGAGGTAGCGGAAGGAAAGTGGTTGCGCGAAGAAAATCGCGGTACCGAACTCGAAAGCAAAACCGTGGGCATTATTGGCTACGGCTACATGGGCAAAGCATTTGCAGACCGGGTAAAAGCCTTTGGTTGTGAGGTGCTCGTTTACGACAAATACATAAAAGTAACGGATGCGGGCGTACGTCAGGTGTGCCTGGAAGAGCTCATGGGCACGGCCGATGTGGTGTCGCTTCACCTACCGCTGAGCGAGGAGACCCTGCAGTTTGTGGATACCCAGTTCATCCAAAATATGGCTAAGCCGTTTTACCTTATTAATACCGCAAGAGGGCAACACGTGGTAAGCGAAGCCGTGCAAAAAGGACTAGAAAACGGTAAGGTTTTGGGCGCTTGCCTCGATGTATTGGATCGCGAAAAAAGCTCCTTCGAAACAGCAGAACAAGATGCCGTAATTCAACAACTAGCCACAGATCCGAGAGTGATTATTACTCCGCACATTGCCGGGTGGAGTCATGAATCCAACCAAAAAATGGCCGATGCGCTTTTGGAGAAGATTATGGCACTTTAACCTTACTACGGTTTCATGGTATTCTGAACAAGGTTTAAGAAATCTCGAGCGTAGTTTTCCATTTCAAAGGGCTGCACCGATTGTATTGCCGCTTGCTGTATGGCTTGTTTTTCCACGGGACCTAACTGATGTATGGTGTTAATGTGCCTTAGAAAGCTAGCACTGTCATTGGCTATATATCCATTGGTGTTCGGCTGAATGATGGATGCGTTCTCTCCCGTATCAGAACCAATTACGGGTACTCCGCAACATAGGTATTGTTTTAGTTTAAAGGCAGATTTAGCACGGTTCATTTCCGAATCTAGCAAAGGCGAAACGCCAACATCAAAGCTACGTACCCAACGGTAAAACTCGGTTTCGTTAAGCCAATCGATGTCTTCTGGTGTGAGCACTTCTACCTGATTTGCAGCTGAAAAATACTCCGAGATCTCTCTAAAATGTTCGGCTTTTACCACACCTAGCAGTACTAACCGACACCTAAAGTGTATTTGTTTGATGGCAGGAAATAGCAACTGCAGCAAACTGTCTCGGTGGTGGTTGTAAAAACCAGCCCAACCTATGGTAAAGGGGTGCTTATCAGCGCAGGATGTTTGCGTTTGCTTTAAAATGGGTGAGGGCAAGGTGTGCACTTTTTGCGGAACTCCAGAAATACGAGTAGCATATTGCGAAAGACAGGTACTTCCGGTAATAATGGTAGCGGCATGCTTTAGAAAGTAATGTATGGTCTGCGGTGGAAATTTAACGTAGTAAGCATCGTCAATATCGTAGTACGTATTGGTGGGGCGCAGATGTAAGAGCAACCGTAGCAAGGCTGCATATAACCCCGTGGTGTAGGTTTTCTGAAAAACGATTACCGCATGTTTTTTGCGAAACAGCAGCGCACTTAAATAAACGGTAACAAATCGGTACAACGGCTTTCCGCGGTAGGTCGGGTAAACGAACTGGTAACTTAGGTTGTAATCTTTGGCAAGCTGCTCCAGTAAGTATTTACCGCGATACCGAGTGCAGGGGCCAAGCAGGTTGTAGTGCGCAAACCAGTAGATATGCCTGGGAGAAACAGCCATCGTATATAGAATTTACCCACAAACAAAGCGCACGGTGTTCCGGGTGCGTTGTTCCAGAAGGATTTTTTTACCGGTTGTAAGTTGGTCGATAACCGTATCGTTATAGTGCCTTATGGTAGTAAGGCTTACTTGTTCGTTGTAGCGCACCTCGTAGCGGTCCGATAAATCATTGATCAACCCGCGCAAATCGGCTTCTTCATCCACGCAAATAGAAAAACTAATGGCCGAATTCTGCATCAAATTGGCCGTAATGCCGTGTTGGTTAAAGGCTCCAAACAAGTGCATCAGGTTTTCCTCAACCACAAAAGAAAAGTCGCGCGGGGTTATAGACACCAAGCGCTGTTTGGGTTTTATTATGTAGGAGGGAATATCGGCATCGTAGGTGTCTTTGTGGTGCACCGTGGTGCCTGCCTCATGAGGTGCATTAAAGGGCTTAATGTACAGCGGGATGTTTTTGTTTTGAAGGGGTTTTATGGTTTTAGGGTGGATAACCGATGCTCCGTAGTAACTGAGCTCCAAGGCCTCTCGGTAACTAATTTCTTCTAGCTTTTGGGTATCCTGAAATATACGTGGATCGGCATTCAACAATCCCGCCACGTCTTTCCAAATGGTTAAGGAATTTGCATCGAGGGCATAGGCCAGAATGGCTCCCGAAAAATCAGATCCTTCTCGGCCCAGGGTGGTGCGTTGTCCCTCGGCATTGGCTCCTAAAAAACCTTGGGTGACCACAATTTCACCAGCTTTGGGTTGGATGCGTTGCTGGCATTTTGTTACCGTACGTTGCCAGTCTATGGTGGCACTGCGGTAGCGGCTGTTGGTTTTAATGATGCGGGCAGAATCCAGCCACGTGCAAGGCATTTTTTTGTAGTCTAAATACTGCGCTACAATGCGTGTAGAAACCATTTCTCCGGTGCTTACCACGCGGTCATAATCAAAGTTGGGATTGTCGCTAGGGTCGTTTTTTACCAGTGCTTCTAGCGCATTGAAGTACTGGTTGATGTCGTTGATAACCGTTTCGCAGGCTAAGCCCAAAAAAGCCTCACGCACAATGAGGTGGTGCTGATTTTTAACGGTTTCAATGGCTTTGAGAGCGCTGCTAACATCGCCATCCAACCAAGATTGCCACACTTTTTCTAAGGCGTTGGTGGTTTTGCCCATGGCAGATATTACTACCACCAAAGGTTGATCTTGCGCTTGTGCCACAATCTGTGCCAGATTGCTCACACCCGCTGCATCTTGTACCGATGCCCCACCAAACTTATATACTCGCATAGAAATCCTGTGTTGAGCAAAAGTACATTTTAAGCGCGCTTTTGCATGAGGGTTGCCTTAGTTAAGTAACTTTTACTGAGCCAGCAGTCTATCAAAATCGGCTGGAAAAAGTTTGCCGTTAATCCATGTAGCATCCAAATCGGCTCCTAGCTTTTCGTAGAAGCGTATGGCGGGTGCATTCCAGTCTAGCACCTGCCATTCCATGCGCTGGCATTGGCGGACTTTGGCTTCGGCAACCAATGCTTTAAATAACAGAGTGCCAATTCCATGTTGGCGGTACTTTTCCTGTACGTACAAATCTTCCAGGTACAGTGCGCGGCCTTTCCAGGTAGAGTACTTGTTAAAATACAATGCAAAACCAACGATGCCATCGCTCGGGTGCTCTGCTACAAAGCAAGAGAACCAGGGTGTTTCTCCAAACCCATCGGCCACAAAGGTTTCTGCGGTGGTGCTAACGGCTTGAGGTTCCTTTTCGTAATCGGCTAGTTCTTGTACCAAGGCGTGCACGGCTGGCATGTCCTTAGCTGTACCTTTGCGTACGTATATTGGGCTTGCGGTTTCCCCCATGGCTTTTACTACTTTTGTGGAAATTTTTGGCATGGCAAAAGTAAGCACGCTATCGGAGTTTCTGGTAGCCAACCCCAACCATTTTCCCTACAGCACCAGCGATGCACTGCAATTGATGACGGCCATAGAGCAAGCCGCCAAGCAAGTGCACAGTGATGTAAACCGCGCAGGCTTAAATGCCCACATACTTGGCGCAGCGGGAAATACCAACGTGCAAGGCGAAGACCAGCAAAAGCTCGATGTGCACGCCAATAACTGCTTTATCGATGCCATGCGTTCGCAAGGTCTTATTTGCGGCATTGGTAGCGAGGAAGACGACCATTTTTTAGGGGCCGATGCCGACCTCAATCCCAACGGAGAATACATCGTATTGATGGATCCGCTGGATGGATCGTCCAACATAGACGTCAACGTTTCTATTGGTACCATTTTCTCGGTTTTTCGCAGAGTAAGTCCCAAGGGGGCGCCCGTTACCGAAGCCGACTTCTTGCAGCCCGGTTCAGCACAAGTATTGGCTGGATATGTGTTGTACGGTTCCTCTACCATGTTGGTGTTTACCTCGGGGCATGGAGTGAATGCCTTTACGCTAGATCCCGGTTTGGGCTTGTTCTGCTTGTCACATGCCCAGCTCTCTGCTCCCCAAGGCGGTAAGATTTTCTCGATCAACGAGGGGAATTTGCTGGATATGAATCCAGCCTTACAGCAATACTTGCATAACTGTAAAACAACCAAAAACAGCACGGGCAAGCCCATGAGCGCGCGCTACATTGGCTCTTTGGTTGCCGATTTTCATAGAAACTTACTTAAGGGCGGCATTTATATCTATCCAGGAACGGGCAAAACCCCCAACGGAAAATTGCGTTTGTTGTACGAAGCGAATCCGTTGGCGTTTGTTATTGAGCAAGCGGGCGGATTGGCGAGCAATGGAACCCAACGCATTATGAATATCCAGCCTACCGAATTGCACCAGCGGGTACCGCTTTTTATTGGCTCGGAGCAGCTGGTACAGGAAGCTTTGGATGCATTAAAGGCCGTGGAAGCTAGCTAAAAGGAAACGCCATAGTGGTTCCCTAGAAACCAAAGAAAAACTAAGCTGCAAAAGGGTAGATGCAGGTAAACGATCTTTTAGGAAAATTCATTTTACATCCCAAAGCCGAGTTGCTTTTGCGCAAGCTGCAATCGGGTAGGGTGCACATAGGCCTGCACGGTATTGTAGGTTCGGGAGGATCGCTGTTGGCGCAATCGCTCATCCGCGCTACCAAAGAAAACCATGTTTTTGTTCTTAATGACAAGGAAGAGGCTGCCTATTTCTTGAATGATTTAGAGAATACCGATCCGGAACTCAACCCGCTTTTCCTACCCGATTCGAGTAAACTGGCGTATGAGGAGTTGGTAACGGACAACGCCAATGTGCTGTTGCGTGCACAAGTGTTAAGTAGAGTAGCTTCCAACAAACGCTATGTAATTGTAACCTATCCGCAAGCGTTGGCGGAAAAGGTGGTTACTAAGAAAAAACTTACCGAGAATACGCTGGCGCTTAAAGTAGGCGAGAGCTACGGCAGCGAGTTTATTCATGAGTTTCTACTAGAATTCGGCTTCGAGCATGTGGATTATGTGTACGAACCGGGTCAGTTTTCTATTCGTGGTGGCATCATAGATGTGTACTCGTACGCCAAGGAAGATCCCTACCGTATAGAGCTCTTTGGCGATGAGGTAGAATCCATCCGTTTTTTCGATCCTGCAGACCAGCGCTCGGTGCGCAAAGTGTCTAAAGCAACCATAGTGCCCAATGTGCAATCGGAGCAAGTTGCGGAAGTGCGCGAAAACTTTCTGGATTTTATTGCCGAAAACACCACGCTGTGGCTTAAAAATACAGAGCTTACCCTGGGCAAAGCAGACCAAAGCCTGGAGCAGGTACGCAAGCAGTATGACAAGCTAGAAGGCGAAACCAAGCGGCTGCAACCCGAGGAAATGAGTGCCAGCGGAGAAGAGTTGTCTAAGAAGCTCCTCAATTTTAGCACCGTAGAGTTTGGTTTGCACCATTTGCTGGCCAAAGAAAGCATTCAGTTTAACCAAAAACCGCAGCCCAGCTTTAACAAAAACTTCGATTTGCTGGCCAAGCACTTTGCTACGCGGGCTTCCAAAACCTACGACAATGTTATTGTTTGTAGCAATAGCAAGCAGGTAGAGCGCTTGTACCGCATCTTTGAGGACAAGGAAAAAGAGGTGAATTTTACGCCCATACCACTCGGCTTATCCGAAGGGTTTGAGGATGAGGATATTCAGTTGGTGTGCTTTACCGATCACCAAATTTTTGAGCGCTACCACCGCTTCCGACTAAAAGAAGGCTTTAAGAAAAACCAGCAGGCGCTTACGCTCAAAGAAATTAGCCAGTTAGAACCAGGCGACTACGTAACGCATATCGACCACGGAATTGGCAAATTCTCTGGGCTAGAAACCATAGATGTTGATGGCAAAAAGCAAGAGGCCATTCGCTTGGTATACCGCGACAATGACATCCTGTACGTTTCCATCCACTCGCTACACCGCATATCCAAGTACACGGGTAAGGAGGGCAACCTGCCTAAGGTGAACAAACTGGGTTCTCAAGCCTGGCAAAACCTCAAGAACAAAACCAAGAAGAAGGTAAAAGAAATTGCCTTCGATCTCATAAAACTGTACGCCAAGCGCAAAGCTGCCAAAGGCTTTGCTTATGCGCCCGACACCTACCTGCAAAACGAGCTCGAAGCATCGTTTATTTACGAGGATACGCCAGACCAGCTCAAGGCTACCCAAGACGTAAAAGCCGATATGGAAAGCGAAATGCCCATGGACCGTTTGGTGTGTGGCGATGTAGGCTTCGGGAAAACCGAAATTGCCATGCGCGCTGCCTTTAAGGCCATTACCGATGGCAAGCAGGTGGCCGTTATGGTGCCCACAACGGTTTTGAGTTTGCAGCACTACAAAAGCTTTAAGGCGCGTTTGTCTCAGTTTCCATGTCGGGTGGATTATGTGAATCGCTTTAAATCCACCAAAGAAAATAAGGACACCCTGAAAGCGGTGGCCGAGGGTAAAGTGGATATCCTCATTGGAACCCACCGGATTATTTCCAAGGATGTTAAGTTTAAAGATCTGGGGCTGCTGATTTTGGATGAAGAGCAGAAGTTTGGTGTGGCGGTTAAAGACAAGCTAAAAACACTACGTGCCAACCTCGATTGCCTTACGCTCACAGCAACGCCCATACCGCGTACCTTGCAGTTTTCGCTGATGGGCGCTAGAGACCTTTCCATTATCAATACGCCTCCACCCAACCGCTACCCAGTAGCTACGGAGTTGATACCCTTTAGCGAAGACCGCATTCGCGATGCCATAACCTACGAAGTATCTCGGGGTGGGCAGGTGTTTTTTGTGCACAACCGGGTGCAAAACATCATGGAAGTAGCGGGGATGATTAAGCGTATTTGCCCAGGCGTAAATGTGGGTATTGGTCACGGACAAATGGAGGGTAGTAAGCTAGAGAAAACCATGGTAGACTTTACCGATGGCCTTTTTGATGTTTTGGTAGCTACCACCATTATTGAATCGGGAATTGATATTACCAACGCCAACACCATCATTGTAAACAACGCGCAGAACTTTGGGTTGAGTGACTTGCACCAGTTGCGTGGAAGGGTTGGACGGAGCAACAAAAAAGCATTCTGCTACTTAATTGCACCTCCGATGCACGCCTTACCCGATGATTCCAGGAAACGCTTACAGGCTTTGGTACAATTCAGCGATTTGGGCAGCGGTATGAACATTGCGATGCGCGATTTAGACATTCGCGGTGCTGGAGATCTGCTGGGTGGAGAGCAAAGTGGCTTTATTAATGATATGGGTATGGAGGCCTACAAGAAAATCTTGGATGAGGCCATCCGCGAACTCAAAGAAAACGAGTTTAAGGAGTTATTTGAGGAGGATAACAAATTGGCGGCAGCGAACCCCATTGAAGATTGCGTCATCGAGACCGACCTGCAATTGCTGATTCCAGACTGGTACGTCAACAACATTACCGAGCGCCTAAATCTGTACAAGGAGCTGGATGATATTGCCACCGAAGAAGACTTAATGGCCTTTGAATCCTTGCTGCGAGACCGCTTTGGCGATATACCCGAGGAAACTTTAGAGCTTTTAGATACCATCCGTTTGCGATGGGTAGCCAAAGAAGTAGGCTTTGAAAAGCTGGTGATCAAAAACCAGAAAATGCTGGGCTACTTTATCCCCGACCAGGAGTCGATGTATTTCCAAAGTGAGGCTTTTACTCGGGTGCTGCAATTTGTGCAAGACCGCAAAAACAAGAGCAAACTAAAAGAGCGCAACGGCAAACTATATCTAGTAGCCGAGGGCATTGATAGCGTGAAGAAGGCGTTAAAGCGCTTGGAGCTACTGGGAGCCGGTGTTCCTGCCTAACCCCTTACTTTACCAAGCGCTGGTTCCACAATAGCCCTTTTTTGCTCTGGTATTCCAAGAGATAAATTCCCTTTGGTAAGTCTGTGGTATTTATTGCGTGTAGCCCAGGTTGGAGCTGCTTTTTCCATATAGTCTTTCCACTCAAGTCTGTAAGAACTACTCGGCCTTGGTGTGGCAACTCAAGGTTTAGGGTGTTTTGAACTGGATTGGGAAAGAAACGTGGATGTTTGGCTTCCGAGAAAGCCTCAATATTAAGGGTGTGCCAGCAATTACCGTCTCCTACCACCTGGTTTCCATTTTTGGAAAAACAGTTTAAGTAATAGGACTGATAAGGTGGCCCGTTTAAGGTGTAATTAAAGTCGTGGGCCATGCCGCCTCCGGTGCTTCCATATGCCCCAATGCCCTCAATGTAAATACCACAATTCCTGTAGTTATTTGGACACTCATCAGACTCTATAGGCGTCCCGCCATTGGCAGAAATGAAGTAAATACGCCTGGTGTCGCCCAGGCTATCGGTTATGGTACCTACCGAATCTACGTAAACTTCTGCGTGGTGGTGCTGCAAGGTATCTCCTGCCTGTACATCGAAATCCCACAGAAGATAAAGCTGGCTGCGGTTGTTATACGTTCGATACACCTTTTGTCTGGTGGTGTCTTCGTAGAAGTAGCCCATAAAACTCGCTGGGTAATTGGTATGGTAGGTAGTATCAAAATTTCCGCCTGGACCATTGTAGTATTCCGATATTTTATACTCCCAGTACTCATAAAAGGTACTGTCATTTATGGTGGTGTCGTTCTTTAAGAGGCCAACAAAACTATGTCCTCGCCCTTCAAATGTGGCTTGGTTGGAGTATGAATAGCTACCAAACCACTGGATATTTTTTTGCAGCATGGGCTCGTATTGGGCGAGAAGGGGATTGCTTTTCATTGCAGCAACTACAGCTATGAGCAACAGGGCGCAGTTACAGAAGACATAAGGGAGGGAGGAATGCGGTTTCATAGCGCTAATTAAATAATGAATGCAATTAAATAAAGTAAAAATTCAATCGATAACGAAAATGTTGAAGTTAATTAAAATAATGTATGCTTTAGGGTAGGATTTTTTGTAGACCCAGAAGTTTGGTGTGTTGGTAACCGTCTTCCAGCCAAATAGGAATCCGACCATTCAAGCAAAGGCAGCTTCACTTATCTGAGGTCCGTGGCTATATTTGCGATTCAACCAAAATATTTTTCATGAAAAGATTTTTCTTAATGCTGTTGGCGGTGGTGTTTTTACTGCCGACAACCAAAGCAGATGAGGGCATGTGGTTGCCGCTTTTAATTAAGCGTCTCAACTATGCCGATATGCAGTCTAAAGGCTTGCAATTGACGGCCGAAGAAATTTATAGCGTAAACCAAAGCAGTCTTAAGGATGCTATCGTAATGCTTTCGGGCGGTTCTTGTACGGCCGAGGCTATTTCACCCAACGGTTTATTGCTTACCAACCACCACTGTGCTTATGGAGCTGTACAAGCGGCTTCGAGTACAGAGAACAACTACCTGGAAGAAGGTTTTTGGGCAAAGTCGTATGCAGAGGAAATTCCTAACGAAGGCATGACGGCATCTTTCTTAGTTCGCATGGAAGACGTTACCAACCGCATTGCAAAAGAACTCACAGCAGACATGACCGAAGCCGAGCGCGATGCTAAAATTCAGGAATTGGCAACGGCTATCCAAAATGAGGCTACCGAAGGCACTACCTACGATGCACGCGTTAAGTCTTTCTTTAGCGGCAACGAGTTTTACCTGTTTGTGTATAACACCTACAAGGATGTGCGCTTGGCTGGAATTCCACCCGAGTCTATTGGTAAGTTTGGTGGCGATACCGATAACTGGATGTGGCCACGCCACACCGGAGATTTTGCCCTGTTGCGTGTTTATGGCGATGCGGAAGGAAATCCATCCAACTACAGTGAAGAAAACAAGCCCATAACTCCCAAGCATCACTTACCTATTTCTTTGCAGGGTGTTACTGAAGGCGATTATGCTATGGTAATGGGGTATCCAGGTTCTACAGACCGCTATCTATCTTCTTTCGGGGTTAAAATGGAGTTGGATTACCACCAACCTACCGTAGTTGAAATTCGCGATGAGAAGCTGAAGACCATGAAGGAATTCATGGATGCCGATGAGGCCGTGCGTTTGGCGTATGCATCAAAGTATGCGCAAGTATCCAACTACTGGAAGTATTTTATTGGTCAGCAAGAGCAATTAAAAAACAACAAGGTCTACGAGAAAAAACAAGCCTTGGAGGCCGAGTTTACCAAGTGGGTAAACGCCAACGATAAGCGCAAAGCCGAGTATGGTGAAGCACTAAAACTAATTGAAGAAGGTGTTGCAGCCGAAGCTAAATCATCTGTAGCGAATACCTACATGATTGAGGCTGGTATTACGGGAGCATCGTCTATTCTGTTGGCTTTTAGAGCGCAGCGTATGTTGGAGCCTGTATTGAATGATCCTGCACTACTGGAATCTGTGGTACCGAAATTAAAAGAGTTGGCAGAAGAATCTTTCAAAGACTATCACCAGCCTCTCGAGAAAGAAGTATACCGCAGATTGCTTAAAATGTACATCAATAAGGTACCCAAAGAGCAAATGCCAGAATTCCTGGCGGAAACGGTAATCGGCAAATACAAAGGCGATGTAGACAAGTACATCGATAAAACCTTCGATAAGTCTATCTATACCAGCAAAGAAAACTTCATGGAGTTTTTAGAAGACCCCAATGAAAAGGATCTAGAAAAGGATGAGATCGGTAAGGCTTCTTCAGACTTCCTTAGTATGTACTTTGCACGTGCAGAGCAAAACAAAGAAGCCAGCGCGAAACTGGCCAAAGGGCAAAGATTGTTTGTAAAAGGATTGCGCGAAATGAATCCCAACAAAAAATACTACCCCAATGCCAACTCTACCATGCGTTTAACCTATGGTACGGTTGGATCTTACAAGCCTGCAGACGGTGTTAAGTACAACTACTATACTACTGCTTCCGGTATCATGCAAAAAGAAGATCCAAGTAACCCAGAGTTTATTGTACACAACCGCTTGGCAGAGCTCATCAACAATAAAGATTTTGGCCGCTACGCAAACGACAAAGGCGAGCTGCCCACGTGCTTTATTACCAACAATGATATTACCGGTGGTAATTCAGGATCTCCGGTAATCAACGGTAAGGGCGAGCTTATTGGCTGTGCTTTTGATGGCAACTGGGAGGCCATGAGTGGTGATATCTCTTTTGAAACCGAGATACAGCGTACCATTTGTGTGGATGCGCGCTACATTGTCTTTGTAATGGACAAGTTTGCGGGTGCCAACAACCTTGTAAATGAATTGACCTTGGTGGAGACTCCGGTGCAAACCGAAACGCCCATGGCAGAGCAAGACACTGAAATAGGCATGACTGCTGAGTAACACGCAGTGTAGTACAAAAGCAAACCCCGATCCTACAGGATCGGGGTTTTTTTATGGTATTTACTAATTTGCAGAACCCACCTTATAGTTTATTTTAATTATGCTGCGGTATTTTATTCTTCTGGTAAGTGTTTTGAGCTTTTGTGTAGCCCATGGACAGTCGTTTAGTAAAATCTCACCGATGGACTCAGTTCTAGGGGTAGAGAACACAAAAAAGGTGTATAAACAACTATTAAAGCAAGTCTGGTATCCTGCCACATCAGTAAATAAGGCTATCACAGGTACCGAATTGGTGTTGGTTAATTATTACCCAAAGGAATATACCCCAGAAATTCGTCTACTAACATCATTAGGCCCTCAACTAGATTCGATAACCTTAAACGCTATCCGAGGACAAATGGATATTTTAGAGGGTTTCGTAGCAGATAAAGAGGTCGCTGTTGTTATACCAGTAAACTTTGTGTTGCGGGGCCTACCTTATCATAGCGAAGAATTACCCTTTGCTATAAAACAGAATGAATTGATTGTTGCAGCTCAACCCTCAGAAATGAGTTTAAAACATTTTGCCTCGGATTCTTTGTTATTGGAACAACTGTACCAAAGTGAAGTTAGCGAAGAAAAGCAATATGAAATTTTAAATGAACTGGTAAGACGGAATCCTCTGAATACTAAGTTAATACAGAAACGAATGAGTTCTGCGAGAAAGAGCAATGAAACAGCCTCAATCCAACGGGATTTAATCTTGCTAAAGCTCTTGGGACAGATTGAATTACAGTTTCCTAACTAGTAAATTTGGACTTTGCGTCTGATAGTGTCTGGGACTACTTCATCTTCTCTGCAAGAGTCCAGCCAATAAGTGCGGCACGCTGTTTGGCTTCCTGGGCTTTTTTGCCTAGGTACATCGCGTCCACAGTTTCAGAAAACAGCGCTACCCACCGATCGAAATGGGTTTTGTTGATGCGCATCTTTAGGTGTACATCGGTTACGTTGGTGGTGTAACCCGGCTCATCCAACAAAGCAAAAGCCCAAAAGTGTTTCATTTTGGGCAGGTGCTTGTCAAAATCTAAGTGCTTAAAAAAGGGTGCGAGTAGGTCGTCTTCTACCACGCGCTGGTAAAAGGTATCTACCAATGCGCTAATATGTTCTTTGGTGGCAATGTCTGTCTTTTCCTGTGCCATAGAACAGCTTTTACACCAACTTTTTGGTTTTCACATCGCCTAAGAACTGCTTGATGCGTTGCTCTTCTTGCTTTTTGCAAACCAGAAGAATGTCGTTGCTTTCTACTACGATGTAATCCTTTAATCCCTGCAGCACCACCAATTTTTCTTTGGGTACGCTCACCATACAATTCTCACTTTCGTAGAGTTGTACTTTTTTTCCAACCACAGCATTCTTATTCTCGTCTTGTGCCACGTGGCCATAAAGCGATCCCCAAGTTCCCAGGTCGCTCCACCCAAAGTCAGATAACACCACGGAAACACTTTTATCCTTTTCCATTATACCGTAGTCAATGGAGATGTTGGTACACTTGCCATAGGTGTCTGCAATAGCGGCCTTTTCTGCGGGCGTATTTAGCGCTTCTTGGATTTCATCAAAGAGGTGGTACATATCGTTGAGGTGCTGCTCAAAACGGTTGATGATGTCCTTAGCGGTCCAAATAAAAATACCGGAGTTCCAGTAAAAATCACCGCTCTTTAAAAACTGCTTTGCCAGCGACAGATCAGGTTTTTCGGTAAAGGTTTTTACCGGTTTAATTTCACCGTCATCCTCCCCATTTTTAAACTGGATGTATCCATAGCCTGTATCGGGGCGTGAAGGTTTTATGCCCAGGGTAACCAGGTTGTTCGTTTCCGCTGCGTGTTCCATGGCCACATTCACAATTCGGGTAAACTCGCGCTCGCTGGTAATAAGGTGGTCGCTGGGCGCTACTATCATGGTAGCGTTGGGATTTTCCTTATAGATTTTAAAAGCAGCGTAGAGGACGCAAGGCGCGGTATTTCTGCGGCTGGGCTCTAAAACAATGTGCTCGGGTTTAATATCGGGCAGTTGTTCGGCTACGAGTTGTTGGTAATCTTCGTTGGTAACCACCAAAATGTTTTCTGCCGGTATGCTGTGTACTAGGCGGTCGAAAGTTTGCTGTATCAAGGTTTTGCCGGTTCCCAATACATCGTGAAATTGTTTGGGAAATGCATCGGTGCTCATGGGCCAAAAACGGCTGCCAATACCTCCGGCCATAATAACCGCGTAGTGATTCGAATTCATGGAAACAAGGTTTCTTTATTGTGGTGCAAGTTTACGTATTCAAGGCCAAACCAAGGTTACGCGGTTTTTAATTGTACCGCGCAATTGGCGCGTATTCGGTATTTTTTTCCGGTACTTTTTTCACTGCAAAGCACAAAGCTGCGCAGGGGACGCTCTTTTACGAATTCGCGGTTTTTAAAAATAAACGTGCTGCCCTCGGGTATTTTTGCGAGCCGCAATTCGTTGGGTTGCAATACGTCATCGGGACTCATAAAAGGCTGCAGAGCAGGGTGTGAAAAACTAGCAGCCGTAGGGTTTTTAAAGTACTGCGCTAACGCTTTATCCCAGTCTTTTGGAAAAACACCCTTAAAGTAATCCTGAAATACCGTTTTAAAATAATACTTCCATTCGGGGCCGTGGGCATCCACCCGATTTTGGTGTTCGGTGTAGGTAATGTGATGGGCAAACTCATGTATCCAAACTAACAAAGCCACGTAGGTTGGCATGTTTTTGTTGAGTGTGATGAGTGGATAAGCCTGTTTGGAGTGAGCCGGTCTAAAATCGCCCAGCTTGGTTTTGCGTGGTGTAACCCAAGTGGTGCTTACCCAAGGGTAATGTCGCGATGCCTCTTTAATGGCTCCAATAACTTCTTCTGGAAAACCGTAATACCACAAATTGGTCTGATTATTTAAATGGACACTTCCCACTTGGGGCAGGTATTGCATTTTTTGCGTTTCTTTTTGCGGGCTCCGCAAGCGCATAGCGCAAATACGAGTATCCCTAAAGATATCCAGAGAAAAATGGGCTTTTTTGTGGCTCTCATACCGTAAAATTATGAATTAGTCTGCAATGCGTTACATTTGTTTGCAAGCTTTGGCATGAAGGTATTTTTAATCCAATTTGGTAAGTACGTAATGTTCATCCAGTCGGTATTTAGCCGGCCGGAGCGTGCTAAGGTGTTTTTCGATAACCTCTTGCGCGAGCTCAATGTTTTAGGCGTGCAGTCTATGGGTATCGTAGCCTTGCTCTCCTTTTTTATGGGAGCAGTAATTACCCTACAAACAGCCTCGAATATCGATAGCCCCCTCATTCCTGCCTACACCGTAGGATTTGCCACGCGGCAATCGGTTATCTTGGAGTTTGCGCCCACCATCATTTCGCTTATTTTGGCAGGAAAGGTAGGATCCAACATTGCCAGTGAAATTGGTACCATGCGGGTTACCGAGCAAATCGATGCCCTGGAAATCATGGGTGTCAACTCGGCCAGCTTTCTCATTTTACCCAAGGTTACGGCTGCCATGCTGATCAACCCGTTCCTCATTATCCTAAGTATGTTTCTAGGCATTTTTGGTGGGTGGATGGTCAGCATAGGAACCGGCATCATAACCTCTACCGATTACTTTACCGGGGTACAGCTCGATTTTAAAATATTCACCGTAATCTATGCTTTAATAAAGACGGTAGTATTTGCTTATGTCATCACTTCCGTTGCAAGTTTTCACGGGTATTACACCAAGGGTGGTGCTTTAGAGGTGGGGGTGTCGTCTACCAAATCGGTGGTATATAGCAGCATACTTATCCTCATCCTCAATTATGTATTAACCCAGGTGTTGCTGATATGATAGAGATAATTGGGCTACATAAAAGTTTTGGGGATACCGAGGTCTTGCGCGACATTTCTCTGTCGTTTGAGCAAGGCAAGGTCAACATGATTATCGGTCAGAGTGGAAGCGGTAAATCGGTGCTTACCAAGTGCGTTGTGGGCTTGCACAAACCCACAGCGGGTAAGGTGTTCTATAACGGGCAGGATTTTTTTAGTATAGACGATGACGAGCGTAGAGAAATACGCAAACAAATGGGCATGCTATTTCAAGGCTCGGCCTTGTTTGATAGTCGCACCGTTTTGGAGAATGTTATGTTTCCGCTGGAGATGTTTTCTGAGAGCAACCCTAAGGAGCGGAAGGAGCGAGCTATGTTTTGCTTGGAACGGGTAAAAATAGACCCTTCTAAAGCCCATTTATTTCCTAGTGAAATTAGTGGTGGTATGCAAAAGCGCGTGGGCATTGCCCGTGCTATTGCCATGAAACCCGCTTATTTATTCTGCGATGAGCCTAACAGTGGCCTCGATCCTAAAACCTCCATTGTAATCGATCAGTTGATCCAGGAAATTACCTACGAGCTGGATATTACCACGGTGGTGATTAGCCACGATATGAATTCGGTGATAGAGATTGGAGACCGCATTCATTTTATCTACGATGGCCAATTGTGGTGGAGTGGCGGCAAGCGCGATATCCTGGCTACCGAGAACCCTGAAATCAATGACTTTGTTTACGCCAGTTCCTTTATGGCAGAGCTAAAGCAAAAGTTGATGTAAAACGTTTCAGTCACACCACGTTACGCAATTCCCAACGATTTTTTAAACAAAAAAAAACCACGCCTAAGCGTGGGTTTTGCAATATGGTTTGAGGTTTAGAACTACTTGTTCACCACCATTTTCTTAGTAACAGATTTACCGTCTACCGTAAGTGTGTAGAAGTAAATACCGCTGTTCAATTCATCAGCTGAAATCGTGTAGCTATGACGACCTGCAGTTTGTTGTTCTGCTGGGATATCTACCACCGTTTTACCTGCGATATCCCTTAGCGTTAACGAGACTGAGGCTTTAGTTGCTAGTTCGTAAGGTATTTGAGTTTCCCCATAGCTAGGATTGGGAATATTTTGATACAAATTAAAGTGGAGGTTGGCTGTCTCCAATTCAGCAATATCTGTGTTGGTATTTTCACCATCAATCCAAACTTCTTCTACTGTAAACTGGAACATAGGTACGGGGAGGCTGGGAGAATTGATAAATTCATTTGAGGAAAAGCACTGGGCACATACCAGTGTTGCACGGTCGCTCTCAAAACCGCTAGCGGCATAATTTATAATACCGTTGGGTACGGAACTAAGCCAGTAGTCGATGGTATGATGAGGGGATGAGCGAACTAGCGTCAATTCAGGCACCAATGCACTATCTGCAGCCCGCGCTATGCTACCTCGCACCTTTGTTTCCGTAGAATCACCTGTTTGGGTTAGGCGGGATAGTCTATTTTCCTCGTTCAGGAAAAAAGTTCCAAGGTATTCTTCATAGGTACTATTGTAATAATACCACGTAGAGCTTTTATCAGTTAGGTTAGGGAGGCTGTCTTTTTGAGTCGAATCCATGCGTATCTGGATCTCCATTGGGAAGTAGAATGGACCCTCGTTTTGTTCTATCCTGTCATGGTATGCAATGGCAAAGCCCGAAATGGTCATTGAATCAACGTTCTCGGGTACGCGGTAGCGTTGGGCGTGATAACTGGGGTACTGTTCTGTGAAGGTTGGTGGAACAAACAACACCTCTCCTGTCCAAGGTCCTGCGTGCGACCACGTACCTGGAGTTACGTAAACTGGTGGAGCAGTTATGGTGTCTCGCTCGTTGGTTTCAAAATCGGCTGTTCCATCTTGGGGAGTTATCCAATACCGAATATCCCATTTGCCGAGCAGATTCTCACCAGGATCAAAATCCGTAAAAGAAGAAATAATCAGTGTGGAGTCTTTTAAAGATCCAATGGATACGGTTTCGCTGGTGTAAGTTTTTACAACTCCCATCCCCGCATTAGACAGCTCTACGGTGCAGGTAAATGCACTTGTTTTACTGCCGTAGTTTGCTACTGATGCAGAGAGCGGATAATTCTTTAGTAAGCCCTGCGGTATTTGTTGATAGTCAAATTCGTAAACTGGGTTACCGTTATATCCTGCGGTTAGTTCTAGGTTGGTTTCTGGGGCAACTAGCAAGGTAATATCATCAATGGCCCAATAATAATCTGTTGAGGTTTGTCCGTTGGGGTCTGGGGTTTCGGAGTCCCAGGTAAAACGAAATACCACTTGGTCTAATTCAGGAGCATCCTGAAGCAAGGTGCCTATGGGTATTATTTGGCGCTCTGTGGACGCGGTTCTATTTCTATCTATTTGTTGTAGGATGTACCTGGAAGTATAGTTTGCGCCTCCATCAAAGGAAATATCCACACGCATTTCCAACTGGAAACTACAACATTGGCGATAGGTTTGGTAAAATTCCAATTGGATATTGGGAATGTCTTCTGTAGGCACATTGGATAAATCCAACGCAGGTGAAGAGAGTCCAGCCCAGGCTGGGGATTCGATGGCTGTAATATCATTTTCGCTTTCTCTAATTTTATTGGCGTTAAAGAAAGCAGCCCCGTTGTCGATCGTTGGAGAATTAAACTGGGCACTTGCCATTAAACTCCCACGGTCAAAATCGGTATCCCAAACCCATAGATATGCGTTGCTAACCGTTTGAGGTCTATTGGCAGAGTCCGTATACCAACCGTTGAAGCTGCCATCAAAGTCTGCCTCATAAAGAATTTCACCTGCGGCTTTTTCGTTGTCTCTCTGGTTTCGTTGAGGCTTGGACTTGTCCTGGATAAGGACCTGCTTTGCGATACTAAGGCTCGCTTTTGTGGGCAGAGCATTTTGACCGAATAGTGGCAATACAAGAGAGTAGGGTAGTAAGAAAGAAAAGGCTATAAAAGGAATGCTAAGCCTTTTTATTATGGTATTTAGAATTGATTGCATCGCTAAGGGATTATATTATGTACTAAAGTTAGCGATATAATTTTTAAATCAATTTAGTAGATGTCAAAATCTAGCGCATAAAAAAACCCACGCCTAGGCGTGGGTTTTGCAATATGGTTTGAGGTTTAGAACTACTTGTTCACAACCATTTTCTTAGTAACAGATTTACCGTCTACAGTTAGTGTGTAGAAGTAGATACCGCTGTTCAATTCATCAGCTGAAATGGTGTAGCTGTGACGACCTGCAGTTTGTTGTTCTGCTGGGAAATCTACTACAGTTTTACCTGCGATGTTGATAACCGTTAACGCAACGTTGCTGTTGTCTACCAAGTTGTATCCAATAGTAGTGTTACCGTTGAAAGGGTTAGGCTGGTTTTGGTCAAGGGTAAAACCTTGGTTTGCAGCTAACTCTTGCTCCTCAACGCTAGTTTGTTGGTTTACACCATCAATCCAAACCTTATCAACTGTGAAGTTAAGGAATGGAGCTGGAGTTTGTGCACCACCTGCAAACCATGCTGGATCTCCTCCAGAAGCAAAAGGTCCGAAGAAAAGTGATGCGTTATCGTCTTCTACACCACCTGCCACTAGGTTAATTACTTCAGAAGGAGCTGACTTAACCCAGTAAAGCAATACATCAGAAGGGTTTACCGCTTTTTTCAAAGTAAAGTTTCCAACGTTACCGGTAGCCACCTCTAGGATGTCACCAAATATGATGTCTGGCTCAGACTCGTCACCTTGCGTGATTCTTCTTGCACGGTTGTCTTCATTTAGGAAGATGATTTCTTCCTCGAATTCGTCTTCGTTGAAGTAGATGTAAGGAGTAGCCGTGTTGCTATAATCCGGGGTTACACCAGAATCTACAGTTAACGAGATTTGGTTAGGAAGACCAATAATTACATCCTCAGTATCATCGTAGTAAGCTACAGATACACCAGAAACTTCGATAGAATCCACGTTGCTAGGCACGTTGTAGCGAGCTAGGTAAGGAGTAGCTGGGTATGTACCATCATCAAACTTTTGCTGAGATTCGTATACACCGCCTGTCCAAGGTCTAGCATGTGACCAAGTAGCTTCAGTAACAAAAATATCAACGATGTTGCTGATTGTATCTTTAGCATCTACAGAGAAATCAGGGTTTCCTGCATCCGCAGTAATCCAGTAACGGATAGACCATGTACCTACGTAGTCATCGGTATTAGGGTCGTAGTCAGTGAATGTTTCAAAAACAAAAGTAGAATCGCTAAATGCTCCTAAAGTTATAGGATCTGAATCGTAGGTCAATGTTTCACCAAGCTCTTCGTTAGTGAACTCTACCGTACAAGTAAAGGTACTTGCTTCACTACCGTTATTGATAACTGCAGCTGACATCGGGTAACCTTTCAACATCCCTTGAGGAACCTGACGGTAGTCAAAAGTGTAGAATGTATCTCCGTAGTACGCATCTGTTAAAGATAAGTCAGTTAAAGGAGAAACCTGTACAAGGATATCATCAATAGCCCAGTAGTACTCAGTTGATGTTTGTCCGTTGGTATCTTCTAATTCAGAGTCCCAAACAAAACGGAAAACTACATCGTTCAACGGAGTACCGTTAGCTACAGCATTCGCAAGAACTGCTCCAATGTTGATAACGCTTTGGTTATCTGCTGGAGTAGCAATGTTACGATCCTCACCGGGACCACCGTTAGCACGTACTACTTGTCTGTTTTGAACTGGGAAAGTTGTACCACCATCAAAAGAGATATCAACCCCAATTACTAAGTCAAACTTGCAACAGTGACGATACACGTTGTAAAAAGAAAGAACCGTGTTAGGGATATCGTTTGGTGTTAGCTCCGAGAAGTCAAACGAAGGAGAAACCAAACCAGCCCAACATGGAGACTCAATGGCTGTAATGTCAGGGTTGTTCTCACGGATAAAGTTAGCGTTGAAGTACGCTGAACCGTTGTCTACAGAAGGAGCGTTGAATGCAGCAGCACCCATTAGAGAACCTCTTGTAAAATCGGTATCCCAAACAAATTTAAAGTCAGCGTTTACTGCTTCCGGACGGTTGATGGTATCTGGGTACCATCCGTTAAAACCTCCGTCAAAGTCTTCTTCAACGATGATATCACCAGGAGCTTTAAGTCCTGTTCTTTGAGCTGGGGTGTTTCTGTTGAGTAAGTACTTGGCATCCAACTTACCCTGCTCGGTTTGTAAATACTCTTGATCGCTCATTAAGCGTGCTGGCGCTAGGGGAGCTTCTTTTTGAATTGCTTGCTGTGCCATAGCACCTAAAGCAACTGAAAAAGCCAAACCAGCTAAGTAAAGTTTTTTCATAATTCTGTTTTTGTTGTCTTTGGTTGAGCGCCAAATGTAAAGGAAACAATCGGCTCACATTAAGTTAGTGTTACCAAAAGTGCCTTAATCTTGGACGACTAACGGATTTTGACGTTAAGAGGAACTAAAAAGGCCACGACTGTTAGGTCATTTTTAACAAATCGTGGCCTTTAAAATTGATCTAGGTCATTTAAAGTAGCTGCTTGGAGCAGCTATTCTACTACATGTATTCTTCCATGGGTGGACAGCTGCAAATTAAATTGCGATCTCCAAATGCGTTGTTTACGCGTTTTGTTGGCGCCCAATACTTGCTCTGCTGTAGGTATGGCAATGGAAATGCCGCTTTTTGACGGGTGTATCCATGATCCCATTCGTCTCCACAAACATCCTCCATCGTGTGCGGAGCGTTTTTTAGCACATTGTCTTTACTATCTTGAATTCCCAAGATAACCTCCTCCATCTCTTGATGGATGGCAAGCATAGCATCGCAGAAGCGATCTAATTCTTCTTTGGATTCGCTTTCTGTGGGTTCAATCATAACCGTGCCTGCAACGGGGAAAGAGAGCGTGGGTGCGTGGAAACCATAATCGATAAGACGTTTTGCCACATCTTCTGCTTCAATGCCGCCACGCTCTTTAAAGCTGCGTAAATCCGCGATCATTTCGTGTGCTACTCGGCCCTTGTCTCCTTGGTAAAGAATGGGGTATTTTTCTTCCAAACGCGCCTTCATGTAGTTAGCATTAAGAATCGCGTACTTGGTAGCTTCCTCCAATCCATCTTGCCCGAGCATTTTTAAATAGCCGTAGGAAATAATAAGGATCAATGCGCTACCAAACGGAGCTCCCGAAATGGCGGGTATGCTGGTGTCCTCGTCTTTAAGGTTCGTACAGTGCCCTGGTAGAAATGGCGTTAGGTGCTTGGCTACACCAATCGGTCCCATTCCTGGGCCTCCACCTCCGTGAGGTATGGCAAAAGTTTTGTGGAGGTTTAAGTGGCATACATCTGCTCCAATAATGCCTGGGTTGGTTAATCCTACCTGAGCATTCATATTGGCACCGTCCATGTACACTTGGCCACCGTGCTCGTGCACGATCTGAGTAATTTCTAGGATTCCTTCCTCAAATACCCCGTGTGTACTTGGGTAGGTAACCATAAGGGCCGATAAATTTTCGCTATGCGCTTCGGCTTTTTCCTTCAGGTCGGCAATATCAATATTTCCTTGTTCGTCACATTTCACTACAACCACTTTCATTCCTGCCATTACTGCGCTTGCAGGATTAGTGCCGTGTGCAGAAGAGGGTATGAGTACCACGTTTCTATGGTGGTCTCCGCGGTGATGGTGATACGCTCTAATAACCATAAGACCGGCAAATTCTCCTTGTGCACCTGAATTGGGCTGAAGGGAAACGGCATCGAATCCTGTAACTTCGGCCAACCATTCTTCCAAGGTTTGCAACAACTCCAAATATCCAGCCACTTGTTCGTGTGGTGTAAATGGGTGGATGTGAGCAAACTCTGGCCACGTAATGGGCATTAACTCACTTGCGGCATTCAATTTCATGGTGCAAGATCCTAAAGGAATCATGCTTTTGGTCAAGGAGATATCCTTGTTTTCCAAGCGCTTTAGGTAGCGCATCATCTCCGTCTCGGAGTGGTATTTGCTAAAAACCGGATGTGTTAAGTAAGAGCTGGTTCTTTTTGCAAATGCAGGTAGGTTATTCGTAAAGACAAAATCTTTGTGGTCTAGAGTTTTCACATCTCCTGCAAAAAACATCGTGAATGCACGAACCAAACTATTGATGTCGTTTACCGTGGTAGCTTCATCAATTGCAAAGCTCACTCCGTTTTCGTGGTACCAGATGTTTATTTCCTCTGCATTGCAGTAATCACGTAAGCGTAACTGTTCCTCCGTGCTCAATTGCACAGTAACGGTATCAAAGAAGTTTTCAGTGGTAACGGTAAACTCTAGCCCTTTCAGCGTATTCACTACAGCAGTTGCCTTAGCGTGGATTAGCTCGGCTATTTTCCGAATACCCTCTTGTCCATGGTACACCGCATACATGGAAGCCATAGTGGCTAAAAGTGCTTGTGCTGTACAAATATTGGAGGTCGCCTTGTCTCTTTTTATATGCTGCTCACGCGTTTGCAATGCCATCCGCAAAGCACGGTTTCCGTAAGCATCTTCACTAACCCCGATTATTCTACCTGGTAACAGGCGTTTGTAGCTTTCGTGAGTCGCAAAGAATGCAGCGTGTGGTCCACCATAACCCATTGGAACACCAAAACGTTGCGCGCTTCCTACCACTACATCAGCACCCCACTCTCCTGGAGGGGTTAGCAAGGCCAAGGCCATGAGGTCGGTAGCTACTACGGTTTTAATGTCGTGCTCTTTGCACTGGGCAATCCAGGTTTTATAATCTTCTACTTCTCCATATTGGTTGGGGTATTGGAGTAGCGTACCAAAGTATTCTTCGGTTGGGGTGAAATCTTTCCAAGCACCTACTACCAGCTCAATGCCTAGTGGGTAAGCTCTTGTTTTTAGAACGTCTAGCGTTTGTGGGAAAACGTTTTCGTCTACGAAAAACTTACTGGTGTTGGCTTTCGCTTGCTTGCGGCTACGAGCTGCAAACAACATGCCCATACCTTCTGCCGCTGCGGTGCTTTCATCCAACAGCGAGGCATTGGCAAGCTCCATAGCGGTAAGATCCATTACCATGGTTTGGAAATTAAGCAGCGCCTCTAGTCTACCCTGCGAAATTTCTGCCTGATATGGGGTGTATGCCGTATACCATCCCGGATTTTCTAGTACATTTCGCTGGATTACCGGAGGAACAATGGTTCCGTAATACCCCATACCTATAAAAGATTTGTGGTATTTATTTTTAGCCGCAAGCTTTTTAAGTTCGTTTAGATACTCGTATTCGCTCTGTCCCTTTGGTAGGTTAAGCTTACCTTTTAATCGAATACTTTGTGGAACTGCATCATCAATAAGCGCTTCTAAGGAATCATATCCTATTTTAGCAAGCATTTCGCGTTGGTCGTCTGCGTTGGGACCAATATGACGTGCGGTAAAATTTTCTCTGTACATGGAAAAGCTAGATCTGAAAATTGGCTGCAAATATACGTGTTGCATGGACACGGTTAACGGTTTGCTAACATGGAATGTTTCGTGGATGATCAACAGTATTTTATTGTTGGCTCTGTGCATGGGTATTGGCCCGGCTCTTAAAGGGCAGACACCCAAAAAATGGAAGGACAAACCCGTAAAAGTTACCCTGATGGACGGCAGTCTGTTGTATGCCGATTCCCTATCTTTTCAAGACCCCGATTTATTGGTTTTTCAATCCAATTTGCGTTTTCAACTTAAAAGGCGTAATTCCTACCAGCAGTTAGATTATTGGGAGGTTTTTAAGGTAAACGACCGGGGTACGGTTACCATACTGTATAAACCCGATGAAAAAGATCCTACAGTGGAAGATATGCAGCTCTTTATTACGGGCCGCATCTGGGCAAAGGAAGACTTTGATAAAACGGTTTCGTACGCCACGGGCTTCGGTACTGGTTTCGCATCGGGCTATTTCATCGGTAGCTCGCTCATTGCTTTTCCAACTGCTTTTGCAAGCAGCTGGCTGTATACCAAAATACCCATTGGTGGGAAGCAAAAGCGCAATTTTGAGCACCCGTATCAAAGACGGGGTTACAAAAGAGAAATTCGTCAAAGTAGGTTTATGCCATTTCTTTTTGCCAACTTGCTGGGCACTGCGGTAGGATTATACGCAGGCTCACAAGAATAGGTATGAAGGCACTTAAATTCTGGATTCATAGCTGCTTGCATGTTGCATTGTGCGCAGCGATTTTAACCCTAGGCTCGGCAATTTTTTTTGAATCCGAAAACCCGGTAACCCTTGCACTCTTCTGCTTTTTCGGTACATGGTCGGTGTACCTGGCTCAACGCATTTTTAAAGGGAAAAGTGCGGGTCTCACTGAGGTGCATCAACATATTTTATCCCACAAAAAAGTATACACGGTTGTTGCCATTCTCTCTGGCTTAATTGCAGCAGGTATTACCTCTTTGCTAGGGTTGCCCTATATCGTGATGGCGGGGGTGGGTTTTGTAGCTACACTGCTCTACATATATTTTCCGGGATCTAAGAAAAACTTGCGCAATTCTCCGTGGGCCAAAATAGCCATAGTGACTGCAGTTTGGACGCTTATAACTTTGGGCTTTCCCTTAGCGAATGCGAATGACTTACCTAGCGGCTATGGTTGGCAGATCTTGGAGCGATTTGCCTTTGTAGCATTAATTACCGTTCCATTCGATATCCGCGATATATTGCGCGATGCACCCAAGCAGAAAAACCTGCCCATATTACTGGGATTGGCTAAAACACGCATGCTTATGGCGATACTGCTTGCCGTACCGTTTACTTTTTTGGTACTCTATTTTGCAGACGGTTGGTATTCAATTCAACAATCTGCTGTATTGGCAGTAGTATACGCGGTAAGTGGAATTCTGGCGCTCCGAGCCAAACAATCAGACCCCGAAATGTACTTCACCTTTGGATTAGAAAGCACCAGCCTATTGCTAGGCTTGGTACTCTGCTATTTCGAAAGTTTCGCCTAGTGCCGCTTTAAATCGCGAAAGGGCTTCATCCAGCACCTCTTGGGTGTGCGCCTTAGAGATAAATCCTACTTCGTATCCGCTAGGACCCATGTAAATTCCTTGGTTGAGCAGTGCATGGAAAAGCTTGGCGAAAGTCGGCATTTTGTCGGTGTCAATGTCCGATGATTTGCGAATGTCCTTATCTCCAAACACACACCAGAAAATGGATCCTATCGTGGTAAGATGGAAGGAAATTCCGGCCTCCTTCGCAAAGGCGTTAATTTCGTTTACAAAGTACTGGGTGCGTTTTTCTTGGTCCTCGTAAAATCCAGGTTTTGCGCACTCGCTTAACTGGGCGTAGCCGGCCGTCATTGCCACCGGATTTCCAGACAAGGTACCCGCTTGATATACAGAGCCTACAGGAGCTATGTAATCCATTAGCTTTTTGGAGCCTGCATAAGCACCCACGGGAAAGCCACCTCCAATAATCTTACCATAGGAGACAATGTCGGGTTTGATGTCGTAGTATCCCGCTGCACCCGAAAAACCAACCCGGAAGCCCGAAATAACCTCGTCAAAAAATAATAGGGCACAGTGCTCATGACAAACCGTTTTCAGTTCTTCCAAAAACTCTTTGCGCTGTTTCAATAAACCATTGTTGGCGGGTATGGGCTCAATAATAGCACACGCTATTTCTTCAGGGTACTTTTCAAAAGCCGCTTTTACTGCGTCAATATCATCGAGAGGGACCACTATGGTATCCTCGATAACGTTGGTGGGTATTCCTTTACTGGAAGCTGTACCTAGAGTTGCCAAACCGCTTCCTGCATTTACCATAAGACTATCCACGTGACCGTGGTAGCAGCCTTCAAATTTCAGAATTTTGTTGCGCCCCGTGTACCCGCGTGCCAAACGCAGCGCGCTCATTACTGCTTCGGTACCCGAGCTTACAAAGCGTATACGCTCTACGTAGGGATTGTGATCTAGAATGAGTTTTCCCAGTTTATTTTCTGCAACGGTAGGCGTTCCAAAAGAGGTGCCTTTAGCAATAGCTTCAGTAACCTGAGAAATTACAGGCTGGGGTGCATGTCCCAAAATTAGAGGCCCCCAAGAGCAGCAAAAGTCTATGTACTCGTTGCCGTCAACATCACGTACTTTGGCGCCTTCGCCTTGCTCTATAAACACCGGGGTGCCCCCCACAGATTTAAAGGCGCGTACCGGGGAATTTACTCCGCCCGGAAAGAGTTGTTGTGCTTCGGTAAAGTATTGGTTGGATTGATTGTATGACATATTCCTAATGTAGTGTTTCGGCTGGAAGTAAAACAGTAAGCCTTACTTTGGGTTTTACTTTATTTGCAAACTTAATAGAAATAGAGGCGCATGGATTTTGAGTTTTCAACGGAGTTTGCTGCCGAGCAAGACGCAGCGGATGTATTAGCCGATTTTAGAGAGGAGTTTGAATTTCCCCAGCACAAGGGGAAGCCGATGCTCTATTTTACCGGTAATTCCCTCGGATTAATGCCGGTTAAAGCGCGCGAAGCCGTTGAAAACCAACTGAACAATTGGTCTGAACTTGCTGTAGAGGGTCATTTTAAAGGGAAAAGTCCTTGGTTCGATTTTCACAAGATTACCAAAGAAGGCAATGCCTATATGGTTGGGGCTAGCGAAGACGAGGTGGTGGTCATGAATGGCCTTACCGTAAATCTGCACCTCATGATGGTTTCCTTTTACCGACCTACACCAAGTCGATACAAAATTTTGTGCGAGGCCAAAGCCTTTCCATCCGACCAATATGTACTAGAAACACAAGTGAAGCATCACGGTCTTAACCCCGATGATGCCATCATCGAGGTAGCTCCTCGCCCTGGCCAAGAAACTATTGATGAGGCCGATATTTTACAAGCCATTTCCAATAACAAAGACAGTCTGGCATTGGTGATGATGGGAGGCGTCAATTATTACACGGGGCAGCGATTTAATATGGAGCGCATTACGCAAAAAGCCAAAGAAGCCGGTGCCATGGTTGGTTGGGATTTGGCCCATGCCGCGGGCAACGTTGAGCTGCAACTGCACAAATGGGATGTTGATTTTGCCTGTTGGTGTACCTACAAGTATTTAAACTCGGGGCCAGGCGCTCAGTCGGGTGTGTTTGTACACAGTAAATACGCCAAAGATCATAGCCTAAATCGCTTTGCTGGATGGTGGGGCTACGACCAAGAGACGCGGTTCAAGATGGATAAGGGTTTTGTTCCTATGCAGGGTGCCGATGGATGGCAGTTAAGTAACGGACCTATTTTGGCTTTTGCACCACACAAAGCGGCACTGGATCAGTTTGTACGGGCGCGTAAGGAAAACATCTTTGCCAAGCGCGACAAACTTACAGGCTACTTAGAATTCATCTTGGATACCCTGGCTACTGAGTTTCCAGACTTTGGGTTAAAGCTTATTACACCTCGCAACCCTGAGGAACGCGGAAGCCAAATCTCCTTGTTTATTGAGAAAAAAGGGAAGCAGGTGTTTGATGCACTCATCGATAGCGGCATAATCCCCGATTGGCGAGAGCCCAATGTACTGCGTTTTGCACCCGTACCCATGTACAACTCTTTTACCGATGTTTACATGCTGGGAAGTCACATGCGAAGAATATTGACCGACCTTAAATAGCCGTATTATTTGAGTACGAATACAAAGAAAAATATAGCCGTAGTTGGCGGTGGTTTGGTAGGATGTGTGCAAGCGCTGTTTTTGGCCAAGCGAGGTTTTAATGTGACCATTTTTGAGCGTAGAGCCGATCCCAGAACCCAAAACCTATATGCGGGTAAGTCTATAAACTTAGCCTTATCGCACCGCGGTTTAACTGCGCTGGCCGAGTTGGGTATCGATAAAGAGGCTCTGTCCATTGCCACGCCCATGTACGGCCGCATGATGCACGATAACGAGGGCAACCTTACCTACCAGCCTTACGGAATCAACAACGAGAGCATTTATTCTATCGGAAGAATACAATTGAACAAGGTATTAATCGATCATGCTTCCAATAGTGAACGGATAGACTTACGCTTTAACCAACGTTGCGATTATGTAAACATCTACGAGCGCAAAATTGCCTCGGTAAACTTAGATACGGGACAGGAAAGTGCTGAAATTTTTGACCTAATTATCGGAGCAGATGGCGCGTACTCCATTGTACGCCAACAACTCATGAAGTCGGACCGATTTAACTTTTCGCAGTCGTACCTGGAACACGGTTATAAGGAGTTAACCATTCCCGCAAAAGACGGAAAACACCAAATCGATCCCAATGCCTTGCACATTTGGCCACGCGGCAAGTTTATGCTTATCGCACTGGCTAATTTAGATGGCAGCTTTACATGCACCCTGTTTATGCCGTTTGAGGGCACGCCAAGCTTTGAGCAAATACAAAGCGATCGGGAGTTACACGATTTTTTCTCGGCTAATTTCCCAGATGCCCTGGAGCTAATGCCAAACATAGCCGAGCAGTATTTTACCAATCCTACATCCAGCCTGGTTACTATAAAATGCAGCCCTTGGAATTACCAGAATAACGTAATGCTTTTAGGCGATGCCGCACACGCCATCGTGCCGTTTTATGGTCAGGGAATGAACAGCGGTCTGGAGGATTGCTATTACTTCGATAAAATGCTGGAATCGCACAATTTTAACTGGTCCGAAGCCTTCTTTAAAGAGTATACCGAAAAGCGTATTCCCAACACCAATGCCATAGCCGAAATGGCCGAGGAGAACTACATTGAAATGCGCGATGGAACGGCCAATCCTATGTTTTTGTTGCGTAAAAAGATAGAACGGAAAATGGCTTCCAAATACCCCGATGTTTGGGTGCCGCAGTACTCGCTTGTAACTTTTTCTAATGCCAGCTATGCTAAAGCACAACGCATAGGTAAGAAACAGGCCGAGATTATGGATAAAGTGATGTTGAAGCCCAACATAACCGAAATTTGGGACAGCACTGCGGTAGAAACTGAAATACTAGAATTAGTATCTTCGGGGTCACTTTAATTGGTATGAAGCACCTTCTTGTAATTTTGTTAGCCGCATTGTGCGTTTCTGTAGACGCGCAGTACAAACGCAGGTTGAATCCCATATTTACCGAATCCCCCGGTTATCCGAGAAGCGGATGGTTTTGGGAATTGGGCGTAACCTATGCGTATACCGAGGGCGATGTTAACGATGCAATCATCCGCGAAACTACAGACTCGCTAGTGGTGGCCAACTTATCGCCATCGGGTTTTCCCTTGGGCTATGTGGGTATCGGAAGGTTTAATTTGTTGCCCAACCCTATCATCAATATGATAGACTACAGCATTGGGTTTAGAAGCATGGCTTTTAACCAAGACCTCGATGCCATCTTATATTTCAAAAACGACAACATTGCACCACCAGAGAATTATACCGATGAGGGCAGACGCACAGATTACAGCGTTACCGTAAACCTAAATTTTAACCGGTATTTTCAAATCAGCGAGTCCTTCTTTATCATGCCCGGAATCGGAATGCATGGGGACTTTAGAGTTACCGGAAGAGACCAAGCTTCCTTAGATTCAGAAATAACGGGATATACTTTTCCGCCTACCATTCAGGCTAGAGCGCATGCACGCTTAAACGTAGGATTTAAAGTACACCGTGAACTTTTTATTGTGCCCGGGCTGGAGGCGAACTTGATCGCTTTAGACGATTTCGAAAACCAAAAAATTACAACGACCTATTTCAACAGCGAGTACTGGCCGTTGATGTTCTCTGTGAAAATTATGTATCACAAAACACCGCGATTGAGACCCTGTAAGGTGGGTGTTTCGGATATAGACCTAGACAACACACGCAGAAGAAAGCGCAAAATACAGTTGTTCTAAACCCGAGGTTTTACAAAAGGATTGTTTTCTTTTTCCCAGCCTATGGTGGTTTCTAGGCCATGACCTGGATACACCGTGTATCCATCGTCTAAGCTGTACAGCTCATCCTGTATGCTTTGCTCCAAGGTGCTAAAATCGCCTCCAGGTAAGTCGGTACGGCCTATGCTGCCTTGGAACAGAACGTCTCCACCAATAACAGTTTTACTACCATGATGGATAAATACCACATGGCCCACACTGTGGCCTGGCGTAAAGCGGACTTCTATGGTTTCATCGCCTATTTGGTATTCCTTTTTGGTAAAAGTGAGTTGGTAGTGTTCTGGTAACTCTAGCGTAGGCAGCCCGTACATTGCTGCGCTCTTTGGAGCCATGCGAAAGGTTTCCAGATCCTTTTCGGGAATAAGGACAGGGAGCTTATATTTTTCTGAGCAAAATTTGGCCCCATACAAATGATCTAAATGGCAGTGGGTACACCAAATTCCTACGATATTTAATTCCTCGGTTTCTACAAACTGGGTGAGCATTTGCTCTTCATCGGGCTCAAAAAAACCCGGATCTATAATAATAGCCTGTCGATTGGAGTTGATGAGTAAATATGTGTTTTCTTGAAAAGGGTTGACTGTAAATTTGTGAACTCGCATGTTTGTTGCACGTATTTAAGATTGATTTGGAAAAGTGCTGACTCCAACGCTTACAAATATTCGTACTTTTCAATGCAAATGAAAAATCTCGCGATTATAACCTTGTTTTTACTGACGGGAATTAGCCTTTCGGGCCAATTCTACAATGGTAGCGAGATGACTTTTGGTAAAAACCGTGTGCAGTACCAAGAGTTTTACTGGCAGTATTATCGTTATAAATATTTCAACGTTTATTTCTACAAAGAAGGCGAGGAACTGGCAGAATACGTAAGCCGAAGAGCCTTAGAAATAATGCCAGAAATGGAAGATAGGCTGGATTTTCCTTTGGAGGATAAAGTGCAGTTTATCGTTTACAAGTCTTACTCCGATTTCAAACAAAGCAATATTGGTCTGGAGGCCAACGCCAATAACAATGTGGGCGGAACCACCCGCATTGTGGGTAATAAAGTCTTTGTGTTTTACGAGGGCACCAAGGAACAGTTGGATGCACAGATACGGCTGGGAATTGCCGAGGTGATTCTTAACCAGCTTATGTTTGGAGGCGATATTACCGAAATGGTGCGTTCCAGTACCTTTTTGTCGTTACCCGAATGGTACCGAAAAGGTCTGGTATCCTACCTGAGCGAAGGTTGGAATGCCGAAATAGAGAATTACGTTAAAGACGGTATAGTAAGCGGTCGGTACGAGTATTTTAACCGACTTACGGGCGATGAAGCCCGATATGCTGGTCACTCTATTTGGTACTATATAGCGGCTACCTATGGCGAGGATGTCGTGGCCAATATCCTTTATATGACGCGGGTTAGCCGCAATATAGAGCAAGGTTTTCTTTTTGTTTTAGGGCTGGATGTGGAGACTCTTGCTCTGGAGCACATGGAGTTCTTTAAGGAGAAATTTAAGGCCGAAGAGCAGGTGCGCAATATGCCACAACAAAAAGAAGTGCCTGCAAAGGTGAATCGCAAGCAAAAAGTTACCCACGCCCGGCTGAGTCCCAATGGAAAAACCCTCGCATACGCTACGCATATCTTAGGCCAATACCGCATTTATCTGTACGACATGAAAACAGGCAAGCGGAAGAAAATTGTAAAAGGCGATCATAAAATCAATCGCATCTTAGATGAAACCGCACCCATTTTAGCGTGGCACCCCAAGTCTGATTTATTGGCCTACACCCTCTTTGTTCGTGGTAGGTTGTATTTGGAATTGTATTCGCTGTCTTCTGGAAAGAAAACCAGAAAAGAAATTCTTGGGCTGGATAATATCCTCGATATGGACTTCTCCAACTCCGGGAAGCTGATGGTGTTTAGTGGGGTGGACAATGGTAAAACCAATCTGTATAAGTACTACGTCATTGGAAATCGCCAAGAGAAGCTTACTGATGACAATTTCGATGACCTCAATCCCCGCTTCGTGAAAAATGACGAGGCCATTGTGTTCTCATCCAACCGATACCAAGAAGATTTTGGAGGCAGCATACGCGACAGCGAGTTTACCGGCACCTTTGATATTTTTCTCTATCACCTGGAAAAAGAGGGCGGTTCACTGGAGCAAATAACCTTTACCCCCGAAGATAACGAGCTAGACGCCTTTGAATACGGCACCAATAAATACACTTTTCTCAGTGATAACGCAGGAGTTATCAATCGGTATTACGCTAAGTATGATAGCGCCATTGCTTCGGTAGATACCACTATTAACTACAAGTACTTTGCGAGCCAATACCCTTTGTCCAACCTATCGCGCAACATCTTAGATTACTCCGTACAGTTTAAGTCCGACAAATATGTCTACCTGACCTACCAAGATGGCGATTACAATTTTTATCAAGGTAAACTCACAGAGGATTCAGTGGTATCGCTCACCGAGTTAAAGCTACTCTCCCTTAAAAGTGTGAAGAAAGTAGATTTTAATGCGCTGGATGACAACACCATAGAAAACGTAAAAAGCAAAAGCAACACCTCTGAGGGTAAAAAAGACTACTCCAATCTTATAGACGAAACGGAATCTAAGGACCCCGTGGTAGCGCCCATGCCAGCCAAGCGCAATGAAGACGGTGGTATTAATTTTGACAACTACACCTTCTCTGACGAAGAAGAAGCACAAGGAAATAGGGCACAGGGAGGAGCACCCAGTTCCATTCTAGACAAGGCCGATAGCACGGGATTTGTGCTGCCGCAGCGAAGAACCTACCGGCTCAATTTTACCTCAAACGAGGTGCAGGTGGCCTTAGACAACAACTACCAAAACAATTTCTACCAACTCATCAACAACACCAACACCTTAAACCCAGGTTTGGGTACCAACTTGGCACTGGGTGTTACCGATTTGTTCGAAGATTACACCATATCGGGTGGTGTGCGGTTTGCTTTTGATCTCAATAACAACGATTACACCTTCAGACTGGTGAATCGCAAAAAGCGCATCGATAAAATTTTAATGTATCAAAAACAGGGGGTACAGACCTCTATTGATGACATACAGGGCGATGTAGCTCGAGTTACCACGCACAATGTTTCTTTCGAGTGGAAATATCCCATAAACGAGGTCTTTTCGGTCAGTGCCATACCCACGGGTAGGGTAGACCGAGGTGTTTTACTGGCACGTGAGTTTATTTCCTTAAACGCACCCAACGAATACCGCTATCAAGTAGGGGCGAAGCTGCAAGCCGTTTTCGATAATTCGCTCAATTTGGGAACCAACCTATACAGCGGATTTAGAGCAAAATTCTTTCTCGAGTTTTATAGCGATCCCGATAGACCCAATTCCCAAACCCGGGTAATAGGCTTGGATATTCGTAATTACCTGCCCATTCACAAAAACATCATTTGGGCCAATAGGCTTTCTGCTAGTACCAACGGAGGTGGACGCAGCGTGCTATATATTATGGGAGGATTAGACCGTTGGTTATTGCTTCCCGGTATAGAAAATACCCCGTATCCCAATGCAGACAACCTGTTTTACCAAAGTAACATTACCTCTTTGCGTGGGTTTGATAGAAACATACGCAACGGTAACAGCTTTGCGCTTTTAAATAGCGAAGTACGCATCCCACTCTTTAAATACCTCATCAAACGCCCGGTTAAGAGTGCCTTCTTGGAGTCTTTTCAAACCGTATTTTTTGCCGATGCCGGTACAGCTTGGGTAGGAGCGAGTCCTTTTTCAGACGAGAATACCTTTAACACCAAAACCATAGAACAAAACCCCCTCACGATCAATATCAATAAGCGGGTCAATCCTATTGTGGGTGGATATGGTATCGGTCTTCGAGGTAGAGTGTTTGGATATTTTGTAAGGGCCGACTGGGCTTGGGGCCTTATTGATGGCCAAACCCAAGACAGGCAGTTTTATTTATCTTTAGGGCTCGACTTTTAAAAGCCCCGTATTCATGCCCATCCAAACCGTTCTTATCCTTGCAGTCATTGGTATTCTAGCCGGAATTTTAAGTGGATTTGTGGGTATTGGAGGCGGTGTAGTTATTGTTCCTGCCCTGGTCTTCTTCCTGGGTTTAACCCAGCACCAAGCGCAGGGTACCAGCCTGGCACTTATGCTTCCACCCATTGGTGCGCTGGCCGTGATGAATTATTATAAAACGGGAAACCTCAACTGGAAATACGCCTTGGTCATTGCCCTGTTTTTTGTTTTGGGCGGGTACCTTGGGTCAAAAATATCGCTAGCTATTCCTGCGGCTACCGTCAAAAAAATATTTGGGGTGTTTATGTTGTTCGTAGCCCTAAAGCTTATTTTCTCCAAATAACATGCTTACACCATCCTTCTTCCACGAAAAAGCCGAAGCATTATATCCATCCATAAAAGAGATACGGGAGCATATGCACCGCAATCCCGAGTTGTCTTTTCAGGAGCATAATACCGCTAAGTATCTGGCAGCACGGCTCCGCGAGCTTAACCTCACCTTTGAAGAAAACTGGGCCGATACGGGCATCGTAGGGCAAATAGGTTCGGGAGGAAAGCTGTTGGCCTTGCGCGCAGATATAGACGCTTTACCCATAACCGAAGCCAATAATGTGCCGTATAAAAGCCAGAACGAGGGGGTAATGCACGCTTGCGGTCACGATGTACACAGCGCATGCCTTATGGGGGCAATTTCCATCTTGTCTGAAATTTCCGATTTGCCAGGTAGCATTCGCTTTATTTTTCAGCCGGGTGAGGAGAAAAATCCGGGAGGCGCATCTTTATTAATTAAAGAAGGCGTCTTAGAAAACCCCAAAGTGGACGGCATTTTTGGTCAACACGTTTTTCCAGATTTAGAATTTGGCAAAGTAGGCTTTAGGCCTGGCATGTATATGGCCTCTTGCGATGAGGTGTACATAGAAATTGAAGGAAAAGGCGGGCATGGTGCCATGCCGCATAAGGCCGTAGATCCGGTTTATGTAGCCAGCAACATTGTAGTTACACTGCAGAATATTGTAAGTCGCAAATGCGATGCTACCATACCTACCGTACTGTCTTTTGGCAAAATGGAAGCCAACGGAGCCACCAATGTAATTCCATCTAAAGTAAGCTTGGCCGGAACCTTTAGAACTTACAACGAAGCCTGGCGAAAAGAAGCACACGAGTTGATCAAGAAGCAGGTGGAAGGTATAGCCGAGAGTTTAGACGCCAAGGCTCATGTGCACATCGATAAAGGCTATCCCTTTTTAAGTAATGATGAAGCCCTTACGGGACAAGCGAAAAGCTGGGCAGAAGAATTACTGGGAGCAGACAACGTGGTGGATCTACCCATGCGTCCAACTGCCGAAGATTTTAGTTATTACAGCCAACAGGTACCAGCCTGTTTTTATCGCCTGGGCGTGCGCAACGAGGCCAAGAACATCGTGCACGGAGTACATCATCCCAATTTCGATATCGAACCCGAAGCCCTAAAAACCGGTATGGCTACCATGGCCTGGTTGGCGTATAAGTATTTGAATACGTAGTACGGAGTATAGCAGTAATGGTTGCATCTGCTAACTGTAAACTGTCCACCGCAAACTGGAAACCCCTAATTCGCTACCTCGCTCATAAACTTAATGCGTACCAGGCGAATTTCTTCTTCGCTGTAGTCGCCATCAAATTCATCGTAGGCTTCGTCTAGGTCGTCTGTTTCGGCTTCCATAAAGTAGTCGTAGATTTCGTCTACCACGTCTTCATCCAGCTCCTCTTCAATGTAGTAGTCAATATTGAGCTTGGTACCGCTGGCCACAATGCGCTCTATTTCATCCAGTACCTCCTCAATTTTAATGCCCTTGCTTTTGGCAATGTCTTCTAGGGGTACCTTTTGATCTATCTTGAGGACAATATGTATGCGCAAGCCCGACTTGTTGGCTACCGACCGCACTAAGATATCCTCGGGACGCTCAATGTCGTTGTCCTCCACATATTTGGATATGAGCTCTAAAAATGGAGCACCAAACTTGCGGATTTTCCCTTCGCCTACACCCGAAATGTTTACCAAATCGTCTTTGGTTACCGGGTATTGCGTAGCCATTTCTTCTAAGGATGTTTCTTGGAAAATAACGAACGGGGGGACTTCCTTGTCTTTTGCAACCTTTTTACGAAGATCCAGTAGCATTTTTAGCAGCGTTTCATCGGCTGCTGCACCTTGGCTGCTGGCTGCAATTTCATCAGCTTCGCTTTCCATGGCCGAGTAATCATGCTCCTTTAGAATCTCTATTTTGGTAGGTTTCTGGATAAACGCTCTTCCTTTATCAGTGAGCTTTAGAATACCGTAGGATTCTACTTCTTTCAGGATTAAGCGCTTGAGAATGGCCTGTCTTACAGCAGCATTCCAAAACTTCACATCGTGGTGCTGGCCTTTGCCAAAGTAGGCGCTTTTATCGCCCTTATATTTCTGTATTTCGGTGGTGCTTTCTCCAGCCAGTAAAGACACCATGTAGGGCGCTTTGTAATTTTCATTGAGCTCCTCAACGGCCTGAAGTAAGAGTTTTACTTCTTGGGTGCCATCAATACGCTCGCGAGGATTTTTGCAGTTGTCGCACATTTTATTGCAACCGCTATCATCAAAATCCTCACCAAAATAATGCAGGAGGTATTTTCTACGGCATACCGAAGTTTCTGCATAGGAAACCATTTCCTGCAGGAGCTGTTTTCCTACTTCCTGTTCGGCAACTTGCTTGTTGTGGAGGAATTTCTCTAGCTTTTCAATGTCCTTGTAGCTGTAGAAGGTAAGGCAATGTCCCTCACCACCATCGCGACCCGCTCTTCCGGTTTCCTGGTAATATCCTTCTAACGATTTAGGAATGTCGTGGTGTATTACAAACCGCACATCGGGTTTGTCTATCCCCATACCAAAAGCAATGGTAGCTACAATAACATCTACATCTTCCATAAGGAAGTTGTCTTGCGTTTTGGCACGTAAAGAGGCTTCTAGCCCTGCGTGGTAGGGCAGTGCCTTAATGCCGTTGAGCTGTAAGGTTTGGGCTATTTCTTCTACCTTCTTACGGCTTAAACAATATATAATACCCGATTTGCCCTCGCGCTCCTTAATGAAGCGTATCATTTGCTTCATAGCGTTATGCTTAGGGCGTACCTCGTAAAATAAGTTTTCGCGGTTAAAGGAATCCTTAAACAGCTTGGCATCGGTCATGCCTAGTGTTTTTTGGATATCCTGCTGCACTTTTGGTGTTGCCGTTGCCGTAAGTGCAATAATGGGCACTTCGCCAATTTGGTTAATTATGGTGCGCAGCCTGCGGTATTCGGGTCTGAAGTCGTGGCCCCACTCCGATATGCAGTGGGCTTCATCGATCGCGAAAAAAGAAATCTTGGTTTCGCGTAAAAATTCAATGTAGTCTTGTTTGGTAAGCGACTCGGGCGCCACAAATAGCAGTTTGGTAGCTCCAGAGCGTATGTCGCTGAGCACTCGGTTGGTTTCGGTTTTGGTAAGCGATGAATTTAAAACGTGCGCAGTGGCATCGGCATCGGTAAAACTCCGTATGGAGTCTACCTGGTTTTTCATCAAGGCTATCAGGGGTGAAACCACCACAGCACAACCCTCGCTCATAAGGGCGGGAAGCTGGTAACACAAAGACTTACCACCACCCGTTGGCATGATGACAAAGGTATGCTGATCGTTGAGTATGCTTAATACAATATTTTCTTGTTGCCCTTTAAATGCGTCAAATCCGAAAAAGGATTTCAGTGCGGCTTTTGGCGAATTGGTATCCGTTATCATGTATATCTCTCTGCGCTATCCGTACGTACTAACTCGTAATGAAGATTAAAGATAGGACATTTCCGCGTACACCCGTAATTTTCCATCTTTGTCAACCCTAGTACTTTATAATCTTGAAGCAGACGGTTAACGAATTAGCAAAGGCGGCTATTGCCCAGGTTGGAGAAGAATTGCTACAGCTCCAAAATTTGGTAGATGAAAACTTTGAGAAAGTTGTGGCACTTTGCCTAAAACTCGAGGGGCGTCTGGTGATTACGGGCATTGGAAAAAGCGCACTGATAGGGCAAAAATTGGTGGCCACCTTGAACTCTACGGGTACCCCGGCCATGTTTTTGCATGCGGCCGATGCCATTCATGGCGATTTGGGCATGGTGCAATCGCACGATGTGGTGATGCTGATCTCAAAAAGCGGCAACAGCCCCGAAATAAAAGTGCTGCTGCCCTACCTCAAAGACATGGGCAACACCACCATAGGAATGACGGGCAACATGGAAGGGTATTTGGCCCAGCATGCCGACATTCCACTCAATACCACCGTTTCTCGGGAATCTTGTCCCAACAATTTAGCACCTACAACCAGCACGGCAGCGCAGTTGGTTATGGGCGATGCCTTGGCGGTTACGCTCATGGAGTTGCGCGGGTTTAACCCTCAAGATTTTGCCAAATACCACCCGGGTGGGGCCTTGGGCAAAAAGCTCTACTTGCGGGTAAGCGAGTTGTTGCACCCAGATAGTGCCAAGGTATTTGTGGCTCCAGATAGCGGTTGGAAGGAAGTGATCGTCAAGATTTCTACCGGTAGAATGGGAGCCGTAGTGGTGAAAGACCAGGAGACCGTAGTAGGCATTGTAACCGATGGCGATATCCGCAGGATGCTAGAGAACTACGAGGCCTTTGAAGCGGTTACGGCACGAGAAATAATGAGTGAAAACCCCAAAAGCGTGGCGCCCGATACCTTGGCTTATGAGGCTTTCCAGCTTATGGAAACGCACAATATTACCCAACTGGTGGTTCAAGGAACAAATAGCCGTAATTTTGGCGGCTTAATTCACCTACACGATATCATTAAAGAGGGCGTGTTTTAATCATGGCATTAGATCAGCAGCAGGATAATGAGATGTCTTTCTTGGGGCATTTGGAGGAATTGCGTTGGCGATTAATACGAGCAGCAATCGCAGTTGTAGTGGGTGGAATTGCCGCATTCTCGGCCAAGAACTTTATTTTCGATCGCATTATTTTAGCACCCAAAAACGAGAGTTTTTTAACCTACCGTGCTTTTTGCTGGGTGGGCGATAAGTTGGGCTTTGGAGCTAGCTTTTGCCTGGCCGATTACGAGCTCAAGATTCAGAACATCAATATGGCGGGGCAATTTACCACGCATATTATGGTGTCGCTTATTGCCGGGTTCATAGTCTCTTTTCCATACGTATTCTACCAACTTTGGAAATTTATTTCGCCTGGATTAAGCGAACGCGAGATAAAAACCAGTAAGGGCATTGTTTTTTATACTTCCTTATTGTTCCTCACTGGGGTTTTGTTCGGGTATTTTCTCATAGCACCGCTATCCATCCAATTTTTAGCTACCTATTCTATCAGTGAAACGGTAGTGAATCAAATTACCCTAAGCTCCTTTATCTCTACCGTTACCTCGGTAACCTTGGCCAACGGGTTGGTGTTTCAGTTGCCCGTTTTGGTTTACTTCTTAGCAAAAATTGGACTTATAACTCCAGAGTTTTTGCGTAAGTACAGGAAGCATGCCGTGGTGGTGGTTTTAATTTTATCGGCCATTATTACCCCGCCCGATGTTTGGAGTCAAATATTGGTTACCATACCGCTAATGCTGCTGTATGAAATAAGCATTATTGTTGCCAAACGAATAGAAAAAACCGAATAGTTATCGCGCCTTTATCTGCACCTATACTTAGGGTTTTTGCCATATTCCTCACATTTTTTTTGGGTACGAGCTTGGCTTCTAATGCGCAACAAACCGTGGTGCGTGGTAAGGTATTTGATGCGGTTACGGGCGAAACGCTTCCGTACGTAAACATCTCCTTTAAGGGCACTAAAATTGGTACTACCTCCGACATTGATGGCAACTTCGAAATAAGCACCTATTACGCCACAGACTCTCTTACCGCTAGCTTTGTAGGATTCTTGCCTACCACCAAAGCAGTAGTAAAAGACCAGGAGCAAACCATAGATTTTCCCATGCGTGCTGGGATTAACCTTAAAGAGGTGGAGATTAAGGCCGACAAGGATGCCGAAAATCCCGCCCACCCCATCATTAGAAAAGTAATTGCCAACAAAGCCATTAACGATCGAGAAAAGCTCCAATCTTACTCTTACGAGGTGTATAACAAGGTAGAGTTTGACTTGAACAACGTTACCGAAGCGTTTACCAAAAGGCGCGCTTTAAGGCCGTTCAACTTTATTTTTGACTACATCGATAGCACCGAGGAGAAAAATTATCTGCCTATCTTCCTCAGTGAAACGATTTCTCAGCTCTACTATCGCAAAAATCCTAAGGCCCAAAAGGAAAACATAGAAGCCGTAAAGGTTTCGGGGATAGAGAACGAGTCGGTGACCCAGTTCCTTGGGGACATGTACCAAAACGTAAACGTGTACGATAACAACATTTCGGTGTTTGGTAAACCCTTTAAAAGCCCCATTTCAGACAACGGCTTTTTCTTTTATAAGTACTATTTGGTAGACAGCCTTTGGAAGGATAACTACTGGTGCTACCACATTAAGTTTATTCCCAAACGCGAAAACGACCCCGTATACAGTGGCGAGCTGTTTATCCATGATACCACTTATGCCATTAAAGAATTTCAGGGCAACATTGCCAAAGAAGCCAACATTAATTTTATAGAAGGGTTTAGCATACACCAAGAGTTTGAGCAAGTAGAACCCGAGGTGTGGATGTTAACCAAAGACCAATTGGTAGTGGATTTCACCTTAACCGAGAAATCTATGGGCTTGTATGGAAGGAAAACTTCCACCTACCGCGATCACAAGATTAACGAGGAACTACCCGATGATTTTTACAATGCCATAAACCCGGTAACCGTAGCAGACGATGCTAAGGATAAAACAGACGCGTACTGGAATACCAACCGCCACGATACCCTTGGCGCCAATGAAAAGGCCATCTACACTATGGTAGATAGCCTCAAAGAAGTACCGCGGTTCCAAACCTATCTCGACATACTAAATATCGTTTTTACAGGCTACAAAGTCATTGGCAACATAGAAATTGGTCCCTACAGCAGCATTTACAGTTTTAACCCCGTGGAGGGCAACCGCGTAAAACTGGGCATGCGCACTTCCAATAAGTTTTCTACCAACGTGGCCCTATCAGGTTTTGCGGCTTATGGTTTTCGAGATCGGGTAGTGAAATATGGGGGAAGCTTTTTTGCCTTTACCAGCAAGCAGCCCCGCTCTTTCTTCGAGCTGAGCTACAGCAAGGACATGGAGCAGTTGGGAGCCAGCCAAAACACCTTCCAGGTCGATGGTACCTTCTCGTCCTTCCTGCGAAGAAATCCAGCCGACAAGCTCACTTTCGTTACCGAATACTCGGGTTACTACGAGCACGAGTGGTTCTACGGCTTTAGCAACCGCCTTATTTTTAGAACGCGCCAAATGGAGCCGCGCGGTTCTTTAGATTACGAAGCGCTGGGCCCCAACGGAGGGCTCATCAACCGCGATCGCATACGTACCACAGAAGTTGGGTTTTACACCCGTTTCGCTTACAAAGAACGCTTCGTTAGTGGCGAGTTCGACCGCGTAAGCTTGGGCACCGATTACCCCATACTGGAAGTGCAATACACGCAGAGTTTACCGGGAGTCCTAGAGGCCGATTACAACTACCAAAAACTCTATGCTACCATTACCGATGACATTAGCTTGGGCTACATTGGTTATACGGAAACGCGTATTGAAGCCGGTAAAATTTGGGGGCGTGCACCGTATCCACTCTTAGAAATCCACAACGGTAACGAGACCTTCTTCTACGATGACAACGCCTTTAACACCATGAACTTTTTTGAGTTTGTGAGCGACCAGTTTGTTTCCGTGTCGGCTACGCACCACTTCGAGGGCTTGTTTTTTAATCGCGTACCTCTACTTAAAAAACTCAAATGGCGCGAGGTGGTGTCTGGAAAAGCCGTTTACGGAACCTACAATCCGCAAAACTCAGAAACCCTGGTTTTGTCCGATGGGATTAATACTTTTAGAGACGGTCGTCCGTTTATGGAGGCGGCCGTGGGAATAGAAAATATCCTAAAATTTTTGCGGGTAGATGCGCTTTGGCGCTTGTCCTACCTAGATAATCCTAACATTGTAAAGTTTGGTATACGCGCTAAGCTTCAGTTAAAATTCTAGTATGGCTGTATTACGGGCAGAGGGTCTGGTAAAGAAATACAAGTCGCGCCAAGTGGTAAAAGGTGTGAGCGTGGCCGTAGAACAGGGTCAAATTGTGGGCCTCTTGGGTCCAAATGGGGCGGGTAAAACCACCTCATTTTACATGATTGTAGGTCTGGTTAAAGCCAACGCGGGCGATATTTATCTGGATAGCGAAAAAATTACCAGTTTACCCATGTACAAGCGTGCCAAAAAAGGCATCGGTTATTTGCCGCAAGAGGCCAGTGTTTTTCGCAAGCTGAGTGTGGAAGACAACATTAAAGCCGTGCTGGAAATGACCTCCAAAAGCAAAGAGCAGCAAGCCGAAGATTTAGAGCGCTTGTTGGATGAATTTGGCTTGCAGCACATCCGCACCAACCGTGGCGATTTCCTTTCAGGTGGAGAGCGCAGACGTACCGAAATTGCCCGTGCTTTGGCTACAGATCCTAAGTTTATTTTGTTGGATGAACCCTTTGCGGGCGTAGATCCTATTGCTGTAGAGGACATCCAGGAGATAGTACGCGGATTGATTAAAAAGAATATCGGTATCTTGATTACCGACCACAATGTGCAAGAAACCCTTTCTATTGTGGATAAAGCGTATTTGCTGTTCGAGGGCAACATCCTAAAATCGGGTACAGCCGAAGAGCTCGCAATGGACGAGCAAGTACGCAAAGTATACCTGGGTAAAAACTTTGAACTCCGTAGAAAATAATGCGCACCGCTAGCCTTTTTCTTTTTGCTTGTTTTTTGGTTACCGCGGTTTGCAGCCAGCAAACTTTGTTGGTGGAAAAGGTGGGTGGATTAAAGCGTGTACGCTACATCGAAGGGCAAAAGGTCGCATTTACCGTGCTGCATACCGAGGAAAACGGCATGCAAAGCGAAGAGGATGTGGAGGGAACCTTATCGGAAATTGCTTCAGATTCTATTGCAATCAATGGCATGCCCTACGCCATTGCCGATATCTATAAATGGCATAAACCCTTTGAGAAAAGACGCCTGCCCGATTTTTTACAGGGGGCGTTTTCTACAGCAGGTGTGGCCTATTTTGCGGTGAGTTCCTTTAACGGATTGGTGAATAACGATGCACCCATCATCCACCCCAGTGCATCCATAGCGCTGGTTGTAGGAGTAGGTTTGGGTACTTTTTTTAAATACGTTCCCAGACGCTACTATCCCATTTACAAAGAAAAGTGGCAAGTACGCAGTGTGGATTTTAGTGCTACTGAGCCTGAAGCGAAAAAGTAAAAGATTCCATTACCTGGTTGGCCAATAGCTTTTTGCAGGCTTCTTCTACCTTGCTATTCGCTTCTTTTTCGTCCTTGGCATCTACCATTAGGGTAATGTGTTTCCCTATGCGTACGTTGGTAATTTCATCCAACCCCAGGTTTTTCATGCTCGAGCTTACAGCTTTACCTTGTGGGTCTAACAATGCCTCTAGGGGCATTACGTCTATTTCGGCTTTAAATTTCATGTCCGGTCTTTAACAATCGTTTATCTACGGCAGATATAACGAGGTACAAAACTAAAATAAAAGGTGTGGATGCCCAGCCCAGAGTAAAAATTAGTGCAACAATGCCCGCAAGCAGCATCCATCGCGTTTGGTTGCCCTGCCAACCTAGGCCAGTGATTTTAAGGCTTAGAATATGGAAGGGCAGCACCATAAAAAGTCCCGTAACCAGCACTGCGCACAGAAGGTAAGGTAATGCGAGTTCCTGGGGTACAAAAGCAATTCCTCCGATAGAAGTTGCTGCCCAGAACATGCCGCATGCTGGCGAAGGAATTCCTAAAAAGGAGGTGCTTTGTCCGCCTAGATTGAATTTTCCCAAGCGTATCGCGGCACAAATGGGAAGTAAAAATGCCAGGAATTGGAGTTGCGCATCTGGAATTAAGGTTAACGCAATAAAACCAGGCGCCACGCCAAAGGTGACTAAGTCGGACAAAGAATCGAGTTGCGCACCCAGCGGTCCACTAACCTTAAGCGCACGCGCCAACAAACCATCCAAAAAATCGGCTAGCGCGCCCAAAAAAATAAAGAGGCCCGCCCACACCAAATTGCCTTGGGTAGCACTCCAAATGGCCAGGCAGCCAGCCAATAAATTGCAAAGCGTAACGGTGTTGGGAATGTGTTTCATGTTGGACGGCAAAGAACGGAAAAATGAAACGATATGCGTGTTGATTGGTACAGCGTGAACTGTTGCCTTAAGGCTACATTATTTTTTGCTGCCGAAAAGGCAGGGTAAGCAACATTTTTTGAAATTGTAACTGCTAACTGCTAACTGCTAACTGCTAACTGCTAACTGCTAACTGCTAACTG
>CAZVJF010000003.1:0-370956 GCA_964627445.1 uncultured Flavobacteriales bacterium | reverse complement strand
TCCTTTGGCAGGGCGTTTATGGGTATGGCTAGGGCGCAGGATTGCAAATCCTGCGTAGCGAGAAACCACCAACACGGGTTTATTAGATGCGCCTTCGGCCTTGGTTACGGGAGGGCAGAAAAACCGTAAAAAAGCCTTAGTAAAACCATGAAGCGACAGGGGAGATCACATGGTTGCACTTGGATTTTTTAGGTTTTTCAACCGAGTGGAACCCAGCCTTGATCCCGATAGCTATCGGGATTGCTCCACTTTGTGTCAAGACAAAGTGAAAAAAGATTACGCCTACGCGTAAACGTTGGGTGGCATCTGTCAGTCATTTTTGAGCTACTGTTGTACAAAAAATTAAACCCCAATTGCTGCCTTTTTGAAAGAGAATATCAATCAGAGCCCCTCAAAACGCCAAATACAGTCTATTTTGTGCTACATTACTGGTTTTTGTGGGGACTCCCGTTGGCAATAATTTAAATCTGGGTAGAATATTCAGCTTTTTCATGAAAAAAAAATACTCGTTAAATATCTCCCATACTTACTGGACTAATTTTTGTCTTCTTCCTGTACTGTGCTTTATGATGATACAGTCATGCGGAGGGAGATGTAAAAAATCGAATATTGAGCTCAATCAAAAAACTATTTCATTTGGTAGCCCTGTTCAAAACGATCAAGTATTAGTATTTAGTTCCAGCACTGACAGTCTAGTGCTAGATACCCTTATCGTAAGTAACAAGAGTGATAGATCAATTCAAGATCCCGACTGTGATAAATCCTTCACTCAACAAGTAGACTACTTTCTAATATCGCCAAAAATGGACACGTTACATGTGGTATTAAATTCTGGGCCGAATGTAGATCACATTGACATAAGAGGAAATTTCAAAGACCTAGTAGTTGCTGGGGGGACGCACCTTAATAACAGCAGCGGAGAAATCCAAAACTCGTTTACAGATACCACAGTAGAGTTACTCCCAGAATATTCGGTGAACGGCACAGTCTATACTAATGTTTTAAAAGTGACTCATGAGTATTTTTTTGGAATAAACGAAAGTGAATCTCCCTCCTACTATTTTGCAGAAAACATTGGTCCTATTGAATTTTCAGCCTTTAATGAAGATGGATCACAAATAGTACAGTATCAAAAGGTTAAATAAAAACTAAGCCCAATAACTAAGCATTCGTGCGGTCTGTAAGACCCAGCATGAATGCAGTGTTGAACGAACCGCCAGCGCGAAGCAGCAGGTTAGGGAAACGGTTACTTTGAGATGGTTTTTACCGCTGTACACCGTTTGAGGCTATTACGAACATTGCCTCAGCGCAGGATTGCAAACCCTGCGTAGCGAGAAGCCAGGAAATCATTGAGTTGCGGGAAGCGGGGTGATAACGTATTGCCTAAAATTCCAAATGCAGCCTATTCTGGGCTACGTTACTGGTTTTTGCAAGGACTCCCGTTGGCACTAATACAAAAAAACACCCTCATTTCAATAAAAAACCAAACCTTCTTCGTAACTAATTCGTTACATTTATGGCGTGAGAGAAGTGGATATTACGGAAGAATGCTTGGCATTCGTAGACAAACAAGGAGAAAGAGTAGCATTGAAATTCTTTCAGCTTGTGGAAGTAATGATGACTGAAAGAGTGGTTCATGCCCATTTCGTCAAAAAATTACAATCCACTAAGTTCTACGAGTTAAGAGTCAAGGCTGGCAATGAGTACAGGATAATTCTTTTCGCAATAGACCATTTGAATTTTTCTCAGGCAACCGAAGTAGTATGCTTAATAGGCTTTTTGAAGAAATCAACCAAGGACTATAAAAAAGCCGTTAAAGCAGCTGAAAGAATTTTAGAAGACTATTTAAATCGAAAAGAAAATGGGTAAAGCTTTTAACGCCAAGGAACTTTTAGAAAAGAGGTACGGTAAAAAAGGTACTGAGCAAAGGGAAAAATTTACCGAAGAAGCCTTTTCTTATTACTTCGGTGAAATCATTCGAAACCGAAGAAAAGAACTTCATTTAAGCCAAGAAGAACTTGCCGAAAAGGTAGGTAAAAAAAGGCCTTACATTTCTCGGATAGAAAATGGTGAGGACATTAGACTTTCAAATTTTGCCCTGTTAGCTAGAGCTCTTGGGTTGTCTATTCAGATTAATCCAGAATAAAGTACTATTGCTACCAATTATCTGAGCTGAAATCCAAGCTTTGAACTCATTTTTAACATTTCATAGATAGTACTTTTCTAGGCACGTAATTCGGGTCGTACATCATGCCGCTTTGGGCTATGGCAAAAGCCTGTTTCAGGAGCTTGTTGCAGACCGCAATTAAGGCTAGTTTTTTACTTTTTCCTTTGGCAGGGCGTTTATGGGTATGGCTAGGGCGCAGGATTGCAAATCCTGCGAAGCGGGTAATATCAATCAGACCCCCCTCAAAACACCAAATACAGCCAATTTTGTTCTACATTACTGGTTTTTGCGGGGACTCCCGTTGTAGCACATAAAATTCTTCGTGCTTAACAGTTTCTTAATTAGGAAACATTTATCTTTGTGATAAATTGTTTGAATGCCGGACAAATTCACGGTTGAGTTTTCTGAAGATGTGATGGAGTTTCTCGAATCGCTTGAAGAAAAAGCAAGGGACAAAATTCTATTTAACATTGATAAGGCAAAGGTTAAAGATGACAATACACTGTTTAAGAAATTAACCTCTGAAATCTGGGAATTCAGAACGCTTTTCAACAAAAAACAATATCGACTTTTTGCATTTTGGGATAAACGTGACAAACAAATGACCATCGTTGTTGCCACCCATGGAATCGTAAAGAAAACTCAAAAAACACCGAAAAAAGAAATTGAAAAGGCAATTCAAATGATGAATGAATACTTCAAAACTAAATAGGCCATGAAAACAGTAAAATTCGAAGATGCAAAGGATAAGTTCCTTGGTAAAAGAGGTACTGAAAAACGTGAAAAATACGAATACGAACTTCGCGTGGACCTTCTTGGTGAAGCGATAAAAAAAGCTCGTAAAGAGCGTAATTTAACTCAAGAACAATTAGGAAAGCTCGTAGGTGTACAAAAGGCTCAAATCTCTAAAATTGAGAATCATTTAACGGACGCAAGATTTGACACCATCCTGAAGGTTTTCAAAGCTCTCAACGCGAAAATAAACTTCCAAGTTGAGCTCATGAACCAAAATGTTAACCTGACATAAAATAAATTACGTGCTACAACAATGATCTGAGCTGAAATAAACGCTTTGAAATCATTGTTAACATTTCGTAGATAGTACTTTTTCGGGTACGTAATTCGGGTCGTACAACATGCCGCTTTGGGCTATGGCAAAAGCCTGTTTTAGGAGCTTGTTGCAGACCGCGATGAAGGCGAGTTTTTTGCTTTTTTGTTGTAGGAGGTTCTTTGTGTTTATGGCCAGCGCGCAGGATAGCGAATCCTGCGTAGCGGGAAACGAGGTGATAACGTAATGCCTAAAACACCAAATACAGCCTATTTTGTGCTACATAACTGGTTTTTGCGGGGACTCTCGTTAGGTGCCATGCAAACACGCTCCGACCCAAAACAGGATTGTTTATCTTTGTGTTTATGGAGCAAATCATTGAAAAAAATATTGAAGCCATTTCCGCTTTACTTAAAGATCACCGGGTTGAGAAGGCTGCTCTATTTGGTTCTGCTGCTCTGGAAAACTTGAAACACGACAGCGATATTGACATCTTAGTAACCTTCTCGGGCGAGATCGAGTTGCTAGACTATGCAGATAATTATTTCAGTTTGAAAGAAAAATTGGAGGCGTTATTGCAACGAGATGTCGATCTTGTATCATCCAGATCCTTGAAAAATCCAGTCCTTATTCAATCGATAAACGAGTCAAAGAAGGACTTGTATGCAGCCTAAAGTACTGAAGTACATTCTAGATATCGAGAGTGTTATTCATGAAATGGATTCCTTTAAAGCACTTGTAGACAATAATTTTGAGAAGTACCTTGAGTCCACTGTCGTTAAAAGAGCAACAGAACGAAACCTAGAGATTATAGGTGAAGCAGTTAGAAAGATTAAAGAACTAGAACCAGCGATCCATATAAGCTCTTATAACAGGATCATTGGTTTAAGAAACTTAATTGCTCACGCATACGATGCTGTGGAGGATGAAATTATTTGGGGTATAATTCAAAGAGATATTCCAAAGCTTTTAACAGAGATCAAAAAATTAAAGCACGGCAACTATTAACGAAGCATTAATACGGTGTGTAAGACCCAGCATGAATGCGGAGTTGAACGCACCGGTAGTGCGAAGCAGAACTATGGGGAAACGATGAGGTTGGAATGGTTTACCGCTGTGCAGCGTTTGAGGCTATTGCGAACATGGCCTTAGCACAGGATTGCAAATCCTGCGTAGGGGGAGTAATAAAATGAATACCAATGCGAATATACTTTGTCGTTATAGTTTTTTATTTGCCCTTCATTTCAGTCTTTGGCAATACTGGCGACACGATAGTTGATCCAAGGGATGGAGAGAAATATGCCACTTTCAAGATATCCAATACGATCTGGTTAGCTCAAAACGTAAGATATCAATCGCCAAACTCGCTTTGCTATGAAAATGACAGCTCAAATTGCAGAACCTTAGGCAGACTATACCCGATAACTGAATTATCAGATGTTTGTCCATCTGGATTTCGACTCCCATTGAAACAAGAAGTTGATGAACTTAATAAAGCCATAAAACACAAGGTCTATCATATTGGAGATCCATCCTCCTGGGTAAATTTAAAGGCAACTCGGTTCTCCAATATTTACGATTTAAACATACCGGCTGGTGGCAGATACGACTCGATAGGCTATTATGATAAACAATTAAAGCAAGCTGTTATTAATAAAGGTTTTCATCACAAAGGAGTCGCTGCTTCATACTGGTTGAAACCCGAATCTGATGATTATGAGAATGTATGGCATTGGCATATCGGGCCACCCTTTACAGATCATAAAAGCGATGTACATAGTCATAGCATCATACCTGAACTTCAACTGTTTTCTGTTAGATGCGTTTCAAAGGATACCCAAAACAACTAGCTCAAGATGAATGTCACTGTTTTTGTAGCCTCTGAAAAATAACTACTGCCAACAATGATCTGAGCTGAAATCCAAGCTTTGAAATCATTGTTAACATTTCGTAGATAGCACTTTTTCGGGTACGTAATTCGGGTTGTACAACATGCCGCTTAGGGCTATGACAAAAGCCTGTTTCAGGAGCTTGTTGCAGACCGCAAGTAATGCTAGCTTTTTGCTTCTTCCTTTGGCAGGACGTTTATGGGTATGGCTAGGGCGCAGGATTACAAATCCTGCGAAGCGGGGCGAAGCAGAACTATGGGGAAACGATGAGGTTGGAATGGTTGACCGCTGTGCAGCGTTTGAGGCTATTGTGACCCTAACAGTGACGCAGGATTGCAAATCCTGCGAAGCGGGAAACGAGGTGATAACGTAACGCCTAAAATTCCAAATGCAGCCTATTTTGTGCTACATGACTGGTTTTTGCGGGGACTCCTGTTGTACACCATATAAAGAATCGCTTCGAATCTGAGGGAATTCATTACCTTTGATACTATCAAATGATACTATCATGAAGCCTCCTTATGAGATTAATTCCAAAATACTTAAGCTCATAACTTCCATTTCTGAGAAAATTGGTGAGGTAAATGCTTCATTTCTTGTTAAGTCCTCGCCTAGCTTAAGAAAGCAGAATCAGATTAAAACCATTCACTCATCTCTCCAAATTGAAGGTAACAGTCTGACCGAACAACAGATTACGGCAATTCTTGAGAATAAAAGAGTACTAGGTCCCGATAAGGACATCAAAGAAGTACAAAACGCCATTAGAGTATATGAAAAGATTGAGCATTTCAAATTTGATTCTCTAAACTCATTCCTTGATGCACACAAGACCTTAATGGAGGGTTTAATCAAAAAACCAGGTGTCTTTAGGAAAGGAGGCGTTGGAATCGTCAAAGGATCAGAAATTCAACATCTTGCCCCTCCAGCAGATAAGGTTCAGTATTTAATGAAAGACCTTTTTCAATACTTAAAAACAGATGATGAAATTACATTGGTAAAAAGCTGTGTATTCCATTATGAAATGGAGTTTATACACCCGTTTACAGATGGAAATGGCCGAATGGGGCGTTTATGGCAAACCATTATTTTAATGTCTAAATACCCCGTTTTCCAGTTTCTACCTTTTGAAACGTTGATCTCAAAAACTCAAGAAGATTATTACAAAGTATTATCGATTTGTGACAAAACTGGGGAATCCACGATTTTTATTGAGTATATGCTCAATGTGATAAATGAGGCTTTGGAAACCTTAATTCAGAATGCCGTCTCGGTTATTATGACGCAAGAGGATAGACTAAATCACTTTTGTTCGTTGGATATAAAGACTTTTACCAGAAAAGACTACATGCAGGTGTTTAAACATTTAAGCAGTGCATCAGCTAGTCGAGATTTAAAAACAGGATTGGAACTCGGGTTATTCACAAAATCAGGCGATAAAAGGCTAACCACGTACCATATCGTTCGGAATTAAAATACACCCTAAAACAATGATCTGAGCTGAAATCCAAGCTTTAAACTCATTTTTAGCATTTCATAGATAGCACTTTTCAAGGCACCTAATTCGGGTCCTACATCATGCCTCTTTGAGCTATGACAAAAGCCTGTTTTAGGAGCTTATTGCAGACCCAATTAAGGCCAGTTTTTTGCTTTTTTCCTTTGGCAGGACGTTTATGGGTATCGCTAGGGCGCAGGATTGCAAATCCTGCGTAGCTAGTACCCTCGGGCTGATTGAAAACAATAATATCTTTGAAAATATCAAGTAACCAATGATTTGGTTAGGGGAAGCTTACAATACAACCTGAAGTCTCCTGGATCTTGTAGAGCTACATCTCTGTACTCAGTTGCCAAAATTGGAGGCTGTTGTTATTTTAAAGTCTCTTTCTCCGTTGTACACCATTCGGTACTCAGGATGCCTATCCATCCCGGTGCAAGGCCTTTTCCAAAAAAATAATTTGAAAGTGTAAGAAAATAGATCTTGGGGTTACTAACGGGGTGAGTAATCCTTAAACCACAAAACTATTTGTCATGAAAACATTCGTAACCCTTGTATTTGTGCTTGTAGCATGCTTTGGAAATGCACAAACCGAAAATTCTTTGCTTTGGAAAATTGAAGGGAACGGATTGAACGCTCCTTCGTATTTGTATGGCACCATTCACGTAATGTGCCCCGATGATATCGTATTAACAGACAAGATCAAAAAGGCCCTGCAGCAATCTGAAAAACTGGTTTTGGAGCTGGATATGGATGCGCCCACCTTTGCGCAAGACATGCAAAAGGCTTCCTTAAATGAAAACATGCAAAACCGAAGCGCAGAGCTTTTGGAATCGCAGCGCAAAGTAATTGATACCTATTTTAAAGAACAGTACAGTGCAGATTTGTCGCAACTCGGCATCTTAAAGCCATTTGCGCTGCTCTCTATGATGTCTATGAAAGGACTGGATTGTCCACAACCAGGATCGTACGAAGAAGCGTTGATGCAGCATGCTAAAAACCACGATTGGGAGGTGCTTGGCGTAGAAAAAATTGAAGATCAGATAGCCGTTTTTGATCAAGTGGCCTATGCGGAGCAAATGGGGTGGTTGGTAAGTTATATTGAAGATCAGGATACCTTTAAAAAGGGCTTCACCAAAATGGTACGGGCGTACCAGGAGGAAAACATCCAGTCCTTACTTCACTTAATGACCGATTATCCAGAATACAAAGAGATTGAAGAAGCTTTACTCTACGAACGCAATGAAAAGTGGATTCCGGCCTTGGTGCAACAGATGCAAGAGCAGGCTACTTTTATTGCCGTAGGAGCCGCTCATTTGGCATCGGATAGGGGTGTTATCGCTTTATTGCAAAAAGCGGGCTACACGGTGCAGCCTGTATTGGATGAAAACAAAGTGGACTAATCCCCATGTCTAAACAAGAAGCAAAAGCGTTTGAGGCCTTAATAAAACGCTATCACCCAATTATTTACAAGATATGTAGGGTGTATGCAGATGCGGATGATTTTGATGACCTCTATCAAGAGGTATTGATTACCCTTTGGAAAAGCCAGCATAGCTTTGAGGAGCGGTCTAAGATATCTACCTGGTTGTATCGCGTGGTGTTAAACACCGCGCTTACTTACCAGCGCAACACCAAGAAGCACAAGACTCGGGTGCCGCTTTCCGAAGTGCAGTTGCCCCCGGCAGATTCGGAGGTCGCCCAGGAAAAAGAAAAAAGGGTAGCGCAACTGTATGCGGCTATCAGTCAACTCAAAAAAGACGACCGATCTATCATTTTACTCTACCTGGATGAAAATAGCTACGAAGATATTGCTGCTATCACAGGGCTTACGATATCTAATGTAGGGGTGAAAATTAACCGGGTGAAAAAACGCTTGTTGAAAATTTTAAAGGAACAAGATCATGAATGAACAAGAACTTTTTGATACCTGGAAGGAGCCAAGCGCGCAGGAAAAGCAGGTATACAAACAGCATAAAAACGAGCTTCAAAACATAATCCGCACCAAAAGCAATGATGTATTTGCCAAAATAAAACGAAACATATACGCAGAGGGCGCCTTGTCATTACTTACTGCCGTTGGTTTTCCATTTTTATTTTGGAGCGAGCCGCTGTTTTTCTGGCTCATGTTGGTGATGATGGTTTTTGCGGCTGGATTTACCCTAAAAGCGTACCAAGGGTATTTACATGGGCTGAAGCATTTGAATGAGGTAAACCTTTCGGCTTCTTTGCAAAAGAAGATTTGGATTCTCTCGCGCTACATCAAACAACTTAAAGCGTACGGGTACTTCTTTGCCATTTTAGGCTTTGTATTTGGTATGGTCTTCGTTTTAAAGGGAGAACCCTTTGAATGGCTGCACTTTCTGGTGATCTCGGCTTTTACCTTGCCCTTTTTAGTGGTAATGCTTTGGATGCTTAAGAAATATATCCAGATGGCTTATGGTAAGCATTTGAACCACATCCAACAGTTGTATGCAAATTTAATGGAAGACGAACAGTAAAAGGTGTAAGAAAATGGCGCTTTTTGTTACTAACTAAAAAAACAAAGACATGAAAACGACAACAGTAAATCTTACACAACAAAAAGTAGGTTTTATCACGTTAACCCTCATAGGCCTGGGATGGATTCTTTTTGGGCAAGACTTAGGATGGGCCGGCATATGTTTGGCTCTGGCTTTTGCTTTTGATCCCCTTCCTGAAAAAAACTTTAAAGAAAGACCTACCTCCTTTAAAGTGTGGATGGTGCTACAATTGGCAGCAGCCAGCTTTTGTATCGGTTGGAACTTGTACCAAGTGGTTAGCGCTTAAGTCTGTAACAGAAGGAGCCCTTTGCATTAAAAACGGTTGTTAATTCCAGCCCCAATAAATAGCCTTTAATTTGTGTTTTTTACAGAATAGAGCATGCCTTTTGGATTTAAAAAAGCAAAAGCCTGGATTTGCAGTACCAGAATCGCTACATCGGTAATAGTTTGTGTAGCGGTTACTGTTTTCTTTGATGCGTATGATAGCGAGGCTGTTCATTGGAGTAAGTCAGCAGTCAGCGCTATGGTAGCGCTGTTTTTTAGTTGGGGCTATGCAAAAGAAATGTAGATCTATACCTAGAAATAGCAGCAATGAGCGGTAGCACTATTCGGTCTTTGTTTCCAGCAGAAGATGCCTTGTGGGTTATCTTATTTCCGTTTCATAAAGTAGTATTTGCACCGCATTACGATTGGGAAGTTCGTATAGAACACAGCTACCCGTTATTGCGGCCTATTTCGTGGTTGGAAGTAGCAAAGGGTGTTGGGTTTAGCAGCTTGAACCAAGTAGCAAAAGGTGTTTTGGAATTGGAGGAACCGTTTACTACCGAACTGCAAGAATACTGCGAATGGAAAAAAATAGCATTTCCCGATTACGCAGCAGATCGATTTCCGGTTGAAGTTTTAATTCCGCTCCTACAATTCTCGCAAAAACAGGGTAGTAAAAAGCTGCAAACGCTCCAATTAGCCAGGTTTTTTGATTCCGAATCCAAAACTATACCCCTTGAAAACAGAGCTGTTTTTGAGATCTGCCGTGAAATAAGAGAAGCCAAGGCGCTCAAAGCAGATATCGGCCTGCAACTCCTACTTCCAGATCACGACTGCCCGTATGGAATTCTGGCTGGGCCTCAGGATCTATGTGCTAAAGCGAAGGAATCCTGTGGTTTTGAGGGCATACAAGTCAATCCAAAAATGCGGTTCGATTGGTGGAACCAAGGCGGAATTTAAGTGCGGTTGCTAGGTAGGATTCCGGCTTGTTTGTTTTGATACCACAATGATCTGAGCTGAAATCCAAGCTTTAAACTCATTTTTAGCATTTCATAGATAGCACTTTTCAAGGCACCTAATTCGGGTCCTACATCATGCCTCTTTGAGCTATGACAAAAGCCTGTTTTAGGAGCTTATTGCAGACCCAATTAAGGCCAGTTTTTTGCTTTTTTCCTTTGGCAGGACGTTTATGGGTATCGCTAGGGCGCAGGATTGCAAATCCTGCGTAGCTAGTACCCTCGGGCTGATTGAAAACAATAATATCTTTGAAAATATCAATTAACTAATGGTTCTGTTTAGGGGAAGCTTACACCCTTGCATCAATCATGTAAGTGAAAAACTCTTTTCTATGAAAAAAATGCCTGCCTGCTTTTTGATTGTGGCATTCATAATCGCATGTGCTTCTTGCGGTGAGCTTACCCCAAATGCTCAGGAGAACTTATTTTCTTATTTGGAGAATCAGGATTTTCCTTCTCCATTAAAGGCAAACGATACCAGCCAATATATAAATACCAGCGAATTTTTGGATTCTTTTCAGCCTATAGAACCCGAGGTTGGGAGGCTATTATTAGCAACGTATGGCAATGGGAATATTCCAAAGAAAAAAGAAAATTTTAGAATTATGCTTCCATTGGATTCCATGAAACGGGTGGAAGTGATGAAAACCAACGCTAGATTAGACCCTTACAATGCATACTCAGATAGAACCTATTTCTTTTTAATAAGCTATCATTCGGGGATGTTCTCTTATGGGGCAACATGGCTCATTGACTTCGAAAAGGAAGTGCTGGGTGAGTGGAATTATCCTTTCGAGGATAGCATTAAATATGTTGAAATAGATTCATTACCTGGAATCAAAGTTGACTTGAGTAAAATCCAGCCCTTTACAGATAAATGATTACCCCTACAACTGCTGCAGCGTATGCAGGTTGTAGTATTTGCCTTTTTGGGCCAAAAGTTCATCGTGGGTGCCCAGCTCGGCAATTTCGCCTTCTTGCATGACCACAATGCGGTCGGCTTGGTTAATGGTAGACAAACGGTGCGCAATAACAATGGAAGTGCGGTCGCGCATCAGTTTGTTTAAAGCGTCTTGCACCAGCTTTTCAGACTCTGTATCCAGGGCCGAGGTGGCCTCATCGAGCAACAGTATGGGTGGATTTTTAAGGACCGCACGCGCTATGGACAGGCGTTGCTTTTGTCCACCCGAAAGTTTGGTACCGCCATCGCCCACTGTATACTCGTAGCCATCCTCAAACTGCATGATAAAATCGTGGGCATTGGCAATTTTTGCGGCTTCTATAATCTCCTCACGTGATGCATTGGGGTTTCCTACCGCAATGTTGTTGGCCACGGTGTCGTTAAACAAAATGGCATCTTGGGTAACCATGCCAAAGAGGTGACGCAGGTCGTGCATGTTGTAGTCGTGCACGGGGTTTCCATCCAGCAAAATCGCCCCTTCTTCAGTCGGGAAAAATGCTGGGAGCAAAGAAATTAAGGTACTCTTACCGCTGCCTGATTGACCCACCAAGGCCACCGTTTCGCCTTTGGTAACCTTAAGGTTTAGATTTTTAATGGCGTACTGGCCGTTGGGGTATTTAAAACTGACGTCTTTAAAAACAATATCGTTTTCAAAACTCTGCTTGCGCAATTCTTTCCCTTTTAAAACGGGTTCTTCGGTGGCCAAGAAAAGCTCGTTAATACGGTTGGCAGAAGCCATTCCTTTCTTCAGCTTAAAAAAGGCCTCTGAAAACGATTTTGCGGGTGGAATGAGTTGCGAGAAAATGATGAGGAAGGTTACAAAAAAGGCACCATCGAAATTGGTGTCGCCATTTATAATGAGGTTACCTCCGTAAAACAAAACGATGGTGAGCGATGTAGCGCCCATAATCTCAGAAAGGGGAGAGGCCAGGTACTGCTTGCGAAACAGCTTTACCATAAGGCCGTAATAGGTGTCGTTTTCGCGAATAAATTTATCGTGCTGGCGCGTCTCGGCATTAAAAGCCTTTAGGATGCGCATGCCCGATAGCGACTCTTCAATAATGGAAATTACCTCGCCCAGCTTGTTTTGTCCCTGGTCTGCCGCACGTTTGAGTTTCTTGGCAATTTTAGAGATAATAAAGCCCGAAATGGGTAGCAGAACGAGTACAAAAACGGTGAGCTTCCAGTTCATCCACAGCATGGAGCTGAGGTAAATAAGAAAAGTAATGGGGTCGCGAAAAATCATTTCCAGCGAACCCAAAATTGACCATTCAATTTCCGAGACATCGCTGGTAACCTTAGTAATGAGGTTTCCCTTGCGCTCCTCCGAAAAGTAGAAAACGGGCAACTTCAGCATGCGCTGATGTACGCTTTGGCGAATATCGCGTACCACCCCATTGCGTATGGGCGCTAAATGGTAGTAACTCATGTAGCGCGTAATGTTCTTGAGCACAAAGGTGGATATGATGAAGACGCAGACATACATCAAGGCTTCCATTTTGCCTTGCTCGGCTATAAAAGCTCCAATGTTGTGATTCATCAATGCCAGGAAGTACTCTGAAGACAATTTCCAGTCTCCCGGATGCGGTGTAATTTCCTGACTCTCGTTAAACAGAATATTCAAAAAGGGTATAATAGACGCGAAGGAAAACAAGCTAAACACCGAGGTCATCAGGTTAAAAAACATGTTGAGGAATACGTGTCGCTTATACGGTCGTAATCGCTCTATAATGTATTGTCTTCGCGTCATATGGCTCCTTCGTGCTGCTGCCAACAAATATGGGGGCTGCAGCTCATTCTTTATTGCTATTGCGGGGGGTTACACCAGGCTTACGCCCGTGTAGTTCCACGGAGTAATCTCTTTGAGCTCAGCTTTTACTGCATCGCTTACGGCCAGGGTTTCTATAAACGTGTGGATGCGCTCTTTATTAATCTCAGCATTGCCACGGGTTAATTCCTTTAAGGCTTCATAAGGCTTGGCAAAACCTTCTCTGCGCAGCACCGTTTGAATGGCCTCGGCCACTACCGCCCAGTTTTGTTCCAAGTCGTAGCGTATTTTTTGCTCGTTTACTAAGAGTTTACCCAGTCCCCGTTCGGTGGCGTTGAGCGCAATAAGGGTATGCCCAATGGGCACGCCTACGTTGCGCAGTACGGTAGAATCGGTTAAATCGCGTTGCATGCGGCTAATGGGTAGCTTTTGCGCCAGATGATCGAACAAGGCATTGGCTATGCCCAGGTTGCCCTCACTGTTCTCAAAGTCTATGGGGTTTACCTTGTGCGGCATGGCAGAAGATCCTACTTCGCCCGCTTTAATGCTTTGCTTAAAGTAATCCAGCGCAATGTAGGTCCACATATCGCGGTCTAAATCCAGTAGTATGGTATTGATGCGCATAAAGGCCTGGAAAAGAGCCGCCAGGTTATCATACTGCTCTATTTGCGTAGTGGTTTGCTGGCGGGTTAAGCCCAGCTTTTTAGATACAAACTGGTTGGCAAAGTCTACCCAATTTACGTTGGGGTAGGTGATGTGGTGGGCGTTAAATCCGCCTGTAGCACCGCCAAACTTGGCTTCAATGGGTATCTGTTTTAGGTTGGCAATTTGCTTATCCAGGCGTTCTACAAACACCCAAATTTCTTTGCCCAGTTTGGTAGGGCTGGCCGGCTGGCCGTGGGTGCGCGCTAGCAGGGCTATGTCTTTCCAGTCTTTGGCAAGCGTGGCTAGGTTGTTGCGCAGTTTTTCAATGGCAGGAAGGTACACCTCATCCAAACACTCTTTTATAGAAAGGGGTACTGAGGTGTTGTTGATGTCTTGCGAGGTAAGTCCAAAATGCACAAACTCGGTAATGGGATCCAGCCCCAATTCTTTGAGCTGGTCTTTCACCAAATACTCTACGGCCTTTACATCGTGGTTGGTCACCTTTTCGGTTTCTTTTACCGCGGCAAATTCTTTTTCGCCCAGGTTTTCGCTCCAGTTTTCCAGTGCTTCCAATTTGGCTGGGTCCACGGCTGCCATACCCGGCAAATTCAGTTCGGCAAGGGCTACCAAGTAGCGCACCTCTACTTGGATGCGGTATTTTATTAATGCAGCCTCTGAAAAATAATTTCTTAGGCTGGTTGTTCCTTTCTTGTATCTTCCGTCCAGGGGGGAAAGAGCAAATAAGCTTTCCGTCATCGTCAATAAATCTTTGGGCAAAATTATTATAATTGGTCAGCCGCTGGTCTTCTAATTTACAAATACGCTATGTCACAGTTTTCGCGTCAGTTTTTCTTAGGTATTCGCAGCCATAGGCAAGCCTATCGATTTATCAAAAAACACAAGCTGTGGCACTTTTTTGTGTGGCCCATTCTGTTGGCGCTCCTTATTTTATGGGCTGGGGCTTCGGCTATCAATGGTGCCTCGGAAGCGGTGGTAGATTTTATTAAAGGGTGGATATGGGACAAGCCCGATCCCGAAGGTATTTGGGAAACCGTAGTGTATTGGGCGGTATGGTGTATTTTTAAGTTTTTGTTTCTGTACACCTACTACATCGTAAACAAGTACATCGTCTTTATTATTCTTTCGCCCATTTTGGCGATCGTATCTGAGCGGGTAGATGCTTTGCATACCGGCCGCGATTTCCCATTTTCGTTGGTGCAATTGTGGAAGGATGTGTTGCGAGGCATAGCCATAGCCATTCGGAACTTGTTTTTAGAGTATGCGGCCACCTTGGCTTTACTGCTGTTAACGGTATTCCTCCCCATTTTTGCGCCTTTCTATCCTTTTGCGGTCTTTTTTATTGCGGCCTATTTCTACGGCTTTGCCTTTTTAGACTACAACAGCGAGCGCTACCGACTGACCTACAGCGAGAGTGTGCAGCGCATACGCAACAACAAAGGTTTGGCGGTGGGTAATGGCACCGTATTCTCGCTCTTGTTTTTCATACCCATTTTGGGTGGAATTATTGCGCCCATTTTAAGCTGCGTGGCGGCTAGCTTGGCATACATAGCAGAATTCGACACCAAAGACACCCGAACCGTAAAAACAACCTAAAATTCTTACTGGGTTTAGCGGAGTACGGTAACGGTTCCTTTGTACCGATAGCTGTCTGGAAGGTTTTTGTATCGCAAGGTCACCATCCAAACATAGGTGTTGGGTTTTACTAAATTTCCTCGAAATCTTCCGTCCCATGCGTCTTCATAGCGGTCGGTTGCAAACAGCTGTTCTCCCCATCGATTGTGAATAATAAACGTGTATTCGGCAATTTCGGGGGTGTAGGATATGGGCTTAAAGAAATCATTGGTGCCGTCTCCATTCGGGGAAAAGGCATTGGGTACATACAAGTCGTAATCGCAATTGCGGTCTAATTCCACGATAAAATCTTCCGAGTAGGGACATCCCAAACTGGTTTCCGTGTAGAACTGTAGCGAATCGCCAATGAAAATGGTATCGGAATACGTGGGACTGTTGCTGGGTAAAAAACTACAATTGGTGCAAAAGAGATCGACCACCAGGGTATCGCTTAAGCACAGCACTTGCGCGTATGTGTTGTAGTCGATAATTGGTGTGTTGGTAGTAACGAATTTATTGTCGGTAAAGGAGCATAAACTGTCTGTTACCGTAAGGATGTATTCTCCAGTTTCTTCGGCAGTAATGTTGGGCTTTCTGCTGCCCGTATTCCACAAGTAAGTTACGGGGTAATTAAATTGTAGCTCAAGCGGTATAGCAGTTCCCAGGCAAATGGTGGTGTCGTTTCCTAAATCAAACTCGGGTGGATTGGAGGTACTTACAAAGATGGAATCCGATTCCGTGCAAAATGCATCGTTGAGGGTAAGCTTGTACCATCCTGCCGAAAAAATATCGATGTATGGGGTGGTTGCGCCCGTGTTCCATATGTGGTCCTTACTGTCTTCAAATCCTACCTGTATGGTATCTCCCACACAAATAGTGGTATCGTTCGGGAGGGTAACAAATGCTTGTCTGTGGTACGCCAGGTGCATGGTGTCGGAAACAATACAGCCATTGCGTTCCGCAGTTAGATAAAACTGGCCGCTATCCACGAGCTGAATTTGCGCTTGTTGTTGCGCGGTATTCCATTGGTAGTTTACGGCAGCTTCTGGGTTGGGGCCTACCAGCAACGAATCGTACCAGCAAATGGTGCTGTCGCTTAAGGTAAACGGATTGGGTACCGTTAGTGTATCAACAAATATGGAGTCCTTTTCCACACAAAAGGCATCCACTAAGGATAAGGTATAGTAGCCCTCTTGCTTCACGGTAATACTGTCTGTGGCTTCGCCCGTACTCCACTCGTGTGTTTTGGGGTCTGCAAAACCTATGCGTACGCTATCGCCAAAGCAAATGGCCGTGTCGGGTGGAAGTGACACTCCTGCCTGGCGATACAAACTTATGGTAACGGTGTCGCTTTGAGTGCAGCCATTGTCGTCATTAGTGAGGTAGTACGTGCCACTATCTTGGATGGTAATAAAGCTGGTGGTTTCTCCGGTGTTCCAGATATACCGTGTATCTGGTGTTTCTGGCGTTCCTAAGGTTAGCGAATCGTACCAGCACAAGATGGTATCGTTGGGTAAATCAAAAGGGTGGAACTCGCCCACGGCAATAAGGAAGGTAAGGCTGTCGTAACACGCCCCCGATGTTCGGGCCAAGTATCCCTCTCCCTCGGTTTTATAATAACTAAAGTGCAGGCTGTCTCCGTTGCTCCAGTTATAGGTTACGTGTTCCTGAAATGGTGTTTCGTACAGCACAGAGTCTGGAATGCAATAAAAGGTATCGGGGTATTGCGGTACTGGGGTAAGATCGGGGAAAATGGGGATGGAATCTTTTATGGAAAAGTTACAGCCCAAAGCAGTTTTGTAGTGGAATTCGTATTGAATCACTTCACCAAGGGTCCCGGTGTAATTCCAGTTGAGATTGCCAAAGCCCACGCTGTCGCCATTGATCTTCCAGTAGAAGGTATCTACCGCTGTGGGATTGATACCGGCTGATTTTTGGTTTAAAAATACCTCGTCATCTCCACAAGCTTGCACAGGTTCTATACCTGCAAAAAGTGGGTTGGGTTCGTAGATTACAATGACGGAGTCTTCGTAAACACAACCCGTAGGGGTTACCATGGTTACGGGGTAGGTGCCTGCTTCCTTTACATAAGTTATGCGTCCGCTAGGGCCGTGATCCCAAGCGTAGCTAGCAAAGCCTTCTGGGGCTTCTAGCTTGGCAGAGTCTCCCTCGCAAACAATACTGGGTTCTGAAAAACTATTGAGTACCTCGCACGTGGCATCGAAATAAGCATAACCAAAGTGCCCGCTTCGGGAACAATCGCGTGTGGTAAACTCTATGGTTATGGTTTCTCCCACAAAGTCTACCAGGGGGATGGTTACGACCGACCAATCTTTGTACAAGGTTCCGAAAAATCCAGGTTTAAAACCGCTGGCACCATCTCCTGCAACACTCTCAAAAAAACCGCATTCTATTTCTTCGCCATCCTCCCGAAATACACGCACCCGAAATAAGGGCTGTTCTTCTGGGGTGTGGTTGGGATCTTGAAATACCACAGCGTAGTAGTAGGTGAAAAAATTGGAGTTGGGTTCTACGGTGTAGGTGTAGCTCATGGTTTCTGCCTCTGCGCCCACTTGCTGGTTTCCTAGGCGGATGGAATAGCGACCCGTAAAGGGATTGTTCATGGAGATGGGTGCGTAGGGGTCAGTCATACCTGCGCTGGTTACGGTATGGCGTGTGGTTGGACTGTTGATGATGCTGTTTGGAGTCACTTCGCCATTGGCCTTGGGGTTATTGAAACTCCCAATGTAAGTACGCCAGCCTGCAATAGATGCAGTTTCCGTAGAAACACCAGCGCAGGAAACGCAGGTGTTTTCGCTGCAAGTAGCACATTCTTCATCGGTAAACCGGGTTACCACCGCATCTACGGAGAAATTGCTGCCGTTGCCTTCTCCATTGAGCAACCAGAAAACTTCTTCATTGGCCGCTAGCTCCAGGTTAAAAGAGGCACTGTCTTGGTTGTAGCTTTCAATAACGCCTCCTTGCAGTGTGTAGGTGTATGCAGATGTCAAGCAACTGGCAGCGCTGTTTTCGGGACATTGATCAAAAGCTACCATGCTCTGTAATTGGGCCGCTTGCTTTATCGTAAAGCGATAGCAACCCGTGCTGGGTGCGGTAAAGGTTAATAGATTATTTCTGCCATCCAGAGGAACTCCAGCGCATTCTTCATGATCTTCGGCTAGATCCGTGGGACTGTTGTTGGAAAAGCTAATAGCAGTAGGGCTATTTAACCCAATAGTAAAAGGTGCGTTGCAGTTTCCTTGTTGCGCCTGCCCAGGAAATACAAGTATGAGGAGGGATAATAAGGGGATGATACACAGAAACTTCCTCACGAACATCTATACAATAAGAGCTATAAAATACGATGTATAGACTGATATTTTCGATAAGGTTGCCTTGAAGCACAACAAAAATCCATCAATGATACAGTTCGGAAATGCGTAAGACCACTCCCGTAAGTGACCGATTTCACCATCGGTTTTTTGAAGACCTCTTGAAATCTGGGTGGATTATAGATGTTTGTTTACCGTAAATGCTTGTAAATGAGGTGTTACAGTATTTCTGGTATGCGAGAAAATACCATTTGATCAAAGCTCACGATGGAAAAAAGTTAATCCAACACCTGTACGGTACCTCTGAGTTCATCGGGTTGGTAGCTGCCTTCTAAGAGGTAGTTGAGGCGCCACACATAAACGCCATTATTGACGCGTTCGCCTTTGTAGGTGCCATCCCACCCTTCGGTGTGCGATTCTGTTACAAAAATGCGTTGCCCCCAGCGGTTATAAATTTCGAGCGTATAATCTGCGAAATTGGCGTTCTCGTAGCGCGAAACGGGCTTAAAGGCATCGTTAAAGCCATCTTGATTGGGCGAAAAAGCATTGGGGACATAAATATCGATCGGACAATCTTCTTGGGTAACTATGAGGGCGCGATAGGTAAATATACAGCCATCGGGCGTGGTGGCGGTGTATACCAGGGAATCATTCCCACTCACCCAGCGCTGTAAGGTGTCGGTTTGCGTATCTTGGAAGTTACAATTCACACACTGCAAAATGATGTTGAATGAATCTTGCAAACACACTTCCAGCGTAAAATTGATCGCCTCAATATCGGGTTCTTCGTAAAAGATAACATTCGTAGTGTCGGAAACGGTACAAATGCTGTCGAAAGCAGTAAGGTGGTACTCGCCAGGGTTGGATACTATGATGCGCGGGGTGGTTTCTCCAGTATTCCATGTATACGTTTTTCCGTTGGGTATGCTTGCACCCAGCGCTATAGGCTCGAAGCCACATACCTCGGTTAAAGCGCCACCAATATCTAAAGTGGGCGGAAGTTGTTCACCTACAGTAAATTCCTTGAAAGATGGACACATTTGGTTCCGCACATCCAACCGATAATTTCCTGCCGTTTTGATGTAAATACTGGGACTTGTTTCTCCTGTGGACCAAGTGTACTGGAATGTTGAGGAGAGCTCGGGGTTGATTTCAACCGAATCGTTTTCGCAAAAGATATAATGGTCTTGCAAAGGAATAACCGGATAGGCTAAGAACTGAATGTTCGCAGTATCGCTTACCAGGCAGTAGGCGTCTTCTAAAAACAAGATGTAGTTGCCAGAAACGGTATCGGTAATGGTTCTGTTGGGATTATTCAGTTGCGGTGCATCCTCCCAATAAAAACGGGCATTGGGGTTGGTACTGCTAGTTGTTCCGTTTAGTGACGCAACCTGGTCTTCGCAAAGCACCTTATCTGCACCTAAACTTAGGGTAGGAGGCGTTTGCCCCTGGATATCGAAGAAATCGGTATCGTTACAGGTGCTTAGCGTTGCGGTGTAAAAATACGTATCGGCAGTAGCGAAAGTTTCTTCTCGTTCTGAGGTATTTCCTGTGCTCCATTCAAAGGAATCGTAATTGTTGTTGGGCAATGCAAATGTAATGGTGCTTACTCCAGAGCACAGGGTGGTGTCTGGAAAATCCTCCAGCTGAAAATCAATAAAATTCACTTGTATACTGTCGGTAGTACTGCACAAGGTATCGGTAACGGTGAGGAAATATTTACCAGGGTTGGATGCGGCTATTTGAGGTGTGCTTTCTCCATTATTCCATTCAAAGCTGTAATAGGGCGGTACAAATTCTGTTACGCCTAGGGTAACAGAAGCTCCCACACCGCAAATTTCGGCTGTGTTGGGCAAATCGAATTGCGGTGGTGTTACGGTATCTACAAAAATGCTGTCGCTTTCGGTACAAAAGGCATCGTTTAAGGTTAGGGTGTACCACTGCTCTTTTTTCGCATAGATGCTGTCGGTGGTGGCACCCGTATTCCAAAGGTGATTTTTAGAATCTGTAAAACCGATGCGAATGCTGTCGCCAAAACACAGCGCGGTATCCTCGGGCAAGCGCACCCCTGCCTGGCGGTGAAAAGCTACGGTGATACTGTCTATGTTGATACAGCCGTTGGTGTTGGAGGTAAGGGTATACTTTAGGCTGTCTTTGGCCGTAAGCTGGCTTGTCGTTTCTCCCGTGCTCCACTGGTAGGTGGTGTTGGGTTGTGGTGTTGGGCCTAATAGTAGGCTATCGTACCAACAAATGGTGGTATCGTTAGGGAGGGTGAAGGGGTAGTTTAGGCGCTCTGTAATTTCAAAAAATATCGTGTCGAGACATCCACCTGCATCACGAGCAACGTAATGGTTTCCCATGGCTTGGTAGTAGCTAAAATGTTTAGTGCTCCCGTTGTCCCATCGGTATTGAATTAATGGCGTCTCCTCCAGTTCCAACCGAACTGAATCTCCGGTACAATAGAAAGTATCGGGAATAACTGGAGCCGGATTAAGATTGGGATAAACAGCAATGGAATCTTGCCACAAGAAATTGCACTCGCCCGGTACATCGTAATAAAAGCGTATGTCGTATACACCTGGCTCATTTTCATATTTCCAGTCTAAGGAATCCGGTATGGTGTCTGTACCATTGATGACCCAGTATGCCGATACGTCTTCCGGGATGGTTAAATCGGGTGTTTCTTGTTGGAAATAAATGGCTTCCTCATCGCAGTTGGAAGTGAAACTCACACCTTCGTAAGCAGGGTTTTCTACCTTGGTAACCTTTACTTCTTCAAAGATTTCGCATCCCGTATGCGTAATCATGGTTACATCAAAATCACCGGGTTCATCGGTGTATATTATTTGATCTGTTTTACCATTGCTCCAGGCGTAGGATGCGAATCCCGGTGGTGCTACTAGGGCTACGGAGTCTCCTTCGCAAAGGATGATTTCATCGTCAATGTTGGTTAGGTTTTCGCAGGTAGCATCGAAGTAAGCATAGCCAAAGTGGTCTCCGCGGGCACAATCTCGGGTTATGAACTCCACCGTTAATTCCTGGCCTATATAGTCTTCCACGGGCACCGTGACGGCACTCCAGTCTTTATAAAACGTATTTGTTCTGGAAAAATGGGAACTATGGCTGGATGCAGAAGTTGGTTTAAAACCTGGAATGCTTCCCGAGGCGGCTACCTCGAAAACACTACATCCAATCTCGGTTCCATCCTCTGTTAATACGCGCACCCTAAAGTAAGGTTGTTCTTCTTCTGGGTGGCCGGGATCTTGAAAAACTACTGCATAGTAGTAGGTGAAGTAGGTAGAGTTTTCGTCTATGGTGTAGGTATAGGACATTTGTTCGGCCTCGGCCCCAGCGGTAAAATTTCCTAAACGAATGGAATAACGACCATTAAACGGATTGTTTACTGGTATGGGGGCTAAGGGGTCCATTGTTCCGGCTGCAGTAATGGTGTGTCGGGCGGGAGGAACGTATCTTCCAAACCCATCGGCATAATCATTTATGCTTCCAGATAATTGTATTTCGTTTGCTGCAGGTTCATGAAAGGATCCTGCAAAGGTTCGCCATCCATTTATGAAACCACTTTCGCTGCTAATTCCCTCACAAGCTGTACAGGAATTAGCAAAACAGTTTGTGCAATCACCCTCATCTTGAAAGTCTATTTGTGCTTGTATTTCGAAATTAACTGTGTTGGTGGTCACACAATTAATGCTCCAGAAAACTTCTTGACCCGCTTCCAAATTGGCAATAAAAGACAGACTATCTGTGATATTATTTTCAGCGAAATAAAAGAAAGATTTGTAACCTGTTACTGAAACAATGCAGTTACCATTTTCGCTAGGACACTCCTCAAAAAGCGTCATGGCTTTTAGGCGATTTGGATGACTGGCTCTAAACTGATAACAACCACTTTTTGGTGCTGTGAACCTCACGTGTTTTGCCATGCCATCCATTGCCCTTTCTGTAAACGAGTCGCTAATCTTACTCTCCCAATAAAGTGGGGCCAACTCATTTTCTCGGGAACATGGAGTGTATGTAATTTGATCGTTAAAGTGTTCGGTATTTACTTCTATAGGGTTTTCGCAAGTACCTAGGAGCGAAGCATCAGTTTCAGGGTTGAGTTCAAACTCCAATGCATATCGCGTATCAGAAAATGGACTGCCAACTACCAAATAGTAGTCACCAGGCTCCAGCCGATAATGCCCTTGGTTTTCAGGAGAGATGCAATTGTCGCTTACTATCTCGGGACACTGTGGGAAAATTCGGGCATTTGGATGATTGTTGTTGAGGAGCGACCTAAGGGAAAGTCTTAAGCAGGAAAGTTCAGCAACATTAAAAGAATAGTATTTGATATAGTTGCCGGCATTGCACTCAGCAAAATTGGGAGGGGGTTGGCATTCAAACCTCGAAGTGTCCTGGTAAAAGGTGCTTTCAATGGCTTCGGCATTTTCACAACTTACTTCTTCAATATCTTGAGGGTCTATGGTTAAAGTGAATTCGTCACAAAAAGAACCACGCTGATTATCTGTTATGTAGATATAATAGTCTGTGCCTTGATCAAAGCGAAATTCTGTGCTGTCTTGAAACTGTTTTGTGCAACCTAAAAAGCTGCCAGGGGTTTCTTGGCTGCATTGCTGGCTGATGGTGGCCTTAAAGCGATTACTTATTGCGGAGGTTAAATTTAAACGGGCGCAAACAGTTTCTTCATCATTACGGTAATGGTATACATACTCGTTACCATTAGGAGTTCCGTCAAAAGAAATGCAGGTGAGTCTTAGGACGGCTTCATCTACCATGGGTTTACCTAAACATGTGGAGGCATCTGAGGAAAAAGGTATGGCGGTAACCTCCTCCATAGCACAATTGTCAGTGTACGTAGGACAATCTTCATCTTCTCGGATTTCAATGGTGAAGTTTCCACAATCATATCGTGTAGGTGTTTGTCCCTCCCCGTTGCTTTGAGACACTGTTGTGGATGAAACGACCAGGTAATAGGTTTCACCTGGGGATACGTCTACGTTGTCAGTTACTAAAAAGTTGGCTATTAACGGAACATGTGCATTAAAGTAGAAACAGGTTTCGTTTCCCAATGAGGGGCATATATCCGTTAGAAAGATGGAATATTCAGTGCTAAACGGTCTTCCTAATTCGCTCATTTCAATTTGAATGCCGCTCACATCATCAGGAATCTGCAATTCAAATACTTCAGCCTTGCCTTCGCCACTATATCTCGATAAACCTATGGTTCCTAAATTGGTGTTTCCGCAAGTGCTTCCCGAGTAGGTGTATGGCAGACTGCTGACAGCAATGGGGGTATTACAGGGCTGGTTTTGGGTGTGTCCGGCATAACTGAAAAACAGAAAACACGTACTAAGGACCAGTTTTAATGTAAGGCTAAGGGACTTCATCTCGTGGATAAAGATATCAGAATATAATACACGTGACGTAAAGTATAGGTGTAAAAAAGCCCGAGCAATAACGCTCAGGCTTTTTCAAAGTGTTTAAGAGAAGTACCCTACTTTTCTTCGTTGGCTCCTTCTGGCTCCGGCAAGGCCGTCCAGCTTTCAATGCCTTTGATAAACTTGTTTAACGCAGTAGCAATCGGGCTGATTTCCTTAGGGTTTCCTGATTTTACCACGACCTCTTTTTTCTGCCCGTCTATATTAAAGTAATAGATGCTCCCAGGTAAATCGGGGATGTAGGAGTCGTACTCGTCTTCTAAGCTAAAATACTGGTACTCGTTAGCGGTCTTTTTTAACTGAGTAATCGTCTCAGCATTGGTTCGGGCCATGCTGGGCTTCTCGGTAACCCCGTAAATTTTTGGGGTATACACTACCAGGCCCGAGGCATATACTTCTGTAATATCTACTGGGCAGCTTCCAAAACAAGCATTGCGCTGGTAGCGCACAACCAAACTATCGGGGTAGCTTTTTACGTTTTCAGCGGTTTTTTCAGTAAAGCCTTTCGCAACTAAGGGTTGGGGAGCTTGCTGCTGGGCCGCTGCTTGGTTCTCTTGTGCTGCTTTTTTGTTCTGGTTGCACTTGGGTGCCAATAGTGGGGTTATTCCGAGCACAAACAGGTAGGGAAGTATCTTTTTCATAGTAGGCTTATTTGGGTGGATTGTAACCACGTTGTTTGGCCATTTCTTCCAAACGCTTTTGAAATTTACTCTTTCCTTTGGATTTGTTCTTCTCCTTATTCTCTTCCAGTTTGCTCAGGATTTTCTCCTCGTCTATGATGTAGTTTTTAATCACCCACATCTGTGCTATAGAAAGTACGTTGGCGGTAAAGTAGTAGTAGCTCAATCCAGCAGAAAAGTTATTAAAGAAGAACAACATCATAATGGGGAAGATGTACATAATCACCTTCATATTGGGCATGCCTTCTTGCTGGGGCTGCATCATTTGTCCGCTGTTCATAGCGGTGTAGCCTAGCGTAGACAAGCACATCAATAGGGTAAATAAACTTACGTGGTCTCCGTAAAAAGGAATGTTAAAGCCCAACTCCAAAATGCTATCGTAAGCAGACAGGTCATCCGCCCATAAAAAGGACTCCTGACGCAATTCTATGGATGCCGGGAAAAAGCGGAACATGGCATACAAAATGGGCATTTGAAATAGCATGGGCAAACAACCTGCCGCGGGGTTTACACCCGTTTTGCGGTAGAGGGCCATTACCTCCTGCTGCTTTTTCATGGGGTCCGATTTTTTGTGCTTCTCGTTTATGGCATCGATTTGCGGTTTCAAAACACGCATTTTAGCCGAGGACACAAAATTCTTGTAGGTCAGAGGCGACAGCATAAGCTTAATTAAAATGGTAAGCACCAGAATAATAAGCCCGTAGCTCATATCAATAGACTCTAACCACCTGAAAATGTTAGAGATAAAGTACTTGTTTACCCAACCAAAAATACCCCAACCGAAATCGATAACGCGGTCTAGGTCTTCTACCTCATAGTTGTTTAAAATCTTAAAGTCGTTGGGACCATAGTACCACATCAAGTTGGTGGTGTTGGTAGAGGTAGGATTTAAGGCTGCAGTAGCAAAATACCGTTTGGTGTGGGTGGTATCGGCCAGGTCTTCAACCGCTAAGCGTGCGCTTACTGGATCAAAGTTGTTATCGGAGATGAGTATGGAAGAGAAGAAGTTTTGCTTAAAGGCAATCCAGTTTAGCGGTTCCTCAATAATCTCCTCATCTGTACTGGTTTCAGAGAGGTAGTCTCTGTCGTCTTCGGCTCTACGGAAGTACACCGAGCATTTGGTTTTTTCGGTTTCCAGGTGTTTTTCCAGGTTTAAGCCTGCGCTTTTCCACTCAAAGCGGCTGCGGTTGCTTCCGGTATAAAAGTTGGGAAGCCCTTTTGGGGTAATGGTTTGCTGGATGTCGTAGGTGTTCCCGGTAATGACATAGCTAATGTCCAAAGCTTTTCCGTCTCTGGGGTTGCTTACCGTAAAAGTGATGGTTTCTTCGGCATCGCCTGTTAGGGTAACTTTCTCGGGAGCATTGGTAGTAAAGACTAAATCGGCTGTATTCAGCACACGGCCTTCCGATTCTGGAAATAGAATGTTAAAGTCCTGTACATCTACATCGAACATGGGTACAGGAACTCCATCGTACGTTTGGTACTCCTTGAGTTCGGCAGCCGTTAACCTTGCACCCTTGCTGCTAAACTCCAGCCTAAATTTATCGGTAGTAACCTGTAGTTTTTTTGCAGGCGTTTCGGCTGCATTGGCAAACGCTCCAAATTTTTCCTGCATCACCAGTTGCTTTGCCACCAGTTGCACCGAGTCTAGTGGATTTTCGGTAGCCATTGCGGTCGATGCAGTGTCTAGTGTGGCATTCGCTTGCGATTTTTTAGCGGCTTTTAGGCTGTCTTTTACTTCTTTTTCAGCCAACGCAACAGAATCTCTGCGGGCTTGCTCGGCTGCTATTTCCTCTGCACTGGGAGCGGTGAAATAATTGAATCCAATTAAAATAAGGACAATTAAAACCAGTCCGGTAATGGTATTTCTATCCATGAATGTAATTAGGCCTTTACGGCTTCTTTTTGTTTTACCCCTACGGCTGCGTTTATGAAAGAGATAAACAAGGGGTGTGGATTGTGTACGGTACTTTTATATTCTGGGTGGAACTGAACACCAATAAAGAAGGGGTGCTCGGGTATTTCCACAATTTCTACAAGATTGGTTTTGGGATTTATTCCCGTAGCTTTCATTCCGTTGCTTTCAAAAAGCTCGCGGTAAGCGCTGTTAAACTCAAAACGGTGGCGGTGTCTTTCGCTAATCTGGGTTCTGCCATAAATTTTATGGGCCAGGGTACCTTTTTGAAGCTCGCATTCAAAAGCTCCCAAACGCATGGTGCCCCCCATATCGGTAATGTTCTTTTGCTCCTCCATGAGGTTGATTACAGGATTGGGACTTTCAGGGTCTATTTCTAAGGTGTGTGCTTCGGGCAGTTTTAATACGTTTCGGGCAAACTCAATAACGCTGCATTGCATTCCCAGACATATTCCAAAAAATGGAATCTGGTTCTCGCGACAGTATTTTATGGTGTTTATTTTTCCTTCTACACCACGCTCACCAAAACCGGGTGCTACCAAAACACCATCCAAACCTTGCAGTTTTTTGTCTACGTTGTTTAGGTGGATGGTTTCCGAATGTATCCAGGTAAGTTTTACGTCACACTCGGTTTCTGCACCGGCATGGTTAAAGGCTTCGGCAATGGATTTATAGGCGTCTTGGAGCTCGGTGTATTTTCCAACCAAGCCTATATTGACCTGGTTTTTAGGGTTTTTGGTGCGGTGTAAGAAATCGCGCCACTCACTTAAATCGGGTTCTATGCCGTAGCTGCAGTTTAGTTTTTTCAACACCACTTCATCCAGCCGCTCCTCTTGCATCAATAAAGGAACTTCGTAAATGCTAGAAGCGTCCATGGATTCAATAACAGACTCTGGAGTAACGTTGCAAAACTGGGCTACCTTTTTTCGGATGCTCTCATCCAGTTTATGCTCGGTGCGGCATACTAAAATGTGTGGCTGCACACCCAATTCCAAAAGAGCTTTAACACTGTGCTGGGTAGGTTTGGTTTTTAGCTCGCCCGCAGCAGTTAGGTAGGGGATGAGCGTAAGGTGTATTACCAAGCAGTCGCCCTCGTGCTCCCAAAGCATTTGTCGCATGGCTTCGATGTACGGAAGCGATTCGATATCGCCAACCGTTCCACCAATTTCGGTAATTACAAACTCGTAAGTGCCTTTTTGCCCCAGGAGCTGTACGCGTCTTTTAATTTCATCAGTAACGTGGGGGATTACCTGTACTGTTTTTCCCAAAAAATCGCCTCTGCGTTCTTTGTCAATTACAGTTTGGTAAATCCTACCTGTAGTTACGTTGTTGGCTTGTGAGGTTGGTGTGTTGAGGAAACGCTCGTAGTGCCCCAAGTCCAAATCGGTTTCTGCACCATCTTCCGTTACGTAGCATTCGCCATGCTCGTAGGGGTTTAGTGTACCTGGGTCAATATTAATGTAAGGATCTAGCTTTTGGATGGTTGCCGAAAAGCCGCGTTCTTGAAGCAGTTTTGCTAAAGACGCTGAGATAATTCCTTTTCCTAGTGATGATGTAACCCCGCCTGTTACGAAGATGTACTTGGTTGCCGATGCCATAATTTCCGGTGTGTAACTACGGGGCACAAAGTTACTAAATTATTAACCCGTAAGGGGTAGAGAGTCCAGAAAATGTTGATTAAAAGGCGTAGGTAAAGCCCAAACTAGGAAGTATGGGAAGCTGGAAAACGCGATTTCCACGCACGGCATCCACATAAAAAATATTGTTGCGGTTGTAGGCGTTGGTTACCGATGCTACGGCTTCTAAACTTCTGTCGTTCTGGAATTTCCAGGTTCGTTTTACCGAGAGGTCTAAGCGGTGGTAGTAGCTTAAACGTCCTCCGTTGAGGTCGCTATACAAAATGGCAAATTCTCCATTTTCGTTGGTGAAATTGTTGTTGTAGCCGTTGTCGAAGTTGGTTTGCTCATAAAATCCTTGTGTTTGGGTAAAGGGGAGGGGCGAACCTAGGTTCCAACGCGCGTTAACTTCCCAGGCGCGGTCTTCACCAAAGGTGTAGCTTCCTACTAAGTTTACGTTGTGCCTCCGATCGAATACAGGAGCGTAGGTTTGGTTTCCATCCCAGCGAGTTACTTTGGCTAAGGAGTACACCATCCAAAGGTAAAAGCGTGAGGTGGTATACTTGGCCGTAAAGTCCAATCCTTGAGCCAAACCGGTTTCTACAATAAAATCTTTACGAAGCTCTTCGGGGCGGTTGGCATTTTGCGCGTTGTCCTCAAAGATCTTCTGGCGGTTAATGTTGCTGAGCTGGTCAAACTCTTTAACATAGCCCTCTAAGTTTAAACTCAGCTTATCGGTTACATCGATTTCGGTACCCACAATAAGGTGGTTGGCAGTTTGCAGTTTGGAGTCTATTTCTACCACATCGCCATCCTGGGTGGTGAAGTTGCGGGGAAGGTTATTGGGGGAGCTAATAAAACCGTAAAACAGGTTTACAATATCGCGGTCTGAGTTCCCCGCAATAAGGTTTTGGCTGTATCGGCCTGCAGCAGCTTTAAAGCGTATGCGTTCGGTAGCGTTGTATTTTAAACCAAGGCGTGGCTCTAAAGAGACCTGAGACAATGAGGCATAATAATGCGCACGCAAGCTGGGCTCAAATACCCAAACCCCAGTGGCAATCTTTTTTACCACATATCCCGCCAATTCAGTTGCGTTGTCTTCTACAAAATAGTCGGCTCCAAAGCGGTTGAAATAGTCGAAAAGGGTGGATATACCCCGAATGTTAAACCCGTAGCGTGTCTCGTTATCTCCGTTGAAGTACTTAAAGTTAAGACCAAAATTAAAGTTGTCTATGGTACTTCTTCTACTCGCCTGGTCGCTTTCGGTAAGGGAGATATCGTAGGCACTGTAAGCAAAGTTTCCTTCGATAATGGTAGGGCTGGATGAAGGGACCAGCATAAAATTAGATCCAAAGCCGTAAGAATCCCAGCGTAAATCAGACACATCCTGATAGCGCACCGCATCGGTAAAATTGAAGCCAAACAGGTTAAATTGGCTGCCCGTGGGCGAGTTAAAAGAGAGCTTACCGTACAAATCGGTAAAGGTAAATGGCAGCTCTCCATCGGCCGCGTAGCCATAAAACTGAGAGGAAGTTTGCTCTAAATAAGATGTTTTGGCAGAGAGGATGTAAGAGCTAGATACCCCGGTTTCGGGATCGAGCTTTTTCATGGGGCCTTCTACCATAACCTTGGCTCCAAATGGGTTCACACCTACTTTTCCCGAGTGTTTGGTTTTGTTACCCGATTTGGTCTTAATGTCCATAACCGAGGAAATGCGTCCACCGTAGCGCGCATTAAATCCACCTGTATACACATCGGTATTGGAAATAATGTCGGTATCAAAAACAGAGAACAGGCCAATAGAGTGGAAGGGGTTGTACACCACCATTCCATCTAGCAAAACCTTATTCTGTATGGGAGAGCCACCGCGGATGTACAATTGTCCTCCTTGGTCTCCGGTAAAAATTACCCCAGGTACTACTTGCAGGTATTGCGCCAAATCGGGTTGACCACCAATAGAGGGTAGCGACTTAATTTCCTTGGGCGAAATTTTGGTCACCGACATTTTTACCTGGGTAAGATTGCGGCTGCGCTCTGCAGAAATTTCCACCTCATCAATATCTACCGCTCTGCTATTTAGGTAGATTTTCTTCGACTGGATTTTCCCGGCCGTAATAGCGATGCTTTCGGTATACTCCTCGTAGTTGAGGTCTTTCACCTTAAGATCGTAGTCGCCCGGTGGAATTTTAGCAATGGCAAAAAATCCATTTTCATCGGTAGAAGCACCAAAAGTAGTCCCTTCTAGATACACATTGGTAAATAAAACAGGTTGGCCGTTGTCCTTGTCATAAACAAAACCGCGAATGGTTCCGGTGCTTTGGGCTATGGCCGATGATGAGAATACAGTAAGGGCTAGAAGCCAAAAGAAAATCTGAAGACTACGCATGAGCAATCGCTGGGTTTTCACAGCAGGCGGCAAACCTAGTAATTTAATATGTAAAAGCTTATTTCCCGTAGCAGGCCACCTTCTTTGGTTTGGCCGTTGTTTTTTCCCTTGGTGCGCATGTCGTACTCGCGTATTTTGCTGTAAATTTTTACCACGGTTTTAGCAGGATAATTGCGTGCAGCAGTCATGTACTGATCGTAGAAAAAAGGCCGTATGCCAAGGGCTGCGCAGACGCTGTTTTTATCTTTTCGCTTAGAAAAGTGAATCATGAGTACCTTGTAGAAAAAGTCTGCCAACTGCCCCAAGACCATAATGGGGTGGTTGTTTTTGGGATTGTTGCCAAAGTGTTCGGCAATGGTGTATACACGGGCGGCATCTTTTGCTCCCACAGCATTGATGAACTCGAAAATGTTGTATTCGCGGCTAATACCCACGTACTGCTCTATGTGCTTGGGAGTGACTTCTGTGCCTTGCGGCAATACTATGGCTAATTTGTTGACGGCATTGGAAAGCTGTACCAGGTTGTTGCCTAAATTTTCTACGAGCAATTGCAAGGCTTTTGGACTCAACTGCGCCTGTTTACTACTAGCGTAATGTTGTAGCCATGGTCCCACTTGGTTATCATACAGCCGCTTGCTCTCAAAGAGTACCCCGTTTTTGCTTACTGTTTTAGCAAAGGCTTTACGGCCATCTAGTTTTTTGCCTTTATATAAAATGAGCAGTACGGTTGAACTGGTGGGGTTTTTAACGTACGCATCCAGTTCTTCAATCTTCTTTAACGATTGACCTTCGCGCACTACCACCAAATTACGCTCAGCCATCATTGGAAAACGCCTAGCTGTTTCTATAATTTGGGCAGGTGTGCAATCTTTACCGTAGAAAATGTTCTGATTAAAATCGCGCTCGTGCTCCTCTAGGGCCTGAGCTACAATGGCATCGTGAATCTCATCAATGAAAAAATCTTCTTCTCCTTGCAGCACATAAACGGGAGCAAACTTTTTCTGGCGTACTTGGGCTAGGATATCTTCGAACTTCACCGGGCGAAAATAATTTTATTTGCCGAGAATTTGAGCTTGGAATTTATGGAGCACAAACTGCAATACAAAGACAATAAGGTGTGGGACGCATTTCGTGGTAAATGGGTGGTAAATACTCCCGAAGAGGAGGTGCGCCAATTTATTGCTTGGTACTTGCATCGCGATCTGGGCTATCCCAAATCCTGGATTTCCATTGAAAAAGGCATCAAACACCAAAGCAAAACTTACCGGTTCGACCTTATTTTATACAAAGACGCTCAACCGTTTTTACTCGTGGAGTGCAAAGCTCCTCAGGTGAAGATAACCCAGGCGGTATTCGATCAAATCTTTAAGTACAACCTGCTTCTGAATATACCTTACTTGCTGGTAAGCAACGGGCACAGCCACTTTGCCTTCAAAAGAGAGCAGGGTGGAGTAGAGGCGGTTTCCGGTATTCCACCCTATTTATAACCCAACAGTTTCATGGTTTGGCGGGAGTTCTGTTCTTCGCCAAAAACACGGTATCCCAGCGTTTCATCCTCGTTTTTGTGGATGATAAGGTGCTTGGGTTGCGGTAGCAAGCAGTGGTGTATGCCTCCGTAACCCGATAGGGATTCTTGGTATGCCCCAGTATGGAAAAAGGCCACGTATTGCAGCTTGCGCGTTTTGGGCATAAAAATGTTGTTTACGTGCGCTTCTTGGTTATAGTAATCCATACCATCGCACGTAATGCCTCCCATATTGGCTTTTTCATAGGTATGGTTCCAGTTGTTTACAGGAAGTAATATGTAGCGCTGGTTGAGCGCCCAGATATCGGGTAGGTCTGTGATGAAGCTGCCATCCAGCATAAACCACTTTTCCCGGTCGTTCTGCTGTTTTTTACCGAGTACACGATAGATTACCCCCGATGCTTCGGAAACGGTGTATTTCCCGAATTCGGTAATCAAATCGGGCTCCATCACCTTGTGCTCGGCACAAATTTCCTTGATGCGCTTTACAATTTCCTCAACCATGTACTCGTAATCGAACTCGAAGCTCAACGAGTTTTTAAAAGGAAAACCGCCACCAATATCTAACATGGTGAGTTCTGGATTTACCTTTTTAAACTGGCAGTACAGTTCCACGTACTTTTCCAACTCGTTCCAGTAATATGGAGTATCGGTAATGCCACTGTTAATAAAGAAATGCAGCAGCTTTACCTTAAAGTTGGAGTGCGGCTTAATGCGTTCCTCCCAAAATGGAATAATATCTTCAGAACGAATTCCCAAACGGCTGGTATAGAACTGCGAATCGGGTTGCTCCTCTGTAGCTATCCGCATGCCCAAAGTTACGGGCTGGTCGAGCTCATCATCGTAAAACAAGAACTCTTCCTTGTTGTCCAATACGGGGATGATGTTGGTAAACCCTTCGCGTATGCTGTCTACAATGTACTGTTTGTACGTGTTGCGTTTGTAACCATTGCAAATAACCAGCACATCTTTGTTTATCTTTCCTTTTTTCTCGAGGTGGTGGATAATGGGGATGTCAAAAGCACTGGAGGTTTCAATGTGAACATCGTTCTTGAGTACCTCCTCCATAACAAAGCTAAAATGCGAGCTTTTGGTGCAGTAGCAGTAGCTGTATTTGCCGCGATATTCGTTGCGCAACATGGCGCGTTGAAACCATATTTTGCATTGCTGAATATTCCTGGAAATGATGGGTAAGTAGGTGAACTTTAGGGGCGTACCATAGGTTTCTATGAGCTCCATTAAATCTAGATCGTGAAAACGAAGTTCGTTGTCTACTACACTAAACCCGTCTTGGGGAAATCCCACACTCAGGTCTAGGAATTCGGCATAACTTTGCATTTTTTTGCGCTACATTGAATGTGAATACAAATAGAGGGGATTTCCCGCTATCATCAAATACCTAATGATGCGAAATATAAAAATAGTAGAAGTTCCTTGTGATTTGGGGGCTGGCTGTAGAGGCGCAAGCTTAGGTGTAGACGCCCTGCGTTATGAGGCCGTAGAGCAGCAGTGTAAAGGCTATTTATCCTTGCCAGTCGCACGGGTAAAAGCGTCTAATGCCATGCTAAACCAGCCCGATCCTACACCCTACGCCCACTATATTAAAGGTATCGTAGATTTTTATGAAGAAGGCTGTGCTCTGGTTTCCGAGGCGCTTGGTAACCAGCAGTTTCCCTTGATTATTGCTGGAGATCACAGTACCGCAGGCGGAAGCATTGCCGGGGTAGCCCAGCACTTTAAAGACAAGAAAGTGGGTGTTATCTGGATCGATGCCCACGCGGATATTCACAGTCCGCATACTACGCCATCGGGCAATGTCCATGGCATGCCCTTGGCTGCGGCTTTGCAGTTTGATAACAAGTCGCAAGCCATTAATAACTTATCGGAAGATGAGTTAAAGTATTGGGAAGCGCTGAAAAAAGTAGGTGGAGAAAAGCCCAAAATTGTAGCCAGCGAGGTGGTATATTTAGGGGTGCGCGATACGGAAGAACAAGAGGATATTGTGGTGGAAAAGCTTTCCATTCCCAATACCAGCGTGAACAATGCGCGCAAGAAAGGCATAGAAGCCAGCATAAAAGAAGCGGTGGCGCGCTTAGATGACTGCGATGTTATTTACGTTTCTTTTGATGTAGATAGCATGGACCCCAGCGTTTCTAAAGGTACCGGAACTCCAGTGCCCAATGGATTTAGCGAAGAGGAAGCAGTAACCATGTTGTCTTACTTGGTCAACCATAGCAAAGTAGCTGCGTTGGAGGTAGTAGAGATTAATCCTATGCTGGATACCGAAAACGCTATGGCGAAAGCAACATTGAGAATTTTAAAAAAGGTTTTCAACTGGCAGTAATGGGCTGGTTGGGATTTATATTTTTGTCGATCTGAAAAATTATGGAGCAAATGGATTTGGAGGGAATTATTGCAATTGCCGGGAAACCCGGTTTGTATAAAATACTTAGTCGATCACTGAAGGGATTGGTAGTAGAGTCTATAGTAGACGGTAAGAAGATGCCAGCCCTGGCTACACATAAAATTAGTGCGCTAGACGATATCTCTATGTACACCTATGAGGAGGATGTACCCTTAAAAGAAATTTTACCCAAGGTAAAAGAGGTGTTCGATGGGAAAGCCGCAGAACCCAATAAGCTGAGTAAAGAAGACTTGCTCGGACACTTTGAAAAGGTGCTGCCCGATTTTGATCGCGAGCGCGTATATCCATCCGATATTAAAAAGCTATTGAGCTGGTACAATATTCTGTTAGAAAACGGGTATTTAGAAGAAACACAAGCAGCTTCGGATGACGCGATTGAAGAAGCCGAGATTGTTGAGGAAAGCAGTGACAAAAACGCTGCCGATGAAACTACAGAAAAAGAGTAAAAATTAAAACAAAAAGGAGGTTCGCCTCCTTTTTTTATGCGCTATGGAAACAGTTGTAGAGAAAAAAACACGCAGGTTTTTACCGCAAGAGTTAAGCATAAGAACCTGGGATGATATCGCTCCTTTTTTTCAGGAGTTAGAAGACCGAAAGTTGGAAAACGCTGCCGACTTAGAGAATTTCATTTTTGATGTAAGCGAAATGGAAGCCGTGCTCGAGGAAACTGGAGCTTGGTTGTACATAAACATGACCCGCGATACGGGCAACAAGGAAAAAGTAGACGCGTACACCCAATTTGTAAGCGAAATTCAACCCAAGGTTGCGCCTGTGGGGAATCGCATCAATGAAAAAATACATGCGGCACCCTACAAAGACCGCTTGCCCGAGTCTTTGATGTACAAAAACTACTTCCGCGGCATCCAGAAAGACCTGGATATTTACCGGGAAGAAAATGTGCCGTTATTTACGGAACTGGCCAACCTTTCTAAGGATTTTGGTGCTATATCTGGGGCGATGACCGTAGACTGGGAGGGCGAAGAACTTACCCTACAACAAGCGGCTAAGCTCTTAAAGAAAACCGACAGAAAGGTGCGCGAGGCGGCTTACCGTAAGGTGCAGGAGCGCAGACAGCAGGACACCGAGAAACTCGATGACCTTTTCAATAAGCTCGTATCCAAACGCCAGCAGGTGGCGGAAAATGCAGACTTCGAAAACTTTCGCGATTATAAGTTTAAGTCCATGGGGCGCTTCGATTATGGGGTTGCGGACTGCAAAAGCTTCCACGAAAGTGTGAAGCAGGAAATTCTGCCGCTTGTAAACCAGCTCATGGAACAGCGAAAAGCATCGTTAGGGGTAGATGTATTGCGCCCTTGGGACCTCCCTGTGGATCCTACGGGTAAAGAGCCGTTACAACCTTTTGAAGGGGAGAAAGAGCTGATTGATAAATCTGTTGCGGTTTTCCAAAAAATAGACCCCTATTTTGCCGAGTGCCTCCGAACCATGGAGACCATGGGCCATTTGGATCTGGAATCGCGCAAGGGGAAAGCCCCAGGCGGGTACAACTACCCGTTGTACGAAGTTGGCGTTCCCTTCATATTTATGAATGCGGCAGGAACCCACAGCGATGTGATTACCATGATGCACGAAGGCGGACATGCTGTGCATTCTTTCCTAACTAAAGATTTTAAGGTTACCGGTTTTAAAAGCTTTCCGAGTGAAGTAGCCGAGTTGGCCTCCATGAGTACCGAGCTTATTAGCATGGAAGCGGGTTGGGAGGAATTTTATCCTACCGAAGACGAGCTGCAGCGTGCACACCAAGACCAGCTGGAACGCGTACTGGACGTACTGCCCTGGGTGGCTACCATTGACAAATTTCAGCACTGGATTTATGAAAACCCCAAGCATACCATTGCCGAACGCGATGCCGCCTGGACTGAGATTTTCTTTGAGTTCTCACCGAAAGCCGTGGATTACAGTGGGCTGGAGCACTTTGTTACCAAAGGGTGGCAAAAGCAAATGCATTTATTCGAGGTGCCTTTCTACTACATCGAGTACGGCTTTGCGCAGTTGGGAGCTACGGCAGTATGGAAAAACTACTGCCAAAACCCAGAGAAAACCCTGGCCCAGTTTAAAAAGGCCCTGGGCTTAGGCTACACCAAAACCATTCCAGAGATATACAATACGGCCGGCATTAAATTCGATTTCTCTACGGAGTACATCAAGTCGCTAGCCGATTTTGTGCAGCAGCGCATGCAGCAACTGGCCGAGTAAAGGTATGTTACCAAAAAGAAAAAGGTGCTTTCTCGCTGAAAGCACCTTTTTTTATGCAATAAAGTGTAAGGGTATAGGCTTGGGACCAATACTTAATTACTGAATCACAATACGGCTCTGGTATGTACTGCTAGCGCCCGTAATTTCTATAATGTACATGCCCTTAGGCAATTGCGCTACGGAAATGCTTCCTTGGGCCGTTGTGAGGACTCCGCGTTGTAGGATTTTTCCTGACACAGTTACCATGCGATATTCCCAGGCAGTGGCCTGTGTCGTGCCCATATGGTAGTTTAACACACCGTCATTTACAGGATTAGGAAATAAACTGGCGCTGACCACTGGGGTAGAATCTGCGCTGTTGCCACCCGAGGTACAGAAGGGCGTGGTTTCTACCACTTCTTGGGGCGTGCCGGGCGTTTCTGTGTTCCAACCTTGGGCTAGGGTATCACCATTTTGATTCAGCAGGGTATAGGATCCATTGCCAAAATCGCAGCACATGCCATCTCCGTAGCTATCGTAGAATTTAAGCTCGTAGCATTGCTCGTTTTCCAGACAAACGGATTGCAGTTTGTTGCTACCCTCTTGGTTGTTTCCGTAAGGCCCCCCTGCAGCGACTACCGTTCCATTTTCGGTGACAATCTCCCAGCGGTTTTCGCTTCCAAAGTCATCTAAGGTTATGTCCATGGTTAATTGCGCCCCGGTGATGCGGGTAACATCCAGTTGTGCCGTATTGTTAAACGGTCTTGCATCGCTTTCAGCTAAAGTAACCGCTATCGTAACGCTTTGTGTGGAAAACGGTATCGTAAACGGACCCAAATCGTGTGCCGTGCTTTGGTTGCTGGCCAGGTTGTCGAAACTTTCCTCGGCCAATACATCGCCACTGTTGCCATCACTAATCACTACCGTATACGTTGCAATGGCATTGGTGCCGGCATTGTAAACGGTAATTTCGGGTTGCAGCACGGAATCGCAGCTTGTAAATGGGATGTGTCGGATACCTGCAATGGCGAGGTCTATATTGGGCTTGGGGTCATCGGGGTTGAGACCTCCCAGGGTAACCGTTTTAGAAAAGCTGGGGTCTAACCAAGGAGCGTAACTGGTGGAGCTGTCTGACGGTCGGTATTCAAAAGCAGTTTTTAAGGGACCAAAATAGTCCGCTGAATCTGGTGCGTTGCAAGCGGCCCGCCCGCCTGTTAAATTCCCAATTACCAGGCCTGCTTCATTGAGCAATGATGAACCTGAAGATCCTCCTTCGGTAGTTCCCTCATCCCAGACCACCTTCCAGGTAATAAACTCATCCGGGTCTTCCAGGTAGGGGGCTTCGGTAATGGCGCTATTTTGTACTGAAATCTTTTTGCTGTCGCCCGAAGGGTGATGAAATACCCGTACATTGCTGGGAACCTCTGGTGCGGTACTCCAACCGGCATAATAAATGCCATTGGGGTGCGATGGCTTGTTATCCATGAGTAATAAAGCTGCATCGTGTACGCCAACACCTCCTAAAAAGGTTTTAATTTCTGAACCCGTAAAAACTTCAGGCTCAACTTCTTGGTCTGAGCAGCCTGGGCTTTCGAAGCCAAAGCCGTAAGACCAGTTGCGAACCGCACTTGCGTTGCCGGGAATGCAGTGGGCAGCAGATATTACGTATGGGGTACCATCGTTGGTGCTGTTATTGATGAGCGTGCCTGTGCAGCGTCCGTTGCCATTTACCAAAATTATATTGGTGGCTTTTTGTGGGTTGCGGTAACCATCGCCCTGGGGGCAGTTGGCGTTGATGTTACAAGCACCAGCGTCACCAAATCCTGCCGTGCTTTTAGTACCGTATACCGCTTGCTTAATCGTAAATGTTTCCTTCTCTGGATTGGGGCTAAGCAAAACCAGGTGTTGCTCCCTACCTGATATCGGGAAAGTGGTCAGCAGGCCGTCTTTAGAAACGTGCTTGTGGGTGTAGGTAATTTTAAAGTCGGGATGGTTGGGGTTGTAGGTAATAATTTGCGCTTCGGGACTCAGCCTTACGTTTTCCAACAAGAAATTTAGGCTGGATGCGTCTTGGGTAAGCACCTCAATTTTCGAAGCTTGAACTCCGGTACGTAAGGCTTCCCACTGCATGGCTTTTTGGGAAGTACGCATTGCTACAAACTCACCAAAGTAATCGGGACCTTGTCCTGTTTTAGCAGTAGGTTGAGTATATTTTAGAGCGGGCTTATTCAGTGTAAAAGACTGACTGGGCGCAATATCCATCCAAACGGCATCCTGGCTCCATATAGCTAAGGGAATAAAAAGGGTAAAAAATAGTGCAGCAAAAAATCTCATAATCAGCGAGGCTTGGGGTATGTGCTGTTAAAATTAACGTTATCTGGGCAAATGTGGTCTTACCCCTGCTTGGATTCTAATAATTTTTGCAGGGCAAACATCTCATCGCGCAGTCGCGCAGCCTCCATAAAGTCCATGTCTTTGGCTGCTTTTTCCATTCTGCGCTTGGTTTCCTTTATGCTCTTTTCAATTTTATCGGGAGCTGCATATTGCAATACGGGATCGGCTGCTAAGGTGAGTTCTTCACTTTCTATGTAAGGCTTGGGCTTATTCTTAGCATTTTCGTTGGGTTGCTCACTCAGTGCTTCTTTGCGCTTGTTCAGCGGCATGGGTTCTAAGCCGTGTTGGGTGTTGTAAGCCACTTGTTTTTCACGCCTACGGTTGGTTTCGTCTATGGTGCGCTGCATAGAATCGGTAATGTTGTCGGCATACATAATTACAATGCCGTTTACATTTCGGGCAGCTCTACCTGCCGTTTGTGTTAGTGAGCGCTCCGAGCGCAAAAAGCCCTCTTTGTCTGCGTCTAAAATGGCCACCAAACTTACTTCGGGTAAGTCCAAACCTTCGCGCAATAGGTTTACGCCTATGAGGGCATCAAACATGCCCAAGCGGAGTTGCTTTAGAATTTCTATACGTTGCAAGGTGTCAATGTCCGAGTGGATGTAAGCAGCCCGCAAGCCCAGTTTGCCTAAGTAGCTATTCAGCTCTTCAGCCATGCGCTTAGTGAGTGTGGTTACCAACACGCGTTCGTCTTTTTTGGCGCGTATTTGTATTTCCTCAATTAGGTCGTCTATTTGGTTTTCTGTTGGGCGGATTTCAATAATGGGATCCAACACACCCGTGGGGCGGATCACCTGATCCACAATTACTCCTTGCGATTGCTCTAGCTCGTAGTCTGCGGGTGTGGCACTTACGTATATAATCTGGTTAATGAGTCCTTCAAACTCCTCAAATTTTAGGGGACGGTTATCCAAAGCTGCTGGTAGTCGGAACCCGTAATCTACGAGATTCACCTTGCGGCTGCGGTCGCCACCAAACATGGCGCGAATTTGCGGCACGGTTACGTGGCTTTCGTCAATTACAGTGAGGTAATCGTCTGGAAAGTAATCGATAATGCAGAAGGGCCTATCGCCCGGCTTGCGTCTATCAAAATAGCGCGAGTAATTTTCAATGCCCGAGCAGTAGCCCAGTTCGCGCATCATTTCTAGGTCGTAATTGACGCGTTCGTCCAGCCGTTTGGCTTCCTCGCCTTTGCCCTGCTCTTTAAAGAAAACTACCTGGTCGGTAAGGTCTTGCTGAATTTCTTTCTGGGCACTTTCGCGCGTTTCTTTGCTGGTTACAAAAATGTTGGCTGGATAGATGTTAATCTCATCGTACTCCGTAATCTTTTCAGCGGTTTCGGGGTCTATGCTTTGGATGGCTTCAATCTCATCCCCCCAAAACATGACCCGAAGGGCGTGGTCTGCGTAAGCGAGAAAAATATCTACGGTATCGCCTTTTACGCGAAACTGTCCGCGCTCCAGCTCCATAGGCGAGCGCGAGTACAACGATTCTACCAGTTGGTACAGAAACTTGTTGCGGCTTATGGTCTGGCCCACTTTAATGTGGGTAACTCCTTTATGAAACTCCTCGGGGTTACCAATACCGTAGATGCACGACACCGATGAAACTACAATAACATCTTTGCGGCCCGAGAGCAGTGCCGAGGTGGTACTGAGCCGCATTTTTTCTATTTCCTCATTAATGCTGAGGTCTTTTTCTATATAGGTGCCGGTAACGGGTAAATAGGCCTCGGGTTGGTAGTAATCGTAGTAGGAAACAAAGTATTCTACCAAATTTTCCGGGAAAAACTGCTTGAACTCGCTGTAGAGCTGTGCCGCCAGTGTTTTGTTATGCGACAGCACCAATACAGGCTTATTTACCTCGGCAATAACATTGGCTATGGTAAAGGTTTTACCCGTTCCCGTAGCCCCCAATAAGGTTTGGGCAAATTCACCATCATTAATTCCACCGACCAACTGTTTTATAGCTTCGGGTTGGTCTCCGGTAGGCGTGTAGTCTGATACCAGCTTAAATTGTTGCGACATAAAGGGATAGTGCCAGTTTAAATCTGGGCAATGTAGATGTGTTGCTGCTCGGGAGTACTAACGTGTATTGGGGTGCTATCGTTCCAAAAAGGAAAGTGCTCTTCTTCAAAAGCAATATTTTGCTGGGATAGATTTCGTTTTACCTCCTCAATATCCTGCGTGTAGTAGATTATGCTTTGACGCATCATCTGTACATTCTCATGCATTCCCAGGTTAAACTTACGATCGGTGAGTAAAACTCTGCGGTAGGGTTGGTCGCTTACGTATATTTTTCGAAAACCCAGATCTTCCCAATACTCGCGACTTTGCGTAATGTTGGTTACCTGTATTCCCAATTCACCAAAAGTACCCAACACGTCATTTTTCTTTGGAAACTGCTTCTTTCCACCACTCAAATACTCTTCCGCAGCTAAAACCACATTGATCATTTCCTCTGTACCAGAAGATTGCGACAGGGTAACAATTAAATCCTCTTTAGAAATGAAAATTTTCTCTTTAGGCGTGTTTTGTACCAGCGGTATATTGAGCTCGGTAACCAATTTGGCCGGGGCTTCTATGCTGGGATTAAAGTAGGATAGACCCAGGTAATTGTTGCCGTTTTCGTAGAGTAATATCAGCAGGCTGTCATCGGTTATCTTGCACCAATTGTAAGGACTTTCGCCCTTGGCTACGATGCGAAAATTTAGCTTGGAATAAAACCGCAGCGACTCCGAAATCGATAAGGTTCCTACCGTAAGTTGACACTTGCTTCCCAGCATAAGATGAAGATTTGAACTCCTAGTATACTTCAAATTAAGTGGATTTCGATGCTTCTCCTTACATTTATCGACTAAGTGAAAGCTTTTTACCATTTAATGAACCCCATGAAAGTGCTGTGTTTTAAAAAGATCTGCCGCAGGCATCCCTTGCTGTTAACAACAATATCCATCGTGTTCTTTGGCTTTTGCCATAGTGCAGTCTTAGCGCAAGCCGGCAATTCATCGGAAACGGTGGCAAAGCGTATGTGTGAGGATTTTTATTCTGAGGCCACATTTTTAGTACGCTTCCAAGAGCGCGATCAGCAATTGGATGCGCTACAACGCATAGGCAATCAAAAGCGGATTGAGGATTTTTTACAGGAGCGGGCTGAATTTCGGTCTGAGGTACTGCGAGCGTTAGAGGAATTCCCCGGAACTTTAGGTTTTTTCCTTACCGACAACCTACGGGCTGTGCAGTCTGGAGATTACGCTACGGTGCGCAAACCCAACGGTGAGCTTTTGGAGGTAGATCGTACCCGTCCGGTATTCATTATCGATCCGTATGTAATCAAGTCTACCACCTTTAATCAAAACCTGGATGGCTTCTCCATCTTGCTTGCCGATGGTGCTGCAGTACCCAAACCCTTTCCCAATTTTGTACTGGGGCGCTTCTTATTCTTTAAGCGCGACTATAGCAACATGGTGGCGGAGTGGCTGGAAAAAATAGATCTCTTTTGTAAAAAATTAAATGCTGTGCCCGCTACCGAATAAAACAACTACAGTTTTACAAGCGGAAGCGCTCTACTGCCTTTGGCGTAACTGAGCCGCACAGTGTAACTTCCTGTTTTAAGCTGCTGAATATCTAGCTTTTTTAGAGGGTTTTCTCCGTTGAGGGTCGTTTTACTGACCCGCAAACCGCGTACGTCAAACACCTCTACCTTTAGGGCTTTAATATCGGTCTCAAAAAACACCTCATCTTTAGCTGGATTGGGAAACATGGTTACCTGGCTAAGCTTTGGACTATAGCTTCGCACGCCCGTGGTTAGCGGTATTAGGTCGAAATCTCCAAATAAGATCTCTCGAATTTTGTCCTCGGGGATGCAAAACCAATCGCGTAGTACTGTGGCATAGACCGATCGGAAATCGATTTCCATTTCTATGTTGTCGTCCCACGCAGCATTTTCGGGGAGTACGGGGTTGTTGCCAATAACTTGCCCATCGATACCCGATGACATTAAAATCATGGGTGCTGCAGCACCGTGATCTGTACCGCGCGAACCGTTAGAAGCAACGCGTCTACCAAATTCAGAAAAAGTCATTGTCAATACCTTGTCCGAAATTCCCATGCGCTGGATATCGTCTTGAAAGGCATTCATCGCTTCCGAAACCTTGTGCAGTAACTCGGCATGCAAGCCTTCGTTGGGGTCTCCGTCTTCAATTTGTTTGGCATGGGTGTCAAATCCACCAATGGTAGCCATGTAGATGCGCGTTTTTAAGCCGCCACCAATCATGCGCGCAATAATTTTCATTTGGTCGGCCAGCTCATTTTCTTTCTCGGGTGGGTATAGTCTGGATAAATTTTCTTGGCTGGTGGCCGCATTTCGGATTACCTCACTGTATTGGTTGGACTGCCGCGCTGTTTGTCGAATGAAAGACAGCTCGTGGCCGTACGGGGTATCGGTGGGGGTATCGTCTGTATCTGCAATGAGTTGATAGAAAAAGTCTGGATCATCTATAGCATACCCATAACTAGCCGATTGCCCCAAAAATCCAGGCGAAACAAAAACACCGGTTTGCACCCCTATAGGATCTGGAAATTCTTCGGTAGGGTAGTTGTTTGGAAAATCGGGGTGGAAATGATCCATGGATCGGCCCAACCATCCTGTTTCTAATATTACATCTTCATCGCTGGCAGTAAGCCATATGTCGGTACTTCTAAAATGAGAGAAGTTTTGGTTGGGGTAGCCTACATTTTGAATGAAGGTTACCTTGCCTTCGCTGTATAGGTTTTGCAAATGGCTCATTTTCTTGTGTAGCGCCAGGGTGTCTTGTCCCATCAATGGAAGGAGGTCGTTCTCTGGCAATGCAAAACCGGGTCTGGCCGCTTGCAAGCGGTCGTACATATCGAGTGGAACCAGGGTGTGTAGGCCATCGTTTCCTCCCGTAAGTTGTATCAAAACCAATACGTTGTCTTCGCAATCTTCGCTAGAGAGTAAGCGAAGCAGTTTAGAGCTTTCCATGCCTTGCACAGGAACACCCTGCAACATAAAAGAGCCTACACCTGTTGCCCCAGCTGTTTTTAAAAAATCTCTTCTTTTCATTACGATAATTGGTATTCAGGTAGGTTAAACAATCGGGTGTAAAAGCTAAGTAGGATGTAGTATGCCGTGTTGCGATACTCTTCGTTGCTTTTATCGTTGAGGTAATTTTCCCAGGCTATGGTCCAGTAGTAATCTTCTGCCTGACCATAGAGCAACAGGCCTTTTAGGGTAGCCCGTTCGTCTTCTCCAATGTCATGGGTAAAGACCATATCTACCCAATAGCTGATGACAGCGTTGGGATCGCTGTTGTTGGGAATGGTTTCTGTGAGGTCTAAGATGTTGGTGTAGACGGAAACTCCTTGTTGGCTAAAACCGTTGGGCGCAATGGCAATAATATTGGCAATTTGGTTGCGTTTGGGCAAACTCACCGAGTTAATCCAGTGCTCGTGGTACTGCGGTGCTTGGTAGTACGCCAACCAACCCGAAACGGTTGGTGGGTTTCCGATTTCCATTTGCAACACAAAAGCCAGGAGATTGGTAAGGTGAAGACTTTTAGAACGTTCTTCTGCCGACAAACCGCCAAAGGTGATATCGGTGTTTTTATACAATCCCACCAAAAAGTCCATGGGGTTCTTTATAATGGCTCCTTTGGTGTATGGATCATAAAAGTGAGCACTGGTGAAGAGCTCCTGCAACACCGGTAAAATTTCCCAGTTGTTGTCTCTAAAGGTTTCTGCCAGTGGTTCAATGACCTTTTCTTCTATTTCTTCATCGATTACATAGTAGACAAAGAAGCGGTATAGCTTTTCTATGATGTACTTTGAAACCACCACATCGTTCTCGAAAATCATGTCGAGTAAATCATCCAACTCTGTGGCGCCATCGCTACTCCCTTTTATGGTGGTGTTGTTAAAGAAGGCTGAGAAGGTTTTGTCCTCGGTATCGTGTCGGTTGGGTATAAAAGTGGTTTCGTAGGTGTCGGTGTCTATGGTCCAGCCAGTGAGTACACGGGCTGCTTCGCGCACATCGTCTTCGGTATATTGGGAGTCTTCTCCTTTGCCCAAGGTAAAAAGCTCAAAAAGCTCGCGGGCATAATTTTCATCGGGGCGCCCTTTTTGGTTGAGGTAGCCGTTGAGGTAGAGCAGCATGCCCGGTGTAAGCGTGAGCTCGCGAATGATGGTTTTGAAATTGCCGAGGCTGTTGTTTTTAAGCATGGCAATTACATCATACGCAAAGTGCGCGTAGGGAATGGCACGTAGCTCGGTAACTAGAAAACTATGCCAAAACAGCACCATTTTTTCCTGGATGGAAAAAGGTTGATCTAGCATTTCTCCGATCCACCAGGATTGTATTGTTTTTCTGCGCTCGGTATTGATCTGAGGATTTTCTGAAAAGGCCTTCGTAACCCATTCTTCTCCTGCAGGACAATCTGGATCGGATACACGCGCACTGTAGTCGTTTACAGGAAGTGCAGATGGCGTATGATTGGTGAGCAGCGCATCTACCGTGTCTTGTAGGATTTGCCCTGTAGCGTAGTCTACATCACTTTGCCTAAATCCAAATAAGCAGCGTCTAAGAAGGTGTTTTGCGGTTTCTGCATCCCAGCTTCCGGTGTACGGTTCAACACCTGAAACTTTGTAGCCGTAATGGGGCGGGGTTTTGTTGGCATATTTATTCGCAGGGACTTCCTCTGGAGTTTCTAAAATGGGGGGATAATGCTCCATACTTTGCAACTTTGCCTCAAGATAGCATTAAAATAGTTGCAAAATAACCGGGATAAAAAAATAATATTGGAATTATTGTACCACGCTGATTTTATGCCCTGCTGAAACTAAGCGTTCCAAAATTTCCAGGAAGCTTCAGCTTGTTGTACCAACATATCGTGCCCATTGAGTATGGTGGCACTGTGCTCCTCGCAAGCTTCTAAAAAAGCTGTTTTTTCTGGGTTGTATATTAAATCCACACAAAAATGCTGTGGCGTAATACCCCGGTAATCAATACTGGGTTTGGCCTCTACTTTGGGATGCATACCCAAGGGCGTGCAATTAACAATGCATGGAAAGCGTCTTACCGCATCGGCTCCTAAGTCTTTGTAGCCAATTTGGTGGGGGCCTTGAGGGTTTCTGCTGGCATGCGCTGCGGGTATTCCTAATTGCTTAAATACGTGAGCAACAGCCTTGCTTGATCCCCCCGTTCCTAAAATCAAGGCTTGGCTGTGGTTGATGTCCAGGAAGGGTTTGATGGAATTGGCAAAACCTTCTGCATCGGTGTTGTGTCCCATCCAGCCCGTTTGGGTGCGCTTTACACAGTTTACCGCTCCAATGGCTTCGGCCGTTGGGCTAAGTTCCTCTAAAAAGGGAATAACGGCCTCTTTATAGGGGATTGTAACGTTAAAACCAAGCAAGTTTTCTTTATTTAAAACCGACTTGGGGAGTTGTTGGATATTAGCGATATCAAAGTTTTGGTAGACGGCATCCGTGATGTTTTCACGTTGAAACTTATCTGCAAAATAACCTTTGGAGAAGCTGTGTCCCAGAGGATGTCCGAGTAATCCAAACAGCCGTTTCATTACGCTGTAAACTTAGCTCCTACACGCTCAATGATAAGGACCATGCCAAAGCCGAGCACCATACACAAAACTACTGCCACTACCTGAGGCTGTGTGCCATAGTGGAAGTTTTGTTCCAATGCAGCCAGTGTCGATGGCCACACACTTTGGGTATAGGCAATAACTTCTTCGCCTTTGGAGTTAATTCGCGTTGCTAACACCTGCTGCCAGGGCCATACTTTGTTGAGGCTGCCTATGAGAAAGCCTGTTAGTAACGCTAAGGTAGGATTGGGGAATTTCTTAAATGCCCAGGACATTACTCTTGCAAAGCTGAATAAGCCCACCAAACAACCCAAAATAAACACCCCAATTATGGCAAGTGCTTCGGGATCTTGCTCCGACATGGCAGCTTTTGCACTGGGTAGTATTAAGGTGTACATGCCCATAAGCAACAATATAAACGAACCCGATAATCCCGGAAGTAATAAGGCAGAAATGGCAATAACTCCGGAGAGAAAAACAAAGACCAGCTGGCTATTTTCCTGCCCCGGTTGGGCTATGGTTATGTAATATGCCACAGCAATACCCGCTATGAGTGCGAGGCCAGTGCTTACATTCCAAATTTTTACCTGGCGCAAAACCAAGTAGCAGGAAATAATAATAAGGCCAAAGAAAAAGCCCCAAAGCATGAGTGGGTATGCCTCTAGAAGGTAAGCTATCGTAAATACTCCGGTAACAATTCCGGCCACCATACCCCCAGCTAGCGTAAGCAGAAAAGTACCGTCTATGTTTTTCCAGAAGACCGCAAATTGCCCTTTAAGCAGCAGCCCTATATTTTTGGGCGTAATGCTTTTTATGGCGTCAATAAGCCGCTCGTAAATACCGGTGATAAACGCTATGGTACCACCCGATACGCCGGGCACCACCTCGGCCATGCCCATAGCCAAGCCCTTGAGCGCCAGTAAAAGACTGTTGCCCATGCTAGTAAGGAGTTAGGCTTGGATCTATTTCTTGAATCCAGGCTAAGATGCCTCCCTCTAAGTTGTACAGATTATCTATACCGTGGTTGGCCTCTAGAAACTGTATGGTCTGTCCAGAGCGTTTTCCACTGCGACAATGGATCACAACCATTTTGTCTTTTTCTATTAACTCGGGGCTATGCGCCATATCGGCCATGGGTACGTGTTGCCCACCGATAGCGCAAATCTCTACCTCATCGGCTTCGCGCACATCTATGAGTTGAATATCTTCATTCGCATCGAGCTTTGCTTTGAGCTCGCTTACCGTGATAGACTTCATATACTTAAGAAATTTTTTGGGTAAGGGCAGAGGCTACATCCTCAGGTAACCACTGGAAAAAGGTATCTCCACGCAACCCAAGTCGCAAACATTCTAGAGCCAAAGCTTCGTCTGGGGCAATGTTGCCTAGGTTTACGTTGGCGCCAATTAATTTTATAAAATACACCTGCTGCGCTTTCTTGGGCGCTTCCCACAAGATGTTTTCCGGCTTTACCTTGTTGAGAATTTTGTTGATGAGCACAGAGTGTGCACTACCATTGGGGCGATAAATTCCTACGTTTCCGCTTTCACGAGCTTCGGCAATCACCTTCCAAGATCCCGCTTCTAGCTCGGTGGTCATCATTTTAATCCACTTTCCGGGAGAAATGAGGATGCCTTCCTCTTTAGAACCTACCTCGGAAAGTACCGTGTAGTTTTTTGCTAACTCGTGGATGTAATTGCACTTTTCTTCGTTGGCAATGTGGATGGATCCATCCGATACTTCGCATAAGTCCAGACCAAATTGGTCTATAAACTTGCGGTAGCCATCAAAATCTTTACGTGCAATAAAAGCTTCGAATAGTGTGCCACCAAAGTACACACGCATTCCTGCATTTTTATAAATGGAAATTTTATCGGCTAGATTTCGAGTAATAAGCGAGGATCCAAATCCAAACTTTACAATGTCTACGATGTTTCCAGAGCTTTCCACTAGATCTTCGGCTTGGCGTAAGCTCAAACCTTTATCCATCACCATCGTTACCCCGTCTTTGCGAGGAGCCGCTGTACGCTCGGGTACTTGGGCTAAGTCGTAGTTCATCTAAAAATTTTTTGGCAAATCTATGAATTCCATCAAAAGAGCTAGATTGCTGCCTTCGGGGAAATATTCGGTAAATTCTTCCCACTTTTCGGGCGCTTCAGCAAGGCAAGACTCCAAAACTAACGCACCCTCTTGTTGCATTCCAAACTTGCAGAGTAGCGCTGCTTTACGGTATTGTATTTCGATGTGCGTCAAGTGGGTAGCACCTTCATCTAAGGTCGCTAAAGCTACATCTAGGCCGTATTTTTCGGCTTGCATGTGGCTGTAATCCAACCAAAAGCTTAGGTTTTTTTCTTCTTGCTTTTTGTGGGTTTTATAAAGGGCTTCCGCTTCGTCTAGCTCACCAGATTTAACCAAGGCTTCACAATACACTAACATGTAATCCCCGGTCAAATTGAGATCAGCTGCCTTCTTTAAGTACGCTAGTGCCTGGTCTGTGCGTTCCAATAAATCATACACCACGCCAATACCCAACCAGGCATCGGGAAGTTTCTCATCGAGTTCTACCGCTTTGCTGTAGGCTGCCAGGGCATCGTGGTATTGCTCTAACTTCTCGTAGCACTCGCCAATGTAGGTGTATAAAATGGCGGAGTTTTCATCAGTTTTAAGGCAGTCCTGGTAGGTTTCTAATGCAGCATGGTAATTGTTTACCTCTAAATGCATGAACGCCTTTTGGTAGTACGGTAACGATACCTCGGGCTCAATCAGGGTACAGTAGTCAAAGGCTTTGGCTGCTGCGGTAAAATCGTTGTTTTTGGAATAGCAAATTCCCAAGTTGTACCAACCCAAAAAAGAGTATGGGTTGTTGTCTACAAACTGCAAGAAAAAAGTAACCGATTCCTGAGTTCGCTCCAATTCGGAGTAGCAGTACAAAATCTCATAGGCAGCTGCATCGTTGTCGGGATTGCGCTCTAAGATTTCTTTAAATATGGTGAGTGCTCTCTCAAACTTGCCCGTTTGCTCGTATTCCAGCCCCAAATCAAAGTAGATGTCATCTCCTTCAAACGCATCGGCCATTTGGTGGGCACGTTCCAGATATTCTAGTGCTTTGAAGTGGTTTTTCTGGCGGCTGTATATGCCTGCAATCAAAAGATGAATCTCGGTATTGGTGGTTTCAATGCTGGCCAGCTTTAGCAGGTTGTCTAGGGCCAGGGTATTCTTGCCCGAAGCTAAGAGAACTTCTGCTTCTTTGATGCGCAGGTCAATGGAATAGGGGTGCTGCGAGCAACCTACCTGTATGGCCTTTTTGGCGCGGTTGTTATTCTGATTTTCAATGAAATGGTCTACCACCAACTCAATCTCCTCCACATCAAAAAAGACCTCTTCACGCGTTTTTAGCATGCTCTCAAACTTCGAGAGCGCCAGGTTCAGTTCCTGTGCTTCGTTAAAGTCCTCACTAAAGTCCATAGCTGCGATGTATTGCGGTTTGCACTAAGCTAGCCCATTCTGTTGCCTGTCCTGGGCTCTTTTTGTAACACTTTTCCATATAGATATCAACAAACCGGGGTGTTTGTGCAAAACCAAATGAGGGTTGGTAGGAACTGTTACTTTTGTACAAAAATACGGCAAAAAGTGACGTTAATAAAATCAATCAGTGGTTTCCGCGGTACCATAGGTGGAGCGGTGGGCAATAATCTTACCCCAGTAGACCTGGTACAACTATCATATGCATATGCGCTTTGGATTAAGGAGCAAAGCAAAAAAGAACAACCTGTAATAGTAATTGGCCGCGATGGTCGCGTGAGTGGCGACATGGTGAGCCGCTTAGTGACGGGTACCTTAATGGCGTGTGGAGTGCAGGTAAAGGACGCTGGTTTGTCCACCACCCCAACTATAGAAATGCTGGTTCCGCATATGCTAGCCGATGGAGGTATTATCCTCACGGCAAGCCACAACCCTATGGAGTGGAATGCGTTGAAGCTGCTTAATAAACGCGGTGAATTTATTTCCGCATCCGATGGGAAAGCTTTACTAAGTAAGCTGGATGCTGAAAGTTATGCCTTTAATGCTGTAGAAAGCATTGGCAGTATTGCACCTGTAGTGGGGGGCGGTATCGATTATCACGTAAATCGCATTGTAGAGGAAAAGTACGTAGATACTGCGGCCATTTCTAAAGCCAATTTTACCGTGGTTTTCGATGGAATTAATTCTACCGGTAGCCTAGCGATACCCAAGCTACTAAAAGCACTGGGAGTTCAAAATGTCCATGGAATCAATACAGAAATCAATGGTACATTCAGCCACAACCCCGAGCCTTTAAAACAACACCTAACCGAGCTTTGCGATGCTGTTAAAGCACATAAAGCCGATTTGGGTATTGTGGTAGACCCCGATGTAGACCGCCTTGCTTTTATTGATGAAAATGGGGAAATGTTTGGCGAAGAATACACCTTGGTGGCAGTAGCCGACTACTTGTTCCAAAAAGAGCGCGGTGCTGTAGTGAGCAACCTATCTTCTTCGCGTGCTCTGGCAGATTTAGCCCGCAAACATGGAAACGAGTACTACGCCAGTGCGGTTGGCGAAGTGAATGTGGTAGAAAAAATGAAAGAAGTATCGGCCATATTGGGAGGCGAAGGCAACGGAGGAGTGATTTATCCCCCCTTACACTATGGCCGCGATGCACTTATTGGTATTGCTTTTGTGTTAAGTCACTTGGCTACTTCCAACAAATCATTAAGCGCTTTAAAGCAAAGCTATAGCACGTATTTTATGGTTAAAGATAAAATACAGCTAAGCCCTGAATTGGACGTAGATGCCTTGCTAGCCCAAACGGCAGAAACCTTCAAAGATGAAAAGGTAAACACTACCGATGGGGTAAAAGTAGATTTTGAAAAGGGGTGGGTGCATTTACGTAAATCCAACACCGAACCTATTGTGCGTGTGTATGCCGAAGGTGCTACCGAGGCCGATACCAATACGCTAATCAACCGCGTTAAAAGCGCTGTGCTAACTACTTCGTAATTCCTTATGAAAAAGCGAGTTTATTTAGATAATGCGGCTACCACACCGGTAGCTGCTGAGGTGGTGGATGCTATGGTGCCCTATCTCCGCGATTTTTTTGGTAACCCATCTTCAACCCATTCCTATGGTCGCGAAGTGCGTGCTGCAGTGGAAAAAGCACGAAAAAATATTGCGGAATACATCGGAGCCAAACCTTCAGAAATCATATTTACCAGTGGCGGCACGGAGGCCGATAACATGGCACTAAACTGCGCGGTAAAAGATTTAGGAGTTACGCGCATCATTACCTCCGAGGTAGAACACCATGCTGTTTTGCATACAGCACAAGAGATTGGAGTACAGGACATTAGTGTTACCTATGTGCGCCTCAACGATATTGGCGAAGTCGATCTAAATCACCTGGAGGAATTACTACAGCGTGATGAGAAAACTTTGGTATCGCTAATGCATGCAAACAATGAAATTGGCAATGTAATAGCCCTTAAAGAAGTTGCTTTGCTCTGTAAAAACAATGGGGCCTTTTTTCATAGCGATACAGTGCAAACTATGGGGCATCTGCCTATACGAGTAGATGAAATGCCCGTAGATTTTTTAACCTGCGCGGCACATAAATTTCACGGCCCTAAGGGAACCGGTTTCTTATTCTTGCGCCATGGATTGCCGTTTAACCCCTTAATCTACGGGGGTGCGCAAGAGCGAGAGCGCAGGGGAGGAACAGAAAATGTGGCTGGAATTGTTGGATTGGAAAAAGCTATGGATCTCGCGTTCCCAGAAATGGAAGCGCACCGCGAATACGTTTTGGGTTTAAAAAATCACATGAAAGCGGAATTGCAGCGCTTGTTGCCCAACGTAGGTTTTAATGGCCGTTGTAGCGATAACTGTCTGTACACGGTACTCAACGTAAATTTCCCTGAGCATCCCAAGGCCGATATGTTATTGTTTAGTCTGGATTTGCATGGTGTAGCCGCATCTGGAGGAAGTGCTTGCAGCAGTGGCAGCAACAAAGGTTCTCATGTTATAAACCAGCTCAAACCCAAAAATGAAAAAGGGCCCAATATTCGGTTTTCATTTAGCCGCTACACCACCAAAGATTGTGTGGATTATGCTCTAGAAAAAATAAAGGAGTTTTACCACGGTTAGTAAAACTCCTTTGCAAAGTTGGTTTGTTTAAATCAGTTGCTTATTGCACTAAAAGCTTAGCAATGTGGGTATTGCCCGTGCTGTTCTGTTGCTGTAAGAAGTAAATACCGGGTATGGATGGAGCCTCTAGCGAAAGTTTGTTCTGCTGCCCGCTGTAAGTCTTTTGCAACAAGGTTTTTCCGCTAACATCCATAAGGGTTACCGTTCCTTGCCAAGCTGAAGGTAAGCTGATGTTAAACTGCTGTTTCGCAGATACCGGGTTGGGCGTTAGTTTTAAGTTTTGGTAACCCTGTTCCTCTGAAATACTGGTTACAAAGCATCCCGAATTGGGATTATTTATGTACTGCATCTCAATAAAGTCTATGTAGCATGCCCAGTCTGGGTTGTCTACAAAAGGGTTTCTGTTTCCTTGCAAGGAGTCAATAAAGTCATTGCGACTAATTTCAAAGTTGCTAGGAGGATCTATGCGATTCCACTCTTTTAGCAAATTCTGGTCCACTCCATAACCGCGATTCGAGATGTTATCGGGCAAAGCCCAGTTTTCTCCATCCATGCCATTATAAGCTACGGCCATATACATTTGAGCGCGAGCTGCATCACCCTTGAACTCATCTCTGGGTTCGTAAACGATATTTCCACCTTGGTCGGTACCCAGTTTCCCTTGTAAGAAGGTGCTGGTAGCGGTTACTACCCTGCCCAATGGGTAATTGCTTCTGGGGGCGTTCGCTCCATTCTGATGTACTAGCAACAAGTTGTGATAGTCGCTATACGAAACAGCTTCTTCATCGCTGTGTGGCATCCAACTGAACGAGTAGGTATGCTCGCGACTCATTACTGCGAAATTAAATGGAGGTTGGTACTTGTAAAGGAACCCTGAGTAGGCACCTTCTACAAAACGCTCTCCGTTGGTGGTGTCCTTCGCTAAAAACTGGGCTACCATTATTTCATCATAGTTATCGTAAAACTGCTGGGTATGTGGATTTACAACATTGAATAGGTCACCGAGGAAGGATGGGTTGTTTGGATCTACACCATCGTAGTATCCTTGGGTTATCATGTTTGCTGGTGTGGCAAAAGTCTTAGTAGGAGGTAATCCATTGGTTTTATAGTTGCACTGCGTTCCTTCTCCATTAAACGGGAATACCTGTACGTAATAATTGCTATTGGCCACCAAGTTGTTTATGGTACAGCTAGAGGCCGATCCATTGTACACTACCTTTCCATTTCCAATACGCTCGCTAAGGTCGTAGCTGCGGCCATCTACGGGTTCACCAGAGAGGGGAGCCTCTGCAAGCACAACAAGATAACTTTCTGCATCAGAGCCGGTATAGCGCAATTGCGTCCTAAAGGTACTGGTGTTGTTGGTCTGCAATGAGAATGGGGCGTTGTTGGGCTCATTGGCTGTAGCTCCGCCCAAACCATTTAAGTTTAAAAGAAATGGCGACTTAAAATCTTGGTTCGATGTAAATTCAATAGTTCCCAGGTACTGTTCCAATGTGGGCGGTTGGAAGCTAATTTCTAGTTTCCCAGTATCACCAGGTGCTATGCTAGCTAAGTCGTTTATTGGGGAAAGGCTAAAACTGTTGCCTTCATTTAGCGTAAGGGTACTGCTAGTAATGCTTAGGTTACTTCCACCCATATTTACCAAGCCTATAACGCGGGTGTCTATTTCTCCTTCAAAGAGTATTTCGCCATTGTTTGCGATGCGGTTACCTAAATCTACTACGTTAAAGTCGGGACCCGCAGGACTTGCTCTGCTTATGAGAATGTCATCGCAAGCTACATTAGAGCCACTTACTTTATTGGTGTGGATAAAGCGCAAATACTTGGTGGTTTCCTGAGCGTCAAATGCGTACCGCGTAAAACCAGATGCGGGTAAGTCGCTACCACTAATACTGATGCCTGTAGTGAAATTTTGTCCGTCCTCGCTTTCCTGTACTTCAAAAGTACCTTCGAAATCTGCACCGTTAAAGGTTTGCCCTTTTAGGTAGAAAGAAACTTCCCCGGGTACATCCGATACAAAAACATCTACCCGTTGTCCTGTGCCTTTAAAGCTTATGGAAGGTCTAGAATCGTTACCGTTGTTTGCGTATTTGCCTGTACCGCTCGTACTCCATGCAAAAGGAGGATCGCCATCGGCATCCCAGCTAGTTGGTAGAATCGTTTGTCCAAATCCAACCAACAGAAGGGAGTTGAAAACTGAGAATAAAAAAGCTCTTTTAATGATCATCTAGGAGAAATAAGAGGTTGCTAGTGCGAAATTTTTTGGGTGTAAAAGTGCGTTCCGTCCAAGGCAATAAGAAAATACATACCGCTTGCAGGCAAGGTAGTTTGCAGCGCTTGCTGTTGCTTCGTATCCCATTGCGTAATAATAGCGCCCGTAATGTCCATAAGCTTCAGGCTTGTAACCCTGTTGCCAGCAGAAATACGCAGAATATTATTTTCAACAGAGGCTACAAACCACGGCTGATCTTTTTTTTCTTGAATGCTGCTAACAGGATCTGCAGCAAACCGTATCATGTCGTAACGCAACGTGCCACCGGGTCCGTAATTGCTATTGCTGTTTGCTGGGGCATAATCATTGCCCGAGAAATCGGTAACTACACGAATAAAATTGTCCGAGGAACCGCTTACAAAATTGTTGAGTGGCGTTGAAAAACTGCGCCAAGTAGTGCCAGAATCTATAGTTAATGCAGTTACATTTTGCCAATCCTGATTGTTTGTACTGTACTGCACCTGTAGTTGGTTTGCAGCCGTATTACTAGCGCGTACATCAAAAGAAAAAGATAGGTTTTGCAATTGTGTGGCATCAAACGCTATTTGAATTCCAGCGGTGCGCGGTGCCATCATCGACTCTGGATAATTGGTGGTATTGAGTGCTCGATTCGTTTCGCTGCTATCGGTAGATCCACCATTTACCCCTCCTGAAACAAAAGTACTAGAAGTGCCGCCTACAAGCGATAGTGTAGGGGTTGTTGCACCGCTGCTAACACTAGGGGTTAAGGACTCTGCATTGAAATTCCACAGATATACTGTTTCCTGTTGGCCGTAAACTGCAACGGCAACGGCTATTAGTAAGGTACAAAGTAAGTATCGCATGGGCTTTTCTAACGCTTATTGCAAGCACAAAAGTCCACGATAGCTATCACTATATTGTATGGAGTCGATTAAGTTGCTGTTAAGCTTACTCTTCGGGGTTGGTACCACGATCCTGTTCTAACAAAGCGTTCATAAAACTCAAAATCAAGCTGAACAGAATGGCAGGCCACCATCCAACAACTGTAAATCCAGGCATTAGAGAGCTTGCTAGAATTACCATAAATGCGTTGATGATAATTAGAAATAAGCCCAGTGTTAAAATGGTAACGGGTATGGTTACAATGACCAAAATGGGTTTTATGATCACATTCAAAATGGCCAATACCACGGCAACTCCAACCGCAGTTAAAAAATTATTTACCTGGATGCCGCTAAACCAATGCGACATGGCAAGAATTACTAATGCGTTTATGATTAGTCTTAGGATAAGGCGCATGACAGTTTCCGTTTTGTGAACATGGTTGGCTTAAGAATAGCCATAATCCAGCACATTATCTAAAAGTAAGTAGGTTAATTACTTAAGCTGTTGCAAGGAGTAAAACGAGTTGGTGGACCGTGCTCCAATTTCATCGAACGGCATTTACCCTTCACGTGTAGGAAAATGCCATTGGTCGTGACCCTTAGTCATACCATATGAAATTTTAAAATAATAACACCAATTCCGCAACTTCGTAGCTCCTTATTTAGTTTATTTAAGTGATTGATAGTCAGAGAATGACATCACATACAATAAGTTGGGCGAAGGAGCTGGTACTCTTTAATATTTGCGAGTAGCGAATGGTGGATTTGGGTTTGTTCAAAAGAGTATTCGGCTCCTTCCTTTTTTTATTGCTTTTGAAGCATCACCGATTGTACCCCTTGTGCAGTTCTAAAAACCAAGAAATAGGTTCCAGATTCCAAATCACCTAAAGATAGCCTTAGGGTATCTTGCTTTGGTTCACGCTCTTCCAAAACCTTTCCGCTGACATCCATTAACGCAATAGTCGTTACTCCATTTTGTTTTAGTTGGATATCCACGTAATCCTTAAATGGGTTTGGGGTAACCGAAAACATCGAATTGTTTAATGTAGCCACCCTAGACGTTTGACTAACAGTAAACCCTTGTTGGCGCGTATCGCTGCAAGTGGGGTTAAATACATCGAGTGCTACCGTGTAGTCTCCCGTGTTGAAGTAGGTCACAGTTACGCTATCTAGGGTAGATGTGGTCCCGTTTCCAAAGTTCCATACGCGGTCTTGTACATTGGGTGTAATATCCTTAAAAACATCGGGAGTACCCAATTCGAGTAGGGTATCGGGAACGATCCAGTTGATGGTTAATGCAGAGTCCATCACTACTCCAATACTATCGGTAATGCTACAATTCGAGTACGATGCGGTAACGCTGTATGTGCCGCCAGAGGAAACCCAAATGTCTTTGGTGGTTTGGCTTGTAGACCATAGTACATCATTGGCGGTTGTATTGGCGCTAAGTAACATACTATCTCCTTCGCAGAAACGGGGTGGATTAATACTGTGCGTAATATTTAGGCCTGCCGCAACGGCTACCGTTGTATCGATAATTTCACACCCTTCAAAAACTTGAGCGGTAAGAACATAACTGCCCGCACTGTCTATATTTAAGACTGGTGTTGTTTCACCAGTATTCCAGTGGTAAGACCAGTACGTATCTGCAACACCTATTTGTTCGGTTTGGCCATTGCAAAGTAGCACGGTGTCTGGTAGGTTTAGGTTAGCTACGCAAGGAAGGTTTTGGTCCTCCTTAATTATGTAGAACTCGTCTTCGTTGGATAAGGGACGGCTAACGTTTATGTACGAGGCCTTCAGGGTGTCCCCGTTTATCTCTAATATCATCGATCCCGGGATGATGCTGTTGTAGTGCATTGCTGCATGATCCATAGAACCCTCATCGTATATAGAGCCACCAGCACCCACCACAGCATACACGGTTCCCCGGTTTCCAACTCGTCTTTTGGGCTTCCTGTATATTTCGTCCGTGTCTAAAGCTCCCGTTCGCAACCCGCCTACGGCATGGGAGTCGGGATCAAAGGTCTCGCTAAGTCCGTAGTGCTCATCAATAAGGTAACTACGCTCGTAGTCGTGGCTGTGTCCGGTCAAAACCAGATCCACACCATATTTCTCCAGCAAAGGGTTCACCTCAGTGCGCATTTCTGTCATGCGGCCATCGGTATCCGAATCGTGTGTTCCTTTGCTATAGGGCGGATGATGCCAGAAGGCAACCGTCCATTTTGCAGTGTTCGCTTGGAGGTCTTCTTTTAACCATGTCAACATTTTACCTCCAGGCATTCTGTTGTTGTCCGTGCTTTCTAAGCAAATAAAATGGATGTCTCCGTGGTCGTAAGAGTAGTATGCCTCGGTACCCGAAGGCACTCCGCCCGCTTCTCCTTGGGAAGGCAAGCTAAACATATCAAAATAGGGTCCCTCATCAATCAAGGTTTGGCATGCCTTTACATCGTGATTTCCCAAAGAGGGCAATAACATGTGGTTTTTAAGTACTTGGGGGTATACCGCAAAAACGTTGGTTTGGTATTCCGCAAAAGTTCCTTTATCGTAAGCGTTGTCTCCAAGCCACATCCATAAATCTGTTTCCTGACCTGCGTTGCGCAATAGGTAGTCTTGGTATACAATAAACTGGGTAGGCAACAGTACCCCAAAATCTCCCAAAACCCATATTCTGGCATCGGCTTTAGCATCTTTTTCTGGTGAAGTAAAGAAGTACTGGTCGGTGGGTATATTGACGTAGGAGGGAACTCCGTCTATGCTGTAATAATACTTCGTGTCGGGTTCTAAACCGGTCACGTTTACGATATGCTCTCGGGTGTCAGCAGATAGGGTGATAGTACTGTCTAAATTCAATGGATCTGTACCGTAACTCAGCACCGAAGGGGTAGGGTTGTTGGTGTACCAACGCACTATAGCGCTCGAAGGCGTGCCCATGTTCAGGTAAGGTCCCATAGTAACAAGGTCTACAGGGCTCTCTTCTGCATTTACCACATAGGTTAGGCTTGCATCGAAAAACAGGCTGTCGTCTGCGGGCTCACTTTGGTGCACCTCAATAGCCAAAACGTTATCGACATAATTAAGTGGTGCTAATAGATACTTGAAGGCCGAAATATCTATTTTCTCGTAAGAGCTAGCTGGATGCTTGGAAGAGGCTGCAGTGTTGGAGGTGTGAACGGGAGCCATATTTCTACGGGCAACCTCTACACCGTTTAGGTAAGCCACAAAGCCGTCATCGTAAGATATGTTTAGAAAAACGCTATCAATGTTGGGCGCTCTGTATAAAAACAACGCTTCGTCATTGATGAAGTAGTAGGTGTGTGTTGTTTCAGATAAGGAACTATCTGCAACGTTGGTATTCAAATTAGTATACCCATACCCTAGTGGAGCACGGTTTGTTTGCCAGTCGTCCTCGTTGTAAAGTAAGGGGTTGTCTGTAAAAAAGGGGGTGTTGAACTGGCCTGTTAGCTCGGCATCTTGGTTGTTATATTCCCAGCGCGAGTGTTTGCTTAGCGCTGTATACGTTATTTGTGCTGTTGCACTAAAACCAAGGCAAAATGTGCAGATAAAAGCAAGGTACTTCATAGCTGTGGCAAAAGGCCACAAAAGTAGTTGCTAGTTGTTGCTGCTGTGTTTACTGTGTGTTAATTCTGAGAAAGCAGTTCTAAATTTCTCCAGCTTGGGTTTGATCACTAAAGAGCAATACGGCTGGTCCTGGTTATTTTCATAATAGGCGGTGTGGTAATCTTCGGCCGTAGTGTAATTGTTGATTGGCACTACCTCGGTTACAATCTTAGATCGGTACGCCCCCGATTCGTTTAAAAGCGCAATGGCCTTTTCTGCCTCTTCTTTTTGCGCATCGGTGTGGTAAAAGATCGCAGAACGGTATTGCGTACCAATATCGTTTCCTTGGCGATTGAGCGTTGTTGGATCGTGGATTTTGAAAAAAACTTCCAAGAGTTTTTGGAAAGAAACCACGCTAGGATCGTAGTGAGCTCGTATCACCTCGGCATGTCCAGTTGAGCCCGTAACCACATCGCGGTAGGATGGATTTTTGGTGTGACCACCCGCATAACCTGGTTCTACGTGGGTTACCCCTTCAATTTCATTGAAAACGGCTTCAATGCACCAGAAACAACCTGCTCCGAAAGTAACTTTTTCCATGGAGCAAAAATACGCAAGAATGGCTGGATTGGTTCCTCGTACAGAGTTACATCAGAAATTTTAACGAATCAACTGCACGGAGCCACGTACCTCTTGGGTGGATAACTCCCCATCGCGGTACCCCGTATACACTACCCGGTAAAAGTACATGCCTTTTGGGGCGTCTCCACCATCCCAGGCATAGTCTGGATCTTCTGAATAGGAGATCAGATCACCTGTGGCAGTGTAAATCCACATTTCAAAAAAGCGCACGTTGTGTGGGAAGACTTCAAACCTGTCGTTTAAGCCGTCACCATTCGGGGAGAACGCGTTTGGAACGTAAACAATGGGATCGCACTCATCGGTAATAACTACAGGACGTTTCAACTCGCAGTTGAACTCATTGGTTATGGTAAGGGCGTATTCGCCTGTTCTTTCAAGCGTTACACGACTGGTGGTGTCACCCGTGCTCCAATCAAAAAAGAGGCTGTCTAATTCGCTATTTAAGGCTTCAAAATAAATTTCTGTGGTTTCGTAATCGCAGATGCCTGTGTCTCCAAATAATTCCACTTGGGGTCTTGGAAGGACTCTTACGAAGGCGCTTCCTGTGTCGGAACCGCAAAGGTTGGATACGATCACCGTGTAGACTCCGGTATTTTCCAATCCCGCACTATCAATTTTAACGTTTTGGAAATCGTTGCTGAACCCAATGTAGAAGAAGTCATCGGGGCCCGACCAAAAGAATGTGGCGGAGTCTGCAGTTCCGGTGTTTAGGAACATATCATTGTCCTCGCACTGGAGCTCTGGATCTACGTGTACTACCTGCGGGTCGCGAATTTTTCTGAGGATATTCACATCGATGGTGTCGGGTTTTGCTTCGCAACCAAAAAAACTGGGTACTACAAGCCATTCTCCAAAGTGTGTATCGCGTACCACCGTATCGATCACTAAAGTATCTGCCACAGAAAGCGTATCCCCCTGGCGTATCCAGGTGTAATCGTAATCCTTATCTGCCTCGGGGATCACCATTAACTCGGTACTATCGCAGAGGGTTTCTGGCATGTCGTAGTTGGTTACAACGGGAACTTCTGTCAAACCAATGGCAAACGGGGCCACGCTGCTAGAGCAAGGACCGTTGACTACGGTTAGTTCGTAAGAACCAACATCATCCAAGCTAATTTCCTCAAAATATAAGGTGTCTGTGGTAACCGTGCCATTGGGGCCTTCCCAGTTAAATGTGGCATTGCTGCCTGCGTTGTTGGCTTCAAAGATGGTTACCTCATCCAACTCGCAAGCCAAGACGCTATCGTTGGCGTCAATTCCAGGAATAGCGTTCAATGTAGGGTTTTGGGGTACTTCAAAAACCTCGATTTCTGTTGTCACAGGATCGGATGTACACTGCCGTCCATCGGTAGCACTGGGATCTACGGTAACGGTAACCTGGTAGGTACCCGCGGTAGCCGGGCCAGCATTTGGGCCTATTGTTCTGTTGTTGCTAAAGAAATTATTGGGTCCCGACCAAAGGAAGTTGGCGCGGTTCAGACTGCCACCGCTGTAGGCAACCGATAAATTAATCGGGTCGCCTTCACAAAATGCGGTATCGCCCGTAATGGATAAGCCAGTTGGTGCATTTACAACATCCACCTGGATGTTGCGTTCTGGGCCTGCACATCCTGGGTTACTCAACCGAAGCGTGTATGAACCCGATTTACTCTCATCCATATTGGCAACGAACAACTGGTTGTTTTGGATTTCAGTTTCGTTGGGCAAGCGCCACGTTACGGTATTCCCTTGGGTATTGGTTGCGTTCAGTACTAAATCTTCACCTTCACAAATATCTGTAGCACCGCTAAAAGTGCCTTGCTGCGGTGTGTTGTACACGGTAATGTTGAAAACCTCCGTATTGCTTTCGCAACCCGTGTTCGGGTTTGTAGCAGTAACTTGATAGGTACCACCGCCAGTGTTGGTGTTTACGCTGATGGAATTGCCATTGGTTTGGTTGCCCCCGGGTAAATTCCAACGGTACTGCACATCGGGGTTCGGGTTGTTGGGTGCAATGGTTAACGTTTCGCCACGACACGCATCACGGTTATCTACTTGCGGCTGTGCGGGTTTGTTATTTACAGTTACCTCTACCGTAAAGGTTTGGTCGCTACCATTGACGCTAGCTACCAAGGTAAAGGTGCCCGTATACTGAGGAACCGCAGTTATAGTTGGATTTTCTTGATTTGATGAAAATCCCCCTGGCCCTGACCAAGCGTACGTGCTCGCGTTGATATTGGCATTCAATTCTAGTGTTTCACCTTCGCATACAGGACTGTTGCTGGTAGCTTGCCCTTTAACTATATGCGCAGCGAAAACTAAAAAACTGTTAAGAAGAAAGAATACTAACGGTCGAACCTTAAAATTCATGCGTTTCTGGATCTACTTTTGCAAAATAACGAATTTTGGAGGTTATTTACCGAGTTAAAATAAACCCGATCTTTTAAACCTTACATCAAAATCTAACTAACTATGAAAAAGTTGTTTACAACTTTAAGTCTTGTTTTTGGCCTAACGGTTGCCTCGCAAGCACAAACTATTGAACGTCCTGCACCAAGTCCTGTTGCTAAAGTAGAGCAAGCAGTTGGACTTTCCACAATTTCCCTAGAGTACTCAAGACCCAGTAAAAAGGGACGCGAAATATTTGGAGGCTTGGTACGCTACAACGAAATGTGGCGCACGGGAGCAAACGCTAGCACCAAAATAGAATTTGCCGATGACGTAGTAGTAGCAGGAACTCCAATTAAGGCAGGAAAGTATGCATTGTACACCGTGCCTTCGGAATCTGCTTGGACCATCATATTTCACAATAACTTAACATACTGGGGTACGGGTGGAAGCGATTATAAGCGCGAAGAAGACGCGGCTCGGGTAACGGTAACACCAGATAAACTACAAGATGTGGTGGAAACCTTCACTATTCAGTTTGACGCACTGCGTCCTGATGGTTGCGACTTGGTACTACGTTGGGATATGACGGAAGTTCGTGTACCTATTGCACTAAACACCGATGAGAAAATGCAAGCCCAAATTGAGGCTTTCATGAACCCTGAACCAAACTACAGACCGTATTATAATGCAGCAGCATATTACCAGGAGGTAGGGAAAAATTTAAGTCAAGCACTGTCTTACGTGGATGAAGCACTTAAAATAAACCAGGGTTTTTGGATTATGCACCTAAAAGCTAAAATTCAGTACGACTTGAAAGACTACAAAGGAGCTATAGAAACTGCTGGAAAATCAAAGAAAGCAGCTACCGAAGCGGGTAACAACGATTACGTAGCGCTAAACGAAAAGCTAATTGCTAAGGCAAAATCTAAAAGCTAGGACATAGCCCTAACTTCTAAATAAAAAAGCCCGCAACCTTATTTGGTCGCGGGCTTTTTTGTTTTTGTTCTGCAGTTGGGCTAAGTCTGTATCACCCCAACGTTGTACGGTTTTTCAATAGGAGCGTGGTTGGCTGCATGGATACCTTGGCTAATCCATTTGCGGGTATCTAAAGGATCAATAATAGCATCAATCCACAAGCGAGCGGCAGCGTAGTACGGTGTTGTTTGCTCTTCGTAGCGGTCTTTAATTTTCTTAAAGAGCTCTTCCTCTTTCTTCTTGTCGACTTCTTCTCCCTTCGATTTGAGTGCAGCCGTTTGTATTTGCGTAAGCACTTTAGCGGCTTGTGTTCCTCCCATTACCGCAATTTCTGCAGTAGGCCAACCTACGATAAGTCTGGGGTCGTACGCTTTTCCACACATGGCGTAGTTACCAGCACCGTACGAGTAGCCCATAACAATGGTAAACTTGGGTACTACGCAGTTGCTCATGGCATTTACCAGTTTAGCACCGTCCTTAATTATACCATTGTGCTCGGAGCGACTTCCAACCATAAATCCGGTAACATCTTGCAAGAAAACCAGTGGAATTTTTTTCTGGTTGCAGTTCATAATAAAACGCGCTGCCTTATCTGCCGATTCGGAGTAGATTACGCCTCCGAACTGCATTTCTCCACGGCCGTTTTTTACAATCTCTCGCTGGTTAGCCACAATACCTACGCTCCAGCCGTCAATACGGGCATAAGCGCAAACAATGGTTTTACCGTAATCTTTTTTGTATTCGGTAAACTTGCTATCATCCACTAAGCGTTTGATGATTTCTCGGACATCAAAAGGTTTTGGAACGGCACTAGGATACAAGCCGTAAATATCTTCGGGGTTGGCTTTGGGTGCTGCGGGTTCCTCCCGGTTAAAGCCCGCTTTCTCTGTGTCACCCAGTTTGTCCATTAAATCTTTTATAGTGTCTAGGCATTCTTTGTCATCCTCAGATTTGTAGTCGCACACACCGCTTATTTCATTGTGGGTAGTTGCTCCTCCTAAGGTTTCGTTATCGATGTCTTCGCCAATGGCTGCTTTTACAAGGTAAGATCCAGCCAAGAAAATGGTTCCGGTTTTGTTGACGATAAGCGATTCATCGCTCATGATGGGCAAATAGGCACCTCCGGCCACACAACTGCCCATAACGGCAGAAATTTGGGGAATTCCCATAGCAGACATGCGTGCATTGTTTCTAAAAATGCGACCAAAGTGCTCTTTGTCTGGAAAAATTTCGTCTTGCATGGGTAAGAAAACGCCTGCACTATCCACCAGGTAAATAATGGGGAGGCGATTTTCCATGGCAATCTCCTGTGCTCTCAGGTTTTTCTTGGCGGTTATTGGAAACCAAGCCCCCGCTTTAACAGTGGCATCATTGGCTACGACCAAACATTGTCTGCCACGCACATAGCCCATAATCACTACAACACCACCTGAGGGGCAGCCTCCATATTCTTCGTACATGCCATCAGCCGTAAACGCTCCGATTTCTATTTGCTCGGCATCTTTATCTAACAAATAGCTGATTCGCTCGCGGGCTGTTAGCTTTCCTTGGTCGTGTTGTTTGGCAATTTTCTTTTTTCCGCCACCCGCTTGTATAAGCTTAAGACGGTGCTCCATATCTGAGATAAGGAGCTTCATTTTGTCTTCGTTCTTATTAAAATTTAAGTCTTGTTTACTCATGGCGTATGTGTTTTGCAACCTGGCTTAAGTACGAGCCGCTTTCGGGGCCCAAATTAAACACAAGATCTAGAATGGAAAGGTTAGGGGTAAAAGGAAAGCGATCGGCAAAGACCTGCAAATAGGGTGGATATGGGAATTTTACCTGCATTTTGCTGGGCTTAAAATCTCGTCTGAGATCTGTATAGTCGGTAGATGTTTGCACATAAGTTCCTGTAAAGCTAAGCGCGCTGTTTATTTTTAACCATTTAGAAATCAGTAGGTGGGCCTGGATGTTGAGCTGCCAAAGATTCCATGCTTGCGTTTCGGCTTGCTGGTAAAACTGCTCAATTTCGGTTTGGTAGAATTCAAAAAAGGCCGATTTGCGGTAGGCGCTCATTAAAGCGTGCATATGCTGCCATGCCCAGTTTGCCTTGTAGTCCACCTCCATATGTTGTATACCGGCTTTGCTGTTTTTATTTTTTACTGGGATAATGAGATCTAAGGGGCCGTTGGCGCTCAGAATTTGACAGCGATTGCGCAGCGTTTGCTTTTGGAAGTTCTCACAGGCTTCTATGGTTGCTTCTGGGTAGCAGGTCAACCAAGCGTACCAATCCAGGCAACCAAAATATGGTAAAGGGAGTAGCGGTGGTTTTACAGGGGTTTCCAAAAGCGCGATTTGTTTAGAGCTTTAATGCCTTTTTGATTGGCGAAAGTACCAAACAAAACGCGAGTGGCTTTTCCTGCAATTAACTCTTGCGGTATGGGGCCGTAAAATCGAGAATCCAACGCATCGTGCCGGTTATCGCCCAGTACAAAGTAGTAGTCCTTCGCAAAAGTGTAGTAGGCTTGCTGGTTGCCGTTAACCAAATAATTGCCATTGGCTAGGGGAGCAATACGGTTTCCTTCGTAGTTAACAATGAGATTACCATACATGGCATAAAACTCCTCGTCTATCAGCAGGCTATCACCCGTTTTAGGGATATATACAGGTCCAAAATTATCAGCGTTCCAACCGTATTTTTTCCACTGGGGCCATACGGCATCATCGCTTTTAGCAGGAAGATCGAACATAGGCCGAATAAAAAGTACGCCAGTATCTTGATGTAACTTCTGGTATGCCGTGTCGGTTAGGGTTACTGCATAAAAGGGGCCTTTGGTGAGTTTTACTGGGTTGGGGTTGGATAATTGACTTAAAATCCGAGCTCTAGCGTCTGCCGATTTAAAGTTGATACGGTATCGCAGTTGCAAATTATAGTCTCTCTGCGAGCGGTTTCCATTAATAAATATTTTCCGGTTTCTAATCTTTATGGTTTCGCCAGGAAGTGCCGCTATCCGTTTTACAGAAGAAATGTTTTTACCCACATGGGGCCGGTCGAATACCACAATATCATTGCGGTTCAAATCGGGATTATCGCGAAAGTGTTTCAGCTTCTTCCAACTAAAATCCAGGGTTACGCTGTCTCCCGAACCAAAGCTTACACTGGGATAGGGGAATTGGTGCCTGGTGTTCCACGTATTTACCCAAAGTACATCGCCCGCTACCAGATTGGGTTGCATGCTTATGTTCTTTACGGTGTATATATTTCCTACGGCTCCAAAAAGAAACAGACAAACGGAAACCGCAATAAAAAGGGCAAAAAGCCACTCCAGTGCTTTATCTCGGGTCATGAGCCAGCCAAAATATGGAAAAGTAAATTCATAACACGGTATATCTTGGGTTGGTGTTTTGTAGCTTGCTTCCTTAAGCATCAGAATATCAGTAGATTACAGTTTTGGCATGTCTTTTGGAAGTACCATGCAAAACACAGAGATATGAAAAAGCTGATAGGAATATTTACGATAGTAGTTTTAGCACTAACAAGCTGTGATGTCATTGTGGTACACCCCGATGGACCTCCAGGACTACCGGGAAGAGCCTTTTTTGGGATTGATTACGATTATAATCCACCGTATTCATATTGGGACAACAACCCATCGGTTCCTGTGGATCCATTTTTCGGAGAATATTATCGCACCAACCCTGGGTATTACGATTTTGAATACTTCGTTAACCGACAAGAATACTGGTATGGAAGTTATGAGATATGGGTAAACCCTGGTGGGCCAGGCCGACCCTACGGAGAGCGTGGACGCGATGGAGCCGATAGTTATTTGCTGCTTATTTGTAACCCAGACGGCCCCTACGAGTGGCGTAAAAGCAACACCGATGAAAATGTGACTATCACAGAAGAAGCGGGTTGGGTGGTGGTAGAAAAAACCTTTGAAAACTCGGGCATTCGTATTAAAATGAAAAAAGCCAATGTTAGCGAGCGTCCTACGACCAACACACCCAAGGGCTACTTTAAGAAGTAGGAACTGTTTTACCCGTAAAACGTATGTTTGGATAAAAATCTGAGCATGCGTTTTTTTAATTCTATTGTGATGTTAGGAGTTCTAATGATGCCAAAGCTGGGCTTAGCTCAAGAAGGCAAAACAGAAATTCCTGGGTTTAATTCCGATAGACCTGGTTTTTCTTATTCAGCCCAGGTTTTACCCAAAGGTGCTTTAACCTTACAGAGTGGTTTTTTGTACAATTTTCCCACGGAGTATGATTTAGGACTTACTTCTTACAAGACCAGCTCTTTTCTATCCGATCATCTCATTAGATATGGATTACTAAACCGGATAGAGTTAGGAGCAGGGTTTGCTTACAATACTACTAGAACAGAGCGATTATTGAGGGTTACACATGCTAGTGCCGAAAATAGCACCGTGAAAACTCTAACAGCACCCACCTTTATAGTACGTGGCCAAGTTTTAGAGGAGCATGACAAAGTACCCGCTGTTAACCTTCAGTACCAGGTTGATGTGGCTCGTAATATCAATGCTGATGAAGCGATGTTCAGAAATTCGGACAGGACCACAACACAACATACAGCGCGTTTATCTATAGCTAAATCCTACAACAATTTGGGTTTGGCAACTAACATAAATGTGCCTTTGGATGGTGGTCGTGACTTGAACTACACCATAAACGTAAGCTACAGCTTCTTTAATGGTGGGATATTTGGCGAGGTGTTTGGCCCCTTCGAAAACGGTCTCAATGAAGATGGAGAATCCATTCCAGTGGTGAGTTGGAACACAGGGATGTGGTACCGTCTATCTAAAACCGTGCGTTTAGATTTAGGTGGAGGGCACTTTGCTGGTTTTGATGGAAATTTTTTCGCGGCCGTTGGAGCAACATTTAATTTGAGAAATTAATTCAGACAGGTATGAAATCAAAAAGGCCGAATCAATCGATTCGGCCTTTTTTGTTGCTAATTGATGACTACTTAATCAACCAAAGAAAAAATTCTATCCCATCTCACCCCAGTCTCTGGGTCTTTAGAAAACCAGATAAACACGGCTTTCCCTACCACATGGTTTTCGGGTACAAAGCCCCAAAAACGGCTATCAGCACTGCGGTGGCGGTTGTCTCCCATCATGAAGTAGTAATTCATTTTAAAGGTGTAGGATTGTGCCACCGCTCCGTTTATATAGATTTTACCTTGGTCGGTATACAAGTCGTTGCCCTCGTATTCGCGGATGGCTTTTTCGTACAGCGGTAGGTTTTCTACATTCAGTTGCACCGTGGCCCCAGCTTTTGGGATATAAAGCGGCCCAAAATTGTCTTCGGTCCAGTTGTAGCCTGGATCATTTGGGAAAATGGGCATGTGAGGCATGGGCTGCTCGCGCTTCTTGTTAATTTCCTCCTCAACAGCAACTACACCGGGTATTTGTGCAATGTTATCAGCCAAGTCGGGGTGAAGCGGAATGTTGTATTGCCTTCCATCCATCATGGGCATTACGTCATTGCCGTTAATATCGTAGCGTCTTTTAAGAATGTTGCGGTTTAATGGCTCATTGCTTAAAACATTAAAGGCTTGCTGGTAATTTTCTGGGTTTTCAATGGCTTCACCATCTATGTGTACCTGCGTATTTATAATCTCTAACGTGTCGCCAGGCATACCTATGCAGCGCTTTATGTAGTTTTCCTTTTTGTCGTTGGGCCGAACCGTCCACTCCGTGTTGCTGAGTAAAAAGTCTTTAGCCTTAGAAATGGCAGCATCGGTAACGGGTTTGGTGCTGCGGGTGAATTGATAAGCCTTGTCGCGCGCATTTTGGTTAAAATCTTGCTGCTGTTGCGAGAGGATTACCGTATCTCCAGGAGGAAAATTGAATACAACGGGGTCAAAACGCTCTACATTACCAAATCCAGGCAAGCGGAAGTAGGGGAATTTCATCCAGTCTGTAAATGACTTGGTATTGATGAAGGGTACAGTATGATGCGTAAAAGGTACACTCAGCGGTGTTTCGGGTATTCTGGGGCCATAGCTTAATTTGGATACAAACAGGTAGTCTCCAATCAAAAGGCTTTTTTCCATAGAGCCGGTAGGGATGGTGTAGGCCTCCATGGCATACCCGCGAATAAGCGATGCTGCGATTACTGCAAATACAATGGCATGCCCCCATTCTCTGGCCATACCTTTTTTGCGGTCTTTCCAATTGATGGCTCCTACAAAATCGGGTTGCTCCTTAAAAGCTAAATAGGGTAAATAAACGAAGGGTATAAAAACGGCCGCTAAATGCTGCTTATAATCTCTTTGATTGAAGGCGTTGGCCAGCTCTACGTTAAGCACCGCTAACATGATAAGGTTAACACCAGGGAAGAGCATTACAACACCCCAATACCAGGGTTTGTCGACCATTTTAACCCAGATAAACCAGTTGAAAACAGGGATATAGCCTTTCCAGGATGCAATACCTGCCTTATTAAAAAAGTAGGGTAAACTAATACACTGTGTAAGCACGGTAAGTGCTAGTATGATATATGCACTCATAGACTATAGGCTATTAAAGACATCTTCCATGGTGTAGATGCCGGGTTTTTGGTGGGCCAGGAATTTAGCTGCCATCAAGGCTCCGCTTGCAAAGCCGTTGCGGTTAAAGGCCTCGTGGTAAATTTCTATTTTGTCGTTTTCGGAGGTGTACGTTACTGCGTGAATACCTTTTACGTCTTCCTCGCGTTTTGCGGTAATGGGCACCACATCGCTGTCTTCAGGCTCCATTTCATCTTTGAGCTTCCAGCCTTTTAGATCTGCTATTTCATCGGAAATCCCTTCAGCCAGGGTAATGGCAGTACCGCTAGGAGCATCCAGCTTCTGGGTGTGATGCACTTCCTCCATTTCCACTGCGTATTCTGGAAAACCCTGCATCAGTTGGGCCAGCTTGCGATTGATGGCAAAAAAGACGTTTACTCCAATGCTAAAGTTACTGGCATACAGCATGCTACCAGATTTCTTTGTGCATAGATCATTTAGGGTTTTCCAGTGTTCTAGCCACCCGGTGGTTCCTATAGCAACGGGAACTCCGCTTTCCAGACAAATCTCTATATGCGTTTTTGCTAGCTTGGGTAAGCTAAACTCAATGGCTACCGCTGCGCCACTTTCTTTAAGCTTCTCAGCGGTTAGCGTATTGGCACTAGAAAATGTGGCAACTACTTGCACTTGGTGTTTTTCTGCAAGGGCATCTATGGCTTTACCCATTTTGCCGTAACCAATAATTGCAATGGGAGTAGGTGTACTCATAATTAAAAATGTAGCGCCAAAGTTAATGCGCCACTGGGTCTATCAAAATAATTAAAGGATGGGTGGATGTTTAGGCTAATGTCATCGGAAACATCAAAGTATAAAAGGTGTGCGTCTACGCTAGCCCATACTATGTTTAGGAGATAGCCTACCGAGGTGGCAATAATGCTTAAATCGCGATACCCGCGCCATTGGTCTACCTGATCGCGTAATGCATTGATATCTGCGGTAGCCAAGTCGCCCGTGGCATTGGTGGTAGGGTCATCATCCAGCCGAGCAATGTATGCCGTTTTTAGTTCGTTGTGAGTTCGGGCATTGTCCATTATAAAATACAATCCGGTACCTAATCCTGCCCAAATAATCGCGCTTTTATGGTACTGTTTTAGATAAATATGCCCGGCTCCCGGAAAAGCAGCCGAGAGCCAAGAGGCTGTTCTGGGCGATTTATTAGACAATGGTTTCGTTTCAAACACCGTGTCGTTTTGTACCACACTCGGTTGTACCGCCCTTTCCTGTGCAATTCCAACCGAAAGGATATTGACGCAAAGGGTAACTAATACGAGTATCTTACTTAGAAATGGCATGGAGTAAATCTTCCAGATCTTCTTGGCTGTCGTATGATATTTCGAGTTTCCCGCGACCTTCATCGTAGCACTTCAGCTGGGCTTTAAAACCGTATTTTTTCTTTAAAGTCTTGCCCACCTTAACTTCTACATCCGATGGATTTCGTTGTGGTGCTTTGGCTACCGATTTTTCTTCGCTATTGGCTTTTGGCTCTTGAGTTTGGCCCCCAGTGTTATGGTTGCGCACCATCTGCTCTACCGCTCTAACCGATAGGCCCTCGGCAAGTACTTCTTCCAGCAACGCTACCTGTAGCTCTTTGTCGTCTGTACCCAACAAGGCACGCGCGTGCCCCATAGAGATCTTTTTGAGCATAATGGCCGCCTGTACCTCTTCAGGAAGTTTTAACAAGCGCAAGTAATTGGTAACCGTAGAACGGTTTTTTCCTACGCGTTCGCCCAGTTCCTCCTGGGTGAGTTTGCACTCTTCTATGAGGCGTTGGTAGGAGAGGGCTACTTCAATGGCATCGAGGTCTTCGCGTTGTACGTTTTCCACAATGGCCATTTCCAGCATGCTCTGGTCGTTGGCAATGCGCACGTAAGCAGGAATTTCGGTAAGTCCTGCGCGCTTGCTGGCACGAAAACGTCTTTCACCCGAAATGAGCTGAAACTTGTCGTACCCCATTTTACGCACGGTAATGGGCTGGATTACGCCAAGTTGCTGTATGGAATGTGAAAGTTCTTCCAGTGCTTCCTCATTAAACTGCGTACGCGGCTGAAAGGGGTTGGTTTCTATGCTATCCAAGGATATTAAAGCCACCGACCCTACGGTTTGTGGGTCTTTTTGGTGGCTATACTTGGATGTAATATCTGTGTCTTCGTTTTTTAGAAGAGCGCCTAAGCCTCTTCCTAACGCTTGCTTTTTCGCCATACTATGAATTCACCGTGCTAGCGCTTTCCTTTTTTTTATTGGAAAGCATATCGTTCTTCTCTAAAATTTCGCGGGCCAAGTTTAGGTAATTTACGGCACCCTTACCGGTAGCATCGTGCATAATAATGGTTTGCCCAAAGCTTGGTGCTTCTCCCAATTTGGTGTTTCGGTGGATAATGGTATCGAACACCAATTGTTGGAAATGCATTTTCACCTCTTCTACCACCTGGTTGGCTAAACGCAAGCGAGTATCGTACATGGTTAAAAGAATGCCCTCTATGTTTAACTCGGGATTTAAACGGTTCTGCACAATTTTTATGGTGTTCAGCAATTTACCCAATCCTTCCAATGCAAAATATTCGCATTGTACGGGTACGATTACAGAATCTGAAGCCGTAAGACCATTTAGAGTTATCAAGCCCAAGGAAGGCGAGCAATCGATTAAAATGAAATCGAATTCGTCTTTAAATTTGTCAATCACGCCCTTCATCATGTATTCGCGCTTGGGCATATTTATCATTTCAATTTCGGCTCCCACCAAATCGATGTGCGCGGGTAAAATGTACAAGTTGGGGTTGTCGGTTTCCAGGATGCAGTCTTTGGGAGCAATACCATCTACCAAGCACTCGTAAATGCTGTTGTCTATTTCTTTCGGATCAAAACCTACGCCAGAAGTAGAGTTTGCCTGAGGGTCGGCATCTATGATTAAGGTTTTAAAATCCAAAGCACCCAGAGCAGCACTTAAATTTATGGCTGTGGTGGTTTTTCCTACGCCACCTTTTTGATTGGCAATGGTGATAACTTTACCCATAAAACTGTGTTTTTAAGATTGGTATCGCTAATCGCCTGGAGCGCAATTATGGTGTGGGGATAATTGATTTCCTTTGCGGCACGATACAGACAAATTTAGTGCTTCGCTCGGGATAAACCCGCTTTTGCGAGGCATTAGTTTTATACAGTTGTTAATAAGCATGATTACAATCGTTAGCGGAACCAACCGACCGAATAGCAACTCTGCCATAGTAGCACGGCAATACAAACGCGTTTTAGAAGCTAAAAATCAACCAGCGCAAATTCTAAATCTTGAAGATCTTCCCAACGACTTTGTGTTTAGTGCAGCCTTTGGTAATGAGAGCACGCTGTTTAACCGTTTTGTTGAGGATTACGTGTCGGGTATAGACCGTTTTGTGTTTGTGGTACCCGAATACAATGGCAGCTTTCCTGGCGTACTCAAGTGCTTTTTAGATTGCGTGCCACCGCCCCTGTTTCGTGGAAAAAAAGCGGCACTTATTGGCTTGTCGGCAGGGCAGGCAGGAAACCTTAGAGGTATGGATGACCTTACGGGTATACTGCATTACTTGCGCGTGGAGGTGCTTTCTCAAAAACCCAAGCTGAGTAAGTTTGAGCATGTAGCCAACATTGCCGATGGGCAAATTACTGATGAGAGAAGCTTACATTTGCTGGACGAACACGCAGATTCATTTTTAAAATTCTAGTATGGAAATCCTTATCCCCCTTATCGCAGTACTTGCTTTTTTAGCCATCCTTTTTACGCAAAGTGGCTTGGATAAAGTGTTTGATTTTAAAGGCAACATGGAGTGGCTTACAGGGCACTTTGCCAACAGTCCTTTAGCTCCTCTAACCAAGCCTATGGTGGTGGTGCTTACTTTGCTGGAACTGGCAAGTGGCGTTATCAGCATCCTCGCGGTAGTGATGTTGCTCAACGATGCCGCCAATGCTCACCAAGCAGTTATTTTGGCGCTAAGCCTGTGTTCTCTGAGCTTTTTATCCCTGTTTTTTGGCCAGCGCATGGCCAAAGACTACGCAGGAGCGGCATCCATTCCGGCTTATTTTGTAGTGGCTTTGGTAGGATTTATTCTACTGTTTCTTATGAAATAATCCCGACTGGTGTAGTAGCCAGGACACCGCTATTACAATAGCACAGCCCACCACGTTAAACCATAAAAAGCCCAGACTAGATTGGGTAAAGAGTAAGATCACCGTGGTCTCGGCAACCAAAGCGCCAATAAACACGGGCCACCCGCCAATTTTCTTCAGCATAAAGGCTACCAGGAAAACGCCTAAAATGGTTCCATAAAACAGCGATCCCAGGATATTTACCGCTTCAATAAGATTATCAAACAAGGAGGCCGCCATGGCGAAGATAATGGCCAAACTTCCCCACAGTAAGGTGAGGATTTTGGAGTTTCTAACTTCTTGCTTGTCGGTTAATTTCCGGTTGGAGAACCGTTTAACAAAATCTATCATGGTGGTTCCGGCCAAAGCATTGATCTCCGAAGCTGTAGAAGACATGGCCGCTGAAAAAATAACCGCAAGCAACAATCCTACTAAGCCCATAGGAAGTTGGTTTAAGATAAAGTGCAGGAACACATAATCGCTGTCTTTGGTTTCTACCTCGGGAGCTGTTGCTGCAATGCGGGTTTTAACCTGGTTTCTCAACGCTTCCTCAGTAGCCAACTGCGATTTTAGTGCAGCAAGGCGTTCCGGGTTTTCAATGGCTTGGTCCCATTGTATGGTTTCTGCTAACTTTTTCTCCTCTTGTTTTTTGTAGTCCTGCTCTAGCTGCAAAAGCTCGGTTTTACCATCGCTTTCCAAAGCTTCTTGCCAACCTGGACCGTTAAAAAATACCGGGGCCGGGTTGAATTGATAGAATACAAAAACCAAAACCCCAGTAAGCAAAATGAAAAACTGCATGGGAATTTTAAGCGCAGCGTTAAAAAGCAAACCAGTACGCGCGGCTTTAATGTTCTTTCCTCCGATGTATCGGGCTACTTGCGATTGATCGGTACCGAAATAGGAAAGTGCCAAGAAAAATCCCCCCGCAATACCCGACCAAAGGTTGTAGCGGTTGCTAAAATCCATGCTGGTATCTACAATGTTCATTTTACCCAGCTTTCCAGCAAATTGCAGTGCATCGGTAAATTGCATTTCTGGAGGCAGCGAATTCAGTAAGATGTAAAATGCGGTTCCCATCCCCAGCATGATGACCGCCATTTGTTGCTTTTGCGTTTGCGCAACAGCCTGGGTGCCTCCACTAACCGTGTAAATAATTACCAGTATCCCAATGATAAGTATGGTTACGTACAAGGGCCATTGCAACAGCGTAGATAATATAATGGCCGGGGCGTATATGGTAATTCCTGCAGCCAAGCCCCGTTGAATAAGGAACAGAAGGGCCGTAAGCAGTCGGGTTTTTACATCAAAGCGCTTTTCTAAAAATTGGTATGCCGTAAACACGTTGAGGTTAACGAAGCGGGGAATAAAAAAGGCGCACACCACGATAAGTGCTATGGGCAAGCCAAAGTAAAACTGAATGAAGCGCATGCCGTCTTCATAGGCTTGCCCCGGTGTACTTAAAAAGGTAATGGCGCTGGCTTGCGTGGCCATAACCGACAATCCTACCGCCCACCAGGAAAGCGTGCTGCCTTTAAAGTAGGAATCTAGGTTGCGCTGTTTTCGGGTTTTGTACCAACCAAATCCAACAATAAAAAGTAGGGTGGATGAGAGCACCAGCCAATCGATCCAACTCATGATAATGCTTTTGTTAGTTGGTAATACAGTATTATTTGTACTATCAGGAATAGCAGTACAAGGATGTAGCGTTTACGCCAATATTTTTTATCCATTATAACCCAGTTCTACCAGGTTAACAAACAGGCGATACGCACCTGGAACTCCCGCTGGAAGCTGTCTAAAGAAAGATATTCCACAGTAGGAGATATGTCCTTTTCCAAAACTTCCTACCAACAAACTTCCTTGCGATGGGTCTTCACCGGGATCCGCAATTTCAAAAATGGGAGTAAAGGCAGGGCTCCACTCACTGGCAAAATACAGTCCACGTTCTTGTACCCACTCTTCAAAATCTACCGCGGTAATTCTGTTGGGCACATTGAGCACAGGGTGCTTGGGGGCTAAAATGGTAATTGGCGCCTCTTCTTTGGTTACGCGATCGCGGCCAATTTGTAAGTTTTCGGGTGCAATGGGTGCCTTTATTTCACTCAAGAAATTCAGCGTGTTGTACTGCACCACCACATTGCCTCCGTTTTTGGCGTATTCCCATATTTTTTCTGCTTTTTTCGCTAACCACTCTTGCGTGTTGTAGGCACGGATACCCGTAATTATGGTGTGGAAATCGGAGAGGTCCATAAAATCGAAGTTGGACGCATTAATTTCTACTACCGTATAGCCGAGGTTTCCTAGTATCTCTGGAATGTCGTCTCCAGCACCTGGGATGTAGCCAATTTTAAGCTTGTGGCTTTGCACGTTTACCGGACGTAAGTTTACCAAAGCCCCCGTTTGTATGGTTTGCTTTAAAATGTGTGGGTAATCTACCGTTTGTTTTTCTATAACCGGCTCTTCGCTATTGCTCCAGTAAAATTTAAGACTTCCAGGCTGGGCGTCTTCATTGGCTTGTAGTGCAATGGCAATGCGTTGGCTTTCTCCTGCTTCCAGCTTAAGATCCAGCTCGTTTTTATCGGCTTGCCAACCCTTAGGAAGGGTTATTCCTAAGCTTCTTTGTTGGTTTACTTTACTGTGGTTGGTTACTGTAACTTGAATGGGTGTTGGCTTTTGGTCTACCGCAATATGCAAAGCCATGGCTGGATTTACCGATACCGCAGTTAAAACGGGTAACGGCTCATATTTTTCACCGTAGTCGGGCTCTACACGCTTGTGGAATACAGGCTGATTAAAGGTGATTTCATTGCCCAAAATATCCACCGTAACTTTTGCGCTAATGCTGGGCTCGCTTTCGGGTTTTTCTAAATACTGAAGACCCTCGAACTGGTAGCTGCCAAAGCTGCTTTCATTTTCTAGCCAGTAGGGGGTAGCTGTTTTTTTGTCGGATGGTATTTTAATGCGCACCGCTTTGGTAAAGTCTATGTTGTTGCCAATAGCCTGGTTAAATTCTAATGGGGTACTTTTTTCAAATACCACGGATTTTAAAGCTGCACCAATGGGTTCCATAGCTACTGCATCTATGGTTACTTGCAAGCTGTCTCCTGCTACCACAGCTTTTTCATCGGTGTACAACTCAATATTGGCTTGGGCACAGGCCAGGATTAAATCGTCTATTTTTTTAAGCGCATCGTCCACATAGGTATTACTGGGAACATCTAGCAGCGCTTTTTTAATTGCGGCTAATGCGGGGATGTTTTTCCAGGCTTCGGTAAAACTAAAGTTGCGCATGGCTTTTTGGAAGGCTGCATCTACCGGTGCACCGCCATCAAAACGGCTCCACGATACGTTGATGCCCTCTAGGATATCGCTATAAAAGTTGGCGCCTGCAGTATGCTTAAAATACTCGTTTACCTCGCCTCGGTTCCAACTGCGTCCAAATCCTTGGCAACGGTGCATAGAGCGCGCCTGCGAAGCAATTTCACTAGAAGCAGCTCCCAATAAGGGCACCGATTGGCCTACGTTTATTTTTACATCCTCGGCCAGTAGCTTGGGGTCTCTGCGCCAGCTATAGCTGTTCCACATGAGGCGGTGGGGTTTCCAGGTCGAAACGCGCTGTAATTGCGCGGGAAATTGCGTGGGGTCTCCTGCTAAATCATAGGCTTCTTTGGCCAGGGCCGCAGAAGCTGCGTGATGTCCGTGTCCAGCAGCACGTGTAGGTGGAAAGCGTGTGATGACCACATCGGGTTTAAAGTAGCGCAGTACATAGACCAAATCACCGAGCACCTGGTCTTTATTCCAAATTTCTAGGGTTTCATCAATAGATTTTGAGTAGCCAAAATCTACTGCATGCGAAAAAAACTGCCGGGCTCCGTCTTTTTTACGCGCTTCTAGCAGCTCTTGGGTACGAAGTACACCCAGCAAGGGACCTTTTTCATTGCCTATAAGGTTTTGTCCGCCATCGCCCCGGGTAAAAGAGAAGTAAGCCGTTTCTACATTTCTGGCGTTTTCCAGCCAAGAAATAACACGGGTGTTTTCATCGTCTGGATGTGCTGCAACATAGAGTACACGCACCGGTTTAGCCAGTTGCTGTAGCTCCAGGTATATTTTAGAGGTAGGTTGCGCTAAGCGCTTTGGGTTTTGTGCAGATAAGCTATAGCTAAAAAAAGCAGCGAAAAGGAGGAGGTAGGTGTACCGCATAAATTTTCAATTACAGCCACCAAAAATATAAAAGCACCCAGGCTTGCTCGGATGTGGACCCGTATTTATTTCAATTTAACAGGCTACTGCTCGTAGATTACCTCTTCATACTGAGGTAAATAGCCAATAATTCGAAACTCGGTTCTTCGATTTTTAGCACGACCCTCTGGGTTGTCGCTTCCATCTGGGTATTGGTTTGGAGCTATGGGGTCGGTTTCTCCATAACCTCGCGCTACCAGGCGGTCGGGCTGTATGCCCTTTTCTATAAGGTAGTCTACTACACTTTGTGCCCTGCGTTGCGAGAGGTCAATATTATAAGCATCCGAACCTTTGGAGTCGGTATGTGAGGAAAGCTCAATTTTAATAGTAGGGTTGGATACCAGAATGTCAAAAATAGTGGTGTCTATGGTAACCTTAGACTTTTGGGTTAGGTAATCTTCGTCAAAAGGATAGTAGATGTTGCGCACCACAATGGGTTGGCGGGTGTTAATGAGCATTTCAATGTTGCCCGCATTAAGCTGGGTGTCTTTTTTTACATTTTCTGTACTTACCTGCTTACTGCTGTTGAGGTAGCCATCTTTCTCTGATACAATCCGGTATTTTTGACCTGGCTGTAACCGAAAACGGTAGTTTCCGTCTTTGTCTACTGTAGTTTCATCAGCAAGAACGCTTTTGCCGTTGGTTTCCACGTAGAGCTTTACTTTAACATCGCTGTAGCCTGTGTCGCCTCGCAGTACAAAGCCCACGTTGCCGTCTACGGTAATGTTGGTAACCTTGCGTTTTCTGTGGGTGAAAATATCATCGCAACAGGTGGCTCCTCGTAAGGAGTTTACACCCTCTCGGTTGGAGGTGAAATACCCGTTTAACGTGTCTTTAGCTACATAATACAAATCATCGGCACCCGAATTTATTGGAGCTTCTACATTCTGCGCACTGGCCCACCGCTCGGCATAGCCTAGGGCAGCGTATATGTCCATGCTACCGTAACCGGGCAAACCATTACTGGAGAAGTACAAGGTTTTGCTCTTATTGTCATACCAAGGGGTAACTTCATCGCCTGGGGTGTTTATTTCACCACAGTTTGCAATTTTTCCAACATCACCGCGCTCGCTTAGCATGGCATACCAAATATCTTTTCCACCAGCTCCACCACTGCGATCCGATGAAAAATACATCATAGGATGCCCATCGGGTCCTTTTGCAAAACAGGGTTGGGTTTGGGTACTACGGCTTTGGTTTATTTGCCGCACGGGCTGAGGTTCAGTCCAATATCCACCCTGCTTTTTGGCCATGAATATGTCGCAGCGGTAATAGGTAGGGCTTTGCTTGTAGCATTTGGTAAATGCCAGCAGATTTTGCTCTTCGTTAAATTTTAGGTTGCCCACATTGGCTGCAGAATCTGAGATGGGTAGGGTAAAGGGAAGCAGTTGAAAACTAGAATCTGAGCGCTGTTGGGCTAGGTAGATATTTCCCATGGGTAGCTCATCTTCCATGTATTCTACTTTGTTAATTCGTATGGATGAAAAGTACAAGGAGTCTCCTCCCACGGGGAAGGGATTGGACTCTACGTGCGGATAGTTGATGTTGTTCGGTAAACGGGCAACCTCGATGGCTTCGTTTTCGGGATGGTTAATGGCAAACTCGCATCCTTCTTTTTCCAGCTGTATTTGGGCGTATATTTTGGGGTCCGGATTTTCATTAAGGAACAGCCTTTCGTAGCGATTTAAGTAAGAAAGGGCACTCGAGGGCTTGTTCATTTTCTTTTCCAGCAAGGCGTAACGTAAGAGGTAGAAACCATCCTCTGGATTCAATTCTATAAGCCTTTCATAGGTAGCACTGGCTTTTACGTAGTCGTTGCTTTTCCAGTACATGTCTGCCAGGGATCGTAATGTTTCTTCTGTTTCTCCCTCGCGTACCAGCACTTCTTCAAAATGGTCTATAGCTACGTAGTAGTCCCCATCTAGAGCCGCTGTTTTGGCTATCGATTTTACCTTCCAGGTGGGGAGTTCGTATATGGGTTCCTCTTGTGCACCAACGTTGGCTACAAAAAAGAAAAATACTGCAGAAAAAAGGAGAGGAAAACGATTAGAAGCGTTCACAAATAATGGTGGTTCGGTTGAGGCGCACTTTTCCATTCCAGAAGATGACAGAAAACTCTATGGCGCCGCGGTTTTGCGTTATCGATTGTAGAGTGGAGACGTTGATGTCGTAAGAAATACCGATGTCCCAGCGCTCGTAATTAACGCCAAGAATGGCCGAAAAAGCATCTACATTTCTATTGATGCCCATGCGGCCCAGACTACCAATGAAAAAACTTTGGATACCCGCACTGTTTTGACCTACCAAATTGATAAAGTACGTCCCTACCAAGTATTCTGAAGCCCTTACTTGCTCGTGAATTAACACTTTGGGCATCAGTATCCAGCGTTCGCTAATGGGTAGTGCGTAACTAGCGTGAAACACTTTTCGTATGGGAGTTCGCGCTTCACCGCCTACCAAAGATTCGTTGGGGCGCGTTAAGTGAAAACCGGCAATTCCCATTTTAAGCACATGCTCGTTGGGGAAGATGCGTTGCCAGCTTATGCCCGCGTTTACATCAAAGTATCCGGTGTTGTCATTGACATCTTCACCATTAGAAATGTTCCGGTCATGTAAACCGGTTTGGCTGTTGTATTGGTTGGGAAACAAGAGCTGATCTCCATTGATACGCTTGCTTACAAAACCGGGTTGAATTCCAAAACTCAGGCGATTAAAATCATCGCCTACTGAGGTAGCTATGGAAGCGTAAAATTTATCGTAGCTAAGATTGGCTTGCCCTGCTTCATCGTGCAATGCGTAGAAGCCAATGGCTAAGTTTGAGCCTTTGTCTACTAAATTCCTCTCATATCCCGCGCTGTAGGAGGTAAATGGAAAATCCAATACGCGCCATTGCGACCTGAAATTTGCCGAGAAGCGCCAAAAGCCGTTGAAATTTCCCGTATTCCCCGGATTTAGACTCAAAGGAGAGGCATCAAATTGCGTAAAGTGCACGTCCTGAGCGTAAAGGATGGAATTGAGTGCCAACACAAGAGTCAAGGGGAATAAAAACTGTATCTTCGTACGCACCTTTAATATCGCCATCTAACCCGACAAAAGTACAATTAATGTTGTTAAATGCCTTTGCCTTACCGAGTATCCGCAGATTGCACTGGCTGCGCTATGCGGTGTTAGGATTCCTTTTTTTTCTAGCAGAGGGCTTGCTAGCTCAATTAGCGGTAGATTTTTCGGCAGCGGGGGGCTTAAATAATCCGAATGGTGAGGGGCGTGTAGTTTGCGAAGCGGGGCAAATCTCTTTTTTTCAGGAGGCTACATTCAATGGTGTTCCTGTGAATTCCAATGATCCCGATTATGAATTTAGTTGGTCTTTTTCTACTGGAAATTCGTCACTTCCAGACCCTAAGATACCCTATGGCACGGTTGGTTCTACCGGTGTTACGCTTACCGTTACCAAAATAAGTACTGGAGAGACGGTTACCATTGCTAAACCTGGCTTTATTACCGTGGTAAAAAAACCGGTGGCCAACTTTACCTTTGCACCTGAAGTTGCTTGTATACCATTTTCTGTGCGTATCAATACAGATCCGTCTACGGTATCCGGAGACCGTGCCCAGGCACGCTTTGAAACCACCATCTTGGGAGAGGGTTCAGCGCTGGGTGAAAACCCAACGCTTTCGGTGAATTCGCCAGGTGACAAATCCCTTGCGCTCATTGTAACGGATGAATTTGGTTGCACCGCAGATACCAGCTTTATTAATAAAATCACAGCAAAAGCAAAACCCAACCCGAATTTCTCGGGCACGGGACTGCGTGCTTGCGAACCACCACTAGATTTCACCCTGAATGCAGCAGAAACGGGTGATTTTAATTTCGATTGGACGATACCAGGAATCGTGGGTCCATTCAATGGGAGGTCGGTTTCGGGTACGGTGACGAACCCCGGTGTGTACGATGTAATACTTAATATCTCGGGAGGACAAGGTTGTGATACTTCGCTTACAAAATCGGAGTACATCGTGGTGCAAGATGTGGAAGCACTTTTTAATGCGCCCGATACCGTGTGCCGCAATGATAGAGTTTCTTTCAGTTTTACAGGACAGGCAGTGTCTGGGGATAGCTATGATTGGAATTTTGGCGATGGCGGGCCAGGCAGTAACAATGCCAACCCACAGCGCACCCTTCAAAACTTTGGCGACTTAGATGTTTGTCTCACCGTTACCTCAGCCGATGGTTCTTGCACGGATACCTATTGTAAAACCATACATGTGGTGGAAGTAGATGCGCAATTTTCACTAAGCGATCGCACCTCCTGCAAGGTGCCGCATACCGTATCTTTTGATCCCTCTGGGTCTACATTTCCTCCCGGGACCCAATTTCAATGGACAACGGATGGCAACACCTTTGCAAGCCCCAATAATTACACCTACAATAGCTTTGGGAACTACAATGTACGCCTTCGATTAATTACCCCGCAAGGCTGTGTAAGTACCAAGAATAGTAACCCCGATGTACAAATACGCAGGCTCAACATCCAGGCTTTCCCGGATAAATTTGATGGTTGCACCGACCAAAACTGGACCTACACTGACGGCAGCAATTATGGTGGGGAGGTAGTGGCTACGCGCACCTGGACCACAACATGGTTAGATCAAGCTTCTGTAGTAGATGTAGGTAACTCGGGTATAGCCAATACCTACAATTACTTTGTTCCACTAAATGACCACGGGAGTTACCTAGTAAACCTTAGGGTGGAGACAGAAAGTGGTTGTGAAGCAGAAACCAGCTTTAATTATGAAGCTGGATTAAAGCCCGTGGCCGATTTTGACGTATTTCCCTTGGATACTTGTGCCAACGATACCACCTTTTTTAATGATAGTAGCTACGTCCTCCTCAATGGAATGAAGGATCGTACGTTGATCGATGAATGGGAGTGGAGCGAGTATCCGGAGGGGCCAACGAGTGAGCAATTTCCGAAAGTGAAATTCAGACAAAATGGTATTGATACATTAAACCCAGCCGACCCTGATGTACCTTACGATTTGCAGTTGGTAGTTGGATACAACGGATGTTACGATACCTTGTTAAAAGAAGATCACTTTACCAAATGGGGACCGGTTATCGATGGTCTTTCTATTGGTAGACCTTGCAACAGCGATTCCATTTTTATTCACGGCAATATGTTTACCTGGACTAGTAGAGAGTGGTATATCCAGGGCGAAGACGGTGATGGCAATGTAATAGATACGGTGATTACCGATGTGTTTCCCAGCAACCAAGATACCGTGTACAATGGGCAGGATGTAGATGTTGATATCCATTCGCAAGTAGATGCAACACGAGATACCTTGTTTTTTCCGGCACCCAATGGCTTTCGTGGAACCGCTAAAGTAATCTTGTATAACAATGCCTACGCAAGCTGCGATAGTTGCTGGTATGATGTAGAAACATCCTTGTTTGATGATATCATCCCCATTGATTTTTTCTTGCCCAACGCACTCTGCTTAGCAAACTCAGGAAATGGCACTACCATTACCGCCACCGCGCAGAATACAACGGAGGCCTACCGTTGGACACGAACCATTAATGGGGATACCAAAGTCGTGGGTAACCCCAATACCTCGTTAAATTTTGAACCCGACATGGGAGCGGGAGACTACCGCATTTGCCTAGAGCAACGCTGGAACCAAGACTGCCCCATACGGGTATGCAAAGACATTACGCTATCTGCACCCGAGGTGGAAATACAATTGGAAGGGGGAAACTTTCAGGGATGCTCTGATTTGGCTGTAGATTTACGAGCCAACCCTACAGCCGGTAATAATTTTAACTTATGGACCTGGCAATGGAATGTTATTGACTCTACCGATGCTGCCAATCCTTCCATCATCAAAACTTTCAATACCCAAGACCCCGATACCTTTTTATTCAAAGGTGCTGGCGATTACTTTTTTCAACTGATCGCTACCGATGATAACGGCTGTTCCACAGAAGCCAATTTTGGACAGCAAGTAACCGTGAACGATCCTATAGCTAATTTCCAGCTTAATGATGGTGATATTTGTGCGGGCGATTCGTTGGAGCTTACCAATCTATCCGTTTTCGATGAACCGCTAAGCTACCAGTGGTTTTTAGATACGGTCTTGGTTAGCCAGGATTCGGTGCCTGATGTGGATGTCTTTACGGTGGATACCCTGGATATTACCCTCATTGCCAGTACGAATATCTGCGCAGACACCTTGGTGCGTAGCAACGTGCTGCAGGTGGATCCGATACCTGATTTTGATTTTGATGCAACCGTTAAAAGCGGGACATGCCCTCCTCTCAGTACCAAACTCTATCCCATTCAAAATTCGGAGGATTTTGATGGCTATAGTTTTGAGTGGGATTATGACTTGGGAACCTCAGTGCTAAGCGATTCGGTTCCTGTGGTGTTTCCAGAACCCGGAAATTATGATGTTACCCTTACGGTAACTACGCCCAACGGTTGTGAGTCCACTATAACCCAACCCGGATTTATTAATCTTATTGGTCCTTCGGCCGATGATATTCGGGTAAGCAAGGACCCCGTTTGTGTGAATGAACCAGTGACCTTTACCGTGGTAAACCCTGTGGATGTTGACATATATGAATGGAGTTTTGGTGATTTTAAAGGGGACACTAAAGCGCCACCCGAAGATTCCGTAACGCATATTTATCAGGCAGGATCGGCAACACCCTACGAGGTGCTTCTGGATTATAGTAATGCGAACTGCGAACGAAGAATAAAAACCACCGTTTTCGTTAACGAACTTACGGCCATTATCGATGGTCCCGATCCAGACACGGTATGTTTTGATGGTACCAACGGAACGCTCTCTTTTGAAGATGTTTCTACAGGTTCGGTAGCCTCCTTTTTATGGGAGTTGCCAGATGGGAGTACCAATAGTACCGATAGTGTAGTAAGCTACACGGCACAAGGCGCCATGCAAGACACCGTGTTTTTAGAAGTTATTGACCCCGCTTCGGGATGTTCCGATAAAGATACGAGCTTGTTTTGGGTTTTTGATCCGCCAGTAATGGATCCACCACAGGATACCATTCTCTGCCAAGGGGATCCTGATCTGGAATTAACGGTAAGCTCCCAAGACACTGACAACCACCAATACTTTTGGTTACCTCAAAATGGGTCTATACGAACCTCCAATGCCGATTCCTCTCAAATTACGGTCAACCCTGGCGTAACCACAACCTATACGATTATCGATACCAATTTAAGAACCACCTGTAGTGCCTTCGCAAATGTTACCGTGAGTCGCGATTTCACCAATATTGGTTTTGAATTGACATACAATGATACCTGCAATAATTCACAGGTAGCTATTGATTACCCTAATGACACCGTTGCTCGTGTGTTTAATTGGAGTATTAAAGAATACTTGAAAGCGGATACGAACTTTTTTAATTCCGATATATCCCAGTACGACATTAACAACCCCGATACCGTAGACTTCATATTAAGCGCTTACGATCTATCACCGCGCTGTGCCCAAGATACGATGACAAGGGTGGTGGTTTACCCTAATCCGGAACCCGAAATATTACCAGACTCGGTATTATGCTATGGGGAAACCATAGTACTGGAAAGCAGTGGAGGCGATACCATAGTGTGGAGTGTGGATAACCCTGTGGTGCCTGTACCTGTGGGTTACAACCCAGACATTCAACCGCTAGATGATGTGCGCTACACCATGGATGTTACCAGCAATTACATTTTTGAAGGGAATTTGGTGACCTGTGAAGGTCAGGCGGCTGTTACCATCGAGGTAGACAGTGCTGTAGCTGGGATGCAATTAGACAGCCTGGAGGCCTGTGGCTTTGGCGAGGTTGCGCTGGTAGATACAGGCTATTTTGGTCAAAAGTACTTTTTAGACTGGGGCGATGGTAGTGCACAAGTCACTGGACAATTCCCCCCAGATACCAGCTTCTATAGTTATCCTTCTCCTGGCTTTTACGATGTTGAATTTATTGCACGCGACAACACTATGGGGGCATTGCACTGCCAAGATACCCTGCGATGGAGTTTCGAGGTATTTGAGCGACCTACGGCTACCGCCAGTACGGAGAAAGATCTTATTTGCAATTATGAAACCGTAGCTCTTACAGCAACAGGAGGCGTGCAATACGAGTGGGATAACCCTGAAACCCTTACCGATACGAGCGTTTTTAACCCTGGTGCCTTCCCAGATTTCTTTACCAAATACACCGTTATTGTAACCGATGCACGTGGTTGTAAGGATACGGCAGATGTGGACGTGGATGTAGTTCCAGAATACGTTATAGATCCCAAACAGGAAAACGATACCGTATTTATTGGCCGTACCGGTTTTGTGTACTTTGAATCGGTGGATTCCCTTACCGGAGCGCCCTACGATGTAGATATTTCTTGGGATAACGACTACGCTATGGGTTGCAACGATTGCGATAGCACATCGGGACAAATGTTGCGAACTGCCAACTATACCATTACTACCATAGATCAGCCCAACCAGTGTTATGAAAAACAGTTTTCTTTTGAAATCCACGTTATAGAGAAATATGTGTTGGACGTGCCCAATGCCTTCTCTCCCAATAATGATGGTAGAAATGACGTAGTTTTTGTTCGTGGAATTGGTGTACAGGAACTGTTGTACTTCCAAATTTACAACCGCTGGGGCGAGCTGGTTTACGAAGGCAACGACATGCGTGAGGGTTGGGACGGAGTGTACAAAGGCAAGGTGCAAAACGATGAAACCTTTGTGTACAAAGCAGCAGTACTCTATTACAACGGTACCACCGAAGAGAAGTCGGGCTATTTGAATATTGTGAGATAACAAGAGCCCGCAATGCCACTAAAGCTACGCAGTACCTTTTCCTATCAATGGCCTTTCGCCAGGTTGAATTATCAAGATGAAGTAGGATTTATTGGATCGTGCTTTGCCGAGCGGGTTAATGCGCGCATGGCCTGGCATCGCTTTAAGGTGCAGCCGGCTTTTTTCGGTACATTGTTTAACCCGCGCTCCATCTTTAGCCTACTTTCCAACGAGGTCACCGCTTGGTTTCAAGAAGAACAAGCTGTTGTAGAAAAAGACGGCCACTGGGTGCATTTCGCTTCGCATTCCGCCATTAAAGCAAGCAACCAAAACGAGTTGGTACAAAAGCTCAACGAAGAGCATCAACGCGGCCAAGATTTCCTAAAGAATGGAAATTACTTGTTTATCACCTTAGGAAGCATGTGGGCCTATGAGGATGTGGAGCTTCATCGCATTGTAGCCAACTGCCACAAACAACCGCAACAACGGTTCAACAAGGTACTGCTAGACTTGGATACCGAAGTTACTTTTGCCAGTGATGTGCTAGAAGCCATTTGGAGCCAAAACCCGAATTTAAAAGTGATTTTTACGGTGAGTCCCGTAAAACACCTGCGCGATGGTGTGGTAGAAAACAAACTCTCCAAATCCTTGCTGCGGGTTTTTACCAGCCGCTTGGCGCATGCCTTTCCAAATCAGATTGCGTATTTACCCGTGCTGGAATGGGTGGAAGAAGATTTGCGTGACTATCGCTTCTACGAGAACGATTTGGCGCATCCCAACAGCCTGGCAGAAGACTATGTTTGGGAGCAGGTGGTAGACACGGTGTTTAGTGACGAAACAGTAGCGTTGCTACCAGAAGTTGCCATCCTGCAGCGAAACCTTCAGAAATCAAAACTAGACCGCAAACAGGTTTTGGCTCAGGTGGAGCGAATAAACTCAAGGATTGGAGTACCATTTGAAGTGTAAAATACGTTTGCTCACTAAATCCTATTATACAGCACTTCGTAAGTTTACCATTTACCACTAATAGCTCTCAGGTTTGTTAATGAAGCGCGTGTTTGAATTCCTTCTGGTGTTGCTTTTTGCTCTTACGAGTACAGAGTTCAATACGCTGGTAGCACAAATGCAGGTGCAAGTGCAGGCCAATGAGGAAATATTAGAAGACAACACGGTGGTGCTCTGCCTGCCGCAGCAATTACAACTTTCAGTTACACTGATAGCGTCTGGTACGCCAATAGATAACTTAGATGACTATACCTTTTTATGGGAGGTAAACCCAGGTAGTGAGACATACACGCAGTCTCAGCCAACGGTATTTCTGTCAGATCCAGGGGTATATGACATATCCATACGAGTTACACCGAAAGACTCTACTCAAGAGGTCTTATTTAAAGAGATTAAGGAAGCTATTTTTGCTACCCCTAAACCCCAGGCAAACTTTGAGGTGCAAAATACCTTAGGATGCGTACCCTTAAATACGCAGCTTCGGTTAGAAGCTCCCAGAGATACAATATTGTATACCTATTCATGGGTCGTTTCTGGGGTTGGAACGAGCAAAGCTATAGATCCGGAATTTACTGTACAGCAACCTGGAACGTACGGTGTTGCGCTTGAGATAACAGACACCAACGGCTGTACCGCGGTGCGAACCCAAGTGGGTGCTATACAAGCGAAAGCCCAACCGATGGGAAGCTTTACAGCCTTTAACCAATTTAGTTGCGGAGATACGTTGAAATCGGCACTGCTTCCCACCACTAGAGATACTTTTTTCAATTATGAGTGGCGCATAAACGGTACCCTTTTTTCTACCGAGGTACAGCCTGATGTGCTGTTGACGGAAAATGGCAATTACGATGTTGAGCTAACAGTATCCAATGAGTTGGGGTGCTTTAATAACATTGCGGTAACTGATTTTTTTCGGGTAGACCCGCTGGTCGCAGATTTGGATATTCCAGATCGCAGTTGCATCCAAGAAACCGTGCGATTGCGTTATGATGGGGAAGCGGCAGATGCCTATTTATGGCACATTAACGGGGAAAGGTTGAGTCCTGGACCCACGGTAGAGGTGGATACGACCTTCAATTGGCTGCAGGGAAAAAATGAGGTTTGCGTCACTGCCAGAACCTTTGAGCCACTTTGTACCAGCACGGCTTGCGATTCCATTGAAATAAATGGGGTGCGTGTTCTACTAGAGGACCCACAACAGTTTGTGCAGCCGTGTGTGTTTCCGCAAAACCTAAGGGTACCTATACAAAACGCAGGTTCAATTCCTCCGGGTACTTCGCTTACCTATGTGTTTAATGAGGATACGGTGTATCAGGGTATTGAAGTCGTACCTTTTGAGGCCACCATTTCGAGTCCTGGTGATTATACCATCAAAATTTATGCTTCAAAGGACGATTGCGAAGTTGTTTCACAGTTCGACCTTACTGCTCCAACTGTAGATGTAAGTTTTTCTTTAGAGTTTCCAAATGGATCTTGTGTGAATGATACGGGAATAGTCGTTTTTAACCGAGGTTCTTTTTTCCAACCCGTACAAGACGAGATATTCTTTATTACAGCAGTAGCAAATTTAGAGGATACGCTCTTTAAAACGGGATTTCAGTTTGCGGAAGCTTTTACCTTATCTGAAGTTGGGCGCTACATAGGTACTTACATCGTAAACTATGAAGGCGGTTGTACGGTTGCAGTAACTGATACTTTCTCAATAGGAGTTCGCCCTAACGCTGATTTTACTGCAGAAGTGCGAGATACTTGTGGAGTAGTACCGATGCAATTTTTCGATAGCAGCTTTGTAGATACAGGAGCCGGTGCCAATAGTACGCTGATAGATAACTGGACGTGGAATTTTATTCTAGAAGATGAAATCCGGGATACAAGAAGATCAAAAAACCTTGTCGATTACAGGGTGGCCGAGTCTGTGGACACACTTAACGAACTCACGGCGGAAGGTCTTCGTTATGATGTGCAGCTTATCGCCAGCTATCTGGGATGTCCAGACACGATTACTAAAAAAGCCCTCCTTCAACCTTGGGGGCCTTCTTTAAAACGTTTTGCTACAACATCGAACATCTGTAGGGCAGATGGCTATCCTGTGATCATTGAAGCTGCCGAATGGACCTCGTTAAAAGTGGATTTTATTGGGTTGGATTCTAATAACAACCCGGTGGACACCACATGGTTAGCCATGGAGTACGATACCGCTGGTTTTGATTCTTTTGAAAAAGAGGTTCTACATGGAGGGCACTCCTTAAAAGAGTTTAGAACCTACTATCAGGAGCTAAATATACCGCAATCTCATTCCGGTAAATTGGTGCTAAGCTTATTCAACAAAGCGTACCCAACTTGCGATTCTTGTGTGGTTAGAGACACCATAGCATACCAACCCATAGTGAAGCCTAAAATAGTAGCTCCAGATACGGTGTGCTTTAGTGCCGAAAACGCGCTAACAACCATTGTTTGTAAAGCATTGGACGCGGGGCCAAAGTATTCCTGGACCTTGCCGGGCGCTGGATTTGACCCCTATGAACAGGATGCAGACGCTGTTTTTACACCGAGTGCACCGGGCAACAACGTTATTATTCTTAAAAATGAAATTTGTCCCGAGGGCGTTACAAAATCAATTTTTGCCGTGGAAACCGATGTAGCGGTGGATGTTATTGATGGAAATACGGTAGACTGTCCTCCTTTCTCTATTACTCCAGAGGCTACCTATTTAGGAAGCGATTCTGTAGTTAGCTGGGAATGGCTTTTGCTGAGTGCATCGAATACGCAAGCACCGGACACTTTTGCTAGTTACGTGGGCAAGGAGCCTGGAGAAATTTTATTTACGGAGCCAGGGTCTTATTTTTTGCGGCTATTGGCAAAAGATACCCGGGGCTGCAACGCGAACCGAACGGTGGGTATCCCCATTACATCGCGTTTCATAAATCTCGAAGTTGAGGTTCCAGATAACCGTTTGTGTGCCGGTGAGTCGGTTGTGGTCAACAATCGTACACCTTTTATGGAGGTGCTCGATTTGACCTGGCTAAACAGTGATACTGTCGTAACTGAGCTATACCAGTTTCGAGAAGATTTTCCTGTTAGTTCCGATACCTTAGATTTGGTTCTGATAGGGGAAACGGAAAATTGCCAAGACACCTTAAAGGTGGAGGATATTATCATAGAGCCCAACCCGGTTTTTGATTTTAAAGCCAGTGATACGGTTTCCAACTGTCCACCGCTTATTACAACCTTTAATCCTGAAATTAAATCTGCAGATTACCCGTATTCATACGAGTGGCGATTTGGAACAACCGATGTGCCCCGGGCTTATTCAGAACAAGCTACCGTTTTTTATCCCACTCCGGGTACCTATGATGTCTCCTTATTTGTAAGAACAGATGGCGGTTGTAGTAATTTCGTTCGCAAGGAGGCCTACATTTCCCTTACAGGCCCATCTGTATCTAGTATGGATTTAAGTAAAAATGCGGTATGCCCTAATGATTCCTTCTGTGTGGCTTTGTCGGGTGTTCAAGGAGCAGATTCGGTGGCTTTCTCCTTTGGAGACGGTAGCTTTTTCCGCTTGCCTGCGCCTAAAAATTCCGATACTTCTTTTTGTTATGCTTACCAACGCGGATTTGAGGCCCCTAGAATAGTGACAGGAATAACCAGCCTTGACCAGTGCGAAATTCAGCTGCAGCAAACCGTAAATGTTGATAATGTAACAGCTGCTATTGAGGAGTTGGATGTAGATACGTTGTGTGGTCTTCCCAATTTGCCAAAGATTCGCTCACAGAGTGCTAACACCTTTCAAGAGTGGCAGCTCAATGGGGTAGATATGGGTTTTAATGCTGACTTTTCAATTACAGAAGCTGGAAAGCAGGAGATAATTTTGAGCGTTTATGATACACCGGAAGGATGCATAGATTATGATACACTGGAATTTTGGGTTTTTCCGAACCCAGACCTAGCTATCGATACCATCCCAACCGTACTCTGTAATTACGATACCTTAGCGCTTACGGCCACTGGCGCTGAAAAGTACGAATGGGGACCCGTTAATGTATTTTCAAATGCTACAAGCGCCAGCACCATGTTTCAAGCATTTGGCTCTCAAGATATAACCTTGCGAGGTACCAACGAGCAAGGGTGTTCATCGGTTGAAGAATACCGTTTTAATGTAAGTCCAGCCTTTGTAGTAGATACGCTTGCCCTAACCGATTCTATTCGTGTAGGGGAAAAAGCCGAGGTTTCTTTGGAGCTGCTGGATTCAATAACCGGATCCATTTATGAGGACTACCACGCTGTTTGGATAAACAGTGAAGGGTTGGAATGTGACACATGTTTACAGAATACCGGGATGCCATTAAAAACGCAAGAGTACACCGTGATCATTACCGATAGGGCCGGCTGTTATCAAAAACTGCTACCATTCACCATAGCAGTGGATGAGCTGTATACCTTAAGCATGCCCAATGCATTTACCCCAAACTCTGATGGGGTGAATGATGTCTATACTCCTTCTGGTCTGGGTATTGAGGAGTTACTCTACTTTAAAATATACAACCGTATGGGCGACTTATTATTTGAAGGGAAAGACGTACAAGAGGGCTGGAACGGTTTTTACCAAGGTCAGAGTCAACCCGATGACTCGTATGTTTATGAAGTAGCTGTCAGGTTTCTTAATGGTGAGATAAGCAAAAGAGAGGGAATTCTACACCTGATTCGTTAACATACCCAATAACACAAAACCAGTATTCATCGGCCGGAGCCATAGCTTTTACTGAATTAATGACATGCCATGCGGTACTTTTTGAGTTTGTAATAATTATACGGCCATGGTACCAGAAAACCTGCAACAGCGGCAGGGATAAAAGCAAACCAGTACATAGGATCGCTAAAGGCTGCGCGTCCACCAGTAATCATAAAATCTGTAAGATTCATGGTTATTTCCATGGCAACCATAGAGATGAAAGACATGCCAAAAGCGACTTTTAACGCTTTCATCCAAAGCATGTTTTCGCGCACTCGGATAATGATAGTTTCTAGTATAATGCTGGTGCATAACCCTGCGATAACGGCCAATATCATTTGCGTATACAAAGCGGTTTCGGGATAGTAGGCTTGCAGGAAAATAATCATTCCAAAATCGCCTATAGAGCACCCAATAAGGCAATTGAGAGTATTGAAAGCCGATCGTTTCCAAACGGTTGTATCCTTCCAGTGAAAATCGGGTTCTTGGTGATGGTGGTGGTCGTGCTGTTGGGTGAGGTTTGGTTTACCCTCATGTATGATATATCCGCTGGGTATGCGGTTTTGTAGCTGTGTGAGTTCCAATTCTTCTGTAGTTTGTAACTCCAGTTTGCCGGTTTTATCTAAAACCACATCGTTTATCTGGTTGGAAGAAAGCAGTGCCTCCTTTATGGAAGTGACACAGGCATCGCAATGGATTCCGGTAATGGTATAATGCATTTTCATGGGAAACCTAAGCTACAAAGTCCCAGTAACTCTCACAGTGAGTAAAGTCACCGTTTGCAGATATTTTGTGCCACGTGCTGCACGGATTAGAACTGCATTGTTAAGAGAAGAATTATACACCCTTCGAAACACTTCGCTTTCGAATACCAACCACTATTGATTGCTTAATGCTACGCAGGATTTACAATCCTGCGACCAACCAAGCAGCCGAATTTCTAAAACTAAGCTCCAAACATGGTAATCTGTTAATTCAGTCGCATTTTGATACCGTCAATTTGGCCAAGGCGATCCAAGATTTCACCGCTGGGAGCCACTTTCAACTTGCGACTGGTTAGGCTTACATCAATTTTCTGTTCGGGATCTACAATCTTAAATTTCAAGGTTAAGCTGCCAGCTTCCCCGTTAATGGCCGTTTCTATTTCATTGATGAAGTCGGTGGTTATTTCGTGGGCTCTAGCGGTAATTTCCAACGTTTTGCTCTCGTCCTTTAAAACACTTTCTAAAGCATCTATTTTGTTGAATTTCAGCTCTTTCTGGTCGTTTTTCCACCGTAAAGTAACGATGCTACACTTGGCATAGACAAAGGTGTTGGGGATGAGGTGCATGCGTAGCTTTTTGTAGTCGTCTCTAAAGAGCATAAACTCGTGGGCACCACTGTAGTCTTCTAGCGTAAACTTGCCAAAGGGGTTTCCTTTTTTATCCATGAACTCGCGTGTAGCGGTTATCATTCCCACCAAGCGCACTTCCTGCCTTTGCAGGTTCTCGAGGTTTTGCAAGTCGGCTATGTCGGTGTTTTTAAAGAAGGCAATTTCGTGTTTGTACAAGTCTAGTGGGTGGCCAGAGATGTAAATTCCCACTACTTCTTTTTCGCGGTTTAGGCGGTATAGCTCGTTCCAAGGTGTGCAGGTGGGCAATTCGGGGTTTTGTATGCTTACTTCCTGGGCATTACCAAACAAATCGGGTGGTGCGTCCTTAGATTCTTGTACGGCCTGGCCAAAGCGCACGCATTTTTCTAAAAAGCTTTGTCCGTTGCTATCTTCATGGAAAAACAAGGCACGGTGTGCTCCTTCAAACTCATCCAATGCGCCTCCTAGCACCAAGCCTTCTAAGGTTTTTTTATTGATGAGCTTGTAATCAATACGTTGGAAGAAGTCGAACAAATCTTTGAAAGTTCCATTTTCTTCGCGCTCCGCAACAATAGCTGCTACGGCATTTCCGCCCACCCCTTTAATAGCGCCCATGCCAAAGCGAATTTCGCCTTTGTCGTTTACCGAGAAGCGGTACTTGGATTCGTTAACGCTAGGACCAAGAACGGGGGTTTTCATCCTACGGCATTCCTCCATAAAGAAGGTAACCGATTTGATGTCGTTCATGTTGTTGGACAGCACCGAGGCCATAAACTCGGCCGGGTAGTGGGCTTTGAGGTAAGCCGTGTGGAAGGCAATGTAAGCGTAGCAGGTAGAGTGCGACTTGTTGAAGGCATAGCTAGCAAAAGCTTCCCAGTCTTTCCAAACTTTTTCGCATACCTCGCGCGAGTGCCCGTTTTTTTCGCAGCCCTCCAGGAACTTGGGCTTCATTTTGTCCAGTACATCCTTTTTCTTTTTACCCATTGCTTTACGCAGGGTATCGGCCTCACCTTTGGTAAAGCCTGCTAGGTGCTGCGATAGCAGCATCACTTGCTCCTGGTAAACCGTAATACCGTAAGTTTCTTTAAGGTGGCCTTCCATGGCATCGAGGTCGTAGGAAATTTCCTCTTTACCGTGCTTACGGGCGATGAAATTGGGGATGTACGCCAAGGGGCCTGGACGATACAAGGCGTTCATGGCAATGAGGTCGGCAAACTGATCAGGTTTGAGCGCTTTTAGGTGCTTTTGCATCCCAGGCGATTCGTACTGGAATATGGCTACCGTTTCACCACGCTGAAAGAGCTCGTAGGTTTTAGCATCATCCAGCGGAATGTCATCGGGTACAATTTCAATATTGTGGCGCTCCTTAATATTGTCCACCGCGTGGTTAATGATGGTTAGGGTTTTTAAACCCAGGAAGTCCATTTTTAGTAACCCGGCATCTTCTACCACTGCGTTATCAAACTGGGTTACACGTAGGTCCGAATCTTTGGCAGTAGCTACGGGAACAAACTTGGTGATGTCGTCTGGAGTAATAATTACCCCACAAGCATGCACCCCTGTATTGCGCATGGAGCCCTCTAAAATTTTGGCCTGGCGCAAGGTTTTACCAATAAGATCATCGCCTTTGGCCAGCTTGCGTAGCTCCATCACCATCTCTACATCATCGCTGGTCTTAAGCTTAGCTTTGAGGGCGCTTTCATCAGCATCGAGTAAAAAGCCCAGTTTCTGAAAATCTGGGATGAGCTTTGCTACGCGGTCGGCATCGGGTAGGGGGAGTTCCAAAACACGGGCCGTGTCTCGTATGGCGCTTTTTGCGGCCATGCTACCGTAGGTAATAATTTGGGCTACTTGGTTGGATCCGTATTTATCTACCACCCAATCTATAATCCTACTGCGTCCTTCGTCATCAAAGTCAATATCGATATCGGGCATGGACACCCGATCTGGATTCAGGAAACGCTCAAATAGGAGATCGTACTTGATGGGGTCTACATTGGTAATTCCTATGCAGTAGGCCACCGCAGATCCTGCTGCCGAACCCCGTCCCGGACCTACCGAAACGCCCATTTTCCTGGCTTGGCTGGTAAAATCCTGCACAATGAGGAAGTAACCTGGATAGCCCGTATTGGCAATGGTTTCGAGTTCAAAATCTAAGCGCTCGGAAATTTCGGGGGTTATTTCTCCATACCGCGCTTTGGCACCCTCGTAAGTAATGTGGCGGAGGTAGGCATTTTCGCCTCGGTTGCCGCCATCTTTGGCGTCCTCGGGGTCAATAAATTCTTCGGGGATATTAAACTTGGGCAGCAGTACATCGCGCGCCAGGGTGTAGCCCTCTATTTTGTCTACAATTTCTTGGATATTGGAAATGGCTTCGGGTAAATCCACGAAGGTCTTTTTCATTTCCTCCTGCGTTTTAAAGTAGTACTCTTTGTTGGGCAGGTTGTAGCGAAAACCACGGCCTTGGCCTATGGGTGTAGAGATGCGTTCTCCATCTTTTACACAAAGTAGAATTTCGTGGGCATCGGCATCTTTTTTGTCGAGGTAGTAGGTGTTGTTGGCGGCAATGTATTTTACGTTGTGCTTCTCACAAAAGCGCAAGAGTACTTCATTGACTTTGTTTTCCTCTATTTGCCCATGGCGCAGAAGCTCTGCATAAAAATCATCGCCAAAAAGTTCTTTGTAAAACAAGAATGCGGCTTCGGCTTGCTTTTCGCCTACATTCAGAATAAGGTAGGGGATCTCGCTATTCAGTCCACCCGAAAGGCAAATAATGTCTTCTTTGTACTGCTTTAAAAGCTCCTTGTCAATGCGTGGCAGGTAGTAGAATCCGTCTACATTAGCAATAGAAGAAAGCTTGGCTAAGTTGTGAAAACCCTGCTTGTTTTTTGCTAGTAAAACGGTAGGATGCCCGTTGTCTTTTTGGCTTTTATCGGCATGGTTTTTACACACGTTGAGCTCAGCTCCCAGGATGGCCTTTAAAGGTTTTACCTTAGGTGTTTCTCCTTTTTCTTTGGCTTCGGCTATTTGTGCTTCTATGCCTTTGTTTACCGAGTTTACGGCTTCCACAAAGTGAAAACCGGCCATCATATTTCCATGGTCGCTTAGGGCAACAGCTGGCATGCCCTCGGCAACGGCTTTATCCACCATTTGCTTGATCTTGGTGGTAGACTGCAAAACCGAGTACTGGCTGTGGTTGTGGAGGTGTGCGTATTGTACCTCATTGAGCAGGGCCTTGTTTTCTTTAATCTCCGCCCCAGAAATTTTGTTTCCCTCCTCTTTCTTTACATCGTCAAACTCCACATCATCGGGGAGGTAAGGCTCTATATTGAGCCCAATGGCTTCAATGGGTTTGGGGTTTTTGGCTTTAAAGTTGGTAAAGAATTCTGTGGGTAAATCGAGGTATTTGGTGTCCAAGATTTCTCTACGCACAGTTTCTAAAAAACAGCGTGCCGTGGCTTCCACATCGGCTGCTGCATTGTGGGCAGCATCAAAACCTTCGCCAAAAAGAATTTGGTGCAGCTCTTCAAGTTTCGGGAATTTAAATTTCCCCCCGCGTCCTCCTGGCAGTTTACAAAAGTCTATGGTTGGGCCGTTCATGGTGTCGGCCACTTTCAAGTCTATGAGTTGCGTGTCTTTTTGGGTGCGCACAAACTCGGCCATTACCACATTGATGTCGAACTCAATGTTGTGTCCTACTGAGTAGTCGGCTTTTCCAACCGCCTTATTAAACTCATCGAGGACAAATTCCAGCGGCATACCTTGGCGCTCGGCACGCTCGGTGCTAATTCCGTGTATTTGCTCTGCGTTAAAGGGTATGGTAAAACCATCGGGTTTTACAATGAAGTTTTTTACCTCTATAAGCTCCCCATTGGCATCGTGCAGTTGCCAGGCCAGCTGCACCATGCGGGGCCAGTTGTCTGTATTTTTATAGGACTCATTGAAGTTGAGAGCACGGCCAGTGGTCTCGGTATCGTATATTAAAAACATAGTGGAAGCGCTTGGATGCATAAAAGTACAACACCTGGTCGCTAGCCGCTAGTCATGTTTATAACTATGGAAAAATTGTGCTTGGTGGAAGTTTAAAGGCATTCAGTCGTTATATTGAGTTACAAAAAGCCGTATTTCTTTTTATTAGCGGTTTATACCCCAAACGTTTGGATAATGTCCTCAGTTACAGAAAAGCTTGGTACGTTTCTCCCCGAGCATTACGATCAAATTTTCTCTCATATCGAAAACATGGCCAACATTGGAGGCTGGGTTTTGGATGTGGCCACGGGTAAAACACGCTGGACCCCTGAGGTATACCGTATTCATGATTTAGATTTTGATACGGCCACCGATTTGGAAATGGGGGTAAACTACTTTCTGGGTTCTCACAAGGAAGTCATTGCCAAGGCGGTGGAAGACTGCATTGAAAAACAGCAATCTTATGACCTCAAACTCCTTTTGAAATCAGCCAAAGGAAAAGTTAAGGACGTCCATGTTTACGGAAAACCTGAAATTGAAAATGGAAAGACTGTGCGGCTATGGGGGGCAATTCAGGATATAACCCAGTCCGAGGAACGTGCGAAGGAGTTGGAGTCGAAGCAGGAAAAATTAGACACTGCACAACGCATTGCTAACTTCGGTTTTTACGAAACCGACCTGGTGGCGCAAACTTGGGTAGGGAGTGATCGGTTTTACGAGCTCTTTGGCTTCGAAGCTGCCGATGCCCCTTTTACCATGAAAGCATTTGAAAGCATCCTGCATCCCGAAGACAGTGCTGAGGTAATGGAGATTTTTGATTCTGCACTTGCGGCTCAAGACGATTTTCATGCCGAATACCGCTGTATAAACAAAAAAACAGGCGCGGTAATTTGGGTTAAAAGTACATCTAAAGTAGAGTACGATGCCAACGGCACGCCACTGCGCATATTGGGGATTAAAACCGATATCTCCGACATGAAAAATACCATGCTGAATTTGGAGGCTGCAAATACTGAATTGCAGGACAAAAACACCCAATTGGAGCAATACGGCTACATTACATCGCATGATTTAAAAAGCCCTTTGAATAATCTTACGGGCTTTTTGGACCTCATCAGCATGGAAGTGGAGGATGTGGATAATCCCGTGCTTAAAGAATACATGAGTTACGTGTTTGAAACTACCGAACGCATGCGGAAACGTATCAACACGTTACTCGATCATGCAAAAATTGGGGTAAAACGCTCGGTACAAAAAGTAGACCTGCAAAAGCTGGTGATGGAGGTGCGTGGCGATATCTCTGAAGAAATTAAACAAACCAAGGCGATTATAAATCAGGAGCAACTACCTGTTATTCAGGCCGATGCTGAGGAGATGCATATCTTATTTCAGAATTTATTGGAGAATGCCATTAAGTACCGTAATCCAGAAATAACCCCAGTAATACACATTGGAGTGACAGAGCAAAATGGGGCTCACCTTTTTTATGTGCGGGACAATGGGCAAGGAATTCCCAAAGGAGAAGCTAAAGATATTTTCAAGATGTTTCACCGGGTAGCAGATACCGCCAGTATCAAGGGCACTGGTATTGGTCTATTTCATTGTAAAAAAATAGTTGGGCTGCACGGAGGTGAGATTTGGGTGGAAAGTGAACTGGGGGAGGGAAGTACCTTCTATTTTACTATTGCGAAGTAACCAAGCTAGAAAATTGACAGTTAGGGCTTTTTGGTTAATTTCCACTTCCAAACAAACCTACCTATGAACAAAATATGGATAGCCCTTGCGGGTCTGTCTCTCGTTTTGGGTGCTTGCAATAGTCCAAAACAAGACGCACAACGTGCCGAAAAACAAGAGTTTGAATATCTGGCCGAGCAATTTGCCGACCTCAAAATTATCCGCTACAAAATACCCCAGTGGGATAGCCTGGATTTGCGTCAAAAGAAGCTAGTGTACTACCTTACAGAAAGTGGTTATGCAGGTAGAGATATGATGTGGGATCAGAACTACCGCCATAATCTTGCCATTCGCAAGGCACTAGAGAAAATAGTACGCGAATACCAGGGCGAAGCCAATGCCGACTGGGACGCCTTTATGACCTATGTAAAACGCGTTTGGTTTTCTAACGGTATTCACCACCACTACAGCACAGCTAAAATAATACCCGAGTTCTCTAGGGAGTATTTTATATCGATGTTGGAGGCCACTGGGCAAGATTTGGATGCGGAAGTACTCAGCGCCATTTTCGACCCCAACTTCGATGCCAAGAAGGTGAACCTGGATCCCGATAAAGGATTATTGAAAGGTTCGGCTGTTAATTTCTACGGTCCCAAGGTTACCGAGAAAGAGGTGGACGCTTTCTATGCCAAGAAAATTGATAAAGACGATCCTACCCCCATTTCTTACGGACTAAACTCTAAAGTGGTTAAGGAAAATGGCCAGCTTATGGAGCAAGTATATAAAGTAGGTGGATTGTATGGCCCTGCTTTAGAAAAGGTAAATTACTGGCTGGCCAAAGCCCAAACCGTAGCCGAGAATGAGCAGCAAGCCAAGGCCATCGGTTTGTTAATGGAATACTTTAAAACGGGAGACCTCAAAACATGGGATGCGTTTAACATTGCCTGGGTAAATGATACGCTCAGCGAAATTGATTTCATTCACGGTTTTGTTGAGGTGTACAACGACCCCAAAGGCTACCGGGGCTCTTATGAGTGCATCGTAGAAATCAAAGACTTTGAAGCATCGGAGCGTATGGCCATGCTGCAAAAGAACACCCAGTGGTTTGAGGATCACTCGCCTATTCTGGATAAGCACAAGAAGGAAAAGGTTAAAGGAGTAAGCTATAAAGTCGTGAATGTGGCCGGGGAAGCCGGTGACGCTTCGCCATCTACCCCCATAGGCGTAAATCTGCCCAATGCCAACTGGATTCGTGCCAACCACGGTTCCAAATCGGTAAGCTTAGGAAACATTGTTGCTGCATATAGTGAGGCAGCGGGCGAAGGCATCTTGGAAGAGTTTGCTTTCAACGCAGAAGAAGTAGCCATGAGCAAAGAGCATGGTACATTGGGTGGAAAACTACATACCGCCCTGCATGAGGTTGTTGGCCATGCCAGTGGAAAGTTAGAGCCCGGTATAGGAACACCAAAAGAAACACTCAAGAATTACGCGTCTACCATAGAAGAAGGTCGTGCCGACTTGGTGGCCCTGTACTTTATGATGGACGAGAAAATGATAGAACTCGGGCTGCAGCCCTCATTAGAGGTAGGTAAGGCAGAGTACCAGTCGTATATCCGTAATGGGCTCATGTTGCAATTGCGTAGACTGGGCCTTGGCGAAGATGTAGAAGAAGCTCATATGCGCAATCGCCAGTGGATTTCTAAATGGGTGTATGAAAAGGGCAAAGCCGACAATGTAATTGAAAAGGTAGTGCAAGAGGGTAAAACCTACTTTGTAGTGCGCGATTACATGAAGCTGCGTACGCTTTTTGGCGATTTACTGCGCGAGGTACAGCGCATAAAGTCGCAAGGCGATTATCAGGCGGCAAAAGATTTAGTAGAGAATTATGGCGTTAAGGTAGATCAAGAATTGCACAAGGAAGTGCTAGATCGCGCTGCTCAGTTTAAATCTGCTCCTTACGGAGGATTTATCAACCCCAAATTAGAGCCTGTTACCAACGCAAACGGAGAAATTACCGATATTAAGGTAACCTACGGCGAGAGCTTTAAGGAGCAAATGCTACGCTACAGCAAAGAATACGGCAGCTTGTAAATAAATCATCGTCACATGCTTAAAGGCACTCTAGTAAAATGGGGTGCCTTTTTTATTGCGATTTTTTTAGGGAAAAAGTGAGGAGGTGAGGCTTCTTTTTTAGAGGGGTTTCGTCATAAAACCAAGAAAGTACACCTTTCGTTAGTCGAAAAAGATACCCTGTTTGTTATGGTTTAACCGATTTGCCGATCTTGAAACATCATCAGTCAGCCGACTGAGCAAACAGGGTATCCTTTCCAACAAATGTAACTAAATGCATAAATAAGCGGCTTCCTTGCCTACCTTTGCCGCAGTGAATTGGTTACTCCCTATCTACCACTTATTTAGAAAAGAGCTGATACAAGAACGCAGGCAGCTCAATGCTACTTGGGTTATAATACTGTATGTGCTAAGCTCTGTTTTTGTGGCCTACCTCAGCTTTAAGCGCATTCTTAGTCTCAACACATGGATCGCGTTGTATTGGCTTATTGTCATTTTCGGCACCTTTAATGCTACGCTACGGGTTTTCGATAAAGAAAACGAGGGTAGAGATTTACTTTTAGCGCAACTATTAAACCCGCAGCAGGTGGTTATTGCAAAGTCGTTGTTTGCCACGTTATTGGCCCTGCTTGTGGGTTTGGTCTGTTTTTTTGCTTCCTTTCTTCTTTTGGGCCTACCCGTAGAAAATTTGGAGTTACAGCACTATTTATGGTTTTTACTGTTGTTGCTCTTAGCTGCAGTAGGTTTGGGCTTTTTGTTGGTGTTAATTAATGGCATTGCCTTTAAAAGTGGAAACAACTTAGGTATGGCTACCATTTTAGGCATGCCACTAGCGCTTCCGCTGTTGCTCTTGCTGATACGAAATGCTACGCTTATGCTAAATGCGCAACCGGTGTTGGTTTTTCAGAAATATTTACTCTCTTTAACAGGGCTGGATGCATTGCTGGTCGTGCTTTCATGCACCTTATTTCCCTACCTTTGGCGCGATTAATGAAAGGGGTGTTGCAACATAGCTGGAAGGGGATAGCCATTGTACTGGTGTTATATGCTGCAATAACGAGCTTCTTTCTGCCCATGGCTCCGGGTATTTATCATGCGGAAAACAGCGCCTCCAACCCTTTTCAGCTCAGCATCAATACCTACAATATTGGCTTTCAGAATACGGATTCATTAGTAGTTTGGCTTCAGGATGCTAATAAAAATGCTGTGCCTGCGAGCACTATTTCGCTAGAACAGCCCAGCGAACTCAAAGCAGCGTTTAACCCCAATGCTTTTGTTTCGGCTGGAAACTATAGTTTATGGCTCTACCACCCAGATTGTAAAACCCTCTTTTTACCCCAAGCCATCTACCTTTCGGAAGATCACTTAGCCGACAGTGCATCCACACCCGTTTTCAATCGGGAGCAGTACATTGTGGGGCGCTCGGGTTTTGAAATTCCCTACAAATCCATCCTCTACGAAACCATCCGCAACCTGAATTTCCATGTTACCATGTGGTTTGTTTTGCTTGCGCTGATGACGTTGAGTGTGGTTTATGCTGTGCAAACGCTGCGCAATAAGCAGTATGCAGATTTGTATTCTGCGGTAGCGGTAAAGGTGGGCTTTTACTTTGCTGTGCTTGGCATTATTACCGGCAGCATTTGGGCGAAATTTACTTGGGGTGCTTGGTGGGTTAATGACCCCAAGCTCAACGGTGCAGCGCTAACCGTTTTAGTATATGCAGCGTACATGGTGCTGCGACAGAGCATACCCGACCCAGATAAGCGGGCGCGTCTTTCTGCCGTTTACAATGTGTTTGCTTACGTTTTAATGATCGTTTTTATTCAAATTTTACCCCGCCTTACCGACTCTTTGCACCCCGGGAATGGAGGTAATCCGGCATTCAGCCAGTACGATTTAGATAATAATTTAAGAGCCATTTTTTATCCAGCTACGCTTGGTTGGATTTTGGTAGGCGTTTGGATATGGAATTTAAAATCCAGGCTGGGAAAAATTCACCTGCAAATTGCAGAACAAGATGTATAAATATATTGTAATCATAGCGTTGCTTTTTAACTGCCAATGGGTGTTGGCTCAGGGCACCGTTTCTTCTTTTGATGGAAAGTACGGTGTGTTTATAGCCGTGGCACTTGTTGTTTTAGTAGGTATCTTTGCATACCTCGTACATCTGGATCGGAAAATTAGAAAGCTGGAGCGGCAGCAGCAACGGGAGGAGGAGTCATGAAAAAGACGCACATTTTAGCATTAATAGTTATAGCACTTTTGGTGGGGTTTTTAGTGAGCTCTATCTACGATAGTTCCACATACGCATCGCTTTCCGATGCCTACGAAAACCCCGATTCTGAATACCATGTGGTGGGCGTTTTAGACCGGTCTTATCCTGTGGAATACAATCCGCTGGAAAATGCGCAGCTTACCAAATTTAAAATGGTAGACAATGAAGGCGATACCGGCCTGGTGTACTTACAAAAAAGTAAGCCGCAAGATTTTGAGCGCAGCGAAAATGTGGTAGTTATAGGTAAAGCTACCGCAGGCGTATTTCACGCCAAGGACATTCTGGTAAAGTGTCCATCTAAGTACAACGAGGAATTGGAAATTTCTCAGAGCAGTTTATAATTCATGGAATACGTAGGAGAGCATTTAATTCCCGGTTTGGTTGGCCGGATTGGCATAGTTACGGCCTTTGTTTTGGGACTTTACGCCTTTGTAATGGCCTTGTTAGCCCAGCGGAACAGAGATAACGCAGCCTACTCTGGATTCCTTAAATCGGCACGGGCGGCTTTTGTTGCACAAGGCGTGGGAATCTTGGTAGCGTGCGCAACCTTGTTCTACATTATTTTCAACGGCTACTTTGAGTACGACTACGTTTGGAAACACTCCAACACCAGCATGGATATGAAGTATATCCTGGCCTGTTTTTGGGAAGGGTACGAAGGTAGTTTCTTGCTATGGATGTTTTGGCAAGCCTTGTTAGGTCTATTCTTGTTTAAGCGCGCAGGCAAGTTTGAACCCGTGGCTCTGGCCGTATTTGCCATTGCTCAGTGCTTTTTAGTCTCCATGGTTTTGGGGGTTTATCTGGGCGAGTGGCGCGTTGGTAGCAATCCGTTTATCCTCATTCGAAATCTGCCTGAAAACGATGGGTTGCCATGGACCTACCTTGCCGATTATTTGGTGAAAATTCCACAGTTTAAAGATGGTAGAGGACTCAATCCATTGCTTCAGAATTATTGGATGACCATCCACCCGCCTATTATTTTTCTGGGGTTTGCATCTACGCTTATTCCTTTTGCCTATGCCATAGCGGGCATGTTTACGAGAGACTACCGTGGCTGGATACAACCGGCGTTGCCGTTGACCCTTTTTGCACTGGGAATATTGGGTGTGGGTATTTTAATGGGAGGAGCTTGGGCCTACGAAGCGCTAAGTTTTGGTGGTTTTTGGGCCTGGGATCCGGTGGAAAATGCCTCCTTGGTTCCTTGGTTGTTGTTGGTAGGAGCCGTGCACCTTATGGCTGTGAATCGCAGAAAACCATCGCACCTATTCAGTCTATTCTTATTTGCCTTAGGAACCTATGTCTTGGTGGTCTACAGTACCTTTTTAACCAAGAGTGGAGTTTTGGGAGACAGCAGTGTGCACTCTTTTACCGACAATGGCATGAGCGGCCAGCTCATGGTTTTTCTTGGGGCCAGCTTGGCGGCTATGGTATTTACCTTGCTGGATGAAGCGCGAAAGCGTGCTCTTTTTGGATTTTTCTTGCTCGCAACTGTTTTGCTGCTTGTGGTAGTGCCAGAATCGGCTGCTGTGGTGGTATTCTTTATTGTAGGCTTGCTGCTGTTTTTAGTCATGGCACGCCAGAGTACAGTTTATAAAGAAAACGTGGATGACAAATTACTCTCTAGAGAGTTCTGGATGTTCGCGGGCTCGCTTACCCTGTTTTTGAGCGCGATGCAAATTGCGTTTTCTACATCCACCCCAGTCTATAATATTTTACTGGAGCCCTTTAGCGGTGTTTTTACCGACTTGTATGCGAGTACGCAAATGGATATTTTCCAGAGTTTGGCAAAGGCCAAGTTTGCCCCCCCTGCAGACCCGATTTCGCATTATAACAAATGGCAGGTGCCCTTTGCAGTTTTAATCGCGCTTTTCATTGGATTAACGCAGTACTTGAAATACAAAAACACCAAGGCAAAGAGCTGGTTGCAAGACCTGATTTTGCCCGTAATGGTTACCGCAGTTATAGCGTCTTATTTGGCTTGGCAGTATGATTTTGACCAAGAGAATGTGGCTTTGGTACTTCTGTTAGTTGCAGCCTCATTTGCCATAGTATCCAACAGTTTTTATTTGGCAAAAAAGCTACGCTGGAATTGGAGTAATGCGGGTTCTACACTGTCGCATGTTGGATTTGGAATGGTGCTTTTAGGCGCGCTTATCGCCACAGGAAAAAGTATAGAGATATCCGAAAATACTTCGGGGATAGACCTAAAAGCCTTAGGAGAAGACTTTACCAACAACGAGGATATCCTCCTGTTTAAGGGCGATACGTTGGCTATGGACAACTACTTTATTCGGTACAAAAGCCGTAGTAAGGAAGATGTAAATGTGTATTACGAGGTAGAATATTTTAAACCCATACCCAATTACTACAAGGAAGGCGATGTTGCGTTGAGCCAAGGCCTTGTATTTCGTTGTTTACAAGACCATAAGCCCACCACCTTTATGCACGACAGGGAGTTGTACTGGGAATATGTAAACAGCCCTACGCCTTCACAATGGAATGCTGCTAAAACCTGGAACGCCTACCGCGCTGGAGAAAAGGACTTTACCTTGCATCCCCGCATACAACTAAATCCAACCTTTGGAAACGTTCCCGAACCCGATACGAAACACTACTTACACAAAGACGTGTATACCCATGTGCGTTGGGCAGAATTGGCAGAGCCTGAGGTGGACGAACTCGGTTTTTTACCCGCTACCGAGCACAAAGTGAAAAAAGGCGATACCGTGTACACCTCGCAAAATATGGTGCGTGTTGCCGACCTAAAAGTGGTGACAGACTACGAGCGCTACCGGGTTTACAAGGAGGATTTGGCGATTGTGGCTCGTTTGGAAATAACATCCAACCAAGACTCTGTTTATGAGGCTGAGCCTCTGTTTATACTGCGCGATAGCAGTTTGGTTGTGCCAGACGTGGCTGAGGTTGAAGATTTAGGCCTTAAAATTAGATTCACCGAGGTAAACCCTAAGGATGATAACATAACCCTGCAAATAGCCGAGCACAAATCCAACCGCAAAGAATTTATTGTAATGCAAGCCATCATTTTCCCTGCTATCAATATCTTGTGGCTGGGTTGCATAATTATGGCGCTGGGCATTTTTAGTTCCGTATATTCGTATTCCCGCAAAAGAAAAGCGAAAAAAATTGAGCCCCAATAAAGGAGCAAGCATGGTTACGGTTTCTGTTGTAGGTGCTGGTAATGTTGGTTTACACTGGTATTACGCTCTGCAGAAGGCAGGCTATAGGGTAACGCTTTGGGGGCGCAATGCGGGCGAAGTTTCCTTTAAGGATTTGGATATTCCAATTAAACCCTTATCCGCTTTAAATCCGAAATACGAGGATATTGTTTTTTTCTGCGTGCCAGATGATGCGGTAAAGTCTCTGGGCGCTCAGTTTAAAGATACCGATGCGCTATGTTGTCATGTTTCGGGAACGCAGCCCATGCAAACGCTAGCCAGCAAGCGCAAAGGGGTTTGCTACTTTTTTCAGAGCATTTCTAAGAGTGATACCGAGCTTAAATTTCAAGACATAACTGTTTATATTGAAGCGGTAAAAAACTCCGATTTTACATTACTCGCGGGTATGGTTGAAGACTTGGGAATGGCCTGGCGCAAGCTAGATTCTGTAGAGCGCTTGCGTTTGCACCTCTGCGGTGTCCTTATCAATAATTTTGGAAACCAGCTTTTAGACATAAGCCAGGGCGTTTTGGCCAACACCAAATTACAGCTTAGCGATCTGAAACCCCTCTACGATAAAACTTTAGAAAAGGCTGTCGAAATGGGGCCAAAAAAAGCACAAACAGGTCCCGCCAAGCGCGGAGATAAGAACACATTATCGAAGCATATAACTTTGCTCGAGGTGGTAGATAGAGAAGCCGTGAAGGCCTACAAAATACTAAGTAAACGCATCAAAAAAAGAAATTCTTAATGAACTATAAGAGCAAGTTAAAGGATGTGCAAACCTTTATTTTTGATGTGGATGGCGTGTTCACCAACAGTCAGATTTTACTGCATCCCGATGGAGACTTGCTGCGAAGCATGAATACGCGCGATGGTTTTGCGGTAAAACAAGCATTAGATCACGGCTTTAACTGCTGTATCATTTCGGGTGGAAGGAGCCAGGCGGTGCGGTCGCGGTTGCTAGATTTGGGCGTGAAAGATATTTACCTCGGGGTTTCCGATAAGCTGGAAGTACTGAAAGAATACCTCTCCGATGAAGAATTAGATGCAGCGCATTGCATGTACATGGGAGATGATATTCCTGACTACTACGTAATGCAACACTGTGGGCTGGCTTGCGCTCCCAATGATGCTGCCACAGAAATTTTAGATATCTCAGATTATATCTCTCCCAAAAACGGGGGCGAAGGTTGCGTGCGAGACATCGTAGAGCAAACCTTAAAGGTGCAAGGCAAATGGTTTAAACCTCAATAATATGCAGCGTTTACTGGCTTTTGTGCGGCTAACCAGACCTGTTAATCTGATCATAATAGCCCTTACGCTGTATGCCATGCGCTATTTTATCGTGGCACCCTTGTTTATTCCCAAAGGATTAAGCTTACCCTCTGGACCATTAGATTTTGCCATTTTGGTGCTTTCCGTGGTGTGCATTGCTGCGGCAGGAAACATAATTAATGACTATTTCGATATTAAAACCGATGTCATTAATAAACCCAACAAGGTTATTGTAGGGCTTAAGTTGGATAGGCGCGTAGCCCTAGCTGCACATACCGTGCTCACATTTACGGGTATTGTTTTAGGAGCTTATTACGGGTGGATGCATAACAGCTTGCGTTTTGTGGTTTTGCACGTTTTTGTAGCTATTTCGCTTTGGTTTTACAGTACCTACTTTAAACGGGAAACACCTTACGGAAACCTGCTCATAGCCCTACTGACGGCTTTGGTGCCGCTTACGGTGTCCTTTTTTGATGTTTTCCCGGTTTTGTTCCATTTACCCGATTCGTTTACCACGTATATGGAGAAGGGAGGAGTATCCATAGCCTTCTTTTTTAAAATTGTCCTCTATTTTATATTGGGTTTTGCAGCGTTCTCGTTTTTAGGAAATCTAATCCGCGAACTGTACAAGGATTTAGCAGACTTGGAAGGCGACAAAACCACCCACCGAAAGACCATTCCTATTGTATGGGGAGAGAACGTGGCACTGTGGTTAGCCGCGGGATACATTGTAATTTGGACAACCAGCTTGCTTTGGGTGGAATTTCGCTTTTTGGATACCAACTTTTCTATGTGGTATATCATTCTGGGCCTCATAGCGCCCGTGGTGCTAACTGGATTTATGATTTTTAGAAACCCCAAGCCAAGCACCTACAAACGGGCAGCAACCCTTATGAAAGTGGTATTGTTGTTGGGTTTGTGCTTTAGCTACTTTTTAAAAGAATTCATTTTTTGAGTACGGTATTTCTTCCAAAATTAAAGGTGGTTCTGGGTTCCAAATCTCCCAGAAGAAAAGCGTTGCTTACAGAGTTGGGATTGCAGGTTCGAGTGCAACCCCTGCACGTCAATGAATCCTATCCCAGCGATTTATCTCCAGAGGAGGTCGTGTCTTTTTTAGCAGCCAAAAAGAACGAAGCGTACACAAGTTATGGCCCCAACGAGGTACTTATTACTTCGGATACGGTGGTTTGCCTGGGCGATGAAATTTTGGAGAAAGCGGCAGATGCTAGCGAGGCAACGGCCATGCTAAAAAAGCTGTCTAACCAAAAGCATCGCGTACTTACTGCGGTTTGTATAAACGGTATGGGCTACTGGAAAAAATCGTTTACCGTAAGCACCACGGTGTACTTTAAAAAACTAACAGACCAGGAAATAGCCTACTACGTAGATCATTACAAGCCCTTTGATAAAGCAGGGGCCTATGGCATACAAGAGTGGATTGGAATGGTGGCCGTAGAAAAGATCGAGGGATCGTACTACAACGTGGTAGGCTTGCCGGTGCACGAGGTTGTTAAATACTTAAGCAAATTTCATGATGAGTTGGATTAAAACCATGATAGCCGCATTTTGGCTAGCTGCGCTACCTTTTGGAGTCGAAGCTCAGGAGGAGGAATCTCCCTACGAAGTAGCTATTTTCACGAAAGACAAAATACTCGATCGAAGATCCGGGGCTTTATTTCAGGGGAGGTTGGTAGAGAAGTATCCCGATGGCAAGGTGAAGTGGATTTCCTTGGTGAAAGCGGGTAAGCTGGATGGCCCATCCAAAAAGTTTTATCCTACGGGTCAAACCCATATGATTTTGCAGTACGAAGCCGGGGAGTTGACTGGAGTTTTTACCGAGTACTTCCTCAACGGAGAACTGAAGTTCCAGGCTGAGGTAGGTAAGCAAAGCGGTTGTGGCGGCAATGATTTGAAAGGCTTTTTGTTTTGCTACTACCATAACGATGTATATAAGAACAAATACAAAAACGGGGGACGCATTCAGCTTTTTACGGGCAATGGATTGGCTCCATTTGAAAACGCATTTCTTCCACCCAACCAAATAGACGGTTACCGTATTATGGTGAATAAAATTGCCCGTAACGGAATGTTTATTGAGGACAGCCGCGATATTATTTGCCCAGAAGCACGAGATCCGAACATCAAATATACCGAGTGGCTTCCCCGCTAGGCTTATTTCTCAGCCTCTAATCCAAGCAATACGCGTATGGGCTTTTGATCTTCCGAAGCGGGATAAATCATGAGCTCTAAACTGTATTCACCGGGTTTATCGGAGCCCAAAATTTCCAACTCTACCGGTATAGACTTACCCGGTGCAATGTCGTAGGTTTCTAAATGTACCTCGGTGCAATTGCAGGAATTGCGTATTTCTGCAATGCTTAATGGTGTTTTATACGGATTGTAGAGTGCGATAACCGCTTTTTTGGTGGTATTGGTTTGTATACGTCCTAATGGGTAAAACAAACTCTCAATTTTACTGCTGTCTGCAGTTTCTTGGTCTATCGTGTCTTTGAGGATACGCGATTTATCCAACTGCAACCACTGTATTTCTACCCTGCGCTCCAACATAGCGCCCAGGGAATAAACCGAGTTTTTTTGGTCAGAGTAATCGTCACTTACAGAGCTTGCTGCCGTATTTTCACCGTAGGGATTTATTACCCAGTCTACGGTGTTGGCCTCGGTGTCAAAACCTTGCTGGTAAAAGTAGTTTTGCACGCTGCTGATACGCCTTTCAGAGAGGAAGGTGTTGTAGTTGCTCTCGGCTAGGGGCGAAGCATATCCACGTACAGCCATAACAATAGGGTAAGGCGTAATGCTATAGAGTTTTTCTAAGGTATTTAGAAAGGTGTTGAACCGTTGGAAGGAATACAGTAGTGTGGAATCAAAAAAGGCATCTACCTCTGGGTTCGGATTTATTTCTTGGTATTCAGTACGTTTCGAGAGGTACGAGGTAAGTGCGTCTTTGTATGTTTTGGAAGTAGTACGCTGGGTAGTCCTTGGGTTGGGTTCATCATTGTGAAAATACAAGGGCAACGGCAGCAGGTTGCGCAAGGAGTCCACCAGTTGATTCACCCTTGCCATAAGGTTGTTATCGTCTTCTACCTTCCGGTAGCTTACGGTATCCATAAGTTGGGCCATAAGCGTTTCATAGTCGCTGTGCAGGCTGTCAAAAGGGTAGTCGAACTCGTAAATGTCGTTGCAACAGGTGCGGTATCGGTTCTTTTTACCTCCTTCTCGGTTAGAGACCAAGAGTCCGGAGTTTAGCGAGTCGTTCAGTTTAAAGTAGGTGTCGTTTGCTGGTGATACAAAGGGTTTTTTTAGGTTCACCAACTGACTAAACCGTACCAAGTCTGGAGTGTAGGTGTAGAAAATGTCTTTTTCGCCCAAGCCCCCGTTCCAACTGCTGCTAAAGAAGAGTACGTTTTTTTCAGGAACGTAAAAGGGGGTAATGTCATCTTCGGGTGAATTTACGAAGGGGCCCAAGTTGCGAGGGTTGGCATAGTTTTCTCCGTTGTGGTAGGCTACATAAATGTCCAGCCCACCAAAACCAGAGTCGTGCCTTGCGGTAAACAAGAGGCCCTTTTGTCCAGTGCTGGTTTCAAATGGAAACGGATGCGTTACAAAGGTTTTAGTTTTAAATAAACTGACCGGTCTAGGCGTACCAAAGTCACCGTCTTCCACGGGTATGCGATAAATACCGCAATCGGTAGCTCCATTACATAGGGTGTAAAAAAATGCGCTACTGTCTTTTGTAAACACCCCGTTTGCCGATAAATTTCCCGACTTATTGATGATAGCCGGTAAGGCTTTCGGTTTTTTCCAATCGTCTTTTTTGCGTTGGGCTTGGTATTGGGCTATAGAGATGTTTTCCAAGTAGTTGAAAACACCAGCACTGCGACTAAAGGTAATGTTGTTTTGATCGGCATAGCTGGGGGCAAAGTCGCTTTCATCGGTATTGATGCCGTCTAGATTTTCAAACTGCGTTTCAAGTCCATCGAAATCACCATCGAGTATGCGCTTTATGGTAGATATTTCTTTGGCAGCGCGCTTATGCTGTGGCGATTTGGGATCACTGGCTGTTAAGGTGTAGATATCGGAATACGTGTCCAGCGCTTCTCCCAACAACCCCGCACTTTTTTTTGCTCTTGCCAGTTGGTGAATAATGTCGGGTAAAGAATCCTTTTCATCTAGGTACAGCGCTTGCTCAAGAACTTCAGCCGCACTGTAGTACTCGTTTATAGTGAGCAGGGTTTTTCCGAATAAATACTGCGCAGCCAAATTATTGGGATAGGTTGTGGCCGCTTTTTCGAAAATGCGCTCGGCCAGGTAGGGGTTGCCTTGCTCCAATGCGGTGTTGCCTTCCTCTATATAGGCTTGCACTGGCTTTTGGGCCGCGGAAATAGCGGATACCAAACATAAAACAAGGCCAAATAGATAAGACGAGGCTTTCATTGAGCGCCTAAAAATAAGTGCTTTTTACAGCTTGCCAAGTAGCAGCTCGCATTAAATAAAGCTTGGGCATACCTGAAATCTATTCTTTTTAGAATTAGCTTTTTCGGGTGCACCGATAATGTAGGATATAAAAACCTCCACTGCGCCATAACCTCGACTGGCTCGGGCTAAGGTGGACGTGTTAAAATCATAAGAAAAACCAACCTCCCAAGGGCTCATGGCCAAGCCTATGGTACCTATTATGGCATCACCAAGACGATACATTCCTCCTACAGTAATTTCTGGGAAGTACGGGTCTTTCTGGTAGCGCGCTTGCAGGCTCAAGATGGTTTCATTGAGTACCGAACTCTGAGTAAACAGCACGGAGGGAATTAAAACAAAGTCGTTATACAAATACTCTAGACTTCCGTAGTAATTCATACGGATGTTCTGGGTGGCCGTAGATAAACCTTGGCGGTACAAGGCCAAATCGGATTGAAAGAGGTTGTAAGCGCCTGCACCAACTACGACAACATAATTGGGTTGTTCTTTGATAAAGCTTATACCAGCACTTCCAGACGGTGCCAAAATATTATCGGTAGCAAAACTTTCGTTGGTGGGAAGGCTGGGGTTAAAACCACTTTCTTCCACATATTGGTTATCAAATTGCAGTTTGCTGTAGTCTAGGCCGTAATGGTGCAAACCGGCTTGAATTCCAAAAGTAACCACCGCAGAGCGGTTATAATTTACGGGTAGGGTATAAGAAACCCCCACATCGGCTTTGGTGGTGGTAAACCGAGAGTCACCTGCAACATCGCGATACAAGGATATGGCCGAGCCTATCGGTGACTTCCCGCCAATAGACGAAGACTCCAAAACCGCACCAAAGCTGCGGTAGGGGGTAGTTACGGTACTCCATTGGTTTCTGGATATGGCCATAACTTTATATCGGCCATTAAATTTACCCGACAGCGCAGGATTCACATACAGGGGGTTTTTATTGAAGTGGCTAAAGTGCAAGTCTTGCGCTAAAAGCCGATGACCACCCAGTATGACTGCGGTAAGTAAGCCAATGTATGTGAGGAATTTTACCATATTATCGCAATAGGGTGGTATTTCCCTTCAAGTTATAAATTTCTTGGCCACAAGCAGCCTCTACGTAATAAACGTACACGCCCGGATTAAGTGGCTTTCCTTTATAGGTTCCGTCCCAACCCTCGCTTTGTATTTCACTTTCGTACACGGTGGTGCCCCATCTGTCATATACGGTAAAGTACAGCGCTTCTAAATTGGGAGCGCGTACACGGAGCTTATCATTCTGGCCATCATCATTGGGAGAAAAAGCGTTGGGAACAAAAGGTTCACGACATTCTTTCTCCGTTAATCTAGAACGTATATCTACCGAATCGATGTAGCTACAAAATGGATCGGCCATCTTGAAATATACGTAATCTAGGTCGCTTGAGGCTTCATAAGTTTGGTAAACAAGCGAGTCATCGTCCTCAATTCCCAGTGTCATCCAGGTAAAATAAATACTGTCTTCACGACTCGTGAATATGGAAGGTTCGGGCGGTGGATTTAAATTTTCTACCGTAAAGGATTCTCCCTCAAACAAACTGTTTTTTGTAACAGCCATATCGGGTGGATACGCAAAATATACTTTAGATAAATCCATTGCGGCCGTTCGCGTGCGAATGCAGTTGTCCGGGAATACGTAGTTTACAATAACTTCAGCATAGGTCTGAGGGTACGCTACTACCTCTATACCTTTAGAGAAAGGAGTGTTAAATAGGTTGGGGGGATTGGATGACCAAAATATATCTTGCGGAGGGTAGTTTTTGTAGCTACTGCTAGCCGTATCCACAATAATCGGTACCCCATCATTTTTGCAGAAATAATATTCACTAATAATACCCGGTATAGCACCAACACCATCAATATCAACAGACTCCAGGAAATTACAACCATTGGCGGTCTGTACTTCTAGGAATAGTTTTCCTAGATTATTTACTCCAGGTGCATAGGAGATGGATGGTCCAGATCCTACAACAGTCCCACCACCATTGCTCCACCTGTAATTTACAATGTCTGCTCCACCCACATTAGACTCGATCGTTATAGGCTCGTCTGGGTCACAATAGAAAATGGGTTCTGCGTTAGGAAGGAAGCCTTGCAAGGATTCCACAAATACAGACTGAGATAGGGTAACTTCACATTTTCCGAAGGTCATCTCTAAAGAAAAATCTGAAGTGGCTTGTGCCGTGATTGTGGGATTGGCAGACGAGGACTGTATCGGGCTCCAGGAATACGTAGCGCCAGCATAGTTTCCAGGGTTTTGAGGTCCCAGCGTTACATTGTTCCCAAGACATGCAGTAATGTTTTGTAGCTCTGGTGCCCTAAATGGTACTACATCCACCTGCTGCACGTAATCGCAAAAGTCTGTACTGATTTTAACATAGTAGGTAGTGCTGTTCTCGGGGGACACACGATACACCGAATCTGCACTGAGAATGGGCGAAAAGTTGGCATTGGTAGACCACGCCCAGCGACTGCCTAACCCATCGGAGTTGGCTATTAATTCTGCTACGTCTCCATCTCTACAAGTTTCTTCTTGTGCGGGTAAACCTGTATCAAACGCGTAGACCGTTATGGTGTCGGTAATTACACAGTTGCCACTGGTTATCTGTACATAATAATTGGTGGTTTTTCCAGGATTCACCGTTGTAGTAGGAGTGGTAGCAAAAATAGTGGTGAAGTTGGGATCCTCAGACCATTGGTACGCTGTGCCAGCTTGGTTCACCGTAGCATTAAGTTGTACGCCATTGGTGCGGTCGCAAACCAAATCTTCTGCGGGTAACGGAGAAACCAAGGCAGGAATGGTGATGCTGGCTATTTCTTCGCAATAATTGCCTGTAGCCCTTGCATAATAAATCGTGTCGCTATTTGGATTTACGGTAATAGGACTTCCCGTACCAATTAGGTTGTTAAACTCAGGATCAGTGCTCCATGCTACCGTGTTTGCATCAGTAGTAGTAGCTGTTAAGTTGATCGGTGCTCCACCGCAGGCAACGTTTTCCGAAGCAGATACAGAAAGGGTAGGACGTGGTTCTACCGCAATGGCTTTTGAAATTTCTGCGCTGCATCCGCCATCGGTTATGGTTGCTTTTATGGTAAAACTACCTGTAGAGCCAAACTGGTATCGGTTGGGATTTTCATCGGCATCATCCAACCGGGCACCTAAAACACCATCCCACATCACACTGCCATTTTCAGCGGACGGCCCGGTAAGCTCATATTCGCCTATATCGCCAACACACAAACCATCGGGTCCTGCTATCTGGGCATCCAAGCTGTTGAGCACATTAATACTGCTGTTTATGGTGCGCGTACATCCGCCAGCTACAACAGCTACACTTATGGGCTGCTGGCCCGTGCTGGCAAAGTTGTAAGTAGCACTGGCTCCAGTGCTACTGACCAAGCCCGTGGTAGACCAATTGTATTGGTAGTCTGCAGTGGCAGATCCACCCGATACACTAACCTGAATATTGGAATTGGCACAGCCGCTGGCTGTATTTAAGGTAAACTCAGGAAAGCCCTCTAGCCGTATAAGGTCGAGGTAAAATTTTTCGTCTTGTGCCTTGTTTCCAGTGATAATTTTGAACTGAACGGTGCTGGCCTCAATAAACTCCTCCGATGCCGAATAACTGAAAATTCCGCTTTGGTTAAAAACATCGAGGTTGCAGTTGGTGCCATTGTTGCATACCTCGTTAAAAGGACCACCATCTAGGCTGATGGCTACTGAAATGGGGTCTTCTGCATTATCACAAACACCAGTGCAGGGCTCAAAATCATTTTGGCTACCATCCATGGTTATTTGTACTTCCATTCTTGCCAAATCGGTACTAGGGGGCAAAGTAATAATCTCGGTTACCAATTCATTATCAGAAGTTCCACCAGGGCCACAGCAGGTAAGTCCTTCTACATCCTGGCATAAAAATCTTCCATTGGCCGTGGTTCCCCAATGATCATCTCCAACCCAAAGATTCCCTTGAATGCTACCTCCACCATCGCAATCGCCTGCGTTTGAGGTCCAGTCGGGGGCTGGGTTGTCTTGGTTTTTATTTAAACCCAAAACCACTTTCTCACCATAGCCTTCAAAATTTTCCTCCCAAATAACCTGCGACCAAGCGGTGCCCCAACAGAGCACAAGGGCAAAAACGGAAAAGGTGGATTTTAATCGGAAAAAGTGCACGAGGTTACATGGTTTTGAATCCACGAAAATAGGGTCGTGGTGTTAAGCGGGTATTACATTTTTCTGCCATACTAGCGCAATAACGTAACATTTCCTTGAATGTAAAAAGGTGCTTGGTTGGAACAGGTACCTTCCGCATAGTAAACATAAACTGCGGGGTTCAATAATTTGCCTTTAAAGGTGCCATCCCAGCCGATCTCTTGGTCGCGGCTTTCAAATATTAACTGGCCCCATCGGTCGTACACTCTAAAGAGCATTTCGTCTACAAAACTTCCACGCACGCGCAGTATGTCGTTTTCACCATCACCATTGGGTGAAAATGCATTGGGAACGAAAATGTTGGGAGGTCCGCAAATTAAATCTTGGTAGTACCGTGCAATTCTGAAGGTGTCGTTGCGCGTGCACATAAAATCGAAAGTGCGCAATACAATTACATCCAACTCATTATCGGCTACATACGATTGCGAGTTAAGGTTGGGGTCGCCTTCCAATCCGGTCGGATCCCAGAAAGAGCTAAACTGCGTGCTTGGGTTTACGTTGGTGAGGGTAAATTCCTGGGTGAGGTATACATTGGGGTCATCCAATGCAATCTCTGGCTCATAAGAATATACGGGCGATGGTTTGATAAACTTGCTGGCTTGCAACTGACAGGAAGGATTAAAGATTATGTTGGCCTGTACGGTTACCGTATCTTCTGGAAAAGCGTTGATGGAAGTTCCAACAGGAGGATTTTTAGACATAATACTTGCGGGTGACCAAACCACTTGTTGTGGAGCCACGTTAAAGCTAGCCGCACTAATGCTTAGTACTATGGGGTCGCCCACACAAAATTCATCAGTAGCAATGATGCTGGCAGCCGTACTGACCAATTCCAAATCAATTTCATCGGTAAATGGGCAACCATTGGCACTAGTGCATCGCAGGTAAATGGTCTCATTAGCGTTTTGCGGCTCGTAGGTTATGGTGTCTGCTAAAGGATCGTCTTTATTTATTAATGGAGTGTAGGTGCTGTTTTGACTCCACTCAAAGCTTTGCACCGGTGCAATGGTTTGCGCAGAAAGTGTTATCGGTTCATTGAGTTTACAGACTGCAAAAGGACTTGCATCGGCTATTAGCGGACCTACATAGTCTACCACCACACGTTGGTTAAGCGTGGCTAAGCAGGGCCCCTGCTCGTAATTCAATACATAGGTACTGGTAGTATCTGGAGTAATCCGCGGATTTGTGTTGTTTAAATCTGTCGGACTGATAAAACCATAAGGGTCTGGATCCCAGTTGTAAGTGGCATCTAAAAATAGGCTTGGATCTTGAGGCCCTAGTGTGAAATTCGTGCCTTTGCATATAATTTCATTGGGCAAGGACGGGATTTCAAAGGGGCTCACCGCTACTTGTTCCACAAACTCACAACCTCTGGCGCGCACCCGAACATAGTAAGTGGTTAAGGTGTCGGGTCTGGCAAAGTACGTATTGTTAGCGCTTAAAATGGGTGTGAATTGGGGAGAAGTACTCCAGGCAATTTTAGTATTTAAGGTATCTGTGTTTACCTCTAGCCTTTGACTCGCGCCTTGCTGACAAATGTACTGTTTGACTTGTGGTAGATCCAAATCCAAAATAAGGACGCTTATACTGTCTATGTATTCACATTGGGTAGCATTGTCTTGCACCCGTACGTAGTAGGTGGTGGTTTCTGTTGGATTTTCTGTTAGCGTTCCCGAGGTACTCAAAGGGATAGGGCTCGAGAAATCGGGCAAGGTATCCCAGGTAAAAGTACTACCAGATCCAGCCACAGGAACATTGAGCACTACGGGATTGGTCGGGTTACACAGCAACGTATCTTCGGGTAAAAAAGTAAGGTAGCGTAGCACCTCCACGCTGTCAATTACATCGCAGAACTCCCCTTGGCGCAGCAAGTAATACTTGGTGGTTTCTTGCGGGAGTATGGTTAACTCAGGATCTGGAAAATTGTTAAGAGTGTCGGTAAAGTTGCGGTTGCTGCTCCAAATGTAATTTTGAACCGTGTTTTGTACTACAGGGCTCAAGGTAACCTCTTGGTCTGGGTCACAGATGGTAAAGGAGTTGAAGGGCAGCGGTTCGGCAATTTCCAGGGTTACTTCCGCAACATCGTTGCAGACCCCGTTTCCAACTCGTACATAATAGGTTGTGGAAGCCGTGGGTTGCACGTCAATTTCGTTGTTGTTATTGGTGTTTAAGAGGGTTGTAAAGTTGGGATCATCGCTCCACTCAAAGATGCTGTTCCCAGGATCTAAGCTGTAGGCACCAAGCGTTATGGGTGTGCTAGGGTCGCAATACAATTGGTCGGGTGTTATGCTATCGATGATGGATTTCACCGTTATGGTTTGCGTAAGCTGTTTTGGGCAGTTTAAACCCGGTGCCCGTACATTAAGGGTGTAGGTAAAGGTTCCTTGTGTTCCAAACGTAACGGTAGGGTAGGGTTCAGTTGGATTGGGTATATCGGGTGAAGGCGCCCATGAGTATATTAGGCCCGAAAAAGGCTCTGCATCAAAGCCTAACTGCATGGTGCTACCATCGCAAAGGGTAGTGTCGTTTAGCGGAGGCAATACAAATGGGCTAATATTTACGCTATCAATAAAAAAGCAGTTGGCCGTTTCAATGCGTACAAAATAAGTACCCGCTTGAGAGCTATTTCGCGTAAACGTTGGCGTGTTGGAAAGCACGGGATCAAAATCCAGGTTGTTACTCCATTCAAAAGACAAGGTTTCTGCGTTGCTGTTTACCGAGACTGTAATATCATCGCCTTCGCAAACCAAGGCGGTATCATTCTCTAAACCGGTATCGTAGCGAATAACCGTTACGCTATCGATATAGGTGCAATTTTGGCTTTCCAGACGAATATAATATGTGGTAGTTTCATCGGGTAGTACCGAAATGGTGGAATCATTTCCAGCTGTAGGGAAAGGCGGATTGGAAGAAAAATCGGGTAGCGTATCCCAAGTGAAGGAAGTGGTGATGCCACTTCCGTCTACTGTTAAATCTATTGGGGTAAATGGATCGCACACCAAAGTGTCGGAAACCAATCCCGGTATGTGTCTCCTCACAAATACGCTGTCCTCAAACGCACAAAACTCAGATTGCGTGCGGATGTAAAACCAAGCACTTACATCGGGGTTCACCACAATATCGGAGTCGTTGGTATTGTCGTTCAGCATATCGGTAAAGTCGCGATTGCTACTCCATTCATAGGAATCGATGTTCCCCAAACCATCGGATACCAACGTAATGGAGGATGTAGGATTGCATATGGCTACCTCTTCGGCATCAAAGGGTTCGTGAATTAATACACGAGCGCTGTCTATTACCTCGCAATCTCTTGCACTTAGCTGTACAAAATACGTGGTGCTCTCAGATCCAGAGTTTACGTTAATTCTTCCGGGGCCACTGGGCGGTATAGGTGGTGTGAAGCTTGTATTTTCCGCCCAGGTAATGGTAGCTAAATCTCCATTCTCAAATCCTCCACTGGCCTCAAAAACAAGGTTTAAGCCGGTGTCACACAAAAAGGTATCTGGCGAAACCTCAATGAGGAAGGGTTCTACAAAAATGCTGTCCAGATACGTGCAATAGGGCGTAGCTGTTTCAATGTAGTACCAGCTATTGGTGGTTGGATTAACCGTGGCGCTGGAATCTTGAAGGTTATCGTTTAGCAGCGTACTGAAGTTTTTATCGGAACTCCAACGATACTGCGTTATTAAGCCCAATCCATCCGAAACCAGCTCTAAGCTGTCTCGGGTATCGCAATAATTGAGTTGATTCGTATTAATCGGTTCGTGAATAATAACATCCACGCTATCTAAGAAGTCGCAACCGTTTACCGTTACATTGATGTAGTAGCGCTCCGTTTGGTTAGCAGGATTTACCGTGATGCTACCCTCGTTGGGTCCATTTAGTGTATTGGTAAAATCTAGGGTCTCACTCCAGAAGTACTTGCTGTTGGGAATGGTGCTTGCCGCTTCCAGAAGGATGGGGTCATTGGGGTCGCAGACCAGTGTATCCTCGGTAAGGGTTACGATAAAAGGTCGCACCAAAATACTGTCAACGTAGGTGCAGTTGGTGGCCGTGGTCATGATGTAAAAGTAGGTAGGTGTTTTTACCTGTACATCTATGGTAGAGTCCTGTGGGTTGTTGTTTAATGTATTGCTGAAGTTGCGGGTAGTACTCCATTGGAATGTTTCTATTTGACCCAGACCATCACTGAGTAAAGTCACGGTTGTATTCGTGTCGCATAAGTCTGTGACATCTGGTATTACTGGATTATGACTGTAAACCGTAACACTGTCAATCTTTTCACAGAACCCCCGCTCTAACCGAACGTAGTACGTATAACTGCCATGGTCTGGCAATACCCCTATAGACCTGTTGTTCCCAGTGTTCAGCTTATTGGTAAAGTCTATATTATCGCTCCAGGTTATATTCATTTGCTGGGCTGCAGATATTTCTAGAACAATGGGTGTATTTGGATCACAGATCAGTGTATCCGGGGTTATGGTGTAGTCAAAGCGTACAACTTCAACTTCTAACGTTATAATCTTAGAACATCCAGCCGATGTAATTTCTACCTGGTAGGCCTGGTTAAACTCGGGAGATACCGTAGGGTTGGGAGAATTGGGATCGGGTATTTGCGGGTCAGGCAACCACCGGTAAGTATATCCTGAAAAACTGGGTAAAATATAACCCAAGGCTATGGCATCACCATTGCAAATGGTGGTGTCACTGGGTTGATCCACTAAAAACGGAGCTACGGTTATACTGTCTTCTAAGGTACAGTCATCGGTAACGATGCGGTAATAGTATGTCGTGCTCTCCGTGGGCCCTACCAAGATATCGCTGTCGCTGTTGTTATCGTTTAATCGGTTGCTAAAGGAAGCATCGCTAGACCATATGTATTGGGTTCCGGCTATGGACTGCGCCACATCCAAAACAATGTTTTCACCATCACAACTCGTGGTGTCTTCGGGTAAGGGGCTGCTAATGCGGTTCACCAGAATAGCGCCCGTATATTCACAGTTTTCCGATAAAACCTGGTAGGATATGGTTTCCGTCCCCGACACGGATACCTCAAAAATAGAATCGCGCTCTGGGTCGCTAGATATTAGATCTCCGTTGCTGTTATACCAGTAATATTCTTTTAAAACACCTTCAGTAGGAATGTAAAGCTCTGCAGGATTGTTATCTCCGCAAAAGCTTATGTCGCTAGGTGCATCGGGCTCAAAGTCTTCTACCGATACCCGGTAGTTGTAAACAATCTCGCAGTCTAGTATTGTAACTCGAGCCGTATACACGGCATCGGAATTTGGTGTTACTGTAGGGTTTCTGTTATTTACATCGTTAATATCGGGGTGGGCGTCCCACTCAAAGTTGTTTACGGGCAAGCCATCTAGGTCTGGGCCGATGTTTACGGATCCACCCTCGCATAGTACGGTATCGTTGATCTCAAAGTTACCTCCAACCACATAGGTAAAGGACTTTGTAATGGAATCTTCTAAGTTGCAGGCCTCGGGGTTTATGGCCTTGAGTGTTACTTCGTAAATACCGGGTCCATTGAACGTATAGCTGGGGCTAAATTCTTCAACCACGCTGCCATCGGGCAAGGTCCAACGGTAAATATCTGCTGGGGTGGATAAGTTGTTAAAGGTGTACGAAGCAAACTCTTGGCATCCCGGGTCCGGTATTCTAAAATCGGCCGTTACAATTGGGGGCTCTAAGTCATACTTAAAAACGGTAAGGTTGCAGTTACCCGAGTTGTTCGATCTGCTAAAGGCATCGCTTGTTGTAGGAAAGGAGCTGCTACCTCCACAACTACCACATATTGCTTGGTATACAATGCCTTTTTTATCAAAACGGCTGGTTCCTCCATCTACGTGTTCTCCAGCACTTGGGTCACCAATTAGAGTAGCAAATACCAGTTGTTGCATATCGGGTGCAAAGACGGATAGGTATTGCTCGCTTTCGCTATTGGTTAGGCCATAAGGATCTTCAGTAAGTTCTAATCCAGATACATTAAAGCCAGGATATACATCTCCAAAATTATTGGCCCATCCCGAAATATAGATCCGTTGGCAGTTGTCTATCAAAAATGCGGTGGGAGATATGCGTGGCGTTCCTTTTCCAGTGGTTCCGTTTTGGTCTCCTACGGTGCTGCTGAGCAATCGTGTTTGACCATCAGCACTAATCTTGGTAACAAAAATTCCGGCTCCTGGATTGATGTACCCAGGATTCCCCCGATCAAAGTAATTACCCGTTTCTTGCGTTTGTCCCAGCACGTAAATAAAATCCTCTTTATCGTACTCAACAAATAGCGTTTGATCGTATTCAGAGGTACCTAAAAAGTTAAAATGATTTAGCGTTTTAGACCCTCTGTCAAAGCCGGCAATAATTCCATCAGCATCTCCACCATTACTTCCCTGGAAACCAATTTTATTGGCCGGTACAGCAATCTGGCTGCTCGTAGAGCCTCCGCAAACTACAAATTCATCCTCCTTAATAGCGATGGAGTGCAATACATCAAAGCCCGCTCCTCCGAAGAAGGTGCTGTAATTCAGAGCACTTAAATCTGCGTTTAATATGGTTATGATACCATCGGCATTGGTGTTTCCATTACTGGGGTGAAAGGTGCTTTGGAAAGCATCACTCGTAACCGGGAAATCGGGAGAAAAGGTACTGGAAGCTATGTATACCCGACCCTGTGGGTCAATATCTATTTCCCCACGGAATTCATCGGCATAGTTATAGTTTGTCGGAGGAATAAAACTGTAGGGTGGTCCCGTTTCTTCCTTAAAACCGTTGATACCATCATTCTCATCGCCACCCAGGAATGTGGAGTTTAACAATTGATCTCCTTCACCCGATAGCATCGCCACGAAAATGTCCAAGCCATTTTCAAAACGCGGTCCTACAAAATCTTCACCATACCGAAACACGGTGTAAGGCCCTCCGGCAAAAATACGATCGTAAGCGCCTGGTGTGGTAGGAAAGTCATTCGATCCAGTAGTTCCAAAGACATACAATTGACCAAACTCGTTTACCACCATACTATGGGGCTGCTCCTTGTCAGATCCACCCAAATAGGTACTGTAGACCAAAGAAGAGCCGGTGGTGTCAAACTTGGTAATAACTACGTCAAACTGTGCTGTGCTAGAACTATTATAGGACTCATCGTAGGCTCCGGTAGTCACAGGGTATCGATTACCATAAACATTTCCTCCCCCATATAGAAACCCCTCATTATCATAGGTTGCGGTAAAACCAAAATTATCCGAGAAGGAACCTGAATAGGTGGAGAAAATAAGCGCTGGGTCAATGACCAAGGCGCGCGTGCTGTCGTAGCTTCCTATTTTAAAGCCAATGGATCCGTCATTGAGCTGCCTAAAAGAGCAGGCTATCTTTACCGTGTCTCCGTCAATAATCTGATAGGTTATCGGTATGGATTCTACTACATTAAATTTGGGGTGGGTATAGTGTGCCTTACCGTCTTTTATGGTAAAGCGTTCAAAACCATCGGCTGCAATACGTATTTGTTGGGGGTTACTACCCGGCTGGCAAATGAAATCGTATTTCAAGGCATTTCCCACACCACGCAGTTCTACGTTGATACCGGGGTATAAATTGGTGTATTTTAAGTCAGGAAAGGCTCTAACGTTGGAGGCCCAGCGGCTAGGGTCGTTTCCTAAAAAATAATTGCTTACACCAGTTAGTGCTGTAGATTCAGAGGATATTTTGGGTGTTTGTGCGCCTTTAAATTGGAGTTTGTACGCAAATTTACCCGTAGGTGGTGGTCCATGTGGGCCATGGGGGTGGTTGTGCGGTTGGGAGGAAGAGGCCTTCTGGGTGCGCTCTTGTCCAAAGTAGCGCTTGCTGCCTTCCTCAAAAAGGTAAAAATCAAAAGTAAAGGTGTTGTCTTCAAAGTAAACTTGCCCGTTGGGAACCTGGGCTGCGTATGCCACTTGGCTGGGCCATTGTCCTTTGTTTTCCTTGAACTGCCACTGCGCATTTCCCACCAAGCTTAACCAGAGTAAACCGATGGTAAAAAAGAGGGGAAGCTTTGGCAAATATTTAGTCATATTAGCGGCCGAGGAGGCTGTTGTAATTAACGAAGCATTTTTAAGACGGTTCCTTTGGAAAAATGTTGGCTCTAAATTTTAATATCAATAATACAAACTAAACATGGTAAAAAGAACACTAATCTTATTGAGTTTTTGGATTGCAGTCTGGAGTGTATCGGCCCATGAGGGTATGTGGATTCCTGCATTGCTTAAGTCGCTGAATGAGCCGCAAATGAAACAGCTCGGACTTAAACTATCTGCAGACGACATCTACGCAGTAAACCAAAGTTCGCTTAAAGATGCTATTGTACATTTTGGTGGCTTTTGCACCGGTGAAATCATTTCCGATCAAGGATTGGTGCTTACCAACCACCACTGTGGTTATGGTTCCATACAGTCGCACAGTTCAGTCGACAACGATTTGTTAACCCATGGTTTTTGGGCAAAGAACAAAAGCGAAGAGCTTGCTAATCCCAGCCTCTTTGCCACCTTTATTGTTTCCATAGAGGATGTAACTCAGCAAGTTTTTGCGGGCACAGCAGACCTAGAAAACCCGGAGCCCGTATTGCGAAGAAACATTGCCGAGGTAACCGAAAATGCCAATGCAGAAGAAGGAATACAGGCTTACGTACGCGCCTTTTATTACGGCAACCAATATTTTCTCATCCGCACAAAAACATACAATGATGTACGTTTGGTAGGAGCACCTCCCTCCGCAGTCGGTAAATTTGGGGGGGATACCGATAACTGGATATGGCCACGCCACACAGGCGATTTTTCGATGTTTCGCATTTACGCAGATGCCAACAACGAGCCCGCAGCCTACAGCGAAGACAACGTTCCGTTCACTCCTAAAGAATACTTGCCCATATCTATGCAAGGAAGCGATGACGGAGATTTTGCCATGGTATATGGATTTCCCGGAAGTACCAACCACTTTGCTACTTCTTCAGAAACCCAATTTATTACCGATGTACTCAACCCTGTTCGCATCGCTATGCGGGACGCGAGTTTAGAAGTGATTAATGAGGCTATGGCCGCTTCCGACAAAACGCGGATACAATACGCTGCCAAGCAATCAGGTATTAGTAACGCCTGGAAAAAGTGGCGCGGACAAAGTAGAGGGTTGCGCATGTTTAATGCCGTAGCTAAAAAAGCAGCTTTTGAAAAAGCCTACATGAAGCGGGCAGATGAAACGGGCAATTTAAAGTACCAAGATGCCTTGCAAAGCTTGCTGCAGTATGAGGAAAAGGCGGCAGAGATAACTTTAGCACGAAATATTTTTATTGAATTTATCTACAGAGGTGCAGAAATAATGCGTTTTGCTTACGGTTTTGATAAGTTGAAAGAACAGTTTGAAGCTGGCGCCGGAGATACAGAGTTGGAAGTACTAAAAGAGCAGTTGTCGGGTAGATTGCCGGGCTTTTTTAAGGACTACGATGCTCAAGTAGATCTTCAGGTAATGCTGGCACAGCTTCCTTTAGTAAAGGAGAACTTATTGCCCAAATACCAACCCAGTTGGATGCAGGAAACTTCTGTTACCGAACTCGAGAATTGGGCGAAAAAGCTGTATGAGAAAACGGTGTTTACCTCTGAGGTAACTCTGAAAGAGGTACTCAGTAAGCCCGGAGATGCAGGTTTGAAAAAGCTGTTTAAAGATCCCGTATTCGAAGCTATGAAAGCCATGTATCAGCAATATTTTGAAGCCATAGCTCCAGAGTACGAGGTTATGGGAGAAGAGAAAGAAGGGTTAAAACAGGCCTATGTTGCTGGAATTTTGGATATGTTCCCAGAGACCAACCCATGGCCGGATGCCAATTCGACCTTGCGTCTCAGTTATGGAAAAGTGGAAGGATCTGAACCCAAAGATGGCGTGATTTATGAACCGCAAACTACCATGGCGGGTCTTTTGGCAAAGTATATTCCTGGAGATCGCGACTTCGATTTACCAGACCGTTTACTGGAGTTAGGCAAGGCAAAAGATTTTGGTCCTTATGCCAATGCCAACGGAGAGTTGGTGGTGTGCTTTACCTCCAGCAACCATACCTCGGGTGGAAATTCAGGTTCTCCCGTGATTAACGGTAAGGGACACCTTATTGGCTTAAACTTCGATAGAAGTTGGGAGTCTACCATGAGCGATATTATGTTCGACCCAGACATTTGCCGCAATATTGCAGTAGATATGCGTTACATATTGTTTATTGTGGACAAATATGCCAATGCACCCCATTTGATTGAAGAAATGGAATTAGTAAGTTCGATCAGTGAATAGCGAAAAGTGAGGGGCAAGGCTGGCCTTGCCCCTAAAACCGAATAATAAACCATAAACCGAATACCCAAAAACGATTCAAAATTTATGTGGGAAGAAAAGAAACATTGTTTAGAACGTACCATAGTATGCACTAGCTTTCCAGAGGCAATGGCTATCATTGTTCAGGTAGGGATGTTGGCCGACCGCCACAACCATCATCCGGAAATCATTAATGTGTATAACAAAGTAACCTTGCGCCTTACCACGCACGATGCCGGCAATATGGTTACCGAAAAAGATTGGAAAATTGCCGAGGAGCTGGATTACATCCTGCCGAAAGAAGCATAACTCCAAACTGTAAAACAAAAAAAGCCCGGCTGCATTTGCAGCCGGGCTTTTTTATGGCTAGTGTTAAAATACTTGCTTTATACCTCTTCAACGTTAGCAGAGATGCTTAAACGTGTAGTTTTAGGTTCGGTATTTGCAGTAATGGTAACTGTTTTGTTCTGAGAACCTTTTTGTTTTCCAGGCTTGTATACCACTTCAATTTCTCCGGTCTTTCCTGGAGCGATAGGCTCTTTCGGGTAAGCGGGTACTGTACATCCGCAAGATCCAACGGCATTCGAGATCACCAATGGTTCATTACCCGTATTGGTAAAGGTAAATACCTTTTTGTTTTCTGTGTCTTGCTTAATGGTTCCAAAATCGTGCGCCATTTCCGCAAAAGACATGGTAGTTGCGGGTAATGAAGGCTCTGTTTTTTCTGGTGTTGGAACTACATCTGCAGTGCTAGATGCGCTGTTGTTTGCTACCAAGTTGCTAGTTGGTTTTGCAGCAGATACATTGGTTCTTTGGTAAGAGCTACCGTTGTCTTCCAAAAAGAAAGCATCTACAACCAAAACCAAAGCGATAACCGCTAACAAGCCAATTTTAATGTTCTCCTTATTCATAGTAGTGGGATAATTTTTAATTCGCAGGCAAAACTAGTAAATCCTTAGTCAATGCTACTTCTTAAATTCTGCTAAGTTCAATTTCTTATAGGTCCCATCTTCCAGTACTTCCAAAGCCTTTTGGTAGGATTCGTTAATGTCATTTATGATGTAATAGAAGGCTTCACTTTCATATAGCGTTCTGGCCACCAGTGCTTTAAAGCGTATGGTTATGGCGTGTTCCGATTTTTTAAAGTCCTCTTCGTTAAAAGAGATCATTTCTTTCTCGGCTTCTGCAATAATGGCATCGGTAATTTCTTGGTCTATCTTAAAATCCTTTTTGAAGGCTTTGTAGTCCGGGTAGGTACGTTTTAGCTTTTTCCTTTTGGCATCGGCATAGCTTAGTGCGTAGCTGTTTATGATTCCCTTGCGCACCAAATTAGAGAAGTAGCCCGAGGTTTCCGAAGTATCAAAAGGTACAAACACATCGGGCATAATTCCTCCACCACCATACACAACGCGGTCTCTCGAGGTTGAGAATTTTAAAGAATCGGGAAAGGAAATGCTGTCCATGCTAAACATCTCTCCGTTTTTGTAGCGCTCAAAACGCTCTTTGTAGTAGTCCTCTACGCCATCTTCGTAAGGCTTTTGGATGCATCTACCGCTAGGGGTATGGTAGCGGCTAACGGTTAAGCGTACTGCAGATCCATCGGGAAGCATGTACGGTTTTTGAACCAAGCCTTTTCCGAATGTTCTGCGACCGATAATCATACCGCGATCCCAGTCTTGTACCGCACCAGCAACAATTTCAGAGGCAGAAGCTGAGCCTTCATCTACTAATATAATAAGATTGCCTTCTTCAAAAGCTCCTTTGTAGTCTGCACGCTGGTCTTGTCGAGGTTGGGTGCGCCCTTCGGTGTATACCAGTAACTTGTTTCCAGATAACAGTTCGTCTGCAACATCCACAGCAGCACGCAAATAGCCCCCTCCGTTGCCTTGTAGGTCTAAAATTAAATTTTCCATGCCCTGCTCTTTAAGCTCAGCTAAAGCATCGCGAAACTCTTCGGCTGTCTTGGCAGAAAAACGGTTGATTTTAATATAGCCTGTTTTATCGTCTTCCATGATAGAGGCATCCACACTAAAAATGGGTATCTCATCGCGGGTAATAGCAAAGTCCAATAAATCGTTTTCGCCTTTACGCTTTATGGCCACATTAACTACCGTTCCTTTTTTGCCGCGTAAACGGTCTACAACCATGGAGTTGGTAATGCCAATACCTGCCACGTTTTCTTCTTCTATGGTCACAATGCGGTCGCTGGCTCTAATACCCAAGCGTTCGCTAGGTCCACCCGGAATAGGACTCACCACGGTTATCGTATCTTTCAATATGTTGAACTGAATACCGATACCTTCGAAATTACCTTCTAGTGGCTCGTTCATTTTTTGCAATTCTTCCTTCGGGATATACACCGAGTGGGGGTCTAATTCCTGCAGCATTTTTACAATGCTCTGTTCTACAAGATCGGCAGCATCTATCGTGTCTACATAGTTACGTTCCAATTGATACAACAGGGTGTTGAATTTTTTAAACTGCAACTCGAGCTGTGCCGGGTCCTGCGCATGAGAGTGAAATACTAAAACAAGAGATAGGAAAAGGGTGCTAACAATACTTTTTATCATACTTCCAATTTTCTTCACAAAGTGTGGTGGGTCAATAAACGTAAAATCACCCGCTAAGCCCTGTTAATTAAGGTTAAGCGGTAGTTTGTCGAATATGTGATTTTCGCTTTATATCCAACCAATTCAACACAGGTTTGTTGCGATTTTACCTGTGCTTGCTAAGTTTGTACTTATGGGAAACGCGAGCCAAAATACCTTTTTTGTTGATGATGATGAGGTGACCTTGTTTTTGTACCAACGGTTGGCCAAGAAGATGGACATAAAAGCACAGTATTGTAAGGATGGGCAGGAGCTTCTGGATGTAATCCAGGAGTATGAACATGCCAATATTGTGTTAGACGTAAATATGCCTGTGGTAAACGGGCTTAACGTGGTGCGTGAACTGGATAAGGCAGGAACGTTGGAAAACCACAATATTATGGTCATGATGGGTTCTTCCGATGTAGATGCGGTACGAAAGGAATTAGAGGCTTACAACATACAACGTTTTGAAACCAAGCCGCTAACCGAAGACGTTTTTAAGGAGTTTTTGGAACTAAATACAGTGTAAACGTGGTGCCTTTGCCCACGGTGCTATCTACTTCGATCCGACCTCCGTTTTTCTCTACTACCGCATTTACCAGATACAAGCCTACCCCAGAACCCTCTACGTGATCGTGGAAGCGCTTGAATAACCCAAAAAGCATTTCCTTGTTGGCCTCAAGGTCCATACCCAATCCGTTGTCGGATATCGTTAACCCCAAGTATCCCTTATTTTCAAAAGATTGAATTTTTACCTTGGGTGTCGTATCCTCACGCCTGTACTTGATGCCGTTGCTAATAAGGTTATACAGCACGCTGTGCAGGTTTACCTTGTTGTAGTACAGCGTGTCAAAGTGGGGTAGGTCTACTTGAATTTTTGCATCACACGCTTCAATTTGGCTGGATATTTCGTCTTTAATCCCTTCGATTACTTTGCTAATAGAAACATTTTCTTTAGGCAGTTCTCCCGCATTAACATTCTTCAGAACTTCCAGTAAATCCAACAAATTGCTGTACAGTTTATTTCCTGCCTTGGCCAGTTGTTTTAAATAGAGTTGCACTTCCTTACTTAGCTCATCTTTAAAATCTTCGTGGATGGCTTCGACTAAGAAATTAATATTGGCGGCAGGATTCTTTAGGTCGTGGCTAATGGCATAGGTAAATTGTTGTAACTCGGTGTTGCGCTCGGCCAAATCTTTAGTGCGCTCGGCAACCAAAGCTTCAAGAGCTGCATTTTGAGCTTTTAAGCGCTGTGTGCGAAAGCGGATAAGCAGTACGTACAGCAAGCCAATGAGAATTAAAGCAATGGCCACAAACCAAGGTCTCCGCCATATGGGTATGGCCACTTCAAATTGCAAAATACTAAGGGTGCGGTCGTAGTCTTTAATAAGCAAGCGGTAGTTACCAGACCGTACGGAGGGGATGGTAATTGCCGCACCGGAAGTGCTTTGCCACTGCGTGTGGTAGCCTTCGAGTTGGTAAATGATTTTATCGTAGTGGTTGGGGTATTTCGACTGTTTGTGGATGCGGATTGTTATTTCGTGATTCCCGCTGGGAAGGCTCTCACCATTGTTGAAAGTACCACTGAGGTTGGAGTAAACTCGAGTGGCATTGTATTGGGCAGGGTACATGTTGGTAACATCGAAACTTTGTAAGGGTACCGCTATATGTCCTGTGTAGCAAGGGATTATAATGTTGTCTGCTGTGTATTGTAGCGGGCCTTCAAAAGGTACTACGGAGCGAGCAAAGCTCGGGATGGGGAGCGACTGTAATTGCTGGTTCTTGATTTGGAAAACGCGTTCTCTACTGTAAAACCAAACTCCGTTTTCCTTGGCAAGAACTCCGTAGTAATATTCTGGTTCGGTAGACTGGGTAAGGGTTACTTTCGTTATTCGGTCATCTTCTAACGTGGCCAATCCACCTCCTTCGGAGCTAATCCATATTTGCTTTCCATCGTAGGCTATAGCGGTGTTTTCCATGGAGGGTAAACCGTTAGCTGTGGTATAATAATGCCAATCTCCTTTAGGCATTTGCTTTGAAATGCCCGATTCGCGTGATAAAAAGAAGAGTCCCTCTGGGGTGTTTAGAAGCTGAATAATGTCGTTATGCAGTAAGCCATTTTTGGTTGTTAGCTGTTGCACCACGCTGCGCTTCTTCATGGAATAGAAATATACCCCTTGGTACTGTACGGATATAGCTAGCGTATCTCGATTAATAGCAAGCATATCCAAGACCGTTTCGGGCTCAAAAGGGAGGGTTATGGCTCCGGTGCCTTTTGCCGTAACCACGTAAAGCTGGTTTCCTCGTATCCCTAAAATACTATCCCCCTTGAAGCAAAAGTCTTGCAGTCGGGGTAGCGAGTGCTGGTAACCTGCACTCCCAAACAGAGTACCTGTGCCTTTTTCTAGCACTCCAGTTTTCGATAGTGAGGCCCAAGAGTTGGAGCTGGAGTGAAACTGGCTTACGAGGGATAAATAGGTAGGAGCAAAAGCAGGCGTAGCATACCAAATGCCATCGCCATAAGTACCCAGCCATAGGGTGGGGCCGCTTTTAGCAATTGCATTAACGGCTGTGCCGGTCTCACTGAGCCTAGTGGTGCTCTGTTTTACCCCTCCTTGCCAGTCTATTTGTACTAGGCCCTCGTTGGTTGCCAAAATATATTGCTGCCACTCGGGCAATACGCATATACCATGAACTTCGTTAACAGCGAGGCGACTATCAAAGCTACACCGCTTCGTGACGTTATCGCTGGGGGAGATATCCCAGATATTTTCGTAGGTGGTAGCCAACAAGCTGGATTCATTTTGACTGAGATCCAAAAAGTTGCCTTTTTGCACTTGTTGGGCTTCTGCTTCTTTCCAAACAAACAAGCCCGAATTCGTAGCTATATATAAGCCTCCATTCCACAACGCAAGATCGCGCACCAGCACGTTGGAAGGAAGGGGGAGTTGCTGTGGTTTTTTCGTCTTGAAATCATACACCCAAACTGCTTCTGTGGTTGCTGCGTAAACAGAAGTCTCTTTAGCGGCTAGGGCCAATACCTCCTTGTGCGTAGAAAAAAGGGAATCGGAAAACGATAGATTTTCTACCCGATACACGGTGCCATCAAAAAAACCGCAATACAAGGAGCGCTTTGTGTGGCCTATGCTGGTAACAAAATTGCTGCGATAAGTTTTCTGCGGATGCTGAATGAGGGTATCGGTATTGATAGTTTTTTGCAATAAACCTTGCCCCGTAGCAAACCACGCTACAGCCTGGCTATCAACGTGGATGTCGTAAATAAAAGCCGCCTTGGATTGCGCATTGTACGATGTAGGGTATACCGCCATTTCCTGGCCCCAAGCGCAATGGCACATCCACACAAAAGCAAGTACTAGGAAATAGCGCACTAATAAGACCTTTTTTGATTGACGTAATCGTATTTCACATCAATATTAAAAGAGTATTTCGGAACTCCACCTATTGGGATGGCAAAAAAGGGAATGGCCTCGTTGTATTGGTTTAAAATATAGAAGGTCATATCATTGACGCGGTTCTCCGATTTGGTAATCTGGATGTCCATAGATTTTCCACGCTCCTTCGGGTCTACTTGGTGTTCGGAAAAGCTGAGCTCGTTTTCGCCCGACATAGCTAGGATATGCCCATTTTTGGTTACGGAGTACAGTTTTATTTCGCCCTCGTTATCAAAATCAAAATTGTACTGCTTAAAGGAGACCACCTTGTCATCAATAAAAGGGTAAATGTGTGCCACCGCATCCTTTGCCACTTTGAGTCTAAAGGTATAATTGTAGGTAAACGCATTACCCCCGGGCACGGGTATGTTGGCATCCTTACTGGTACTTAAAGAGAGTTTGTATGCGTTGCCATCATTTCCGCTTACTCCATTCACGATTACTTTAAAAATGTATCCGCCCAGCTCTCTAGAAAACTCGCCTTCTGCGGGGTTAAAGGGGCCCAGCGTGTACCATTCATCATCACCGGTGGTGCTTGAGAATTCTAGGCTAAGGAGCAGGTTCCCAGAGCGGTAATTGGGGCCTGGTTCGTGTCGTTGTGCATCTTTTTCCGAGTGGGCTTGCGCACCGCCATAAATGCTAAAGTTGGTTCGCGTATCCCACGGGGCCTCGGTAAGCAGGTCGTGTTGGCCACCGCAATCGGGGTCGAAAACGCGGATATATACCGGTTTTTGGTAATCGCGTGGAATAAGAAAAAAAACAATTTGTATGTGGTCGTTATCTCCCCATTGGCCTTCGGCATCTGAACCGAAGGTGCTTAGGTAATCGATATTTTCTCCACTGTTGGGTATGGTTTGCGCAAACAAGCCCACTTGAAAGAGCATGAACCAACATGCTAGTCTCCACGCCTTATGGTGTAGTCTTGGGTTAAACACGCTACCTGATAAATTTCGTTGTTGGCATTTTTGCCGAAAACGTGCAAAATAATGGAATAGGTTCCAGGTTGGAAAAATTCATGCACAAAAGCTTCTTTGTAATGTAAGGTGCCATCGCTTATTTCCCAAACCATTCCGTAGTAATCGGGGTGTTGTCGCAAATTGTAAGCATAGAAATTAACCGGCCTTCCTACCGTTGTGTTTCCATTTACTTTAAAACTGGCTTCTTCTACAAAGCTAACGGTAAATGTGGTATCGGAGGTACGGGTATGGCCCAAAGAGCTGTCTACCGAGGTCAGTGTGACCTGGTGGTTACCGGCCGTTTTAAAACAGTGCTTTAGCCGCACACCTTGTTTTTCGGTACCGTCATCAAAATTCCAAATGAAGTGTACGCTTGTGTTGTTGCTATCTACACTGAGCGAAATATCGAAATCTATGCAGTAGGAAATTCTGCTGTTTTTGGTTTTATCGGGCCGGCAAGGATCGGAGAATTTTTTCTCCAGCCAAAACTTAAAACGAGGATCTACCTCATAATCAGGGAAGTAGTCTTGCAAGTAGCCTAAAAATGTTACACTGCGTTCTTGTTTTCCCTGGAAAGCCAAACAGGTAATGTAATCAATATAGTGTTGAGACTCCTGGTATGGGGACATGAGAATTTGGTAGTACCATTCTTCGGCTTTGTCCCACTCTTGTAAGTCGTAGTAAGTATCGGCTATGCGTTGTATAACTTCTACCGATGCCGAATCTTCATAGGCTTTTAGGTATTTTAATAAGGCTCCGTTAAGCTGCAGCTTTTCCCGGTTCTTATCGCCTTGCTCCAGCGAACGCTGGTACTGGGCTTGGGATAAAAAGCAAAATAACAGGCCTATGCATAAAATACCGTAACGCATTAAAAGTTCGGGGTGTGGAGATAGGTGTTGTAGAAATCGTCTATGTTTTTAACGGCTTCCTCGGCACTATCTACCAGTTTAAACAAATGCATATCGGAGGGGCTAATGTTGTGGAACTTCTCTAACACGGTACTGTTGAGCCAATCCATAAGTCCCTGCCAATATTCTTTGCCCACTAAGATAATGGGAAACTGCCCAATCTTGTGGGTTTGGATTAAGGTCATGGCTTCAAAAAGTTCATCTAACGTACCAAATCCGCCAGGCAAAACAATGAAGCCTTGGCTGTATTTCACAAACATTACTTTACGCACGAAGAAGTAGTCAAAGTTCAGCAATTTGTCGTTGTCTATAAACGGATTGCTTTCTTGCTCAAAGGGCAGCTCTATATTTAAGCCTACGCTAGTACCTTTACCTTTGTTGGCGCCTTTGTTGGCGGCTTCCATAATACCTGGGCCACCTCCGGTGATAACACCGTATCCCTTTTGGGTGAGCCTAAAGGCAATGTCTTCGGCCAGTATGTAATTGAGGTCATCGGGTTCGGTACGTGCCGAGCCAAAGATGGAAACCGAAGGGTTTATCTTAGACATTTTCTCAAAGCCCTCTACGAACTCGGCCATAATTTTAAAAATGGCCCAACTGTCGTTGGTTTTTATGTCATTCCAGGACTTATTTTCAAATGCCTCTATAATGCGGTCGCGCTTTTCGGGTTTTTTCGCTGCCATATATTTATGGGGTTACCAGTTCAAATTCTTTCTTTAAAAAGGGGGCAGTTACCGAGTTTTTGTTTTTTATTACCTCGGCTGGGCTTCCTTCTGCTATGATCTGCCCTCCAGCATTTCCACCTTCGGGGCCCATATCAATGAGGTGATCGGCTACCTTTAAAATATCCAGATTGTGTTCAATAACAACCACGGTATTGCCATGGTCTACCAGCCTGTTTAGTACGGAAATCAACATACGAATATCTTCGAAGTGTAGCCCTGTAGTGGGCTCATCCAAAATATACAGGGTTTTGCCGGTATCGCGTTTACTGAGTTCACTTGCCAGCTTTATCCGTTGGGCTTCACCTCCCGAGAGGGTGGTGCTTTGTTGCCCCAGAGTTAGGTAACCCAGACCTACGTCAACCAAGGTTTGCAGTTTTCTTGCAATCCGGGGCTGGTGCTCAAAGAATTGCAACGCATTGTTGATCGTCATTTCCAGGATATCGGAAATGGAGTGGCCCTTGTACCGTATTTCCAGGGTTTCTCTGTCGTAACGCTTGCCCTGGCAGGTTTCGCACTTTACATAAACATCGGGCAGGAAATTCATCTCAATTTTCCGGATACCTCCGCCTTCGCAGGTTTCGCAGCGCCCACCTTTGGTATTAAAAGAGAATCGCCCTGCCTTGTAGCCTCTAATTTTTGCTTCGGGAATTTCGGCAAACAAGGCTCTGATTTCATCAAATACCTTGGTGTATGTGGCTGGATTAGAGCGCGGTGTGCGCCCAATGGGCGATTGGTCTATATCAATAACCTTGTCAATATTTTTTAGCCCCGTAATGCGCTTATACGGTAATACATCTTTGGAGGCTTTGTAGTACTCGTTGTGTAGGGCAGGGTAGAGGGTTTGGTTTATCAGACTGGATTTACCGCTTCCGCTTACTCCAGAAACACAAATGAGTTTGCCCAAGGGCAAGCTTAGTTTTACGTCCTTTAAGTTATGCCCAGTGGCACCTGTAAGTGTCAGTTTTTTTCCGTTGCCCTTGCGGATTTCTTTGGGAGGTAAAATTTGCATACCCCCACTGAGGTATTTTGTAGTCAGCGTATTTGCTTTTAAAAGCTCTTTGTAAGCGCCTTGCGCTACCACATGTCCACCATTTACTCCAGCCAATGGACCAATGTCTATAATGTGGTCGGCTTCTTCCATAGTTTCCTTATCGTGCTCCACTACCATTACCGTATTGCCTAAGTCGCGGAGCTTTTTCAAGCTGGTAATGAGTTTGTGGTTGTCGCGTTGGTGCAGGCCTATGCTGGGTTCATCCAAAATGTAGAGCACACCAACAAGTTGTGTTCCAATTTGTGTGGCCAGTCGTATGCGTTGTGCTTCACCGCCACTGAGTGTTTTGGAGCCACGGTCTAGCGTAAGGTATCCCAAACCTACATCCAGCAGGAAAAATAGTCGCTTATTGATTTCCTTAAGTATTTCTCCTGCAATTTTAAGCTGGTCCTTATTCAGGTGCTTCTCGGTATCATCCAACCATGTTTGCAGCTCGTTGAGGTCTAGGTTCACCACATCGGCAATATGGTGGCCTTGAATTTTAAAGTGCAGCGACTCCTTTTTGAGTTTTTTGCCTTCGCAGCTTGGGCAGGAGATGGTCTTAAGAAAATCTTTTGCCCATCGGTGAATCTTGGGATTATCGGCCTCGCGATATTGACGCAATACAAAGGTTTCTATACCCTCGTAGTTGGTCTGGTATTCTTTTAAACCTACACTGCTTTTGATGGAAACTTTTTTGTCTGTACCGCTGAGTAGGGTCTTTACCAATGAGTTTGGTAGAGAATCTATAGGGTCCGTGAGCTTGTGTCCAGCTTCTGTTACCAAAGCGGTTACTTGCTTGTAAATCCAGTTGTCCTTGTACTTACCCAGCGGAGCAATACCCCCTTGTTTAATGGACTTACTCGCGTCTGGAATTATTTTCTCGGCATCGCTTACTTCTGCAAAGCCAAGCCCCTTGCACGTGGGGCAGTACCCGTAAGGCGAGTTAAATGAAAAGGTATTGGGCTCTGGCTCGGGGTAAGCAATTCCAGTAGTGGGGCACATTAACTTTTTGGAGAAAAAGTGCGCTTTTCCATCCGTTTCGTCCCACACTTTAAGCGTGCCTTTGCCTTGCTTAAAACACTCGGTAATGGCTTTTTTTATGCGACTGGCGTAGCTATCGTTCACCTGCATGCGGTCTACTACCACATCAATGTCGTGTATCTTAAAACGGTCTAGCGGTTTCGCTTCGTCCAGATCCACCAGTTCTCCATCAATCCGCGCTTTTAAGAATCCTTTTTTTCGCAGGGAAGTTAGCAGCTCGCGGTAGTGCCCTTTTCGGCCTTGTACGAGCGGAGCCATGAGGTATATTTTCTTGTCTTGGAAGGTTTCGGTTATCAGGGCTACAATTTTTTCCTCGGTATACCGTACCATGGGTTCTCCGGTATTGTAGCTGTAAGCCGTTGCCACGCGTGCATAGAGTAGGCGCAAAAAGTCGTATAGTTCTGTGATAGTGCCCACGGTAGAACGTGGGTTTTTGCTCACGGTTTTTTGCTCTATGGAGATTACAGGACTGAGCCCTGTTATTTGATCGACTTTGGGCCGCTCTAGGTTGCCTAAAAACTGACGCGCATAGGCCGAGAAGGTTTCAATGTATCTGCGTTGACCCTCGGCATACAAGGTGTCGAACGCTAAAGAAGATTTTCCGCTGCCGCTTAATCCTGTAATGACTACAAAAGCGTTACGCGGAATTTTTACGTCAATGTTCTTTAAATTGTGTTCCCGAGCACCGGAAACTTCAATGTAGGCATCGCTCGTAAATCTATTTTTCATGTAAGGTGCTTACCCTTGCGTACTATCCAATGGAACAAAAGCCGCGGTATCGGCAGGGTGTAGTGTAACCGCTCCCGCAGGCAGCTGCAATATATATTCTTTCCCAGTGCTATTGGGCAAAGCATTCGACTGCAACCAGGGATTTAACGTTTTTAGAATCTTTAGGTTTATGCGCTTGCGCTTCGCAAACTCAGCCAAATCGTTAATTTCTGTTTTTACCGTGGTATCCCGTGTCATAATTTCGGGGTAAAGGTGGTCTCCGATAAACGTAAAACCATAATCGGTAGGATGTTCTAGAATCTGCTTTACCGCTAGGATTCGATACACGTAGCGTGCCGTTTCTATATTGAGGTGTAGATCGTAGTAGTTGTTTACTTTCTGTTCTTCCAATCTGTTTTCCAACCCAGACATCCCCATGTTGTAACTGGCTGCGGCCAAGGTCCACGAGCCAAATTTGCCATATGCTTCTTTTAAATATTCGCAGGCCGCTTGGGTTGCTTTTTCTAAATGGTAGCGCTCGTCTACGTCATTGTTAATTTCTAAGCCAAAATCTCGTCCCGTAGGTTTCATTATTTGCCAAACACCAGTAGCACCGGCAGGAGATATGACGTTTAGCAAGCCGCTTTCGATCAAGGCCAAATACTTAAAGTCTTCCGGCACGTTGTTGGCCTTTAGTATTTGCTCAATGATGGGGAAGTGGCGGTGGGCCCGCTTCAAAAAAAGCATGGTTTGGCTTTGCCAGTAGGTGTTTACTAGCAATTCGCGATCTAGACGTTCGCGCACATCCATAAGATTTAAAGGAACCTCTTCTGTCGCAAAACTTAAGGTCTTTGGGGTACTCAGGGAGTAGATTTTATAATCTTGATTAAAGTTTTTCTGATGTTCCGATTTCGAGCCTTCTCCAACTGTAGAAAAGGTAAACAGGTTAAACAGGCTCCAAGTGAGGAGCAGTAAGATAATGGCAGAAATGGTTTTTAAAATAAACTTTAGCATAGGTTACTGGAAGGGGCTTTGAAAAGTTGCAAAACTACGTCCTTTTTTATCCTTATCACTGAGTAGCGGGCTGTCTACTTTCCAATCAATGTTAAAGGCAGGATCGTTGTATAACAGGCAGTCTTCTGTTTCAGGATGGTAATAATCGGTACACTTGTATAGGAAACGGGTATTTGATCGCAGTGTTGCAAAGCCGTGGGCAAAGCCTTTGGGAACAAAAAACTGCAACTGGTTTTCTTCGGTTAACTCAATAACAAAAGATTTGCCATAGGTGGGTTCACTTTTTCGCAGGTCTACCACTACATCCAATACTGCACCTGTAGCTACACGCACCAATTTGTCTTGTGCATGGGGTGGATTTTGAAAATGCAGTCCCCGCACTACGCCTTCCTGGGATAAGGATTCGTTGTCCTGCACAAAATTGAGTTCAAGACCCGTTTTTTCTGCAAAACGCTGTGCATTAAAGCTTTCAAAAAAGTACCCTCTAGCGTCTCCAAACACTTTGGGTTTTATAATGAGGAGGTCTTTAAAACCCGTTTGTTGAATTTCCAATGCGAACAAAATTTGGCTGCAAAGGTGCAAAAGCTTCGCAATACATCCACGCACCCAGTGGTAAATGTTATTTTAGTGGCCTAATACTGTGCGGGTGGATAAGGAGATTAGTAAGGAAGCGCTCAAAGATTTTGAAATTAAGCACTACGAAGGCCCCATCGTAGTGGTTGAAGATGCCAAAGCAATTACTACCGTTGTACGGGAGTTACAAGGGTATGAAATGTTGGGGTTTGATACCGAATCTAAGCCTCAGTTTAAGAAGGGCAAACCCAACAACATTGCATTGCTTCAGTTTGCAACGCCCAAAGAGGTGTACCTGGTACGCGTCAATAAAACCGGATTTCCAGGTCCGTTGGTACAATTTTTTAATGACTATCCGGGTAAAATTTGCGGTATAGGGCTAGATGATGACTGGCGAGAAATTAGGCGCGCAGGTATAGAAATCCACCCCAAAGATGTGGTAGATTTAAATAAAATGGCTCGGAAAAAAGGATTCGAAAGCATTGGAGCCAAAAAGCTATCGGCACTCTTGTTGGGGTTTACCATTTCCAAGCGTCAACAAATAAGCAACTGGGAAGCCCAGGCATTAAGTGAAGCACAGATTTATTATGCAGCTACCGATGCGTGGATTTGCAGAGACATTTATAAAAAATTAAAAGCGTTGTGAGTTTCGAGAGCCTGGGGTTAAAGCGGCAGTTTTTAAATGCCATAGATGATTTGGGTTTTACCGAGCCTACCGATATACAGCGCAAGGCGATTAAGCCCATTCTGGCTGGGCAACAGCTTATTGCTACAGCGCCCACGGGATCAGGAAAAACGGCAGCCTTTATGCTGCCTGTAATGCAATTGCTAAAAGGTTCTTCGCCTAGCTATCCTCGGGTATTGGTTTTGGCTCCTACTAAAGAACTGGCCATGCAAATTCACAGCATGGCGCAGGCTTTGGCGGCCTATACCGATTTAAAATTTGCATGCCTTATCGGAGGAACCGCTAAGAAAGAGCAACGGCATGTTTTGAGCGAAGGTGTGGATATCATTATTGGTACACCAGGCCGATTCACTGAGCTGTATTTAGAAGGACAAATACCGCTCAAAAAATTACAGTTTCTTATCCTGGATGAGGCCGATCGGCTTATGGATATGGGCTTTTTACGTCAGCTTCACCAAGTGTTAGAGGTTGTTCCTACCAAATGTCGTAAGCTACTTTTTACAGCAACTTTTCCAAAGACGGTACAGCAAATTGCCGATGATTTTATAGATTTTCCGCTGCGCATTAGTGTAAGCAAGCAACACAAACCTGCTAGCAGTATCAAACAGTTTAAGTGCTTGCTAAAAAATCGGTTAACGAAACTGGCGTGGTTAGAGGATTGGGTGGTACAAGATGGAGTGGAGAAAGTTATTGTATTTACCCGAACCAAAGAAACGGCAGATCAAACGGCCAAGTATTTACAACGGAAGTTAGCAGAAGATGTAGGGGTGATGCACGCCAACAAATCGCAAAACACGCGCTCCAGTACCTTTAAAAAATTCAGGGAGGATGCCATACGCGTTTTGGTAACCACCGATGTGAGCGCACGCGGTATCGATATTCCCACAGTGAGCCACGTAGTGAATTTTGATGTTCCCTTGGTCAACCAAGAGTATGTCCACCGCGCAGGACGTACCGGACGCGCGGGCAGGGCAGGAGTTTCCATAACCTTGTACACCCCAGGCGAGGAGTTTATTGTAGAGGGCCTGGAAACGTTTACTGGAATACCCATGAATGAGCTTACCGTATCGGTAACCGAGCGTGAGTTTTTACCCGGTGAAGAGAAGCAGATGCAGCGCGCACTGGATATGCACAAGCAAAAATTAGATCCAAGTTACAGAGGCGCTTTTCATGAGCGCAAAAAGAAAATATTTCCTCCTAAGAAATTTGGGAAGTAGCGCTTATCGCAATTTCTCGATACGCAAGGTGCACTCCCGGTTATTGGTAACGCGGTAGGTAGCTACGTTAAAGGCAAAGTTTTCATCGTACTTCCAGGTATACTCGGTGTAGCTGGAAGTTTCTCTAGACGGAACATTTTGCTTACCCAAGGTTCTTTCTGCATCCTGCAGCATGGCTTTACACGCCTTTTTTCCACTTACTTTTAGCAAGGTGCGGTGGTGCTTTTCACCTTCTCTGTGGAGCAAGGCTTCCCCTTCAAAATCAGGAAAAACCACTACGGGTAGTTTTAAGGCACCTACATTGGTAATATCATCAGCTGGAACTACGTCTTTCCACGGCAGTCCGGGGCTTAACTTTTTAACGGATGCGAAGTATACCTTTTCATCGAGCTTAAAAACTCCGAATGATATTTCAGTAAGGTTTTGGGCGCTAGCTGCGGAGGCAGCTAGCGCGAGTATCAAAACAACTGCTATTTTAAAAAACCTATGCACTTTCTTTTTCGGAAGCTGCTTCGGTTTTTTCTTCGCTGGCAGCAGCCAATTCGCGTTCTTTTTTGCGGATGGATTTATTGATGTAATCCACCTGCTCTTTCATGCGATCGATGGCTTTGTTGGTGGTATTGATTTTCTTTTTGGCTTCCTCTAAGAGCGGGTTGTTGCTGTTTTTGGCGTTGCCGAAAAAGCCCAAGTTATTCTCATACTGGATAGCCTGCTTTTTAAAGTCTTCAATTTTATCTTGGATAAACTTGCGCTCCTTAGCCAGGGCCTTTTTAAAGTCTTCTTCTTGTAGCAATGCCGTAACACGAGCGGTAAACTTACTGTGTTCTAACTCGTTTTTATCCAGTCCGGCCGCTTCCATTTTAGCATCAAATGCCTTTTGAAATCCTTCGTTTACCGCTTTAATGTGGTCTTTGGGCACCTTGCCCAGACCCGTCCAACGGTTGTAGAATTTTTTTAATACGGCCACCGCTTCCGATTTTTCGGAGGGCAGGTTGAAGGCCTCCAACTCGGTAATGAGCTCTTGCTTCTGCTTAAGATTTTCTTCGAAGTCTTTTTCTACTTGCTTGTGGTGTTGCTCTTTGGCTTCGAAAAATGCATCGCAAGCTCCTCTAAAGCGCTTCCAAAGTTTTTGTTCTTGACTTTGCGGCGCTGGACCAATTTTTTTCCACTTTTTCTGAAGATCAATCATCTTCTTGGTGGTTTCACGCCAGTCGGTGCTTAGTTTTAGCACTTCGGCTTGGTCGCACAGCTCTTCTTTTTGGGTCTGGTTTAAAGCCAACTCCTTTTTGAAGTCCTTGTAAAAATCGCTTTTAGCTTCAAAAAATGCATCGCATGCCGCTCTAAATTCCTTCCAAATTTCTTCGTTGTCTTTGCGCGGTCCGAAGCCAGTATTTTTCCAAGTCTGTTGTAGCTCCTTGATGGCGTCTGTAGCTTTATTCCACGCTTTAGCAGAGGTTGGAATGTTTTCTGCTAATTGCTGCGCTTTGGCGAGTAGCTCTTTTTTAACATCCAGGTTAGCTAAGAGCTGTTCTTTGCGCTTTTGGCGTTTGTCTTTAATGATCTCGTAGCCCTTGTCTAGTGCTGCGGTAAACTGTGCCTTTAGAACGTCAAAATCCTCTTTCGGAACGGGACCTATTTCGTACCATTCTTGCTGCAGATTTTTTACGTTCTCTTCTAGGTTTTCTGCATCGGCTTTTGCCAATACTTCCAGTTTAGACACAATTTCCTGCTTGGCCTCAAGGTTTTTCTTAAGGTCAAATACTTTTAAATCGCGGTAAATGTTGATGTGGTAGTAAAAAGAATCTACCGCAGCCATGTAAGCATTCTGGATGTCTTTGTGCTTATCACCAGGCACACGGCCAATTTCCTTCCAGCTTTCCTGCAACTCCTTAAATACGGAAAAGGCTTTCCCGATATTCTCTTCTTCTCTAGGAATGGCGGTAATCTGATCTATGATGTGCTGCTTCTTTTGCAGGTTTTCCTTTTCCTGCTGTGCACGCATCTCGGCAAAAGCTTTGCGCTTATCGTGAAACTTAGTTTTTAACTCAAGAAACTGTCTCTCGCTTTCATCTGGGCGGTGCTCAAAATCACCAGCCTCATTTTCAGCATCGTTCAGGAATTCTTCTCGTGCACGGTCTCTTTCCTGGGCATAATGTTGGTCTAGATCCTCTACCCATTGCTTTCCCGTGGTAATTACTTCTTTGTTAAACTCCTGCTTTACCAGCTCATCGAGTTTGGCCAAAAGCTCTTGCATGCCTTGCTATGTATTCTAATTATTTCCTGCAAATGTAGGATTATCCCCTTACTTCGGGTTTTTATCTTGGATTTCCGCTAATACTTGTTTCAGCACGTCTGGTGTATTGGTTATAATTCCATCCACCCCCATTTTACAGAGGCTTTCCATGGCTTTCGGATCATCTACGGTCCAGCAAAATATTTTCTTACCCTCGCCATGCACCTTCTCTATAAATTCTGGGGTTACCCATTTGTAGTTTGGATTCAGCGCGCTATGGTATTGCAACCTAAAAATGTTTCCCACCTTGGGCAGGCGATCTCTAAAGTAGTTGGATTTAGGATTGGCGTAATTTACTAGCTGATTGACCTTGAGCAGTGGGTTTTCACGACTTAGTGATTTTAAAATGCTGGCGTTAAAAGACTGAAAGATTACCGCTTTTTCGGCATCATATTTTTCTACGAGTTCTAATAATCTTCGGGCAAAAAGCGGTTGCGCAAGCTGACTGCCTTTTAGCTCTATTAGTAATTTGGTGTGGGGCAAGGCGCGTCTAAACACTTCATTTAAGGAGGGAATTCGCTCTTGGTGAAACACAGGGTCGAACCAGGAACCGGCATCCAACCGTTTTATTTTAGGGTAGGGTAGGGTTACCACACGCCCTTTGCCGTTGGTGGTTCGGTTTACCCGGGCATCGTGAATAACAACAGGAATATTATCCAGAGACAAACGCACATCTACCTCTATGTAGTCTACACCAATGGCTATCGCTTTGTCCACTGCAGCTAGGGTGTTTTCTGGGGCATATGCCGAAGCCCCTCTATGCGCTACTACTGCAGGAAGATTCATGCCGTAGGGTTGGGTAATAGGTGTTCTTCCATTTCGGGAGTCACGCGTACCGGTTTGCCGGTAGTTTTATCTAGCAAAACAAAGGTTACCTGTGCTTTAAATACAATACGGTCGGGGTTTTTTTTCAGGCATCCTATTTGATTGAATATCCAACTTGTATTTCCTTTTTTGCTGGGGTGCGTCTCTATTTGAAGTTCATCGCCTTGGGTAGCAGGGTACTTATAGTCGATGTTAATATTTACAATTACAAATGCCAGATTTTGCTGATGAAAGAAGGTTACTGCCTTGATGCTATCCAAGTAGTCCCAACGAGCCTCTTCCATAAATTCCAAGTACCGCGCGTTGTTAACGTGTTGGTAGCCATCGAGGTGATACCCGCGTATTTTGATAGTGGAAACAGTATGCACGCTACAGAGAGTTTAAGATGCTGCTAAAATAATCGTCTAAGATTTCCTGCTCCGATATTTGGTAGTAATGCTTAAAAAGTTGGTTTTTGGAATGCAGCATTTGCAATATACCGGTGATGCTTCCCCATAGTAGTAGTGCTTGTTTTAGGGGGTGCAGCTCAGAAGAAATACTGCCATCTGCAATACCCATTTTAATGAAACCCGCTAAAGTCTCTAGCACGGTGTTCCCAGCTATCATGCTGCGCATGGATTCGGTTTCAACGTTATCCAAACCCACGGTATCATTTTCGTAGTGTAGAATAGCGTCAAAATAGCCGGGATATTCTTTAGAGAAGTTAATGTAGGCCCTTCCCGCAGCCATAACTTTAGCTTTGCCGTTTTCTGCAACCTTATCGGTATGGTGCTGCACAAAGCTGTTTAGCGTCTCAAAAGCTCTGCGTAAAATAGCGCGGTATAGTGCGTTTTTATTTTTAAAGTAGAGATAAAGCGTTCCTTTACTAACGTTAGCCTGTTTGGCAACCGAGTCCATGGAAGCAGCGGTAACTCCGTGTTGGAAGAAAACTTTTTCTGCCGCAGCAAGGATATCAGCCTTGCGTTTCGATTTATCGACCCCTTTTTTTGTATTCTCGCTCATACCGGTTTTTTTACAGGAAAGTGGCCACAATATAGACAAGTCCATCCATTTCATGCAATTCTGCGTATATGGCCAAAGTTGCTGAATACCAGTCAGTGAATAGGTCGAGCACTAAAATATCCTAAAAAAGTCTTCTTATCTATACTTTAAGTTATACCTTAGTTGCCGAAAAAGTAAAGAGGAACCCCTAATAATTAGCAAATGGGAAGAAAACCAATAGCCAAGAAACGTAGTCGTAACGAGGTAAAACGCGAGAAATGGATTAACGAATGTATCGTTCACTTTGAACGTACTGGAATTAGAAACATCACTATGGATGATGTGGCGAAACTCCTAAACATTTCTAAAGCTACCATCTATAATCACTTCAAAAGTAAAGATGAGATGGTACAAACCGCGGTTGCCATGTTGCTTAACCGCGTACGCAAGTACGAGGAGTTTCTTACCGACCAAGAAATTCCATACATCAAGCGCTATTATGTAGCTATGAAATACTACGCGGAGCAGTTAACGAGTATTTCACCAAGATTGGTAAAAGACGTAAGAGAAGCATACCCTGAAATGTGGGATTACGTAGAGATGTTTCGCAACCAATTCGAATTTGTTATTGGTAAGTACTACGAAGAGGGTATTAACAAAGGATACTTTAAGAACTTTGAGGTGTCTATCATGGTAGGAACCGACCGTTGGTTTTTGGATGCGTTATTGACTACCAATTACCTAAAAGATCACAACATTTCCTTAGAAGATGCTTTTGATGAGTTCTTTAAGATTAAGTTCGATGGAATCATCCACACGGTAATCTCCGATTGTAAGATGTAGCAGGCATTCAAGCATTTTGTTTACCACTTATGTATAAAAGGATTAGCATAGCCCGCTAATCCTTTTATTTTTGGGGCGCTAAACAAAAATTGTATGTCTAAGAAACTCTTTTCGATAGCCCTACTGTCTTTACTGACGGTTGGTGCTTGGGCGCAAGCCAAAAAAATAGATTTTGTGGAGTACGACCTCGACAATGGTCTCCACGTAATCCTTCACGAAGACAACTCTACCCCGGTGGTTGCGGTAACCATTATGTACCATGTAGGATCTAAAAACGAAAATCCAGAACGCACCGGAATGGCACACTTCTTTGAGCACTTATTGTTCGAAGGATCGGAAAATATCGGCCGCGGTGAGTTTGATAAGTACATAGAAAATGCGGGGGGGGTCCTTAATGCCAATACAACGCAAGACCGTACTTTCTACTATGAGGTATTGCCATCCAACCAACTGGAGCTAGGCCTGTGGTTGGAAAGCGAGCGTTTGATGCACGCTAAAGTGGAAAGCGTAGGTATTGAAACCCAACGCGAAGTAGTAAAGGAAGAGCGTAGACAGCGTATGGATAATACGCCATATGGCTCTATCCTTGAAGAAACCTTTAAGCGCGCTTACAAAAAGCACCCATATCGTTGGTCGGTTATTGGTTCTATGGATCACTTAAATGCTGCTACTGATGCAGAGTTTATGGATTTTTACAACACCTTTTATGTGCCGAATAACGCGGTACTGTCTATCGCAGGAGATATTGACATAGCGGAAACCAAAAAACTGGTTAAGAAGTACTTTGGCGGAATTAAGAAAGGTTCAGAAACTATTCCTGTTCCAGAAATTAATGAACCCAAGCAAACAGCAGAAGTTAGAGACACCGTTTACGATAACATCCAACTTCCTGCCGTTATCCAAGCATACCATTCTCCAGCTGCCGGCACAGACGATGCTTACGCCATGGAAATGTTAGGAACTTTACTTTCTAGCGGTCAGTCTTCTCGTTTGTATAAGCGCTTGGTAGACCAAGAGCAAGTAGCCTTGCAAACCGGTGTTTTTCCTCTAGGATTAGAGCACCCAGGACTTACTTTAAGCTTTGCTATTTGTAATTCTGGAGTAGATCCTCAGGCGGCAGAAGCTATTATTGACGAAGAGGTAAAGAAGCTGCAAACTGAGTTGGTTTCTGATAAAGAGCTCCAGAAAATTAAAAACCAGGTGGAGGCAAACTTTGTATCGGGTAACTCTAGAGTAGTTGGGGTTGCTGAGAACCTTGCTAATTACCACATGTACTACGGTGATGCAGACTTGATAAACACTGAAATTGAGCGCTACAGAAAGGTGACTCCAGCGGATATGAAGCGCGTAGCCAACAAGTACCTTAAGAAAGAGAACCGTGTGGTATTGTATTACCTATCAAAAGCCAACTAAAAATTAGAAAACAGCATTTTATTATGAAGAATTTATTCGTTGTACTTCTTTTCTTGGCTGCCTCTTTTGCGAGTGTGGCGCAAGTAGATAGATCAAAAGCACCCGAACCGGGCCCGGCACCAAAAATTCAAATTGGAGAGTCGGAAATGTTTACCCTAGATAATGGATTGAAGGTGATTCTTGTAGAGAATCATAAGCGTCCTGTTATCTCTTACTCTTTAACCCTGGACTACACGCCTTTTCTAGAAGGAGACAAGGCAGGAAATGCCGAGTTGGCAGGTTCATTACTTCGTACCGGAACAACCAGTATGGAAAAAGCACAAATTGATGAGAAAATCGATTTTATTGGAGCCGCTTTCTCTACCTCTGCCAACGGTTTTTATGCACAGTCTTTGACCAAGCATACCGATAAGCTATTGACCATAGTTTCGGATGTGTTATTAAACCCAAGCTTTCCACAGGATGAGCTAGATCGCGCTCAAAAGCAAACCTTGTCTGCCCTAGCTGCGGCCAAAGAGGAGCCTAATGCTATTATGTCTAATGTTTCTAACGTTTTAAAATTTGGAGCAGATCACCCTTATGGTGAAATCCAAACCGAGGAAACCGTTAAAAATGTAACCGTAGAAACCTGTAAGGAATTCTACAACACCTACTTCCGTCCAAACATTGCCTACCTAGTTATTGTTGGAGACATCAATAGAGTAGAAGCAGAAGCGAAGGCCAAGAAGTACTTTGGCGCTTGGGAGAAAAAAGAGGTACCGAGTACTACTTTGCCAGAAGTAACTGACCCAGAAGGTGTAAACGTGTGCTTTGTGCCTAAAACGGGTGCGGTTCAGTCTGTAATTAACGTTACCTATCCTATCGATCTTAAGCCCGGTTCTCCGGATGCAATTCCTGCCAGCGTTATGAATAACATTCTAGGTGGTGGTGTATTTAGCGGTCGTTTAATGCAAAACCTTCGCGAGGACAAAGGCTACACGTACGGTGCACGGTCTACCATTGATATTGATGAGTATGTTGGATACTTTACCGCGTATGCCTCTGTAAGAAACGAGGTAACGGATTCTTCTGTAACCGAGTTCTTATATGAACTAGATCGTTTATCCAAAGAGAAAGTTTCTGCGGATGACCTGTCTTTGGTAAAGAATAGCATGAACGGGAGTTTTGCACGCAGCTTGGAGTCTCCTCAGACAGTAGCTCGTTTTGCTTTAAACACTGAGCGTTACAATCTTCCTGAAGATTACTATGCGAACTACCTAAGCCGCTTGAGCTCGGTAACCGTAGAAGAGGTTCAGGCCATGGCTAAAAAGTACATCCAGCCAAAAGATAACTTAGTAGTTGTGGTTGGAAATAAGGATGTTGCTGAAAACCTTAAGAAATTTGATAGCGACTCTGAAGTGGCTTTCTACGATTTCTATGGAAAGGATGCCGATGCGGTAACACGCAAGCCTGCACCCGAAGGTATGACTGCAGCTGATGTGTACAAAAAGTACAAGTTGGCCTACACCGTAACTGAAGAGGAGAAAAAAGCCGATAAGAAACTGAAGAAGCTTAAAGATATTACCAAAAAGGGTAAAGCAGAACTTAGCATGGGTGGCCAAACTGCCAACCTAGACTTTGTTTCTTACAATAAAGCGCCAAACATGTCTGCTACTAGCGTAATGTTTAACGGGAACGTAGTGCAAAAGCAAACCTACAACGGTTCTAAAGGGGTCAGCATCAATATGCAAACAGGTCGCAAAGAATTGGAAGGAGACGAGCTGGAAGCCGCAAAGCGCGAAGCTACCATGCACTCTGAGTTTATGTATGACGAGTGGGGCTTTAAAACCGAATTGGTAGGTATAGAACCGGTAGATGGTAAAGACGCTTATGTAATAGAAGTTACCGATACCGATGGCGATGTTTCTACCGAGTATTTTGATGTGGAAACTGGCTTAAAAGTGCAAACCATCCAAACAGGTGAAGCGCAAGGACAGCAGTTTACTTCGATAACCACTTTAATGGATTATGAGGAAGTAAAAGGGTACATGTTCCCTAAAGTGTCTAAAATTTCTGGTGCACAAAACATCACCATAAATTGGGAAGAGATTAAAGTAAACAGTAACTTAGACAAAGATTTGTTTAACTAATCAATTAACGACTCTCAGCTTGCACTGAGATTTAGCCCCGTCATGTAAATGGCGGGGCTTTTTTTGTTTTGTAATCGTATGTTTTCCGTATCAGTGTAGGTGCCATCGCAAGGAAGTTAATGCTGCAACAGGACTGAAGAAGATTCGTCCGTTAAATGCAATTGGGCTGCCGTGGTTTTCCTCTAGTAAATATAGACTCTAGCTATCAGCACAAGGGAAAGCGGGCTTAGAACCTTTATAGGCTAGCGCACCAGTAAAACGGTTCCGTGCACGGTATGCACTTTTTCTTCAAAGGTGGATTGTACCTTTAACAAGAAGTTGTACGACCCTTTTGGGGCGGGTCTATTTTGGAACTGGCCATCCCAACCCGTGTTGTTGGTTTGCGTTTGGTAAACCACTTGGCCCCAGCGGTTGAAAACAGTAAGTTCGTAATGGGCTATATCATCCCACATCAATCCAGGCATAAAGATGTCGTTGCGGCCATCACCGTTTGGAGAGAAACTGTTGGGAATAAACACGGTAATTTGCTCGGAAACTCGAATAATTTGTGAGGTACTATCCACACATCCGAATTCATTGGTGGCTATCAAAGTAACATGATAGCTCCCGGTATCTTGAGAGGGGAATTCGTAAATAGGACTGAAGGCTGTGGTGCTGTCGAGGTTGTCAAAGCGCCACAAGTACTCATTTTGCCCGGGTGTTTGGTTGCTAAAGGTAACCACAGGGCTTATCGTAGAAACCCGTACTGGGCTGGCAGTAAAGGCCACCTTTGGACTGGGGTTAACTACAAGGTTTCTGGATGTGGAGTTCTGAAAGCGGCAACCGTAATTAGACTCTAACACATAATCTACTATCAGTACCTCACTTTCATCCGTTTCATAGAAAACCGTATCACAACCTGTAACATTGGTTCCATTAAGGCTCCAATTGCATTCATCTAGAATAACGTTGGTAGTGGTATTCGCAATAGCAAGATCGATATTACCGCATCCTGAGAGCTCAGAGAATGTTAGGCTGCTATTGGGAGTGGGCCTTCTGAAAACTTTAAAGGAGGCATTGTTAAACTGACTTGTGCAACCCAACGCATCGGTAATAGAAACAACAGATATATCGTTTTCGGGTTGACTGGCGTCTAGGGTGATAAGGTCTGCGGCACTCAGGGTATTGAACGCTTTGTTTTCTCCGTTTTCCTCAAGAACTGCAGTAAAGGGTGCATTTCCTATAATAGAGGTGCGCACGCGAGCCAATGTGCCTTCGCAGATATTGGTGTCTTTCGGGTTTACCCACACCGGGCGAGGAGCTGCATTAACGGTGTGCTGAAAGTCGTCTCCACTACACCCTTCATTCGAAGTGAAATTGCGTATTTGCACTACTTGTTGCTGGGCAATGGCAATATTTTTCACCTCTTGCTCTGTGGCAACCCCCGTGAATGTGCCAAGTGGGTTGTTATCTTTATCAAACGCTGCAAAACTATAGGGTGCATCATTGCCTGTAACCCCGAGGGTTATGTCAAACTGGCTGTCTTCGCATATCGGGTCGCTTACCTCACTTACTGCGAGCGAGGGTTTGTCCAAAACTCTTAAAAAAGCCGTATCGCTCGAGGTATAGCTGCATTGCTGTGAAGAGTTCCCCGTAAGACTGTTTACATACAGTTTATAATCGCCACTGGGTAGGTCTACCAAAATGGTGTCGGTGTTATTTTCTGTAACCGTTTGTACCCATACCGTATTCCCGTTGCTTATAGTGAGGTCTAGTGGCGCGATACCTTGGATGTACCTTACCGGTATTTTTGCAGCAACGCCAGGGTCGGGACAAACCTTAAAGCTTTCCGCCAAACTCACAGCAGGATTGGGGATGCTGTAAAAGGTTAGGGTCTCATCTATAATTTCGGTGCAAGAGCGACTGCCGGTGTATGCAACGCTGTCTACGTGCACTTCATACACTCCGCTGTCCGTAGCGGTAAGATTAAAGTTGGTTCCAAAATCTCCGGCTGTGCCCTGGTGGCTAAAAGGGGTTTCTATGTCGTTACTGCTAATTAAAGCCCCGTGTATGGTAACATTACGATAAAGGGGCTGGAGGAAGTTGGCAAAAACGGTAATATCCGATCCGCTGCATATGCTATCCGCAGAGAGGTTAAAGCTTGTGCTTGTGAAGGGGAGAACGGTAAATTTTTTCCAGGCACTAAAAGATCTGCAGGTGTCTTCAGAGGCTACCAGCCCATTGACTGTGCTATCTCCCACCAGAATGGCTACGAAATACGTGTTACCTGGAGTTAAGTCTTGTGCCAGGATTTGAGCTTCGGTTAAAATGGCATCAAAGCTGCTGCGGTTTGCAGTATCTCGTGTTACTACAAAATTAAGTGCATCGTTGGGTTCTAGGATGGAGGCTGAAACTTCTTGCAATGGCAACACTTCATCGGCACAAATTTCGGCTGGAATATCTGCTAAAGCACCAGCAAAAGAACCGCATGGGCAGGTATGTATACCCGATACCGTATCGTCTGGACAGTTGCCTATTTCGTAATTAAAGAGAGCGTTGTAAGGTTGCCCGGAAGGAATAACCTCAGATTGATACAAGGTATCGTTAATTGGCGTGTAGGTCACCGCTCCCCGTTGTTCCATATTTCTATCGAAATCTCGGTCTATGTCCAATACTACTTGGTAGTTTTCATTGTTGGGATCGCAAGAAATACTATTGATTTCGTGAGAAACTTTTTGAGTGCTATTGCGGACTTGGGTAAAAACCGTGTCCGAAATGCAGCCAAATTTGTCGGTTAGGTTAGCAAACAAAAAGCTAGCCTGAGGAGCACCTGAAACTACGGCACTAACGGTGTCGTTTTGGTACACCAAGTCGGTGGTGTCGCCATTTACGGTAAATGTAAAGGGGTCCACACCTGTAAAGAGCTCCATTCTAAAATCTACACGCGTTCCCTCACAAACGGTGGTGTTGCCCAGCATATTGGCTGCCATGTAAGGTTTACTACGCAGCGTAACCGGGATGCCGCTGCTTACATCCAAACACTCTGAGGGATCGGCTAGATCTACGCTGTCGCCAATGGCATCCCCTGCAATCACAGAGAAATACACGCGCTCTCCCACGGGAATGTTTGTGCTTTCGGCAAATCGGACAATGATGGAATCACTGTATGGGTATGAGGCATAAACCGAACCCAGACTGGTACCGGGAGCCGAGTGTACTACGGCCATTAAGCCATCGTTTCCATCCAGTCTATGGTTTCCGTCTGGAACAAATATGATGCTGTCGTTAAAGCACAAGTCCTGGGATCCTAAAGGGGTTGTTATACCTCCAGATTCCGTAATGCAATCGCAATCGTAGTTTCCGGAAATGGTCGTTTGTTGGTTACTGGTGGCCGGGCACCCGACATTGTCGGAAATCGTAAAGCTAAAGGGAGTATTCTCAAAAATGCTATTGGAAACAAATTGTTGCCCTGTAATAACACCGTTGGCAGGAGTAATTTGATAGGTGCTCGGATCTCCACCTGTAATGGTAGCATACACACGGTAACTATCGTTGGTGGCGGTACATACTAAACTGTCTAAAAAAATCTCTGGAGAAGAAAATATTGCTACCTCTATATTTGCTGTGTCGTAGTCACAAGGATACAAGTCATTGAAGGCGTATCTAAACTGATAATTACCGCTTAAGTTACTTACATTTAACTCCTGCGTAGCTGGGTTAAAGTTCCCAGTGCCGTTTAAATCTTCCCAGACTCCTCCTGGGTCAGGATTGCCGCCAAGCAATTCGAAAAGATTCACTTTTACAGAATTGCTACATACATTTACAGAAGTGTCTTTTCCGGCATTTTGTTTTTCTTCCAAGGAAACAAAAACATGCCCAGTAGTTTCGGCACATTCGGAAATATTGTCTAATGCATAAATAAATTCATAGACTCCCGAAGTGTAGCCGCTCAAGTTTAGGTCTCCAGAGACATCATTCAAATTAGTGTTACTTTGAACCCCACGCCAGTAACCGCCAGGTTCGTAGCCCTGCTCCAGGTAATCGAATAAATTAATTTTAATTGATTCGGTACATCGTGTAACTCGCCCAGTATCCCCAGCAAAGAGTCTTTCAACGACATTCACAGTGATATTTTTAGACCTAGAGCAACCTACCCGGTCTATCAGATCCAATTGGAAATCATATTTGCCTTCAGAGTTACCATTTGGAGATACAGATACTTTCTGCAAAGCTTGTGTACTATCAGAGAAAAATTCTCCTGGAGACCAAGCAAACGTGGGTTGGTTTTCATTATTAAACGCGAGGGTCCATGAATCTAGCAGTCCTTTTATACCTGGAGCTTCGTCCTTAATCCGAAGACTCCATGTTCCATTGATGAAATCACCAGCTAATGAACTCAATGGGTCCTTTGGCATAAAAGTACCGGGGTATGGGCTTTGACCTTCATCTATAGAGATAGTAGAGGCATCAGAAAAACACGTGTTTCTTAAGTCGCTTGTTAAAGCGCCATTGTTCCGGATAAGGGTAACTCGCTTTCCGTTCGGTGCTTCTAGTTCAAGGGTTAGGTCGGATAAGTTTGCATGCTCAAGCGAGAGGCAAATGCCTTGTATAGACTCTTCTGTATGCTTTGGATTTCCTTCAATAGAAACTTCCAAGCTACTTATAATGCCATCACTGGAATTGTCTGGAATACTTCTATCGTTTCTATTAGTAAAGCTTACGGGAGACTGTAATTCGGTTAATTCTGCGTTAGCGAGTAAAGTAAGCTCCTGAGCACCGCAAACAGTTGTGTCTGTAAAATTTGAGGTTAATTTTGGGTCTGAAACGGTAACCAACGCACTGCTAGTTGAATTGCAGTTGTTATTGGCACTGTTCACGTTTAAACTAATCAAGTAAGAACCTGGTTGGGTGTATTTCTGGCTAGGCGGATTGGCGCCAACAAATGTATTTCCGTTACCAAAATCCCAAAGGTACCGGTGATCTATCAGAACAGGATGATCGATATCTACTTCTAGAGAATCACAGCCCTGAAAACGAGATAGCTCAAAGTCTGAGCTGATAATTTCAAAAGTTCCGCCCCATTCCAGAGAAAAACCAAGATTGTTATTACTCCAGTTATCGATAAGTAATGCATAGCTTCTTCCTTGAATAACATTGACCACCTCGCTGATTTCTCCAGGTACTGGAAAACTGTTGGGATTTGTAGCGATACCCGTTGGAGCTCCAGAGTTATTGGAGTAATTGTAATTGCACGTAATCGCTTCGCTTTCTTCTGTGGGGCAACCATCTGTTATGTCATACAGAGCCCAATCATATTCCGTATTACCCATCGGGTCAATTAGGAATTCACAAGATCCGGATCTTGCTACTGTCCATGATAACCAAACGTCTTTTCTTACCACGTAAGAGAAGCAAGCAGACCTAAATCCTGAGGATTGATAACTGCTCATATCCTCAAATTCTACGGTTGCTTTGTTGCAAAGCCGTCCTGCTACTTCGCACCTGTCTCCCGGGTCATCCGTTGCACTATTGTTGGTAACGCAGAGTTCAAAATCGCCAAACTCCTCTATTTCTGAGGATATTACAAGAAAGTAGGGTTGTCCGGGGGTAATTGTAGCATTTAATTCAGCCGGATTATTTCCTAATTCACGCGCACAGCTTATTAAAATGGGGTTATTGCATTTACCTCTAAATAAGTGAATTAGCGGGCGCTTTATACTTTCAGCCCCCAGTGCATTTAGATTTACTGTTAAGGTGGGCGCAACAGCCGTGAACCTGTAGAACATATCTGGACCTCGCACTGCTTCGGAGCATGCTCCGTTTGTTCCCGAATCAAAACCCGATGCTGTGGGCGTTGTGTTCTGGTTTACAACACATATACGGCCCTCCTGGTCGAAGAGTAAACTGGAAGCATTGGCGCAGGTATTATTCGTTGGTGTTTGCGCAGCAGCAAACATCCAGCCTAAAAAAGCCAGAAAAACTAATAATATCCGCATGAGTATCTACAAATATAGACGTTGACAAAGGTAAGGGTTGCTTACTGTTTCACAGTTTTAAACATTGGTATCTTTGTAGCCAAATTGAGCACTATGTTGGGGTTAAAAATGCCTACCGACCCACGTTGGGTGAATATCGTTTCCAAAAACTTACAAGAGATTTTAACAGATCATGCGTATTGCGAGCAAAAGGCCGCGAGCAATGCCATATCGCTGATAGTAAAGTACCCCGAGTACCCCGATTTAGTACATGCAATGTCTCAAATTGCACAAGAAGAAATGCAACATTTTGAGCAGGTGCATGAAAAAATACAGGAGCGTGGATTAAAACTAGGCTTTGAGCGCAAGGACCCGTATGTGAATGATCTGTTGAAGTTTATTCCCAAAGGGGGCGACAAAAAGCAACAACTTACCTATCGGCTGCTCTTTGCCGCAATGATAGAAGCGCGAAGCTGTGAGCGTTTTAAAATCCTTTCGGAACAAATTGAGGACCCCGATTTAAAACAGTTTTACCACGATTTAATGGTCAGTGAAGCGACCCACTATACCACTTTTATTGGTTTTGCCCGCAAATACGGTAGTGGCGATGTGGACACCCTTTGGCAAAATTATCTAGACTTCGAGGCCGAACTCATGGAGAAATATGGGAAGAAAGAAACCATACATGGGTAGGCTCAATGCTTCGTAGAGTTACCGATAAAATTGGGCGCGATCTATTAGCCAACTCAGGTTGGTTAATGATGGATAAACTGGTACGTTTATTCATTGGCTTAGCAGTTGGTGTGTTGGTAGCCCGCTACTTGGGCCCTGAAAAAATGGGGGTATGGAACTACGGCCTGGCTATTTTTGCTTTTTTTTCTGTTTTCTCCTCATTAGGACTGGAAAGTATTGCCCCAAGAGAACTAGTACAAAACAAAAAACAGGAGTACGAGATAATTTGGAGTATTTGGTTGCTAAAATTGTTAGGAGCTATCGTGGGCCTAGTGCTATCGGTGTCCTTCATTTACATTGTAAAGGCGGGAGATCCAACCTTCGTATTCGTTGTTTTACTGCTTTCGTTGGGTTATTTATTTCAGAGTTTAGATGTTGTGGAGTACTGGTTGCAAGCCCGGCTGGCACAGCGAAATAGCGCATTGGTGAAGATTGTAGCATACGTGCTCATAGCTGGGTATAAATACTATTTAATTACATCGCAAGCAAGCTTGCTGTGGTTTGTAGTTTCGTCTACCCTAGAATTTGCACTGGTGGCCATTGGTTTTATATGGGTGTTTTATAAAACCACAGGTGGATTTCACTTCGTAAAACCAAACCTTAGCTTATTGCTTAAGCTGCTAAGAAACTCCTTGCCTTTTGCGTTGAGTGCTCTGGTGATTTTATTACACAGCCGTCTAGATCAGGTGTTTATAACGGAGTACTTAGGGGAGTCAAAAACGGGAATCTACGGTGTGGCTATACGCGTTTACGAGCTCTTTGTATTAATCCCTGCTGCTTTAACTGCGTCATACTTACCCGTACTTTCAGAAAAATATGGTGAGAATGAAAAACAGTTTAGAACAAGCCTAAAGCAGTTATACTCATTATTGACTTATGCCGCTTTAGCAGCCTCTGCAGTGCTATGGTTTTTAGGTCCATGGGTTATGGATCTTCTGTATGGAGAAGCTTTTACCGGAGCAGGGCAGGTCATAAAAATCTTAGGTCTGGGTCTCTATCCAACCTTTTTAGGCGTTGCTACAGGGAGTTACATCGTGGTAAGAAATCTAAAGCGTGTGAGCTTAATGCGAAGCTTACTGGGGCTACTGCTTAGTGTTGTTTTAAATCTATCCTTGCTGCCTTATGTGGGCTTGGATGGTGCGGTTATAGCGAAAGTGGTTTCGGTATTTGCAAGTACGCTGTTCATCCTTTTTATTGGAGAAAATCACCGACATGGAAACTTGTTGCTATCTGCTTTTAATTGGTCTTCCATTCGCAGATTTATCAAGTATTAGAATTTACAACATGCCATTGCGCACTGACGCTTTCCAAAATGCAGGTGTGCCTTTTAGCAGAAGTTCTTTCTTTTGTGATTCAACTAGGTTGTAATAGTGGTGAAAGAAACGGTAAAAAAAATAGTTCATGCTCTGGGTTTAAACCTGCAGTCTGCCTACGGGTACGCGCAGAACTCTAAGTACAGAGCCATTCTGGAAGAAATAATTGCAGAAAACGACAGGGATGAACGTGCCACAGGCTGCACCGTTGTGGTCTTTTCTAAAGACAGAGCCTGTCAGCTACACGCGCTCTTGCAGAGTTACCATCATTTCGTGAAGAACCCAGCAGATGTTCATGTTTTATGGACAGCCGAAGGGCAAGACTTAAATCGGGGTTATGAAAAACTACAGGAGACATACAGGAGCATTGCTGGGGTGCATTTCCATAAGCAGGTCGGTAGTTTTAAGGCTTCTTTACAACAGGTCATCCAAAAGGTACCTACCGAACAGGTGATGTTTTTAGTGGACGATATCCTCTTTAAGAACCCATTTAATTTTGCGGATGTAACGCGGGTGAATTCCACCCAACACATTTTAAGTTTACGACACGGCAGTCACCTAGATTACTCGTATACCAATGATAAGCCCATGCCATTACCGAAATTTTCCAACAGCACTGTTATCCCGGGTGCCTTGGAGTGGGAGTGGGTCAAAGGGGCGTTTGCATGGGGTTATCCCTTGTCGGTTGATGGACATGTGCTGCGGACCTCCGAGGTTCTTGTTCTTGTGCGCGAGTGCCAATATCAAGCGCCAAACAGTTTTGAGCACGCTTTATTGGTAGCGGCTCCCTTGTTTTATAAGCGAAGGGGAATTTGTTTTCCGGAAGCGGCCATAGTAAATATACCGTGTAACAAGGTGCAAACCGAAGTAGCAAATTTTTCTGGTGATATATCCGTTGATGAGATCAACAAAAAATGGCTCCAAGGCTACCAAATAGATTTTTTAGCCCATAAAGGCATACGCAACACGAGCACCCATCAGGAATTAGCTTTACAGTTTATCCCACAATCACATGGATAACCCGCTCGTCAGTGTCGTAATGCCGGTTTTCAATGCGGAGACATTTATTTCTCAGGCCATTGAATCTATCCTAAACCAGTCCTACCAAAATTGGGAACTGATTATCGTAAATGATGGATCTACGGATAACTCCATGGAGATTGTGCGCTCCTATCCATCCAACAAAATACGGGTAGTAAACTTTAATGAAAACAGAGGGATTGTAGAAGCTAGAAATGCTGCTTTAGATGCGGCCCAAGGTGAGTTTATAGCGGTGATGGATGCAGATGATATTGCTCTGCCGCATCGGCTAAAAACGCAAGTGGCATACTTTCTAAAGCACCCAGAATGCATCCTTCAGGGGTCCGATTCTCAGCTTATAGACACGGCAGGAAGGATCGTAGGGAAGGTCTGTAGAACGGTGGATAATAATAAAATTTCAGAGCTACTTCTTTTTTGCAATTACTTCACAAACTCATCTGTAATGATGCGTAAAACTTCGGTGCGTTATCATAAGAAATACCGGCTCTCGCAAGACTACCATTATGCTACAGAAATGGATAAGTTAGGATTGCTTGCCAACCTAAACGAAGTGCTGGTGCAGTACCGTGTATATGAAAACAGCTCTAGTGAGAGTAACAAGCCACTGCAAACCCAATTGGTAAAGGATATCTTACACAAACAACTACAACGGTTGCATCTTGAACCATCCTCAGAGGAGTTGGAATTACACTCCAGGCTGGTATCGGGGCCGTATGCAAGCTCCGAACCCGAAATTCATAAGATTGCACAATGGCTTCACAAGGTAGTAGAAGCTGCCAATTCGGTTGAAAATACATTTAGACCCGAAGTGGTTCGGTATTTTGCTCGCTTATTTTTACTAAGGCACCTTTACCATGCAAAGCTAGGGTGGCGAGGATTAAAGTACTACCTAAAGAGTGGTTTTTATTCGTTTAACTTGCAGTTTTGGAAACAAGAAGTAAAGCTGTTGTATGCCACACTGACCAAACCTATAGGATAATTTTGAGTGATAAAGTTTCCATAATAATCCCTGTTTTCAATACGGGAAAACTACTGCAAGAAACCTTGGCATCGGTTGAGGCGCAAACCCATAAGAACCTGGAGGTGGTTATTGTGGATAACGGCTCTACCGATGGCGATACCATATCCTATTTACAGGATACCGTGGCACAGGAGCATACGGTTATAGTTAGTGAAGCAAGATCAGTTTCTGCGGCACGTAATTTGGCCATCGATAGGGCTACGGGCACTTATATTTTACCCTTGGATTCCGATGATATCATCCACCCAGAATTTGTAACCAAGAGTTTGGGCGCCTTTACAAAAGAAGCGGTCAAAGTGGTTCGCACCCAGGTGAAATTGTTTGGTAAGAAAAAGGGGGTTCTTACTTGGGAGGATTTTACATTGGAGAAGTTGCTGGCTCGCAATATGATGGTGGTGACGTCTATGTTTAGGAAGGAAGACTGGAAAAGGATTGGAGGCTTTGATGAAAGCTTTGTGAAGAGTTTTGAAGATTGGGAATTTTGGATAAACCTTTTGCGCGATGGGGGCGAGGTGGCTACCATCCAAGAACCTTTGTTTTACTACCGCATTCGGAAGAAAAGTAGAAATCACCAACTGAATCAGGAAACACTTGCTGAGGGACGGTACCAGGTTTGGAATAAGCACAAGGAGTTATACGCCCGCTATTTTGTAGATCCTAGAGAAACGTTCGAATACAAGTTTGCCGTGGAATCTACAGCGCATAAAATTGGCAACGCATTGGTTAAGCCCTTCAAGCGGTTTAAGCTAATGCCTTAGCAGTCAAATGATGGAGGATCAATCTTTATCCCTTAAAATCGCTGCGGTTGTTGTTTTGTACAATGAGGACTTAAAAAGCTCTCAGACCTACCTTAGTCTGTTACAGCCCGAAGAAAAACAGTTGCAAGTTTTGATCTACGACAATTCTGGTCAAAGGAAAAACTACACCTTACCCCAGCATTGGCAATATATCTCTGACCCCAGCAACCCAGGAGTAGGCGCAGCCTATAATACTGCTATCTCATGGGCCAAGTCTAGTGGGTGTAGCCACCTATTATTGTTGGATAGTGATTCTGTTTTTCCTGAAAATGCATTGCAAGCATACCTAAGGCAATTGAAAGAAACACCGGGTTTAGTGCTGTTGCCCACCGTTACGCAAGGCAATAAAATATTATCTCCATTTCGATTTTCGTGGGGTAAAACGCATTATGGAAACGGTATACCTCATGGTCGTATTCGAGACTCTTCGGTAGTAGGAATTAATTCGGGAACGATGCTGCCCATATCTCGTTGCAACAGCCGCTCATTTCACGAAGAGTTACCTTTAGATTGGAGTGACATTTATTTCTTCAGAAATTTGGGGCGTCCCATTCCCGCGGTGAAGTTAGAGCTGCAACTCCAACATCACTTATCCGAAAATTCCCATGCAACGTTACCAAACCGACTGTTCCGTTTTCGGTGCTACTTAAAAGGGATACACTTGGTACCGAGCCATGCCTTTGAACGAGGACTTATGTTTTTTTGGGCTTGGATACGTGCTTTAAAATGGACTTTAGCACATCGTTCTACCAAGTTTTTAATACTGTACTTCAAAGAAGTCTATGGAGGAAAATAAGCGCGTAGAAATTATTCTAGCTACGCATGAGGGAGCCAATTACATAGCTGCCCAAATAGATTCTATCTTAAATCAGAGTTATAAAAACTGGACACTCCGCATTGGCGATGATCACTCTACCGATAATACTTGGGAAATAATAAGCGATTACCAAAAGCGATTTCCGGAAAAAATAACGGCTGTTAGAGTTTCCAAAGGCGGCTCTGCACAAGCCAGTTTCTTTGAGCTGCTGCGCCAGACTACAGCTCCACTCATCATGTTTTGCGATCAAGATGATGTATGGCTTCCAGACAAGATCTTGGTGAGTATGGCAACGCTTAAGGAGAATGGTGCGCTTGATGTCGCTGCACTAGTGTATACCGATATGGAGGTGGTTTCCGAGTCGTTAGCCACCATAAACTCATCGTTCTTAAAAATGCAAGGTTTAAATCCTGCATGGTCGCAACATAAGGCTAAAGCTGTAGTACAAAGCATGGCGGCAGGCTGTACCATGCTTTTTACTCGGCAATTAGTAGATGTACTTCGAGAACCAGATCATTCCTTATTTCTTCACGATCATTGGTTGCTAATGCATGCGGCTATATTTGGGCGAGTTTGTTTTTGTGATGAGCGTACGATGTATTATCGCCAACATCAGAAAAATGCAGTGGGCTCATCGCGGTTATCTGCAACCTACTTTACCAGCAAAGTAACCCATTGGAAGAAATCGACTGCACGGTTTACTTATGCTAGAAAAAAACTTGCGTTGCCATACACCCATCTATATTTGTGGATCGTTAAAATCGCTCTCAATCTTATGCGTATCCTCAATACAAGATTCAAAGGATGAAAATCGGCATACTCGGTACGCGCGGCATACCCAACCAATACGGAGGCTTTGAGCAGTTTGCAGAATATGTTTCTGTGGCTTTGGTGGCTCGCGGTCATGAGGTTTGGGTGTACAACAGCAGTCTACACCCGTACAAGGATAAAACCTTTAACGGAGTGCATCTGGTGCATTGCTATGACCCAGAAGATAAAATGGGCACTGCAGGCCAGTTTATTTACGACCTCAATTGCATCCTCGATAGTAGAAAACGAGGCTTTGATGTATTGTTACAGCTAGGATATACCAGTAGTGCGGTCTGGTGGTGGCTTTTGCCCAAATCCAGCCAAATCATTACCAATATGGATGGCCTGGAGTGGAAGCGAAGCAAATACAGCAAAAAAGTGCAGCGCTTTTTACGGTGGTCCGAAAAAAAGGCCGCGCGTACTAGCGACCACCTAGTGGCCGATGCACGGGGCATCCAAACCTACCTGAAAGAGAAATACCAGAAAGAGGCAACCTTTATTGCGTATGGTGCAGAAGCTTTAGATAATACTCCAAGTAGCGATGCGCTCGGAGCGTACAACGTGGTCCCAAACAGCTATTATATGCTCATGGCGCGTATGGAACCCGAGAATAACATTGCCCCCGTTTTAGAGGCTTTGCGAAACACCGAAACGCCCATTCTTATTGTAGGCAATCCAAGCAACGCTTACGGGCAAGAGTTAAAACAAAAGTATTCTGCTCCGCAATACCGCTGGCTGGGAGCCATATACGATATGAACATACTCAATGCCTTGCGTCATCATTGCAAAGCCTATTTTCATGGGCACAGCGTAGGGGGAACCAACCCTTCGTTGTTGGAAGCTATGGCCAGCCATACTTTTATTATAGCCCACGATAACCCTTTTAACAGGGGTGTACTGGGAAAAGATGCGCTGTACTTTAATTCTTGGCAGGACCTTCAACGCTTGTTACGAGAAGGATGGGATAGCTCGGAAGCTCAAAAAATGGCGGCCAGCAACTGGCAAAAAATTAAAGCAGAATACACCTGGGAACAAATTGTGACCCGGTATGAAAAACTATTTTTGGCGCATGCCCAATCCGGTACTTCAGCAACGCAATAAAGTAGCACCAAAGACATGGTTCTTGGCGGTGCTTTTGGGCTGTTATCCACCCAGTATATTTTTGGGTTTTGCAGTGAATAATGTCGTGTACGCCTTGCTGGTGCTGTTTTTTATATCGCAACTTAAGGTTTCGCAGTTGCCGAATATCTTAAATTACCGCAAACCCTTTTTGTGGCTTTTACTCTTTTTCTTGTGGATGGCTTTGTCTTGGTTTTGGTCTTCCAATGTGCATGAGTACAAAATGGAATTGCAGGTAAAGAGTTACGTCTTTTTATGGGCAATCTTGTTGGCGCTGGCGCCCGCAATTCCACCCATTCCAAAAAGGGTGTTTCTGATTTCTTGGATAGCAAGTCCCTTGTTGTGGCTCGTGTTTTGCTTTATCAACGCATTTCTGGCATTGCCAGGAGCAGAGAATGCATATGCGGTTTTCGTTTACGAAAATTTGGCGCGACCAACGCATTTGCAGCCGCTGTATTTTGCCATGTATGTAATCTCGGCTATGGTGTTGCTCTTCTTTTGGGGGCTTAAAGAGAAAATACTTCCCAAGGGCTGGATTTGGATCTTACTCGCCTTTGGTATGTTTGGCGTAGTTATGCTCTCTTCTCGCATGGAGATTCTTGTGCTTTGTGCTTTGGCAGGAGTGTATGCATTGTATTACGGCTACCGCAGCGGAAATCTTAAAAAGGTCTTTTTGGGTTTGTTAGCGGGTATGGTGGTTTTGGCGGGTATTATAGCTGCCAATCCAACCAACAGGACGCGTTTTAAGGAAATGCTGGACTTTTCTTCCGACTATACTGAGAATGCCTATGGTGGCAGGAGTCTGCGCATAGAAAAATGGAAAAACGCATTGGAGACGTATGCGAAACACCCATTACTCGGAACTGGGGCAGGAGACATGATGGATGAATTGGCTGCAACATACCGAAAGAACGATTTTCAGATAGCGTTACAGCATCGTTTTAATCCACACAACCAATACTTGCAAACCCTAATGACCTACGGCCCGATGGGTTTTATTTTACTAGTCGGCTTTTATGTCAGCTTGGCTTTTTCCGCTATTCGAAAGCGGTCTTTTGCGTTGTTGTTTTTGCTGGGGTGCTTTACCCTGTCCATGATTACCGAGTCCATGTTAGAGCGCCAGGCAGGAATCTTCTTTTGCATTCTACTTCCCATGCTGGCTTATCATCTCTTTGCTTACCAAGACGATAATGCTGCGGTTAAGCCATAGGTTATTGTAGTTTTGCGCTAACGGTTAGCAATTACTTTGGGTAAGAAAAAGAATTTAGAAATCCTGATGGCAGCAGGCGATTACCTGCTGATTCTGATAAGCTTTTTGGCGGCCAACTACTACCGTTTTAAAAGCTTCAAACAGTTCATTGCAGCCGATTTATTTGCATTGGGGCTCCTTTTTCTGCTGGCTTGGAGTGTATGCGCATACTCACAAAAACTGTACAGTAAATTCTTGGCGCAAGACCGCACCAATCAGTGGGTACTTTGGCTTCGGGTGTTTGTGGTGCATTTGCTATTGGTAATAGCCTTTAACGGTTTAATAAAAACCTACTTTTCGCGGCTTGTCATTTTATACACCTACTTCGGGATGTTTGTATTGCATACGCTTTGGCGTATCGTATATCCAAGCATTATAAAGGCCTATTACAAAAAGGAAGCACACCGAAGAACGGCCATTTTGGTGGGGGCATATTTCGATGACGATTTTGTGCACTACATTGAAAGAAATACACCAACAGGCGTTGAGGTGTTGGGTTATTTTGGGGAGGAGTTTCCCTGCCAGCATGCACATTTGGGAGGAAAGGAAAAGGTGTTGGATTTTCTGGAACAAGAAGACCAGCGCGTAGATGAAATTTATTGCTCCCTACCCAGGATGGAGCCCGAGGAGGTACAGCGCATCATGGAATATGCCGATAACAACCTTATCCAGGTCATGTTTATTCCAGACCAAAAAGGCGTTCCCTACTCCAAACTTAACCTGGAGTTTTTTGGTCACGTGCCCGTATTTACTTTGCGTCATCTGCGCTTGTACGAACTGCCCAGCAGAGTCTTAAAACGCATTTTCGATTTCTTCTTTTCTACTTTAGTCATTCTTGGTGTGCTTTCTTGGCTTACTCCGATAATTGCGCTGCTGATTAAACTGGATTCTCGAGGCCCCGTTTTTTTCTTGCAAAAGCGGTCGGGAATTAAAAACAAGAATTTTACCTGTGTGAAATTCAGAACCATGCGCATCAACCAGGATGCGCACAAAGCACAAGCAAAGAAAGGAGATGCTCGCATAACACCGTTGGGAAGCTGGCTGCGAAAGACCAGCATCGATGAATTGCCTCAGTTTTTTAACGTATGGTTGGGCCAAATGTCTGTAGTAGGACCGCGCCCGCACATGGTAAGCCATACAGAAACCTACAGTAAAAAGATCAATAAATTTATGGTGCGCCACCTGGTAAAACCCGGCATTACGGGCTTGTCTCAGGTCATTGGTTTGCGAGGGGAAACGAGCAATCCCCACGAAATGAGACACCGGGTAAAAGTGGATATTTTCTACCTGGAGCACTGGAGTTTTCTCTTCGATTTAAAAATTATTGGGCTTACCATCTGGAATATTTTTAAAGGAGACGATAAAGCCTACTGATTTATAGGAAGATAAAAATCCAACTTTGGCACTGTATCATTTTGGTTACTTTTGGCACCCGAAAAAATGAGCAACATGAAAAAAACTCCCTTATTTGAGAAGCACGAAGCATTGGGCGCCAAAATCATAGACTTTGGTGGATTTTTAATGCCCGTTCAGTACGAAGGTGTGAACGCGGAACACCACGCGGTGCGCGATGGAGTTGGAGTTTTTGACGTGTCTCACATGGGTGAGTTTTTGGTAGAAGGCCCCAATGCTATGGAAGCGCTGCAAAGGGTTACTTCTAATGATGTGTCTAAGCTAGTGCCGGGAAAAGCCCAATATTCCTGCCTGCCCAATGAAAACGGAGGCATCATAGACGACCTTATTATTTACATGCTAGCCGAGGAGAAGTACTTCTTGGTTGTTAATGCCTCAAACATCGATAAAGATTGGAACTGGCTGCAAGAGCAAATTGGTGGCGAGGTCACCATGACCAATCAAAGTGATGATTATGCGCTGCTTGCTGTTCAAGGTCCCAAAGCCGCTTTTTCTCTACAATCGCTTACCGATGTGGATCTGGAGAGCATTAAATTCTACCATTTTGCCCATGGCAAATTTGCGGGCGTAGATGATGTGATTTTGTCTGCAACGGGATATACCGGTGCAGGAGGATTTGAATTATACGTTCCTGCCAGTAAAGCCAGTGAAGTTTGGGATGCCGTGATGGAAAGTGGCGAAAAAGTATCCATTAAGCCCGCGGGGTTAGCAGCGAGAGACACCCTTCGTTTAGAAATGGGGTACTGCCTTTACGGAAATGATATCACCGATGAAACCACACCTTTAGAAGCAGGGTTAGGTTGGATTACCAAGCTTAAGGCCAAAGACTTTGTGGGTAAAGAAGCCATTGCTAAACAAAAAGAAAATGGAGTGCCAAGGCGTTTGGTAGGATTGGAAATGGTGGACAAAGGCATTGCCAGAAATGGATACGATGTGGTGGATGTCAATGAAAACAAAATTGGATTTGTAACTTCGGGAACCATGTCACCCAGTCTTAAAAAGGCCATTGCCATGGCTTATGTCAGCAAAGACTTTGCATCGGAGGGTTCTGAAGTGTTTGTTAAAGTAAGAGACAAAAGCTTAAAGGCCAAAGTGGTGAATTTCCCCTTTTTAAAGAAGGCCTAAGAATCCAATATAATTCTAGATCCCATTGAGTAAGCCCGCAGTAGAAGTCTGTTTTAGTCCCGATCGGTTTTCATTGTACTACCAGTCGCAACCCATAGTGGTGGTTATTGATGTTTTGCGTGCCACTACCGCTATGTGTGTGGCACTCGACCATGGCGTAGAAAAAATCATTCCCGTTTCCACGCTCGATGAGGCCATGGAGTATAAAAAAAGGGGGTATTTGGTCGGAGCTGAACGCAACGGACAAATAGTAGATGGTTTTGCTTTTGGAAATTCACCGCTGGGCTTTATGACCGATGCTTATCGTGGAAAAACCATAGTGCTCACCACTACCAACGGTACCCGTGCCATTAATACGGCCAACCAGGCACAAACGGTAATTGTTGCCAGCTTGGTCAACATGGATGCAGTGTGCAAGTATTTGGAGGAACAGAACCAGGACACGCTTATTTTGTGCTCGGGGTGGAAGGATAGGTTTAATCTGGAAGATACCATTTGTGCAGGAGGGTTTGTGGACTACCTTATCGCTAAGGGCAGCCATATTGCCGACCACGATTCTAGCGTAGCGGCTAAATACCTGTATCAATCGGCCAGTAACAATTACATGGGCTACCTCAAAGCTTCATCACACCGTAGAAGGTTGAAGCGATTGAATCTTCAAGAGGATATTAAGTTTTGCTTAAAACCGAACCAAACTAACGTAATCCCCATACTGAAGGACGGAGAACTTGTTAAATTGGCGTAGGAAATAGCCAATTATGCGCGCTGTAGGAATCCTCTTTATTCTGCTGCTTAGTTGCGGGAACATAAGTTCCGTAGGTCCTGACAAACCTTGGGGTTTTTTCGCACATCGAAAAATTAACCACCTGGCCATATTCTCGGTACCCGATCCGCTTCATGATTTTTTGCGGAAGCATATCGATTTCATTACGGAACATGCCGTAGATCCAGATAAAAGAAGGCATGCGGTAAAGAATGAAGCGGAACGGCACTACATAGATTTAGACCATTACAACATTCCCTTAGAGCACATTCTCGATTCCTTTCCACTGCGCTGGGATGACGCTGTCGCCAGGTATACTGAAGATACCTTACGCGCATACGGCATAGCACCCTGGAATGCCATGGTCTATTATCACCGTATGGTAGGAGCTTTTAGGGTTAAGGATACCAAGCGTCTATTGCAGGCTATGGCCGATTTTGGTCATTATGTGGGCGACATGCATGTACCCCTGCATACCACAGAAAATTACAACGGCCAGCTTACCGGGCAAGATGGTATTCACGGATTTTGGGAAAGCCGATTGCCGGAATTATTTTTCGAGGAGTATGCACTCCTGGTGGATGAAGCAATTTATGTGCAACAACCATTACAATTACTCTGGAATGTGGTTATGGAATCGCATCGAAATATGCCTATTGTGCTTGAGGAAGAGCGTGTTTTAGCAGAGCAGATGGGCACCGAAAAATACACTTATGAGCAGCGGGGAGAAAGTACAATTAAGACCTATTCCAAAAGTTATGCACAAGCGTATCATGAAAACTTAAATGGAATGGTAGAACAGCGCCTAGAGGCTGCTATTTTTCATCTTGCGTGTTTATGGTATTCCGCGTGGGTAGACGCGGGGCAGCCTGATATGGATACTTTTAAATAAATTTTGTTAGTTGCCATTCAAAAGTTAGCTGATGTTTTCTGTAGCCTAATTGCCGTAAAGGTTTGGCTATCTTGGTTTTCATCGGTTTTTTCATAGATTTGTCGATGTTAAAAACAGCTGTGTTTACGTATTTTACAATGGTTTCGAAACATCTAAAGTTTAGTCTCATCTTGCTGGGTTTGCTCAGTTGCGTGCTCAGCACTCGCGCACAGGAGGCACACTTCTCACAGTACGATAGAGCTCGTTTGCAGCTGAATCCGGCCCTTACTGGAGCATTTTACGGAGATTGGCGTGTAAGCAATAACTATCGTTCACAATGGGGTTCCCTTCTGTCAAAACCAGTAACAACAATAGCCCTCGCTTTTGAAAAACCCATTTACCTACCCATCGATAAGGTAGCCGTGGGTGTTTTTGCTTTACGCGATGAGGCGGGTGGTGATAAAGGTTTTGAAACAACGCGCATCGGAATTTCAGCTGCGTACCATAAGCTTGTTAACTACTCCGAACTGCGCTTTGGATTCCAGGTTGCGTACACCAGTAAAGCGATCGACAATAACTTATCGTTCCCAGAAGGCTTTAATCGCGTAACGGGAGAGTTCGATCCAGAACTAACCGTGATGGAGCCTTTAGCGAGTGATCAAATTAATTACCTCGATGTGAATCTGGGTGTTTCTTGGGGGCTTAACTTCGATAATTTTAGACCCGAGGTGGGGCTTGCTTTTTTCCATATCAACCAACCACAAGAGTCCTTCTTTGGTTCTGGCGAACAGCGTGCCACGCAAATTGCGGCAAACGCAAGCTTTAAGTACTTCATTAACTCTAGCCTTTACATAGATCCGAATTTCCTTATCCTGAACCAAGCGAAAGCCCAAAACATGTTGATTGGGGTACGTGGAGGATATCAATTTGAACCCAACAACATCGGATTTACCGATGCTTCCTTAGGAATGTTGGTTCGCAACGGTTTTACTGATAACCCAGACGCATTTATCTTGACAGCTGGGGTGGGAGTGGCCAATTTTGATGCTGGATTAAGTTATGACTTCAATATTTCTCAGCTGAAGCAAGGGCTTAATAACAACGGATCCTTTGAAATTTCTCTTTCTTACACAGCACCGAGTACTCGTTTAATTAAAACCAAGATCGATAGTGAAAGGCTTTAATGTGGTTCCCTTTGCGAAAATTGCAGTATTAGCAGCCTGTTTTTTTCCAATACTACTTACAGCGCAAAAACCACAGGCTCCCCGAGAAGAGGCGGAGCTTAATGTGTTGGAGCGCGATTATGATGCAGCTAAATACGATCCGGATGCCGTAAGCATGGGGCGTCTGAAAAGGTTGGGTAAAAAGGCCTACAAGTTGGGCGACAACTACAGCACGGTAGATTACCTAAGCCGGTTTATGGAGGAGAATCCTGAAAACTGGAAGTACGCTTGGTACTTGGCAGAGGCTTATCGTAAATCACGAAATTACAAGGAAGCAGAAGATTGGTATACGAAAATCGCTGCCAATGCGGGGAAAAAGTATCCAAAAGCTGCTTTTTATCAAGCGCTAATGCAGAAGAGTAACGGTTTCTACGAAGAAGCTCCGTCTCTGTTGAATACATTCCGAAAAGATTATGATAAGAGCGATGCGCGAACTTTTAAAAAGCGCGTAAAAAGCGAATCAGAAGGAGCGGAAATTGCACAAAACCTTATCGATAATCCGGTTAAGGTGGCTATAACGCGGTTGGACAACAACATTAACCGCGAGACCATGGAGACTTCGCCCATTATTATCAACCGCGATTACATAGCTTATGGCTCTATCATTGCCGATGTGGAGGAATACTATTCCGTAGCTGGTGAGGATAGACCCGAACGTAAGCTTTACTTAGCTCACCGTGTTAAAGGAAACAATTGGGAGAAAGTAGGAGAGCTGCCGGGTCCGTTTAACACAGAAGGTTATAACATCACTTCAGGAGCTTATTCTTATGATGGTGTAAGATTTTATTTTACACTTTGCCCAAAGCGTATTCGTAAGAAAGATAAGTGTGCTATTTATGTGTCTAATTTTAAAGATGGAGAATGGCAATTCCCTGAGCGGCTAAATGAGCTTATCAACGATCCATCGTACAACTCTACCCAACCTGCGGTTGGTTTTGCTATTGATAGAAAGACCAAGAAAAAGGTGGATGTGTTGTACTTTACCTCAGACCGAGAGGAACGTAGCCGTGGAGGTTTCGATCTTTTTTATTCGGAATTTGACCCAAGGGTAAATGATTTTCGCAGAGTGAAAAATATGGGATCTAAGGTGAACTCCGCTGGAGACGACATTACCCCATTTTACGATACCGAATTGGGTACCTTGTATTTTTCTTCGAACGGTCATCCGAACCTAGGTGGTTTCGATATCTTTAAATCCGAAGGAAATCCAGACGATAAATTCTTAGCACCGGAAAACATAGGCTTTCCGATTAACAGTCCTGCGGATGATTTGTACTTCTCTTTAACCAAGGAGCACGATGAAGGTTTCTTTGTTTCAAACCGTTTGGGAACCAACTCTACGGTGAATGAAACGTGCTGCGATGACATCTTCACCTTTATATATACCGAGTTTATCAAAGTAGGAATCAAAGGGGTAGTATTCGAAATGGTAGGACCAGACGACCTGCCCAATGCGACCAATTTGATAGATGATGTTTCCGTTTCCCTACTGGCTCGTGATGTTGCAGGTGCAGATACAGCGATGCTACAAGAGGTGTTTCCAGCTGCTGGAGAAGAATTTTTCTTTACGCTACAGCACGGTAAAAATTACCTCATAAAAGCTGAAGCAGATAACTTCCAACCGCGCTACATCCCAATTTCTACAAAGAAAATTACCTATTCCGATACGCTAATTCAGGATATCGGTCTTAAGGAAATTCCTCCGGTAGAGTTTAAAGTACCTAAGGTGTATTTTGAAACAAACCGCGCTAAGATTTCTAAGGAACAAGAGGCAAAGTTGAAAGAAGAGCTCGTGCCATTCTTAATTCAGCATCCCAACCTACGCTTACGTATAGTAGGTAACTCAGATGACGTTGGCAGTTCAAGATACAACGACAAACTTTCAGAGCGAAGAGCGGCTTCCGTATACAAGTACCTTACGTCAGAAGGTTTAGATAAGGATCGTTTCGAGGTTCAGGCCTTAGGTGAAAATAAGCCAGCGGTAAATCCAAAAACCGAAGGTGTACCTGAAAACGTGGCTCGCGAACGGAATAGACGTGTAGAGTTTGAGGTTATTGACAACCCTCGTTATAAAATAATTGAGTAATAAGTAAAAGCGCCCTAGTAATACTATAGCATACCGACATGCAGAAATTTTATCAGCAACTCCTAGCCGTTGTTTTCAGCTTCCTTGGTCTGGCAGCAATGGCGCAACCCAGTGTTACCGCTACCTACCCCGGTGGGGATATTTGTAGTGGAGATAACGCCATCTTCCAGGTAGAGGTAAACCAAAACGGTAGTAGCCTCACCGCTCCCTTCGATGTTTTTTACAACGTAAACAACGGCCCTGCACTTTCTGTGCAGTATTCTACTACGGGTACGCAAAATATTATTGTTAACAATGTGACCATGGAATCTACCCTAACGGTAGATAGCATTGTTGATGACAACGGTACCGTATTTACTTATGGTGCCGAAAGTGCTACAATTTTGGCAGCACAAATCAATCCCTTGCCTATCAGCAATAGCTTTACCATCGTAAATGCTAATGTTGCCGAGGAAGATACCTTTCGCCTAGCAGCTGATTTTACAGGTACACCACCTTTTGAAGTTTTCTTTGAGGTGGATGATGTAGTGAAGACCCGAACAATTGCTAATAATATCGATACAGTTAAGTTTTTTGAGCTTGGCATTAATGATGTTATTGATACTTACAAAATAGATTTCGTTAAGATTGAGGACGCCAATGGCTGCGAGTCGGATGCAGCACCCATAAACCTGGGTAACATAACGGTAAACCCGAAACCAGAAGTGGTTTCCTACACCCGTCTTAATGGTCCTAACGGTGGTTCTGCTTTGAACAATACCTATTGCGAAGGCGATCAGTTTAATATTGAAGTAGAAGTAACAGGTAATGGGTCCATTACGGGGACTTATGATGTGGTTTTCTTCGAAGGCGCTGCAGGAACAACTGTGGTTGATGATGCCGCATTTAGCTCGGCCATGGTTGGCGGAGCGGTGGTAGGAAATATTTCTTTTGCTACCAATACCATATCGAATAACATAGATTCCGTACGTATCGACTTTAGCCAGCTGGTATCTGAGTTTGGTGGGGGAATCATGGTGGAGAATAATGACCCACGAGACAGCACAGATTTTACCTTGGGAGCACCAGATATCTATCAGGAGCGTGCGCTTACCGCTACAGAATTTAATGATGCAAGTGGAAACCTAATTACAGAGATTTGTAACGAAGCGGTATTAAACGTAGACATCGATTCGCTGAATACCCAAGGTGCGGTAACCTATAATATTTCCTTCAATGGTGTTACCTATAGCAATGTTTCTGCTGGTGCAAACGAACTGGTAAACCTTCAAGATTCTGCAGCTTACGTCATTGGTGGAAATCAAGTAGAGGTGCTGCAAATCCAAGATGAGGTTTGTACTTACAACCCTACTCAAAACCATATAGATAACGTTAATGTAAATGCCAACCCTACAGTGGACCTTTCTGGGCCATCTGCATTATGCGAGAACGACATTTACACCTTAACACTGCAATACACAGGACAAGCAAATTTTGATTTTACCTATCGCATTACCGATAACATGGGCTTTAACTACACCTTTCCACAGTTGGTGGGTGTAAATAATGGTACGGTAAACATAGATCCCAATGATTACGATGGTATGGGTGGGGTACTTGCCAGTGATGTTACTTATGAGATTATAGCAGTGGCCTTAGAAGACGGCAATGCATGTACCCAGAATGAAGCTGAATTAAATGAGTCGGTTTCCTTCCAGTACAAATCCAGACCTACAGCATCTGCAGCATTCAATACGCCGCTGCAGTTATGTGAGGGCGAAGCAGCAGAGTTGGCGTTTACCCTTACAGGAGACGCACCGTTTACAATTACCCTAGACAGTATCTCCAACGTAAACAACGCAGGACCTCAGTCTCAAGGTAATGTGACCTACACGACCAACGCGACCAACGGAACGGTAAGCTTGTTTCCCACTATTCCAAATAATGCCGATTCAGTATTAATTACTTATGATATCCTGGAAATTGAAGATGCAGATAACTGTGGCAACACTTTTTTACCAGGAGCGAACTCGGTATCCAACTCGGTAACGGTATATCAAAGCCCAACCCTTCAGGATATAACGCTTGCTGAAGACACAGTGTGTAATACTGACAGAGACCAACTAGACTTTACGGTTTCTGTAGACCCAATAGGTGGTTCTGGTGATTATACGGTAAGAGGAACCATTACAGACAATTTAGGTGGAAGCTACACCTTTGAAACTACCAACGGTGGTAGTGGCTCTCCGTTTACCTTTAATATAGATAGCGTAGTTACTCCTGCTCTATTGGCTGGAAGAACATACACGGTAACCTTTACAGAGCTGGAAGATGAGCGCAATACCTCAGACCCAAATGATGACTGCGTTACCCCAATTACAGGGGAGGAGTTTGTATTCTACGTTTACCAACTTCCCGATGTGACAGCTTTTGACATAGTAGATGTAGATAATATTGCACAGTCCATAGATGCTATTTGCTTTGGGAATGATGCCAAGCTTCTTTTTGATTTTAATGGATACGGAAATACATTAATTACCGTAGAACGCAATTCTGTTGTTAACCCCGCATTGAACGGAACCTTTGACGTAGAATACTTAGGCCTGGCAAACGGTCCTCAGTTTACTTCGTATACCGACCGTGATTTCTTGGTAGCTCCGTTAGATTCGGTAACCTACGAGGTGGTAAACATTCAGTCTACCGATAACGCAGTAAGCTGTTCACGTGTAGAAGCGGTGGGACCTTTAACACTAGATGTAAACGATGTTCCTCAAGCAGAAATTTCTTTAAACACATCAGAAGTATGTAATGATGGTGTAGATAACCAAGTAGAGGTTACTGTTACCATTAATGAAGGAGATGATCCCACAGGTTTTGATTTCGATATTGTATACGAAGGCAATACCTTGAGTCGCCAGATCCTGAATCCTATTCCTAGATCAAGAACCTTCCCGCCTATAACGGTAACCGATTCAGGCTACGTTTATTTGAGAAACATTGTAGCTCAGAATTTCCCTGACTGTGAGGGGCTTGATGATTCGGTTTTTGTAAACGTAAACGACCTTCCCGATGTAACCTTACTTACGCCTGCAGACACCGCGGTGTGTCCAGGAGAGCAAGCTGGATTTAGAGTAGGCCTCACGGGTGTTGCACCTTTTGAAGTTAGCTTTTTAGCAGAAGACGGTATCGGTGGCAGCAATACAGAAGTGTTTACTTTACTGCAAGCAGAGGCCGGAAATTATGTTAATAACCGTGAGGTGTTTATACCGATATCGGGAATTAGCCTAGGGGGAGATACAGCATTCACCCTTACTTCGGTATCTGATGATGTTTGCACCAACGCTACTCCAACTGATGATAACAGCAGAGTGGTTATCATACGTAACCGTGCTCCACAGTTGATTATTACATCACCTGATGTAGCTTGCTTTGGCACATCTTACCCCTTAACGACAGAAGTTTCGGGTGGAAATGATAATGACTTTGGTCTGCCCCAAGAGATTAACATTGACTACACCATCTCCTACAAAAATGGTGGCGTATTTAGCACGGGTACCTTCAACAACGTAAACACTACAACCCAATTGCGCAATACTCCAGAAATGTTCTCACTTACGGAGGACACCACTTTTGTGTTGGACGTAGTTAGCGATGCCACTAATGGTTGTGTGGGTACGCCAGGACAAGAGTTTGACGTGATAGTGCTGGATGAAATTGCAGCATCTATAACAGCACCAGATACCATTTGTAATGGTGACGATCTGCCTGTAACCATCTCGCTTCCAGACAATATTGACTTTCAAGCACAGTTTAATGTTAACGGGGCTACCGTTACAAGAAATGGTGTACGCAACGGAGATGTGCTCACTTTTGGAACTGGAGGGGGTAATGCTAACGATACCATTATATTGCTAAGCGTTGCATACCAGTCTGGTTTGGCATGTAATACCACCATCAACGATACCGTTACTGGTTTTGAGCAGTTGGTGCCAGCAGCCGATATCCGCGTAAATCAAAACAACATTCAAATCTGTCAGTTTACGGATGCTACTTTCGAGGTGGTATTCACTGGAGGAACGGGAACCATTTTCCTAGATTATGCCACTACCAACGGGAACTTTGCTGGAACCATTTCTGGTTTGGCAGGAGAGACCAAAACCGTTACGGTACCCTTCTTACCAGTAGGAACTTATAGCTTTGTACGTACTCGCGTGTACACACAAGCATCGGCAGCGAAATGTGATGGTAATGGCGCGGCAGGAAACACTGCTAACGTTACCGTACGTCAGGCACCTCAAGTAAGTTTTTCACCCAACAAACTTACAGCTTGTGATAACGAGCCTGTTACTTTCTTGGGAAGCTTTACGCAGGCACCAAACTCAGGAGCAACACAGTACGAGATTACCTATGAAATTAATGGAGAAGGAAACCAAACGGCTATCCTAACCCCTGACGGAAACGATGAAGCAGAATTAGTGATTTCTAGGGTAGGAGATTACAACATTGTTCTAAAAACAATTCAAGAGGTAGACGGCAACGGTGTTCAGTGCTTGAGCGGTATCAACCAAAACTTTGATATTTCTGTAAACCCAAGACCAACAGTGGCTTTTACAGGAGATGCTACCATTTGCGAGCAACAAAGCACCGATCTTTTTGTAGACCTTGAAGGCACAGCTCCCTTTACAGTAACGATAGACAACTTCGGAACCTTTAGCACCAGTCAAGATACAACGCTGAGTGTTAGTCCTTCGCAAACTACAACCTATACGGTGAGCAGTGTAACCGATGCTTCAGGAGATGGCTGTGCCAGCGCAATCGGAACACCTAGTGTTACAGTAACGGTTACCGAGAAACCCGATGTAAGCTTAACGCTATCATCCAACCCAATTTGTGCTGGACAAAATACCGATATCGTTTTAGCACTTACCAATGGTACCGCTCCAGAATACGAGGTGCAGTACCAAGTAAACAATGACCCGGTAATTACGCATCCCAACCCAACCGTAGGAGGAAACTTAAACATTACGCTTCCTCCCTTTAATCAGGATGCTACGATTAAATTGGTTCAAATCACGGACAATTCGAATCCTGCCTGTGTGTACACCGATGACTCTGAAGTAGATTTAGAAGTACGTGAGGTACCTGAAGCAACGCTTACTTTAAGTGAAGATGAAGTATGCGAAGGCAGCGATGTACAATTAACACTTGAAATTACAGGAAGAAACGGTAAGCAGATTAACTACACCGTTGAGGATGAGCTAAATAACGTTATTCAATCGGGTACAGCTCCTGCAGGATCTATTATAAATCTTCCTGAGCAAGAAAACCTGGCTACAACCAAAACATACTCGGTTACCCAGCTAGCGTATGTAGATGCGGCACCAGCTTGTAACAACGCTACGGAGTCTGCTACTGTAATTGTTAACCCCACACCCACTATAGATTTAACAGGAGGCGGGGTGTACTGCCAGGATAATGCCATACCATTTACTGTAGAGTACCTAACAGGAGCAGGCGATGTCTTTGTGGATTTAAGATCTCCAGAAACCAACCAAAATGTAAACTTACCTTCAGGTACTGCTGGAAACAGTGTACAGTACACTTGGACACCCAATGATACGGGGGATGTTACTTTGGGCGTAGTGTCTATCACTGCGGTTTCTCCGAACAATGTTATTTGTCAGAATACCTTAAACCTACCCGCTGATCTTAACTTTAGTGTGAGACCAAAGCCAACTGCTAAGTTAGAGGCCAGCTCTTTAACCATAGTAAATGGCGGTGAAACAGACCTTATATTCTCAGGAACAGGTTTTGTTGGTGCAGGATCTGGAGACGTGGAAGTAAGCTACACGGCTAATGGGGTACCGCAAAACCCAGATGCTACATTGCAAGTGAATATCCAAAACCCAGATACCTCTATTATTACCGTTAATCCGAGTGTCACCACTACCTATTGTATTACCGATGTAACGCAAAATAGTGGTGCCGTAAATGGTGGATGTAGCATAAGTCCTAACCAATGTATTACCGTAGATGTGGTGGATAATAAAACTGCAGCTATTAGCGGTGATGAGAGTATCTGTTTGAGTGAGGAAACTACCCTGTTCTTCTCATTTGATAACCCAACACCCGCTTATGATGTGGTGATTGTGGATAACGCAAACTCGGTAAGAGATACTTTGTTTGGAGTACAAGATAATGTTCCAGTAACCTACACACCTTCTGTATCGGGCTCATTAAGCCTAGTTATCGCAGAGGTTACCACCAACAATTTTGCGAGTTCAGTAACAGACCCCAACGAGTTTGCTGGCGTAGCTACCATTGAGGTTGCGGAAACCAAAACAGTGCGTTTGGTTGGAGATACCACCATTTGTGAGGGCCAAAACGGTCAGTTTACGGTAATCATGGAAGGAACTGGTGAATTCACGATTCCTTTTGCCATTACACCTAGTGGTTCGCAGCGAATCTTTACTGCTTCTCAAAATGATAGCCCATCGAAAAGAACGGTAATTGCTAGTGAGTTGCGCCTAGGCGAAAACATAGTAGACTACAACGGTACGGTAACCAACAGTCTTAATAACGCATGTCCGATTGAGCAATTAGGAACGGCCCGTATATACGTACGTCCTACACCAACAGGAGATTTCGAATTGGATCCTGTGGAGCCCTGTGAAGGGGTGAGTCAGGATATCATATTGGACGCGCAGCCTGATACCGGTGTGTTTAATGTTACCTACACATTCTACAATGATCCCGTAGAGACGACCAACAGCATTGCTGATGGTGGTGTATTAGAAACCCATAGCATTACGCAAAATGGAGCAGTAATCCTCAGAAACATTGAGTATGCTGACATGCCAGGATGTGCAAACAATACCATAGTACGTAGAGATCTAACTTTTAAGGATGCTCCTAAAGTGGCTTTCTTAACCAATGATCAGGACATCTGTAACGGTCAGTCTTTGGATGTTGTAGTACGTTTAACAGAGGTAGACCGTTACCCGGTAACCTTTACCTACAATGACGGTACACAAGATTCTACTATTGTATTCAACAACGTAAACAACTTGTTGGATACCGTTATCACCCTACAACCTACAGTTACAACTACCTATGAACTGGTAGAAGTTTTTGATGCCAATACGCCTAGCTGTGAAGGAGATGTAGCGGTTGGGCAAGAATCGATAACCATTGGGGTGGGCGCTCCGCTAATCTTAAATGAGTTCCGCACCTTTAACGATACCATCTGCGATGGGGAAGAGGTTTCTTATGTGGTTGATGTGAATGGCGACCTACCCATGACAGCCTATTTCACAGGTACCGATGGTGGTATACCCTTTACCTTTACAAGAACTCTAAACAATACAGGGGTTAATCTATTTACCTTCAATCCTACCAATGGAGATATTTCCTTGTGCTTGGATCGTATTGTAGACAATGAGAACTGCGAGCTGAACGTAGATCAGTGTGAAGAGGTACAGGTTATAGAAAACCCAACTTTAACATACACAGCAAATCGTACCAGCTTGTGTTTGGGCGACAGCGTTCGCTTGCGTATTTCGGTAACAGCCGAGGATTCCGTAGTAGCGCGTTTCCAAGCTACCAACCCAGCGGTTCTGGATACCAATTATGTGTTGTCTCCAGGAACGCAGTTTGTGTGGATGAAGCCTAAACAGGCAGGTGATCCAGTAATCATCACTGTAGAAACAGTGTCTTACTTAAGACCTAGAGGTGGGTGCATTACCGAGGATTTACTACCGAGATCGTACCGTATCTTCAGTACTCCGACCGCAAGCATCGAAATCGATCCAGGTTTAGAGGATACCGTGGTTTGCCAAAATTCCAGCATACAGCTCAACTTCCAGTCGCCTGCAAATGGCGAGAAGACCATCTTCTTTGAGAATTCTCGTGGAGGAAGTGGTTTTGTAACCATTCCTGCAGGATCGGTAAACGGTAGTGCAACGGTAGTTCCGCAGGTAGGGACTAACAAGTATTACATTACCCAAGTATCGCGCAATACCAATGGAACCATTTGCGATGCTCCAGGTATGGATACCGTTACGGTAGAAGTTGCGCCTACGCCAACAGTACAAATAAGCACAACGAATAACCCGCGTTGTCTCAACGGTCCATCTTCGGTAATTACCTTTAACTTCACGGGCAACGGACCATTCATCTTCGATTACAGCGATGGTACCAACACCTTTACCAGAACGGCTAGTGTAGATAATGATGGAGATGGCCGATTGGATGTACAAGTAACCGTTGCTCCAGGTACCACAACAACCTATTGTGTAACACGCATTGAAGATGCAACAGGACCCAACGCTTGTGTAAACAATTCTCCGAACTGTAGAACCATATCGGTAAACCAGCAACCAGAAGCCGAATTGTTTAACGGTGAAGACGAAGTGTGTGAAGGCAATTGCGTATCACTGCAATATTTCTTGCGCGGAAGAGCGCCACTCGATGTACGTTTCAGCTTTAGCGGTACAGCACCGGGCCTACCCAATGTAGACGGTGATACGGTTCTTACGGGTCTTTCTACGGGCCTAAATACCTTTACACTTTGCTTACCAGAGCCTAGAGATTACATTGTAGTTATTGACAGTATTGCAGATAGCAACACCCCACAATGTACATCGGGAGCTACTATTGGCTTTGCAGAAGTTATTATCAATCCAACACCTTCGGTACAGTCTTTTGATATAGACTTTAACCAATTGTGTGCTGGGGATAGTGCTACCATCACGGTATTCCCAGAACCAGTGGGTGGAAACTTCGATTACCCATATCGCATTTTCTACTTGAGAAACGGAGTACAAGATTCTGCTACCATCACACAGGCAAAATCTTTCTTCAAGGTGGCGCCATCGGCAACCACTACGTACAGACTGCGCAGAATCTTAAACCTAAACACAGGTTGTGATAGCGTGTACGCTCCGATCAATCCGTTTACGGAGACTTTGGAGATATTCCCCAACCCGGAGATTGATTTCCAGGTGAATCCTTCGAATGTGTGCGTGGGCGACAACTTTAACCTGGAAGTGGAAGTTACCGGTACAGCAAGCTTCCTGTTTGATGTGTACGTGAACGGTACCGTTATCGCAACGAACCAGGCGGTAACACCACCAGCAAATGCATCAGGAAACTTTGAGGCCACCTTTACCTATCCCAATGCGCCTTTACCCGCGCCAGGTTTTAATCGTTCTTTTGTAACGATACAGAATCTTAGGGATAACTCGGCAGCTAACAACGGTACACCAACCAATTGTATCACGGAGCCTACCGATACGGCATTCTTCCAGGTGAATCCTGAAGCAACAGCGAACTTCGACAATACCAATACGCTTACAGTGTGTGAAGGAGATTCACTGGATTTCCCAATCACAGTTACCGGTTCAGGTACCGTATTCGTGGTAATTGAGGTACGCGATGGCGGAACCAACAACTTGCTCCGCACCGATACGATCACGGCTTTAGCCTATTCAGGATCAGTAATATACAGCGATGGTCCAACCACAAGTGTACGCTACGACATCGTGAATGTTTTCAGTCGTACAGCAGGGGTGCAGTGCCCTGGATTGGTTGGAAATTCACTAGCAGTGAACGTGCGTAATACACCGCGGATGACCATAGATGTAGATCCGGAAACAGCATGTGAAAATGACGAAGTACAGGTAACTTATACCATTGATGGTCAGGGACCATTCGACTTTGTGCGTACCATTCGCAGAGCCGATGGAACGGATTCAGTAACCGAGTTCCTCAGCGAATTCTCTCCAGTAACGGAGTTCTTACGTCTGAAGGATACCGCTGTAGTATTTGTAGATACGATCATCAGACGTCAAACCCCCATGTGTTTTAACACCGATTCTGTTGGAAAACGCATCAACGTAAATCCAAAAGCAAAAGCGACCCACCTAACAGCAGACACTGCAGTGTGTGAGGGAGAACAACCTGGATTTAGAGTACGCTTAGAAGGTCAAGGTGCTATCACGGTTCTATACCGTAGAATGCCTTCAGGTCCTATCCAGACGTATACCAACCTTGCCGGAGAGTACTTTATTCCAGTTAGTCAAGGTCCAGGTACCGTGGCGCGCTGGCAAATAGTATCGGTAGATGATGAATCGAACCCACGTTGTGTTGAAAACAGCGGAAGAGGATTCACCGATATTACCGTAACAACGGCACCTTCAGCCAATATCAATGGTGAATTCGAAGTGTGCGAAGGCGGACAAGCTGCGATAAACATCGAGATTGATGGTCAGTTTGGAGATCAAGTAACTGTGTACTACACCGGACGTGTTCCTGGAGGTGGTTTCCCAGATGTTACGGGCACTTACACGAACTTCCCAGGAAACTATGGTTTCCTAATCGAAGATGTAGATACCACGCGCTTTTATACTGTAGACAGCGTGGCTTACGAAGGCTTAGCTCCTTCTTGTGTAATTCCTGCTAGTGATTTCCCAAGTGTGGATACAGCGAAGATATTTGTTCGTCCTTCACCGCAAGTATCTATCTCATCTCCGCAGTTGGATGTATGTAGATTTGAGGATATCGATTTTATTTTCGATTTCCCATTCGATGGTCCATACAACATGACCTACAGTATCAATGGCGATCCTGGTATCACTGTTAGCGATGTGGACGATGGATTCACGGTAACAGAAATGGATCCCGTTGCTAATACAACGATAGAGGTACTTTCGCTACTATATAGAGATATACCGCAGTGTGTGGATGAAGATGTAGCATCGCTTACCGTGGCAGTCAATGATACTCTATTGGTAAACATTGTAGATACCTTGTGCAACGATTCTGCAACAGGATTCCGCTTTGTGGTGGACATTGCAGCAGGTAAGGCAGGTACATACTTCTTTAGAGACAACACGGGCGCTATTGCGAGTGTTGCTTTAGAAGCGCCGCGCGATACCTTACCCGAAATTCTTAATGGAGACTTCGACTTTAGTGTGGCAGATAGCAGTGGTTGTCCAAGTGTAGATTTCGTAGATAGCTACGAGTGTGAATGTATTTCACAGTCTGGACGCTTCACCAATTTCACCGACACCTTGTTTACTTGTGAGGATATTGTTGCCGATGCCACCAGCTTGTTCGATGGTACCGATGAGCAGTTGGATGCCAATGACGTGGCTAAGTTCGTGCTTCATGACAATGCAGGACCGAATTTGGGTACTGTACTTGCAGTAAGCAACACGCCCACCTTTGTAAAAGGAGGATTAGAAACAAACACCACCTACTACATTTCGGCACTCGTGGCAGATGAGCGTCCGTTCACAGCTAATGGCTTTGACAGAAACGACCGCTGCTTGTCGATTAGTCGCGGGGTTCCTGTACAATGGATTGACCGTTCAACGCTAGAAATAGAAATCTTACCCAACGACTCAGGTTTCTACTGTACAGACAACGTGCTCAATTACCGTTTTAAGTTTACCAGTCCGGGCACACCGCCAAACGATGGAGACTTTACGGTAGAGTGGAATGACGGTACAGGCCCTGACCGCTCCGGTAACTTCTTCGGTGCAGATGCGGACATCGTATCCGACAACATAGCTTCGGCAGATGGATTCATTGAAATTATATCCTTTACCGATGCTGACAACGCAAACAATTGCTACACGGTGATAAATAACTTTGAGCCATATACGCTTGAAGCACTGCCAAATGCAGACTTCACTGGAGATGCAACATTGTGTGGAGACGAAGTATTTGCGGACTCTGAGGTAGCTACATTTACTGCAGAAGCAACAGGTAATTTCGCTTACGACTGGACGTTTGAAAATGGTACTCCCGATGACGGAGATCAAGCCACAGAGAATGTGCAGTACGATCAGCAAGGTCTATGGGATGTTACACTTCGCGTAACCAACCAATTTGGTTGTGTGGATTCAACTTCGAATGATATCGATGTGAGCATCGCAACCAAACCAGACATACAGGCTGTAGGTAGACCGATAACTCCAGTTTGTTTGGATGATATTATCGAGTTCTCAGCACCAAACCTAAATGCTACAAATGGCGATCCGGGACAGAACTCTGATGATATCGCTTGGTACGTAGATGGAGCATTAGATCAGATTGATGATGCAAATACTTGGCAAGCACCAATTTTTGATGAAAAGCGCCAGTATGTGGTGGTGGTAGAAAACCGTTTTGGCCCAGGTTGTACCTCACGCGATACGGTATTGTTTACAGTACGTGGTCCTGAGGTGGATTTACCTCTTAACTTCGGTCCAATTTGCTCCGGTGATAGTCTAAACTTATCTGTAGCAAACCCTGTAGATGTGGATCAAGTTACTTGGAATATAGATCATCCAAATACTCAGGATAGAACCTTACCTACACCGTTTAGAACATCATACTTCATCCAACCTGGAGAGGAAGCAGATAGACAGATTACCGGATTGGCTACACTAACGTCATCTGATGGTTGTATTCGTAATATCGACTTTACGGTTCCTGTAAATGATCTATACGCTGAAATTCAACATACCGTAATTCAGGGTGAGGATACCATCGTAGATCCAGCGCAGTACTGTTTTGGTTCATCAGACGATGTTAGCATAGTTCCAGGATCGTTGATTCCGGCAACAGGCCAAGATGTTACCTACGAGTGGGTTATTGGTAAGCAAGGAATCATTGACACGGATGCAAACCCAGCAGCAGAAACTTTGGATTCTTTGGGTAGAAACAGTATTAAGCTGAACCTAACCAACACTGCTAATGGATGTACGTATACCACAGATTCATTAATCTTCGAGATTCTTGGATTACCGCAAGTGGATATCGTTACTGATAATTTAGGTGGAGATACCATTTGCTCGGGTGTAGATGATATACAACTGTTAGCGAGCGACTTAGATGAAACACCTGATACTCGTTGGGCATGGTCATCGGTAGGTTTACCAAACGATTCCGTTTTTGCGGATAACTTCTTTAACCTAGATACCAACCAAGTAGATGCATCGCTAAGATCGTTGGCAGAGAACACCTATGTATTTGATGTAGAGGTAGAGGACATCAACGGTTGTGTTAGCACGGTACGCGATACCTTACACTACTTCGAAGTAGAAGATCCTACCAGCATTCCTAAATTCCAGGATCTGGATACAACCTTTGCTTTAGGTTATGAACTGGCGGTAGATTATGCGCTAGGTAACCCCGCCTTCGAGTACCAGTGGACGCCAGAGGACGGTGTAGAATTCCCGAATTTTGGTCTTACGGATATCTTCACCTTAGATGATGCGTTCTATACGCTTACAGTTAACGATATCTACGGATGCTTTAACCCAGTGAGTGTAGATGTTAACATCAACCTGATTCGCGAAGCTACTGTGGACGTGCCCGATGCGTTTACACCCAATGGAGACGGTATCAATGATGAGATCTTCCCTGATGGTTGGGCACTCCTAGAAATTGGAGAATTTAAAGTGTACAACCGCAATGGTGAGGTACTTTGGGTAGGAACGGGTACCAAGGAAGAAGCCGCATGGGATGGTACCTATAAAGGCAAGATACAACCGGTAGATACATACTACTACACGGTGTCTGTATCCACACGCCTAGGTACACAAATCATAGAGCGCGGTGAGTTCAACATCATTCGATAAGCAAAACAGCCCACTAGACATAAAAAAACGGCCATCTGATTTCAGATGGCCGTTTTTGTTTTGTGGCGCGAGAAATAGAATGAGAGCTTAAGCTTCCGCAGTCAACTCCCAAATTTTTAAAACTCCATCATCACCTCCGGAGCAAAACTGCGTGTCATTTATGGGACACAGGGTATTTACAGATCGGCTGTGACCCTGGTCTTTGGCTTCAATTTTTTGTGTCACCTTAAAATCACTCAGGTTCCACAGTTTAAGGCTCTTATCACGGCTGCAGCTTACTAAGTGCCTTCCTCCATTTAAAAGCGCCAAGCGGTATATACCGTAGTTGTGCGCAGGTAAATCCAAGACCTTGTCTTTGGCCTCGTTTACAAACAGTAAATGGCCGTTTTTAAGCGCGTAAATCCAATTTCCAGTCGTAAGATGTTGCAACACATCATTAATTGGCTCTACGTAGTTAGAAACGGCTTTCTTGCTTTCACTATTTAGATTGGTCAGCGAAATCTGTTCGCGCATGCCGTTACTCAAACCTACCGTAAGTAGGTCTGTACTTTCTGTGTATCGCAGTGCTCTAATTTTGGTATCGCTAAGGGGCAGGGTTACTTTGTGCGCCAGGGTGTTACTATCCCACAAAGACAGTACACCTTTACCATCAGCGGCAACTACCATTTGCTTTTTGGGGATATATAGGATCTTAAAAATGGGCGATTGGTGTACTTCAAAGTTTTTTAGCTCCTGTTTTTCTTGGAGTGATACTACATGCAAGTTGCCTGTAGAGCCTCCCAACCACAGCCGTTGGTTTTCTGTATCCAAAGCCATAGCGAATACGGTGTATGGCATGGTAATGTTGGGCGGAATGTTTTGGTGGGTGGTGGTAGACCAGGAAGCCACTTTTTTATCGGCACTCGCAGAAAAAATGCGGTGGTTTCTGGCATCGTAGCATAAGTCGTACACCGGACCACTGTGTCCGGTTAGCGTAGCAAGGAGTCGTATTTTCATACGGATTGACGTGTTTTTTGCCAGAATGGCATTTGCAATGTATTGGCATGTATGTTGCCAATTGGAGGGTGAATATAAAGTGAAATCTATAATGCAGCAGCAAGGACAAATTAGCGTTCAAACCGAGAACATTTTTCCCATCATTAAAAAGGCGTTGTACTCTGACCACGAAATCTTTCTTCGCGAGTTGGTTTCTAACGCAGTAGATGCCTGCCAAAAACTAAAAACCCTAGCTGGCCTTGGCGAAACACAAGCCGAAGTAGGCGACTTGCGCGTACAGGTGGCTGTCGATAAAGATAAAAAGACCATTACCATTAGTGATAACGGTATTGGTATGACTGCTGAAGAGGTGAACAAATACATCAATCAAATCGCCTTTTCGGGTGCCGAAGAATTCTTGGCTAAGTACCAAGATAAAACAGAAAAGACGGGCATCATTGGTCATTTTGGTCTGGGTTTTTACTCGGCCTTTATGGTGGCGCAGCAAGTGGAAATCCATACCAAATCGCACACGGGTGCCGATGCCGTAAAATGGACTTGTGATGGCTCTACGAATTATAGCCTGGATGCAGGTACAAAAGCAGAACGCGGCACCGAAATTACCCTGCATATTGCAGAAGACTCTGAAGAGTTTTTAGAGGATAGCAGAATCTCAGGCATCCTAGATAAGTACTGCAAATTTTTGCCTGTAGAGATACAGTTTGGTACGCGTGAGGAAACCAAAACGGAAGGCGAAGGCGATAAGAAAAAAGAAACCAAGGTAACGGTTGATAACATCATCAACAACCCTGCTCCAGCTTGGATTAAAGCGCCAGCAGATTTAAAAGAGGAAGATTACAACAGCTTCTTTAGAGAGTTGTATCCCTTTGCAGAAGAACCCTTATTCCATATCCACCTGAATGTAGATTACCCATTCAACCTTACGGGTATACTGTATTTCCCTAAGCTTAAAAACTCCATAGAAGTACAGAAGAACAAAATTCAATTGTACTGCAACCAGGTGTTTGTTACCGACTCGGTAGAAGGCGTAGTTCCCGAGTTTTTAACCTTGTTGCAAGGGGTTTTAGATTCTCCTGATATTCCGTTGAACGTGTCTCGTTCTTACTTACAAAGCGATAGCAACGTAAAGAAAATATCCAACCACATTACCAAAAAGGTAGCCGATAAGCTTACCGAAATCTTTAAGAACAACCGCGAAGATTTCGAAAGCAAATGGGAGGACATTAAAGTGTTTATGGAGTATGGAATTCTCTCGGAAGAGAAGTTCTATGACCGCGTTAAAAACATTTTATTGCTTAAGGATACCGAAGGCAATTATAAAGCCGTAGAGGAATACCTGGAAGCCATAAAGCCCAACCAGACCGATAAAGACAACAAAACGGTTGTGCTGTACACACACGCACAGGCAGAGCACCACATGCAAATTGAGGCAGCCAAGAATAAGGGTTACAATGTGGTAGTAATGGACTCACCATTAAGCTCGCATGTAGTTTCTTTCTTAGAGCAAAAACACGAAAACGTAACCTTTGCGCGCATTGATGCAGATAGCTTGCAAAATCTAATTCAGAAGGATGAAGAAATTCCATCCAAACTAACCAAGGAAGAGGAGGAGCAGCTAAAGCCTGTATTTGAAGAAATTCTACCCAAGGAAAAATATACGGTAGAAATGGCGAGCATGGAGGAAAGCGACCAACCCGTAGTAATTAGCCAACCCGAGTTTATGCGCAGAATGAAAGAGCAGCAAATGATGGGTGGTGGAGCTGGTTTTTATGGAGCATTGCCAGAAATGTATCAGGTTAAGGTAAACAACAACCACCCCATAATTTCTGCTATTTTGGCGCAAAAAGAGGAATCCAACAAAAAGGATCTGGCCAAACAAGTGGTAGACTTGGCGCTGTTAGGTCAAAATTTGCTGAAAGGCGAAGACCTTACCCGTTTTATTAAACGCAGTGTAGATTTGATAAACAAGTAACATGAAATACCTAAAGTTTTTATTGGTGGCGATAACCGCAGGAACCCTGAGTTCTTGCGGTTATAACTCCATGGTAGAAAAGGACGAAAGCGTTGCTCAGTTGTGGGCGCAAATAGAAACCCAGTACCAAAGGAGGGCCGATTTAATTCCCAATTTGGTAAATACCGTTAAAGGCTATGCCGATTTTGAGCAAGAAACCCTTACGGCTGTAATAGAAGCACGGTCCAAAGCTACTTCTATGCAAGTAGACCCGAGCAATCTAAGCCAAGAGGAAATTAGTAAATACCAAAAGGTACAAGGACAATTGTCTGGGGCGCTAAGCCGCCTGTTAGTTACGGTAGAACGGTATCCTGATTTAAAAGCCAACCAAAATTTTAGGGATTTACAAGCCCAGTTGGAAGGCACCGAAAACCGAATAACCGTAGCGCGACAAAGATTTAACGATGCCGTAAAGGACTACAACGCATATATCCGGAAATTCCCACAAAACATTTTTGCGGGCATGTTCGGGTTTGAGAAGAAGGCCTACTTCGAATCAGAAAGCGGATCTGAGAAAGCCCCAGAGGTGAAATTTTAAGTTATGACGCTTACAGCACAGAAATTACTTTCGGAGCAAGAAAGAACTAGCATTATTAAGGCGATACAAACAGCGGAATCGCGTACTTCGGGTGAAATTCGTTTGCACTTAGAAGATTATTGCAAAGAAGATGTCTTGGACCATGCCGCTTTTCTCTTCGAAAAGCTGGATATGCACAAAACTAAATACCGCAATGGGGTGCTTTTTTATGTTTCTGTGCGCGATAAGCAATTTGCCATCTTGGGAGACAGAGGCATAAACGAAGTGGTTCCTAAAGACTTTTGGGACAGTGTAAAAACCGCGGTACTTCAAGACTTTGTGTTAGGAAACTATGCCTCTGGATTGACTAAGGGCATAGAGTTGGCGGGAGAAAAACTACGCAAGTTTTTTCCGGTAGATGTAGACGATAAAAATGAACTCTCGGATGATATATCCTATGGTTAGGAAGTACATGCTTTTTCTTTTGCTCATGCTGCCACTTTTTCTGGGGCTTCATGCACAAGAGAATATTCCTAAGGTAAGCGCCTACGTTACCGATAAGGCAGGTGTACTTACCCAGCAAGAGCTTCAAGCCCTCAATACTAGGATCGGTCGCTTTACCGATACCACATCCAACCAAATAGCGGTATACATTACCAACGACATTGGCAGAAACACTATAGACGAGTTTACCATTGCTTTTGGCCATAAAAACGGAGTAGGACGCAAAGATTTGGACAATGGTATTGCCATGGTAGTAATACCCAAGACCCGTAACCAGCGCGGACAAGTCTTTATGGCTACCGGTTATGGGCTAGAAGGCGCCATACCCGATGCCATCGCGAAGCGGATTGTAGACAATGAGATTATTCCGAATTTTAAGAGAGGCAACTACTACCAGGGTATTTCGCAAGGTTTGGGTGTAGCCATGAAATTGGCTGCAGGAGAAATCTCTGTAAAGCAGTACAAAAAGAAAACAGGAGGAAAAGGTAAAAAAGCCATTCCGGTAATTCTTATCGTGCTGTTTATTTTCTTGTTTGGATTTTTTGGAAAAGCACGCAGCGCTCGCAGATATGCAGCGGCTAACGATTTACCCTTTTGGGTGGCCTTGGGTATGATGAGCTCCTCATCGCGCAGTCACGGAGGTTACTACAACAACTTTACCTCAGGAGGAGGCTCTTTTGGTGGCGGAGGCGGAGGCTTCGGTGGCTTTGGCGGAGGCGGCTTCGGAGGCGGAGGCGCTGGAGGTAGCTGGTAATCAAAGATATTTATGAAGTACGCAAAATGGATTGGTGGGATAGCTGGTTGGGCAGCATTTGGTCCCATAGGAGGAATTATTGGAGTAGCCATTGGCCACCTGTTTGATGCTACACCCAAAAATCCCGAAATGAATACTGGTGGCCAGGGTAGAGGCTATCGCCATAGAACCTCCAGTGCCGATTTTGCAAGAGCTTTAGTCATTCTCTCTGCCGCGGTAATGAAAGCTGATGGCAAAGTTGTAAAGAGTGAATTGGACTATGTGAAGGAATACTTTGTCCGGGCCTTTGGCGAAGAAATGGCCAAAGAACTCATCTTGGTATTGCGGAACGTACTGAAGCAAGATATTGAACTGCGGGCGGTGTGCGAGCAAATCCGCTTTAATATGGAGCATGCAAGCCGTTTGCAACTCTTTCACTACCTCAATGGTATCGCAGAGGCCGATGGACACATTGATGCCGCAGAGCGCGATTTATTGCATCGCATTGCAGCCTACCTAGGTATTTCAAGTAAAGACGAAAGCAGCATCAACAACTTAAATCGCAGAGATTTAGCTGCAGCATACAAGGTGTTGGAAGTAGCAGAGAATGCTAGTGATGATGAGGTGAAAAAGGCCTACCGAAAAATGGCGGTGAAATACCACCCGGATAAGTTATCGCATCTGGGACCAGAGCACGCGGAGGCGGCTAAAGAAAAGTTTGTAAAGGTGCAGAATGCCTACGACCGTATCTGCAAAAAACGTGGGATAAAATAGCGCTGACTATAGCTCCTCTCTTTGGTGCAACCAAAGGGTGTTTTTGGGCATTTTTAAGCCACTAAAATCGGGCTTAATGCGCGCTCTAAAGGTGGTGTCAGGCTTGGTAGCTACTTGTGGTTTGTAGACAAAAATATCGAGCAGTTTAAACTGGCTGCTTGCTGCAGTTTCTGCAACCGGATTGGTTTTGTTGGGCTTATGCGCTTTGTTGCCCGATGCATAAACGTGCACAGAGAGAAGCACTGCTACGATAAGAGCCGATATTTTGGTAAAAGCGTGCATAAGTCTAGAAATTTGACCTAAAGATATAAAATGCCATCTAAAATTATCAAATCCTTGTTTTTATCAGCACGGTTTCCCTTGCTGGTCATAGGCATGATTTGGCTCATCCAACTTACATCCACCCTTGAAAATATTTCATTCGGCTTCCTGGGTATTTATCCGTTGAGCCTAAAAGGATTACCAGGAATAATCCTGAGCCCCTTGGTTCATGGCGATATAGCCCACGCTTCTAACAATACGTTGCCCTTACTTTTTTTAGGCACTGCATTGCACTATGCCTATCCTAAAATAGCCTACCGTGTTTGGATTTACGCCACCCTTTTTACGGGTTTCTGGGTATGGCTTGCAGCGCGCCCATCCTATCATATTGGTGCTAGTGGAGTAGTGTATGCTTTGTTTGGGTTTTTGTTTGTTAGAGGTCTTATATCCCGCCAAAGAAGGCTGATGGGCTTATGTTTGCTGGTAGCCTTTTTGTACGGTGGTATGGTTTGGGGAATATTTCCCGTAGAAAAACATATAAGCTGGGAAGCGCACATGTTTGGCCTCATGGCCGGTGTGGCTTTAGCTATTTACTATCGCAACGTGGAAGAAACTATAAAGCCCAAACCCTGGGAGATTATTGGGGAAGAGCAGTACATCAGTGAGGCCGAGGCCAAATTTGGTTACCGCTACTGGGAGGGCAACCACAATGTACCGCAAGCACCCAATACCCAACCCATACAAATCGTGTATCACGTGGTGAAATCGGAGCAAAAAAAATCCCCAGAACCGAGTTCTGAGGATTAAATTGATGCTGCTAGCTTGCAGCAGTGTGTAAGTGCTTATTGGTTTAGCATTACTGGCATCACCAACATTAGAATATCTTCTTCTTCAATATCTTTATTGATGGGCAACAGGATTCCCGCTCTTGACGGGGCGCTTAGCTCCATCATCACTTCATCGCCTTCCAAGTTATTCAACATTTCGCTCAGGAAACGCGAGTTAAAACCAATTTCCATATCCTCTCCTGAATACTGGCAAGAAAGTTTTTCTTGTGCTTCATTAGAGAAATCTAAATCCTCTGCAGATATAGAAAGCTCGCTGCCTACAATTTTAAGGCGCACTTGGTGTGTCGTCTTGTTGGCAAAGATGGATACCCGCTTAATGGAATTCAACAAAGCAGTTCTGCTAATAGTAAGCTTGTTTGGATTCTCTTTAGGAATTACCGCTTCGTAGTTGGGGTAGTTGCCATCGATTAAGCGACAGATTACCGTGGTGTCACCTAGATTAAAGTGGGCGTTGTTTTCGTTGTAGGTAATCTTAACATCATCTGTGGTAGATGCAAGAATTGCCTTCAAAAGGTTCAGTGGTTTTTTAGGTACCACAAAGTTGCTTCCTCCTTCAGCCTTGGCATCGCTTCTTCCATAGCGTACTAATTTGTGTGCATCGGTAGCAACAAAAGTGAGTCCATCCTCCTTGAAATCGAAATAGATACCGCTCATTATGGGGCGGAGATCATCGTTTCCTGTGGCAAATATGGTTTTGTTAATGGCCCGCGCCAGGATGTCAGAGGAAATAGTAACCGCTGACGCATCTTCAATAACAGGCGACTTTGGAAATTCATCGCCATTGAAGCCGTTGAGTTTATATTTACCCAGGTCCGAGGAAATTTCTACGCTGTAGTCATCGGTATTTACCGAAAAACTCAATGGCTGATCTGGGAAGGATTTTAAGGCATCCACCAACATTTTTGCGGGGATACACACTTTACCTTCCGCATCGGATTTTGCTTCTACCTTACTGCTAACGGTGGTCTCCAAATCGGAGGCAGCAATGGTAATTTCGTCTTTGCCAATTTCGAAAAAGAAGTTATCGAGAATAGGCAGTGTGTTGGAGCTGTTAATTACTCCGTTTAGCTGCACTAGTTGCTTGAGTAGCTTGGAACTGGATATAACAAAGTTCATCTTTGGAAACAATTCGTTTGGACAAATATATAAGCTTCGTCATCCAAGCAAAGCAGGGTTTCATTTAGTTTTCCACCATACTTTTGAACAACGGTGAACTAGCGTTTAGTAAGCAGGAAGTTGTCTCTACCGTACAAGAGTTTATCGAAGACGTAGCGCTGGCAGAGCACAAATTTACCCTCGTAGTTTCCGTAGAAGTAATCCAGATCTTCTCCTTTACCGATAGCCTTGTATTCCACGTTGCGCTGTATGCCTTCCTTTTGGTACAGTTCAATCGTTGTGGTTTTTTGTCCCGTACTGGTTAAGGATATGGTTGCTCTGGGGGTACTGTTGAGAATAGAATCGCGCTGGTTTTTGGTCAAATCCAAGTCCAGGGTTTCGAAGTGAATTTTAGCGAACTGCTTTAAGTACTGATCTACAGCAAGGCGGTTTACTTTGCTTTGTGGAATTTTTTCTCCAGACACTGGATTCAGAAGTGCTACGTTATCCCCGCTCTTTTCAATGGCGAAACTCTGCTCGCTCATTTGAGGGTAAGACACCTCAACCGATGTTATTTGCTTGGGTTGATGAGCAAAAACACGGGTGCTCATCCAGTCGGTTTCTTTCACAAAGAAAATTGGGGCAATAATACCGCGATGCCCTTTTTTTCCGACGTAGTAAGGGTTTTCTGCGCGGCCATTTTTACGAGTTTCTAGCAGGCAAAGGTTACCATTTAGCATTTGGCTGGCTTCACCCACATAAATGGTTTTGTATGGGGTTTCTTCGTTGTTTTTGTAGAGTTCCACTTTTTTATTGCGCACGGCTAGCGATCGCAACATGTTTTCTTTTGCCTTGGCAGGTACTGGAGCTTCTACTTGTAAGTCCTTCAGGGAATTTAGCAACATGTCCATGGAGAAGCTCTGGGCCTCGTGTTTGCCGTTGATGTACCAAACACCGTTTTCCAGGGTCAAATCGGCTGTGGCACCGTGTTCGGTTGCGATGAACACGCGCGTTAAATCATCTATATTTTCTACCGCAAAAGCGGTATCATCTCCATGAAACGTGGAATTGCTTTTTGAGAAATAAAAATAGCCTGCTACAACAGCAATGGCAAGCAGTACCAAGGTTAATATTAATTTCGACTTCATGAGAATTTTTTGCGCTTTACAAACACTACAAGACCAACGAGCAGGCCTACAAATAGTATGGGGAGTCCTACGTTAGACCACTGAATTTCTACTTCTTTGTTTAGCACCTTGCGGTCGTTTAATTTTCGTAGTACAATGTTTTTAGACCGAATGCGAATGAGTTTATCATCGTTCAATAGGTAGTCTACGGCATTGGTTAAGAACTCCTTGTTTCCGTACACATTTTTCTGTAGGAACTTGTCGTAACCCAGCGGAAAGATGCGCTCTTTTTTCGGATCGTGGTAATTCTTAGCCACGGCTCCATCGGCAATAACCATGATGCGCGATGGCCTTAATGAGTTATCTTGAAATGCAATGGCACTAGCTGTATCTATTTGTGGTGATATGCGATTGGCATAAAGCGATTGAAATTTCCCTTGAAGTAAAACCGCTACAGCCTTTGGTCCTACAGAAAGTTGGTCAAATCCAGGATCTTTGGCTACAATATCAAAATCTACACGCGAGGGAGCCATGCGCCTTAGCGTACTTTCAGAGGTAGTAAGGATCACTTCCTTTTCAACGGAGCCACTGCCTCCAACCGTATCCAAGCTAGACATAAACTGTCCCATTACTGGTGAGACATTGCTAACAATAGGGTGGTTCTTGGTTGGATTTAGAACAGGGTGGAAAAACCAAGGAAACAGCTTGATATTCGCTTGGTCGCCAAACTTACCTACGTTGATGGGGATGGGAGCACAAGAAGCATCTAGCAAAATATCCTTGTTGAGCCGTACGCCATAGTTAAACAACATATCGTACATGTTGTGGCTAGCCGCGAGGCCAATGGTTTGCTGTTGATCACGCAAGGAGTCTAAGCTAGTGGCAAAACCATCAACCAAGAATATGGCAGAGCCTCCTCGCATAATAAACTGGTCTATGATAAATTTATCGCGTTCCGAAACGGCCGTTTGGGGCCCAGCCATCACAATAAGATCGTAACCGCGCAAGGCATCCAGTTTCTCGTTGATATCGACATCGTAAATCACATAGCGATCGGCCAGGTGCTCAACAATGTCATAGGCATCGTAGCCCGCAATTTCTCCATGGCCACCAATCCAGGCAATGCGCTTTTTCTTAGGCGTTGCAGCTTCGGTAATTGCAGCCATTAAGTTATACTCTAAGTTTTGTATGGAGTTTTGGATGAGGTTGGCGCCAGGCTTAGCATTGGTACTGCGTAGTATTTGAAAAGGTACCTGCTTGTTTCGATAGGTAATTAATGCCCCAGGAAACAAAATTTTCTCCTCCACACCACCGCCTTTAGTTCTAAAGGTTAGGTTGGTGTATTCCAAGCCTGCTTCTGTAAGCTTTTCGTACATGCGCTTGCGCGCTACGGGGTCGTTACCACTAGATGGATCTATAAACTCATATTCAATTTTCCCGCTCTCATACGCCCTTAACTCATCTAGTGTTTGTTTTAAGGCGTCTCTTAGACGTTTAAAATCGGCAGGAAATTCTCCTTCCAAATACACCTTAATAAAAACGGGATCCTCGAGTTCTTCTAAGATTTCTATACTGGCATCGCGCAAGGAATAGCGCTTGTCTTCGGTTAAATCAAAACGCGCGAAAAAACTTTGATTAGCAAAGTTTACAATGATTAATACTAGCGCTACAACGCTTACAGAAAGAATGTTATTGACTTTAGATCGGCTTCGCTTCATGGTTACCACTTCCTCCCTTCCAAAACAAAACGCGTGAGCATTAAAAACAAAAAGCTCAAACTAAAAAAGTACACGATGTCACGCGTATCAATAACACCGCGGCTTATAGATTGATAATGGCTTTGTATTCCTAGATTTATAATAACGCTGTCTAGTGCGCCAAACCACTTAAAAGAGCCAATGGACTCGAAGCCCATAAAAAAGAAGAAGCACAGAAAAACCGCAATAAGGAAAGAGATGATTTGGTTATCCGTAAGGCTGGAAGCAAACGTGCCCATGGCCACAAAAGAGGAGGCGAGCATAAGCAAGCCTAAATAAGAACCTATAATGGCCCCGTTGTCTACGTTTCCAATCGGTTCTGCCAGGTTATACAAAGAGAAGTAATACACCAAGGTAGGCACCAATGCACAGATTACCAGCAATACACCCGCTAAAAACTTACCGAGTACAATCTGGGTTTCGCTAAGGGGTTTGGTTAGCAACAGCTCTATGGTTCCGGTGCGTTTTTCTTCGGCAAAAAAGCGCATGGTAATGGCGGGAATGAGGAAAAGAAACATCCATGGAGCCGCCACAAAAAATGGACTGAAATCTGCGTAACCACTGGTAAGTATGTTTAGGTCACCAGGAAATACCCAGACAAACAAACCGGTCAAAACCAAGAACACGCTGAGGACTATGAAGCCCGTTAGCGATCCGATGAAGGTACGTACCTCTTTCTTAAATAGTGCCAGCATGCGATGCTTCTTTTTCTTCTACAGACCATGCCTGCGGTTTATCGGCAAACCAGGTTTTGGTTTGCTTCCAGGTGGTTTGGAAAAGCTCCGATTGACGGTAGTTTTCGAGGGCTTCGGGACCCGACCAACGGCTGTAGGTAAAAAATATACCTGCGTTATCGCGGTCCTGTAACAGTTTTACACCACTGCAACCTGGAAAAGAACCAATGGCCTGTTTTTTGGCCGCAAACATCTCTAAAAAATCGGAAACACTCGACTCCTTAAAGGTCATTTTAACGATTCGTATCATTTGCAAACTCTATTCTTACGGTATTTCCCAAGTGCAAACCTAAGAGTTGTGATGCACTTCCGCCGGTTTCCTCCGTACCTTTGTTTAAGGCAATTTCCAAATATCCACTTTCTCCAAATACAGCACATTTTTCTCCCATGGCAACATCGCCATAGTGCTTAGAAATTTTACCAATGCGATAACGTTCGCTTCCAAAGTAAATGTCAAACCCCCGGCTTTTGCCAATAAGACTAAATAAATGCCGGTCTATATTGGTAATGGCGTTGCCGTACGAGTCGATGTGGATAACACTGCCTTGAATCTCACGCTCGGTGGTGGTAGGTTTCATGACAGATCTGCGGTTAATTTCTGAGGTTTCTTTACCCAGAAACTCCAGGGTTCCACCGCGCGATAAATATCCAGCCGCTTTGGCCAATATGTCTTTTGCAACAAAAACGCCTTCTTCACTATCGGCAGAAAGGGCTATTTCTACCATGCGGTCGGGTTCCTCGTTAAAAAGAATAGTAAGGATGCCCGAGTCGCTCGCTATAAAGTAGTGGTCCTGATATACGACTGCTAGGTAGCGTTGGTGACTTTTGGGTTCGTCATCCACACAAAGCACGTGTACCGTACCTTTTGGGAAACTCTTAAAGCAGTTTTTAACCACAAAAGCCGCTTGAAAAATGTCAAAAGGTTTGATCTCGTGGCTAATGTCTATGATGTTGGCTTCTGGATTTTGTGAAATGATGGCGCCCTTTACCGCTGCCACATAATAATCCTTGAGGCCCATGTCTGAAGTAAGTGTGATGACACTCATGTTGTAAATCCAAGAGAAATAGCCGCTATTATTGCGTATTTTCGCACAAAATTAGAATTATAACAACGCACCCTAAAAATTAACTATTTGGAGTTAGAGAGAGCGCTCACCAAAATAGATCCGCTGCTTATTCTAGGCGTAAACAACGCCCGTCTAAGTCAACTGCAAGCGGCATATCCTAAAGTAAAAATAAATGCCCGTGGCAATATTTTGCGTATTGCAGGGGAGCAGCTAGAGATAGAGACGATAGACAAGAAAATATCGGAGCTGGAACAATTCTACCAGCGGTACAATCGCCTCAGCGATAAAGACTACAACGATCTTATTACCAGCGATAAGCAAGACTGGAAAGGAAAGGCTGGAAGTGAAGTGTTGCTCTATGGTAACAACGGAGCACAGATTAAAGCCAAAACCGTAAACCAAAAGCGCATTGTAGATGCCTGCGCTAAAAACGATATTGTTTTTGCCATAGGCCCAGCCGGTACTGGGAAAACGTACACTGCCGTGGCCTTGGCCGTAAGAGCCCTGAAAAACAAAGAGGTAAAGCGCATTATCTTAACCCGTCCCGCAGTGGAGGCGGGGGAGCATTTGGGTTTTTTACCGGGAGACCTAAAAGAAAAGCTTGATCCCTACCTACAACCGCTATATGACGCGCTTCGCGATATGATTCCTGGTGCCCGTTTGGCCGAGTTCATAGAAGATGGTGTCATTCAAATTGCTCCATTGGCATTTATGCGTGGACGTACGCTAGACAAAGCCTTTGTTATATTGGATGAGGCGCAAAACGCCACTAAAAGTCAGCTGAAAATGTTTCTTACCCGTATGGGATTGTCTGCTAAGTTTGTGGTTACTGGCGATGTAACCCAAATTGATTTACCCCGTAAAAGTCAAAGTGGGTTGTATGACTCGCTTAACATCCTTGAAAAAATAAATGGGTTGGAAGTGGTACGCTTGGATAACCGAGATATCATACGCCACCCCTTAGTTGATAAAATTGTACAAGCTTACGAAGCCGATGACAACACCTAGCACCACTCCCAAAACTGTATTTCAAAGCAAATTGCAGCTGCATCCAGACCAAAAGTTTTATCGCGGTAAGGTGCGCGATGTGTACAAACTACCCAACAATTTGCTGGTGATGATAGCCAGTGATCGCATCTCAGCTTTCGACCATATTCTACCTGAACCCATACCGTTTAAGGGACAGGTGCTCAATAAGACGGCTATCCATTTTTTAGAAGAAACCCAAGACATTTGTCCCAATTGGTTTGTGAATTCACCGCACCCCAATGTGAGCATCGGTTATTATGCCGAGCCCATAAAGGTAGAGATGGTAATTCGTGGTTATTTGGCAGGGCATGCCTGGCGCGAGTACAAGGCAGGTAAACGCGAAATTTGTGGCGTAGCTATGCCCGAAGGCATGCGCGAAAACCAAAAGTTTCCCGAGCCCATTATTACACCGGCCACAAAAGCCGATGAAGGGCACGATGAAGACATCGCTCGCGAAGAAATTTTAAAGCAAGGGTTGGTAGAACCCAAGATCTACGAGCAGCTTGAGAAGTATACCCGCGCCTTGTTTCAACGCGGTACCGAAAAAGCAGCAGAAAAAGGCCTCATCCTGGTAGATACCAAGTACGAGTTTGGTATTCGCAATGGCGAGGTGGTGCTCATTGATGAAATTCACACTCCCGATTCATCACGATACTTTTATGCCAATACCTACGAGGAACTGCTAGAGGCCAACAAGCCACAGCGCCAACTCAGCAAAGAGTTTGTACGCGAATGGCTAATGGAACAAGGTTTCCAAGGATTAGAGGGACAAACCATGCCCGAGATGCCTCAAGAGTTTGTGCAAAGCGTTACACAGCGCTACATAGAGCTGTATGAGAAAATAACGGGGACCCCATTTGTAGGCAACCAAGAGCTAAAAGCCGACGTGATGCTGCGCCACATAAAAAGCGGCTTGCAGCAAGTGGGTTATTCGTAGCTATCGGTAGTTTCTAAAGTTTGGAGTAGTAGCGTAACCATTTCTTTTTTATCGCTGTTTTTGTTTTGCTCCAAGTAGGTTTTGCAAGCCAGTTGGGCCTCCATAAGCTGTTCCTCCGGTATGGTGTTTTCCAGGTTGTCCAGAATCGTAAGCGCTTCTAGTACAGCCTGATAATTGCTCTGTAAACTGGCCTTAACAACCTTAGCCATGTGGTCGCTAGCATCCATTCCTGCCGTCCAAATTGCGGCCAAAAGGGTAGGAGTCGCGCTTGCGTACTGCGCCTCATCAAAGTGGTTTAAAAAGGTGTTTTGAGCCTCGCTGTCTTTGAGGGTGGATAAAACAGTAGCCGCTTTTTCTTGGGCCTGTGGCCAATCATCCTTAGCCACTAGTGCTAAAATAGGAGCAACGGCCTCGGCATCTCCAATAAACTTTGCCTTTTCTAAGGCGTCTAAAACGATCATCTCATCAGCCGCAAATAAGTTTTTTAGTAATTCCTTTTTTGCGTCTTTTTCCTTCTCTGCTTGCGTCAAGAATCTTTGGTGTTTAGTTGTTCTTCCAATAATTTAATCTCCGTAACTTTTTCCTCGTGTCCTATGCGGGTGTAGGCATAGATCAAATTCACCAAAAGCCTTTTCACCATAGCAATATTGCCACACGGTTTGGTGAATTCTTCCTGCACGGGTAAGTTCATCTCATGCAAAAAAACAACAATATCTTGGTGTGTGAGCAAGGTACCTCGGCTAAACGGGTTGATGTAAAATAAAACATCCGATTCCGTTTGACCTTCCTCCATGTAAGCCGCAATAAAATGGTTGGGCAGATTTACCCCCTTTATTGGCAAATGCATGAGGTCTGCAATTAAGGTATACACGATAGAAAGGCTCAGTGGATTGCCTTTTCTTCCGCTTAAGACTTCAGAGAGGTAGTTGTTTTGTGGCGCGTGGAAATGGCGTTTGTTGCCACGAAACCCAAGTTTTTGGTACAGGGTGTCATTGATAAAACCTACCAAGTTTTTTGGGCTGTTGGGACCTTTCAACTGTACAATTACTTGGTCTGCAATTTCTTGTATTTGCGCTTGAAGCTCTTCTATCGTAATGTCGGGGTACTGGTATTTGTTTACCCAATACACGCCCTCAATAAGTTCGCTAGATCGGTTCTCGGCCCAATCCATCAAACCGTCTTTAACCGTGTTAAACTGTATGGTGTGGATGAGATCTTCCACCCGCTCTCTAAAGTTAGGCTCAAAGGAATTATCCTCCCAAAACTGCTCCAACTCGGGAATGGCCTTATCTCCAATGGCTATAATTTCCTCGCGTACCTGCTTTACAATAGCCGCATCGGGGTCGTCTATCAACTGTATTAGTGCCTGTAACTTTTCCATAGGCTTATTTTCCAGCTTAAATTACCGCTTCCGGGCCTTGCCTAGATAGCGGGCGCTAATGGTTTTCCAACACCTGTTGTGCAATACTTGCCATAGCACTGTGCACGAGGTGCTTAACATCGGCATCGGGCTGCTGACTTATTGCTCCCGTGCTACGGTTGGCAATTACGGTGCAAATGGTAATGGCTCTGTGGCCAAACAACTTAGCAAGGCCGTAAATGCCACTGCACTCCATTTCTATGTTGGTGAGGGGGAGGGTATTAAAAAAGAACGCGCCTAGGTCGTTAATGGTTTTGTTGGAGCTCCGTTGTCCTTGGGCGGGGTTGCGAAATTGTGGGCCGTAAAATCCGTTTGCGGTAAGCGTAATGCCACGTTTCCAAGCGCTGGGAAAACAACGGTCTAACGCATCGGAGCATGCCACCGCATAAGGTTTAGCTATGTTGGGAGGAAGCAAGGATGCTGCTTCAAAAGCACGCGATAAGGCCAATTCCTCTTCAGAATACTCCATTTGGTAATGGTGCATAAGGCCTTCTATGCCTACCGCGTATTTAGATACTACGATGCTACCTGGCGCTAGGTTGGGCTGCACCGCCCCGGTGGTTCCCAGTCTTATAAAGGTTAAGCCGGTACCCTTTAGGTAGGTGAGCTCATTGAGAAGAATGTCGATGTTGTCTACCCCAATTCCTGAGGAAATAACCGATATATTATGGTTGGAGAAAATCCCCGTAGCAATAGAAAACTCTCGGTTAGCTGCGGTAAATGCAATCGTATCAAAGTGCGCGCTCACTGTTTTTATGCGCCCAGGATCGCCAACAATGATTATGGTGCTTGCAATGTTTTCGGGCTGCAGCGGTAGGTGATAAACGGGCTTTGCATTGGTGCTCAGCCATTGATCGTTGGCTGCATTCATTTGCTGAATATGCTAGGTAGTTTTTCGCTGCGAAACTCACTTTCCTGGGCGGCCAGTTTTACAAAAAGGCCTTTCACAGCCTGCGCTGCTACGTAGGTTTCTAAATCTGGGCCATCGGGTATGCGCTTACCAAAGAATCCTGCCGCACGTTTGTAATTCTTAAAGAAATCGTTGAGTAAATTGTAGGTACCGGTTTTTTCGAGGTGCTGCTTAACACTAGGTGTTATGTTGGCTTGCAGCGCTATGGCAACCTTGTCGTCCAGGTAATTGGTAAATCCGTCCTGGCGATCGGCAGCTATGCGTATCACATCGGTCACGGTAAGCTGTTTTACAGCATCTACAACTAAGGGCTTCGCCATGTCTATGGTCGCTTCGGCTGCTTCGTTGAGCTGTTTCTCAATATTGTTGACCAAGCGCTCGCCACCAAAACGAGATACCGTAGATTTTACCTGATTGTATTGGTCGGGTAGGGGGATGAAAATTTTTGGATCCTTGTAAAACGCATTTTCAACGGCCAAGTCGCCCACAACCGCTACAGAAAAATTAGTGGTTAGGCTTTTTATTTGGTCTACATCCAATTGGTTGGACTGGAAAAGGTTTTTGGCTTTGTCCAAGATGTCTTGGGTACTGGGCGATTGGGCGCTAAGCTGACCGCCCAAAATCGCGAACAACACAAAAAGGTATATGCGCATGGTAGTTGTTTTATAGCGAACTTAAGACTTCGCCTTTAGATAGCACAACCGTTTAGTCAAAATCTGTGGTAAGTCTAAACCGCAATACACGGCCATTGTCCCTGTCGGCTACGTAAACTATTTCGTTAGCATAAGCCACTGCACTGGGGCGGTTAAATTGGGTAAGTCCATTACCTGTTCCGCCAAAGGATACAATGATGTTTTTATCGGATGCAGCACCTGCAGGTGGATTTACGCCCTCCAATCCGTTGCCAGAGAATTGGTACAACGAGTCGGTGTCGGCATCTACAACAAAGATGTAATTGGTGCCATCTCCAGCCACAGTAATGCCCGTAGGGTTAAAATATTTTTCCGAGTCTGAGATGGTACCAGAAGACGTGCTGGTGTCTCTTTGTACAGGTGCTACAGGTCCATAGGAAGCACCGTTTTCGGTGATTACGTACTCTATAGTGCGTATGCGAAATTCATTGGTGTTGCGCTCTTGTGGACTACTGCAGTAGATGAAATTTCTACTGAAAGCTTGCGCAGAAATTTGTGGTGGCTGCATAAAAGTGGTGATGGCTGAAGGAACTTTAAAGAAATCCCTAACCAGCCTTCCCTGGGAATTCACAAACACTGGACTTTGGTACACATCATTTTCGTTAAAGAATATAACAGCATCATCGGGAGGAAGCCCGGGGCTACCAGGAAATTCTCCTGTTCTGCTAACGTAGTAGGAGTTGTCACCATAGACGGCTATATCGGTAAAACGGGTGCTGGCATCGGTGCTGCTAAAGGTGTTTTTGTAATAGAAGGGGTGGACGAGCGTGTTGGTAATTTGGGCCGCTCCTAAATTTACCACACCACCGTGAGTTATATCCAGCCTATAAACGGCATCAAACCGCTGGTTGGAATTGTTAATTACGGTGTCCTTGTGTCCTAATACCAGCAAATCGAGTGCCCTGTCTTGCGCTACTTTTTTTGCACCTGGAACGCGAAATCTACTCAGTTGGCGACCGCTTTGGTCATAAGAGATTACAAGCTCCGCTGCTGAATCTACTACATAAATAAGCTCATCAAACCCGTAAACAACATCGGTGGGTTTTTGCAATCCCGCTAAAACGGGTTGCACCGGCACATAAAAAGCTGGGCGTTGAGAAAAATCGGGTGGCGTTAAGAAATCGGTATCGGTTTTGTCACCAAAATACTTGTCGCAGCTAGCCCAAAACATAGCGCTCAATACAATGGCAAATAGGTATGCAGGTTTCATATTAGCGCGCATCGTTATTAAGTTCAAATACTAAGGATACATTTTGTTGCAGACCCATCATGTCGGTTGGTAACACCGCGTAATCTATGTACAAGGGATGGGCGCCCAAATGCGTTCGCAGGCCAAGACCGCCAACCGGGTAGGGGTGCCCTTCTATATTTATTTTGTAACCAACACGGGCAAAAAACAAATTCATGTAATCGTACTCAGCACCAAAACGAAAGTTCTCTGAGTTGTCATTAGGGTGGTTGAGCTCAAAAGAAACACGAATTTTTTGGCGCTCCGTATCCATAGCTAACATGCTCACGCCCAAGCGAAAAACATTAGGGTTAGTGATGTTTTCTAAGTCGCTAGGATTGCGATTAAAGGTCTCTGCAAGAAAATCGCCTTGCAAGGAGGTGTTGGTCCCAAAGTTTTGCACCATTACAGCAAAGCTTAGGTCTTTCCAATCGGTTTGATAGAAAAAACCAAAATCAAAAGTGGCTGCAGTATTCTTATACTCGGCCAATTGCTCGTAAATAAACCTGCCTGTTACCCCAAAAGTGAACAGCTCGGTTAACTGCAAACCATAGCTAACGCCAAACGCAGTATTGGTAGCAAATACGCGTTCGCCCGTTCCGTTGGGTTGAAACTCGGTGCGCACCTCCATGGGACCAGAATTCAAGGAATTCATGAAATACCCTAGGCTACTGGCACCGTTTTTTCTGGGCACTACAGCGTATAGTGCAGATTGGAACATGCCTGCACCATGCCAATATTGGTTGGCTCCAAAAGATAGGCGCTTTACATTGGCAATGCCAGCCGGATTAATAAATAACGATTGCGCATTGCCGGGCATGGCCACACTGGCTCCACCCAAAGCAGCAGATCGTGGAGCGATGTCGGCTTTAAGAAAACTTAGGGCCGTGGAACCTGCGCGTTGACCGCCATAGCGTGGAAGCACTTGTGCTTGTGCTACCACGGGCAAACCGAATAAAAGAAAGAGTAAAAGCTGCCTCATGCCTACAGTTTAAATGCGATTCCGTATAAAATTTGTCGTGGCGCCAAATAGCGAGCGGGGTCATTGGGCTGCGCTCCATTTTCTTCGGGGCCTAAGTAGCGCGGGTCTCTAAAGCGTTCCGTAACATCATCTCCAGGCTCCCAGGCACGGCCAGTAATGGGGTTAACCACCTGGCTGTTTTTGTTGTTAAATAGGTTGCGCACTTCAATAAAAACAGAGAAACCACGGCCGTTTTTCCCATAAAAGCTTTTGGTAATCTTTAAATCGGCATTAAACCACCATTTGCCTATTTCTTGCAAAAACTGGTCTTGTTGAATTTCGTACAAGGGACGCCCCAGATCATTTTCGCCAACGCGCTGGTGTGGTGTGTAGCGGTAGCCCGAATTGGTACGAGCCGAGAAAAACACCGTGTAATTGGCAAAGCGCGTGTTGCCAATAAAAAAGGTGGAGTCTGTACTAAACACTAACCCGGCTTTAATGTCCCAGGGACGGTCCCAGGCTAAAAACTGTTCTTTGCTTAAGGCTACCTCTCCATTTTGCTCTATCTGCAAGCTGCTTTCGCGAGCCGAGTTCGATTTTCCACGGGCCACCTGGTAGTTTACACTACCAAAGCCACTGAGGTATTTTCCAGCACGCCACTGGGCAGAGATTTCTACCCCATAAATCCGTGCGTAATCCTGGTTTATAAACATGCGCTTGGCCACAGGGCGGCCGGTGGCGTCTGCAACAATTACTCTACGCGATACGATGTAATCAAACCGGTTGTTATTGTACGCAGATAGCGAGAAAGCCGCATTTTTACTCACTTGTGTTTTTAGCCCTAACTCGTAGTTTACGCTCACCTCGGGGTTGAGGTTGGGGTTTCCTAAATCGTCTAAAAAGGAGTTTTGCTGAAATTTAGGATCTAAGCCCTGGTACAAGAAACGGGGGTGTGGCAACTTCATAGAGTGGCCATAGTTAAAAAACAGCACATTGTTGTCGGTAACGGGAAAACTTACATTGAGCTTGGGTAAAAGGCGCGATTTCCACCGTATGCCAAACACATCAGATGTTTGCTGCTGGTAATCTAACCGTACTTGCTGCAGCACGGGAGAGTTAGGATCTTGCACTGCGTTGTCTGCAAACCTTCCATTGGCCCAGTAGTTTAAGCGCAAACCTAAGCTGGCTACAATACCGTTGTAGGTTATGGCATCTTGGGCATATATACCACCAGAGTAGGCGGTAACTTTCCAAATATCACTAGAGACCCCTATACGGGTGGATGGCGATGTGGTGCCATCATCCAGCACTATAGGTGCCCCTACCCAAGGCTTAAACACATCCACCCATTGGTAGGTGGTAGCTTTGTTTACCAAGCCAAAGGTAAAGCGATGGGTTTTGTTGTTGGGGTAGTAGCTTAGCTTAATTCTAGAGCTGTATTCCTCGGTATAATGATCGTGCCACAGGCCAGAGATACCGTTGTTGTTGATAAACCAAGGGCCAGGGAGCACAAATACCACCGAATCATCGGGGTTAAACTGACCCACAGGGTCGGTAACAATGCTCTGTTCGTCTAGAAGGGTAGTCACCGATGCTTCGCGAAATGGGCGTCCATTGGCATCGGCTCTTAGGTTTGAGAAAAGTCTTCCGAAGGTCGCAGACAGATTCCAACGATCATTGATAAAATGATTGAGGTTAAGGGCGGTTAAGTTTGAATGGTGAGTGTAGGTAGTGGCGTTGTCTAGGTTTAGGCTGCGTCTAAACTGAAAACCAGGCGCCAGAATTTGATCAAATCCCACAATTTGCAGGGTTCTGGAGTTTTGGTTGATTTTGAGCGAGTGCTGGTTGGTAAGGGTAATTTTAGTTCCTGGTTTTATGGTATAGGCAAACTTTACGGTATTGGTGAAGCTGTTGTCTTGCCGGGGTGCCCAAAGCGTTGGGTTATTCGTTAAGAGCGAAGAGCGCAATTGATCGGCTTGGGCTCCAAAGTAGGTGTCGGTGAGTTCGGCCGATCCAGCTACAAAAAGGGTAAGCTTCTTTTTGGTACCGGGAATAGGGCCGGAGGCACTTAGCGCAACCACATCGGTGTTCCAACTGGTTTGCCAGTTTTTATCAAAGCCTAGGTTGTCGCGCGACCAATTTCCGCCAATTTCCCAGGTATCGCCCCCTTCGCGTATGGAGGTGGAGATTACGCCACTGTTGGCATCGCCAAACTCTGCTCCTTGGCCACCAGTGATTAAGGTAAGTGAACCAATAGAGGCGGAATTTACTTTTACACCAAATCCTGTTCCTGCCAGTGGATCTTGTGCAGACACGTTGTCTACCATATACTGGGTTTCGTAGTTTCTTCCACCTCGAATTTGAATACCGTCTGTGGTAACGGTAACCCCACTTTGTAGGCCCACTACCTCTTTGATATCGCGGGTGTTTAACTTTTCTAGCTCTTCATTGTCTATCTTAAACTCCGAGGAACCCGATTCCAGGTCTATCAAGGTTTTTTGTCCCACCACCTCAACAGCATCTAAGGTCTGTGACCGCGAGGTGAGTTTTATGTTGAGGGTTTTGGTTTCATCGGTAAGTGTGATGCCGTTGTAAATTTTATCGGCATAGCCCAGGTAAGTTACCTTAATACTGTAGTCGCCTGGGTTGATGTTTCGAATGATGTATTTACCCTCAAAGTCGGTGGAAGCACCTTTGTAGGTACCAATAATTTGTACCAACGCACCAGGTAAGGTTTCTCCAGAATTTTCATCAGAAACGGTACCCTTTAATATGCCCTGTCCCCAGCCTTGGAAAGCAATCAACAGGAGCAAGGTGGCTAGTATATTACCAGTTAAATTCTTCATTAAAAATGTGGTCTAGTACCTGGTTTACATTGTTTTGTCCGTCTAGCAGGTGCAAATCCATGCTAATGAATACGAAGTTGGTTTTTCCGTTGGGGCCGTTTGCGCGAATACCCACGGTTTCTGGCCCTTCCCAGTTGTTGCGCTTATCGAACTGTCCAAAGTAAATTTCCTCGGCTGCAACACTGGGTTCTATGGTTCGCACATCGGAGATGATATTACCTCCCGTAGGTGTTAGGTTTAAGTAGCCCGGTTGGGTAGCCACAAATGCACTGTCGCCAAAAAGGCGTGCAATACCGCGCGTATCGTTGAGGTTATCTACAGGAAATCCAGCCTCGAAATCTGTGGTGACTTGTACGGAGGAAAAATTGGCGTTAATAAATACCTTGCCGCCTTCATTGCTGTAACGACTTAGTGCTACTGCGGCAAGTTCTGCCAAGTGCAGTTCCTCTGGACCAGCTGGGTTGCTAAACAAGCTGTTGTCCGTATGCATAAAGATGGCATCGTAGTATTGGGCAGTACGTAAAAAAGATTGCTCCCAATTGGTAGGAATGTATTTACCCCCTTGCTGTTTGTAGTTTTCAACGTCAAATGTTACTCCGGCTTCACGTAGGCGCTCATTGTAGAATTGGTCTATGCCAAAGTTGTGGCCGCTCACTACCAAAACGTTTCCGGTCTTGGGTTTTAGATAAAAGGTTACCGAGGTGTCAACAGCACTTACGGCACCTGCTTCATCGGTAACGCGGATAAAAAATTGGTTGGTATCTCCTACCACCAATCCAGGAATAGCAAAAGGATTGGTTTCGTTGTCGTAAAAGATCAATGCGTTTTGTTCTCCAACTTGTGTTGGGTTGCTGGCCTCAACGGTAAGGAGGTTGGTAAAACGGTCTATTTCCGTCCAGCTGCTGCTGTTAATTTTAATTTCGGCTTTCGTAATGCTACTGTTGCCATCGAGGTCGCTAGCCGACCATAAGAAGTTAAATGCGATACGTGCGGAGTCTATGGGTTGCACGTCCTCGTCCCACGCTACTTCGGGCGCTGTGTTTTTAATGGGAATGCGCAGGAAAGCCGGTTCAGGATCGCGCAAGGAGTCATTGTCTATGGCTCGCACGAAGAGGGTAATATCGGCCGTGTCGCTGCCCGAGTTTAGCGTAAACCTAAAGATGCTGTCTTGTGCAGCGGTAAATTCCCAAGTAGTGTTATCCTGGGAGAGTTCATATCCAATAACATATCCATCTACATCGGTACCAAACCAACTGAGTCTTACATTAGATTTTAGGCGGTCTTCTCCCGAGAGGTTTATTTCCTCTAAAGAAAATTGGGTGTTGGGCGCCTGGTTGGGTTTGGGTGTGCCTTGCTTTTTGCAGGCATTAAATAGGCAAAGACAGGCAATAAGAAATGCGATGTAGGAGCTTTTCATAAGGTAAAAAGCCGGGAGCATTGCTCCCGGCTTTGAAGGTTATCCAAGATTTACTTTTTAACCACTTTGAATGTTGCAGTTGCGTTTTCTGCAGTAACTACAGAACCAAAGTAGATGCCCGATTTTAATCCAGTAAGGTTTATGGTGTTAACACCTTGGTTTAAATCTTGCACCGTAACTACGCTGCCGCTTATGTCTAAGAGGCGTAAGGAAGCGTTTACAGGTAAGCTAATGTTTACCACATCGTTGGCTGGATTTGGGTAAACCGATACGGCTACGTTTTTATCCAACTCGTAAACCGCTGTGGTAAGCATGCGTACGTCATCGTTGCTTCTTGGGGTAACTTTTAACGAACCGAAAGAATCGTAAAGCACACCTACCAAGGTATCAACAGAGTTAACTGTGTTGGTAAGGATAGGATCTACATTCATAGCCCCATCATTGGCGATATAGAAAGAATCGGTTACCAGAGATACGTTTAATGAGCTGTTGGCAAAACCAGACTGGCGAGCGCTCAATACGCGAAATACTTCATCGTCCGAAGGGTTTTCTACAGAAGAAAGACCGTATTCACCGAAACCAAGGTCGGGATCTCCCATAAACATAGATGCTCCGTTGCTAGAAGCCAATCCAACCAACATACCTTCGTAGTCTTCTAAGTTTACGCTGTTTCCGTTTTGTGTGGATGGATCGAAATAAACGGGAGTAATCGGAGAAGCTTGGCCCGTTACGTTAAAGCTTTCTACCTCAATAACGGTTAGCGAAGTTCCGCCAAAAGATTCTTCTGCAACAATACCGGTTACCGTAACCTGGTCGTTCATTTGAATGCTTCCTAGGTTTTCATTTTGGGCAAGCTGGATACCGGCAAAGCGGCTAAAGTTGGGGTCTTGGATGTACACATATCCTAAGTCTGCCAATGTAGAAATAGCCACACCCGATACGGTTACGGTTTTTCCTTCGTAGCCAGAACGCTCTTGGCCGTTAAATACAATCTGCTGGATTTCGAAAATGCCAAGACCATTATCCTTCACGTGGAAGTAAGCACGGTTGCTACCGCTAGGAAGACGTGTAAGGTTACCCTCGTTGTCTTCAGCAATTACAAAGTAGCTAACCAAGTCACCATCATTGAAAGAACCAATAGCAACTTCGTACTCTTCGGTAGATCCGCTCTTCAAAGACATGGATACCGTGGTAGAATCACCACCGTTTACGCTGTAGTATGCAGTAACGCTGGTTATTTCGCCATCGCTGTCTGTAGCGGTAGCATTAATAGAAACGTCATCCGAAGAGGTAGGAAGTTCTGGAATGTTGGTTAATAGGCTAACGCTTGGAGGTGTAGCACCTTTAACGTAGTGCGACTCTAGGAAAGGGTTAATTCTATACCCTCTGCGGAAGTTAGCCGAAGAAGCACAACCGTTTTCCTCGTGTTGTACAATACCGCTTATGGATTCAAACACGGTACCTACTACGGGTGCCTCAAAAGTTCCGGTTTCTTGTGGCGACTTTGGGTTAGCCGTTTCTAAACCTTCTGCTTTTTGTACTACAAATAAGTCGTAGATGTTTACTACGTTTCCATCGGCATCTTGTACGTCAAAGTTAACGCGTCCGCTAAAACGGTCTACGGCAATTACCGTAACGTTTTCTACCCGTACAAAATCGCCCTCGTACTGCTCTCCTGTGGGTAAGTTGTTCTCGCGGTTTTCATCGTTAAGCTCGCCTACTTCAACGGTGGTAGGAGTGAAGTTACCCGATCCAGCACCAATGGTTTGGATGTCGGAAGGAGAAAGAATATCCAACTGCACCTGTCCGCGAAATTCATTTACAATTCCGGTTACACGCACTACGTCACCCGCAAACAAATCGTTTACTTGGGTTACAGGAAGTGCGTTCCCTTGTCCATCTTCGTATACTCCTTGCAACAAAATGGTTTTAAATTCACCAGGAGCTGCATTATTGCTGGTATCGCGAATAAACACTTGCGGTCTGTGGCCACCTTGCACCGAGCTAGAGGATACATCAGACAAATTCCCATCGTGTAGCATTACTCCAACAACGGTAACCGTATCTTCTAAAAATTGCGGATCGTCTTCGCAGTTCTGCAAATCGGTTTGCGATACCGTTTTAATATCCATAATGGATACCTCTGGGTACTGCGCTTTTGCTAATAAAGTACCACCGATAAGGGTGATAGCGAGTAGTAGTTTTTTCATGGTTTTTGGGTTATTTGATTACTATAAACTTGCCTTGATAGGTTTGATTGGTGTTTAGGTCTTCTACAGAAAAGCGGTATACGCCCCGTCCAATAATTTGGGTAGCCTGCGAAAGGAGATCCCAGCTGTGTTCTCCCCCTGAGAATACATTCTCATTGGCATTTTCTGCCCCAAATGTTTCGTACCAGCGTATGTCTTGGCCCGCATTGCCAGGCTCGTGTAAAAACTCATCTATAAGGTCGCCAGCAGGGGTGAATACGCGTATTTTGCAACGCTCGGGCAGATTGGCAAATACCAGTTTTCTACTTTGCTCTTGGAAGTTAGAACGCCCTTCCCAAGCGGCTCCGTAGTAATACGGGTTGGGATAAACAAAAGGCTCATTTTCCTTTAGGTCGCTCACGGGAGGCGTACCCGCAAAAACTCTAAAATCGTTGGCGTTGGGGTTAGACTCTAGCGAGGCTAAGTTGCTGGCTGGATTTCCACGATCGAATGCCGACACGGCCACCGCGTATTGCCAACCGTTCTGTACGCTTTCCAAAACATACTTGTATACATATACATTGGAGTCGTTCTCAAACTGAATTCCCTCTTCCAAAATGATGCTTTGGAAACCAATTTCTTTTGCCACACCGTTGTTTGGGATGTCAAACTCTGCGGCTTGCACAAATTCTAAATTGGGAGTAGGTCCAGCAACATCAAAACCTATTTTGGAGAGGTAGATACGGTAGCCCTCAAAATCCATTTCTTGGGTAATGGGGTCAATAGAAAATTCGGAATTATCGGACCAGTAAATCTCTATGGTGTTCTCCTTGGCAATGACCTTAGTCCTGGGAGCATCGGGGGGGGTGGGCAGGATATAACGCGTGATTTCGTTGTTGCCATCCTTGTCTTCACCGGGGTCTAGGATGCCGTTGAAGTTCTTGTCTTCTCCGTTAAAAGTGGTTTGGGCCCAATCTGCATTGGCTACCAAGTTTTCGCGCTGGGTGGCATTGTTGTCGCTATTGGGATTTCCATCCTCGTTTTTCGTAGCCAATACAAAAGCATACACGGCTTCAATGGTATCGCCTGGCGCAAAATCTCTAAAAGGACCTACAGCGATTAAGTCAGAGCGGTTCCCAGCCGCATTGAGCTGTTCTTGCAAGGTGCCGTTGGGGCAGTTTCCACTGGTGGTGGCGCTCCAGCATTCGTTGTCGTTTAAACCGCGCGTCATTTTTTGGTAGCGCTGGTTATCGCTTCCCGGCAAAAAGAAAACAGGATCCGAACTGTTGTTAAATGTCCAGGCGTTATAATTGATATCGAAATTCTCTTGCTGCCACTGCTGGGTGCGTGTATTAAAGGTAGAGTCAAAAGCAAAGTGGTGGAACCCGTTTTTGTCTTCGGCACCTAAAAAGCGCTGACCGATATACGACTCAGTAAACCCAACATCGCCCGAGTGGTCATAACAATAGGCCAGTCCCAGGGAGTCGATAAAACCATTTCCACCTTTGTTGTAAAAAGCTGCACCGCCAGACCCTGCTGGGGTTACATTAATGTTGCGAACTACGGTATTCGACCACAGGGCAGCATAAGCACTGTCAATGGTTCGGTTGCCTACGTTTACAAACTTCAGGTTTACGATAACAAAGAAGTCGCTAAAGGTGAAGTTGTAGTTGTAGGTTTCTTGAATCACCTTAAGCCCTAAAGGTTGCAGGTGCTCACTGATTTGTGTACCTGTGCCAGGAATGGTGATATTCGTATCTGTGTAGTTGACAATAAAATCTTGGTGAGAAACGGCATCTACCGTTAAGAAAGGGCTGGAAAATAGGGTGGACTTTTCTTGAAATGGAATTTCTGGAATTACGGTAAATTCAAAGCCGGGTGCTCCTGTTGTATAGCCTCTAGGGTTATCATAAGCCGAGGTAGATACGAGTGTTTGACCGTTAACCAAGCCACCAAACCATATTCCCGATTCAAAAAGATGTTCTTTTCCAGACCCTACAGGGTATTCACAACTTTGATCCCCGGTACCATCGCGGTAGCCGCGAAAAGCATTGCCAAAAGTACCTACCCCGGTAACGTTTAACCGAACGCTAGAAGCGGAAGTAATTTTCTCTTCAAAAGTCTGTCCCGTAGCAGTACCAATAGACAGTCCTAGTAGAATAAGGAACAAGCTACTCTTCATCGCTACAAAACTAGCGGGGGCATCTATGAACGATCTTTCGATAAGGTTATCTTATCGTGAGCATATCTTCACTATGATATTAATTGAATCTAAAGGAACTTTGACAACCAGCTTATGTTAATTTCGCGTTATTAGAGAACCAGATAAGGCACCATGAAGGCAAACGTGATTACCATAGGCGATGAATTGCTCATAGGGCAAACGATAGATACGAACTCGAGCTGGTTAGGCAAAAGGCTTAACGAGGCCGGCATTCAAATAACTGAGGTTGTTGCCATATCGGATAAGCGGGAACAAATATTGGAAACCCTGGATCGCTGCAGAAAGCAAGCCGATCTTATTTTAATAACAGGTGGATTGGGCCCCACGCGCGATGATATTACCAAGGAAACCTTGGCGGATTATTTTGGTGCGAAACTCGTACGCAACACGACCGTTGAGTCTAAGATCGAATCCTTTTTCCAAAAGTTCAATAGGCCCGTTTTAGAGATTAATCGTATGCAAGCCGATTTGCCCGACAACTGCAAAGTGCTAGATAACCCACGAGGCACCGCACAGGGTATGCTTTGGGATGTAGATGGGCAGGTGGTGGTATCCATGCCCGGTGTTCCATACGAGATGAAGTATATTACAGAAAACGGGGTGATGCCTTACATCCAGGAAAAGTATCCCGTAAGCCAAACCGTGGTGCACCGCATGATCATCACTACGGGTATTGGCGAATCTGGTCTGGCAGATATGATACAGCATTGGGAAGACAAGGTGCGTAACACAGGCTTTTCTCTAGCCTATTTACCCAACCCAGGCATGGTGAAATTGCGCATCTCCTACTTCGGGCCTAGAGCCAAGCAATCCGTGTACGATGAAACGGAGGTGCTCATCCAGGAGCTCCAAAAAATAATACCGGAATACTACATTGGCAAGGAGGAAAAAAGCCTTACCAAGCTTGTAGGCGGTATCCTACAAAAACACGGTAAAACGGTTGGAGTTGTAGAATCTTGCACAGGTGGATTTATAGCGCATAGCTTTACCAAGGAACCGGGATGCAGTGCTTATTTTAAGGGGAGCATTACTTCGTACGCCAATCAAACCAAACTGGAAATTCTAGGTGTGAATCGCGAGGATTTGGAGACACACGGTGCGGTAAGTGAGGTTGTGGCTACCCAATTGGCGCAGTACGGGAAAAAAGTGTTGGATGTGGATTACTGTATTGCTACTACCGGAGTTGCTGGCCCCGATGGAGGAAGCGAAGAAAAACCGGTAGGAACCGTGTACACGGCTGTTGCAGGCAAGACGGTAGTGGTAGAAAAAAGTAACTTTGGAGGCACTCGCGAGCGCATTGTAGAACGTGCAACCATGCATGTTTTAAGCAATTTGCTAAAAATGTTGCGCAGCGATTTCTCAGAATCATAAAAAAGGGTATATTTGCGCCCACTTTAACGGAAAGGCAGAAGCGATGGCAAGAGCGTGTCAGTTAACAGGTAAGCGATTTATGGTGGGAAACAACGTTTCTCACTCAAAGCGTAGAACAAAGAGAAAGTTCTATCCAAACTTAGTAACTAAGAAATTCTACATACCAGAGTCTGGTGAATGGGTAACACTTAAAGTGTCTACCTCTGCATTGAAGACAATCAATAAAATTGGTATTACTGCTGCTTTGAAAAGAGCAGAGCAAGAGGGAATTCAACTGTAATAGAGGGTATTTACCATGGCAAAGAAAGGGAAAGGAAATAGAGTTCAAGTAATTCTAGAGTGCACAGAGCACAAGGATAGCGGAATGCCTGGGACTTCCAGATACATTACTGTGAAGAACAGAAAAAATACTCCAGATCGTATGGAGTTGAAAAAATACAACCCTATCCTCAAGAAGGTAACAGTACACAAAGAGATTAAATAATACATTATGGCAAAGAAGACGGTAGCATCTTTACAGAAAGCAGAAAGTAAGAACCTTACCAAAGCCATTAAAATGGTGAAGTCTCCAGAAACTGGGGCGTACACATTTAAGGAAGAAATCGTAACCAACGATAAGGTTCAAGAGTACTTTAAGTCGTAAAAGATTGTCTAAATAAAGACGAATGCAAAGGCTTTATTCCACCCGGAATGAGCCTTTTTTTGTTTTTTTGATCTACCAAATCTCCCGCCATGGGCTTGTTTAGTGTTTTTAAAAAGGCCAATAAGAGCCAGTTAGACAAAGGAATGGAGCAAACCAAAAGCTCCTTTCTAGACAAAATTACCCGTGCCGTTGCCGGTAAGAGTAAGGTAGACGCCTTATTGCTAGATGAACTAGAGGAAGCCCTTATTAGTGCCGATGTCTCTGTAGAAACTACCCTGGAAATTATTGAGCGCATCGAAGAACGCGTTGCGCGCGATAAGTACGTGTCTACTTCCGAGTTTCAAGGCATGCTCAAAGAAGAGATTGCTGCGCTGGTAGACCGGGGCGATCGCGTAGACTTTACCAAAGTAGATACCAAGCCCTACATTATTTTGGTGGTGGGTGTCAATGGAGTGGGGAAAACTACCACCATTGGTAAAATTGCACACCAGTTTAAATCGGCTGGAAAGAACGTATTGCTGGGAGCAGCCGATACCTTTAGAGCGGCAGCCATTAACCAATTAAAAATTTGGGGCGAGCGCGTAGATGTGCCGGTTATCGCCCAAGAAATGGGTTCGGATCCAGCCTCTGTAGCCTACGATACAGCAAGTGCCGCTAAAGCCAAAGGTGCCGATGTGGTTATTATAGATACCGCAGGCCGCTTGCACAACAAATCGGGGCTAATGGCCGAGTTGGGGAAAATTAAACGGGTAATCCAAAAAGTATACCCCGATGCACCCCACGAAACCCTACTGGTTTTAGACGCCAGTACTGGACAAAATGCTATAGAACAAGCCAAACAATTTACCGAGGTGACCGATGTGAATGCCATTGCGCTTACCAAACTCGATGGTACCGCAAAGGGCGGGGTGGTGATAGGAATATCGCACCAATTTAACGTGCCGGTGAAATATATCGGTATCGGAGAGCAGATGGACGATCTGAAACTCTTTGATCCTAAGGACTTCGTAAATTCACTGTTTGATAATTAATTTAAGCAATTGAAAACCAAAGGTTTAAAAAAGAACAAGGTTAACGTTGTTACCCTGGGATGTTCTAAAAATATCTACGACTCCGAAGTCATGATGGGACAGCTTCGTGCTAACCAATTTGAGGTAGAGCACGAAAGCAAGTCTGAAGATTCGGGTATTGTTATTGTAAATACGTGTGGATTTATAGACAATGCCAAAGAGGAATCGGTAAACACCATCCTACAATTTGCTCACGCTAAAAAACAAGGCTGGATAGAAAAATTGTATGTTACTGGTTGCTTGTCGCAGCGCTACCAGCCCGAGCTGGAAAAGGAAATTCCAGAAGTAGATTCTTTTTTTGGTACCCGCGATTTACCCCGCTTGCTTAAAACCTTAAAAGCCGACTATAAAAAAGAGCTGATTGGCGAGCGCCTACTGACTACGCCAGCGCACTTTGCCTACATGAAGATAGCTGAAGGCTGCGATCGTCCATGCTCCTTCTGTGCCATACCCTTAATGCGTGGCAAACACGTTTCTACGCCCATTGAAGACCTGGTAAAACAAGCCGAGTCCTTGGCAGCACAAGGGGTAAAAGAACTCATCCTCATTGCTCAAGATTTGACCTACTACGGTCTCGATATCTACAAAGAGCGCAAGTTGGCGCAATTGCTACAAGCATTGGCCCAGGTAGAAGGTATTGCGTGGATACGCCTGCACTATGCCTATCCATCGGGCTTTCCTATGGATGTGATAGAGGTTATGAAGCAAGAACCTAAAGTGTGCAACTATTTGGATATGCCACTGCAACACGCTTCCGATAACATGCTGAAAGCCATGCGCAGAGGCATTACGCAAGAAAAAACCAATGCACTGATTGGTAAAATCCGGGAAGCCATGCCCGAGGTGGCCATACGCACAACGCTTATTTCGGGGTACCCAGGCGAAACTGAAGAAGACCATCAAGAAATGCTGCGTTGGGTAAAAGAACAACGCTTCGATCGTTTGGGCGTTTTCACTTACTCGCACGAAGAAAATACGCATGCTTATAATTTTGAGGACGATGTTCCACAGGAGGTAAAAGAAGCGCGTGTAGCCGAAATTATGGCGGCCCAGGAAGAAATTTCGCTGGAAATGAACCAGCAAAAAGTGGGTAAAACCTACGATGTGCTCATTGATAGAGTGGAAGGTGATTATTTTGTTGGACGCACGGAGTACGACTCGCCCGAGGTAGATAACGAGGTGTTAATTAATAAGAAACACTATTTACGGGTAGGGGATTTTTGTAAGGTTGTAATCGATAGTTCTGAAGCCTTCGATTTATATGCCAGTCCAGTTGCCTAATCCACTACTAGAAGAGGCGCAAGCCTTTACCATTCCTTTTGAAAAAACCGGTTTTTTTGGTGCTGTTCCACGCGACTTTGTAGCGAAAGACAGCAAATTGCTTCCCTTTTTAGAGCAATTTCCAAGCCTAGCGAGTTATCGCCAAAAAGCCACGGATCGATCCGCACAATTTGAGCATCGGCAGGTTTTAGTTGCTGCTTTCAAGGAGCAGTATCAAAACATGGAGTTGAGCGCTGCACAGCAAAAGAACCTAGAGGCATTAAGCGACAACGGCGTTACCGTAACCACAGGGCATCAGCTGTGCTTTATGGGCGGGCCGCTGTACTTCATTTACAAGGCACTGCACACCATTAAACTGGCTCAAGAACTCAATAGTTCGGGCGTAGACGTTCCTGTGGTACCTGTATTTTGGTTGGCTTCGGAAGACCACGATTTCGATGAGATCGCTCAACTCACAGTTTTTGGAAAAAAAGAGGCCCTGCAAGATTCGGAGAATCAAATTCCGGTTGGGAAACTGCCGCTACACATTTTTGAACCCCTCAAAGATTTTGCGCTCAGCTTTTTCGAAGGTTGGGAAAGTGAGGCGTATATAAAATCTTGGTTGGATGATGCCTGGAGCCAATCCAATTCACTAAAAGATTTTACCCTGCGCCTCTTACAGCACTGGTTTTCACCCTATGGCTTATTGGCCTTGGATGCGGATGTACCTTCGCTAAAAGCGTTGTTTACATCCACGGTACAGAAAGAACTGGAGACCTCTTTTGTAAGCGAGGCGGTGCATAAAACGGTATCGCAATTTCCAGATGCCTACAAACAACAAGCTCCCCCGAAAGCATGCAATTTTTTCCTTTTCGAGGAGGGTAAGCGGTTTCGCTTGGACAAAGAAGCAGACCACTTTTCCTTGCATCCTACCGGAAAACAATTTACCCCAGCAGAAATACAGGCGCGATTGGAGCAATCTCCAGAAGATTTTAGCCCCAACGTGCTCACGCGTCCATTATACCAGGAAACCATATTGCCCAACATTGCCTACATAGGCGGGGGTGGTGAGTTGGCCTACTGGATTCAACTTACGGATGCTTTTAAGGAGGCACAGATTCCGATGCCGCAGGTAGTGTTACGCAATTCGTTTCAACTGGTAGATGCCGGAGTGGCGAAGAAACTGGCCAAGCTGGATTTAGAACCCAAAGATATTTTCTTGGACGAGCAGTTGCTTATCAATCAGCACCTGGCCGCTACCGAGGATGTGGAGGTGTTGGATTTTGCAAAGGCCGAAGACCCGAAGAATGCATTTTTCGAGCGTATAAAAAAGCAGGTAGCCGAAGTAGACCCTACGTTGGTGGGATCGGTAGAAGCCCAGGAAAAAAACGTAGAAAAGTTTTTGGAAGGCATGCAGAAGAAACTGAAAAAACGCCTCAAACAGAAGCAAGAAACGGAGATCAATCAGATTCAATCCATTAAAGCGCGCTTGTTCCCTGAAGGCGGTTTACAAGAGCGTTCAGAGAATGTAATTCACTACCTGGCGAAGCACCAACAGTCGTTTTTCGATTACTTGCTGGAACAAAGCACTGGCATCGACTCTTCTTTCAAGGTCATTTATTTGCCTTAGTGGTTTAGACCCTGGCAGCACAAGGGCTGCTGTTAATTATTTGCGGGCTCAGGGCTTAACCCATTGCTGTGAATAACTTAGCTTTGCCGGCTCATTACGCTATTTCTGGCTCAATATATTTGTGTATGCAAAGATCCATTCTAATCCTGGATTTTGGTTCGCAGGTAACCCAGCTTATTGCTAGGCGGGTGCGCGAACTCAACATTTACTGTGAAATCCTCCCATATACGGCCGATGTAGAACTTGCCGAAGAAACCAAAGGAGTTATTCTTTCGGGTTCTCCCGCTTCGGTGCACGATGCAGAAGCACCCATTCCCGATCTTAGTGGTATCTTAGGTAAAGTGCCTGTTCTAGGCATTTGCTACGGAGCGCAATTTTTAGCGCATCACCACGGTGGAAGTGTAGTACGATCCGAGATTCGTGAGTACGGCCGAGCTCACTTGTCTGAAGTAAAAATGAACACGCTTATGAAAGGCGTGGTTGAGGGCGACCAAGTTTGGATGTCGCACGGAGACAGCATAAAAGCCTTGCCCGATGGATACGAGGTCATTGCAAAAACCGAGGACATTCCCGTAGCTGCCTACGCCAAAGAAGAGGAAATTTTTGGTTTGCAGTTTCACCCCGAGGTCTACCATACCACCAACGGGTCTACCATACTGCACAATTTTTGTGTAGACATCTGCGGTGCCCCTCAAAACTACACCGCAGCCTCTTTTGCCGATGAAACCATTGCCAAGTTAAAACACCAACTGGGCGATGAAAAAGTAATATTAGGACTATCGGGAGGGGTAGATTCATCCGTAGCAGCCATGCTATTGGATCAGGCCATTGGCAAAAACCTCCACTGCATTTTCGTAGACAACGGTTTGTTGCGTAAAGATGAGTTTAACTCGGTTTTGGACGCATACGAGCACATGGGGCTCAATGTGGTTGGGGTGGATGCTAAGCAGCAGTTCTACGATGCGCTTAAAGGGATCTCAGACCCCGAAGCCAAGCGCAAAGCCATAGGTAAAGTATTTATTGATGTATTTGATGCCGAAGCCAAAAAGGTAGAAGGCGCCTCGTGGTTGGGCCAGGGAACCATCTACCCCGATGTTATCGAGTCGGTATCCGTAAATGGACCTTCGGCAACCATTAAATCGCATCATAATGTGGGTGGATTGCCCGATTTTATGAAGCTTAAAGTGGTGGAGCCACTGCGCTTGTTGTTTAAAGACGAAGTACGCAAAGTGGGTAAAACCCTGGGTTTAAACGAATCCATTCTAAACCGTCATCCCTTTCCAGGTCCCGGTTTGGCTATTCGTATTTTGGGCGAGGTTACTCCCGAAAAGGTGGCTATGTTGCAAGAAGCCGATGCCATTTTTATCAACGGCTTAAAAGAGAGCGGGTTGTATAATGAAGTATGGCAAGCGGGCGTTATTCTGCTACCCGTACAATCGGTGGGCGTGATGGGCGATGAGCGCACGTACGAAAACGCAGTGGCCTTGCGTGCAGTAACTTCTACCGATGGTATGACGGCCGATTGGTGTCATTTGCCCTATGAGTTTTTAGGGAAAACATCCAATGCCATTATTAATAAAGTTAGAGGAATTAACCGCGTGGTGTACGATATATCATCCAAACCACCGGCAACTATAGAATGGGAATAAAACCCGCGTAGTTATGAAACAGTTTTTGCTTACTCTTTTTACCGTTTTTTCGGTGCTGATGGCACTAGGACAAGCCGAGCGCATTACCACCATTAATGGTAAAAAGTACATTATTCATACCGTTGAAGCTGGAAATACGGTGTACTCCATCTCCAAGAAATATGCGGTAGATGAATCCTTTATCGTGGAGGCGAATCCGTATTTAGAAGCCGGCCTTAAGGTGGGGCAAGAGATTAAAATACCCCTAGACCGCAGGTCGAAGAGCGAAGCTAAAACAGCTCCCGATATCGATGGTGAGTACCTCATTCATACGGTAAACAGAAAAGAAACGCTGTACTCTATTAGCAAGCGGTATGGCATAGAGATCAAAGAAATCCTTGACTTAAACCCATTGGCAAAGACCAACATATCGGTTGGCCAGCGATTAAAAATACCGGCAACCCGCTCTAAAGATACGCAGCGAGAATACCTTAAACCGGCAGACACGTTTGACGCCAAAATGGAGGATTTGCAAAAGATACATTACGTCCAACCAAAAGAAACGCTATATAGTCTGGCAAGAGAGTACGGAGTAACCATGCGCGCCATTATGGATGCCAATGGTGGTTTACCCGATGGGCTGAAAATAGGTCAGGCCTTGCGCATACCCAAGAAACCCAGTTTTGAGGAGCAAGAAGTTGAGGAGGAAGCGCAAGAAGAAAAAGATACGGAAACGGGGTATTTTGAAACCTTTCCCAGAAAACCCGATAAAAATCCGATCAACTTTAACGAAAACCTTCCTAGCGAAGGCCAATTCTTAAACAATTACAAGGTAGCCGTGATGCTACCTTTTTTGGTTAATGATACCACCAAGGGCGGTGCTGCTGCCAATAATATTGCGGTAGAGTTTTTTAGAGGCATGCAAGTGGCCCTAGATTCTTTAAAGGCACAAGGGTTAAACCTAACTGTAATGGTTTACGACAGCCAAAAAGACCCCAATAAGGTGCGTGAGTTGTTGTTGCAACCGCAAATGGCTAACGTAAACCTCTTCATTGGTCCTATGTTTCGTAGCGCCTTGGAGCCGGTAATTGCCCATGCGCAGCGTATCAATGCGCATGTGGTTTGTCCGGTACCGCAGTCCAATGAAGTTATTTTTAATCAGCCCCATGTTTCTAAGGTGCATCCTACCGCATTTTCACTGAGCTCGTATATGGGCATGTACGTGGCAAAAAACGCGGCCAATGCCAATGTGCTTTTGGTGGGCAAAGAAGGTGATGACGGCCTGGAAAGTCGCCTCAATCAAATATTTCGGAAGTCCTACTTCCGGTATCGTCCCGGAGGTCAGCTTTTTGGAGTGGATACCATTGCCACCTTGTTTACCAACGGCTACAGTTTTGACGATTGGGAAGCCTACTTGGATACCACACGTGCCAATTACGTCTTTACACCATCCAACGACCCGGTTTTGGCCTCGGCTCTAATGACGCACCTGAAAGGGTACGTGAAAGACTATGAGATTCATGTTCTGGCCTTGGAGAGTTGGTTGCGTATGGATAAAATTGATACCCGAAGTAAAATGGATCTTAATTTAAAGGTAAGTTCCAGCGTGTATACCGATTACTCCCAGTACGGCACCCGAAAGTTTTTGGAGCAATACCGCAACCGCTTTTTCACCGAACCCGAGACCTATGGTTATTTGGGATTCGATATTACCTATTATTACCTCATGGGGTTGCATAAGGTAGGATTGTCTTTTCTAGAAACGTTGCCCGAGGTAAGCTTTCAGCCCACCTCCAAACGATTTAACTACGTACGCCTTACCGAAAGTTCGGGCTTCGAAAATAAGGCGGCTTACATTGTGTCGTACAACGATTACAAACTGAAATTACTGAATTAGCATGGATTTTAAGGAGCAACTGGCAGCCGATTTTGTAGCCATACAGGATAGTATTTGCAAAGGCCTAGAGCAAGAAGACGGCAAGGCTGTATTTAAAAAAGATGCCTGGGACCGGCCCGGTGGAGGCGGTGGCGAATCGCGTGTATTAATGCACGGTAACGTTTTTGAAAAGGGCGGGGTAAACTTCTCTAAAGTGCATGGTGCGCTGCCCGAAGCCATCAAAAAAGAATTTAAAACCGATGCCAGCGAATTCTTTGCTACCGGGGTAAGCATTGTAATCCATCCCAACAATCCTTGGGTGCCCATAGTGCACATGAACATACGCTACTTTGAGTTGCCCGATACGGGGAAATATTGGTTTGGAGGAGGTATCGACTTAACCCCACACTATGTAGTGCCCAGCGAAGCACAGCAGTTTCACCAAACACTCAAAGCAACCTGCGACCAGTACCACTCCGATTTCTACCCCAAGTTTAAAGCCTGGGCCGATGATTATTTTTTTATCCAACACCGCAATGAGACGCGTGGGGTAGGAGGCATTTTCTTCGACCATTTACAAGAAGGAGACTTAAGCAAAGACAAGATAAAAGACTTTGTATGTGCGGTAGGAAATACCTTTTTAAAGGCCTATTTGCCCATAGTAGCAGCCAATAAGCATAAGGACTATACCGAAGCCGAAAAACAGTGGCAGCAGCTTCGCAGAGGGCGTTATGTAGAGTTTAACCTGGTGTACGACCGGGGCACCCAGTTCGGCTTAAAAACCAACGGCCGCATCGAGTCTATTTTAATGAGCCTGCCCTACACCGCAGGGTGGGAGTACGACCACCAACCCGAGCCCAACTCCAAAGAGGCCCAAACCCTGGCACAGCTTAAAAAAGATGTGGATTGGGTTGGCGCTACAGCTCCAATTTCGTAGGGCGTACCCATTCCAGTACTAACAAACATTACCCCAGGTAGCCAGGCTGCCTGGGGTTTTTTGTGGGGTATGGTTTGGAAGGCGGATTTGTGAATTTACACGGCCTTTCTGAAGACCGTGAATACTTTACCTTTAGCCAATTAAGTTGGTGTTCATGCTAGACGAAAGCTAAATACGATTAACCACCAATTAGGAAGTGTTAGGGATGAAAAAAATTTTTCTTCTAGGTGTACTTTTTGTGATAATAGTCTTTCTTATCCTGGAAAACACAAGTAAAGTCAATGAATATTGGGATGATCAAGAAGAGATAATGTATTCTGGTGGATTAAATTTACAGGTGTTTGAAACTAAGTATTTACGAGGATATCTTTAATTTAATCAACAGTATTACCTCCTTGACGCCAAGGTAGATCGATCTAGTATTGAATTGTGGGAAGTAACAGAACTGCCGGTGCCCTTTTCATTAAGGAAAGCGAGTAATAGTGACACGGTATAAATACGGACAGCTGAAAGTGTTTTTTATATCTTATTAGATGGTAGATGAGTGTAGTTCTGGTTCCAATTAGGTTGAGAGTGCAACCATCTGTTTTTAATCGATACCCGTAATGTTTTATGTAATCGTAATTTTAATTCTATTGAATTTTGCAGAGACTCTTGGTGTTTATCTATTTGGTAGTTTCTTTGTTAAGGCAGGAGTAACCGTATATCGGTTTTCATTTAGGGTAGATGAACGCACCGCGCTAGAAGATGGCTTAGTTGAACTGAAAGAGGGTAAATATTTGGTTAGTGGAAATACCTTGATTTTTAGATCTAGGCACGTTTTTCGGATAGGTGAGCAATATTCTAACCTTGCATCGCGGGGTATCGCTGTCGTGGACGAACCGCGTAGCTTGTGTACGGTTAAAATAAAAATTTCGCTCTTAGCCATTCCAACCTATGTATTAATGGGGCTTTATCTTGTTTATAGTTTTTCAGATGTTTTTTTACTATTTATTGGTTTAGGAGCAGTCATGGTATTTTTGGGAATCGCCATTTCCGTTGAGATTGAACGTGTAGCAGCACTCGAGAAAGAAATCCAAAAACTATTTCAAATGAAGAAAATGCCCAAAACCTAGCTACTTCGATCGTAAATTTCTGGTGTTTAGAAGCCTGTCTGGTACAAAAGGAATTTATTCCATATTGGCGAAGGTTTGAGCGAGGCCTTTAGAGTTGAGGCCATGGAATGGTACGAAATATGAGTAAAAAATGCAGAAGTTAATTAAGCCTATTCAACATAAAGTAATGGAACGGTTGGAGGCGCTGTTTAAACCATTTGTTGATGATTTTGATGTGAGTTATACTGTAGGTACGGGAGTTCGTGGTGACTACATTGATAAGGAAATGACACAAGTAAATATAGAATTTGAACACCGTGATTACAGGTATGAGTTCTATTTGAATTACGATCAATTAGAGTACTACATATATAAAAAAGAGTATGCGATTGCGAGGTGTAATTTAGAGGATTATGCAGATATGGATACTGTAATGGTTAAATATTTTGAATACTTGGAACGGGATATCTCCAAATTTAATATACCTACTGGTAAGGATCAGTTCTAGAATTCCCAATAATCTCACGGTTACCTTCAAATAACCCTATATTTTAATTGTAAATTTCTAGTGTAAAGAAGCTTATCGGGTTCCAAAGGAATTTATTCCATATTGGCAAAGGTTTGAGCGTGGCTTGCAGAATTGGGGCCGAGGTAAATATTAGAATTATGCGTCTTAAAGAAGACTTATTTATATATCGAGTTAGAAAATCATTGCGTTTCTTGCTTTGGGATGCTGTGTTTATTGTAACCATAGTAACTCTAATTTCCATATATTATGATTGGAATTTAGATATCATTATTTGGGGCGTTTTAATAGGTAAACTGGGTTTATGGTTGATTCCGTCCATTGCCTTACACATCAATCACCTGGGGTATGCTAAAGGAACTACCTGTCGCTTTTGTACTGAGGATCAGATGCTACAGGTATACCAAAAGCAGCAAAATATCACCGTGCCTATCTCCAATATATCCGAGGTAGAATTACGTATTTGCAGAAAAATACACACCGATGATTATTTACGCCATACCTCTCAGGAGTATTATTACATGAAGGTACACCTGAAAGAGCCAGATGCCCATAGCCCCATAATTTTGACCAATTTGCTAATTCCTAAGTTGGAAAAAGTATGGGATGCTTTTGCACCCGATGTAAAAAAGCGTGTGGTGTACAGGAATTATAATTGGATAGCGGAGCACTAGAGCGATTACACTAACAAAATTTGGTAAACCCAACTTTAAAATGAGGTCTATCCAATCTTACAATAATGCAGGAGAGAACTTATTTTGGGATGCTGTTGGTAGAGTCCTTAACTTTATAGTGAAGGAACGTTAAAATGAATTTTTACTGATTAATAGTAAATTGAAAACTTAAAAGGAATAGGTACTAAAACACGATATAGGCGTTTTTCAGTATGCTCATTTGAGCTTGTTAATAAGTTGGTAAAAAATAAAATTCGGTTCTAGATTATCAAAATAATAATCTAGTGAAATTTTTTCAAAAAAAAACTATTTCGTTAACGGGTCTATGTTAAAAAGGATTCGAAATGTGTATATGGTAAGTGCGAGTTGAATCGGTTTATAGTGATCATTAGAGTGAAAAATTATGAAAATATTTGGGGTAATCTTTTTTTTTTTTTGTATTTAATCGGCTGTTCCGATGGCGAGAGTTATTATAAGAGATCGATTAGGAAATATTTTTCAGATGAGCTCATAACTCATTTGCCTGAGGAAATTGAAAGTAAAGACTTTTCATTGTACTTCGATTTAGACCCTCAGTATGATAGAATTACTGGGAGTGTAGTAACAATATATATATCATATCTGTCGAATAATATTGATTCCATTTTGCAGTCTGTAACAAAAGAATCCATTGGAGAGTACCTTTTTTCTGATTCGTGTAATACTATTCTCTATAGGTTTCAACGAGGTACATCGAAAGGATCGATTATAGGGAAGGAATGGCTATATGAAGATTGGATAAAAACACTAGAAAGTCAGTGCACTGAAATTCGAATTCCTATCCCAAATTATATTAATGCGGGCGAGGGCTTATTTGAAGACAAATACGGAATTTCTGATGACTACACCATATACGTTATGGAGGCCAAAAAAGGTATTCATTTCCCTGAAGAATACTATGCTAAGGAGCTAATTCTACCAGATGATTGGAAAAGAGGGTATTCCAAAGGGTATGCTATAAATCGGGAGACCTGCAAAGTAATCTTCTGGTTTACGATATGGTAAACATATTTGGAAATACCTTAGGAGATGCTATTTGCTACCCCGTTACCGATTATTTGGGCAGCATCATAGCTCTCTATGCCGAAGACGGCACCTTGATAGAAAAACGCAGTTACGATGCCTGGGGTAGGCCGCGCAACCCAGCCGATTGGGAAGACCACGAAAACATTACCTTTAATGTAACCAACCGCGGTTATACCATGCACGAGCATATGCTAAACGCTGGCTTAATAAATATGAACGGGCGGGTGTATGACCCCGTTATTGGTAGGATGCTCTCACCCGATAACTACGTGCAAGACATGAGCAACCCGCAGAATTACAACCGGTACACTTATGTCCTTAATAATCCACTGAAATATGTGGATCCTACAGGGGAGTTTACGGAGCCGTGGGAGGATACGTATGAACTTGATGAGAATGGAAATACCACTTGGCTAGATGATACAAAGTATTACCAAGAGGAAGACGGCTCAGTAACCACTGTTGCGAATGGAGAAAGTTATGATGGAACTGGTACCGAGGTAGACAAACTTCAGCAACAAGGAAATCCAAAGAACTCCATTTATATTGGGAAATCTGTCATGGAGGGTAAAACTTCATATTCTCAACGTGTGAGCTATGAATCGCAAACGAGCTTTAAAAAGCAATCCAAAACGGTCCAAGTAGACCAATACAGATTTCAAAATCAAAATGCGGCTAGGGAGTTTTTTGAATTTGCAGCAAGTGCCAGTAAAGTAGAATTCAGTAATGTCGGTTTAGTGCATGATGCTACGGGAACAAAGTTTAATTCCGTATCTACAGCTCACGAACATGGTTTTTCATTAGGCGTTTCCAAATGGAATAATAAATCTGCATACACCATTTTAAAGGCAGACCACAGCCACCCAGATAATTCTAGTGCTCATGACCAAGATAGAGAGGGAATTCTACAGTTGAATAAGAAAAACAGAAATGCAATTTTCAGAGTATATCAGCCCAAAGCTGTGGGTAAAAAGTATAAGGAGTATGATGTGTACAGGTAATCTTTGGTACTTTTTACTTGTTGTTGCTGTTGCATTTTTTTTGGGGATTTCATTACAAGCTCAAAAAAACGATGAAATAATTCTGAATTACAACAAGACAGGAGAGGATACTCTTGTTTTGGCTGAGTTCAAATTAGTAAATCAGAACTTGCGTCAAATAATAGAATCGTTTCTTGAAGAATTCCATCCTTGTATCAAGGAGGCAAAAGATTGTGTGGTAATGCTAAGTTTGGAACGAAAAGAAGGGGTAAACTATATTCATCTGTCTATCAATGATGCTCGAAATGTACACTACGAGCTTAAAGGGGTAATTTCCCTTCAAAGACCAATATTCGTTCAAAGTAATGCCATGGGAAAAATGGAAAACCTAGTATACAAGACTAATAATAGCCAATCCGTAGTAGTTGAGTATTTTGAGTCATACCCGAACTTTATGATTCAAGGAACAGACACTCTCTATCATGATCATTATCCTAATGGGGCTAATTGGTTTTACAAACAAAAATGGAAAAAGGAATTTCAACAAGTCTCTAAAAGTGATTGCGACATGAATTTTATAAAAAGCGCGCTCAAAGAGATGCAAGATGACGGGTGGAAATTTCCAGATTAAGACATGAGCAACTCGCAGAATTACAACCGGTATACCTATGTGTTGAACAACCCGCTGAAATATGTTGATCCTACAGGAGAGTTTACCGAGCCGTGGGAGAACGATGATGATTATTGGCTAGATGAAAATGGCCAAATTTCGTTGTTAAGGAAGACGGATGATAATTTTGATAGATTGTGGGCGGTCAACCAGACTTCTGGTGATATTGAAGAAATGACTATCCAAAAAGGTTCTGCCGCAGACAAAACCATTTTAGCGGATTTAGCAAACTACACCTTACCCAGAGATGTATCTGTGGATGACTATCAAGCCATTTTTCGAAGAGGGACAACAGGTGACCAGCAAACGGCAGAACAACTTTTTCGTTTTGCTGCAGATTACAGCAATGTAGAGTGGTCTATGGCACAGGATAAGAGTAATCAGTTTCATATTGGTACGTTTCAGTTTAAAGAACTATCTCCAGGTTTTCCTCGCTATGGTTTAGATGTTAGTACTGTAAGCAGCTTTATCCATTCTCATCCGAATATTGCACTTAACAGGGAGGTATCCTCAATGGGGGATTGGGGTGACGGTTTAACACGAGGTGATTGGGCACAAGAAGTGAGAAGATCTAAAAACAACGGAGGAGTTTCGCCATTTTCAAACCAAGTTTATTTTCCAAACACTAAAAATGTATATGATGTTAAGCCTAGTGGAATTTATCGCACAAAAACTAGGGAGTTTAAAATGTTTAGTAAGTAATGAGTTTTGTAAAGAGCGTTTTTTACCTGGTACTGCCGGTGTTGTTGTGTTCTTGTAATAGTGTAGAACCCTCTTCTGGAAATACTGCTTTAAGTGGTCCGATTGCGAAGGCATTTCAAATGTACTCTCTGGAAACCAAAGAGGTGCCTGGACAGAAGGGGCGTGAAATAATATATAGCATCAGTATTAGAATTAACGATGAGGATACTATTGCATCAATTTCAGCTTCAACATATTTACCCATAAGTGCTATTCCAAATCACGGCATTGTTGGGTTGGGAAGATTTAAAAATGATCTTATTGCTGTTTTTGATTACCAAGAAAGGCCTTGTTCTAAGTGGTACAATACTCAGCTACTCTCGGATACAGGTTTAGAGAAATATGAGTCCACGCATGAGCAAATGGACAACCATCTACCGCCATATTGGAATTTTAAGGTAAGAGGTAATAATGTAAAAGTAATTTTTAAAAGTGACTCGTTGCATATGATGTAGCTAATACCAAATCAGCTTTCTTTAAGCTCACGATTTCAATCGTAACTTTTTGGTATGAAGATAAAACGAGGCACATGTTCCTTCAAGGAAAATAAAGGATTGGTGTACCCTTAAATTTTATGCTGTGCCACGGTTACATTCTGCTTTAGGTCTAGCAAAAGCGCAAGAATGCTGGGAGAAGTCATTTCACCTAAATTGAGTTCTTGCCCTGTAGAGTAGCGTAAAAGTGTTCTTAAATGACTGTTTTCATTGCCCAGGTACAACATGGACCACGCTTCAAAATCGCGCTTGGTGATGGGAGAAAATTCGGTTAAGGTTACGTCTGTGTGCCGGTGGTCGCGGCATATTTTGGTGAAAATTTCATTGACCTCTTTGCGTCCGCCTTCCAGAATTTGGATAAAGTTCACATCGTTGTAATACAAAGCCCCTGTAATGGACTTTAGGGCGTTGTTGCTCTGGGCCGTTTTCAACAACCTGCGAAGGTCGCTAACCTCTAAAGCACGTGTCCTCCTGCTGTAATAAACAAGGCGATAAAGCATAACGATGGCTTTTGCACAGGTCCAACCCGATGCGGGGAGTACCTAAGTAGCCAAAATATGCCGAAGTTGGAGAGCAGCCTTTGTTTGTTCGATTGAATGGTGCTTTTTGTCGATACGAGTACGCACTGCGTTCTGGCTACATTTTTCCGTGCCTCGCAGCGAAAACATTACGAATGGAGGAAATTTTGGAGCATGCCAGAAAGTACCTTACTTCAAAGGAATGGACTCCAGGCTGTTAGCAGCCGTAATCTCAAAGGTTTTTGGGTTGGGTCCTTTTAATATCACCAGATTCTTTTGGTTTTCAAAAGCGTCCATCATCAGGGTGTTTCGCAGCGTTAGGGTTTGGCAAGGTGCGATGGAAATGGTCAGGAAAACGGCAGTTACCAGGTTGTATTCTTCGGTAACCACCTTTGTTAGCTGCAGGGGTAAGGCTTTACCATTGCACTGCAGTATAAAGTGATCTTGAAAATAATCTGCTACGGCTTTCGCTTCCTTTTTCCCTGCGTTCTCAAAATTGAGTTTGCGCTGCTGAGCGACATCCTCCATATGAGCGGTAAAGTCATCGGTAAACAAACGTACTTTGATCTGTAAATCGGTGCCTGCAGGGGTAAGGGTGCAAGTGCTCATTTTAAGCGGATGCGGTGCCCAGCTACCCAAACACAAAGCCACAAATAGGAGCGCGGCAATACGCATTACAACGCGCCTACAATCATAAGTCCCGATACCGTGGCTGCAAATATGCTCACCGAGGTACTCCAGCGTTGGTGTGGGAATTTACCCAGGAGATTTACCAAAAAGTACAGGGCAAAAAACACGATGACAATAACAATTTGGCCCAGCTCTATCCCTATGTTAAAGGCTAATAAAGGCATGATGATATCGCTACTGATATCGGCCAGCATAGCGCGGAAAAAATTGCTAAAACCGGCTCCGTGTATAAAACCAAACACCAAGGCCACAAAGTAATTGTAACTGGTTTTGCTGCTGCGCATTCTCTTGTAAAACACGATGTTATTTAGCGCAGTGAGGAAGATGGTGATGGGAATGAGCGTTTCAATAAGATCTTGCGGTAAGCGCAGTACATCCAAGCCCGATAAAATTAAAGTCACCGTGTGCCCTACCGTAAATGCGGTAAGGAGGATGAGTACTTTTTTCCACTGCTTTATTTCGTACAACGCACACAATGCCACCACAAACAACATGTGGTCGTATCCCGCCATATCTAAAATATGGTCTATGCCTTGTTGGAGGTAAAAACTAAAATCCATGCTGCGAAGCTAATGCAAAAACCGGCAAGGACTTTTAAGGGAATGCTATTTTAGGCTTCGTTATTTGGTAAGGTCTTGACAACTTGCTTGGCAAACCACATGTTTTTAGTGACCAGAAGAAAACCAATGATACAGCTGACAAAATTGGGTAACCAGTTGAGGTTTTCTTTAATCTGAAAAGTGTCTCCGGGAATAACCTCGGTTCTAAACGTATAAAGGAGATTCTGAACAAGAAAAGGCAGCTTGTCGATTAGAATGAAACCGCCTACACAAAAACATCCTAAGGCGAAAAACTGGGTTTTAGGAATGTCATTAAAGCTTAAAACATCCTCCCCGAAACTTTTATCGATTTTGAGGATACGGATAATCCAGTTTGCACCATAGATAATGGCTAAATAAGGTGTTATCAGGATTACTATGCTAAGGATGGACCATACCACAAAATCTATCTCCTGAACAGAGAGCAACAGTGTCAATTGCTGCGGCAACGAAATAAATAAACCAGTGATTAAGCCATACAGGCCACACAGTTGAATAATTAATTGAACAAGCTTTCTAACCTTCATCTTAATGGTCCATTTGGTTCATCATCGCCACAATGCGTTTCGCCTTGGTATCTTCTGTTTTGGCTTCGTATATCCAGCGCATAAATTGCTGTTTATCGGCAGCGGGGAGTTGGGTAAAGTTGTCCTGCACCGTTTTGCTTTCCATCGCCAGGCAGTCTAAAATTTCCTGGGGCACTTCGGCATGCGCTGTAGCACGATATAATTCCAGTTGCACCGTATCGCCTGCTTGTTTTTGTATCGCTTTTCGTATGCTGGCATTTACCGAAAGCATCAGATGTCCGTTGCCCTGGGGCATCAGTTTGTGTTGGTGCAGCGGGTAGGTATCCACAGTGCCATCTACCAGCATCCAACCAAAGGGAAAGTTTTTCTGATTTGGAATTTCCGGCAATGCAATGTAAGTCCAGCCGCCTTTACCTGCGAATTTCTCCAGCAGATAACTTCCAGAAACGAGGGGAGTTTTCAATTACAAGTCGGTTTTTGCAATGGTTCTAAAAGTAAGATTTATTCGCGGTGTGTCTACTTTTTTGGTGGGAGGAAGGCGATGCAACCAATAGTCTTGCGTGGGGCCTTCCATATTGAGCAGACTTCCGTGCTCCAGCCACAGCTCCACCTTTTCTTGGGCTTGGCGGTGCTTAAAAACAAACTTGCGCTGTGCACCCAAACTTACCGATGCAATGCTTCCGTGCCGTTGCAGTTCTTTTTCATCATCGCTATGCCAGGCCATACCCTCGCTGCCATTGTGGTATAAGTTTAACAAGCAACTGTTGTAGTGGTGTTTTGTGGCTGCTTCAACCTGTTCTTTTATGCGGAGTAAAGCGGGCGTCCAGGGCAAGGCGGTTTTTGTGCTTTTGCTGTAGGTGTACGCAAAGGGTTTGTTGCCGTACCAGGCTACTTCGCGTTGGGTAACAATGCGTTTTCCATAAATAAAAACTTCATCGTGCTGCCAGGCTATTTCCTTTTGTAATGTTTGAAATAGCGAGTTCGCCTCTTCCGAGGTGAAAATCGGGCCATGGTAGTACACGGCACCATCTTGCGGTAGCAGGTTTTTATGGGCATCGGCTGGAAGTGGGAATAATTGCATCGGTAAACCTATGGGTAGGGTTTTGTTAGAATTGTGTTAGCGCTAGGTTAACTTCAAGTTAGGACTTAGACGTATTGGTAGCAATACCTGTATGGAAGTCTAATTTTACCGTCTAAGCTCTTACCATGAAGTATTTCCTTACTGTATCGTTTACCGTTTTCCTAACGGCATTGTTCGCACAAAGTATCTCCATTAAACGCGGACCCTACCTCAACAAAGCTACACAAGACGAGATTACCGTGCGCTACCGCACCACCGAGCCTTGCCAGGCTTGGGTGCAGTACTACAAAGACGGAAACATGCACCGTGTAGAAACTACGGTTTCCGATTCCGACCACGTGGTTACCCTAGGAGGTTTGGAGCCTGGATCTCGGTATCGCTACGAGTGTGGGTGCAAAGGCAACGAGGCTCCGCTGCATACGCCTACAGAAGACTACAACTTTAGAACCCTTCCTGCCGATGATTACGATGGACCCGTAAATATTTGGGCCATTGGCGACTTTGGTACCGGCAGCCAAGACCAAACCGATGTAAAAGATGCCTACGTGCGCTATATGCAGCAGCAAGGTTGGGAAACCGATGTTTGGTTGCAACTGGGCGACAATGCCTATGGCGATGGTACAGATTTGGAGTACCAAACCAACAATTTTGAAATGTACCCCGATTTATACCGCAACCTAACGGTATGGCCGGCTCCTGGGAACCACGATTATAAGTCGGTAGACATTATAACCCACGATGGACCCTACTACGATATTTTTACCCTGCCTACGCAAGGGGAGTCGGGTGGATTGGCCAGCGGCAGCGAGTACTACTACTCCTTCGACTATGGCGATGTACATTTTGTATGCCTCAACTCCGAGTGGTCGCCATGGATTTACGTACCAGCGGCAAGCCCCATGCAGCTTTGGTTGGCAGCCGATTTAGCCCTTAACGACAAGAAATGGAAAATTGTGTATTGGCACCAGCCACCTTACACCAAAGGCTCGCACGATAGCGATGATCCTTTCGGTATCATGAATATGTTTCGCCAAAACATAGTGCCTATTATGGAATTGGGCGGCATCGATTTGGGTCTCAGTGGTCACAGTCACGTGTATGAGCGCTCCATGCTCATCAACGGGCACTACGGCTATTCCTTTTTGTGGAATGAGAATTTAAATGCCGTAGATGCCAGTTCGGGAAGACCTGCAGATGGAACTCCCTATTACAAAGCCACCGAAGGGCTGCAAGCCGGACGCGGTACCGTATATAATGTGGTTGGAAACTCGGGTAAAGTAAGCGATAGCGGGACTATGGATCACCCCATTATGGTGTATAACGACAATGTAAACATGGGGTCGGTAGCCATCCGCGTCCATGGCGATACCCTTACCAGTAGGTATGTGACAACTAGCGGTGAAGTACTGGATGAGTATCAAATCATAAAATCACCCGATGGAACTCCTGGAAATTCAACCGCTGTAAATGAACTACCTGCACAGGGCGAAACGCAACTAGAACTCCGCAACCAGTTTGGTAAGCAATGGCTGGCATTTGAGGTTTTTCAACCTACGGCAGCATCGCTAGCTATTTTAGATGCATCGGGCAAGGAAGTGGCTGTTTTGTTAGAGAAAACCGAATTAAACAGTGGAAACCGCATGTATCCTATTCCTACCAATTTAAGCCCGGGAACCTACATTGGAGTATTAAAAATGGGGTGGCAAAAACGCGTGGTAAAATTTATGGTACAGTAGGTATTACTCTATTTGCTTGGATTGTATTTAAAACCAAAAGCCCAGCTCTTTGCAGAGCTGGGCTTTTGGTTGGGTAGCAAAAGATCTTGAATTATTCCACCAAGAGTTTGCTCATGTATTGCGTGTTTTGCGTTTCCACTACCATGGTGTAGACGCCAGGAGGGGCATCTAGGTGTAGGGCAGTTCCTTGGTACAATCGCTCTTCCTGCCAAACCATTTTTCCATCCATACCATAGGCAGATACCGATACCGCTTTACCCTGCAGTTGCGTAGGCAAATGAAAAGAGCCCGGTGTGGGGTTGGGAAACAGTGAAATACGTTCTGCTGCGTTCGGAGAGTTCAAGACACTTGAGGTTTCGCCAGTAACTAAGGGGAACATAAAATCGCGAATAAACCAAAAGGTGGTGTCCATGTACGCCATTTCCGATGGGCCCACCAAGCCGGGAAGCACAAATGGGGTGTGACCTGCACCTACGTAGGTATAAAAGTCGTTGTGCACTCCGATGCGATTGGCGTGTCTGTGAATGGCTGCTGAGCCATCAACGGGATAGTTGATATCGAGTGCGCGTATGGTATCGCTATCGTAAGGTACCGTACCATCCTCATCTCCGTGCATACTCACCAAAGGCACATCGCCAGGCTCCATCCATTCTTTTTCTCCCAAAGCACCACATAGGTTTATGCAGCCGGCAACGGCAGATGAAAACTCGGGGTTTCCGCTTTCGCCCTCTATGCCTCCAATGTCCTCGATAATGGGTTGGAATTCCAAGGGTAACTCATCTACGCGATCTAAATACGCAGTGTGCAGTGCCGCAAAGGCGCCAGCAGATACACCTCCTACATAAATTCTCTCGGTATCTATGTTGAGGATGTTGGCCAGGTTAGCCTCCTGCATGCGTAAGAAGCGCACAGCTGCTCGCATGTCGTGCATGGCTTTTCCTACCGCTCTAAAGGCATTTTGGTAGGTAGGACGTATCAGTAACTCGTCACTTAACCGATAATCGATAGATACCGTTACGTAGCCCAATTGCGCAAAGCGGGTGCACAGCTGCACGATATCTGGAGATACCCGAGCACCGTACACAAAAGAACCTCCAAAAGCGAAAACAATCACGGGCCGTGGCTCGCTGCTCAGATCTACGGCCGGTTGGTATACATCCATAGCTAGCGGATAGGTTTGTCCTGGCAAGCGTACAGAATCTACAATAACAGGTGCTACCCCATACGGTATGCCCGTAGCATACAGTACCGACCCAAAAACCGGATCGCGATAGCGTTCTCCATTGGGGTCTTGTGTTAAGATGCCATCCAGCACAGAAATGGAATCTAGGGGAATTCCCAGGTCGCTTAGATCGGGGAGTTGGGCTTTACTCTGCAGGGTAAATGCCGCTACTGTGATAAGGAGTAAAATATGTTTCATAGATCTACAGGTTGGATTGAAAAGAGGGTAAGATAGTAAAACCCCTCGATCAATGACCTATAGTCAGGACATACAAATGGTGAGAAGCAAGGAATGCTAGCGCTAGCAAAGCAAAGCGGACCGTGAAGAAGAACCAGAACTACTGCAAGTATTCTCTTAGATTTTTCAGGGTATTGAAGGGCGTACTAACGGCCGTAGAATTGGCTAGCCAGGTAGGCACCGATCCACCCGGGTCGGTATGCACTTGGTAGGTTACGTGGCTTTCATTCTCAGAGAGGGCTACGATAATCCAATCGCCCTTTAGGTGGGGAACGCGTACAAGTCCGTCTACGGGCGGAAGGTGTTCTGGCAAACCAGAAAGCTTAATGTGATAGCCGGCAGTGGTTTGCAAGAAGTCCAAGTGCAGAATTAAATCTCTATCGGCCAAAGGAAAAGGAAGGTCCGTAACGGTATAGTGCATTTGGATATTGCTGTCCTTTGCGGCCAGCATTTTAGAAGAGGCACAATCGGGTACCCATTGGTGCCAATTGGAAGCATCTTTAAGGGTGGATACAATTTGACCCGCAGAACTGGGAATGATCGCTTCACCACGAAAAGCATGTAAGCCAAAGCTTACGTTGCTGCGCGTAAATACTTTAATGTTTTCTTTTTCCTTGCGCAGTTCCCAGGTTTCATCGGTTTGCGCCCAAACCTGGGCAGAGAAAAACCAAAACAGTGCTGCGAAAAAATAGAGCGTGCTACGGGTATTCATAAATCTGCAATCCTACTAATGACCTGAACCAAAGCAAAACAAAAAAAATCTGCCTCACCCAGACATTTAGAAAAGCCGCAATATAAACCGATAGCTCGCTCCAGCCTATTTTTTAATAATGAGCCTTTGGGTTGCTATTTCTCTGCCAAACTGCAATCGCGCAAGGTAGGTGCCCTCGGAAATGGGTAACTGCAGCTCCGTAGCATCTTGAATGAGTCCTTGATGGGCGAATACGATCTTGCCATCCAATCCAACTATTTGCAATTGAAATGGGGTGTTGTTGGCTGATCCTAAAACGCGGATGGAGCCATTGGAAGGATTGGGAAATAAACGGGCAGGAGTTAGAGAGCCACGTTCATTGGAGATGTTGGTGATTGTAAAGCTTTTACAAGCCGAGGTGTCGGTACATTCTTCTGTGCTTACAATGACCGCAAAAGAGCCTGTCTCCTCTGGGATAAACTCAGCTTCCGTAGCGCCAGCAATGGGTGCAAAGTTGGAATTGCAATCCACCCACTGGTAACTATCGGCTTGCGCAGCATTGCTTACTAAACTGGTGTCCGTTATGGTTACCGAGGTATCTAGAGGCGTAAGGGTGAAATTGGTAAGTACTATGCTATCGCATCCTGCTGTATTTACCAGGGTATCGCGATAGGTGCCCGATTCTTCATAAGTGCTATTGCCACTGGGAGAAGGCACAGGCGCACAACTACTGATTTCCTGGGTGGATGTGCTGGCTTCTAAAATCGTAATATCCAAGGTGATCAGGCTGTCGCAAACGCTAGGAGCCGGTCTGTTTTCTGTGTATTGCCCCGATTCGGTGTAGGTGTTACCGGCAGCAGAAGTAAAAGGCTCGCACTGTTCCACAGTTGTGGTACGGGTAGGCGGGGTTTCTATGGTCAGGTTTATGGTGATAATACTATCGCAACCGGCAGCATTAGGGATCACATCTTCGTAAGTCCCCGAAGTACTATAGGTGTTATTCCCGCTGGGTGACGTGTAGCTTTCGCAAGCCGTTTCGTTGATGGTGCTAAAGGTGTTTTCGCAGTTTACTTCTTCGGCTAGGGTAATGGAGGTAATACCACGTTGTGCATGGTACTGCAAGGTGTTGCTGTTGCCATAAGCCCAAATAATAGAAAAGGTACCTGCTTCGGTGGGAAAGCTAAAATGATCTCCGGTAGGGCCCTGTATGGGGCGTGTAACCGAGGTTGTGCCGGTATTGCCAGATATATTGTAGGTACTGGAGCCAAACGAGCTACTCAGCAAATCGCCTTCATTGCGTCCCGCCAGTTTGCGCTCGGTAATGGTGCCGCTTTGCGTCATAATAACGTAGGTATTCCGCATCCGCGTATTCCCAAATCCATAGGCAAAATAGGCACCGTCTTGTCCGCTTAAGGTGATTTCCACCGTATTTTGGGGTACATCTACCCGCACCGATATTTCCATGTTACGGGCTGCGTTTACCACGCGACTTCCAACCAAAACTTGAGCTTGAGCAAGGGTTGTCGTAAGGATAAGCAGTAGAAGTGAGAGGACTTTTCTAATCATTTTCTTGCAATTGGTTCATGGTGGCTACTAGGTCGGTAAGGTCGAGCACATTGGCGTAGTCTAACGCAGATATACCGTTGTTGTCTTGTATGGATGGATCCGCACCACTTTCTAATAACAAGGTGACTAGCTTTTTGTGTTCACCCATAACCGCGTAGAGTAAGGGAGTGGTGCCGTTGGCGTCCCGTACATTTACTTTGCAACCCGCTTCAATAAGTGCGGCTGCGGCCTTGGTGTAACCCTTAAAGCAGGCTCCGTGCAGCGCATTGGCTTCGTTCATTAAAAAGTGAATATCGGCACCTTGCTCTAATAACAATTTGATGGTACTCGTTTGGTTGTAATATGCTGCCAGGATGAGGGCTGAGTATCCGGCCTCATTGGGCATATTAATCCACCCTGGGTTTTCGCTCAGATAATTTTTCACGGTTTTGTTGGAGCCATCGCGCACGGCATCAAAAAAATCGCGGTCGGGTTGTTGCGCCCAGCTTAGTAAAACAGTAAAAGAGAGGATAAGGGTGAAAATGGATCGGATCAAAGTATATTTTTTTTGCGGTACTATTAACGGGTAACCCCCAGATCTGGTTTTTGCGAAAAACCATTAAACACGCCCATGGATGAATCAATAGGGTGTTTTTTGATAGGGCAACAAGATTTCTAGAATGCGGGGCAAATATAACGTACAGTAAACGTACGGCCTAAGGGTTAATTTTTACTTTTAGCGCCAAACAACGGAACAACAACAATGTCTGTAATTGACGAGGTGCTGCCCGAAGCTCCGGAATATTTCCACCGCTACATGCGTTTGGTGGGCGCTAATGATCCCATCATCATGATGGAAGACCAGCCCGAAAACTTTGATGAGTTTTTTGGGGGTATTGACCCGAACATGTACCCAACGGCTTACCAGGAGGGCAAGTGGACCATTAAAGAAGTAATGGGGCATATTGTAGATAGCGAACGCGTTTTTGGATACCGCGCTCTGGCCTACGCCCGAGGCGATGCTCAGGCCTTGCCCAACTACGACCAAGATGCTTACATCCAAGGAGCCGATTTTAACAACATTGCAATGGACGAGCTGCTGGAAGAGTTTTACCACTTGCGCCAGGCCAATATTTTGTTGTTTAGAAACCTAAGCGAGGCACAACTGGATTTTAAGGGAACTTCCAACGGCAAAACCATGACGCTGCGTTCCTTACAATACATCATTCCCGGTCACGCCCAGCACCATATTAATGTGGTGGAAAGCAAGTATGTGTAGTATACCGATTTCCCGGAAGGAAAGAAGTGCGGGCTTACGCTTGGTCGATCTCTTTAAGGTTTGCGTAAAAGCCTAAGTCCTTATCGAGTAGCCATTTGGTAAGCTGGGCAATTTGTCCTGTGTGGTACGAGAAGTGTTCTATTACGTGGATCACCACGCTAAATCCGCTCCCCTGTATCCCCTGTATGTTGTAGTGTTGGGCTAGTTGGCTTTCTTTGATTTTCGGGAGATTCGCAATAATATCAGCACTCAAGTTCTGTAGAATTTCCACCAGGTTGGCAGCAGTGCAGTCTTTTGCCTCAAACTCAGCCTTGCGATTTCTTTGAAAAGGTACTCCGCAAATATGCTGCAGCAGCCACTGCCTTGTATTGCCATTAAGATGCAACACCAGCTGTGCTACGCTGTTGCTAAAGGCATTGGGATTATGGTTAAGTTCCGCATCACCAAGTGCTGCAATGCACTGCAACACTCTGGGTATGCTTTCTTCGACAAGGCGTAGCTTTACCTCGATTTGTGTAGCCTCAATAAAATCCACTAAAAGGCCACTTCTACCGTAAAGGCCAGTACGCCCACTTGGTTGTTTTCGTCTACTGCGGTAAAAAACATCTGGTAAAAACCAGGTGTAGTTGTAGCGGGAATGATGATAGGAGCTGCTCTTCCGGTGGAGGAGCTGAATTCATTGATACTGAATTCCGAAGTGCGGCCGTCATCAATTCTTTCTGTTAATTCCAAGACTTTTTGATCTTGGTTTTGCATGGTCAGTTTTACCGATTTTATGGTATTCTGAGAAGCTACATCCGCTTCTAAATTCAAGGGGTTACCGCGCTCTACACGCAAGAAGCCAAAGCCATCGGTACCACCGTTGGGCGAGTTCCAAATGGGTCTTTGTGCTGCATCGCCCTGGTAAATGAAGTCTACCGTTTTTACGCGGGCCAGGTTTTCTTCGCTGTCTCCCAACTCAAAAAGCAAGTGGTAGGTACCGCTAGCCGTGTTCTCTGGGATGGGAATAACCGCTTCGCGTGTGGCTGAGGTTCCCTCTAAAGAAAAGAAGTTTTCGTATTCCAAGTCGGTTGCAGCTGTGGGAGCATCGCTTTCACTCGCAAATCCTTTTACTACGGTCACCTTTCCACGGTTTAGCTTTTCATTGTCTTTAGCAACAAAAGCGAACTTTAAAGAGTCTACATCCTTCAGAAAAACGGTGTTTTCTGACCCATTAATCGTGGCGCTTTCAAAAAAAGGTCGGGTGATGTCTTGCTTGTTGCAAGCAAAGAATAGCAAGACAGTAAAAAAGGCTAAAACAGGTTTCATTTCCGGGTATTTAAGCGAAAATAGCTAATTACCAAATACCACGGGATGCGAATACGACAAAGGGTTTCCCAGTTTGTCGCTGGCTACTACAATTAAATGGGCGGTATCCAGGGTCGTGGTGAAGTTGAAATAGCCCAGGGTGTCCAGTCTTAGGGTAGCTGCAGGATTAAAGGCTTTAGTGGCCAACTGCTGTGGTAAGGTGTTTCCGGTATTGTATGGTAGGCTGTATATGCTGATTGCTGTGAGACTGTCTGTATCGGAAAGCTCAAATTTTTTCAGTAGGAGGGAGTCTGTCTTGAAAAAGTTCCAAAATGGCGTCTCATTTTCTTGCGAAAACGGCACCAATTTTTCCTGATTAAATGGGTTATTTACAGCATCAAAATAAACCAATTGGTTTGCGCTGCTGGCGTTGCCTTGGTTGTCTCCGGCCTGTATTTCCAGCCAATAAAAGCCAGGCTTGGTTGGCTGGGCATCCACTGTAAATGTTTGTACTTCGGGCCGTGTAATTTCTTGGGCGAATGCAAAAAAGAAGCTGTCTTTTTTAAGGTCGGTTTGGGTAAGATCGAAATAGGTGCAGGTAAACAAGGAAGCTACGGTAGGGCTCTCGTTATCCGAAAACCGGGCATCCAGGGCCAAAGAATCTGCCTGGGAATAGTAGACAAACGGATCTACTAGAGCCGTTGCAATTTCAGGCGCTTCGCGGTCTTTGATCTCACTGGAACAGGAAATAAGTACGAGGCTACATATACTTAGCCAAAGTATCCATAAGTGCTTCATCCATCTTTCCATTACTGGCTACAATTTCTTCGCCAAAAAGCATGTTGTTACCGCCTTTAAAATCGCAAACTTTTCCACCGGCCTCTTTTACCAGAAGTATACCTGCTGCTACATCCCAAGGGTTTAAGCCGTACTCGTAAAAGGCTTCAAATCGGCCACAAGCCACGTAAGCCAAGTCTATCGCAGCGCTTCCTAAACGTCTTATTCCGCGACTGTTGTGCATGAGCTCGTTTAACAGTTTCATGTAAGCTTGTTCGCGCTCAAAGTCATCGTATGGAAAGCCTGTGGCTAATAAAGAGTCGTCTAGCTTTTCGGTCTTAGAAACCTGTATGGGGCGGTTGTTTAAATAGGCGCCACCATTTTTGTAAGCCGAAAACAGTTCTTGGTTGATGGGGTTGTACACCACCCCCAGAATAATTTCTTCCTTAAACGCTAGCCCAATGCTAATGCAGTACAAGGGGAGGCCGTGAACAAAGTTGGTGGTGCCATCAATGGGGTCAATAATCCATTGGTAGTCGGCTTCCTTGCGGGCTATGCTGTCTTCCTCGGCTATAAATCCTGCCTCGGGTAATAACTTGCCAAGGAGTTCCACCAATTTTTCCTCGGTCTTTTTATCGACTTCGGTTACCAGGTTGTTGTAGGACTTGCTTTCTACCAGAAAATCGCGGTTAAAATGCGCCTCTTCGATGTCTTCTCCGGCTTTTTGGACTACAAATTCTACTTTGCCCAGTAGGGTATGGAGGGCTTGCTGTTTCATTAGGCGCTTAGCTTTTGGTTGGATGTTTGGGGTGCCAGGTCATAAAATCCATCGGCATCCAAATGCGCTAAAGTTACCTCGGTTTCCTTATTGCATTCGGCTGGATTAAAGGCTTGGCGTACGCGAATGTAATTGTCGGTGTAGCCATACATGTAGCCTTCTTGGTCTTCTTTTTCCCACAACACGGTGCGGGTAGTATGTTGATGTGCCTGGTAAAAGGCACGTTTTAATTTGTGGCTGAGCACGTTTAATAAACGCGTTCTGTCGTAACGGATGTTTTTGGGAATCACTGTATCCTTGCGCAACGCGGTAGTGTTGGCACGTTCCGAGTAAGTGAAAACGTGTAGATAAGAAACATCTAACGACTTAAGGAAGTCCACGGTGCTGTCGAAGTGGGCATCGGTTTCGCCAGGAAATCCAACAATAACATCCACCCCAATACAAGCATGCGGTATTTTTTGCTGGATACGCTGTATGCGCTGGCGATATAAGGCCGTGTCATACCTTCTGCGCATTTCTTGCAGCATTTCATCATTACCCGATTGTAAGGGAATGTGGAAATGCGGCATGAATTTTTTTGAGGAGGCCACAAAGTCAATAATGGCATCGCTCAATAAATTGGGCTCAATAGAGGAAATGCGAAAGCGTGTGGCTCCTTCCAAAGCATCCAATTCGCGTATTAAATCGAGAAAGCTTTCGTCTGTTCCGCTTCCAAAATCGCCAATGTTTACCCCTGTAAGTACAATTTCTTTGGCGCCCTTTGCTATTGCTTTTTCTGCGCTGGCAAGGGTTTCTGCTACAGAAGCACTGCGGCTGCGGCCGCGGGCCAGGGGTATGGTGCAAAAGGAGCAAAAGTAATCGCAGCCATCTTGCACCTTTAAAAACGTACGGGTTCTATCGCCTGCACTAAAACCCGGTACAAAGGTTTTGAGGTTCTTAATTTCGTGACGAACTACCTTGTTCTCTGGAAGCGTTCCTTGCGTGTACTTTAGGATATCAAATTTCTCATTGGCACCCAACACCAAATCCACCCCCTCGATGTTGGCAATTTCTTGGGGTTTTAGCTGGGCATAGCATCCGACCACTATTACGGTAGCGGCTGGATTGCGCTTGTTGGCTTTGCGCACCATGTTGCGGCATTTTTTATCCGCGTTCTCGGTAACAGAACAGGTGTTGATGACGTAGAAGTCTGCGGTTTCATGAAAATCTACTTTTGCAAATCCCGCCTCTGTAAATTGGCGTGCCAGGGTAGAGGTCTCTGCAAAGTTTAGCTTGCAGCCCAGGGTATAAAAAGCTACGCGTTGAAATTGTCCCATTGCGGGGCAAAGATACAACGAAGCATTGGGACTGTGCCCTAGGATTCAGCGGTTTATTGGCAATGGGCATGTGCTCCGGAACTGGCTGCCCACGCATCGGGTTTGGCAATGGCCTCATATCCTAGTGAAGAAATAAAACCCACGCTGGCTTCGTACAGGCGATTGGAGAAATACTTGGGGTCTTGGTTTAGATCTACGTGAATGTGAATTTTCGCTGCGAGATCATCCAACTCTCGGGCCAATTCCACGGCCATGTTCACCTCGCGCCACAATCGGGTGTAATTGTCGGTTTTGTCATTTATAAATTCGGTAGCATAAATCTCGTGAACGCCATTGCCAATGTTGCGCATGCATATAGAAACCGAGTATTTTACACCGTTGGGTTTCACCTTAGAATCGCAGCCAATGTGGAGCTCGCTTTTGGGGTGCTCCTGTATCCAGGAGTGTACATAGCTTTTGTAATTGAGTACTGCCGTGTTTTTTTGTTTGTAGAACGTAAGCTTGGGCATAGTGGTAAGGTTCGTTCGTAAAACCGCATCAATATACGGAATCCCAGTGGGAATGCTCTAGTAACAAATGGTTATAAAACATTGTTTCTCAGGATGTATAGTGCTTAGACTAGCGGTGTTGCGGAGATCTGAAAAAATGTATCTGTAAATTCAGCACGTTCTTTTTGAGACTGCGAGGCGCAGGGATCTAAAAACAGACTTCGATGCCGTTCGATTTGATTCAATTCAGTACCAAACGGAGTGCGGCTATTTATAGTAATAATGAACTGTAATAAAGGATAAGTATTGTTTGTGTGGTTTTATTTTAGGTATATTCTATTTTTGCCGAAAATGATTAAAAATGAAGCTTAGAATTAGTTTTTTGTGGATGCTGCTAGTAGTTGGTGTGTTTATATCATGTGAACCCAACGAAGAGCCGGGCGACAATAATGTGAACGCAGAGCAAGTGGTTGAAGGCAGTCCTTGTGAGTTTCTGCCTATAGAGGTAGGGAACTTTTGGGTGTATGATAACCTGTTTTTCAACACCATCGATAGTGCCAAAGTAACTGGAGAAGAAATGTTTGATGGTAAAACGTGGAAAATCCTAAATGGAAATACCTACGTGTATTGCGATGAAAATGCACACTACCAATGGGAAGAAGATTTTGACGAGGATTCTTTTGAGCCTAATGTAGAAGCTGCATTTCGTATCTTACTTAAAGATCCTGCGCTGGGACAGAGTTGGGTGGATCTATATGAATTTGAGTTTGGTTCGCGTTTAACAATGAATTACGAGGTAGTGGCTGTGGATGCCACATTACAGCTGTCTGAGTCAAGCTATGATAACGTGGTTCAAGTAGAAGGAAATTTCATTACTGAGAATCCTGGTGAGCCAGACATACATACCAAAGTTACCCGTTGGTTTGTGAAAAATGTGGGCGTCATTAAAACTGAAGTCATTAACGAGGGCGATACGCTGATAACGGAGTTACTGGACCACGGAACACTGTAACAGAATTTCCAAGCACAAAAAAAGCCTCCATTGCGAGGCTTTTTTTGTTTAAATAGTCAGGTGCTCCGGTAGTAACTATGCAGTTGGATTTGCCGAAGTTGGGGCCGATTCTTGTCTCTGCACCAAAGAAAGCGGCTTGCCTGTAGCGATTAAGTAACCTATAAGGGGCAGCATATAATGCGAAGTGCGCACTAAAAACTTCCAGGTCCATTGGTCTAGGCTTGCCCAAGGGCGGTAATCGTAGTAATTGGCATAAATACGGGCAAAAGCGGTAGCAAAGCCCCACAGAATACAATATGCAAAGGCAATGCGTTGTGCGGGTTTTAGAAAAATTCCGAGGGCTGCTACAAAGTCCAAGATTCCTGCGATAATTAGGATATCGATCGCTAGGTCCTTACGCACTCCAAAGCCCCGCATGGTCATATTTAGGAAGCCTGCTGGCCGGTCTGTAAAACCACAAGCATAAAAACCATGTGCTACGAAAGTTAAAGCCACTACGATCTTTACCCATAAATTAAACTTTTCTGCAGGAGGATTCTTAAATACTGCATAGAGCAGCAGTAGGCTACACCCAATTTGAGCCGAAAACTCCAATGCTAAAGGGAGGCGATTTACAAATCCGAAGTAGTGAAGCCATACCAAAACCAAGTAGAAGAGAATGCCAGTAACAATAGGAATGGCTAGCCACTTGCGTTGTTGGTTAATAAATAGTGCTGCAAATCCTGCCAGGGCAAACACTATTCCTATGCCCTGTATCATGATATCTATGTTAGCATTTACGGTGGGGTCGGAAACGTATTCGGCCCAGCTCTTGTCCGACAAGCGCGCTACCCACTTTCCTACCAACTTATAGTTCCAAAATATTTCGCGGTAGTTCACCCCCCAGCGCAGGTGCTCGTAGGTCCGTCCCAAAAAGGTGAGCAACACACAAATACGCAGCAATAACAGTACAGAAATCCGATTCATAGCGGGCAAAATTATAGGTTATTCTGGTAATAGTTGAGCCTTAATATTGAGGTAATACTACCGTAACGTTATCGAAAGGATACAAGGCATTTTCTTAACACAGAGTTGAGGTGTAGCGCTTATTTGGGTGGTATCTTTGCACCCTAGAATTAGATGCTATGAAGAAAAAAGTCTTAACCTTATCTTTTGTTGTAGCTTTTGTGGTTTCAGCTTTTGCGCAGCCGCAGAGCTTCAGAACCATGTTTAGAGATAATCCTGCCACTACTATGGTTTTTGGTTGGAGTCAACCCCTAATCGGTCTTGGAAATGGTACCAATTTCGAGCTGTACTACGATACGCAAAACCACGGCACCGATGAAGCTGCTTATGCTTTTGGTCCCGTACCCGTGTCGAAAGAGGTTACCGCATTTAAAGGGCTAAACCACTATTTTGTGCGCCTTGAAAACTTGCAGCCTAAAACCGAGTATCACTTTCTGATTAAGTATACCGATGCAACACAGACTACACAGTACGTGGATGGATATTGGTCTAAAACCTTGTCCGACAAACCTTCAGACCCTATTTCTATTATATCGGGTGGAGACAGTAGGGCCAACTACGATGAGCCAGCGCGTATCCAAGAAAGTTTTGATGCACGTAAGGAATCGAACAAAGTGGTATCGAAGCTTAGAGCCGATTTTGTGATGTTTGGTGGAGATTACACCTTCTTTAACGATGACGAAGAATGGATGCGTTGGATGGAAGATTGGGAACTTACCTATGCTTCAGACGGCCGTATTACGCCCATAATCGCAGCTTTGGGGAATCATGAGGAGTTTCCTTTTGTACCTCCTACAGGACCACAAGTAATTGAGCAACTATTTGATACCCCCGTGAACGATGGGTACTACGCTCTAAGTTTTGGTGGGAATCTTATTCGCGTGTACACCTTAAATTCAGAAACGGAGTTTTTGGAGCAAGGCGAATGGTTAGAGGCCGATTTGAAAGAACACGATCTAAACACCTACTGGAAAGTAGCACAATACCACAAACCTTTGCGTCCGCATGAAGCTGGCAAGTCTGACCTAGAAGGTGGGTATGCCAACTGGGCACAGCGCTTCTTTGATTATCAAGTACGCGTGGTATATGAGAGTGATGCGCACGTAGTAAAAACTACTTGGCCTTTAATGCCTTCACTAGAACCCAATGGTACCACCTTTTGCGACCGTGAGGTAGAGGACAACTTTATGCGCATTGCAGATGACGCACGTGGAATTGTATTTGTTGGAGAAGGTACTTGGGCGGCTAACCGTGGTGATGCCGATGATGTTAAAACCTGGACTCGCGGAACGATGCCTGGTATGAACCAAGTTAAATGGACTTGGGTGAACCAAGACCGTATGGAGGTGCGTACGGTGCGTACCTATAACCCAGATGACTTGGACCTGGCCAATAACATGGAAGAGCTTACAGACGAAAATCGCTTTACAGAGCCCGAAGGTATTGACCTTGTTGATGGAGGCGAGGGAATTGTAGTAACCATTACAGATAATGGACTTACTCCACGTCCAGAGCTAGACGAGTGCGGTAACACGGTAACCAACATCGTAGAGCTTAACAGCCGTGTGAATGAATTGATGATTAAACCCAACCCGGTAAGCAACACAGAGGTTACTGTTAGCTTAGTGGGTGCCAATGCATCAGACTACAGCATAGCGATTACAAGCATCGGTGGTAAGCAAGTTTTTGCTACTACGGGTGTAGCAACCCATGGCGATATCAGCAAGAAGGTCTCTTTGGTAGACATGCCAAACGGAACCTACTTTGTTCAACTCAAAGCAGGCAACAAAACCTACATAGAAAAGCTTTTAGTAATCAAGTAAAGCATTTACCTCATAGCAATAAAAAAGCCTCCAATTTGGAGGCTTTTTTGTTTTGTAGCGTTCGCTACTTACAGGTTCAGGTCAAAGCGATCGAGTTGCATCACCTTCGTCCAGGCGGCAACAAAGTCCTTTACAAACTTTTCTTGGCCGCTACTGGCGTACACTTCGGATAGCGCGCGCAATTCGGAGTTGGAACCAAAGATCAAATCTGCACGAGTTGCGGTCCACTTTTTCTCACCGCTGCTGCGATCGATACCGTGAAACAATTTACGGCTATCATCTGCGGCTTCCCAGCGCGTTTCCATTGAAAGTAGGTTTACAAAGAAATCGTTGGTGAGTGCACCGGGTTTCGCTGTAAATACCCCATGTTCGGAGCCGTCAAAGTTTACATCCATAGCACGCATACCTCCAACCAGTACGGTCATCTCGGGAGCGGTTAGGCGCAACAATTGCGCTTTATCTACCAGCAGCTCTTCGGTAGTGAGGGTGTAATCGGTTTTCTCGTAGTTTCTAAAACCATCGGCCATAGGTTCCAAAACGGCCATTCCTTCCACATCGGTTTGTTCTTGTGTGGCATCGGCACGGCCTGGAGTAAAAGGCACCGTAATATTCATTCCTGCTTTCTTTGCAGCTGCTTCAATGGCGGCATTTCCACCCAAAACAATAAGATCGGCTAAGGAAACCTTGCGGCTGGATTTGGAGTTGAAGTCGGCCTGGATCGTCTCGTAAATAGCCAATACCTCTTTCAGACGTGCTGGGTTGTTGCTTTCCCAATTTACCTGGGGTTCTAGGCGGATGCGTGCACCATTGGCACCTCCTCTGCGATCCGAGTGGCGGTACGTTGCAGCCGAAGCCCAAGCGGTGTTTATTAAATCGTGTTGGGTAAGCTTGGAGTTTAGAATGGTTTTCTTTAGCGCCTGGATATCCGTGTTGTTGATTACGGGTTTGTCCCAGGTTGGAATGGGGTCCTGCCACACAAAATCCTCTTCTGGAACTTCAGGTCCCAGGTAGGTGCTTTTAGGGCCCATATCGCGGTGCGTTAACTTAAACCACGCTTTAGCAAAGGCCTCATTGAACGCCTCTGGATTTTCGTAGAAACGTCTGGAGATTTTCTCGTAAACCGGATCCTCGCGGAGCGATAAATCGGTAGTGAGCATGGTGGGTTTGTGCTTTTTCTCGGGGTCAAAAGCATCGGGATACATTTTCTTAGGATTTACTGCTACCCATTGGTGTGCTCCTGCTGGCGATTTGGTGAGTTCCCACTCGTTTTCAAACAAGCTTTTAAAGTAACCCTGGCTCCATTCGGTAGGGGTTTCTGTCCAAATTACTTCCAGGCCCGAGGTTATCGCATCGGGGCCAGCACCACTTTTGTAGTCGCTTTTCCAACCAAAACCTTGTTCTTCAATGGGTGCAGCCTCAGGTTCTTTGCCTACGTGCGTAGCCGGTGCGGCTCCATGTGTTTTACCTAAGGTATGACCTCCAGCAATGAGGGCTACGGTTTCTTCATCATTCATGCCCATGCGGCCAAAGGTTTCGCGGATATCTACTGCGGCCTTCACTGGATCGGGTTCTCCGTTAGGTCCCTCGGGATTTACATAGATGAGTCCCATTTGTACGGCAGCCAGTGGGTTTTCGAGCTCTCTATCCTCGTTGTAGCGCTTGTCTTCCAACCACTTGCTTTCCGAGCCCCAGTATACGTTGCTGGCCGGTTCCCATACGTCTTCACGTCCTCCCGCAAATCCCAGAGTTTCAAATCCCATAGACTCCAAAGCAACATTCCCGGTTAGAATCATAAGATCGGCCCATGAAATTTTGTTGCCATACTTCTGCTTAACCGGCCACAACAACCTGCGCGCTTTGTCCAGGTTGGCGTTGTCGGGCCAACTGTTTAGTGGAGCAAACCGCTGTTGTCCCGAGCGTGAACCACCCCGGCCATCGCCCGTACGATAGGTACCCGCACTGTGCCACGCCATTCGGATAAAGAAGGGGCCGTAGTGCCCAAAATCGGCAGGCCACCAATCCTTAGAGTCGGTCATTACCGCCTCAATATCCTTTTTTAAAGCCTGGTAATCCACCTTTTCGAAGGCTTCAGCATAGCTGAAGTCCTCGTCCATGGGGTTGGATAATTCAGAGTTCTGATGCAGCACGGTTAAGTCGAGCTGGTTGGGCCACCAATCCTTGTTGGTAGGTCCCTCGCCCGTTATTGTTTTTCCGGTAGACTTTGTTTTGCCAAAGCCTAGTGGACAGCCTCCTTGTTCTTCTGCCATTTGTTTTTCTTTTGTGCCACCGCATCCCAGCATAAGTACCGAAAGTGCGAGAGCAGGTAGTGTGGTTTTCATATAAATATAGGTTGTGTTTGAAATTGTGCTTCATCAAATGTATTGCCGATAAAAGAATAATTAAAATCTATTATTTCTATCATGCTATAACAGAATGTTATATACTTAAGATTGATATTCTCAATGTATTGATTTGTAGTAGGTTAGTTTATGGACCTGTTGAAAATCAGTAGGATTCTCCGATACAGGTTGAAGTAAAATCTTGCGCAAGAAACCCCGTATACCCGTAGCAATGCAGAGAGCTTTGTATGTTTACCCGCAAAACGGTAGGCATGCAAAAGACAATTGTTTTACTAGGATCGGGCGAATTGGGTAAGGAACTGGTAATTGCCCTGCAACGCTTTGGACATTATGTAGTGGCTTGCGATAACTATGAGGGCGCACCAGCAATGCAGGTAGCCGATACTTTTGAGGTATTGGACATGTTGGATGGCAAAGCATTAGATGCCGTGGTGGCCAAGTATCAACCTCATTTCGTAGTACCCGAAATAGAAAGCATACGCACCGACCGTTTTTACGATTACGAGCAACAGGGCATCACCGTGGTGCCCAGCGCTAAGGCGGCCAATTTTACTATGAACCGAAAGCTGATTCGCGATTTGGCTGCCCAAGATTTAGAGGTACGAACGGCTCCCTACCGTTATGCCGATAATGAAAAGGATTTTAAAGATGCGGTGGACTCTATCGGTATGCCTTGTGTAGTAAAACCTTTGATGTCCTCCAGCGGTAAAGGGCAGTCGGTTATCAAATCACCCGAGGATGTTTCCAAAGCTTGGACCTATGCTTTGGAGGGCAGCCGTGGCGATTTGCAAGAAGTTATTGTAGAAGGATTTGTGGACTTCCACACAGAAATTACCTTGCTTACCGTAACCCAACACGATGGACCAACCCTGTTTTGCCCACCCATAGGGCACAGGCAGGAGCGAGGCGATTACCAGGAAAGCTGGCAGCCCTGCGCCATAAAACCCGAAGACCTGCAAGCTGCGCAAGAAATGGCAGATAAAGTAACCGCAGCCTTAGGTGGTGCGGGTATTTGGGGTGTTGAGTTTTTTATTGCCAACGATGGGGTGTACTTTTCAGAGCTTTCGCCACGCCCACACGACACGGGTATGGTAACCTTGGCGGGTACACAAAACCTCAATGAGTTTGAGCTACATGCCCGCGCCATTCTTGGATTGCCCATACCGGAGGTAACTTTAGATCGTGCAGGCGTTTCTGCCGTAGTGCTGGCTAAAGAGGAAGGAAAGCAAACCCCGCAATTTACCGGGTTGGAAGCGGCCTTAGCCGCACCGCAAACGGATGTGCGCATTTTTGGTAAACCTACTACGAGACCCTATCGAAGAATGGCCGTAGCTTTAGCCTATGATACCGTAAACACGGACATGGAGGCGTTAAAATCTAAAGCGAAAGCGGCAGCCGCTAAAATTGAGGTGAAATAGCGGAACCTATCAGATAAGCACGGTGCTTAATTCTGTAACAACCAGTCCGTTTTCCGTGTCTTCTAGGCGGTATTGGTATAGTCCCAAATCACCAATGGCTATCAACAGGTTTCCGCGAATAATTACATCAAAGGCGCGCACATCAATTTGGTCCAGTACCTCCATTTCAGCAGGATTGCGGGTGTCAAAAACTTTAATCTGGTCATCGCAAACCAATAGGTAATGCCTAAAAAGTCCCAGCCCTTTAGGCTCAATCAATTGGGTGGTACTCAAGAGTACGGGATTGGTAACGTTTTCAACGTTGTAGGTCTCTAACTGGTTAATATCGTTACCGCAAACCACGGTGCTGTGCAGGGTAACAAAAGCGAGGGAGTCGTTGGCTACCACGGGGTCGCAAGCCGTAAAGTGTTGTACTTCGGCCATTTGTACGGGAACCTCAGGGTTTTCTATGTTGTAGATAAACATGCCGCGCCTAGAACCAATGTACAGGTATTCGCGATAGCTAAATAGGGTTTCAATATCAAAGCCCACGTTGACATCGTTTACAAGAACGGGCTTTTCGGGATTTTCCAGGCTAAATACATTGAGGTTAAAAGCATCTACAACGTAGAGGTACTGGCCTTTAAGGGCAAAAGTTGCCAAGGAGCCTCCCTGGCCTTCGGCTGATTGTGCTATGGCAGCGTCATCACTGGATCCGTCTTCGCATGCCACAACAAAAGCGAGCAACAGAATAAATAGGGTAAATCGCAATTTCATGGGAATTAGTTTTTAGGCAACCAGTTAACTACTACTTCTCCATCTAAGGTATTCGCAGTGCGACCCGAAGGAGAAGCAACAGGTGGAAAGGTATTGGCAATGCGCTCGGTGATACTTATACTGATTTCTTCAAAATTGTATCGTAAGGCAATGAGATCGGTCGCTTGGTTTAGATAAAACAGGTTGTTACGCACCGCAATGTCGGTAGCACCCAATACCTGCAAAAAGTGAATTTTTTCGGGGTTGGAAGGATCGGTATTGTCAAAAACGTGAAACCCTTTCCGTTTTTCCCCTACAAAAAGTAGGTTGTTGATGATGTATATCTTCCCGGAGTTTTCTATGGCTCGGGCTGGAAGTATTTTAACGGAGGCATCCAGCGAATCCCGCAGCATATACACGGGCTCGTACATGGGCTCGGAAACGGGTTCTTCGGGATCTGAAATCCAACAACTGCTTAGCAGTAGTGCGCAAGTCGCAGTTAGTAATAGGTGTTTAAGCATGGGGATATTCATTGGTACTCCAAATTATTAAAATAAAACGGCACTCAAAGTAAGTGTTGTTACGGAATTGTGAATTTAGTCCTAGTCTGCGAAGTATGCTTTTGCGTTTAGCTAAGCGAAGCTGCTACTTTTGTGGCATGCGTATATGGTTTTGGATCTTTGCACTCATTGCGCTGGCATCATGTGCCAGCAGCAGCTCGGAGTTTTCGAACAAATCGGTTTTTCGCTACAATGAACCGGGTGGCGTGAGTTCGTTAGATCCTGCCTTTAGTCGCAACCTGGAGAATATTTGGGTATGCAACCAACTCTACGATGGTTTGGTGCAGTTGGATAAAAACCTCCGTGTGCAACCGGCCATCGCAAAATCCTGGATCGTAGATTCCAGCCAAACCCAATACCATTTTACGCTGCGCAACTCGGTGTTTTTCCATGATAATGCGGTATTTGAAAACGGTAAAGGACGGCAGGTAACCGCCCACGATGTGCGCTACAGCTTGCAACGCTTGGTAGCCAGAGAATCTGCCTCACCAGGGAGATGGGTACTCGATGCCGTAGCACGCACAGGCGACTCACTGCACATAAAGGTACACAGCGACTCCACGCTTACCATTACCCTCAACCAAGCTACGCCTCAGTTTTTATCGCTCCTCAGCATGCAATATTGTAGTGTGGTGCCGCACGAAGCCGTAGCCTTTTACGGAGATGCCTTCCGTAGCAACCCTGTGGGCTGTGGCCCTTTTCGGTTTTTTATTTGGAAGGAAGGGGTGAAGCTGGTGCTGCATAAAAATCCGAGCTATTACTTAAAAGATTCCCTAGGGGGAAAACTACCCTACCTGGATGCCATATCGGTATCGTTTATAAAAGATCAAAGTGCTGCATTGATGGCCATGCAGCGTGGCGATTTCGATTTTATATCGGGATTGGACGCGGCTTCCAAGCACCGAGTTTTAAACACCTCAGGTGCGCTGAGTGCAGAATTTGAGACCGATTTTAAAATTATCAGCACTCCATTTTTAAAAACAGACTATTTGGGTATTTGCTTTGGAGTAGATCGGGCATTAGACCAGGTGGCATTGCGCCGGGCCTTAAGCATGGCTATTAATAGAGAGGCCTTAGTTGCGTATGTTTTAAATGGAATAGGCGTTCCAGCACTGCAGGGTTTTGTTCCTCCCAGCCTGTACAACAGTCCACTAAAGCTCCAGCCTTATTTGCAGTACAACCCCAAAAAAGCACGGTCTTTGCTAGCTGCGCTTGACACAGTTCCAGAAGTTACCATACACACCACCTCAGGCGCATTGGAAGTTTGTGAGTTTGTGCAATCGCAATGGCAGCAAGTGGGTGTGCCTACCCAGGTAGAGGTCATGCCCGCTTCGCACCACCGTGAACAAACCGCATCGGGTAGTTTGGCGCTGTTTCGCAAATCGTGGATAGCCGATTATCCGGACCCAGAAAACTTTCTTAGCTTGTTTTACAGCCCGAATAGCATACCCAACGGCCCCAACTATTTCAAATATCGCGATGCGAAACTCGACTCCTTATATGAAGCCGCTAATTTGCTTTCTGGGGCAGCACGAGAAGAGGTGTTAACCGCTATGAATGAACGCATTAGCGAATCCCTACCGGCTATACCGCTATTTCAAGACGAGGTGCTGCAGCTGTGTCGCAAAAATATCGAGGGACTGAGTAGCAATGGAATGAACGTTTTGGATTTAAGCGCGGTGAAGAAGCAACCCAATTCGTTGTAACTAGGACCCCGTTTGCCAGGCTAAAAGAACGGAAACCGGGTAGTGGTCCGATTTTTCTTCTTTAACCGATTTGTATTCCAAGGCGGTAAAATGCTCCGTGTGCAACACGTAGTCTATTCTAAAACCCGGTAAGCGGCCCACATAGGTTCTGCCTTCTCCACTTCCAGCGCCTTCATAGCTGTCTAAAAAGAGTTGGTCTAGCTTGTAATAGGCATAGGAATGGGGCGTATCGTTTAAATCACCCGCACACAAGGTAGGTAAAGCGGTACGCTCGCTTTGTAGGTGTTGTGCCATTGCTCTCACCTGTTGCGCTCTTTGAATCATGCCGTTTTTAAGTTTGTGTGATGCCTGCTCGATGAAGTGCTGGGAATCTCCGTTCTTTTTATTGGGATCTCCGGCATTTAATTGATACGAAGCCAAATGGAAATTCACCAAGCGCAAGGTGCCTTTGGGGTGTTGTACAACCGTTTCCAAATAACCATTCACACCATTGGACATCACCTGGTGGTGCACCTGTTGGATGGGGTACTTGGAAAACGTGCACAACCCGCGCCAAGAATTGTTTTTATCGGGTGGAAAGGAGGCCATGTATTCCAGCCCAGCCTGTTCTTTTATAGCGCTTACTATGCGTTGCTGATTGGCTTGATTTTGGGCAAAAAACTCCTGGAGAACAATAAAATCGGGATGTTCATTGGCCAATATGCGATAGATGTCGGGGACCACATTGTTGTCTTTAATCCACGCATAGCGATTAAAACTGCGCACATTGTAGCTCACTATTTTAATCTGTTCTCCACCATCAAAGGGTTGGGCTCCGCTGGAAAACCTAAAAAAGCTACCAAGTGAAAAAAAACCAGGTATCAGGGCCGCCAGTAGTATCCAACGCAAGCGGTTACTGGCAAGGAAATACAGGGCCAATAGAAAAATACCAGCAATAACTATGTAAGGGAAGGCGAGCCCCAATAAGGAGAGATACCAAAAGTGCTCGGGGTTAAAATAGGGGGCTAAAAAAGCGGTAATATAAAGGAGGAGATACCCTGTAAGCACAGCTCCATGGAGCAGCTTTTTCATTTATTCCTTGCTGGCTTTGAAAAGGAAATCTTTTTCCTCTTGGGTTAGGTTGTTATAGCCCGATTTTGAGATCTTATCCAAGATGGCATCCACGCGTTCTTGCGTCATCTTGCTGCGTGGGTTGGAAGCATCTGCTTTCTTCGATTTTTTGTTGGTACTCCGCTCGTTGTGTACTACACGCACCTTGGGCTTCCTTTTAAACATGCCCTTAAAGCTATTAATAATCATGTAGTAATATTTGCCCCAGTCGGTGCCGCGGGTAAGTTGTCGTGCATACAGGAAACCATAAAGCGCACCTCCCAGATGGGCAATATGTCCACCTAGATTACCCGAGGTGCCGCGCAGGGCCAAAACATCAATAACCACATAAAAGGCAGCAATATACTTTAGGGGTACGGTGCCCAATAAAATAAGGCGAATAGGGTAGTTGGGAACATAGGTGGCCGTAGCTAACATAACCGCCATTACCGAGGCCGATGCGCCAATAATGGGAATGCGCACCCCTTGAAAAGCAGGGATGATGTTGTACATTAGTACATAAAGAAACAAGCCTGCGATTCCTCCAAAAATGTACAGCGGTACCATGCGCTGGTTGCCCAGTAGGTCTACAAATATGGTTCCTATGTAGTAGAATATGAGCATGTTAATGGCAATGTGCCACAGCCCTTCATGGGTAAACATGTAAGTAATAATGGTCCAGGGCCGACTCAGTAGGAAAAGCGGATCGGAGCTGGCACTCAACCAATCGGTGAGAATAAACTGCGTAACCCCGGAAGTCGTAGTGTATAAATCCAGCTGAAACATAAAGTTGAGTATGCCGCCCAGGGCGATTACGGCAAAGACAACCACGTTGATGATTAGCAGTTTAATTACCGCATTTCCTGTGCGGTATTGGTATAGAAACTTATCCCAAAGACTCATTAATAAAAGTTATTGCGTTGTTGCTGCCATAGCTTTATGAGAATAAACCCAAAGAGCATTCCCCCCAGATGGGCAAAGTGGGCAATATTGTCACCTGGTTTGTTGGATATACCGCTAAACAGCTCTATGGCACCATAACCCATCACAAAATACTTGGCTTTAATAGGAAAAGGGATAAACAACAGAAAAAGTTCTGTATTTGGAAACAACATTCCAAACCCTAGGAGTAAACCAAATACCGCTCCCGAAGCTCCTACTGTGGGTATGGTGTAGGCGCCCCAGTAGGTACGTAGGGTGGTCATAATTTCTGCGGGTACATCTCGGGCGCTTCTGCCGGTAGTTAAAATGTTCTGCAGTTCCCCTTCAGTAAAGCCATATTCCAGTAAGGCGTCTTTTGCCGCTGCTGCTTCCCAGTAGTTTACTCCCAAGTGCAACATTGCCGCACCAAATCCACACACTAAGTAGTAAATTAAAAAGCGCTTCGGCCCCCACACGCGCTCCAGGGCGGTGCCAAATAAAAAGAGGGCGTACATGTTAAAGAAAATATGCATGAAACCGCCATGCATAAACATGTGGGTGATAAGCTGAAAGGGTTTAAAGTTTTCCGATCCCGGCAGATACAAGCCCAAAACAGTGTTGAGGTAGTAGCCCCCGTTGCTCGAACCAAATACCATGGCAGCAATAAACCCTAGGATGTTTATAATTAAGAGGTTCATCACTACGCTGTTGGTGTTGAATCCTCCTCCAATACCGCCTCTAAATCCGTTCATTTAATTCAGTAGTTTTTCTATGTCGTTTACATCCAGTTGCACCGAACAAGCTTTACCATTGGGTGCTTGCTTGGGGTTGCTACAAGCAAATAAATCGCCTACAAGCGTTTGCATTTCGTTAAAGGCCAGCGTGCGACCATAGCGAATACTACCGCTTAGGGCTAAGCTGTAGGCCAGTTTTTCTTGAAAGCCAAAAGCCCCCGAAACTTTGGGAGCATGCATGTGCTCAAAAAATTCCTCTAAAAACCCGTGCATGTCCCGCATTACCAACCCTTCTGGCAGAGCGTTCACCACTATTTCATCCGTAGCAAAGAAAGAAAACTGCAGCCCTAGGCGCTCCAGCGTTTCTTTGCTGTGCTCTAGGATATCGCGGTTTTTTGCTGGTATGTGGATGCGCTCTGGAAACAATTGCTGCTGGCTTGGGCTAGTGCCCGATGCAAGTTTAGCCAAATAGCCCTCAAACAACACGCGTTGATGCGCCCTTTGTTGGTCTATCAAAATAAAACCCGATCTAATTTTTGTTAAGATATAACGCTGTGCAACTTGTATAAATTCCTCGCGGCTAGGTTGTTCGGTTGGTGAAACTGGTGTTGTATCGGGTTCTTTATCCTGGGGTTCTATGCGCTGTTGCGTAGGTCGGTTAGACTCTTCTTTTTTCCAGTCTACATCAAATTCCTGCTGTATTTTATAGAGGTCTTTTAAGGCCTCTGGCGCTTGCTGTGGTTTTGGAGTTGGGGTGCCGGTATATCCTCCTTTAAATGGGTTGTACTCGGGGTTAATTTGAATTTGAGGCGCTTTAATCTCGGTGCTTCGGTCTACGTGCGTTATGGGAACGGGAGGTTGCTCAAAATCTAGCGTAGGCTTTACATTGTATATTCCCAGGGCTTTTTTAACCGATGCTTGTATCAGTTGGTACAGTGCTTTTTCATCCTGAAACTTAATTTCGGTTTTGGTAGGATGGATGTTGACATCAATGCGGTCGGGTTCCACCTCCATCATGAGTACGTAAAACGGGTAGGAATTGGGTGCTATTAAATCTCCATACGCTTTAACAATAGCGTGGTTGAAGTAGTTGGATTTTACAAACCTGCGATTCACAAAAAGGTACTGTTCGCCCCGTGTTTTTCGGGTTACTTCGGCTTTGCCAACAAAACCACTAAGGTTAAGCATAAGGCTCTCTTCCGAAACGGGCACCAGCTTTTCGTTGTGGTTTTTACCAAAGATAGAGACTACACGCTGCCGTGGATTACTGCTACGTAAGTCGTAAATGATGTGGTTGTTGTGCTGCAGTTTAAAATGAATGTCGGGGTGGGGAAGGGCTACGCGAATAAACTCCTCGGTAATGTGTTTCATTTCCACCGCATCCGACTTTAAAAAGTTTCTGCGTGCGGGCGTGTTGTAAAATAGGTTTTTTACCGCAAAGGTGCTGCCTACGTTGGCCGTAGCAGGCTCTACTTTTTTAAATTCGGAGCCTTCAATAAGGATGCGAGTGGCTATATCGTTTTCGGTATTGCGCGTAAGCAAACTCACCTGTGCTACTGCTGCAATACTGGCTAAGGCTTCACCGCGAAACCCTTTGGTGTGCAGATCAAACAGATCTGAAGCTGCTTTTATCTTGGAGGTGGCGTGGCGCTCAAAGGCCATACGGGCATCGGCTTCATCCATGCCGCAACCGTTATCGGTTACCTGGATGAGGCTTTTGCCAGAATCTTTTATAAGTAATGCAATTTCGCTAGCACCAGAATCAATGGCGTTTTCCATCAACTCTTTCACCACAGATGCGGGGCGCTGCACCACTTCTCCAGCAGCTATTTGGTTGGCAATGGATTCGGGCAGTAGCCGAATGATACTCATAGCAATCCACCCATTTGGTTCCACAACCAAAAGCAAATCAGTATCAATCCGGCCAAAATAATCATGAGGCGTCTGTTGCTTTTTGCAGAAGCCTGTCGGTACGATCTACTGCGCATAGAGCCTTTAATCATGCTTTGGTACTCGGCTTTATCTTCGTTGCTCAGTTTGGCTTCTGCAGCCAACTCACGCTTCAGTTGCTCGCGTCTTTTCAGCATGCGCTCTTTGCGCTCATCATAATAGCGGGCTTGGAAATGAAACTGCTTGGGGCCACGTGTTTTAAACAGGCCTGGAATTTTTGGTGCCTCCATACCTTGCAAAAGTAACGGTTGTATACTAGTAACGAAACTAAACGTTTATTGTGTAAAAGGCACGGCACAAAAGATGCAAAGCGCCTTTTAAAATGGTACCTTGCCACCCCGAAAATGAAGTCAACCACCATTACCATTCAAATTACCCTTTTGCTGCTTGCTTTTTTTACGGCAAAGGGCATCAATATTACCCCAGATAACGGACCCTGGGCGCAGCATATCGCTATAAAGGAGCAACTGGTTAAACCCGTTCCTCCTAGCTTTTTACAAGATGCTAAGGCTGCGCAAACGCAAGAAGTAGATCCAATAGATACGTTAACACTCAAAGAAAAAATTGGGCAGCTGTTTATGGTGTCTGCGTACAGCAATAGAGATGCGGTTCACGAAGCGGCATTGTCCATAGCGGTGGAAGAATACCACATTGGCGGACTCATTTTTTTTCAGGGAGGTCCTGGGCGCCAACAACAAATGTTTGAGCGATTGTCTGCCAAGGCAAAAATCCCGCTTTTGGTAGGAATGGACGCTGAGTGGGGCTTAAACATGCGCTTAGACTCAATTTCGGGCTTTCAAAGACAAATGACCTTGGGCGCTACATTAGATCCTGCCTTGGTACAAGACGTGGGAGCGGAAATTGGTAGACAGTGTCGGGAGCTGGGGGTTCACATCAACTTTGCTCCTGTTTGCGACATCAACAGCAATGCCAACAACCCCGTAATCAATTCCAGATCTTTTGGCGAAGATCGTTTTTGGGTTGGAAAATTAAGCACAGCTTTTGCAAGAGGCTTAGAGCGTGAGGGGGTCATGGCATGTGCCAAGCATTTTCCTGGCCATGGCGATACCGACAGTGATTCTCACAAAACACTACCTACCGTAAACCATAGTTTGGCTCGTTTGGATTCATTGGAGCTATACCCCTTTAAAAAGCTCTTTGAGTATGGCATAGGATCTGTAATGGTGGCACATCTGAATGTTCCCGCCATGAAAACAGATGGGCAACCTGCAACGCTGGTTCCCAATGTTGTGCATAACTGGCTCAAAGATTCGCTTGGTTTTGAAGGTCTGGTGTTTACCGATGCCCTCAACATGCGCGGGGTGGCCGATCAATTTCCGCCCGGAACCACTGATTTAATGGCCCTACAAGCAGGTGCTGATGTGTTGTTATTTCCTATGGATGTGCCCAAAGCGGTAGAAACAATAGTAGAAGCGGTGCGCAGTGGGAAATTAAAGGAAGAACGCATTAATGAGGCTTGCGCCAAAATTTTAAAGGCAAAAAAACATTTCATTCAAAAGGATGCGCCTGCTCCTTTTAATTCACAGGCAGCAGAGCTGCGTATGCGTCAGTTGCGTAAAAAAGTGGCACAAGCTTCCGTTACGTTGGTAAAAAATGAGGGCGATATCCTACCGCTAGACCCACTGAAAAGCAGTCCGGTAGCCATTGCTTTGGATAAAGATGCCGCCATAGTAAATCAGGCCATTAGGCGGGTGGCACAAGTTAAAGCCTACTCCGTAGACGGACTTATAAGTCCCGAGATTTCTCGGGCATTAAGCCAGCAAAAAACAGTGGTAGTTTCTGCTACAGGAAGTGTATACAAACGCAGTAATAACTACGGTTTAGATGCGGCTACTTTGGAGAACCTACAAGCCATTGCAAACGACCACAATGTAGTTTTCTGTTGGTACGGAAATCCATATGCTCTCAAGGCCATACCCAACAAGCTGTGGCAGCAGCTGGATGCGGTGGTTTTGGGCTACCAGTCCATGGTAGACCAGTATGCCGCAGGGGCAGAAGCGGTTTTTGGAGAGATACCTTTTAAAGGTAAATTGCCAGTCAGCATCAATAAGTATTTGCCAGTAGGGTTAGGCCTTTCTACGGGTGCGCAAAGTTTGCTAGAGTCTGTAAAGCCCGAGTGGGTGGGCATGTCCTCGGCTAAGCTGGCCGAGATTGACCGTTACATGGAAGCGCAAATAGCCGATAAAGCCACGCCGGGTTGCCGCATCTTGGTTTTACGTAATGGCAAGGCAGTGTACAACAGAAGCTTTGGTCACTACACCTACGCCAAAAAAGTGCCCGTAAACGAAAATACGGTGTACGATTTGGCTTCCCTTACTAAAGTGCTCTCTTCTGCATTGGCTACCATGCGTTTGAGTGAGCGCGGTGTGTTGGATATCAATAAAACCTTAGGCGATTACCTGAATTACATACCCGAAGAGAGTCCCTACCATAACTTGGTGCTCAAAGACATCATGATGCATCAAGCGAGACTTCCGGGGTGGATCCCTTTTTTCAAGGAGTTTTTAGAGAATGATTCCCTAGCCGAGATGTATGTTTCTAAAAATCAAACTGCAGATTTCCCTGTAGAGGTTTGCCCGGGCTATTACACCAAACCCGAGCTAAAGGATTGGATGTGGAATCGCATTTTACAAGAGCCGCTGCGCAGTAAAACAGAGTATCACTACAGTGACATAGGCTTTTATTTCCTTAAAGAAATTATAGAGGCCAAGGTAAACATGAGTTTGGATCGGTACGTCTCCAGCACCTTTTACCAACCCATGGGCCTAACCGCTATGGGGTATTTGCCATTGAGGCGCATGCGCCCCGAAGCCATAGCACCTACCGAGTACGACATTGCTTGGCGCGGTACTCTAATTCAAGGTTATGTGCACGACCAAGGTGCAGCGCTGCTAGGTGGCGTAGGGGGGCATGCAGGGCTCTTTTCTAATGCAGCGGATGTAGCTGCCATAATGCAAATGCTTTTAGAGGGTGGAGTTTTTAAGGGCAAGCGCTACTTGGATGAGCAAACCGTAGCCTATTTTACCACTTCGCACGCATCCGATGTGAACGAGAACAGACGAGGCATAATTTTCGATAAGCCCGTACGCGATGGTGGCCCTGGGCCTACCTTTGACGGAGTGAGCTTTGACAGCTTTGGGCATAGTGGCTTTACAGGAACGCTTACGTGGGCTGATCCGACCGAGGACCTGGTTTATGTATTTTTAAGTAACCGCGTATACCCCTCATCCGAAAACAAAAAGTTAATTCGCAATAATGTTCGCAGCAACATTCAGAAGATGATTTACGAGGCCATTGAAAAACCCAATGAAGCTCGTTTAAAGTAATTGCTATGATAGTAGGAATTGTTTGTTACCCAACTTTTGGAGGAAGTGGTGTGGTAGCAACCGAGCTGGGCAAGGCACTGGCAAAAAAAGGGCATGAGGTACATTTTATAACCTACGCACAACCCGTTCGGTTGGGCAGCTTGCGCGAGAATATTTTTTACCACGAGGTTAGTGTCTCGGATTATCCGCTTTTTGAATATCAACCTTACGAGTTGGTTCTTGCCAGTAAAATGGTAGATGTAGCCTTAAACGTAAATTTAGATGTGCTGCATGTGCATTATGCCATTCCACATGCATCCGCAGCCATCATGGCCCGCGAAATTTTAAAGAAAAAAGGTAAATACGTACCCATTATCACTACGCTACACGGTACGGATATTACCCTGGTAGGAAAAGACAAGAGCTTTGAGCCGGTAATTTCTTACGCTATAGATCAGTCGGATGCTGTAACCTCGGTTTCCGAAAGCTTAAAAAAGGATACCTACGCCTACTTCGATACGCAGAAAGACATCGCGGTGATACCCAATTTTGTGTGTTTGCATACCATAGAAGGCAGGCGTAGTGAGCTGCAGGTTTTGCGTTCGGTATATGCCAATCCAGACGAAAAAATACTCATACACATCTCTAATTTCCGAGCGGTAAAACGGGTAGGCGATGTGGTAAAGGTGTTTGCTAAGGTATTGGACCAGCTTCCAGCCAAACTGATTATGGTAGGCGATGGACCAGAGCGCAACAAGGCCGAGCAAATGTGTCGCGAATTGGGCGTTTGCAACAAAACGGTGTTTGTAGGCAAGTTGAAAAACCCTACTGAAGCGCTGTATATGAGCGATTTGTTTGTGCTACCCAGTGAGACCGAATCTTTTGGTTTGGCTGCTCTAGAAGCCATGGCATTGGGAGTTCCGGTGGTGTCCTCCAATTCGGGTGGAATACCCGAGGTAAATCAGCACGGCTTTTCGGGTTTTTTAGCTAATGTAGGCGACACGGATGTCATGGCAGCACATGCATTGGAGATGCTTTCGGATGAAACCGTCTTAAAAAAGTTTAAGGCGCAAGCCAAAGAGCGAGCCGCCATGTTTGATCTCAATAAAGTGCTTCCGCTGTATGAGGCGCTGTATGAAAAAGTTGTAGGAAGCGTTACCGCATGAAGTTTATAGGAGACCGTATATCGTACCAGAAAAAAGACCAGGTATTTTCTGTGGTGATTGCTGCCACAGTAGAAAAGAGCAAAGAAATTTTATTGCTGATATGGCTGATATGCTGGACGGCCTGTGGGGCTTATTTCATTTTTCAGTTGTTTGGTGATTACAACCGAGATCTAAAAATGTATATCGGCATATTGCTCAGCTTTTGGGCCTACTATGAGTTTAAAATTGGCAAAGTGTACTTGTGGCGCAGAGGAGGTTTTGAAAGCTTAAAATTTAAGGACGATAGGCTGGTGCTGAAAGAAGTAGTTTTTGGTCGTACCATTCCCAAGGAGTTTTACTTGGAAAACATAGAGCGCTTTATAGCCGACATGCCCAAGCAAACCAACATTGTAGAGAGTCTGAATAACAGTTTTTGGGTCAAAGGTGCGCAGTATCTGCGCTTTACCTATCAGGGAAAGGACATTTCTTTTGGCCGCCAGCTCACCGAAAAAGAACGCAAAGGACTAGTAACCCTCCTCAACAAGGAGCTGATTCACAGAAAAAAGAAGCTCTGATTTTCTTGTAACCCAAGTTGTAGGAACAGGCTACGGCTGGCTTCCATGCCGCTCTTACTTCCCACTACAGAAAGCACCACTGTTGAGGGTATATGCAATAGATGCTTGCTCAGCTTTTCTTCCGCCCTTTTCATATCGCTAATTTCTAAAACAGGTTGTTTTGTTTCTCCCAGGCAGGTTTTCAGAACCTTTAGTTTGGGGCCGCGTCCCCACAATACCAGTGGTGTGTTTGGTGCTAGATAGTGCTCTTGCAAAACCCTCCACTTCAGTGCGGTGAAGGCGGTAATTTGATAGCCTGTATGCACTAAAGAGGTCCGGTTGCTATGGTGTCGCCACCAATGTACCATGTTGGGTATTGCACGAATCTGTAGTCCTCCCGTAAACCACTGTAGTAGTAAATGATAGTCTTCGGGGAGCTGTATTTGCTCCCAGTGCACGGTGCGCTTAAAATCTTCGGTTAGCATCATCCAGGCGCAGGCGGGCACTACGCATTCTCTAAACATTTCTTGCTTCCACTGCTTTTTGTGCAGTATGCTATTTAGCCAGTGCTCATATTTTCGGTAGCCCTCGGTGACCTTTCCAAAATAACGAACGCTGCCGTAAACAAGGACATTGGGTTTCACCGCTGTTTTTAGAGCGGCTAGCTTGTAGGGTGGCATGATGTCATCGCCATCCATACGGCTAATGTATTTTGTGTCCAATTGCTGCGCTGCGGTCTTTAAGGCCGCTACAACCCCTTGACCACGGTTTTCAAAATATTGAAAGCGCGCATCTTTGGAGACCATGCTTTTAGCGATGTCCGTACTGTGGTCCGAGCTGTGGTCGTCTACCATAGCAACTCGAAAATTGGAATAGCTCTGCCGGGCAATGCTTTCTAGACACGATTGCAAATGCTTACCCTCATTTTTAAAGGGAAGCAGTATTCCTATGCACTCTTTGTTTGACACTATTACGATTCTGTTATTTTTACGGCACCCCAGATTGAAGAAAACCGTGAAATACCACCAACTACTCGTCTTTCTTCTGTTGCCCATCAGTATGGTTGCGCAACGAGAAGAGATTAATGACTACCTCTACCGCCTTTACCAAAAAGACCACTTGATGGCATCGGTTGCTATAACCGAGCAAAGTAAACTGGTTTATACAGGAGCCCAAGGGCCACTGCACCCAGAGGAAGCCAACAAACTGGCCAACGAATATACTTTTTACCCCTTAGGTACATTTAGCGCCTTGTTTACCAAGCTGGTGGCCCAGCAGCTGGTAGAAAATAACCATCTAAATCCGAATGACTCTATTTCTGGTATTCTACCTGCCTTTACGTGGGATACCACCATAACGGTACAGCAACTATTAGATCATAGCTCGGGTATTGGAGACTATATGGCACTGGAAGCCTATGTAGGGCTTTCACAAAAGTGGCATTCAAACCGCGAGCTGGTTAAACTGATACAAACTGTACCTCCCATGTTTGAAACCGGCACTCAACGAGCGTATAGCTACTCCAATGCTGTATTGCTTGCTATAGTGCTAGAGACCGTAACGGGAAAAGATATTGCTACGCTGTACAACACCTATTTGTTAGAAGGCAATACGGCTGGTACCTGTTTAAAAAGTAAACTGCCCGATCCAAGTAATAATCAAGCCGGATCGTTTCGTTATGATGACGGATCCTGGAGCAGTGCTCCACTGGTCAACAGTAGCTTTATTGGTCCCTCGGGTGGAGCCCTCATGCAGGCTAAGGATATTGCTGCGGTAATGTCTGCTGTTTTTCAATACAAATATTTCCACCCAAACCAGGCAGCCGAGTACATGCAAGATCAACAAAGCGATGCCAATTTACTGCGGAGATACACCCTGAATAATAAAATTTTTTGGGGGTGGGAAGGTGCCATCAATGGCAGTAGAATTATAGCCGTAGTGCAGCCCGAAAACCTAAGAACGATCACGATCTGTGCACAGGGGGTAAATACCAACTTAGAAGCCGTGGTACGCAATTTAGACCTGCTTTTGGATGGCGAGGATTTTTATGATCCAGAAATAGCTCCCAGAACGTTGAAAGGGGGAGAAGCGGTCCGATACACAGGCCTATGGAAAAACCGGCAGGGAAAAGACAAATTGGAAATCGATTTGGTGGATGGACACCTACTGCTAACCATGGAGGACCAGGCGCCTTTTCCTTTATTTCCCGCCTCCGACCAGCGCTTTACCTATCCAAATTATGGAGTAAGCGTTACGTTTAATAAATTAACGGGTGACAACTACAACGAGTTGGTAATTACGCAGGGTTCCAAACGTATTACTTTTGAGCGATAAGCCACTAACCATATACGCCTTGCCCGGTTTGGGCACCGATGAAAAGATTTTTGAGTACCTGAGGTTACATGCCCAATTAAAGCCCATTCCGTGGAAGGTGCCCGACCCAAAGGATGACATGGCTTCATACGCCAGGCGTTTATTCCAAGATTTTAATCCACAAGAGCCCTATGCTTTTTTAGGAGTTTCTTTTGGTGGTATGTTGGCTACTGAGTTGCACCACCAGTGCAACCCCTTGTTTACAGTGCTGGTATCTTCGGTGCAGTGCAGTGCAGATTTACCCATGTGGATGAGCAGCTTACGCAATAACCCCTTCCTATGGAAAATGCCCGACAGCTTCTTTAAACCACCATTCAATCTGGTAAAGAAAGCGGTTGGAATAAAAAATCCGAGGCATCAGGTTTACTTTAAAGGCTTTTACGAAAACACGAGCGCTCAATTTTTTAAGCGCAGCATGAAGATAATAACGGGGTGGCAGCGTAAATCGGTGACGAAGGACAATCTCATTCAGATACACGGAGATAAAGACAAGCTTTTTCCGGTAGAAAATATGATATCGCCCAACTATGTGCTCAAGGGATCGCACTTTCTTATAATTTCGGGTGCCAAGGGCATTAGCGAGATTATAAACCAAGAAATAGCAAAACGGGCATGCGTCAACAATTAGCGAAGGGATTGCGTATAGGGGCTTGCCTTATTTTAGCATTAATCCAGACTCGGTGTTCGGAGTCCATTACCAGTATATACAATGAAGGGGGTTATGTAGATGAGGCATTTTTTGCTGAGATGCCATTTGAATCGGACCACGGTAAAATAATTATTTCGGCCAGGGTAAACGGTAAAAGCAAGCGGTTTTTATTAGCCACGGGCACTAGCACCGCCATTTCGGAGTCGGTTTTTTACGAATTAAATCAGCGCATTGTGGCGGAGGTTCCCATGCGCGATGCCCTGAACCAAAATGAAAACCGGGTTTTATGCTCCCTGGATAATATCGAGATGGGGGGAGCCAATTTTCGAAATATACCGGCGGTAGTGCTCGAAGATGAAAACCCCATGCTTACGTGTTTTCAGGTAGACGGCATTATCGGAAGTAACGTATTGCGCAATGTGGTACTGCACATCGACAAGCAGCACAGCGCCTTAATCCTTACCGATGATATTTTTAAACTGGACTTAAAACAGGACCAGGGTTTCGATATTACCCTAGAAGCGAAGTACAGTGCTCCTTCCTTTTTGGTACAAGTAAATGGCAAGGCTCAAGAACGTGTCATTTTTGATACCGGGTTGATGCCCTTGTTGAGTACCACCAACGATCACCTAGAATCTTTGCGGAAGTATGGCATTGTTACCGAAGTAGAGGCTGCTTTTGGGTACCATCCAGAAATAGCGCTATTTGGAAATACCATGAAAAGGCAGTACCAGCGGGCCCGATATGAAACTGTGGATGTGGCAGGTATGCAATTTAAGAACGTAGTTACCACCAGTTTGGGAGATGTAAAGGAAGCCCGATTGGGAGCTGCTGTTTTAGATTATGCAGCCGTTACTGTTGATTACAAAAGAAAACGGATGTACTGCGTGCCTTATGCCGATGTTTCCAACCAAATACCTCAAAAAAGATGGCCTGTGAGTGCTAGTTTTTACGGGGGTAAAACCCGTTGGGGCTTGGTGTGGCAGGCTCAATACAAAGCGCTGCAAGACCAGGTGATTGTTTCGGTAGATGAGCGCAAATTAGATCTCGGTTTTTGCCAGTACGCTAAGCAAGGGCTACCCATTAGCGAAGCCAAAACCACACAAACCACTTTTATCAATGAAGCAGGTAAAGAGGCCGCAGCAACTTTATTTGCGTACTAGCCGCTATTCGCAGCACTCAGGGGTTTGATTCTAGTCATTTTGCCTCGCGGTAACCCATATTCTTTGTTGCTTTAGTTTTAATATAACCAGGTCAACGCTATGGTATCTAAATGGTTATCTAGAATCATTGGATTTTTTATTCTGTTGTTAATTTTTGCACCGCTGTGGTCGTATCTGTGGTGGTATTTAAGCCCCAACCATCCGGTTCAGGTTACCATTATCGATAAAACGGTTCCCAATGCAGAGTATTTAGAGCACAAAGCGTTTCATTGGATTTTGCACTACCAGCGCGTTACACGTCCTCAAGACGATGCTTTTTATTCTTTTGAAACCGATTATTGGGGATTTGACCCCAGCGACCATCCCAAAGCAAAATGGCGCGACTGGGACTTTTACACGGAAGCACAGCTCGATTCCATTGCCAACCATACCGACTTGCTTTATATAGCCGATACCTATGGCGTGTATTACAACGAGTGGATTTTAAAGAAATATCAAACCGAGCATTCTCCGCTTATTTATGGCGGCATGCGTAGAAATGAGCTCCAGGTATTAGAGCGGGTGGTAGCACAGGACAAACCGGTGTATGCCGAGTTCAACACCTTCGCATCGCCAACTCAAGGCTATGTACGCACTCGGGCGCAGCAATTACTCAATGTGGCCTGGACGGGTTGGACCGGGCGCTACTTTGACGAATTGGACACGGCTAAAAACGAAGAATTACCACGCTGGCTTGTGCAAGGGTACATACGCCAACATGGTGGGGAATGGCCCTTCGAGGGCAAAGGGTTGGTGTTCGTCAATGAATCCAACCGAATAGAAGTCTTAGACCCCGATTTTGGTTTGGTAGCTAATGCGATGCCCAGCTTGGAAGTTTCCGAAGATTTTGCGGCTCAATACGGTACGGTAGAGCAAATCGACTATCCCTACTGGTTTGAGGTAACCTACCCTCGCGATTTAACCGATGCGGTGAGCATGGGGCGCTTTTCCATTAATACCACCTCGCGTGGCGATAGCTTGTTTAAGAGTATGGGAATCTCCAAGACTTTTCCGGCTATTATTAAATCCCGCCACGGGAAAACCTGGTATTTCTGTGCCGATTTTACAGATAACATTGTACCCTATGGGGCATCGCATTTTAAGAAAATTCACTGGGTTCGTGGATTGCTGTACTCCAATGCAGCATTAGATCGGCAACGCTTTTTCTGGGAATTTTATAACCCCATGGTAACCACGATTCTGCGTGAGCAAGACATACTGCCCAGCTAGCGGGTGGCAAAACCTATGCTGATAACCGCAGTGAAGTTGTCTGTGGTATTGGGTAGCTGGTAGGCTCCGTAGCGATAAAACACACCCGCTCCTGCCGTTATATACATCATATCTAAATATTTGATGCGCAGGATGTCATCTATAACCACACCGCCCTCGGTAAACCAGTTGGGTGTGGCCTGCAGGGTACCATTTCCCAGCGCTGGTATTTGAGCCAATGCGCTATAACCCGCGTTGTGGGCCAGGCTGATTTTAGGGGCAAAATTGTTGGCTTTAAATAACAAGCTACCAAATTGGTGCTTTAGGAAAATGTTGATGTATTGGTCTCCACTAAATTCATAGGGTTGCATGGTTTGGAAATACCCATGGGTAAGAAAGGCCGCGCCGTTGCCGATTTTGCTACCAAAGCCCGAGTTTAGTAAGGAAGGAGGCACGCGGCTATCGGTATACCCCAGTTCTGCGGTAAGGGATGTAGTACCCAAATTGCGGAGTTTAAACTGGTCTGAAACCGCAAAATAATAGGATTGGTAGGAAAAAGAGCTACCCAACTCTGGGCGTGCTAGATGATACTGGAATTGCACTGTGGGGTATTCAGATCCTTCGCTTACCGTTTGGTTAAACACTTGTACCAGCTTCTCCCTAAAGCTGAATTTTAAGCCTACCGAGATATCGGCCAGGCGAAAGGTTTCTGTGGGAAACGGAATCCGTGTACCTTCTGCATCGATTTCTGAGGTGTACGCCTCGCTCAACCATGCGGAGCGAAACCGAAAGCTCCCGCTAAAACTGCGAGAAATACGCGATGAAAAAGAAGCTTCGTAGCCCTCAACGCGATTAAACTGCGCACTAAGGATCTCGCGCAACCCATTTCTGGTAAAGAGTAGGGGATTGCGATTCAGCAGCAGCCTGCCCCGCTCTATGATGTCATTATACAGCCGTATTTTTAGCTGGGTTTGGTAGGATGGGTCTAAGGTATATTCCAGTAAAGCACCATATTTCCATTGGTTATCTCGCGTTCCATAACCAAAATATCCACCCACACCTACATTTTTAACCAGCTTATCGTTCGTAATAAGCCCCAAACCAAAGCGGTTTCCTTCAAACTCATTGATACGCCAAAGGTGCTTGAGCATAAGGTTTACCGGTCCTATAGGATAGCGTCCCAGGCTTAAATATTGAAAGCTGTTGAACCACCGATCAAAGTGGTACTTATCGCCTATGCTGTCGAGAATGTGGTAGGTAATGCTATCTCTTGGAGTAAGCGTAATACTGCGCTGGTTATCCCAAAACGTTTCCGATACCTGGGCAGCGCTATCTGCCATGGCAGTGGACAAAAGCCCAAAGTCCTGCCGGTTTAACGAAGGATTTATTTGAATGTCTTTGATAAAGCTTTTGGTGTCTACCTCCAAGGCCGTAGAATCCGTTTCCATATTCCAAAGCATGTATGTATTGAGCTGCTCTGGAAACCAGGAAGTATCTACTTTTTGATACTGCTGCTGTAGTTTAAAAAACACAAAACCCGAGTCTTGCGGAGTGGCAATGATGTTGCGCAGAGCCCATTTGCCACTATTGATTGCCAGACTGCCTTGCAAACCCGTAAAGTTTTTACCCGAACGGGGTTGGTAGCTAATCACAAAGGTGGTATCTCCAAACTCGTACAAGGTATCTTGAAGTTGAAACAGGTATTTTTTTGTGGCACCTTGAGAAATAGGGTTGAGGTATGTTTCTTCAAATACGGGTATGTAGGTTTCGTAAAAGGAAAAAGGCTGCAAATCTGTAGCCAAAGCAGCGAACATGGGGTTTTTTAAACCCGAAAACTTCGTGGCAAGTACCTTTTCAGAAACTTTATTCGGACTTTGGTATTTGCGCTCGCTAATACTCTCTGTAATCAGCATATAACCTCCGCGAAGCACGCTGTCTTTAGATAATTGATCGTACTCGCTAAATGCCAGGGCATCAAAGGTGGTTTTACTGTGTATGCTACAGCGGTAGCTGTCTAGCTTCTCCGGATTGTTGCGAGCACTGTTGCGCGTGCAGTTTTTAATAATGCGGTGTGCTGGGTTTTCTCCCGGAAGAATTTCTACTTCGTTGAGGTTTTGTGTTTTCTGCTCCAAGCGAATCACTCCGTCTTGCGGAATTTGTGAAACCGAGATCGTCTTTTTTACATAACCTATATAAGAGAAGGTCATCTGAGAAACCCCTTGGAGCGAAACCCGTGCTTGCCCATTGATGTCTGTACTGTATCCGTGGGTTTCGGTGCCCTTGGTAACTAGGTGCACAAAAGCCATGGGGCTTTCTGTTTTGGCGTCTACCACCTTTATTAGGGATTGCCCAAACAAAGAACATGGCAATAGAAGCCAAATAATATGTAGAAGTAGGCGCATCTTGGCTATGATGCCAGCAAAAATACCACAAGACTTTTAACGTACAATAGTACGAGGTATGGCGGCTGGTAAACGGCTCAACATTTCATTGTTAAGCAGTTGCGTGAAATTGGTAAATGAGCTTACGCCAATTACATTGTTTTTTTGTTTGCCCAACAGCACCACTTCATCACCGATGCTGGCTTGTTTGATGTGACTGACATCCACCATAAACAGATTCATATTGATGAGGCCTACAATGGGTGCTTTTTTTCCAGCAATAAGCACAAAACCTCGGTTGGATAAAGCCCTAGGGTAGCCATTGCTGTATCCTAGCGGCAGTACTGCTACCGTCATCTTACGCGGAGCCTGGAATGCGGTGCCGTAACCAATAAATTCGCCCTCATTGACCACTTTTAAATCCATGATTTCGGTCTTCCAGGTAATGATGCGCTTTAATGGGTTGTTGCGGCTGTTTCGGCCACCATTTTCACTGCCGTTTTGCTGTCGGTGTAGGAAGTATACATCGGGCGAGGGCCAAAAACCATACGTAACCACACCGAGGCGCACCATGTCCATTTGGGTTTCTGGATACATCAATGCAGCAGCAGAACAGGCCATATGGCGCTTGTTGGGCATTAATCCCTTTTTCTTAAAAACCGCAATAGCTTCATTAAAGCGTGCTATTTGAGGTCTAATTTTAAAATCGTTGGCTAAGCTCTCTGCGCCACCCAAGTGCGTACATACTCCTTCCAGTACAATGTGGTCTTTGTTTTTCTTAATGAAGCTAATGGCTTTGGGGATGTTATCGATATCCAAGCCTGTACGGTTGGTACCCGTTTCCACCTCAATATGGATGTAGGCAGGTTTTCCCACTTCCTTTGCTACTTCGGCAATTTTTGGAATGCGTTCTATGTCAAAAACAAAAAACTCTATGTCGTGCGCTATAGCCCAGGCAATATCCTCTTCGTAGAGGATACCCATAATCATAATTCGGCTGTTTTCTGAGCAGTGCTCTAACACTTCCTCTGCCTCAAAAGCCGAGGCTACCGAAAAATGGTTTACTCCACAACGCTCTAGCATTTTGGTCATTTGCGGTATGCCGTGGCCGTACGCATTGGCCTTTACTACTGCCGAGTAGGTGGTTTCGGGTTTTAGTTGCTTTCGCAACCAGTTTACATTGGTTTTTAGTGCCGATTGGCTCAGTTTAATTCGAGAGGAGTGCCTTACCATAACCTTACATTATAACCAAACATACTTTCTTCCCCAGCTCTCTTTGGCCAGGTGTTTTGTTGTTGCTACTTCACTGGCGGGAACATTTTCTAAGAAGTTCTCCACTTCGATAGAATTGTAGTGGAACGCATACACACGCGAGGCAAACTCGGCAAAAGGCAAGGAGCTCTCGCCATATTTTTCGCGGTGTCCTGTTACCGAGGGCTTGATACCTTGGCCCCAGTTTTGGCGTCCCTCGTTATTGGGGTTGTAAAAGTAAATACGTGCATTTTCTCCATCTTCATCTACCTTAACCCGTAGTAAAGAAACTGCATGGAAGCCCAAAAACTCTGCTTTAGAATTGGTAACAATAATCCCCAGCGGTACGGGGTAAATTAACTTAAATCCTCCGTTGTAATTGGGGTGGAATGCGGCATAGAAAAAGGCCATGAAGGTTTCATAATCGCTTATAGCGTTTAAGTTTTGCTTGTAGCAGGATGCAAAACCCGTTTGTATCCAATGACCGTAAAATGCAGGGTTTACAGAAACGTGTGGATCTTCTTGTAAATGAGTAACGCTGGCAATTTGCATCATGCGGTTGTACACATGGTCTAAGTGAGGTACCAGAACCATAGAAACCGGATCCAAATCTAGCTGCAATCCAGACTGAAATACGGCACCGGAAGACCGTATCAAATCCCTGCCGAAGCGAAATTCCAAAGCATTTCCTACCGTAACCTGTATCAGCATGTTTAAAAACTTCGCAGGAGAGTGCTGGCTCCACATGCTTATGCCGCGTGCCGATTGGCAGGTAGGATTGTTCCCCTGACGTATGCCCAGCGGTTGCCCTAACACGTAAATGGCTCCCATAACAATAATGTCGCGCGCGCTTAAGCCGCTGTTAAACGGGTCGCGATGCTCCACCAGCATTTTTATCTCGGGATGCACTGCTATCGATTGCAGCTTCTTTAAGGCATTTAAAACCGGTTTTCTACTTAATAGATTCCGGTTGAGCAGGCGCGCCAAGGGGTAGATAAATTGGTATGTGCCCGTATTTAGCAACCGTAAAGTATGGGTAATAACCCATTTTTGATGGTGCTGCACCTCAACTTTACCATGCTCAGAGAGTCCTAAAGCAGGAGCCAGTAAGGCTGGATAATTTTCGCAAATAAACCGAATGTACAGCGCATGGTACGGGCAAGATAAGCCTGTAGTGTGCAACGAATTTCCAAGTGCTTGAGCTTCCTCGTACAACTGCTGATCGGTTGCCTTTTGCACCTTTCTATGGTAGTTTTCTAGCGTAACATTGCGAAAAATACCCGGATAGCTACTCGCACGAATGTACATTTCCAATTGCGAAGCAATGGCTGGTTCCGCCTTGGTGTTGCTTAGATGTTGCAGTGCTACTTGCAGTAAATCGCGCACATGGCCCGTTAAAATGGGGCGCTGGTGGGTAATGGCCTCTATTTCCTCCAGTATTTTATGCTGGATTCTGTCATTGGGTATCCGTTCTAAAATGTAACCAAACAAGAGCTTGAAGCGCTGCCGCTCCGATACAGTAAGCTTCATACGGAGCTCTTCTGTAGCATCGGAAAAAGCCAGGTCGAAGCAGTGCACCAAGGTTTCTTCCAAAAAAGCGAGTGCATCCTTTGGGCTTAGCACCTTGTGTTCCATTTCGCCCAATGCAATTTTGAGCATGCGAAGTTCGCTGAGGGTTTCCAGCACGTTATTCGGGTAACCACTCACTAGGGTACCCTTAACCAATGCTGAAACTAAGTCCTCGGGATGCTGCCAAACCGTTTCTTTGAATATACCAGCACTTTCAATTTTTTCGATGCTTTGGTAGAGAAACTCCAAACCTTCTCGGTTTCTGCACATGGCATCCAGGCTACTCAGCAATTGGTTCCTGCTCAGCGACTGTATGTCGTGCGCGAAACGGTCGAGTTTGTCCAATACGTTTTTCTTTTGACCCTTTGAGGCAATATCCATGCGAGTATATAAAGCTATTTAGCTACACGTAAAAAGGTACGTCCTCGTAATGTTTTAATAGTTGGGTAATCTTATCTGCATCGGGCCCCGCAAAGTTTACCGTACCAAAGTGGTTTCCAAAACCACTGCGCTCCGATATCTTCTGTCCTTCATACGGAGGTACTAGGTTGTGATCTAAGAAATACGGCTCTTCTAACAGTTCTTCGGGTATTTCCAGCTTAGATATCTGTCCCATTTTCTTGGGGAAGATCATTACGTTACCGTAGTAGTTTTCGGCATCGTAGTTGGCTGGGAAGTATTTGCTGAGTTCCTCATCGCTCATGTTGTGATCGTGACTTACCACAAAGGCCAGGAGCGCATCGTAGTCATATGCTTTGGAAGACAATTCCAAAATGTGTCCTCCCGGTATGCGGCATGCGGTTTCGCCAAAATGCAGTTGGTCGTTCTCATCGATAAACCATTCTGGGTGTATCATTCCATACTCAATGCCAAATGCTTTGATGAGTTTCTCGCACTCGGCATGTATGAGGTGGCGCTTAGATTCTAATGTAGGGCCGGCTGGAATAAAATTGGAGTAGCCCAGTTTCACGTATTCGGTAATGTTCAGGAACTTAATCTTTCCACCGTGTACAAAGGCCTCGCAAGAGAACTCACGGCCGTTTAAGTGGCTTTCCACCAAACAAGGAAAGTCTTTCAAAGACATTTTCTCCTCAATTTGCTCGCGATTTTTGATAAAGTGGTGACCTACGGTACCTGCAGCAGCAAAGGGTTTGGCGTGGAACCATGCATCGGTTTCGCCTGGGAGCTGTAACTCGGCTTCATTTAAACGATCTAGAAATTTGTGGACTTGTTCAAAGTTGTGCACCTCCTCAAAAAAGCCAACACGCAATCCACCCAAAAGCGCTTTACGCTTCATCATGGCTTTGTTGCGGAACAAAAACGCTCGGTTTAAAACACGCGGATCATCGCGGTAAATGGAATTGAGTGCGCCCGCCCACTCTACGGTTTCCTCGAATAAGGGGACGGCCACATCGGCACCAAAAGCTTGCAGTTTAGCGTGTAGATCTATGGAGTTCGAGTGGTCTCCCCACTCGTCTAAGTTATAACCAACAAAGGGTATATCGTGTTGTTGTGCATACGATTGAAAATCGGGTAGGGATACGACCACAAAAGGGAGTCCCGACTTTTTCATGCTATCGATAACGGGCAAGCTCCAGCCCATAAGTGCAAAGCAATTAGCCATAGTACATTGTTTTGGTTAGGTACTGCAATGTTTGCATTACTGCTGTATTAACCAAAGAATATGAGCAATATATGCCCGGCTTAGCACAAGCTTAACAGGGTTTAGGATTTAGCTTGAAATTATCTACGGTTCAATGAAAATCGAAGGGGCAGATTGTACTGCACCCGCACAGGTAAGCCGTATTGGTAACCGGGGTTCCATTTGCCCTGCATGGATTTTACTACGCGCAGTGCTTCTGCGTCTATATCGGGATGAATCCCTTTATGAACTCGAATGTCAGATAGACTTCCGTCTTTCTCCACTACGAAGGTAACAAAGACCACCCCGGAGATTCCGTCTTTCTCGGCTGTTTTAGGATACGAGATATTCTCAGATAAATAAGTAAACATAGCAGCATCGCCACCTTTAAATTCGGGCATTTTTTCGGTTATGGGATAAATGGGCTCTTGTAAGGTGCACAGAAATCTCACTTTGTGGGTGTAGTGGGTTTTGATGGGCTTGCCGTTTTGAAAGGCTGGAATCCACTTAGAGCTTTGTTTGTAGATGTTTTTTAATTGATCTTGCGTCACCAAGCCGTGGAGGATATGTGCAGAATCTACCTCCAGTTCTCCGTTGGTATTGATGGTAAAGTACGTGTTTGCCTCAGCGAAAATGCTATCCTTGTCTGTGCGTATTTTATTTCGAAAGCCATCGGGGTCTGTCTTCACGGTATTCTGAACAGCTTGCAGAACTCCTTGAGAAATTTGCTTGCTAAAAAGATCCAAGCCCTCCGAGTATTGCGCAAAATAGCCCAAGTATTCCTTTTTTTCCTGCTGCTTTTTATAGCTAATTTCATAATCGACTGAAGTAAATGCTGTCTCAGCAATCTGGTGGTTTCCAGATAGCGTAGAGTCAAAGGATACTATCATTACTAAAGGCTCAAAAAACAGCTCTTGTGGAAATAGAGGTACCGCTATTTTTGGTCTTTCTAAGCTTAATTTTACTTCAGCCAGGTCATATCCCACACGATTTAAGTAAATGGTTTTTTGCTTGGAAATAATTTCTGCAAACCCTGCAGCATTGGCTTCACCTAAAATCTTGCCTTTTTCGTCTGTAATACGCGTATAGGGAACAGGAGCCGTGGATTGGCTATCAATACTGCGGATTAGGTACTTTGTTTTTTGGCTATAACCACCCAAAGTCAGTAAAAGAAAAAAAATACCTACTCCCTGTTTATAAAGTATTGCTTGCATGGTTGCTCTTAAATAGTGTTGAACAATAAAAGTTCTAGAAGTTATAAAACTAGAATTATCCTAAAGAGCAAATAAACAAAACTGTTCTAAGTGAGCGCTCAAACAGTTTAGGGATCTAAGCTTAAAAAAAGCCTTTAAAAACTACATCCCCGGCAACATGCCTTTTGCCGATTCTGCCATTTCTTTTTCCATGCGCTGTTTGGAAGCGTCTAAAGCGCGGTTAAAGGTTTCGAGCAATACGGAGTCTAGCTCTTCGGTAGACTCAAAAGCCTGGTGGTCTATATCGAGTTTGGTGATGTGCTGGTTGCCATTGATGCGAATTACAATGCGCTTACACTTCGATTTGCCTTCTAGAAAAACAGTGTCTAAGCGCTTTTTAGTTTCATCGGCTGCCGCCTTCATCTCTTTGAGTTGCGACATCATTTTTCCCATATCGCCCAACTTTCCAAACATACCCATGGCACAAAATTTTTTGCAAAAATAAGGGATTGGATCGAAGGGGTTAGGGAAGAGAGATTAGTGATTACGGAGTAGTAATTAGGGAGTTCGAATTGGTGATAATGGGGTAGCGGTTACCGAGTAGGTTACTGGCAAATGACTTGCTGGTGCCTTAAGAAACAAGGAAGCCACTCCTTGCGAAGGCTGTGCCGTACTATTGGTAAAAAGATCTTGAGAAACGAGAAATCTACAAGTTTTGAATGACGTGCATGTATAAGGGCATACCCAGCGTAATATTAAACGGGAAGGTAATAGCGAGGGCCATGGGTAAATACAAACTGGGGTTGGCATTGGGCGCTGCAATGCGCATAGCGGCAGGTACCGCAATATAAGAGGCGCTGGCTGCCAAAATGGAGAGTAAAAAGCGGTCTCCCTCCTGGGTTAAAAAGAAGCCCGATAACTTGGCAATAATGACGCCATTGATGATAGGTATGACGATGGCAAATAGCAGTGCAAACCATCCTTTGCTGAGCAGCGCGCCAATTTTACGCCCAGAGCTAATTCCCATATCCAGCAAAAACACCGCTAAAAAGCCCTTAAAAATATCGGTGGTAAAGGGCTTAATACCTTCGGCTTGGGCATCGCTGGCAATAAAACCAATAAGCAGACTCCCTAAGATGAGCAGCACGCTTCCGTTGGTTATGGAGTGGCGCACCAATCCCCACATTTCACCGGGTTTTCGCTCTTCGTTAGAATACAGGCGCATCAGCAGCACACCGATGATAATGGAAGGCGCCTCCATTAAGGCCATTACGGCAACCATGTGCCCTCCAAAGGGTATTTGCTTTAGCTCCAGGAAACTTACCGCAGTAACAAAAGTTACAGCACTTACCGAACCATAAGCGGCAGCGATAGCCCCCGAGTTTTCTACCGTAAATTTTAAACGTAGGATAAAAAAGGTGTACAGCGGTACGCAAAGCGCCATGAGGATACCAGCAACTACGGCATAAATAATATCGGCACTGTAAACACTGTGCGAAAGCTCTTGTCCACCCTTAAAACCAATGGATAGCAGCAGGTACAGCGATATAAATTTAGAGGAGTTGTTGGGAATTTGCAGATCGCTCTTTACTTGCGAGGCAATAAGACCCAACACAAAAAACAACAATGCGGGGTTGGTAAGATTATCTAGGAGTAAATGTAAATCCATGGGCTAGTAGCAAATTGGCCTAACGGCTTCTTGGGCTCTCTGTACAACAATCGATGTAGACCAAATAAAAGCAAATATGCGCTAACACCGTTGTTGCTGTTGTAATTAAAAGGTGCAGATAGCGCATGATGTACAGTATAAAATGCATCGCTATTAAACTGGAAAGATCCCGTTACTCGGGCTATTGAGCATTTTTAGAGTTATAGTCCTAGCATATTAAACCTACTCTGTGCGCAGAATTTTTTCCATCTTTTTTCCCTTCGCTAGTTCATCCACGAGCTTGTCCAAATAGCGTACCTGGCGGGTGAGGGTATTTTCAATTTCCTCTACACGGTAACCACAAATAACACCCTTAATTAGCGCTGCGTTGGGGTGGAGGGTGGCTTTCTCAAAAAACGTTTCAAAACTAACTTTATCCGCAATGAGCATTTGGATTTGATCTTCGTTAAAACCAGTAAGCCAGGTAATTACCTCGTGCAGCTCAGCTTTGCTACGGCCTTTTTTCTCCACTTTGGTTACATAGTGCGGATATACCGAGGCAAAGGTCATTGTAGCAATCTTGGCGTTGTGCTCGGGGGTGGTTTTCATGCTCCGTATTTTTTAGTGAGTAGCGTTAATCGTAGCATCCGAAAGTAGGAAAATCGCATCAATGGAATGCATAAAAAAAAGCCGCAAACCCAGTGGGCTGCGGCTTTAATATTCAGCTTTTTAGGCTTACTAGCTCTGCATTTTAGCTTTGCTGGTGTATTCCCCTTCCTTATTGATTTCTACAACGGGGTAGCCCATCTTTTTAAGATTATCGAAGACTACGGCTTTGTCACCTACTACCACCATAATCAGTTTCTCGGTGTCTAGGTTCTTTTTCGCCAGGTCATCAATTTCTTGCTTGGTAATGGTTTTAAGGATTTCGCTTTGCTCTTTTACGTAGCTCGGGTCTAGGTTGTAGTCTAGAATTCTACGCAAGAAACGCGCTTTTTGGAAAGGCGATTCGTACTTCAAGGCTTCGCTCAGCGTTAAGCTTTTTCTTACAAACTCCAATTCTTCGCTGCTAATGCCTTTCTCTACGTAGTTGTTGATCTCGTACAAGAACTCGGTAAGTGCGCTATCGGTAGCCTCTTTCTTAACTCCTGCGTAGGCCATATACACCCCAGGCTCTTTGGTAGAACGGAACATGGAACGCGCTCCATAGGTGTATCCTTTATCTTCACGCAAATTAATGTTGATGCGGCTATTGAAGTTTCCACCTAACTGGTAGTTCATAATGTTGGCGCGGTAGTAGTCGCCTGTTGCATCGTATGTTAAATCGGTGCGCCACCCCAAGCGTAGCTCACTTTGGGCTGCCCCAGGCTTGTCCATAAAGTAGATGGTTCCAGGTTCTGCAGCGAGTTGTTCAGGCTGCGAAGGCCAATCGTAGCTTTCGCCACTCCAGTTTTCTAGGAAACTCAATTTAGGCATCAAAGCATCCTGTTCCATGTTCCCTACCACTACCAATTGTGCATTGGCAGGGGAGAAGTAGTTTTCGTAATAGCTTTTTACATCATCGAGAGAAATGCTCTCAACCGTACTTGCATTTCCAACCGTAGGAACCGATTTAATGTGGTCTTCTCCGTACAACAGTTTAGCAAAGGCATCGCTGGCGAGTTGCGAGGCTTGGTTTTCTCGGTTTGCAATAGCCTCTAACGTTTGCTTTTTCACACGGCTGAAATCATCTTCTGTGAATGCGGGGCGCATCATAATTTCTTCCGCTAACTCTAGCGTTTTATCAATGTGCTTGGTTAATGAGGATATGTTGATGGTTACGTTTTCGTTTCCAGCCGAAACAGAAATACGACTCCCTATTTTTTCCAGTTCATCGCTAATATCTTCTGCACTGTAGTTTTCGGTAGACTCGTTGAGCAAGCTAGCGGTTAAGCTGGCAATACCCGCTTTGTCCATAGGTTCATTGCGGTGTCCCGCAGGCATGGTTATTTGCAGGGAAACCATAGGGATTTCATCGTTAAGCGTACCAATAGCTTTTAGGCCGTTGTCCATGTCGGCAGTCCACAATTCAGGCACCGGTACAAATGGCGATGGTCCGGGTTGTGGTTTTACCGAGCGATCGATAAGGGTATCTACAGGCTTGTTGTACACCAACGTGTCGTAGTTGTTGAGTACGGTTTCTGGGGTGCGCCCAATAGTAGGGGTGTAGTTGTCTTCTGCGGCAATCAGCTCGCGCTGACCTTCTGGGATATAGCTAACAATAACACAGTTTTGGTCTTTGATATACTGCTCGTACACGCGCATTACATCCTCTTTGGTTACATCCATGTAGCGCTTCAAGTCCTTCTTAATATAGTTGGGGTTTCCAGTAAAGGTTTCGTAAGAGGCCAACCGCGAGCCTTTTCCGCGCACAGAGGATAGTCCTTGAATGGTGCTTGCTTCGTAGGTGGATTTGTAGCGCTGCAAATCTTCATCGCTAATGCCACGCTCCTCAAAGGTAGCGATGGCGGCACGGACTTCTTTTTCCATATCTGCCAGGTTAGTGCCTGGAAATCCAACCACCGTAAAGCTCATATTTCCAGCCAATTCAGAACATGGGTTGGAAACACTGGCCTGGATCGCTTTCTGCGTTTTTACAAAGGTTTGGTAGAAAATAGAGCTTTTTCCACCTCCTAAAATGTCAGACAGTACATCCAATGGAGCCTCATCGGGGTGACGGTTAGCCACGGTAGGATAGTTCATTTGAATAAGCGGGAAACGAATTTTGTCTTCGTGAGAGATGTAACGGTCGGCATCCAAGCTAGCGGGCTGCGCAGGCATGTCTTTTACCTCAGGCCCACGGTTAATGGGGCCAAAGTAGGTTACCGCCAGGTCCATTACTTCTTTTGCGTCTACGTCTCCTGCTACGGTTAGTGTAGCATTGTTGGGGCCGTACCAACGCAAGAAAAAGTCTTTTAAATCTTGCAAAGTAGCTTCGTTCAGCTCATCAATGTAGCCTATGGTAGGCCATGAGTACGGGTGTCCGTGCGGATACAGGGCTTGGTTGGCCACCTCGCGCAGCATCCCGTATGGGCGGTTGTCGTAGTTCTGGCCGCGCTCGTTTTTAACGGTGGCGCGTTGTATCTCAAATTTTTCTTGGGTTACTGCGTCCAGCAACCACCCCATCCGGTCGGCTTCTAACCAAAGTGCTATTTCTAGCTGGTTGGCAGGAACAGTTTCAAAGTAGTTGGTGCGGTCGCTATTGGTAGTACCATTAAGCGTTCCACCAGCTTCGGTTACGGTTTTAAAGTGCTCCTCATCGGCTACGTGATCCGACCCTTGGAACATCATGTGCTCAAAAAAGTGCGCAAAACCAGATCGACCAATTTCCTCACGCGCAGAACCTACGTGGTAGGTAACATCAACATGCACTGCAGGGTCGCTGTGATCTTCGTGTACAATAACGGTTAAGCCATTGTCCAACTCGTACTTCTTATAAGGAATGGCGATGTCACCGCCTTCTTTGCTAACTTCTTCTACTAGCTTGTATCCTTCCATAGTATCTGCTTCAGGTTGGCAACTCCACATCATTACTGGGAGGGCCAGGAGCATCCAAAATTTCTTTTTCATGGTTTGGGTTTTATCTGCCAGCAAGATAGTCCCAACGCGTGGGTCTCCCAAAACAAATACCCGAAATGTGTTCAGCGGTACGTAGAACTAGCGTACGGTTTTTACAAAACTGCTGTGATAAATACCCGACTCACTTTTCACCCGTAAGGTGTATGGACCTTGGGATAGTGTACTGATGTCGATGGCAGCATTGCTCGAGGTGGCTACTTTTCTTCCGCGACCGTCCAAGACCACCATGTGCTGTACCTGGGCTAAATTGGTTTGTATTCGGTCTTCGGCTGGATTGGGGAATACCTTGAAATCCCCCTTCTTGCTGTTCTCTGGCTGCAAAATGCCCGTGCGGTTTTCATTGCTAATGCGAAGGATGCGGTCATCTTCGGCTACCGGAAAGCCTCCGCCAGCTCTTCCGTCTCGGTTGGAAGTACTGAAGTAAATGTCTCCGTTGGGTGCTATGCAGATATCGCGCAAGCGGCCATATAGGTTGTTAAAGAACACGCGCTCTTCCACAATTTCGGTTCCAGCCGCATTGAGCTTCAACACCCGGAAGTCGTCTTCTTTTAAGGTGGTCATTAGAATAGCGTTCTTCCATTCGGGTATGCTGTTGGAGTTGTAGTAATCAATGCCGGCAACGGCAAGCGTGGGGGTCCAGGCCATGATAGGCTCTTTCACGTTGTTGGCATCGCAAAAGCTGGCTTCGCTGGTATCGCAATAGCCGTTTACTTCGGGCCAACCAAAATTCCTTCCTGCCTCTAGGATATTCAGTTCATCATCGGTGCTGGGGCCGTGTTCTGAGCTGTAAATGGTACCGTTTTGTCCCAGCACCAAGCCTTGGGCATTGCGGTGTCCTAAGCTCCAGACGTAGCTGTCTGGGTTGGGGTTATCGGCAGGAATGCTGCCATCGCGGTTGATGCGCAAGACTTTTCCTGCCAATGAATTTGGGTCTTGGGAGTTGCTCACATTCAGTGCGTCTCCGGTAGTCATTAGCAGTGTGTTGTCTGCCAGGAAAAGAATGCGCGAACCACTGTGGTTGTTGTTGGCGGGAATGTCATCCAAGAGCACTTCTTCATTGACCAGGGTAGTGCCGTTGTAAGTAAAACGCACCAAGCGCTCGGTAAGGCCGTTCTTGGCGTAGGTGTAAACGGCATAAACAAAAGGGTTGTTTTCAAAGTTGGGGTCTAGGGCCAGGCCGAGGAGTCCCGCTTCGCTAATCTCGCGCACCGCATTTACGGTTATTAGAGTGCTAACATCACCCGTATTGGGGTTGAGCCGTTTTATGGTTCCGTTGCGTTCGGTAAACCAAATGTGGTCATCGGGGCCCCAAACGAGTTCCCAGGGCACATCTAAATTCTCGGCAACTACCGAGAGCGAAATGGTAGTGGAATCGAGTTGAAATTCTTGCGTTTGTGCTTTGGAGCAAGCAAAGGATAGGAAGATAATGAAGGAAAGGAAGCAGCTTCGCATGATCAAAGTGAGCGTTTTGTTTTCTTTCACAAGGTACGGTTTAGGTCTTGGGGGTGGATGTTATTCTAGTGTATGGAATAAAAAAAAGCGCTCCAAGAGGAGCGCCTTTGCTTTATTGTTTCAACCATTTTTTTGTGAATCGTTGGCGGTTGTTGTCGTGAATGTGAACCCAATAAACACCCGCGGGTACTGGCATGGCGACCGATAAGGATTTGCGGTGTTTAATTGGAATATTGTGTATGCTTTTACCAAGAGCATCTGTAATCAAAACGCGGTTTTCTGTGCCCTGCAAGCCAGTAATGACCAGGGTTTCATATCCGGGATTTGGGGCCAGTTGAATTTGATTTTCTCGTAGCTCAGCAAGGGAAGTATTTATTTGGTACGGCTCGCAATAATCCGACTGCAATCGGGTGCGTTCGTATTCCATACCGTAGGCAATGCGTTCTAATTGTAACGGAGTAAAAACGGGGTTGCAGTTGGGTTCCCGGCCTTTGATGGACATGTAATTGTTGGTTGGAGGATCATAGCGATCTCCATTGGCATCGGTACAAGTACCGCGGTATTCGCAGTTTATAATTCGTGTGCTTTCATCCACCGGGTCAGCAGGGGTGTCGCAAATCAAATCTCCAGCAGTTTCACAATTGCTCCCATCTACCAACTCGCCCTGAGAGCCTTGCGGGCCATTACACATGGTGTTGTAGTAAGTAGGGAGCAATCCAAAGAAAGTACCAAACAGATTCTCAGTTAGATTTTGGTTAAAGCACTGAGCGGATAAAAAGATGTGGTTTCTATTGGTGATCGGTATGTAGGAAAATCCACAAACTTGCCCATTGTCGATGCTTTGCGGGATGTAAAGGTTAATTACCCCTGTTTCATTGTGCTCCTCGGTAATTTGCTGCTCCTGATTTATCTTGAAGTGGTAATAATCGCTGTTATCGATGTAATCTATATTTTGGCATACATACAGCTTAGCCTCTGTGGCTGCAATGGCCTCATTTACTCCTGAAATCTCACCAAGGATAGACGTTATAGCTGCACCACCAGTGCCATCAGTATTGCGAATTACATGGAGTTGGATAGCTATGGAATCCGGTGTGTTTTTGGTGTGTGATCTGGAATTATAAAAGTCTTCCTGGATTTTCTGATATGCTTTGAATTGATCCTGGGTCAAAGGGACATTATAGATGGCTTGACCGAAAAAATTGTTTACTATAAAAGTTAATAAAAATGATACCAGGGTAAATTTTTTCATTGGAAATAGGGATATGTATTATGTGGGAAATATAGTAAATAATTTTTCTGATGAACTTAGCCAGGAATTGAAGCTGAACATTACATTTCTCAAGGATATCTTTACCTTCATCCAAAATCGACCTATGAAATTCCTACTCACCTTGCTCGTTGCTATCATGTCTTTGTGCACCGTAGCCCAGCGAACCTTAATTCATTGTGGCAACCTTTTCGATTCCAAAACTGGGACCTTGCGAAGCCAGCAAACCATAGTGGTGGAAGATGGGCTCATTGCAGCAGTAGAAGATGGCTTTTTACCGGCTTCTCAAAGTGAGACAACTGTTATTGACCTAAAAGATAAAACCGTACTCCCAGGCTTCATTGATATGCATGTGCATTTGGAGCACGAATCCAACCCCAATACCTACATCGAGGAGTTTACGCTCAACGAAGCCGATATTGCTTTTAAATCGGTAGGATATGCCCGGAAAACACTGATGGCAGGGTTTACCACCGTCCGAGATTTGGGGGGAAGTGGCGTCAACACGGCACTTCGCAATGCCATAAACCGAGGCGAAATAGTGGGGCCGCGCATTTACTCTGCGGGCAAAGCCATTGCTACCACGGGTGGGCATGCCGATCCTACCAACGGCTATCGCAAAGATTTAATGGGCGTACCGGGACCTGCCGAAGGTGTTGCTAACGGAGCTGCCGCCTGCCAGGAGGCCGTACGGCAACGCTATAAAAACGGTGCGAGCTGTATTAAAATAACGGCTACGGGTGGGGTGCTTAGCGTGGCAAAAAACAGCTCTAACCCTCAGTTTACCCTTGAGGAAATTGAAGCTATATGTAAAACAGCGGATGACTATGGTTTCATTGTGGCAGCCCATGCTCATGGCGATGAAGGCATGTACAGAGCCGTTTTAGGTGGCGTAAAAACCATAGAACACGGCACCTTGATGTCTGAAAAAACCATGGACCTGATGAAGGCCAAAAACGCCTACTTAGTGCCAACAATTACGGCTGGAAAAGAGGTTACAGAAAAGGCTAAAATTGATGGCTATTACCCCGAAATTGTGGTGCCCAAGGCACTTGAAATCGGTCCAAAAATCCAAAATACCTTTGGTGAAGCCTTTAAGCGGGGCGTACCCATTGCCTTTGGAACGGATGCGGGTGTTTTTCCACACGGGGAAAACGCCAGGGAGTTCGGATACATGGTAGAAGCCGGAATGCCTGCGGCCAAAGCGCTTCAAAGCGCTACGGTAGTTGCGGCCCAAGTGTTGCGCGATGAGAAAATAGGCGTCTTAGCACCCAATACCTATGCCGATATTATTGCAGTAGACGGAAATCCGCTCGAAAACATTGCAGTTTTAAAGCAAGTTTCTTTTGTAATGAAAGGAGGCGTTGTCGTAAAACAGTAGACGTTTTTCCAGCCCTTATTTCTTAAACCTTGCTACCCCAATGAACCACGAAGTATTTAACCAAGTACCGGCTTACGAGGATGTAAACCTATTTCAACAGGATACCTTTTTAAAGGAATTGATGGAGCAATCGAGTGCCGATTGGGCTTCCGTTCAGGTGTCTGATTACGGTAAGTTGGTAGGGTCGCATTCCTGGACAGAAAAAGGACATCAGGCCAACCGAAACAGTCCCGTTTTTCACTCGCACGACCGTTTTGGCAATCGCATAGATGCCATTGAATTTCATCCTGCCTACCACGATATTATGAATGCAGGAATTAGCCATAGTTTGCATGCGCTACCATGGACGAACCCAAAACCGGGTGCGCACTTTGCACGGCTGGCCATGAACTATATGCATGCGCAAAATGAGGCGGGAACCAACTGTCCCATCACCATGACCTTTTCCTGCGTTCCAGCCTTAAAAAAACATTTTCCCCATGCGGAGGAGTGGTTGCAAAAAATTACGGCACCCGTATACGATCCTGCCAACAAACCGTATTTTGAGAAAGATGGACTTACCATAGGTATGGCCATGACCGAGAAGCAAGGCGGAACCGATGTGCGTGCTAACACCACAACGGCTAAGGCCGTTGGGGAAAAGGGGAAGGGTGCCTTGTACTTGCTCAATGGGCACAAGTGGTTTTGTTCGGCCCCCATGTGCGATGCCTTTCTAACACTTGCGCAGACCGAGGAAGGCTTGTCTTGCTTTTTAATGCCGCGCTGGACTGCTGAGGGTAAGAAAAATACGTGGCAAATACAGCGGCTAAAAGAGAAGCTGGGCAATCAATCCAATGCCTCTAGCGAAATAGAAATGTATGATGCCCATGCCTGGATGGTGGGGGAGCCCGGCCGAGGCGTACCTACGATTATAGAAATGGTCGCCATGACGCGTTACGATTGCATGATAGGTTCGGCTGGATTGATGCGAAGGGCGGTAGCCGAAGCGGTACATCATGCCCAACACCGTTCCGTCATGGGAAAAGTGCTCATCCAACAACCGCTGATGCAAAGTGTGCTTTGCGACCTCATAACGGAAAGTGAGGCTGCGCTGGCCATGGCGCATTTAGCAAGTCAGTGTATTGAAATTGGGAGTAAAGATCAGCAAGCCCTACTGCGATTGCTGTTGCCTATTGGTAAATATTGGATTACTAAGCGCGCATCGCCACTCATTGTAGAAGCTATGGAATGCTTGGGAGGAAATGGATATGTGGAAACCTCCGTTTTGCCGCGCCTGTATCGCGAGGCACCTGTGAATGCAATATGGGAGGGAAGTGGCAATGTGCAGTGCCTGGATGTGCATCGGGCTATTCAAAAAAGCCCAGAGGCTATGGAAGTGCTATTGCAGTTTTTGGAAAATCAAAAAGGCAAGCTACCCACTTATGATGCGCATTTGGAGCACATTAAAAAGCAACTATCACATTGGTTACAGCAACCTGCGTTAGCTCGAGTAATGGTGGAGCAGTTGGCAGTTGGAATACAAGCTGCACAATTATTAGTGGTAGGAAATAAGGCGGTGGCCGAAAACTTTTGCAGCAATCGTCTCCATGGTAAAACAGGTATGCTGTTTGGAGCGCAACAAGCGGTGCAGCCCAAGGAAATACTGAAGCGCTGGACTTTATAAGCGTAAAAGGAATTGGGAGCTGCTGAAACCAAACGGTAGCTTTACCTTTGCCACTGTAACGGACCTATGCTTTTTAATTCCCTGGATTTTGCCCTGTTCTTACCTGTAGTGTTTGCACTCTACTGGGGCTTTTTCTATCGCAGTACTACATGGCGAAGTGTATTTCTTACCGCAGTGAGTTATGTGTTTTACGGTTGGTGGGATTACCGCTTTTTGGGTTTAATAGCTATCAGCACCTTGTGCGATTTTACCATAGGCTTAGCGCTGCAGGAAGCCCATAAAGAGACAAATAGAAAGGCATTGCTCTGGTTAAGTATTTTGGTAAATCTGGGTATACTGGGCTTTTTTAAGTATTACAATTTCTTTATCGAGGCTTTTCACGATGCTTTCTCGGTTTTTGGTTATACCCTATCCAGCGGCTACACGCTAGAGATTTTGTTACCCGTTGGCATCAGTTTCTACACCTTTCAAACGTTAAGCTACACCCTCGTTGTGTATCGGAAAGACGTTGTTGCCACCCGAAATTTTTGGGCTTTTGCGGCCTACGTTTCCTTTTTTCCGCAGTTGGTAGCTGGGCCCATTGAGCGTGCCAAACAATTGCTGCCTCAGTTTTTCGAGCGCAAGACTTTCCAGTATAAATTCGCAGTTTCAGGGTTGCGGCTCATCCTTTTTGGTTTGTTTAAAAAAATGGTGGTGGCCGATCATTGTGCGGTGGTCGTGGATGCAGTGTATGCCGCTCCCGAAAACCAAAGCTCCTTAGCGGTGGCTATAGCTACGGTTTGCTTTGCTATTCAGATCTATGGCGACTTCTCGGGCTATACGGATATTGCTATCGGAACCGCAAGATTGTTTGGTTTTTCACTGAGTAAAAACTTTGCTTATCCCTACTTTTCCAGAAGTATAGCAGAGTTTTGGAGGCGTTGGCATATATCACTTACGCGCTGGTTTAAAGATTACCTCTACATCCCCTTGGGTGGAAGTAGAGGAAGCCTGTTGAAAACCATTCGCAACGTGTTTGTCATTTTCTTGGTTAGTGGATTTTGGCACGGAGCAAGCTGGAATTTTCTTTTGTGGGGTGCTATGCATGCCGTCTTTTTTATGCCAGGTTTAATACGTGGCAAACACCGAAATTTTCAAGAGATTATTCCAGCCATAAAAGGGATGTCGGGTATACAAGATCTTGCCCGCATGGCTTTTACTGCAGTCTTAGTCGTTTTGGCTTGGGTTCCCTTCCGAGCAAAAACGTTGGGTGATACCGGTTCTGTTTACCAAACGCTGTTCATGGATTTTACGTGGAATGTAGGCAGTTTAGAAGGGGAGCGGCAAATAGCGCTAAGTTTAGCTATGGCTTGCTTGCTTTTTCTGTGGGAGTGGCGGTTTCGTAAATTGCCGTTTGCTATGGATGCATTGGAAAGTTGGAGCAAACTCCAGCGCAGGTGTTGCTACCTTATTCTTAGCTTGCTGCTCATTTTCTTTGCCAATTTGCAGGAAACGCCCTTTATCTATTTTCAATTTTAATGCTACGCTTTTTAAAACAGAGTATCCTATTGGTCGCAGCATTATTTGTGGCCTACACGTTGGTTTTGGTGCTGTTGGTTCAGGTGGATCACCAGGGGCAGCTCGGCCATAATGCCATCTTTCCAAGGTCTGGAAACGGACACAGCTTGACTCGCTTTCAAGAGCTCGATACTATGGGGGCTGTGGATGTTTTAGTAGTAGGCTCTTCGCATGCCTATCGCAGTTTCGATTCGCGAATGTTTGCAGAGCAAGGCTTGCGAATGTTTAATATGGGTAGTAGCAGCCAAACGCCTATACAAACAGTAGTTTTATTGAAGGCATACTTGCAGCAATTGCAACCTAAAACTGTGATTTGGGTCGTGAACCCCGATGTATTTCGTAGCGATGGGGTAGAGGCCAGCGTAGATCTTACAGCCAATTTACCATGGAGCAATGTTTCGGCCGCTTGGCTTTGGCAAACGCAAGATCTACGAGTTTTTAATGCGCTGTATTATCGTTGGTTGTCCCACTTTACAGAAAATTGGAAAGCTATGGAGCAAAAGGCCCATTCAGGCCCTGATACCTACATTGCTGGTGGCTATGTTTTACGAAGTGGGCATCAGGAAGCGAGGCCCGCTATGCCGTTACCTACGACACCCCTCAAAAACAAACAAGTAGCTGCCTTGGTGGAGGGGGAGTTGTTGTTGGAAAACACCCCTGTTTTGTATGTGGAGACTCCTGTAACGCAAGACTATTATGGGAATTACCAGCAGCGAGGGGAGTATGAACATCTGTTTGAAAACCGGATATTTTTTAACGCCAACAACCACTTTACTTATCCCAATCGGTTTTTTTACGATGGTCAGCACCTCAATGCACAGGGCGTGGAAAAGTTTTTTTTCGATTTGAAAGAGATCTTGCGATTGAATTAAATACACGCATCTGGTCGTGTGAGGATTATAAGTGAGTACTTAAGATCTCCAAGCAGTTCTTTAGCAATTATATAGTATAAGTGTATGGCGAGTACAAAATCTCTGTAAAGCGTTAATCATCATCTACGAGGCAACGGCTTATTTGGTTCTCCGTTTATTTAACATAGATTTAAGAATCCGAGAATAATTAATCCAAAACCTAAAATCCTATGAAAAACTTTACCGCAAAGGTGTTGGCTGTGTTCGCACTTTTTGCTTCGCTTGCATCGCTGGCGCAACAGCGAGCATTACTGCAAAAAGTAGAAGAAAAGCTGAGCCTCAATTCCGAAATTCCCAGTACCAGTCCTTTTACATCGAATGCTTTAAAGGCCACTGCAATTGGCGTGCCTGAGGCGATTAGCGATGTGGCTGTTCTGGACTTTGAAATGAAGGCACTGGATCAAGTAATCAAAGACAACCCAGAAGTATTTGAGATGGAATTGCCCCATCCTGCGGGAGTTTGGAAACTGGAGTTAATTCCGGCCGAAATTCATGCAGCCTCGCTGGAAATTAATTCCACCACGGGTTCGCATAGCGTAGACCTGGGTAAATATTACCGAGGTGTGGTAAAAGGACACCCAAGCTCCTTGGTTAGCCTTGTTTTTTTTAAGGGCGAAGTGCAAGCCATGATTGCTGTTGATGGTGTGAATTACACGCTGGGCAAATTGTTAGATCAAAAAGCCAATGGAGCTTATGTGGTGTACAATGAGGGCCAGATCGATACACAGTTCCCCAACTTTTGTGGTACCCAGGAAACCGAGGAGCCCATTAAAATGGAAACAAGTAGAGGGGGGTTGAAGGATGCTAACAACTGTGTAAATGTTTATTTTGAGTTGGACTACGATGTCTTTCAGAATAAAGGTTCCGTGGCAGGTGCAGCCAATTACATTTCTGCTGTTTTTAATGAAGTAGCTACGCTGTATGCCAATGAGAGCATCAACATAAAAATCAGCGAAATTTTTGTGTGGGATAGCCCCAGTCCGTACAACAGCTCTTCTTCTTCGAATATGTTAAATGGCTTCCGTTCTCAGCGACCCAATTTTAACGGAGATATAGCGCATCTTATTGATATGAACCCTTCCAATGGAGGTATAGCCTACGTAGATGTGGTATGTAACGAGAGTTATGACTATGCCTACAGCGGTATTTATGCGAACTACAACAATGTACCCGCCTATTCCTGGACGGTTGAGGTGATCACCCATGAAATCGGTCACAATCTTGGGTCCCCCCACACGCACAGTTGTTCTTGGCCCGGAGGTGCTATTGATAATTGCTACACTCCAGAAGGAGCCTGTACTCCGGGTCCCGATCCAGATAATGGTGGAACCATTATGAGCTACTGCCACCTTACCAGTGAGGGGATAAATTTCAACAATGGTTTTGGACCGCTTCCAGGCGATCTAATTCGAGATAGGGTATACAATGCTAACTGTTTGAGTGGTTGCGATTTGGGTACTGTATGTAGTGTGCCAAGTGCCATTTCATCCAGCAACGAAACCACAAGCTCTTTTGATGTGAGCTGGAATAATGTGAGTACTGCGCTTTCTTACGATGTTCGGTATCGCCAGCAAGGAACCAGTACCTGGAATAACCTGAGTGCAAGCAGCAACAGTATTACAATTTCTGGACTTTCACCACTTACTACCTATGATGTACAAGTGCAGTCGCTGTGTGATGGCGAAGTCAGTGGATACAGTGCTACCCAAAACTTTACCACTTTATCCGATCAGCCTACCTATTGCAACTCGCAAGGAAACGATGCCAGTTATGAGTGGATAGGGCAGGTGGTTGTTGGAAGTTTTACCAAAAACTCGGGCTCTGCTCAGTACTCCGATTTTACTGCCGATGTAATTGCTTTAGAGCAAGGAGAAACCGTATCCGTTTCCTTAACTCCAGAGTTTAGTGGTTCTACGTATAACGAGTACTGGAAAATTTGGGTCGATTTAAACCAAGATGGCGACTTCAGCGACAGCGGAGAATTACTCTTTGAAGCGGGTTTAAGCAGCAGTACGGTAACTGGAAATTTAACCATACCTGCAGGAGCGCTGTTAGGCGATACCCGTTTGCGTGTTTCCATGAAGTATAATGGAGAGCAAACCGCCTGCGAAAGCTTTAGCTACGGAGAGGTAGAAGATTATACCTTACGCGTAGAAGAGCAAGTAGTACTTCCTTGCGAAACACCACAGAATTTGGCTACTGGAGCATCAACAACCAATTCCGTTGCCGTTTCTTGGAGTTCAGCTAGTTCTAACGAAACAGGATTTTCCCTGCAATACAGAGCGCAAGGAACTTCCTCTTGGAGCAGTAAATCGGTAAGCGGTACTTCTACTACCGTGAGTGGTCTTGCACACAGTACCACTTATGAGTTCCGTGTACGCGCCAATTGCGATGGTGAATCGAGTAGCTACAGCAGTGTGGTTACCGGTGCAACAGATACCCCCGCTCCTTGCGATGCACCGAGCGGACTGCAAGCATCCAACATAACAGCAAACAGTATCGATTACAGTTGGAGCGCGGTAAGCGAAGCCAACGATTACGTGTTGCAATACCGCGAGGCGGGTTCCGCAACATGGAGCAGTATTTCGGTAGGTGCAACCAGTACTAGTGTTTCTGGTTTGGCTGGAGGTACAACCTACGAAGCTCGCGTTCGCTCCAATTGCGAATTTGAGTCCAGTGCATATTCGGCCATAGTTTCGGCTACCACAGAAACCGCCCCAATTACCTACTGCAGTGCCTCTGGAAATAGCGGTAGCGAGTGGATTTCCAGTGTAAGCTTAGGATCTCTTTCTAACAGTTCTGGCAACAACGGAGGCTATGCCGATTTTACTGCGCAATCCTTTAGTGTAGAAGCTGGAGATGCTTTTGCAGTTTCTTTAACACCAGACTTCCCCAGCTCTTGGTTTTGGGGCAAGCGGACGCAACAAGAGCATTGGAGAATCTATGTGGATTACAATCACGATGGCGACTTTAACGATGCCGGTGAACTCGCTTTTGATGCGGGGACTTCTACGGCTACGGTAAACGGTAATGTAACCGTACCTGCCAATGCCACAAGCGGAGAAACCCGAGTTCGCGTAGTAATGAGACGCAGCAGCGGAGGCGCTTCTTGCGGTAGCATTGGTAGTGGTGAGGTAGAAGACTACACCATTGATATTCAGCCCAACGTGCCCGAACCTTGTGTTGCGCCATCCGGCTTAGCGAGTACGGGCAAAACCGATGTGAGCATTAGTGTAAGCTGGAGTGCTGTATCGCCTGCACAGGCATATATTTTAGAGCATCGTGTTTCGGGTGGAAGTTGGGGTAGCCAAAGCGTTACCAGTACTGCTGCTACCATTTCTGGACTGCAGGCAGCTACAAGCTACGAGATTCGCGTAAGCAGCGATTGTGGCTCTGAAACGAGTCCTGTTTCTGGCAGCATTACGGTTACAACCGAAGAGGAAGCTCCCGAACCTGTAAACTACTGTGCTTCGGCTGGGAACAACAGTTCCGATGAGTGGATTGATCGCATTAGCATTGGAAGCTTTAGCAACAACTCCGGTAATAACGGTGGCTATGCCGACTTTACCGCACAAAGTGTGAGTTTGCAAGCCGGTGCGTCTTACAGCATACTTCTAGAGCCAGGTTTTACCAGTGGTTGGTTCGGTATGAATACCTATCCCGAATATTGGAAGATATGGATAGATGCCAACAAAGATGGTGACTTTAACGATGCCGGTGAGCTAGTCTTTGATGCCGGAGGTACTTCTTCAAGTGATGTTTCTGGTACCTTAAACGTGCCAGCTAACGCAATGGCTGGAGCCACGCGCATGCGTGTATCCATGAAATACAATGCGGCACAAGGACCTTGTGAAACCTTTGCTTATGGAGAGGTAGAAGACTACACGGTAATGATAACGGCTGGTTTTGAAAGCAACAGCCCAGCCGTAGCTACGTTCGCCAATTGGTCGGTAACCATAAGCCCTAACCCAGGAACTTTTGTAGGAAACCTACAGGTAACCGGTGTGGCTGAGGATGCAGCCTTGAGCTATCAAGTTTTGGATATGAGCGGAAAACAAGTGTTACGCGGTTCTTTTTCGGGTACGCAATCGCAAATACAGGCAGCGGACTTGAAGCCTGGATCCTACATTGTTACAGTAAGCAACCAGCAAGGCGACCAGCAAATGGTACGATGGATAAAACAATAACCAGGAGATTATTTCCTCCAAACGGAAAACCCTCAGAGCTCGGCTCTGGGGGTTTTTTGTTTAGTAGGTCTGTAAAATGTGTAGGTTTGTTCAAATCCATAAAATAGTTTACATGAATTTAATTCAGCGACTTCTAGTATTCATTTGTATTCCGTTTTTGTTTTCAAGTTGTGCTAGCATTTTTGGTGGTGCTTTCGATACGACACGTGTGGTACAGGGCTACCCAGAAAACGCTAAGGTGTATTTTAACGGAGAGTTTCAAGGGTTTGCACCTACTACCTTCCGCATGCCTAAAAAATCCAGGCCTAAAAAAACGCGCATTGAAATTAAAGCAGAAGGATACAAAACGGCTGAGGTAAAAATTACACGCAAGGCCAGTACCGGATTTACTTTACTGAATCTATTTACCAATTTAGGGGTTGGATTAATACTGGATTTTGCAAATGGGAACATCTATAAAATCCGACCAAATCGGGTAAACTACCATTTAGAAAGAGATTACGACTACAACCCGAGCGAGAAATTTGAGTACGCCATAGGAGATACCGTGTATTTTAAAAATATGGAATACGATGGGTATCGCGGAGTAATTATCGGCAAATACCCTAGCAGTGTGCTGTTGGAGTTTAAACGGCCTCCATCCAACAAAGAAATTAATGAAGGCATTACCGAAGAGGTGGTAGACCATACAGAGGCCAACTACATGGACATTGCAAAAACCGATCTCGGGTACCGCAGTTGGCAGGGAAATACCACCCGGCGTATGGATAGAAACATGGAGAAGGCTAACGAAAAAGCCAAGGAAGCCGCTGAGGCCGTGAATGCAGAGGAAGAAAAGAAGCGGAAAAAGGAAAAAAGAAAGGCTAACCGCGCCAAGTTTTGGCAAGGTAAAACACCATCGAGCAACAGCAATTTGGATACAAGCAATCCTTAGGCATTATTTTTTAGCTGGAATCGCCTATATTTGCGCCCTCGAATGCAAAAGCTATTGCTAGCTTATGCAAGTTGAGAAAAACGGTTGGTGAATCCCGATAGTTATCGGGAGGTAGACACGCCATCCGTTAAATAATGCCCGGGTGGTGAATCCCGATAGTTATCGGGAGGTAGACACGCCATCCGTTAAATAATGCCCGGGTGGTGAAATTGGTAGACACGCCATCTTGAGGGGGTGGTGCACTCTGTGCGTGCTGGTTCGAATCCAGTCTCGGGCACTCTTTGCTTGCTGGTTCGTTCCGATAGTTATCGGGACCAATCGGGCACCAATGACCCTAGCTGTTTCCGGTGGTAAACGGGACCAGACTTAGTAAAATTTAAAAGCCTTCGCAGTCCGCGGAGGCTTTTTTCATTTTTCAGGGTGTTGCGTTAGTTTGGGTTTTATTTTTGCGGCCATGGAAAGAGCGCAACTGAAAACCGAAGACTTTGATTACCCCTTACCCGATCATCGCATTGCCAAATATCCACTCGAAAATAGAAACGCCTCCAAGTTGTTGCTGTACAAGGATGGCGTAATTTCTCAAGACGTTTTTTCTGAGTTGGGTAAATACTTGCCCAAGAATTCCACGCTGGTATTTAACGATACACGGGTTTTAGCAGCACGCTTGCGCTTTACCAAAGACACGGGGGCCCATATTGAAGTGTTTTGTTTGGAACCCTATCAGCAACTGGTAGAAGAAGCCTTGGTCGCTACAGAAAGCTGTACGTGGTCTTGCATGGTGGGCAACTTAAAAAAGATGGGCAATGCAACGGTGTCCGCGCAAATAGCCGGAACTACTTTGCACGCACATGTTGCCGAACGAAGGAGCAACGATGTATTAGTAACTTTTACGTGGGACAGTAACCAAAGTTTTGCTTCTATTTTAGAGAAGGCTGGTGAGGTACCGCTTCCACCATACTTAAATCGCGAAGCGGAGGCAGAGGACAAAGACAACTATCAAACCGTGTATGCGAAAAACGAAGGAGCCGTAGCGGCACCTACAGCAGGTTTACACTTTATCCCCGAACAAAAAGAAGCGCTTAAAGAAGCAGGACACCGCTTATCCTACCTAACACTCTACGTGGGCGCGGGTACATTTAGACCCGTGAAAGCGAGCAACTTGGTAGACCATGAAATGCACCGCGAACGTATTGTTATACATCGCGATACGGTAAAAGCACTAAGCCAAACCCAGGGTGCGGTAATTAGTGTAGGAACCACCAGTTTGCGCTCGTTGGAGAGTCTCTATTGGCTTGCCGTAAAAATGCAGCAAGAAAAGGACGAGTCGCTTCGTGAACTGGGGCAAGAAGATGCCTATCAGCTTCCGAATTCCTTTTCTTGGCAAGAGGCTTGTCAGTATATCTTAGAAGTGATGGATAGAGAAGGATTAGAAACCATTGATTTCTATTCCTCGCTCTATATTATGCCAGGTTATAAATGGAAAGCCATTGATGGATTGATTACCAATTTCCACCAACCCAAAAGCACCTTGCTGGCGCTTATTGCGGCATGGATAGGGCAGGATTGGAAACAGGTGTACGAGTACGCCTTAGAGCACGACTTTAGGTTCTTAAGTTATGGCGATTCTTCGTTGTTACTGCGTAACAAGCACGTGGATTAATCTGCGATAAAAACGAAATTCTGTTTTTTATCGCTTTGGGCATCATAGGGTTTTAAGCCCTTGGAGCTGTTTACAAAGGCTTTATATCCATGCTTTTCGAGAATGTCGAAACACTGATAGCGATTCTCATTCTCCCACAACTCTAAGTAGAGCACCGGCTTTTGTTCGCTCAGTATTTTTGAGGCGCCTTCTAGAGCAAAGGCCTCGAAATTCTCGATATCCATTTTAATACCAGCTATGCGTTCCAGAGCAAAGAGGCGATCCAGTGTCTGCGATTGCACCGTAAACTCTATGCCTTCATTCCACTCGCTTATGCTATCGTGTTTTACATGCGCCAAGCCCTGCATTTTTACACGGCCTTGCTGCGGCAATACCATGCTTACTTGCTGGTCGTCTTTACTTCCCACCGCGGTATTGTGTATAATAACGTTGGTGAGGTCGTATTTTCTAACAATACGGTGTAGTATAGTCAGGTTGGATGGAACCGGCTCTACAGCATGCACGGTGCGGGCTTTAAAACGCGTGGCCAAGTGATAGGTCATAATGCCAATGTTGGCCCCTACGTCCAAAATGTGTCCCTCTTTCTTGATGGCATCCATAAAGGCAAAAAAATCGCCTTCTTTGCGGTCGGTTTTAAGGTTGCGGATTTTGTATTTGGCAAAGACATATAGGTATCTTTGGTACCCTAAAACGGTTTGTAATATGGATTTGATGAGGTTTTTCACAAGCGGACAATATTACAATCATATTCAATAACAGCTTAGAAAAAGAAGATTTTTTTGTGCGGATAGGAGTGAACACGCGGTTCTTGCTAAAGAACAAAATGGAGGGCTTTGGCTGGTTTACCTACGAAACGGTAAAGCGCATCGTGAAGGCCCATCCAGAACATGAGTTTATTTTCTTTTTCGATAGGCCTTTTGCCCCCAAATTTGTTTTTGCTGACAATGTCACTCCGGTGGTATTGCAACCGCCAACTCGTTTGCCCATTTTATTGCGTTTGTGGTTTAACGTAGCCTTGCCCAGGGCGTTTAAAAAGCACCGGGTGGACTTGTTTTTTTCTCCCGATGGCTTTTTGTCGTTAAACACCCAAGTGCCGCAAATAAACGTAATGCACGACCTTAATTTTGAGCATTACCCCGAAGACTTGCCCGCAAAATACAAGCGCTATTACAAAAAGTACTTTCCTCAGTTTGCCCAAAAAGCGGCCCACATTCTAACGGTATCGCACTACTCTAAAGCGGATATCTCCCAACGCTACCAGATAAGCCCCGAAAGAATAACGGTAGCCCATAACGGTGCTAGCGATGCTTTTAAACCGCTACCCATTCCAGAACAGCACGCCTTTAGGGATGAAAATAGCCAGGGACTCCCGTATTTTGTTTTTGTAGGTGCCCTGCATGCCCGAAAAAATGTAGGTCGGCTTTTTCACGCTTTTGATCAATTCAAGGAGGCAACAGGAAGCCCTACACAACTGATGATTGTAGGTGAAAAGCTGTTTCGCGATGCCAGCCTGGATTTGGTGTACCAAAACATGAAACACCAAAATGCCGTCATTTTTACTGGTCATTTAGGGCTAGATGAATTAACGCAAGCCTTGGGCTCTGCGCGCGCCTTAGTCTTTCCTTCTTACTTCGAGGGTTTTGGAATTCCTTTGGTTGAGGCCATGAAAGCGCATTGTCCTATAGTTTCATCCAACAAAACCGCCTTACCCGAAGTTGCCGGAGAAGCAGCCTTGTATTTCGATCCTTTTTCCATAGAGGAAATGGCCAATGCTTTAGCGCGTATCGATGGCGAGGCCGGTTTACGAGAACAGTTAATCCATGCAGGAGCTGAGCAGGCAAAAAAATTCAACTGGGATTTTACCGCAGCTACCATTTGGGAGGTTTTGGAACGGGAGCTTCATCGTTAACAAAAGCATCTGTCTAAAACACCCCGTGTTCATTAGGCGAGTTGGCTTGTATTGCCTCGCCTAAATCCCAGAGCTCTAAGATTTTTCCAGTGACCGTGTCAAAACGAAAGATGTGCACTACAGCGATCTCCAAATCCTTTTTAATAACGTGCGAGTGGGTGATCACGTGGTTGCCTTCCACAAAACACTGTTTTACCGTTAACGAACGGTTGGGGTTGTTGGCATGGTCTTCTTGTATGGCTCGCAACAGCGATGCTCGGTCGCCTGCGAAATGCTGATTGTGGTGGACAAAATCTTCAGCTACCAACCCATCGAAAGCTTCCTGAGCTTTCCCCAATCCAGCCAAGTTTAAAAACTGCTGTGCTTTATCTTTTATAGAGGTGGACATGTTTAGCTTCCGCTGATTTCTTAGAAGCGGTTGTCTATCTCGGTTACGCCGGGGTGCTCGCTTTTATCAAAGGCAAACAGGGTGGGAGCCATGCTTTTGTTGGGGGTAAAACTCTTTACGGTATAGGTGTAAACATCACCCGATTTCCCCATGGCAATCACTTGCTTTATCTCCAAATCAGACTTACCGATGTACAGTTTTATGGTGTGGTAATTTTTCTCATCGGGTTTCGTGGGGTAGAGATTAATGTGGTGACACGCGGTGCCATTTAGTGTTTGCTCTCCCTTGTAGTTGTATTTAAACCCTTTTTCCCACATGGTGAAAATTTGGGTAGGCTGGATATCGCCTCCCGCAAGGGCTTCGGTGTCGTCTAGGTATACCTCGTTATCGGTCTTAGAAAAGGTATAGGTGGTTTCTCCATCGGAGATAATGAGGTAATCGTCTAGTGTTAGGTTAAAGCGGGTGCCTTTGAGTTTAAGCAAGCCCTCTTGGGTTACTTCCATGCCGGCCTGCTTGTTTTCTAGCGTGCTGGTAAAAGAAGCCGTAATGGTTTCGTAGCCTTGTGTTTTGGCGCTTACTTGGTCTAAAATTTCTTTGGCTTTGGGGTCTTTATCTTGAGCAATCCCTGCTAAAAACAGGGTGGATAGGATTACAGTAAAAAAGGTTTTCATCATTTCTTTTGTGTTTCACTTACAGGTTTTCCAAAAACTGTTCCAAAGATACTTCATCGGGAATCAACACCTTGCGGGCTTTACTACCTTCAAAGGGGCCCACCACACCGGCCGACTCCAGTTGGTCTATAATTCTTCCTGCACGGTTGTAGCCCAGCTTTAATTTTCGCTGCAATAGCGAGGTTGATCCTTGCTGGTGGGTAACGATAACGCGTGCAGCATCTTCAAAAAGTTCGTCTTTGTCTTCATCCGAGAAATCGCCTCCACCGCTGTCGCCTTCTTCGGCTACTTCCGGTAGCATAAATGCCGATGGATAGCCGCGCTGTTCCCCCACGTATTCGCAAATTTCTTCTACTTCAGGTGTGTCTACAAAGCCGCACTGCAGGCGTACCAAATCGTTTCCGGTAGAGTAGAGCATGTCGCCTCGTCCAATAAGTTGATCGGCTCCACCCGAATCTAAAATGGTTCTGGAGTCTATTTTAGAAGTAACACGGAAAGCGATGCGTGCTGGGAAGTTGGCCTTGATAATACCTGTGATAATGTTTACCGAAGGTCTTTGTGTTGCGATAATCAGGTGGATACCAATGGCCCGTGCCAACTGTGCCAAGCGCGCTATGGGCATTTCTACTTCCTTACCAGCCGTCATAATTAAGTCGGCAAACTCATCGACTACCAATACAATGTAAGGTAGGAATTTGTGACCCAACTCGGGGTTTAGCTTTCGGTTGATAAACTTCTGGTTGTACTCTTTTATATTACGCACCTGAGCATCTTTCAAAAGCTCATAGCGGTGGTCCATTTCCACACACAGCGAATTGAGGGTTTTAACCACTTTGCTGGTATCGGTAATTATGGCTTCCTCTTCATCGGGAAGTTTGGCCAGGTAGTGGCGCTCTATTTTGTTAAACAGGTTTAGCTCTACCTTTTTTGGATCTACTAGCACAAACTTAATTTGGGCAGGGTGCTTTTTGTACATCAAGGACACCAAAATGGCGTTGAGCCCAACCGATTTCCCTTGACCCGTAGCTCCCGCCATGAGCAGGTGAGGCATTTTGGCTAAATCGGCAATAAAGGTCTCGTTGCTAATGGTTTTGCCTAGTGCAACAGGTAGCTCGTATTTGGTGTTTTGGAATTTCTCGCCTTTAATCAAAGACTTCATAGCCACCATATCGGGCTTGGTGTTGGGCACTTCTATACCAATGGTACCACGGCCAGGAATGGGGGCGATGATACGAATACCCAATGCGGCCAAGCTTAGGGCAATATCGTCTTCTAGGTTTTTAATCTTGGAGATGCGCACTCCGGCTTCGGGTACAATCTCATACAGGGTAACGGTAGGACCAATGGTCGCTTTAATCTTAGAGATACCAATTTTATAGTTCTGGAGGGTATCAATAATCTTTTGTTTGTTCTCCTCCAGTGCTTGGCGGTCCATACGTTCTTCGGTACTCAAGTGGCCGCTGCCATGGTCTTCTAGTAAATCTACGTGCGGTAGCTTAAAGCTGGATAAGTCGAGCTTGGGATCATAAAGCCCGAAGTCTTTTACCTTTTTGTTGATTTCGCGCTTAGAAAGCTCATCTTCTTTAAGATCAGACTGCGCGTCTATTTCCAGCTCTGCTTCGGAGGTATCTTCCTCTTTTGGGCTGCTTTGTGGTGTAGGTTCAGGTTCTTTTTCTTCGGCTACTACCTCTAAATCTAAGCCCTCTTTCGATCCGGATTCGGGCGCTTTTTCTTCTTTTTCAGGTGCGGCAGCAGTTACAGAAGCTGGTTCTGAGTTTACTGCTTCTGCACTGGCTTCATTGCTTATATCCTCATCGGGCTCTAGCTCGGCCTGTAAAATGCTGTCGTAATGCGAGTTTTTTTCTTTGGAGTTGCCTTTGTTTTTACTTTCTGGTTTGCTGTTGTCCTTGCTGCTACCTAAGCCTTCAGTAGCTAGTTTTTCGAAGTTGGGGTTAAAAGCAAAAACTACGTAGCTAAACGCCATTAAAAGGAGTACGAGGGCACTTCCAACCGTACCCAAAAAGCTATTGAAAAATTCGGTGAGGTGGTAGCCCATGGCTCCACCCAAAAAAGGCAGGTTGCTGCTAAAGAAATAACCGAGTAAGAATGGCAGAAAAACCAATTGAAACGCAATAACCCGCAGCATTTTGGGTGTAGTCACCAGACTAATACCCGTTAGCACCTTTAATCCCCAGACAAAGAATAAGACGACAAAAGCATAGGAGGCAATACCAAAAGCGTTGTGAATAAAGGAGTGCGATATCCAGGCACCCACTTTGCCGAGCCAATTGGATACGCGGATTTCGGGGTTGAGCAGTTCCCAAATGCTTTTACCAGCTACTACCGACTGGTCTTCTTGCCAGCTGAAAAGGTAGGAGGTAAACGACAAAAACAAAACCACAGCACTCACCAACAGAAAGCCGCCAAGCACTTGTCGTGTGCGCTTATCTTGAATCCATGCGGTATTCACAGAAAGCTTTTTGCGCTCTTTGTTTTTAGTGCTGGTTTTGGCGGTTCGTGCCGTGCTGGTATTGCGTACGTTTTTCTTTTTTCGAGCCATTTATTCGCTAAAGAATCCAAACATGTCGCGTACCTCGGTGCGCGTTTTTAGGTTGTAACCTTCGGGTGTTGCCAAAGAGTACTCTTCGGGTATGGCTTCCTGGTACTGCTTTGCGTATACCAAAACGTCCATTCCTTCTTGTATGCCCTCTAGTTTGTACTGTACGGGCATGCCCTTAAGTTTTTTAAAACGTGGAAAAAATTGGTTGCCCTGGTTGGGTATGTAGAAAACGGGGAACTTCCGGTTTTTGTATAAGCCGATGGCCATAGGCAAGGGTTTCCCGTCTACTTTATTGGTCTTTTCGGTGTACTTAAAGTCAAAGGTATTGACGCTATCCATTTCGTACACTTCGCGGTACAGAATCTTATTACCGAAAATATTGATGTAGTGGTCTATACTATCGGAGTTGGGTGTAGCTCTGCGCAGCACCTCAAACATGCCCATTTTAAGGCGTTGGTACATTACGGTGTCATTCCCCCAAACGATGGCTTCCTTAGGAAGGAATTGCTGTTGCATGGTAGAAACAGAGTCTAGCTTTTTGTAATCGTACTTAATGGTTACAAAAAAGCTGTTTGTTTCCTGTGCTGTTGTGCAAAAAGCACAGAGCAGTATTCCCATAATGCCAAAATACCTTACCATGCTATTTTTTCTTTGTTGAGGAAGGAAGCAATCCCCTTTTTGCAATCGGGAGTTTCTCGGGCCTCGGCATTGCATGTAGCTGCGGTTTCCAAGCCTTCGGCTAAGCTGTGATCTTGCACATTAGCTATCAGCAGTTTGGTGAGTCGCAAGGAGTCTGCAGAGGCTTCAGTACATAAGGATTGCGCAATGCGGTCTACCGCTTCATCGATGTTTTCTGCAGAAACGGTGGCGGTAAAGCAACCTTTAGCTACGGCTTCATCCGCGCTTATGAGTCGGCCAGTGAGGAGTAAGTCTTTGGCTAAGGCTTCGCCACATTTCCGCAATAAAAACACGCTTACCAAGGCGGGTACAAAACCAATTTTTACTTCAGTGTAACCGTATTTGGCTTCGGGAACCGAATACACCAAATCGCACACGGTGGCCAAGCCAGCACCGCCTGCAATAGCATGGCCCGTAACTTTAGCGATAACGGGTTTGGGCAAATGATAAATAGACTGGAAGAGCGCTTTTAGATTTCTGGAATCGTCTAGGTTTTCCTCAAACGTGTTGCTCTGTAAATCTTCTAGGTAGGCTAAATCGGCACCTGCACAAAAGGCTTTTCCTGCACCCGAAAGTACCACCACTTTCACGTTGTCATCTGCATGAATGTCCCGCAGAGCTTGGCGCAGCTCGCTTACCATTTTTCCGTTGAGGGCGTTGCGCTTGTCAGGGCGATTGAGCTGTAGATGGGCAACGCGATCTTTAACTTCCAGGGTTATTAGTTTGTACATAAATCTTTGGTGGGATGCAGTTTGCAACAAAATTAATGGCTTTCGCTAAACTAGCAGTATAGGGACTTGCTACTTATTCACAGCGTTGTCGAAAAACCCATACGCACATCTAATTTTCCTAAGCCTTTGAAAACGCTATTTTTGCAGAAATTTTCTCCTGCATGCAGCAAGTCATTAAGGTTTTACAAAAAGAAGTAGCCAAGGGGTTGGAAACCTTGTTCGATTACAAGGAACCCGAGAAGCTGCAATTTCAGGAAACGCGAAAAGAGTTTGAAGGGGAAATTACCCTTGTAACTTTTCCTTTGGCGAAAAAGGTGAAAAGCAATCCACAGGCCGTGGCTGAGAAACTGGGTGAATACCTGAAAGACCACGCACATTTAGTAGCCAACTTCAACGTAGTAAAGGGCTTTCTAAACCTGGTGCTTATTGATGAGTATTGGTTGGAGAGCTTAAACGATGCCCTTAATAGCAACACCTACGGTATCGCTACCGAGCCGAGTGGTAAAAGTATTATGGTGGAGTATTCCTCACCCAATACCAATAAGCCGCTGCATTTGGGCCACCTTAGAAATAACTTTTTAGGCTACTCGGTAGCCGAGATTCTCAAAGCCAATGGGCACAAAGTGCTAAAGGTTCAGATTATTAACGATAGGGGAATCCATATCTGTAAATCCATGTTGGCCTGGCAGCTTTTTGGCGATGGAGAAACGCCAGAAACTGCGGGCATGAAGGGAGATAAGCTGGTTGGGAAGTACTACGTGCTTTTTGATAAAAAGTACCGCGAAGAACAGCAGAAGATATACCAGAATTGGCAGGAAGCAGAGGACGTATCCAGCTTAATTAGCAAGCTGGAAGCGGATAAAATAATTCGCGCACCCTATGAAAAGGAAGCGTTTGAGAAATTTTTAGACCAGGGGAAAGACGCGCTCAGCGACAAGGAAAGCACCATCTTGAAACTCCTGGCCGACCGCAGCAACAAGTACTTATTGGGTGCTCAAGATTTACTACGGAAGTGGGAGCAAGAAGAGCCTAAAGTGCGTGCCCTTTGGGAAAAGATGAACGGTTGGGTGTACGATGGTTTTAACGCCACCTACCAAGCCATGGGCGTAAACTTTGATAAGCTGTACTACGAATCGGAAACCTACTTGAAAGGCCGCAACTACGTTAAGGAAGGCAAGGAAAAAGAGCTTTTTTACGCCAAAGAAGACGGCTCAGTTTGGGTGGATTTGGAAGACGAAGGACTCGACCACAAACTACTGCTGCGCGGAGACGGAACGGCAGTATACATGACCCAAGATATTGGTACCGCGGTGCAGCGTTACGAGGATGTACCCGACTTAAACCAGATTGTGTATACCGTAGGAAACGAACAAGATTACCACTTTCAGGTGTTGTTTAAGGTGTTGGAAAAAATGGGCTACGCTTGGGCCAAAAACTGCTATCACCTGTCGTATGGCATGGTAGATTTGCCCAGTGGTAAAATGAAATCGCGCGAGGGAACCGTAGTGGATGCCGATGACCTTATTGAGGAAATGCGGGCCGAGGCAAAACGCATTTCTGAAGAGTTGGGGAAACTGGACGCCAGCGATACAGAGGCTTTAGATGCATTGTATTCCACGGTTGGATTGGGTGCTTTAAAGTACCATTTGCTTAAGGTAGACCCAAAAAAGCGCATGATGTTTGACCCGCAAGAGTCTATTGATTTCACCGGGCATACCGGACCCTTTATTCAGTACACCTACGCACGCATCCAGTCTATCTTAGATAAAGCGAGCGCAACGGTAACCGAGATCAATACAGATATTTCGCTCTTGCCTGAGGAGAAGGCTTGTGTAGTAGGATTGTCTCATTTTCCAGCCGTAGTTAAAGAAGCAGGCGAAAATTACAATCCAGCCGTAATAGCCAATTATTTGTACGATTTGGTGAAGCTGTACAACGCCTTTTACCAAAACGTAAGCATACTTAAAGAAGAGAATAATATCTTGCTAAGCTTTCGCGTAGCTTTAAGCAAAAAAGTAGGCGAAGTGATTAAAACCGGAATGGCTCTCTTGGGAATTCAGGTGCCAGATAAAATGTAGATAACGCTAAAAATTGTAGGGAAGCATGTTTGAGAATATTAGCGATAAGTTAGATAAAGCGTTTAAGGTCTTAAAAGGCCACGGACAAATAACCGAGGTTAACGTTGCCGAGACCTTAAAAGAGGTGCGCAGAGCCTTGCTCGATGCCGATGTTAACTTTAAAGTAGCCAAAAGCTTTACCGACAGGGTTAAAGAAAAAGCACTGGGGCAAAACGTGCTTACCAGCGTAACTCCAGGGCAGCTTTTGGTAAAGATTACCAAAGACGAGCTTACCCAACTGATGGGAGGCGAAGCGGCCGATGTAGACCTGAGCGGAAACCCTTCGGTGGTGTTGATGTCGGGACTGCAAGGTTCGGGTAAAACCACATTTAGTGGTAAGCTGGCCAACTTTGCCAACAAGAAAAAAGGCAAAAACCCGCTGTTGGTTGCCTGTGATGTGTACCGTCCTGCAGCCATCGATCAGCTGCACGTGGTGGGAGATCAGATTGGCGTTGAGGTGTACTCCAACAAAGAAGAAAAAGACCCCGTAAAGATTGCCCAAGAAGGTATTGCCCACGCGAAAGCCAATGGCAAAAACCTGGTAATTATAGATACCGCGGGTCGCCTGGCGGTAGATGAAAAAATGATGGATGAGATATCCAACATTAAAAAAGCCATCAACCCCAATGAAGTATTATTTGTAGTAGACTCCATGACGGGGCAAGATGCCGTAAACACGGCCAAGGCCTTTAACGATACGCTAGACTTTGATGGGGTGGTGCTCACCAAGCTCGATGGGGATACCCGCGGTGGTGCGGCACTCTCTATTTTAGAGGTTGTATCTAAGCCCATTAAGTTCATTGGTACTGGGGAAAAAATGGATGCGCTAGACGTGTTCCACCCCAACCGTATGGCCGACCGTATCCTTGGCATGGGAGATGTCGTGTCTTTGGTGGAACGTGCGCAAGAGCAATACGATGCCGACAAGGTGCGTAAGCTGCAGAAGAAAATCTCCAAAAATCAGTTCAACTTTGAAGATTTCATGGACCACATCCAGCAAATAAAAAAGATGGGGTCTATCAAGGATTTAATGGGCATGGTACCCGGTATGGGTAAAGCCGTTAAGGATATGGATATTGATGACGATGCTTTTAAAGGGGTAGAGGCCATCATACAATCCATGACGACTCAAGAACGCATCCAGCCTGACTTGATTAATAGCTCTCGCAAACGCAGAATTGCAGCAGGAAGTGGCACTACAGTTCCCGAGGTAAACCGACTGATAAAGCAGTTTGAAGAAACCCGGAAAATGATGAAGATGATGTCCAACAAAAAGAACATGATGGGCATGATGAAACAAATGAAAGGAATGCGCAAATAGCATGAAGATACTGGACGGAAAAGCAACGGCAGCCGCGGTTCGGCAAGAGATTAAAGCAGATGTGGCCTCTTGGGTAAAACGCGGCAATAGAAAACCACATTTAGCAGCGGTTTTGGTGGGCGATAACGGAGCCAGCCTTACTTATGTAAACGCCAAAATTAAAGACTGTAAAGAGGTTGGATTTCAGTCTAGCCTCATAAAATTGCCTGCTACCGTTACGGAAAAAGAGCTATTGGAAAAGGTGGAAGAGCTCAATGCTGATTCCAATTTGGACGGATACATTGTGCAACTTCCATTACCGAAGCATATCAACGAGGGGAAAATCACCCAGGCTATCGACCCCGATAAAGATGTGGATGGATTTCATCCTGCCAACCTGGGTAAAATGGTTTTAAATCTTCCTACTTTCCTTCCTGCTACGCCTTACGGCATTATGCAATTGTTGGAGTACTACAGTATAGACACCAGTGGCAAGCATTGCCTGGTTATTGGCCGCTCTAACATTGTGGGGACGCCTGTGAGTATACTCATGAGCCGCAATAACGAGCCTGGAAATGCTACGGTAACCTTGGCGCACAGCCGCACACAAAACTTAGAAGCCCTTATTGCCGAAGCCGATATACTCATTGTAGCCCTAGGTAAACCCGATTTTATTAAAGGCGACATGGTGAAAGATGGTGTGGTGGTAGTAGATGTGGGGATAACCCGCGTAACCGATAAGAGCAAAAAACGGGGGTATCGCGTAGCAGGAGATGTAGATTTTGAATCGGTAAAAGAAAAAGCTTCCTATATTACACCCGTACCAGGCGGGGTAGGACCTATGACGCGTGTATCGCTGCTTAAAAACACCTTGCTTGCCTGCAAACGCAACCAGTAAATGAACCCCGAAGAAGACCAAGATCTACCCTCGAAAGAAACCTTATCTGAGGAAGAGCAGCAAGAAGAAATTAACCACGTAAAGTGGAGTTTTAAACGCATCCTAGTTTCACTGCGCAAGCTGTTTGTTACCACCTTCAACATCCGCGAAGGTGCCGAGGTAAAACAAACGACCGAAGGGATAAAACGCGATATTTCCTTTAAAGGGCACAACAGCTGGATTTTAGTCTTTAGCATTTTCATTGCTAGCATTGGTCTTAACGTCAATAGCATTCCCGTAGTTATTGGGGCCATGCTTATTTCACCATTGATGGGGCCTATTTTGGGCATTGGCCTTGCAGTGGGTACCAACGACTGGGAAACACTAACCCGTTCGCTCAAGAATTTCGGTATTATGATACTGATAGCCTTGGCTACTTCGGTGTTCTACTTTGCCATTACCCCGCTTACCGAAATTACGAGCGAGTTGCTCAACCGGGTAAAGCCTACATTGTTGGATGTGTTTATTGCCATTTTTGGGGGATTGGCGGGAATTGTAGCCGGTTCTAGAAAAGAGAAAAGCAATGTGGTGCCAGGAGTGGCTATTGCTACCGCACTGATGCCGCCTCTATGTACGGCAGGATATGGTTTGGCCAACGGAAATACCTCCATGTTTTTCGGAGCCATGTATCTGTTTTTACTGAACTCGGTATTTATTTGTTTGAGCACCTATTTTATTATACGCTACTTGCGTTTCCCGCTCAAAGAGTTTGTAGACCGTGGTCGGGAAAAGAAAATAAGAGTTTCCATTTCTGTTTTTGTGGCCTTGGTAATCATTCCTTCGGGTTTCATTTTCTACGATGTGATACGCGAGACCATTTTTAACCGCAACGTGCGGAATTATATGGCTCAGGAGGTTTTTTACGAGGGTGCAGAAATCATTAACGAGAAAATCTTGTACGATGGAAAAATCAAGCGCATTGATTTGTTTCTTATAGGGGAGCGCGTTCCAGACCAAGTAGTAAACGGCTGGAAAAAAAAGCTGGAGATGTACGATCTGAACGGAACCGAACTGCAAGTGCACCAAGCCAAAGACGAGTCGGGTGAAATAGCTGGCAAGCTCAGCGAGCAGGTGAAGTCGGGGATTATTAGCGACCTCTACGAAAAAAACCAGCAAGTGATCGCCAGCAAGGACCAGCGCATTGCGTTTCTTGAGAATGAGTTGGTGAAACTGCAAACTAAAGACAGCATTCCCTTGCAAGGTATTTTTAAAGAAGCTAAGGTCCTTTTCCCTTGGGTTTCTAATATAAAGGCAGGATTTATTCGCGATGCCCAAGGACGCAGCAGTCAGCAGTCGCCCTTGTTCTTCGTTCAGGCCAATTCCAGCGACAGTCTAAGCATCAAGGAGCAGTCGCTCACCCAGTGGTTGGAAGTGCGGTCGGGTTACAACCCGGTGGAAATTGTAGTTGTAGGTCAATAAAGTTTTGTAATTCGGCCAGCATTTTAGCGATTCTGTCGTAATTATCGGTACTGATGTCTTAACTTTGCGGTAAGACTCGATTAACCTGATTGTATGCTGTATCGTTACCTCTTTTTGGCTCTAGCCTCATTTTTTCTTTTTAGCTCCAGTGCAAGTGCTCAGATTTTGTCGTATGAAGACGAGCAGATTCCTGTTGATTTTGTGGATATGGCCGATGCGGCACCAACCGAGATTTTGGCATTGGCCGGAGAGGATGAGATTTATCCAGTTCCGTTACCCTTTGGCTTTGAGTATTTTGGAGTAGCATACACGGAAGCTTTTGTTTCGATTAACGGCAATGTAAGTTTTGGACAGCCTTACAACACGCTAGATTACAATCGCGAAAAACTTTGTTTTCCCCAGACCAATTCGGGGGCTACACCCACTAACCCGGATAACTTCATTATGGTGAATTGGGACGACTTGTTCCTAGACCCAACGTGTATGCCCTCTACGGGAGCTACGCCTATGCTGTCGACCCGTACCATTGGATCAGAGCCAAATCGCGTTTTTATTGTGACATGGGATTACTTTTTATTAAGTGCCCCAATTCCACCTTGTGCAGGAGGGGAGCTGGGCTCATTGAGAGCTCAATTAAAGCTATTTGAAGGTTCCAACAATATTGAAATTCATATACCATTCAATCGAATGGCAGATACTTTTGATGGTACTTTTTCAGGCCCTTCTATCGGGGTAGAGAATATTGATGGAACATATGCCAATTATGTGAGATGTGGTAGAGATCAAGTTGAGTTAGAGAATAAGGCATGGCGATTCACACCAAGTCCCGATTTCGATCCAGGATTTACCAATCCTGATGTATACTGCCCTGCTAACGGTGAGTTGTGTAACGATTATGGAACCATTGGAGAGTTTACATTTAATGAGGTAACTACAGCGAATAGAGGTTGTGAAGGAGGATTATCTCCAGAAGACCGGGCGTATGCAGATAACACAGATGTTATCCTTACTCACGAACTGGGAACACCATCTGCTTTTTCTGGGACTATAAATAATGACCTTGATATTCTCGGGGTTCCTTTTCCTAGTTCTGTAGCCTTATGGATTGACTGGAACCAAGACAGCATTTTTAGCGAGGATGAATTATCAAATGGTGTTGCGGCCCAAGGAACATTTACAGGAAATGTAGTAGAGCCTTTAATTGGCGCGCTACCTGGTTTTACTAGGCTTCGAGTACGTACCTATAATACCGGGAACTGCAATGAAACCCCAGAGCCTTGTGGGCAAACTTGCGGAAATGAAGTGGAAGACTATACTATCCAAATTATAGATCCGGCCAATCCAATACCCGAGTGCCCAACGGTGGTTGCACCTACCAATGGTCAAAGGAACCTATGCCAAACGACCACCATTACCTGGAACCAACCTAGTAATGTAGAGGCCGATTCTTTCCAGGTCTTTATTCAGGCTGAGGGCCAGGGTAAAAGAGACTTTTTTCAGGTAGATACAAGCTTTACAAATGGTTTTCCATATCCAACTGATGCTGAAGTGGCTGTGGTGATTAGCGCATTTTCCAATGGACAGCGGTCTTCGGGTTGCGACACGCTTACCTTTACCATTGCTCCCGATCCCGATCCTGTGGTAGATATCCAGCCTAGGGGAGAGGAGATATTTAGCTGTATCAACAGTAACTTGCCGCTATTTGGGGTTACGGGATATCCTTCCAACATAACCCATACCTGGAGTGGCCCAGCAACGGCTTTTTTAACTGCGACCGATATCGAAGACCCTGTATTTAATAGCCCCGTAGAATCTTCGTTTAAGTTATTCTATGAGGCAGAAAACGACTTCGGTTGTGGTGGAATTGATTCTACTATTGTTACCACACTGGATGGCGCGCGCTTAGAGGATTACGATATCTTGAATACCGAAGCGTGCTTCGGAGATACCGTTACGGCATTAGTAAAAGGGGCGGTAGGAGAAGTGATTTTTGAAGACAGTACCAGCGGTAATGCCTTCACGGAAATTACACCCTTTTCATTATCCGATAGCACTTTTGGTTTTGATGACCTTGCTGTAGGAAACCATTTTATTCGCCTTCGCGTAGAGCTGGGCGATTGCGATGTATTTCGCGATACCATACGCGTCACCATCAATGACTTACCCGTGCAGCCTCAAGTGGCTTTTGTAAACGGTATCGGGGAAGTGTGCCAGGGTGAGGACATCACCATGGAGATTACCAATTTCCAAACGGGTATGTTCTGGAATGATGCCGGTAACAGTGCTACTCAAACATTGGGTACCGATGGATCGGGAGTGTTTTTTGCAAGCTTTACCCAGAATGGATGTACCTCAAAATCTGAGGAATTGGATGCCGTAGTAAACCCAACACCCATGCCCGAGATTTCTCGTAATGTGCCTACCGCATGCTCGGGAGATACCTTGCGTTTGTTTATTCAAAATGAATTTGAAAGCATACGCTGGGATGTGAATACCGCAGACAGCACCAGCAACATTATTTCGGTAACCGAAGATGGCACGTATACCGTGAGTGTAGAAGATGAAAATGGATGTTTGGGAGGAAATTCCGAAGAAGTAAGCTTTTTTGCGAAGCCAGAAGCACCCGTTGTAACCCAGTTAGATCCAGACCCTGCATGTAATGGAGGTACCGTGCGCATCGTAGCAAGTTATGAAGTAGCTGGTGCCTGGAATACAGGTAGTACGGCAGATACCCTGTTTATTGAGCAGCCGGGTACATTCACCTACGTTTCAACTTCCCAGGAAGGTTGTTCCACGCCTGCTGAAGATACCTTGGATATTACTTTCTTTGACGAGCCTGCTGTGGTTGCCGTAAGGGCAGAACCGGGAGCTCCCTATTGCGAGGGCGATTTTGTACTGCTAATTGCCGATGTACCCAACAATCCGGTTTGGAACACTGGCGCTATGAACGATTCCATCATCGTTTCGCAAACGGGTACCTATTCGGTAGCCGGTGAAGATGCCAATGGCTGCACAGTACAAAGCCGTCCGTTAACGCTAACCTTCTCTGAATTTCCTGAAACGCCAAGCATCATTCAATCCAATGATAGCCTGACCAGTTCGGTAACGGCTAGCTTTTATGAGTGGACACTAGACGATGCACCGCTAAACAAGAACCAGAAATCCATTAAAATATTAGAAAATGGAACATACCGACTTCGGGTATACAATGGCTCTGGTTGCGAATCGGAACAATCAAACTCCGTAACCATAACTAACGTAAGTATTTTGGAGCGCTTGCAAAGCGAAGGCATTTCGGTGTATCCCATACCCACTTCAAACGGAATGGTAAATCTAAAGGTGCAACAGGATGTTGAAGTTGAAATTTACAGTACTTCAGGTAAGCTTGTAATGAGTAAACAGGTGAATAGCGGGACTACGAAAATAGCATTGCCAAACCAGGGGATGTATATGATGCAAATAAGCACCCCATCCATGCGCTACACAGTGCGTTTGTTACACAACTAAACAATTAAGCATCTAATGCGAGTCTCGAACCAGATATTTTGGTTGGGAAAAATCGAATATGAAATAAAAAATATAACCTACGAATGCTTAACCTGAACCATATCATATTATGAGGAAACTACTATTACTTTTTTTCTTTCTCGGAGCGTATGTCTTAAATGCACAACAATACTGTTTTGTTAATTGTCGTGAGGCATTTCCAGGTGTACAAACAGATTCTTTATTGTTCATAGAAATGTCGGGACGGCAGTTTGATCCTATAAACTCATGTCCAGGAACCTCAGAGCAAACCACGGATACGCTATTTACAACGGCCACTGGAGCTGTTATGAGTACGCAAAATGCAACTTACACGGATGCCGCAGTTGTTGGGTGGGTCGATTGGGACAATAGCATATCCTTTGAGCCCACCGAAATGATTCAGTTTGCTGGGCACATTTCAGTAGGACAAACAGCGGCCGTAGTGCCCCCACCAGGAACGGCAACAGGAACCTATCGCATGCGAGTGAAATTAATGAATGCCGTGGATGTAGCGCTGGCACAAGGAGATGCTTGTTACGGATCTGGAACTGTATACCACTCCGTAGATTTTTCCATTTCTGTGGTAGATGTAATACCTGAAAACCCCAATGAACCCGATTACTGTGACGCTTCTGGAGATCCTTTTTGTGCATCTACCTCTACGAATACAAATGATCCCACGGTCACAGATTCTGCATTTACCTTTATCGATGAAGTTAAAATCCAAGATGATAATGGAGAGGTGGTTAACCAGACAGCTTGCGATGTATATGGAGATTACACGGATATTGTCGCTACATGGACTGCGGGAAACCCCTATACCGTTGTTGTATCGACAGGAACGCGAGATAATGCTGTAAATAATAATGCCGCTCAGGTCGGAGCAGTGTACATTGACTGGAATCAAGATTTTGCCTTTGACGAAACCGAAACTTCATTGCTCAGTCTGCCCCCCCAGGGAGATAGTGTTTTTGCTGCCATTATTGCGAATCCAACAGTTTCCACTGGATTATATCGTATGCGAATTAGAACTACCGCATTGTTAGGTACACCAGAACCATGCGGAGCACAGCCCATCGGAGAAGTAGAAGACTATACCATTTTTATTCAGGATCCTGCAGCTCCAGTACCCGAGTGTGCAGCGCTTGTTGCTCCAGCTGATATGGCCGACAACCTATGTACAAACCTAGAGTTTACGTGGACTACTGCGGCTGAAGCGGATTCGTACAACTTGGTTATTTCCCAACTGGGGTCTGAAAACGAATTCCGTTTCGATGGGCTAACCGATACGACTCAAATCGTATCTAACCTACCTGCCAACAGCGATTTTGAATGGGAGGTAGAAGCGGTAAATGAAAACGGCCAGTCTTTTGGTTGTGAGGTATTTACCTTTTCTACGGGCAACGCCAACCCTACGGCCGCTTTTGATGCAGAAAGCGTTTCAGTTTGCCCGAACGAGTCGTTTACTTTTAGCGCAGTAGTTAGTGGGGGCGATACTCCTTACGACTACACGTGGAGTGGCGATGGCGCTGCCTTTTTAGACGATGTGAGTGCCGAAATGCCCAATCTGGTAAATCCAACCCCTGGCGTATATACCTTGTCGGTTTCAGTTACCGATGCTAGAGGTTGCCAAAGCAACACAGCTACTCAGGAGTTGGTGATTAAGTCGGTATTGCAAGCAGAAGACATCGAGCTGTTAAACCCGGTAGCTTGTAGCAACGAAGACATTAAGTTTCTATATAACGCCAATTTTAATGCGGTATTCCAGGAGTCGGATGATAACGTTACGTTCACAGACTTTCCGCCCAATTACTTAAGTGGCGATACCGTGTTGTACAACCAGCCCAACGCAGGTGAGAAGTTTATCCGCGCTATTGTAACATCAAATGGCTGTTCAGATACTTCTGCGGTAGTAACCCAGGAGCGTTTGGCACCTTTAGCAGAAGCTGAGATTGACTTTTTTGCGGGTGAAGCGGTAAACTGTCCAGAGGATGAAGTAGCCATGCAAGCCGCGAATTACGACAACGGCATTACCTGGTCTAACGGAGCCACTACCGATACCATCACCATTGCAGAAACCGGTAGCTACAGCTACACCTATACTGATGCTAACGGATGCAGCACAACGTCAGAGGCCATTGATGTAACCATAGTGGAACTGGATGCTCCTTTGCAATTGAATGAAAGCGCAGATACGGTTGCGCTTTGCGAAGGCAACGAATTTATTTTGACGGTAAACAATGCAGATGCAGTTTGGAACGATGCCAACAGCACCGCCAATGACACCTTAGTAGTATCTACCGAAGGCTTGTATAAAGCTACGGTGACCAAGGACGGATGTGCTTTTGTAAGCGATTCTGTATTTGTAAAAGTAAACCCGACACCAGAAGCTATTGTATTGGATTTTGACAGCGAGCAAAGCTTGTGTGCAGGAACAGATTCATTGGTAATTACCGGTGTTGAGGGTATGGAATGGACGGTTCCCGCAGGAGTAACGACCGCCAGCATTACCGTATTTGAGAGCGGTTCGTATTTTGGCAGCATTACCAACGAGTTTGGATGCACGGCCTTGTCAGATACTGCAGACGTGGTATTTAACGAAGCTCCAGCCCAGCCCGAGATTACTCGCGAAGACAGCATCTTGTATGTTGCAGGAGCAGAAGGCAACGCTCGGATATGGATCTTGGATGGAACGAATATCTCCATTAACGATACCATTGTACTGGATGAACCAGGCGAATACCAAGTAGTGTTAGTAAGCCCAGAGGGCTGCTTCTCAGATACTAGCGATGTGTTCTTGTTTGATCCTATTGGAATACAAGAATCCCTAGCAGATGCCGGGATTCAGGTTTATCCTGTGCCAACAACAGATAACACTGTTTATCTGAAAACTGAGCAAAATGTAAGTTTCCGACTGATAGCAGCGGATGGTAGAATGTTACAGGAAGGATCCGTAGCTTCGGGTACTACAGGACAAATCGCTGTACCTACGCAAGGGTATTACTTTTTACAAGTAAGCACAGACGGTGCTAGCTGGACCGTTAAACTATTAAGTAATTGATAATAAGGTAGCAACACAATTAAAAAGGGAGGCTCATGCCTCCCTTTTTAATTTTTACCTTAAAATGCCTTTTAAAAAAAGACGAGAATTCATGAAAGTAATCGCTACCCTCACACTCTTGGTGCTTTGCATTAGCTTGAAATCGCAAGTGCCAGAGTACGATATGAATAATCAAACGGTCAACGATACAAGTGGTATTTTGTACGATGATGGCGGAAAGGAGTTTAATTATAGACCGAATCAAAACTCTTTTACGACCATAAAGTCAGCTAATGGCAAACCCGTTACCATTCGTTTCGATGAGTTTGACATAGAAACCAACGAGTTAGGTGATCCCAGCTTGTGCATTTACGATTTTGTTACTGTTTTTGATGGTGAGGACACCAATGCTACAGAAGTAGGAGCGTACTGTGGTACAGAGAATCCGCCTGAATTTACTTCTACGGGCGATGCAGTTACCATTCAGTTGTTTGCCGATGGAGGAACTGAGAAACGTGGATTTATAATGGCTTGGTCTACAGGTAATATGCCACCGATTCAGTCCTACGCGGAAGGAGAAGACGGAGAAGACCCATATTGCGAGGCGAGTGGTCCTCCCTGCGGGGATGATGGCAAGTTTGTGGAATTACTCAACTTCACATTTAATACATTCAGTTTTGACACTGATCCATGTGATCAATTAGTAAACGACCTTTCGTATCAAGACTTAACGGACTCCATTATCGAATGGACGGTCGGTGATCAAATTTCCTGCTCTGGAGTTATAGATGGCGGGCTCGGTGTAGAGCAAGTAGATGTATACATTGATTGGAACCAAGATTTCACCTTTGATGAGGCAACAGAGAGACACCCCATGGTTGCCACTCAAAATGCAGCTACGGGCGATTTCACCGGAGTTATTGTTCCTCCTCAAGATATTGTGCCAGGACCTACGCGTCTGCGTGTTCGATTATATGACCAGGTATTTGGGCTGGGGCCAGCAACTGCATGTGGTGAATCAGTGGACGGTGAAACAGAAGATTATACAATACTGATTATAGATCCAGCAGCGCCACTACCAGGATGCCCAAATAAACTAGAACCTGCAGATGGGTCGGTGAATTTATGTACCACCATACCTTTTAAATGGAATGCAGTACAAGATGCCAATTCTTACCATCTAACCGTTCGAAATAGTGATGGTGAAACTGTAGAAAGCATTACTGGAATTCAGGATACCACCACAATCGTATCTAACCTACCTGCCAACAGCGATTTTGAGTGGGAGGTAGAAGCGGTAAATGAAAACGGCCAGTCTTTTGGTTGTGAGGTATTTACCTTTTCTACGGGCAACACCAACCCCACGGCCGCTTTTGATGCAGAAAGCGTTTCCGTTTGCCCGAACGAGTCGTTTACCTTTAGCGCGGTAGTTAGTGGGGGTGATACACCGTATGATTATACTTGGAGTGGCGATGGCGCTGACTTTTTAGACGATGTGAGTGCCGAAATGCCTAATCTGGTAAATCCTACACCTGGCGTATATACTTTGTCGGTTTCAGTTACCGATGCTAGGGGTTGCCAAAGCAACACAGCTACTCAGGAGTTGGTAATTAAGTCGGTATTGCAAGCAGAAGACATCGAGCTGTTAAACCCGGTAGCTTGTAGCAACGAAGACATTAAGTTTCTATATAACGCCAATTTTAATGCGGTATTCCAGGAGTCGGATGATAACGTTACGTTCACAGACTTTCCGCCCAATTACTTAAGTGGCGATACCGTGTTGTACAACCAGCCCAACGCAGGTGAGAAGTTTATCCGCGCTATTGTAACATCAAATGGCTGTTCAGATACTTCTGCGGTAGTAACCCAGGAGCGTTTGGCACCTTTAGCAGAAGCTGAGATTGACTTTTTTGCGGGTGAAGCGGTAAACTGTCCAGAGGATGAAGTAGCCATGCAAGCCGCGAATTACGACAACGGCATTACCTGGTCTAACGGAGCCACTACCGATACCATCACCATTGCAGAAACCGGTAGCTACAGCTACACCTATACTGATGCTAACGGATGCAGCACAACGTCAGAGGCCATTGATGTAACCATAGTGGAACTGGATGCTCCTTTGCAATTGAATGAAAGCGCAGATACGGTTGCGCTTTGCGAAGGCAACGAATTTATTTTGACGGTAAACAATGCAGATGCAGTTTGGAACGATGCCAACAGCACCGCCAATGACACCTTAGTAGTATCTACCGAAGGCTTGTATAAAGCTACGGTGACCAAGGACGGATGTGCTTTTGTAAGCGATTCTGTATTTGTAAAAGTAAACCCGACACCAGAAGCTATTGTATTGGATTTTGACAGCGAGCAAAGCTTGTGTGCAGGAACAGATTCATTGGTAATTACCGGTGTTGAGGGTATGGAATGGACGGTTCCCGCAGGAGTAACGACCGCCAGCATTACCGTATTTGAGAGCGGTTCGTATTTTGGCAGCATTACCAACGAGTTTGGATGCACGGCCTTGTCAGATACTGCAGACGTGGTATTTAACGAAGCTCCAGCCCAGCCCGAGATTACTCGCGAAGACAGCATCTTGTATGTTGCAGGAGCAGAAGGCAACGCTCGGATATGGATCTTGGATGGAACGAATATCTCCATTAACGATACCATTGTACTGGATGAACCAGGCGAATACCAAGTAGTGTTAGTAAGCCCAGAGGGCTGCTTCTCAGATACTAGCGATGTGTTCTTGTTTGATCCCAACAGCATCGATGAGGGTGTGCTGCGTTTGGTGGACGTATACCCCAATCCAACTAACAACATCTTAAACATTGTAAATATACCCTCTGAAGGAGCTACGCGTTTTACGGTTCTCGATGTAAACGGTGCAGTAGTATTCCAAGAAACTACCAACAACAGCACCATGCAGTTGAATCTGGAGGTTGCCGAAGGGGTGTATTTCCTACAAATAACGACCGACAGCGCGCGTACTACGCGTAAAATTGTTGTCCGCAAATAGTAAGCTTAACAATTTGGTAAGGAAAAGCCCCGTTTAACGGGGCTTTTTTTATGTAGGCTTAAAATCAACTTAAGACGGTTTGCGCGGTTAAATACAATATTAGCTGCATCCATTAAAACCCGCTAGCATTGATTGTAAACCTGCCGAAGTTTTTTGTCATAGGCCCGCCACACGGAGGTATCGCTTGGCTTACCAAATTACTGCAAGCGCACGGGCAAATATATTTACCGCAGCAGCAAAACCTCAATTACTTTTCTAATGATGATTTTTATAGAAAAGGAATCGGTTATTACTATTCGCTTTTCTCACAAGCTCATGAGGGGCTTATTAAAGGGGATGTTGCTCCCGATTACTTGCTGTACCCTGATAAGGTATTAAAGCGCCTTCGCTTTTTATACAACGGTGATATGCGCGAACTGCGTTTTGTGGTTTATTTAAAAAATCCCGTAGTGCGCCTGTTGGATGATTATCTCAACAATCGCGATAGCGGTTTGGAAGAACTTCCTTTAGAGCGTGCCATTGAGCGAGAGCAAGAATTACTGAGCAACGCTATGTTTACGCGTAAGGGTATGAGCTTGGGGCTGTACCTAAATTCCAGCCGATACCATAGTCTGCTGAAACCTTGGTTATCTGTTTTTCATCCCGACCAGTTTTATGTCATTACCGATTTGGACTTGCAAGAAAACTCTACACGCACCATAGAGGGCGTATTCAAGTTTTTAGGAGTTGATGCCAACTATGCAGCCAAAAGGAATTATGAAAGGGCCGCAACGCGTGATGCCACCGTATTGGATGGATTGAAGAAATTTTTTCTGAAAGATTTGTTACCCACCGTGGACAACAATAAAGAAAGCCATGGAATGCCTCTTAATGGCAAACGTACCCGAATGGAGGAAGCGAGAATTCCATACCACGTGTCGGAGCTACTGTATAGCGAAGTAGCGGATCTGGAGCAGCTTTTAGGTCAAAATCTTACCCGTTGGTTTAGTAGTGCACCCGGTGTGTACGCTGTATAGATTTTTTAGTATCTTGCTATTGTTAAACGGAGTTTAGCATTTAAAATAGCCCGCGTAGTAAGGTCCGAAGACTAACACTACTTTAGAAAATATGCGATTCCATGTTTGTAATGACAGGCCTTGACCCTTGCGGTATTAAACCAGAGGAAGCCAGAGCAACCGGGTTGCAGTAATCTTACAAGATCACAGTTTTCTGAGTACCTTACTACGTGGGTTTTTTGTTCTTTTGCAACTCCATGTCTCACAAACCTTCTATTAAAACACACGTACCCGTAATGGAGCACTTTAGAACGCTCCAAGGCGAGGGCTTTTACGCGGGCTGCGATGCTTACTTTATACGCCTTGCCGGTTGCGATGTTGGCTGCGTTTGGTGCGATGTAAAAGAAAGCTGGGAGGTGTCCACCGAACAATGGACTGATTATGAAACCGTTTTATCTTGGTTGGATGATTTTACCGGAGATATTGTGGTGATTACCGGTGGCGAACCTTTTATCTACGACATGGAACCGCTTACCTCAAAAATTAAAGCCTTGGGCAAACGCTGCCACGTAGAAACCAGTGGTGCCTATCCCTTGTCTGGTAACTGGGATTGGATAACCTTGAGCCCAAAGAAATTTAAACCCGCATTACCTGAATTTTACCAGCACTGCAATGAGCTAAAGGTTGTGGTGTACCATAAAAGTGACCTGGCTTGGGCCGAAGAGCATGCGAAACAGGTAAGCACCAAGGAGGCACATTTTTTGTTACAACCCGAGTGGAGTAAGCGCGATGAGATGGCACCGCGCATCGTTAACTACATCCACCAAAACCCAAAATGGCGCATCTCCTTGCAAACGCATAAATACATTGGCATAGAATGAAATCCTACCTATTTTCCTTTATTACATGCATGTTGTTAGGCAGCTTTTGTCTGGCCCAACAAGTAAAAACATCTACCGATAAACGCGCTATTAAGAGCTATGAGATGGCATTAAGCAAGATGCGTACTCGCAATTGGAGCGATGCCATTGCACACGCATCCGATGCGGTTGAAAAAGACAGCCGCTTTGTAGAAGCCTATTTGATATTAGCGGATGGATATGGTAATGCTGGAGACCCGGAAAATGGTTTGCTTGCTTTCCAAAAGGCTACCGATATCGCCCCCGATTTCTATCCCACGGCTTACTTCAAAATGGCTAAGTATGCCATGCAGTTAGAGCAGTACGAGGAGGCGTTTGACTACATTCAGGTATATTTTAAGTACAAGAATCGCAGAGAATCCTTAGAGCCCTATGCCAATGAGCTTCGCAGAAACGCGGTGTTTGCGAAAGAAGCGATTAAGCAAAAGGTAGCTTTTGATCCACAAAACTTGGGACCTGCCATTAACTCGCAACACGATGAATATTACCCCGCCCTAACAGCCGATGATGGCCAGCTTTTCTTTACCCGTAAAATACCAGATGCTAGAGTGGGTGGCGTTGGACTGCAAGAAGATTTTTACGTGGCTTTAAAAGACACTACAAATGCGGTGTGGAAAAAGGCGAAAAGTCTTACAGGGCACATTAACACAGAGTACAACGAAGGAGCCCCCACCATTACAGCCGATGGTAAGACCATGGTATTTACTGCTTGTGAACTGTATGGTGATTTAGACTACGGCCAAGATAGGAAAGGCTATGGTAGTTGTGATTTGTTTATCTCTTACCGCTCGGGGGGATACTGGACCAAGCCCGTTAACCTAGGTCCTAATGTAAACTCCAGGCAGTGGGAAACGCAGCCCAGCTTAAGTGCCGATGGTCGGGTGCTTTTCTTTATCAAAGGGGTTCGCAACCGCAATAGACAAGTAGAAAACCAAGAAATTATGTTCTCGGTGCGGATGGAAGATGGCAGTTGGTCTCAGGCCGTACCTATGCCCAAGCCCATTAATACACCTGGAGATGAGTCCAGCGTTCACATTCACCCCGATGGTCAAACCTTATACTTTGCTTCCAAAGGGCACCCCGGTTTTGGTGGAGAGGATTTGTTTGTAACCCGTATTGGTCCCGATGGTGAATGGACCGAACCCGAAAATTTGGGCTACCCCATTAACACCGCTAAGGATGAGAACTCGCTGTTGGTTTCCTCCAAAGGCGATATCGCTTATTTTGCCAGTGCTCGCGAAGGTGGATTGGGAGGCTTGGATTTATATTCCTTTGAGCTACCCGAAGAATTGCGTCCAGTCCCGGTAAGTTTTACCAAAGGCTTTGTATTTGACGAAGAGACTAAAGAACCGCTCGAAGCTCGCTTTAAGCTTTTGGATTTGGAAACGGGTGCCACGATTGTGGAATCGAATAGCGATAAAGAAGGAGAGTTTTTAGTAACCCTTCCGTCTAACAAAGATTACGCGTTAGAGGTAAAAAAGGATGGATATCTATTTTACTCTGAAAACTTCTCCCTATCTGAGAATCCGGACGTAGATAAACCTCGGTATTTAGACATTGGAATGTCTAAAGTAAAGCCAGGGGAGTCGGTGGTGCTGCGCAATATCTTCTTTGCGAGTGGTTCGTATGATTTAAAGAAAGCTTCTGATGTAGAGCTGAAAAACCTCTACAGCTTCTTAGTGCAAAACGCTCAGTTGCGTATACGCATCGAAGGACATACCGATAATGTAGGTAAACCGCAGGATAACCAGATTTTAAGTGAGAACCGAGCAAAAGCGGTCTATTCCTTCCTCATAGATAAAGGGATAAATGCAGATCGCTTAGAGTATAAAGGCTATGGAGAAACGCAACCCGTGGCTACCAACGAAACTGCAGCAGGGCGTGCTAAAAACCGAAGAACCGTATTCACGGTACTCTAAGGGTGTTTTTCCACACGGCTTCGTGGAGAAGAAAATTAGAAAATTCAAGGTGTGGGGGTTTAATTCACGTTTTTAGGAGCTACCAAAACTAGAGGTATGGCGAAAAGCAAGTTGCGGTGGTTACCCAAAAGACACTATAACGATTTAACACTCCTTTTTATCAGGCTCGTGGCGGGTGGATTTATGCTAACCCACGGAATACCCAAGTTCAACCGCTTGCTCTCCGGAAACATTGCCTTTACCGACCCTTTGGGTTTGGGTGAGGAGTTTAGCCTTATACTGGTCGTTTTTGCCGAGTTTGTTTGTGCTTCTTTGGTAGTCATTGGCATGTTTACCCGGCTTGCTGTCATCCCGCTCATTGTTACGATGGCAGTGGCAGCCTTCCTCTTTCACGGAGAAGATAGCTTTAGCAAACAAGAACTCCCCTTAATGTACCTGGCCTTTTACCTAATACTCATGGTAAAAGGTCCAGGTGAATTGTCTGTAGATAAGGTATTAAACCGCAAATAATGCTTTTCGAATGGCAACCAGCTTGGCCAACAGCGGTTCCAAGTAATCCAACTGCAACATATTAGCACCATCCGACTTGGCTTCTTGGGGTCTGGGGTGTGTCTCTAAAAACAAGCCATCAGCACCTGCTGCAATTGCGCATTTGGCTATGGTTTCTATCATGTCGGGGTCCCCACCCGTAACTCCAGAAGTTTGATTGGGTTTTTGCTGCGAGTGGGTTATGTCTACCACTACATCGCATTTGCAAGCTTCTTGCATTTTGGGTACTGCTCTAAAGTCTACTATAAGATCCTGGTAGCCAAACATGGTGCCGCGGTCGGTAACAAAGGCATAGGGATTGCCACTTTCGCGCACCTTGTCTACCGCAAATGCCATCGCTTCTGGGCTTAAAAACTGTCCTTTTTTAATGTTTACGTGTCGGCCTGTTTCTGCGGCAGCCACCAAAATGTCGGTTTGTCGACATAGAAAAGCGGGTATTTGCAATACATCTACATAAGGAGCAGCCATGGCAGCTTCTTGCGCACTGTGGATATCGGTAACGGTAGGAAGTCCCGTTTCCTCCCGAACTTTACTAAGAATTTGTAACGCTTTTTCATCTCCGATACCCGTAAAGCTATCCAACCGGCTACGATTGGCTTTGCGGTACGAGCCTTTAAACACCAAAGGAATTTGGTATTTGTCGCATACAAATCGCAATTCTCTGGCTATTTCTAGCGCTATGGCCTCGCCTTCTATGGCGCAAGGGCCGGCTAGTAGAAAGAAGTTGTTGGCATCGGTATGCTGTATGCCTGGAATTCTATTGGCTATCATTTTTCTTAAAGTTGTATTGTGGGCCCCAAAGGTGGTGCAGTCGTTTCTCTAAATCTTGTTCTCTTGGATTTCCGCCCATGTGCAGCAGATTGTGGCCACTGAGTTCCTTGGGCATGTAATCTTGGCGCACAAAGTTAGTCGGATAATCGTGCGGATATTTGTAATCGGTGCCGTAATCCAGTTGCTTCATCAGTTCGGTGGGCGCATTGCGCAAGTGCAAGGGTACCTCTAAATTGCCCGTTTCCTTAACCAAGGCCTGTGCTTTATTAATGGCCATATAGGATGCATTGCTCTTGGGCGAAGAAGCCAAATAGGTAGTGATTTGGCTCAAAATAATGCGCGCTTCGGGCATGCCAATTTGCGTTACCGAAGTAAATCCCTGGCTGGCCAATAGTAATGCGTTAGGGTTGGCATTGCCAATATCTTCAGAGGCCAAAATCACCAACCTGCGGGCTATAAATTTTGGATCTTCACCACCGGCCAGCATGCGCGCCAGCCAATATACCGCGGCATTGGGGTCGGAACCCCGGATGGATTTAATAAAGGCGCTGATGATATCGTAGTGCTGCTCACCATCTTTATCGTAATGCAGCGGATTCTCTTTTACAATGGCTTTTACGCGCTCGTTATTCAGAATAATAGGGTCTTCGTGAAAGCGCGATATCACAATATCCAGCAAGTTCAAAAGCTTGCGCGCATCGCCACCAGAGTAGGCCAACAAGGCATCGCTTTCTTCCAGTGTAATCTTTTTGGTTTTAAGAACCTCATCCTCCGTAATCGCCTTGTTTACAAGCGACAGTAAATGCTCCTTTTGCAAGGGTTTTAGCACATACACCTGGCAACGCGAAAGCAAGGGGGTGATGACCTCAAACGAGGGATTTTCTGTAGTAGCACCCACTAAGGTAACAATACCGCGCTCTACAGCAGCCAACAAGGAGTCTTGCTGGCTCTTAGAAAACCGGTGAATTTCATCAATAAATAAGATGGGTGGATGCGTATCAAATGCCGCATTTTTCTGGGCGCTATCAATCACCTGGCGTACATCTTTTACGCCACTATGGATGGCTGATAGGTTGTAGAAATTGCGATCTAAGATTTTAGAAAGCAGCAGCGCCAGCGAGGTTTTACCCACACCAGGAGGACCCCAAAGTATAATAGAAGGAAGGCGTCCGTTTTCTATGAGCGGACGCAACACTCCATTTTTACCCAGCAAATGCTCCTGGCCTACGTAATCATTTAGCGTGTTGGGTCGTAGTCGTTCTGCTAACGGTTTGTTGGTATCCATTTACAGGTTTTCTGGCTTTTGTTTCTTCCAGCGTTTGTGGGTCCACAACCAGTAGGCTGGGGCACGCTTAATATCTTCTTCTAGCAATTGGTGGTGGCGCTCTGTAATGAAACCTTTGGCCGTGTTTTTAGGATCGCCTGTTATATCCGTAAACGAAAACTCGTAGTGGCCCCGCTTTTTCCACTGGATGCGCATGTACACCACCGCGTAGTCGTACATTTTTGCGTAGCGCTCGGTGCCAAAGAGTACTCCCGTGTCTTGATTTAAAAATTTCATCCAGTAGGCCTTGTGCTCGTTGGACGGGGATTGATCTCCTAAAAATACCAAAGCAGGGCAGGGGTGTGTTTCTTCGGCAAAATCTTTTCGTACCTCTGTGGTGGGCACCAAGTGTAGCCCATGTCTGGAGCGGCTGTAAAAGAGTAAATCGTCTACTGCTTTGCTCTTTTGCACCTTGTAAATGCTCTTAAACTTGATGTTGGATTGCGTAACGTGGTTAAATATCGGTAGGCAAGAAACATATTCCCAGTTGCCATAGTGGCCGCACACAATGATTACGGGCTTCTTTTGCGCCTCGTACTTTTTTAAAACCTCGTAGTTCGAAAAACTCAGTCGTTTTTCTAGCGTAGTCTGTTTAATGGATATCAGCTTTACGTACTCCACCAGGATATCGCAAAAATGTTGGTAGAAAGTGCGAGCAATGCGTTGTAACTCCGCGCTAGATTTTTCGGGAAAACTGCGCTGCAAATTACCCAGTACCACCTTTTTCCGGTATCCTACCGCATAAAATAGCACAACATATAAACCCGTAGAGAGTCCATACCAAAACCAAAAAGGCAATGCAGATAATGCCTTTATTGTATAGCGTAATACCGTACTCATTGGGCTACAAAGGAAATGCTTTTTCCTGCCACTCCATTCACCAAAGGTGTAATGCGGTAGTTGCCTGGATAGTATTTCCGTACCGAGTTATCCTTTAAGGAAAAAGCCTTATCCCATTGTTTGTTTTCTCCGCTTTCTACGCTGCCCTGCCATCCTTTAAATACTTTGGTTCGGGTGGATTTTTTTCCAGGCAATTCCCACTGTAAATCCAGGATGTATGCTTTTGTGCTGGTATCTACATTGCTTAACGAGCACGCCAGGTTTATCTCTTTGCCCAGTATTGCGTTTGAGGGTGCCTTTAGGGTAACCTCATGCTGAAAGGCAGGATACCCGAGTATCGCGAGGGCTTTGGGCGCACCGCTTTTTATTTCGGAGCGCAGGGCGTGTTTCACAATCCACTGCGTGTTGGGGTTGCTGCTTTTGTGCAGTTCTTCAATACACTGGTAAAAGAAGGCTGTATCCAACCAAGACCAATCGTTAAGATGGTTGGCAACACTCTTTTTTACATAGTCTGCTTGGTCTGCTTGCAGTGTCTCTAAAATGGGCCAAACCAACTTAGGATTCTCAATAACCACCGTGAGCTTTTTGCCCCAGGGCAAACGCGGTCGGCAGCCTTCGCTGCTCAAGCGCCTTAGGTGTACATTGCTACTTTGGCTCCAGGTTTGCATTTGTGCCATGGTTTCTTTGGGGTAGTGGGCAATAAATGGCCTTATGGCAAACTCTGCCGTGAATAGTTGGGTAAGCAACTCCAGCATATCCAAGCTGGGTTTTAGGTGATCTATGCCGTATTCCTGAACCACGTGGGCAAAGGGCTCCCAGAAAAAACTGTGGGTATGGCTTACATCGTTTTCGCGTTGTTGAGCTTCTATTTCTTGGGCCAAAACTGGTGTTAGCGAATCGTAGTACGCTAGGATGTTACCGTCAAACAAATGCAACATTGCTTCTGCAATTTCCGCCACGCGCTCGCGGTAAGCCATCGCATCGGGAAATTCGGCTGGGTTTGCAAAGTAGGTGGTGGCCTTTAGCGAGGGCGCGGCTTTTTTAAGAAAAGCGTAGGCTTGCTTTTTATAATTTGCGCTAAAGAAATTTTTAAACGGCTCCATGGGCCAAAAATAGCAAGTAAGCGCAGTATGCCTCAGGTAAAAAATGCACAGTTTCGCTACCGCATTATCGATAGCAAAATTCGAAACCCTTACAAGCCCTATCCTTCCAAGGAAGACTTACGCGTGGCATGCGAGGAAAAGCTATACGGTAGTGAGGTGGGCGAACGCATTTCGCTTTCTACCATAGAAAAAGACTTGCGCTACATGCGCGATAATTTTGATGCCCCCATAAAATACCACGCCCACCATCAAGGCTATTATTACACCGAGGATACGTTTAGCCTGGAAAAAATTCCCCTTACCGAAGACGACATCCATGCTTTGCGCTTTGCGGCTGCTAGTTTGCTCTCGTTTAAGGAGGTAGAGATTTTTAAGAAGTTCGATTTGGCCCTGGCCAAAATATTTGAGGAGTTGGCCGTGGGCAATACCGAGGATCAGGCTTTGGGAATTTGGTTCGATAACAAGCCCAATGCTGCCAAAGGGCAGGAGTACCTCAATCCTATATTGGCTGCAATACAAGAACAGAATACGCTTGCCCTAAGCTATTTCTCCTGGTCTTCGCAGGCAGAAAAAGAATACCAGGTGTTTCCGCTGCTTTTGCGCGAGTACGACCATCTGTGGTACGTTATTAGTTTTGATTTAGGATCGGAATCCATCCGAACCTTTGAGTTGGGGCGCATCCTATCGTTAGAAATTGCCACTGCACCCAAGCCCAAACACGTTAGTTTTAATCCGCAGCAGTATTTTGATTACGCTTTTGGTATCACCGTAAATGAAAAATCAGAACCCGCTGAAATAAAGCTACTTATTGGCGATTGGCTGCACGGTTTTCTACAGCAAAACCCCTTGCATAAATCCCAACAATTGCGCACAGAAAGCCAGGGACATGTTTTGCAACTACGTGTGTACATTACCCCAGAGTTAAAAGCCAAGCTGTTGAGTTTTGGTAGCCAGATAAAAGTTTTAGAACCCGCATTACTACGCAATTGGCACAAGGAAGCCTTGCAGGAGGCGTTGGGGAATTATAACTAAGCAAAGTCTATGTAAACTCACTGGTAAGATACTCGTGGAAAACTGTGTTAAGGCTAAACTAACATTTGTTTAAATTGATTAACAGCAATACTTAAATATATACTAAAACACTTTTTATAGGTTTTTATTGTTTAGAAAAGTGTATTTTAGGGCGCAAAATACATTGATGATGAAATATAGGGTATTCATAGCTGGCGTACTTTTGTCTCTATTTGTGATATTAGAATCTTGTGAAAAAGATTTTTTGCTTGAAAAAACTACAACCGGAATTGCACCGGAGAAGAAGTCCAATAGTACCTTTTCTAGTGGTGATGACAACTTTGCTCAGGACTTAATGGTACTGGGAAGGAAATTAAAAAACCCCTATTCAGTGGACAACATGAAGCTTGCTTATGAAAGTTTGAGGAGCAAATTCCCAGTGCTTACTGAAACTTTAAATATTAGGCCAACTCATCTTTATGTGAAGTTTACTCCGGCTAGCCAGGAGGAATATCAATACCTAGAAAGTATAACAGATGTTGAATTATTTGAGTATCCCCTTGATTATGAAATATTGAAGCGAGGCGTTTATTACAGAGATCCAAATACAGCGGATGGATTACCAAATCCCCAATACGCTTCAGTGCCAGTTGGGTACACTTTTCCAAATGTTAGTTATGAAATTCTTGAAGAACTATATATCCCGGAACTTGTTGAAAACGAGAATTTATTAGGAACTGTTGATGCTCTTATAGATCAATCATTAATTCTGACAGATAATTTAGTAGGCGAAGTTCTTAGATTTTCATTTTTAAGGCGGCCATCCAGATGGAACCCGGATGGCTTTATAAGAACGTTTGATAACATAACGAATGGTCTAATTCCGTTACAGGGTGTCAAAGTAAGGGTGAGACGGTGGTTTACTGTAAAAACGGCTGTAACTGATGCTAGGGGCTACTACAGAACTGGATCTTACAGAAGACCTGTTAATTATAGTATAAAATGGGAAAATGATTCCTACTGGGATATTAGAGATGGTTGGATAGGCCAAGCAAAATATGACGGTCCTCAACAAAAAGGGCGATGGAACCTGGATATAGAAAGGTGGTTTGGTAAAACGCTTGGTTTTGCTACAATCCATAGAGGATTGCAAAGATATTTTTATCGGGATATCGTTGGTTTAAAGAGACCAGGCCATCAAACCAAACTTAAAGTTAATTATCACCATGATTCTCAAGGTACGGGTGTTAATTGGGGGAATTGGGACGGAACTGGTTTGTTTCCTGATATCAGGATATTCGGTCGTTCAAATAATGGGGGAAATCGTCATCCGGTCAATGTACTACTTAGTACTACAATTCATGAGATCGCACATACTTCTCATTTAGAGCTTATCGGTAATTTGCAATATGTGCAAGTGGCCAAGCAGATTTATGAAAGTTGGGCAGATGCAGTAGAGTTCTTTGTCACCAGACAAGAATACCTTGAGCTAGGGCAGATTAACTATGATGACCCTTCATTGGATAACTCAGGAGCAAATGATGTTGATAATAAGCAAGAATGGGATCATAATTCAGATCATGATTATACCCCACTCTTTATTGACTTTGCTGATGCGTATAATCAAGGTATAGAGCGTGGTAATGTTGTGAATCGTTGTCCAGATGGTGGGTGGTTTGACGGTAATAATTGTTATTTTGGAACCGCACCGCAGGGTGAAACAGCGTTTATTTTTAGTGATAATTTTTATTATACGCCTGTAAACTGCTGCGATTGCCCAGTGCCTGGAAGTTGGTTTGATGGGGCCAATTGCTTCGCTGGAGAAATACCGGAGGACAGAATAGGTTTTATTTGGAACGACAACTGGTTTTTGCGTCCAGCTGGACAAGGCGACTTGTTGTATGACGAGGTAAGCGGTTATACCATGGAATTGTTAGAAAGTAGAGTTTTACCGCATTCCTATGGTCTTACAAGCTTACGGGATGCTTTGAAAGCAAATAAACCCTCGGGGATGACGGATAAGCACATTGATTTGTATTTAAATTACTATTTCAACTTGTAAGGGCATGAAAGTATTGAAATTAACTCTGATAGCTTTTGCTGCCATTTTTACAGCTCCTTCTTGTAAGCAAGATCAGGAGTTTAGAGGTAATTACAATGTCATCAATGATACCGATTTTGCAATTAGTTTGGTGAATTTTGCGCTGCCCAATAGCGGTGCATCTCCTTCCATCGTTATTACCAAAGATACAACGTATTCCATGGTGAATCCTAAAAGCACGCTGTCCACCACCTTTGCAGATCATTCTGGATTTCCCAATACACCTTGGCAATCTGCGGATAATTCAACGGTACTTGTATTTAGCGATAGTATTCAACTGGTGCTTACCGATAGCACTTATTTGCCCAATGATATTAGGCTAAAGGAAAACTGGGTTATTGAAGTGGAGAGTTCGTATACAACCACATTTACCTATCGAATAACAGAAGCCGATTACAATAGGGCTTTAGCACAGTAAAAAAAGCGAACATGGATGAATGTGTTGGAAGGCCATGTTGTTTTTTGATGGTGGTAAGCGCAATGCCAAAGTGAGGGTATACTGTTTTGGTAGCCAGATAAAAGTTTTAGAACCGCAGGAACTCAAGCACTGGCATGTTAATGCCTTGCAAGAGGCGTTGGGGAATTATAAAGAGCGTTAGCGCTATTTGTATCTTTTTTACCGATTTCAGAAAAAATATAGGGGTCCTCAAATAGCTTACGTTCGGCCGGTATACCATTGTACTGTCAATAAAAACAACGGTCATGAATACAGCACAAAATTACTCCTTACTTCAAGACAAAGCATTCTTTAACCTATCCTACCAAATACGCAGAGAAATCCCCGTATTGAATGTAGGCGAAGGGCAGCTCCCATTAATTTGTCAACACCTTAGAGTGGGCACCGAAGTATTGCTGAAGCAGTTTATTCGCAATGGGGAAATTATTGTTTCGGTGTACTTTAAAGGCTTTAAGCTGGGCGAACTCCCTGCTGATGTGGGCTCGCACATTCTGGGTGAGCTTAGAACCGGTCAGGTTTATCGCGCAGTAGTATCGCGATTAACCAAGCGTAGATTCCTTCCTCCATCACAGGTATTTGTTAACATTTTGTCTCCTGGCGAAACAGTTTAAGTCTTTGCTTGTCCTTACTTTGAACCCAAAAAAGAAACAACATGCTTAAAGTAGGAGACCAAGCACCCGCATTTGAGGGTAAAAACCAAGATGGAAAAACCATTTCGCTGCAAGACTACCAGGGCAAAAACCTTATTCTGTATTTCTACCCAAAAGACAATACGCCTGGATGCACCAAAGAATCGTGCAACCTGCGCGATCACAATGCCGATTTAAAAGCGGCTGGATACGAAATTTTAGGCGTAAGCGCAGATTCCGAGAAAAAGCACCAGAATTTTATAGAGAAATACGATTTGCCCTTCGACCTTTTGGCAGACACAGAGAAGGAAGTGATACAAGCCTATGGCTGCTGGGGAATGAAAAAATTTATGGGCAAAGAATTCGAGGGCATCTTAAGAACCACCTTTGTCATTGACGGAAATGGCGTAATAACTCATATATTCGATAAAGTAAAAACCGCCAGCCATGCCGAGCAGATAAAAGAGGCGGTAGGCATATAACAACACATTATGGCAGAAGCAAAAGAAGCAACCAAAGAGGTTAATAAAGAGAAGTTAAAAGCGTTGCAAATGACCCTGGACCGGCTGGATAAAACCTACGGTAAGGGTACGGTAATGCGATTAGGCGATGGCCACGTAGAGGCTACCGAGGTTATACCAACCGGCTCGGTTACCCTGGATTTGGCGTTGGGTGTACATGGCTATCCAAAAGGTCGCGTAGTAGAGATATACGGACCGGAATCTTCGGGTAAAACCACCATGGCTATCCATGCCATTGCCGAGGTGCAAAAGCAGGGAGGAATTGCTGCCATTGTAGATGCCGAGCACGCTTTTGATAAATTCTATGCAGAAAAATTGGGCGTAGATACCAACGAGCTGTTGATATCGCAACCCGATAACGGGGAGCAAGCTTTAGAGATTGCAGAAAACCTAATCCGTTCGGGTGCCATTGATCTCATTGTAGTGGATTCCGTGGCGGCATTAACACCCAAAGCCGAAATTGAAGGTGAGATGGGCGACTCGCAAATGGGCTTGCAGGCACGCTTAATGTCTAAGGCACTGCGTAAGCTTACGGGTGCATTGAGCAAAACCGGTTGCTGCTGTATTTTTATTAACCAGTTGCGCGATAAAATTGGTGTGATGTTCGGAAACCCCGAAACCACAACCGGGGGTAATGCGCTTAAATTCTACGCTTCAGTACGCTTGGATATTAGACGCATAGGCCAAATTAAAGATGGCGACAGCGTTATGGGATCGCGCACGCGTATTAAAGTGGTGAAAAACAAGGTGGCGCCTCCATTCCAAAAAGCCGAATTCGATATTCTTTACGGTCAGGGAATTTCCCGTGCTGGTGAAGTGCTGGATTTAGCAGTGGACTATAACATTGTAAAGAAATCGGGTTCGTGGTTCTCTTACGGTGAAACCAAACTCGGGCAGGGAAGAGACAGCGTGAAATCGCTAATCGAAGACAACCCCGAGTTGATGGAAGAACTGGAAGGAAAAATAAAAGAAGCCTTAGCCGAAGCATTGAATAAGGCGTAATTCCCAATTAGCTATTACTTTTACAAGCCGGATACCAATCCGGCTTTTTTATTATGAGAAATTATCTATACCTATTCACGCTGATTTTTTTGGCCGCTTGTGGTGGTGAAAACAAAAAACAAACCACGACTTCTGCTATTGAAGAGCCCCAAGTAGATCCAATGGATGCTGCATTGCAAAACCGAGAAGACTCTCTAAACCAAGTTTTGCGAGCGGAACCCGGAAAAATAGAAGCGTTGCTAGAACGCGCTAAAGTAAATTTTCAGCAACAAGAGCTAGATGTAGCGATAGGCGATGTGAATCGGGCTTTGGAACAGGACAGTACCCTTGCAGACGCACGTTTCCTTTTGGGTAAATTTCAGTTCTTTAAAGATGATTTTTACGAGGCGCAGCTCAGCTTTGAGCGCTGTATGGACGATAACCCAGAGTACATTCCATGTATCGAGAAAATGGGCGAAATTTACCTGCTGCAAGGCAATTTTAATGAAGCAATTACCTACATCAACAAAGCGTTGCGCATTAATGAGCACAACTACTATCCCTACTATTTAAAAGGATTAATGTATAAACAGATGGGCGACTCTGCAAAAGCGGCTTCTTCGCTGCAAACCGCAGTAGAGCTAAACCCAGATTTTTATGATGGATACGTACTGCTGGGTTCCTTGTACTACGGTGCTAATGATCCGCTTTGCCTTGATTACTTTGACGCGGCCTTAAACGTAAACCCAGAAAGCACCGAGGCTATGTACTTTAAAGCCATGTTTTATCAGAACAACTTGATGATAGAGGAGGCGCTAGCTCAGTATCGTGAATTGCGTGCTGTAGACCCGCAAGACGTACGCGCCTGGTATAATCCTGGCTTTGTAAAGCTTACACAAACGGGTGGGTTTGATAGTGCGGTGTACTACTTTGACCAAGCTATAGCTATATTTCCTAAATACCACCAAGCGTACTACAATCGCGGGCTGGCTTGGCTAGAACTGGGCGATACCGATAAAGCCAAAGCCGATTTTGAGCAAGCCAAGACGATTGACCCGAATTATACTTTAGCTATACAGGCACTGAATGAGTTGAATGGGGACTCCTAAAGTAGTGGTCCCTTTTAGCCATAAAAAAAGCCTCGCATTTGCGAGGCTTTTTATGTTTAATGGTTTTGGGTATTTACCCTAAATCGTCAAAGTCAATGTCAGAGATGGCCTTGCTGGTTTTCTCTAAATCGTCTTTGGGTTGTTGCATGTTTTTCTTTAGTTCCTCGCGATTTTCAGCTGCAAAGTCGCTGTTTTCATCGCTGCGTAGCTCTGCAATGTGCGCAATTGCTTCTTCTAAACCGTTAGAGAATTTATCGAAATCCTCTTTGTACAAAAACAACTTGTGCTTCTCAAAAAAGAACTTGCCATCTTCCTGAAAGCGCTTTTTGCTTTCTGTTATGGTAAGGTATAAGTCGTTGCTTTTGGTTGCTTTAATGTCAAAAAAATACGTTCTTTTTCCTGCCCGCACCGCTTTGGAGTAGATATCTCTGCGGTTTTCTTTTCCGTCTGCCATGTAACGCTCGCCTAGTTTTCCTTTATTCTAGCTACAAAAGTACGCAATTTTTGGTACCCCTAGGAGGCTACGTCACTACCTTCTAGTAATTGCTTTTGGTGTAGCTCGGCATAAATGCCATTTTGTTCTAATAACTCTTTGTGGTTGCCGCTTTCTGCAACCCTACCATCTTCCAGTACCAAAATCTTGTCTGCATGTTTTACCGTACTCACACGGTGCGAGATTAGGATGGAGGTTCTATCCTTCATGATCCGCTTTAAGTTGGTCAGGATAATTTCCTCCGTTTCGGTATCTACCGCAGAAAGACTGTCATCAAAAATCAAAATCTTGGGGCGTTTTATAATTGCCCTGGCAATAGAAACACGCTGCTTTTGTCCACCACTCAGGGTTATTCCGCGCTCGCCCAAAACGGTATCAAAACCTTTATTAAAATCCTGAATGTTGCTTAAAATGTGAGCTTCTTTAGCGGCTTGCTCTATTTCAGTAATATCTGCATCGTATTTAAGACCAAAGCTAATGTTGTTGGCAATGCTGTCCGAGAACAAGAACACGTCTTGCGGCACGTAACCAATCTCAGAGCGTAAGTCATTGAGGTTGTGTTCTTTAATCGGGATGCCATCAATGAGAATTTCCCCGCCCTGGGCTTCGTACAAGCGGCCTACCAGGTTGGCCAGGGTAGATTTACCACTGCCCGTTTTTCCTACAATAGCCAATACCTCACCGTGCTTAATGCTAAAACTTACGTCTTTTAATGCTTTTATGCCCGAGTCGGGGTATACAAAGGATACATTCTTAAAAGTGATGTCACCCTTAATTTGAGTCTCTGCCGGATTGTGGTTAATGATTTCGGGCTTCTGATTTAAAAACTCGCGTATGCGTTTCATACTGGCAGCAGCACGCTGTACTAGTGAGGTAACCCAACCCACTGCGGCAAAAGGCCAAGTAAGCATGTTCACATAAATAACAAACTCGGCAATATTTCCCAGCGTAACTTCGCCTGCTATGGCTTTTAATCCACCCACATACACTGTGATTATGGTAGATAAGCCAATAAGAAACATAATGATGGGGAAGAACAATGCGTCTACCTTAACCAAATCTAGAGAGCGCCTTTTGTATTCGCGGCACTCGTTCTCAAAGTTGTGGGCAAACACTTTTTCTCGGGTGTAGGCTTTGAGGACCCGAATTCCAGAAAAAGCTTCTTGTACCAAAGTGCTCAGGTAGCTCTGCTGCTCTTGTTTGTGCACCGTTTTCTTGTTGATAATGGTGCTTACGTAGTATATAAGTACTGACATTACCGGCAACGGAGCCAACACGTACAAGGTAAGCTCCATATTTACCTGCAGCATAAAGCTAATGGTGAATATAAACAAGAACACCAAGTTAATGGTGTACATAACCGCTGGGCCAAGGTACATGCGCACTTGAGAGACATCCTCAGAAATACGATTCATGATATCGCCCGTGTTATTGCGTTTGTAGAACGAAGGACTTAACCGCTGGTATTGGTCAAAAATTTCGTTTTTAAGATCGTACTCAATGTTTCGCGACATGACAATGATGGTCTGCCGGGTAAGGAATAAAAAGATCCCTTTGATGAGGTACATTATAAAATAGGCCAGTCCAAGCATCACCGCCAGGGTGGATACCGAGGCCAGCGCATCGCTAGCTGAGGTAAAGTCTACCCAGCTTCGTAGAGAAAGGTTCCAAGACTGTTCAAATTCCTGCAGTAGGTTGGGATAGAAGGGATATTCGCCTTTGTTGTAAGCTAAGGTGGCTTCCTTTACCAAATCAAAGGCAAATCGTACAATGCGCGGGGTGTATACAGCAAAAAGGTTGGTGAGGATGATGAAGGCAATTCCAAGACTCAGCTTAACTCGGTATTTCCAGAAGTATTTATTTAGATAACTGAGCTCCCTCATGAATTGGCTGTATCCCTGTAGCGGTTGTGAAATTTATCTATTTTTGCACGGCTTTTTTGGCCGCTGGCTAAAGTAAACAAAGTCCTAACGTATCATTCTCAATTTATGTTTGAAATCGAAGAAATTAACCAAAATTCGCTACAGGATAACCCGGTTTTAGCACAGCTAGCAGCTCTGAATCACGAGGAAGTTCTTTTTTGCAACGACAAAAAAACGGGGCTTAAGGCCATTATTGCGGTACACAATACGGTATTAGGACCCGCATTGGGTGGAACCCGCATGTGGAACTATGTGAACGAGCGCGAGGCCATAACCGATGTTTTGCGCTTGTCGCGCGGCATGACCTATAAGTCTGCAATTTCTGGATTGAACTTGGGAGGTGGTAAAGCGGTAATCATTGGCGATAGCCGCAAGGACAAAACCGAGGCTATGTTCCGCAGATTTGGCCGTTTCGTGGACGATTTGGGCGGGAAATATATTACTGCCGAAGACGTAGGCATTAACACCCGAGACATAGAATACATTGCCATGGAAACGGAGCACGTATCCGGCAAACCGCCTCATTTGGGTGGAGGTGGCGATCCTTCTCCGGTTACCGCATATGGGGTATACATGGGCATGAAAGCGGCTGCTAAAAAAGCCTATGGCACCGATAGCCTAGAAGGTAAAGTAATTATGGTGCAGGGATGTGGTAACGTAGGTCGCTACCTTATTGATTACATCGCGAAGGAAAACGCTAAGATTAAGATTTCAGACATTCACGAAGACTCTATAAAACTGGTTACCGATAAGCACAATGGGGTGGAAGTGATAGCTCCAGCCGATGTGTACGAAACACCCATGGATATCTATGCACCTTGTGCCCTGGGTGCAACCATTAACGATGAAACGCTCGAAAAACTGCAATGCCAGGTAATTGCCGGTGCTGCAAACAACCAGCTGGCCGAAGAGAATAAGCACGGGGTAGCCTTAATTCAAAAAGGAATTTATTATGCACCCGACTTCCTAATTAATGCGGGTGGAATTATCAACTGCTACTCCGAGGTTATTGGGTACAACAAGGATATGGTGCAGGAGCAAACCGAAAACATCTACAATACTACCCTCAACATTTTTGAGAAGTCGCAGCAGGATCAAATTCCTACTTATCTTGCGGCCAACAAATTGGCAGAGGCTAGAATAGAAGCCGTAGGCGGTGTAAAATTGAGCTATTAATGGGATTACTCCACAGGAGGCACTTACGACTCAAAACCTTACATGCTCTGTACGCTCATTATCAAAACGATAATGGCGAAGTAACAGGGCTTAAGAACCTGCAAACCGGCATAGCCAAAGTACACGAGCTGTACGTGCTAATGCTGGATTTGGTGGCCGAGCTACACACCTTTGCACAGCAGCGAGCCGAGGAAAACCGCAAGGACAAAAAAGGCTTAGCAGCTACACAATTGCCCGAAGAAGTGTTTGCAGAAAACCGCATTCTTACGGCATTGGCAAACTCCGAGGAGTTACAAGCGAAGGTAAAAGCCTTTAAGATAGACTGGCTGAAAAACGACCCGGATATTATCGATGGAATCTTTAGAACCTTTTCTCGGTCCGAAGAGTACAAGAACTACATCAAGGATACCGAGAAGAGCTTGTCTAAGGACAAAAAGATCATCCAAAAGATTTTCCGCAAGTACATTGTAAACAGCGAGGCGCTACAAAAGCACCTGGAAGAGCAAAGCATATTCTGGAGCGATGACCTGGATTTGGTGGCCGTAAACGTGCTTAAAACCTTAGACGCTATCGAAGAGAATGGAGCTTTGGAGCTCATGTCACTCTACAAAGACTTCGATGAAGATGCTGCGTTTGTGAAAAATCTGTTCAGCCGCACTCTGTCGGGTTACGATGACAATGAAGCGCTGATAGAGCAACTGGCCAAAAACTGGGATGCAGAACGCATTGCCTTAATGGACAGACTCATCATGACTATGGCCATTACGGAAATGACGCAATTTCCAGACATACCCGTAAAGGTAAGCCTCAATGAGTACATTGATTTAGCCAAAGAGTACAGCACCAACAAGAGCAAGAATTTTGTAAACGGTATTTTAGACAAAGCCATACAAACCTTGCGCGAACAAGAGAAAATAAACAAGACCGGTCGCGGTTTAATGGAATAAACTATGCAACGAACAACATTGGGGATCTTTATTCTATTGGCCCTGGCTGTAGTGGCATGTGGTCCAAGTGAAGAAGGAAAAATCAATTCCGACATCATCAACAACACCGCTACAGGAGCCAAGAATCCAGAGAAGAAGAAACTTCCAGCGGTTACTTTCAAAAATCCACGTTACGAGTTTGGAGCCATCTCGCAGGGCGAAATTGTAAAGCACACCTTTGAGTTTACCAATACGGGGGAGGCTCCGCTTATCATTAGCAGTATTTATGGCGAGTGTGGATGCACCGTGGTCGATACCTGGGAGAAGGACCCCATCCAACCGGGAGAAAGCGGTTCGTTTGAAGCCGTTTTTAACAGCGACAAAAAAAGTGGACAACAGAGTATAAAAGTATTCCTGGCCGGAAACACCGTGCCAGTGAAAAATACAGTCGTATTGGCTGGATTTGTGGTCACTCCAAAAACACAACAACCACAGTAGTATTGTTATGAATAACCTAGCAGTTTTATTAATGGCACCTCCAGCAGAGGGTCAAAATCCTTTAATCTCTTTAATTCCGTGGATCGGTGTATTGGTAGTATTCTACTTCTTTATGATACGCCCACAAATGAAGCGCAGTAAAGAGGCTAAGCAGTTTAGAGAAAACCTAAAACAGGGCGACCGTGTGGTTACCTTAAGTGGCATTCACGGTAAGGTAAAAGACATTACCGAGGACACCGTAACCCTGGAATTAGAAAACGGTAAGGTTAAGGTGGATAAGGCAGCGCTTTCACCCAGCGGTAAAGCCGATATCCAACAGAAAAGATAAACATGGCTTTTCCCAAAATATTGGGAATTACCGGAGGCATAGGCTCTGGTAAAAGCTATGTATGCAATATCCTGGAGCACATCGGTATTCCTGTGTACAATTCCGATGTGCGCGCTCGGGAAATCACCCACAACAATCCGGAAGTATTGCAGGCCATTCGCCAGGAATTTGGCGATGGTGTTTTTGCTGGTGATGCCTTAGACCGCAAGCAATTGGCATCCGAGGTTTTTGGCGCACCCAATAAGTTGGCTGCGCTCAATGCTATTATCCACCCAGCGGTGGGAGCAGACTTTAAACAATGGCACGCCCAACAAACGCATCCTTGGGTAATTAAAGAAGCCGCTATTTTATTTGAAACGGGCATTTACCAATCGTGCGATGCCACGCTATTGGTCACCGCTCCCGAAGCATTGCGCGTAGAGCGTGTGGTAGCACGCGATTCCGTTACGGAAGAGGAAGTTCGGGCTCGCATGGCCAACCAATGGAGCGATGCCAAGAAGCAGACGCTCGCAAACTACGTGGTACAAAACGATGGTGTGCAACCACTGCTACCGCAGTTGCATGAGGTATTGCATCAAATGGCGTACTCGTTTGCGGAGTAAAAATCAGCCGCTACATTCCCGCCACTGAGTATGGCCAATACCTTCTTTCCAGTTAGTTTTTCTTTGTTGTGCTCTAACGCGGCTAAAACGGTAGCAGCCGAGGGTTCTACCAGTAAATTGTAATCTGCCAGTAGGGTTTGTCCCCAGGAAAAAATTTGGTTCTCCGAGCAGAGCCAAATATCGCTTACGTGCTTTTTGATGATCTCAAAGTTGTGCACGCCTACCGTAGTTCTTAGTCCATCTGCCATGGTTTTGGGTACGCTCTCTGTAACGCGCTCACCCGATAAAAAGCCGTGGTAGGCATCGCTGGCCATTTGCGGTTCGGCTCCAAAAACCTGCACTTTGGGGTTTATGGCTTTGGCAGCCAGGGTGCTTCCAGCCAACAACCCACCGCCTCCTACGGGGGCAATTACGGCATCGAAATCTTGCACCGCAAAAGCTTCTTCAGCCGCGGTGGCCTGGCCTTCAATAATGTCGGGGTGGTCGTAAGGTGGAATTAAAAACTGGCCTTCTTTTTCCTGGATAGCGGCACAAGTTTCCTCACGATCTTTGATGGTGCTCTTGCAGAATACCAGCGTAGCGCCCCATTTTTTCATGGCGTTCACCTTTACTTTGGGTGCATTTTCTGGCACCACGATGGTAGCGCGTATTCCTAGCTTATACCCCGCGTAGGCCAGTGCTTGTCCGTGGTTTCCAGAACTGTGGGTAATAACGCCACCCGCAGGAATGGCTTCTCTGTTTTTTAAGATGCAGTTAAACGCACCCCGTATTTTAAACGCCCGTATTGGGTTAAACATCTCGGGCTTTAAAAAGAGCTCCAAGCCAAGGTGCTCATTCAATATGGGAAAGTGGAGCAGAGGAGTGGGTTGTACGTAAGGGGCTATGCGATTAAGCGCTACTTTTGGCGCCAAATTTTTAATCCAGCCGTTGCTCATGGAAAATGCAGAGTTAAATAAGTTGATTGTTGTAGGTGATCGCGTGCTAATTAAACCAATTAAACCGGTTGAAAAAACCAATAGCGGCTTGTATTTGCCTCCAGGTGTTCACCAAAAGGAGAAAATTTACCGCGGCTATGTCATCAATGTTGGGCCGGGTTACCCCATTCCTGCACTCAATGACATCGATGAACCTTGGAAAGCAAACAAAGAAGATGTGCGCTATGTTCCGTTGCAACCCAAACCCGGAGATATGGCCGTGTATTTGCAAAATAGTGCGTACGACATTGAATTTAATGGCGAGAAGTTTATCATTATACCGCATTCCGCACTATTATTGCTGTATCGAGATAACGAGTAAGCAACTATGGCCAGTAAACGTGAGATTAAGAAATACATCCATGAGCAATGCAATGCCTTTGCCGGAAAAGCCTACCCGGTTTTCCTTAGCGCAGAGGGAGAAAAAAGAGAAAAAGCAGATGCTTTACTGCACGACACGGTGGAGTTGCTAGATGAGTACACCTCACGGGTTTACAACTACCCCAAAAAACAAAAAGATGCCATTGGCGGCTACTTTGCCAACTTAAAAACCGACTTTGATGAGTCGGTAGATGCGCTGTACGATAAGCTTAATTCCCTCTAGGGGCATTGTTTTTCGTAAGTGCATTGATGGTCGGCAAAGTATTGTTGCCAATGGCTTACAATCCTTCCAGGGTTTTTCATTTCTCCCGCTGGTGTTCAGACTATACTCTGTAGCAACCCTTGAAGGGTTTCTGGGGTAAAAACCAAACTGGTAATTGTCGGTCTGCAAAGCTACGTTGGTTGCCGCTTTAAACCCTTCAAGGGTTGCTAGGTTTCACCTAAAGTCTATTGCCGTTCCATAACGTTCACGTAGTATACGGCTATGTTTTTATCGGGATGATCCGCCACGTACTGTTGCGTTTCCTCAATTAAATTTTTCATGGGGCGACCTAACCAGCTTGCCCACCAAACAAAAACCGTCAAATCATTTTCCTGGTATTTTACTTTTGGTGGATTGCGGTGTAATGCGAGTTCATCGGTTATGGTTAAGGTGGAATCGAGTGGATAATAGTTTTTAGGAGGAAATGTGTTGAAAATACCAGCCCGTTTAAGCGACCCTTCACAGGTGGAATACTGTGAAATAAGACTACCATTTCCGTTATACATCCGAACTTGAAGCGGTCTAAAACCCACTTCCCAGTTGGGCTTGTACGGTTGTGTTTTAAGCTGGTTTATGGCTTCTTTAGAAAGACTCGTATGCATACTCGTGTCTATGTTGAACTTTTGACTCTGCTTAGCAAATTCAGAATCCGATAAAATCCTGGGCTCTTTCAGGCCCAGCATTGCGTTGCAACCAAAGAGGGTAGTCAGTACTATGGTTTGGAGGGTTCTTCGCATTCGTCTCTAAGTTTAAACTACGGCAATAGTAGGTTTCTTGCAGTCTTCAGGTTCGGCAAAATTGATGAACGAATGTACTATTATGCATTTAAAAATTCAATTTAAAACGATTACCGCAAATCGAAAACTGTAAGGTGCTGTAGTTGCAACAACAAAAGGGTGGCCTTAATGCCTTGGCTAGAATGTCCTGTGGCTTAAAACCCTTCAAGGGTTTTTCAATTTTCTCCGTGGCCTGCAAGGCTTTACCCTCTATGAATCCTTGAAGGGTTTCTGGAGTGGTGTAAGCCTAATTCCCTTTTGGGGCTCCGTCTCGCTTTTTATTTCTAAAGTTTTTTCGGCCGCCTTTTTTGCCTTTGCCACCGCCACCACCTCGGTTGGGCTTGCGCTTAAAGGGTTTTGCAAGGTATTCGCGGTCGAAACGGGGGGGGTTAAATCCTTCGGGGTTTTCAGGCTCGATAACGCGCTCTATCAATTCCTCAATTTTAAGCCATTTGCGCTGCTCTTTGGGTGCAATTAGGGTAATGGCTTCACCCGATTTTTCGGCACGGGCCGTACGACCTACGCGGTGCACGTAGTCTTCAGCCTCATCGGGTACGTTGTAGTTTATTACCACATCAATATCTTCCACATCAATACCGCGGCTCGCAATATTGGTGGCTACCAAAAGGCGCAGTTGTTTCGATTTAAATTGTTGCAGGATTTCTTCGCGTTCTTTTTGCTCTTTGTCGGAGTGCAAACTTTTAGCGGCAAAACCAGAACTCTGAAACTTGTAGCTTACAAACTTGGCGCTAGACTTAGTGCTGCAAAAAATGATGACGCTTTTTAAGTCTCGGTTGTCCTTGGCCCATTTTAGAAGGTATTCCGGTTTGTCTTCCTCGGCAATGTTGATGCCTCGCTGCTTAATTTTTTCGGCTGGTTTGGATATGGCAAAAGAGATCTCCTCTGGGTCGTTCAGTATACCACGTGCCAATTTGCGTATGCTTTGCGGCATGGTGGCCGAGAACATAATATTTTGCTTGCGGTTGGGCAGATACTTCACAATGCGCTGGATGTCATCTACAAAACCCATGTCCAGCATGCGGTCGGCTTCATCCAAGGCAAAAACCTCTATTTTTTTGCCCCACTCGGGGTTCAGGTTTAGGTGCGATAAAACTTTTCCTGGCGTACCTACGATAATGTTGGTGCCGGCTTTTAGGGATTTTTGCTCGCGCACAAATCCATCGCCATCACCACCACCGTAGAGTGTCATGGAAGAGATGCTGCAGAAATACCCAATGCCATCGCACTGCTGGTCTATTTGTAAGGCCAGCTCTCGGGTAGGGCAGAGGATAAGGGCATAGGTTTCGCTATCGTCTTTATCCAGGCAGTTTTGAATAATGGGAATAAGAAAAGAGGCCGTTTTACCAGTTCCCGTTTGTGAGCAGGCGATAATATCTTTTCCATCCAATAAAATAGGAATGGCTTTTTGTTGTATGGGTGTGGGTTTGCTAATGCCCATAAAGCCTAGTGCTTCTACCAGGCCTTCATTCACCTGTAATTCTTTAAAATTTGAAAACTCCATAAATGGTCGGGGTTAAAACCCAATATAAAACTTACTTTTGCCCGAAAAATAGCGCATGCTGGCTATTCTTTCTCCCGCAAAAACATTGGATTTTGAGTCATCCTACGAGGTGCCTTTTGTAACGCAGCCTCAGTTTCAGGATGAAATTCAGTATTTGGTTAGTAAAATTAAGGACTACAGTCCCAATCGCCTGGCCAAATTAATGAATGTAAGCGAGCAAATCGCACATTTAAATGTAGATCGCTACCAAAATTTTTCGCAAAGCTTTGAGCAGGACACCAACGCACGTCCGGCAGCCCTGGCATTTAAAGGCGATGTGTACTTGGGTTTAGACAGTTACAGTTTGGATGCAAAGGAGTTGCAATCCCTGCAAAACAAGGTGGCTATCTTGTCTGGATTGTACGGAGTACTCAAGCCTTTAGACCTAATGCAGCCCTACCGACTGGAGATGGGACTTCCTTTTAAGGTGACAGCTGCTAAGAGCAACTTGTACAAATTTTGGGATCAAAAAATCCAAAATGCCTTGGAGCAGCAAATTCAAGCTCAGGATGAAGCAGAAGAAAAGGTATTGGTAAATTTGGCATCCAATGAGTATGCTAAAGCTGCCCAGCTTAAGAACTTTGCTTTTCCGGTATTGGAAATAGATTTTAAAGAGAAGCGAGCCGATGGCAATTACAAGACCATCAGCTTTAACGCCAAAAAAGCACGTGGCTTAATGGCACGCTTTATGGTTAAGGAGAATTTGGTTAAGGCGGAAGACCTCAAAGCCTTTAATTATGAGGATTACGCCTTTAACCCCAATATGAGTACCGATAAAAAATGGACCTTTACACGATAAATAAACAGAAGATGAGAGGAAAAGGATTACTATTTCTAGGATTGATTTTGGCAGTAGCACTTCCAGTAGAAGCCCAATGGGGAAGGAAGAAAAAAGATAAGGAAGAGCCTTTTGCCTTAAAAACGGAATTGGATTCGTTAAGCTACAGTTTGGCATTAGGGGTTACCAGCAACCTATTAGAAAAAGATTTAGATACCCTTTCCGCTCCTGCTTTTGTAAAAGCGGTAGAAGATTTTTTAGTAGCAAACAATACCATGCTTTCTACAGAAGAAGCCCAGGCTTATGTAACGGATTACTTTAGAAAAAAGCAACAACGTGAGGCAGAGGCCGTAAAGGTAAAAGGTGAGGCGTTTTTGGCTGAAAACGCCAAAAAAGAAGGCGTTACTACCTTACCATCTGGCTTGCAATATGAAGTAATTACCGAAGGAGAGAGCAACAAAACACCCGAAATTACAGATCGCGTTAAAGTACATTACCACGGAACATTAATTGATGGGACCGTGTTTGATAGTTCAGTACAGCGAGGTCGCCCAGCGCAATTCCCTGTAAATGGTGTAATTCGTGGTTGGGTAGAAGCGCTACAGCTTATGAATCCAGGAGACAAGTGGAGATTATTTATCCCGCAGGACCTGGCATATGGCTCGCGCTCTACAGGTAAAATACCGGGTTATTCTACGCTGATATTTGAAGTAGAGCTGTTAGAAATTTTATAGCAATGAAAGAGATACTCACCTACCTAAAGGACCTTTTTAATCCGAACGCAAAAAAGGATAAGAGCACCTTGGAAATACGAACCATGCACGGTATAAATAAAATATCGCTGGTGTTGTTTTTGGTAGGATTGATGTATTTGATTTTTGGTGTGTGGATGTAGTTTGAAACGCACTACAGCTTAACAAAGGGAATCGTGACGATTCCCTTTTCTTTTTTTATGCGCAAGCGGTACAGTCCCGCCTCTATGTTGCCAATATAGGTTTGTAACTGCTCCTGGTTGTTCCCAGAAAGGGACTTTACCACGCGTCCATCCTGGGCAACAAGGCTAATTTGCAGAAAAGGTGTTGCTACCGTAAGGAAGTCCCTTGCTGGATTGGGGTAGACCCAACTGGCGGCCTCTTGTAAGGAATAAATACCATTGGTACGATCGGATGGAATGGGGATTTCATAGACTGCGCTTTCATCGATGCCATTGTCCACTGTAACCGTAACCAAGAGGGTATCCGAAAAGTCCTGATCGGGGTACACGCGGTTGCTGATGACGCTGTAGTTCGCGCCTGGAAGAACATTCACACGGTGTGCCTTCGGGTAGAAGCCAAGACTATCCCATACCTGTAGATCTTCTCTCGCTACTTCAAAGCTTTGGTTTACCGTGTACTGCATAGGGGTATGGCTGATGATACGTGGGGCTACGAGCGAGGTTTGCTGATAAAAAGCTACGTAGTCTATGCTAAAGGTGCCCGGGTAGGTAGTGCTGTCTACTTCTTTGTCTATCGTGCCTACTTCTTGGGTTAGAATAACGTGCATGGGCACTTGCGGGACGTGTCGCGACCGTATAAATTCGTCAAAACCGTTGGCGCGTAGCGGTATCGTGTCGTAGTACCATCGCACTTCGTCTTGCGTCCAGGACACGCCCATGGTATGGAATTGGCTTGCAAAGGTGCCTTCCTGAAGGTATATATTGTTGGCATTCTGAGAACTTCTGGAAATGGGATCTCTATCTTTCCAGTGTAAGGTCATTTGCGCCTTGTTGGGCTCCGAGCCTTTTATTTCAAACACGTCAATTTCTGTGGCTTCGGGTCCATACAGCCAAAAAGCAGCGTTGGTACCGTGGGCATTGCTGGTCTTAAAACGACACTCGAAATAGCCCTCTTCTACGGGCTGTTTGTGGTAGAGCATCCCAGAGGTGTACTCAAAATCTTCTTCGTAGGTGTAGAAGTTGCCCGCACTGTCCCAAGCCCATAATTCACCGGTGTAGTTTTCGTACCGAGATTCGATTTCCAGGAAACCGTCCTCGGTAAAAGTGAAGTTTTGGCGTGGCGTGTTATAGTGCAAACCGTGGGTGTATGGCCCCCAAGGAAATCGCGGATCCCAGTTTTCGAAGGTGTAAATCGAATCCTTAAAATCATCTAAAAAAAACATAATTCTTCCCTCACGGTAATGGGAATAATTTTGGCCATAAACCCCAAAACCTAGGGCAAAAAATAAGAGTAGGAGGATTCTGCTATGCATAGTGTCTGTAGAAACGCGAAGTAACGAAATATGGTTTTTACTGAGTTTAGGCAGTATATTATGTGGCTTGTTAAAATTTAGATTTATTTGTTAAACAAGGGTTAAATGATCGTTGTTTCGTTGTGTCGGTTAACGATAAAAAACAGCTATTCAAAGAGAATTTCCCGCGTCACATATGTGCATCATTACATTTGATTGTACCCGCAAACTGAACAGACCTATGAACATTTTAAAATCCTTCAAAGCAGTTTTAATCGCGCTGGTGTTGTCGGCAGGCGCAGTAGCTCAGGCACAAATTGCATCGCCACCCAATGTGGTAGGCGATCTTTCGATTTGTCTTAGCGGCTCCGCGGTGCTTACAGCAAACGACCCTACAGGAACTGCGGGTACTACCTTTGAGTGGTACCAAGATCCCCTTTTAGGACCCGATGTTTTCTTACAGGAGTCCGATTCCATTGTATTGGGCCCCTTAGCGGTTACAACCAGTTATCGGGTACGCACGGTAGATCCTATCACCGGAGATGTAAGCCCGTATACCGATTTTACGGTTACCGTAAATACCCTACAAACCAACGTAGATGTGGTAGCTGCAACACCGAGCCCCCTTACAGTTTGTAATGGAGGATCGGTTACCTACACCGCAACGGCTACACTTGGGAGCCCCAATTTTCGCTGGTACGATGCTTTAGTTGGAGGCAATCTTTTGTTTGAAGGAATAGGCACCAATGAATACACCACCGGTCCGTTAACACTGGCTGAAGATGTTTACGTGAGTGGAGTGGATGTCAATGGCTGCGAAAGCCCTCGTGTTTTGGCCGTGCCACCTGTGGTGCTTCCTACTTTGGATGTGCCTATTGGCGTGGCAGATCCTGCCATTATCTGTTCTGGTGACACTACCAAACTGTACACCGTAAATAAGCCAGTGGGTGGAACGGTTCGCTGGTACGATGCGATTGTTGGCGGTAATCTAGAAGCTACAGGGGATACCTTTGAATTGGATTTCGAAAATACGGGAGCCGCCAATTTAGGCCTTACCTTCTTTGCAGAGTTTGAAGATGTCAACGGTTGCCGCAGCCTGCGCACTCCGGTGGCCATCATCGTGTTGCCAGCTCTCGATGTTCCTTTGGTAGACAATCCCATACAGACTATTTGCACAGGCGAGTCTGCAACCTTTACGGCTAGTTCGCTATTGGCTAATCCCACCTTTAAATGGTACGATGAGCTCCTGGGAGGCAACTTGCTGTTCACCGGTGCAACCTTTAATACAGGGCCCATTAACAATGCGGGTGCTACCGATTTATTACGCACCTACTACGTAGCCGTGGAAGATGCTAATGGATGCGAAAGTGTACGCATTCCAGTTACCGTTACCATACTGCCTGCGTTAGATTTACCTACAGTTACACCGCCGGCACAAACCGCTTGTCCTGGCGACAGCGTTACCTTTAATGCTACATCATTGTTTGGAAATGCAACCTTCCGTTGGTACGATGATCCGCTTGCGGGTAATTTACTGCACGAAGGGGCTGAGTTTAATACCGGTCCACTACCTAATGGAGGGGCCTTGCAGATCACCGAAATGTTTTACGTAGAAGTTGAAGATGAAAACGGATGCGTTTCGTTGCGAGCACCTGCGTCTGTTGTAGTCTTGCCTGCTGTTGCGCTACCTGTGGTAGACCCACCTCTGGCCACCATATGTTCCGGAGATTCGGTTGAGTTTACAGCTACTTCTATTCCCGAGGCCGAGGAGTTTTATTGGTACGACAATTTGTTGGACGAGGATCCTATTGCACAAGGAGTTACCTTTAATACAGGAGCCATAAGCAATACGGGGCCTGTAGATTTAATTCGCGATTACTACGTAGAAGCTGAAGATGCCAACGGCTGTCGCTCTATTCGAGTTCCGGTGACCGTTACCATATTACCAGCTTTAGATGTGCCACTGGTAACCCCACTTACCGATATTATATGTAATGGCGATAGTGTCGAGTTTACGGCTTCCAGCTTACTCGGAGCGGGGATCACCTACCGATGGTATGACTCACCCACGGGAGGCACCTTATTAAATCAAGGAGAAACATTTAACACGGGGCCACTCACCAATGGCACAGGCACCAACCTTACCGAATTGTTTTGGGTAGAGTTAGAAGACCAAAATGGTTGTAAATCGCTGCGTACACCGGCAGCGGTTATTATCCGTCCAGCCTTGGACCTTCCTTTAGCCAACCCGCCAGTCAACACGATTTGTGATGGGGATAGTGCAGTTTTTGTGGGAAGTTCTTTAGGCAATTTGCTAGGGCAGGATGTCACCTTCCGCTGGTACGATACGCTCTTAGCCGGCACCGAATTGGCTGTAGGAGATACCTTTACAACACCGTCTATTTCCAATGGAACCGGACTGGATTTGACCGAAATTTACTATTTGGAGGCAGAAGATACGGCTGGATGCCGATCGTTAAGAACGCCTGCAACGGTGGTAGTGCGTCCAGCATTGGATGTGCCTGTAGCAACACCTCCGGTAGCCACAATTTGCGATGGCGACAGTGCTACATTCGCTGGAAACTCAGTAGGAAACCTTATTGGGCTCGATGTTACCTTTAATTGGTACGAGGATTTATTGGGTGGATCCCCAATTTTTACGGGAGATACCTTCACCACACCTGGTATATCTAACGGAACTGGGGTGGATCTTACGGAATTGTATTACCTAGAAGCGGAAGACTCCCTAGGTTGTAAATCCATACGTACCCCAGCAACTGTGGTAGTGCGTCCTGCTTTGGATGTACCCTTAGCTACTCCACCCGTACAAACGGTGTGTGAGGGAGATAGTGCTGTGTTTGTTGGAAACTCGGTAGGTAACCTGTTGGGTCTGGATGTTACCTTTAACTGGTACGAAGACTTACTGGGCGGATCTCCAATTTTTACCGGAGATACGTTTACCTCGCCCAGCTTAACCAACAATACCGGCTTAGATCTTACTGAAGTTTATTATTTAGAAGCAGAAGATACGGTTGGTTGTAAGTCCTTACGTACCCCTGCAACTACGGTGATACGTCCTGCCTTGGATGTGCCGTTGGTAAACCCCTTGGTGGATGTAATCTGTACTGGCGATAGCGCCATTTTTATTGCAAACTCTGTTGGGAATTTGTTAGGCCTCAACGTCACTTTTAACTGGTATGAAGATCTTTTGGGAGGAACCCCCATATTTACGGGAGATACCTTTACTACGGAGACCATAATTAACAACGGTGCGGGCGATCTAACGCGTATTTTCTACGTAGAAGCTGTAGATGCCAACGGCTGCCGAAGCATCCGCACACCAGCTACTGTAATCATAAGACCATCGGCAAACATTCCGTTGGTAAATCCCCCATTGTCTTTTGTTTGTGAAGGCGATAGCGCTCGGCTTACGGCAACATCGTTAATTGACGCAGAATACAAATGGTACAACGCACCCGTTGATGGCGATTTATTGTTCGAAGGAGACACCTTCGTATCCGGGCCGTTAACCAATGCTTCGGGCCTCGATTTAGACACCCTGTTTTATGTAGAAGCTGTGGATACCGCAGGATGTATTAGCCCAGTGCGCAATTTCGGTACCGTAATTATCCGTCCGGCTTTGGATGTGCCTGTGGTTTCTCCGCTGGTGGACTCAGTATGTTCGGGTGGAGAGGTTGAATTTGTTGCCAGCTCGCTTTTGGGCAATGCATTTAACTTCTACTGGTACGAAGACCTGCTGGGTGGAAGTCCTGTTTTTGTGGGAGACACCTTCAGAACCGAGGTGAGCAGCAACGGATCATTGGTAGACATTACCAAGATATTCTATGTGGAAGTTGAAGATTCTAGCGGATGTAGAAGTGCTCGCGTACCTGCAACCGTTATTATTACACCGGGCTTAATTCCACCTACGGTAGACCCTGTATTACAGCGTATTTGCTCTGGAAACACCGCAACTATTGTGGCTTCGCCCACCTTAGGCACGGGTGTTGAGTTCCGCTGGTATACCAACTTAATTGGTGGTTCGCCCATCTTTGTAGGAGACACTTTAATAACCGATACTTTGGTGAATAACGGCTTGGCCGACCTGGCTCAAACCTTCTATGTAGAACAAAGAGACTCGGCAACGGGTGGATGTGCCAGCGTGCGCATTCCAGCCACAGTTATTGTAACCCGTTCTCCAGACAATCCTACCATAGAAAACCCCAACAATGTGGTTTGCGATGGCGAGCAGGTAACCTTTGTAGCAAGTGCTCCCGACTCGGTTCCGGGAACCATCTCTTGGTACGAAACGGTAAATTCTACATCGCCCATCTTTGTAGGAGACACCTTTGTAACCGATCCGTTATCGGCTTCGGGGGCTATTCCTGAAACCTTTGACTTCTTTGCGGAATTTACCGACACCACAGGCTGCGTTAGTACACGTACACGAGGAACGGCAACGGTGAGACCGTTATTGGATCTTCCAAGTGCAGACCCATCCAACCAGACTATTTGCTCGGGTGGCGATGCTCAAGCGGTAGGAAATTCAGCCAATGCGAGTGTTGAGACTTTCCGTTGGTTTGACCAGGCTTCTGGAGGAACGCCCATATTTGAAGGCGATACCTTAGTGTTAGAAAACCTGCAAAACAACAGTGCATTTACACAAACGCGTACCTACTATGTGTCTTCTGTGGACTCGGCAGGATGTGTTAGTCCTAGAGCATCGTTCTTTGTGAATGTACAGCCTGCAACACAGCGGCCAACCGTAGATCCACCTGCACCGAGTATATGTACCGGATCGAGTGCAACGCTTATGGCGAATTCGGCTTTAGGTGACACGGGAACCTACCACTGGTTTGCAGAAATAGGCGATAGCGAACCCATATTTGTGGGAAGAACTTACACGACTGAAGTGTTCTACAACTTCGATGATCAGTTAACCCAAGAAGATTTCTTTGTACAAGTAGAAGATACTGCCGGATGTGCCAGCAACCTGAGAGAGGTGGTAGTAACGGTGGTAACCAATGGCGATGAAGTGGCAGCTATTTTTGAGAATAGCCCCGTGTGCCATGGAGACCCTGCTGTGCTAAGTGGAGTAAGCGCCAACGGCTTTGACAGCTTTAAATGGTACCGCGGAGCAACGGATATTACGCCCTTCTTCGAAGGCGATACCTTAGTTACCGTTCCGCTATTTAGCGATACCGTGGTGTTCCTTTCATCCTTTAACGGAGATTGCTCATCCAAGCGTACCCCGATAGCCATAGAGACTCTTGAAGTGCTAGAAATTGGTAGACCTGTGGTGCAGTGTGGTAATAATAGCTCGGCAGAAGAGGTAAGCTTTACGTGGCAAGCCGTGGATAATGCTACGGGCTACGAAGTAAGTACCGATGGTGGAATTACCTGGAAAGCTCCGAGCGATCCTGCCAACCTTAGCCATACGGAAATGAAACAGTCTGAAGACCAATTGGCAGTGCGCCTTATTGTTCGCGGTACACAAACACCAACGGCTTGTTCCGAAGAGTTTGGGCCTGCATCGCAAGAGGTGGCTTGCTTCTTCGACCAGGAAATCTCCGATGAAGTGTTTAACTCGTTCTCGCCCAATGGCGATGGTATCAATGATTTTTGGACCGTTACCGATGGCATAGAATTGTATCCTGACAACGAGGTACAAGTATTTAACCGCTGGGGCGAGGAAGTATTCAAAACCCAGGGCTACGACAACGACAACAATGTATTTAGAGGCGATGACTTGGAAGACGGAGCGTATTTTTACGTGGTTACCATTCCATCCATTGACTTTGAAAAAACTGGATATGTAATGATTATCCGCTAAACCCTCAGACCATGAAAAAGACAATGAAAAATACCATAATGGCTTTGTTTGCAGTACTGCTGATGGGTGCTGCAGATACCGCCTTCGGCCAGCAGTCGATACGCCACTCCAACTACTTGTTTAACAAGCTTATTCTTAATCCAGGTGCGGCTGGTAGCAACGACTACAAAGAAATTATGGCCGGCTACCGCAAAGATTGGGTAGGCTTTGATGGCGCACCCGAGACCATGTTCCTTTCTATTGATGGTGCTATTTTACAGCGCAGGATAGGGTTGGGGCTGCAAGTTATTAATGAGCAGCTGGGTGCCTACCGCAGTACCGGTGTTGTGGGTACCGTAGCCGGACGCGTGCGCTTGGGCTACGATAACTTCTTATCGGTAGGAATTAGCGGGGGCTACTTCAACAACGTTATGGATGGTAGCCAGCTCACCTTTGCCGACCAACGCGAAATGGCCATTCCAACCTCCAATTCGCAAGTCAACATTTTTGACATGCGCGTGGGTGTTTATTACAAAGACAAAAAGAACTTCGGTGGAATATCGGTATTCAACATTTTGGAGCCGGAGCTTAACTACACCGGAGACCAACGCGATGTGGTATCACAAATGTCTAGAGCGTATTATTTAATGGCAGGAAGGCAGTTTTGGGTAACCGAGGTTATCGATCTTATTCCCAGCGTGTTGTACAAAACCACAGAAGCCGGCAACGACCAGTTTGATGTGAATCTTCGTGCGATGTACGATGATTTTATTGGTTTAGGTGTTTCCGCACGCTCCAACGGTTCCATTATTGCCTTGGCAGAGTTTTTCCCTGTGGAGTACTTGCGCTTTGGATATGCCTACGATTTTACCACCAACGATTTAAGCATCGGATCTTCGGGATCGCATGAAATTATGGTGGCCTACCGCATCATCCAAAACAAAGAGCTTACCGAAAACCCCAGATATTTATTTAACTAAGATCTTATGAAGCACATTTCGCCCAAGTCCCTTATTTGCGTTATTGCGTGCGCGGTTTTGTTTTCATCGTGCTTTAAGCAAAGCTTATATATAGCCAAAGACTACCAAAAGGACTATAAGTACGCAGACGCTATTACATACTATAAGAAATCACTCGATAAAAATCCCAGTTCCGAGGGGGTAAAAGGGTTGGCAGAATGCTACCGTGTACTGCGAAACTACCCCATGGCCGAGCTGTGGTATGGTAAAGCCTACGCCATGAACAACCGCGATGGCGAAGTGGCCTACCAGTATGCCATGATGCTAAAAGCCAATGGTAAATACGAAGAAGCCAAGCAGTTTTTTGGATACTTTAAAAACCTGCAACCCCAAGACAGCAGCTTTGCCAACGAGCAAATAGCGGGTTGTGAACAGGCCATGCAGTGGCAAGAAAGCCCCAAAGACTACGACATGGTGAACCGAGACGATGTAAACAGCCGTTACTCGGAATTTGGTATGCAGCAAATAGAAATGGAAGGCGAAGAAACCTTTGTTTTTAGCAGTAACCGTCCGGGTAGAAACGCGGAAGCGGGAGTTGCTAAAGAAAACAAAGCACCATACTACGAGCTGTTGGGCGCGCGCATGAACGACCAAGAGCGTATTGACCAAATTTTTCAATATCGTTTGGGCAAAAACTTTCCATACCACGTAGCTACACCTACGTTTACCGCAGACTACGACACCGTGTATTACACACAAACTCCTGTAAGCAAAGCAGAGAAAGAATCTTTGAATCGCTTAGAGATATACTATAGCGTGTACAACGACAGTGTATGGAGCGATCCCATGCCTTTTCCATACAACAACAGAGCTTTTAGCACCGGGCATCCTTATCTCTCAGAAGATGGCAACACGCTGTACTTTATTAGCGATATACCTGGGGGGCAAGGAGGATTTGATATCTATCGCACCAAAAAGCTCGATGGCCTATGGCAACGTCCCGAGAATTTGGGAACCACCATCAACACACGCGAGAACGAGTTTTATCCCATTTATAACGAGGGCTTATTGTTCTTTTCTTCCATGGGCCACGTAGGTATGGGGGGATTGGATGTGTTTATGGCGCGAGAAACGGGAAACAGCTTTGCAACTCCAGAAAACTTGGAGGTTCCCTTTAACTCGGCTCAAGACGATTTTGCACTCTTTGAATTGCCAGGTACCGATGGGAAACAAGGCTTTATTTCATCCAACCGCACCGGTGGAAGCGGGGGAGATGATATTTACTCCTTCCATTACATAGAACCGCTTCCTCCCGTATACATGCTAAGCTTTAAGCCGGTAGATACCGAAGGAAACTCGGTAATGAAGGCGCGCTTTAGCGACTTTGCAGTATACCAAACCAACAATCCAGGTATGCTGGCTAACGAGTACACCGATGTTTTTGGCGATGTATATTATTTGCTGGAAACAGGCGTGGACTACAGTGTGAAAGTGAGTGTACCTGGATATTTTGAGGAGACCATGGACATTGCCTGGGATGAAGTAATCGTAAAGGATACGGTGATTATCAAAGAAGATTTGCCCAAGCAGTTTGGTTATGTATCGGAGTTGGGCATTATGATCCGTGAGATCAAAGCGGGCAAGGAATACACCATCAACAACATCTATTTTAACTTCAATAGCGCTAAGATTCGCGAAAGCGCCAAGCTAGAGTTGATACAGCTTGCCAACCTGCTATTGGCCAACCCAGAGGTAGCGGTAGAAATAGGCTCGCACTGCGACTCCCGCGGTAGCGATGCATATAACCTGATGCTCTCTGAAAAACGCGCCAAATCGGTAATGGAGTTTTTGGTAGAAAAAGGAGTGGAGAAAGCTCGATTAAGCTACCAGGGTTATGGCGAAACGGAAATTTTAAACGAGTGTGTTAACGGGGTGCAGTGCTCTGATGCCAAGCACGAAGAAAACCGCAGAACCACCTTTAAAATTACCGACAACCGCTTTGGCATGCGATAAGCCGCTGCATGTTGGAAACGATATAAAAGCCACCTTTTGGGTGGCTTTTTTTGTGAGGCATTATTCGAGCTTTTTGTTATTTACTTACTTACTTTAATCCCTCTAGTTAGCAGGCTCATTAATAAGGAAATGGTAAGAGGCTATTGTTACACACTTCTGCTTATTGTATTCTCTTGCGGGTTCTCGCATAGGCTAGAGGGCCAAGAAGCAGGGGATACTTTGGTTTTAAGAGGAGTGAATAGTAAACAGGAACGCTCCATTTTGAATCCATTTAAGGGTGTTGTAATTGCAAAGGCGGAAGGAAAACAGAGTCGTCTCAATTATATTTATTTCAAAGAAGGGAAGTTTTATACTCCTCGGTCTAATGCTCTTTTTTCTGACACCATTTTAGGAACTTTTCAATCGGATACGATATTAATGTTTGGTACTGAATTTGAAAACATAAAAGAGTTACGGATGAAATTGGCATATATGAAACCTCAGAAGTATAAACGCAGGCTGGGATTTTCGTATGTGGCCATATTGCTTAGTATCATTCCATTGGCAATGATAAACGATGAAAAGGATAGTACATCGGAGCTCCTATTAAAAGCTAGCCCAGCTATGCTTTCTCTAGGCTACCATTTTGATTTAATTTTTCGAAGAAGACGTATTGATTTGAGTGAATATGATTTTTAAGCGGTACATTCTTTTGGTGTTATGTTGTTCTTGCGTTGTCCTTTTTTCCCAGGAGACACCCGATAAAACAAAGCATGCCACGGTGATTTTATACAGACCTCATCAGCTACTGGGGTGCGCGTTAAAAATGAAAGTAACCGTAAATGACACAGTCTTAATCCTAAAAAATAAGGGCATACAGGAGCTGGAGATCAGTCCGGAACATGCTATGGTTGCAACCAAGGGCTCAGAACATTCCATATTGCTTAAGAGCGAGGAAACGTATTACTTCCGATTGCACTACGACTTTAACTTCCTTTTTGGAAAGCCCGTAGCAATTCAAGTAACAAAGGAGCAGGCTCAAAAAGAGCTACAAAGGTTGTTGGATTGATCTGATGGCACCTAGTTAGTTTCGTCTAGCTGGTGACTGTTGGCTAGCAGCATAGCTTTTTTTGTTGTATAGATGTGACCACAAAGAAACTGGCCCATACATATAGATGGTAACTCCTTGGCGGGTGCCTTTTAAAATGCCAAATATGGTCCTGAAGACTTATTATTAAAGGATTTTATGGTCTAAATTTAGCGTTATCCGTCTTGTTCAATCCTTCGATTTACTGTTAGTGATGTCTATGAAAATCGGAAAATGTTCTAATTGAATTTTAGGGTTATAAGGAAAATAGGTCAGGCCCATAAGAAGATGTATCAATAACAAAATAATATATCGTTACTTAAGCTCTTGTATTGTCTATATTTTGAGTTATCCGATATAACTGACTTGTTTTTAATAGTTTAGAAAAACGAACCGGATTTGGAATTTTGATATTTAAGGAAATCAAAATTCAAGCAAGAATTTCTGACGACTATGTTTGTGCAAAATTTGTTAAATGAAAGCTACAGTCTTGCTTGTACTAATTTTCCTTAATTGCATAACCCTTAGGGGCCAAGGATTAGGTTTGGGAGGAATTGTGGAAGGCCCCGAACCCTGCATCACTTTTGAATACGATGACAATGGCAACCGCACTGCTGCTACGTTGGAGCTATGTGGCGGATTGTTGGGTAATAACCTGGTAGATAGCACCCAGGAGCAAATGATGATGGAGCTAGATTCCAATCTGTTTTTCAGCTCAGATACTGCGCTAGCAATTTCTTCAGAAGGAGACGAAAGGGCTGGACTATTACCCGATGCAGGTACGGTCCAAGCTAATGGAGGCAGCACTATAAGTAACGCACAAGGTACACAAGACTCGGAAAAACTAAGTACGGTAGCGGTAGCTGTTACCGTGTATCCCAATCCGGTAATCGGCCTGTTGAACATTACCTGCTCAGCAGATCGGGAATTTACCTATCGCATAACATCGCTTAGAGGTTCTAAAGTGTTTCGACAGGGAAAAGTTTCTACGGGACGTACCGCGGTAGATGTCTCCATGCTAGCGGCTGGCAACTATTTGGTTTCCGTAACCATGGATGACGAATACAAGGTATTTCAAATTGCAGTTCAATAAAAATAACACTCAAGTTTTACAATCTATATCCAAACATTATGAATCTCAAAAACATCCTTCTAGTCCTAGCTATATCATTACCTGCCATCAGTATGGCGCAACAGTTTGATATTATCGAAGCAGATACTGTAAATGCAAACGTTATAGATGCCGATGCGATTACTGCGCAGCAATTCGAGCTTGAAGGACCTGCAATACTGAAACAAGTTGCAGAATTCCGAGCTGGAGCTAAGTTTGATGGTAGCAACATCTTTAATGGTGGAAGCACCTTTAATGCTCCGGTTACATTCTATGGCGATGTTGATGCAGTTCAAATGCTTCGAGTAAGCAAGGTGGCAGCGATAGACGATGAAATAGCGTTTGCTTCTGCGACCGCTTTCGAGCAACTCGTTGAGTTAAACACCGTAGGTGCCGTAGATGAAAACATCACCTTTGATGCTAATACGGTTTTTAATAGAGACCTACAAGTAGATGGAACTGCTTATTTGCGGGACCTAAGAGAGGCTGACCTCTCTGATTTCCCTAATAACCCTCCGGCCTTTGTTGGTATCCAACCTTCGGGTGAATTAACTGCATTAAATGCAGAGGATGTTAGCCGTGTGATGGCATCTTTTTTTAACGGATTGGAAGGATTAGGCGAGGGCTTTGGAGGTGGATTTAATTTTGATGAGGAGGACCCCGACCATTTACCAAGAACAGACGATGAGCGCTGTTACCGCACTATATTGGGAAATCAGCAACGCATACAAAACTCATGGTATAGCAACGGTGCAGAGTCTATTGTTACCGGGAGCTGTTGGAATCCAGATTCAAGGGTAGGTATTAATACCCAAAGCCCGAGAGGTGCTTTGGATGTTCAAGGTTCTATTTTCCTTAATGGTTCTACAGAAGTAGAAGGTTTATCCTTTTTCAAAGAAAATGCTTCTTTTGATGAGAATATGTGGGTAGCAAAAAACATCACGGTAAACCGCAGAATGGTTTTGAATAATGCGTTAGATGAAGAGTTCGTGATAGATGCCACCGGGGAAATGAACTTGCGTACAAAGACTGGTATTGATTTCGAAAACCTAAATTTCACCAACCAGGTGATAGACGCACAAGGACAGCAGTCCACCTTATTTTTTGGTGATAGACAACATTTCATTGGACGCATGCAGCATACTAGCGCAGACAAAGTTCATAAAAGTGGCATGTATATTAAGACCTACAACAACAATGGTATCTTTTTAAAGGAAAACGGTGGTGTGGGTATTGGTTTTGATATTGCCAACACTGCAACGGCCCACGCCCCACAAGCCGACTTGCATATAATGCGCACCACACCAAGCAATGAACCAGTGTTTTGGATTCAGGATGGTAGCACAAACATGCTGAAGTTAGATTACGATGGGCGATTGTACGCGCAAGACATTACGGTAACCGAACCCGGTAACTTCCCCGATTATGTATTTGAGGACGACTACAAGCTAAAAAGCCTGGAAGAAACAGAGACCTATATCCAGGAGAACAGAAAGTTACCCGGCATGCCCAGTGCAGAACAAGTTGCAAAAGAAGGGATGAACCTGAATGAAGTAACCCGTTTGTTGGTGGAAAAAGTAGAGGAACTTACCCTGCACATGATAGCCCTCAAGAAAGAGAACACCCAGCTTAGAGAGGAAAACCAGGCCATCAAAAAACAACTGGATACGGTTGTATCTAAGTAAAACCAGATTCTGCTGGACAATTAATTTACCAAAGCTTTTTGCGATGATAAACAAGCTCATTCCACTAATATTTTCTTTTGCAATAGTTTCCTTAATAAGTAAGGGGCAAGAAGAGCTCACTTTTGAAGAAGTTAATTGGAATATAGATAATAACACCACGCCACCTATCGAATTCAGTTTAAACTATGTGGCTCGGGATGCTGTGAATTTGCAAAAGGGGTTCAGATCTACTCCAGGTGGTGGACCAGGCTGGTACAATTATATAAGGTTTAAAACGGATTATAGAGTAACTGATGACTTTGAGCCAGATAATCCAGAGACTTGGGAAGGTTCGATAGACAATGAGCCAACAATAAACACAGAGGATTACCCTGGGTTTATTAATTCCGATTTTACAGTAGATGGCGTTGGTAACGCCAATTATTCGGTACCGATTGCAGTACCAGTGGCACCACAGGGAATGCAGCCTCAACTTTCAGTAGTCTACAATGGAACTAAAGTTCGAGATATAATGGGGATAGGATTCTCAATTAGTGGCCTGTCATCGATTACTAGAATGGGCAAGACCTATATGTACGATGGAGTGAATAGTCCTATTTCGAGTCGTAGAACGGATAATTTTTATTTAGATGGCCAAAGGCTCTTTCAGACTTCAGGAACTTCCAATAATGAATTGGGGTCTAAATATTATTTGGAGAACTCAACTGATGTATCGATAGAAATTACTAGGGTTAACTCCAATGATATCGCAGAAGAATTTAGCGTAAGTTATAGTAATGGATTGGTTAACAAATATGAGACCTTAATTTCTGGACCAAAGGGTAACGTATTTTGGGGCATAACAGAAAGTAGGGATAAATGGGGGAATTCCGTTCACTATTTCTACAGGGAAATCGGGAACAAGGAAGTGGTGTTGGATCGTATTGTGTATGGTGGTCAGGGGTTATCAGAGGCTTTGCATGAAATTACCTTTGTATATGATGAGTTGGCATCAAGCTATAATTCCTATGCTTTTGGAGGCGCCAACATTGAGAAAAAAGCAATGTTGCGCAGAATATCAGTCTTTGGAGAGAGTAAGCTATATAAAAAATATGAGTTTGAGTATGCTTCAAGTCAGTTCATACCTTTTGAGAGGTTATATAAAATAAAAGTGTATAACTCGGATGGTAGTAAGATGCCTGATATCGATTTTGATTGGGCTCCTTATTCCATGGACTTTACTGTAGAAGATGTATTGAATGAGCTCCCAAACGATGCCGATTACCTGTTAAACCTTGTTGATATTAATGCAGACGGGGTAAAAGATTTTGTTGCTACGCCTGCTTCTGGTATTGGTATTGGAAATGATTGGAACTCTGGAAATCTTCAGAACTCTAGATATTATTTTTTTAGCTCTACAGGGAATAACAATATCGATTTTTCCGAGCAGTTCAAAATGACGTTAAGTGAACCTCTTGATAATCTTTTGTATAATGGTTTTGTTTTTCACGAGCATAAACCAAAATTTTTTGGTTCTGAAAATGATATTGTTTTCTTTAATTATTTTAATGCTACATCTAGATATTCACAGGATTTAAATTTTGATGGGATAGAAGATTTACTTGTGCGAGTTCCAGATAATAATTCTGCAGTTCATAATTTTAAAAAAGCCATAATAAGTGATCAGGGTATTTCTATGCAACCTGGTAACGATTTGTCAGTTGCGGAAGATAATAATGTTTATACCCTACGGATGGACTTTAATGGTGATAATTATCCAGATAGAGTTTATTTAGACGCAACAAATCGGCATTTTAAGGTTAAATATCACGGGGGAGGAGAGGAAACAATAACGTTCTGGAGTGTTTGCGGAACTTTAATACCTGACTACACTCATTTTGGAGATCTAAATGGTAACGGTAAACCAGATTTTTTCTTTTATGGACGGGATTCTTATGGAAATGAGTCCTATGAGATATTGGAGTATGATGCTACGGAAACTGGTTTCAATCGGGTGTATACCCTGGACATTCTAGATGATAAAGAGATCTTTGATCCCGGACTAGCTCGTATGATGAAGTTTGTGGATTTCAATAATGATGGCTTTACCGACATTTTCTATGTGAAAGCATTTGAAGCATTTATATATTTTAATGATGGAACGGGACAATTTAACAAAGTTACAAGTAGCACATATCCGTTTCTCGGAAACCCTCATATATTCGATAACGCATTACCTTCAGGCATAGATAATTGGTTATCCAGTAATTATGAGGGCTTCTCTAACATGTTTATCCCAGCTGATTTTGATGGAAATGGGTATATTGATATTTGTTCGATCAAATCGAATAATGGAGGATATGGAGAGATCGCTGTATTCTTTAATTGGGGAAATCATTTTACGACTAAATCGGTTCATGTACCCTATACAGATCCCAGTTGTTTCATCAATAACTTATCTGGTAACAACCTAGTTTACTCGCGAATTAGACCGTACGTGTATGACTTTGATGGTGACGGAAAAGATGAAATGATATTAAGATACAAGGAGCAAGATGGTGGCTATGTAAATAAGTACTACGAATTTAACCACACGCCAGATACACCACAAGAAGTATCAAGTTCTTTTTTAGTTAATAGCATTAATGAAAAAAAGCAAGAAATAGTTATAGAACGCAAATCACCTATTGAAAATGAAAGATATGCTCAAAGAGAAGCTACTGGATATTATCCAGGGGGGATGCTAAATTTCCCTGTTTCAAAAGTACGTTACCTTCCTTTTTTAGGAAATAATAGAACCGAAATGGAGCGTACTGTTGAATATGAGTTTCATAACCCGCTTTTTGATCTACAAGGGAAGGGTTTTGTTGGTTATGAGCATGTTTTTACTAGAAAGAATACGCGTGAGGAGGACATGTATTTCTATGAAAAAACAACATTTGGAAATACTGGATTTACAGATTTGCCCTGGAACAAGTCTTTATTGGTACCTCTCAAGAAGGAAAAATACTTCGATGATGATGAAGGAGAGTCATTAGAGCTGTTAAGTGAAAAGACATATTCATATTCTTATGACTTAACGGGTACAGGATACCAGTATTTGCCGATAACATTTACTGAAGAATTCGAAAGCAAAAAAACTAGTGATAGAAGCAAATCTGAAACGCATTTTAATAATGGAGTAGTTACTGATATATATCATTATTTCAAAGAAAATGGGGGCGAATGGTTTCTCAAAGAATCTTCACATTCTTCCGATTTTTATACTCCTAGCGACATTTGGGAAGAACCCAAACTTCCACAGAAAATCGAAACGTTCTCATATTGTGAAGGTGATTGCGAAAACAACGGTTTTCGCACTGAAACACTACTGGCTTATAACACAGATGGAAGTTTATCTAGTAAAACAGAAAACAACCAGGCAGATGCAATTAAACATATTATAACAACATACCAGTATGATAGATTTGGCAATACTGTAGAAACAACACAACAAAGTGAAGCTGCAGATGAAAGTGGTGTACCAGGTAGTACCAATACGGTACATAAAATAGTAAGTCGTAGTTTTGATCCTACAGGACGCTTCGTTGTTGAAGAAACCAATCCATTGGGACATTCTATTTTAACTTCATGGAATACTTTTTTAGGTGTTCCAGTATCCACTACCAATGCAAACGGATTAACCAGCTTTTATGAATACGACTCCAACAGCCGTTTAATCAAAGCGATTGATCATAATAATCAGACAACGGAATATATAACAGAATGGGACCTACAAGCATATCAACATGCAAACACAATCTTCTTTAAGCATACTACGCGAGGTGATAATCAGCCTACTATTGAGAAATGGCTAAGTGCAGAAGGTAAAACCCTTAAGGGCCGTCAAGAAAATTATGGTGATGATAACTGGACTTTTGCTGAGGTGGAATTTGATAAATTTAACATGCCTTATCGTGTTTATTTTCCTAGTGGGTCTAGTACTACAAATACTCGTTACACACAGTTTAGTTATGATATTGAAGGAAGAAAAACAAGAGAGAGAGCCTCGGATGGATCGCGTGAGATTGAGATCCAGTATTTCGATGCGGAAAGAAAAAAGAGAGTAACGAACAAAGTTGGTGAAAAACAAAGATTTACTGAAGAGGAGTACAATTATTTTGGCCTTTTAGAAAAAGTTACTGACAATGAGGGCTCTATTACATATGCATATAATGCACTGGACATGGTGGAGTCATCGTCCCCACCCGGAGGAAAAATTGTAAGCACCAGTACTGATGATATCGGAATGCAAATTAGCCTTACCGATCCTGACTTTGGAACCATGAACTACTATTATAACAGTTTAGGGCAATTAGAGTATCAGTCAGATCAAAACACAGAGTACCGGATGTATTTTGATCCTTTGGGAAGAAATACGTTGAAAAGAGGTCCAGAAGGTGAATATGAGTACATATTTGATGAAGATCCGGATGCACTTGGAAAACTATCAAGAGTAATAGGTCCTGGCGGTCATGAGGAATATATTGCGTATGATTCTAAGTCTCGACCTGTTGAACACAGGGAAACAATAGATAATGTTACCTACACAACTGAAACCGAGTATGATAATTATGGCCGCATAAGCAAAGCAACTCACCCCTCTGGGATAGAGATATCATATAGTTACGATGACAAAGGAAACCTCGAAAGTATCCAACATGGTAACACTGTATTGTGGCAGCTTCAAGAAGTCAATCAAAATGGTCAGATCACTAAAGTGTTAAGAGGAGAACACTTAACAACTGAAAAAGATTTTACGGAAGAGGGGTTACCTGAAAGTGCCAAAACATTTCACGGCACACAAATCTATTCACATTGGGAGTATAGCTTTAATAAGGCTACAAAAAACCTAACTAGCAGAGAAAACATGCTTGTTCCTGGTGAAAGGGGAATGGAGCGTTTTGACTACGATCATTTGGATCGGTTGGTAGCGGTATATTCTAGGACAAACAATACCCCTGTCCTTACCATGCAGTATGCCAATTCTGGCAATATTGAAATGAAATCTGATGTTTCCGACAAAACGTGGGAGTATGATCAAGGTAAACCAGGTGCTGTTTCCAAAATAGAATCTTTAAAAACTAGAGATTTACCATCGGCTAATCAGCATATTAGCTACAACGGCTTTCATCAACCTCAATATATTGGTCAATTCAATGGAGCGCCTGGGAGGATGTTTACTTACGGGCACGACCAGCAAAGAAGAAAGGTAAATGGTAGCCAAGGCTTTACATGGATTGAACATGGAACAGATATTCAAGAGAAGATTTTTACAGGCAGTGAAGAATGGACTACCAACACATCGGGTGAGCAAGTTATTACACACTATGTTTTTGCTCCAGATGGTCTTGCTGCAATTCTTCAAGTAACACCCGATGGAAACACCCAAACGTACTATCCGGTAACTGATTATTTAGGCTCTATCATGGCGCTACTGGAACCCGATGGGAGCGTAATTGAGGAACGCTCCTATGATGCCTGGGGGCGGCTTCGAGACCCTTACACCTGGGATTACAACATAGAGGAGTTGCAGATCACTAATAGAGGCTACACCTTTCATGAACATTTATTAGATGTAGGTCTCATAAATATGAATGGCCGTTTGTACGATCCTGCTTTGGGCCGTATGTTAAGTCCGGATAACTTTATTCAATTTGGTGCAAATTCGCAAAACTACAATCGGTATAGCTACGTCCTCAATAACCCGCTCAAATACACAGATCCCAATGGTGAGGAGTTAATAACTATAGCGCTTATTGTAGGTGCTGCTTTGGGTGGCTACATAGGAGGTGCTGCGGCCAATGGATGGGAATTAAACCCATTTAAATGGGAAGCCAATATGGATACCTTTTTGGGAGTTTTAGGAGGTGCAGTAATCGGTGCTGCTGCGGGTTATGGCTATGCAATTGCAGCTCCTGCCTTAGCTAAAACAGCCTTCTTTACTGCTGTAAATGGCAAGGCCGCAGCATTCGCTATTGTGGGTGCTGCAGCTGGAGGTGGTACTGGTTATGGTGCAGGGGTAATTGGAGGATTGCTTTATAGTGATGGAGATTGGGGATATGCGCACCAAAGTGGAGTTCTTGGTGCACAAATAGGGGCTTCTGTAGGAGCAACCCTGGGCGGCATACATGGCACGGTTGAACAACTTCGGGACCAAGCTGCAAGAGTAAAAGCCGCAAGACAAGCGGTAGAGAGGCCGGCTTCAGGGACTCATTTAGAGGCTTCTAAAAATAATAGCTCATTTTTGGAACAAAACAACAGCAATTTACCACTACAAGATCGCCCTAACCCTTATGAGGAAAGTTTTGATCAGATTATAGATAACATGGAAAATGCTTTTCGCCAAGGTTCATTTGGAGAAATCAATATAGGGAAAATGACACAGGTGTTATATGAATTTGATTGGGCTAATAAATTAATGAATCTAAGTACCGGGCTATCTATACAACAAGAACATGGGGGGGCAATGATTATGATGACGCTAGTAAGAGGATTTATTTATGACTCTGGTCAAAAATCCACTCATTCTAATTTTGAGTTATTTAATCCGAAAGTATCTAAAACAGGAGATGTTAGCTACACCTTTTGGTTGGAATCTTACGGGAACCCAGTATTGTCTGCATCTGATGGAACTTTAATGTATTTAGTTAATTTCTTTC